>NZ_JBIBIA010000004.1:46449-635679 GCF_042957325.1 Streptomyces sp. NPDC008086
CGTGGGGGGGGGGGGGGGGGGGGGGGGGGGGGGGGGGGGGGGGGGGGGGGGGGGGGCCGCGGGGGGGGGGGGGGGGGGGTGGGGGCGGGGGGGGCCCCCCCCCCCAGACCCCGCCCCCGTACCGCTCTCTCCTCTTACGTGACTCTTCACGTTTCCTTACGTCGGGACGGGACCGTATCGTCGCAACGTGAGCGTAGGACGCGTTGGCGTCGGAACGCAACCGTTTCGTCGTGACGTGTGCGACGTTCTACGCCGGCGAGGTCCGTTCGTGGGGACGGGACCGTATCGTCGCTACGCCCTATGCTGTCCGCATGACGACCAACGCCGACCAGCCCCGGACGAGCCCGCGCCGCCGGGCCCCCGCCGGGGCGGCCGTACTCCGTGAGGACGTGACGGAGGCCATCCGGGCGGCCGTCTTCGAGGAGTTGGCGGCCGTCGGCTACGCGCGGATGTCGATAGAGGGCATCGCGCGCCGCGCGGGGGTCGGCAAGACGGCGGTGTACCGGCGTTGGCGTTCCAAGCTGCACCTGGTGCTCGACGTGGTGTCGGCGGTCGCGGTCATGGGGCTGCCGACGCCGAACACGGGCTCGCTGGAGGGCGACCTGCGGATGCTGTACGAGGTGACCTCGCGTGCCCTGCGGCACCCCGTCGTCTCGCAGATCATCCCCGACCTCCAGGCGGAGGCGGCCCGCAACCCGGAGATCGCCGAGGCGCTGCAGAAGGCGCTGGAGCAGGGCCAGGAGGGGGTCGCCAGCAAGATCCTGGTCGGGGCGGAGCAGCGCGGCGAGGTGCGGGCGGGCCTGGACGGCGAGCTGGCCCTCGACCTGATCTCGGGCCCGCTGTACTGGCGGATGGTGGTGGCCCGCGGCCGGAAGCTGCCGAAGGGCTATCTGGACGCCCTGGCCAGATCCACCACGCAGGCGCTCAAGGCACTGTGAGTAGGCTGCGCGCGGCGCCGGCCTGCTGAGAGAGGCGGCGTCACCGCATCCGTACGGTGACACGGTGACCGGAGCAGGGGCGGAACTGCCGTGAGAGTGGTGATCGCCGAGGACAACGCGCTGCTGCGCGAGGGCCTCGTCCTCCTCCTGACGTCGGCCGGACACGAGGTCGTGGCCGTCGCCGGCACCGGCCCTGAGATCCTGCCGGCGCTCCTCGAACACCGCCCGGACGCCGCGGTGCTCGACGTGCGGATGCCGCCGAACTTCCGCGACGAGGGCCTGCGCGCCGCCCTCGCCGCCCGCGAGGAACTGCCGGACCTGCCGGTCCTGGTCCTGTCCCAGTACGTCGAGGAGTCCTACGCCGCCGAACTGCTCGCCGGCGGCGCGAGCGGCCTCGGCTACCTGCTGTAGGACCGGGTCGGCCGGGTCGACGAGTTCCTCGACGCCCTGGAACGGGTCGCGGCCGGCGGCACCGCACTGGACCCCGAGGTCGTCACCGAACTGCTGACCCGGCGCCGCGACTCCCCCTCGACTCCCTCACTCCCCGCGAACGCGAGGTCCTCTCCCTCATGGTCGAGGGCCACGACAACGCCACCATCGCCAAGACGCTCGTCGTCACGGAACGCGCGGTCCACAAGCACATCGGCAACGTCTTCCTCAAGCTCGGCCTGCCCCAGAGCGACAGCGGGCACCGGAGGGTACTGGCCGTGCTGACGTACCTGAACAACTCCCGGCCGCCGCTCAGGCGATGACCCGGCGAAGCCCCGGCTCAGTCACGTGCTGCCTCCGGGTGCAGGCGGGTCCAGCCCGCCCAGGCTGAGGTGATCATGTCCTGGACGTCGTGTTTGGCCTTCCAGTCCAGTTCGGTCGCGATGCGGTCGGCGGAGGCGACGACGCGGGCGGGGTCGCCGGGGCGGCGGGGGGTGACGGTCGGGGGGTGGGCGTGGCCGGTGACGGCGTTGATGAGGTCGATCATCTCGCGGACGGAGACGCCCTCGCCGCGGCCGATGTTGAGGGTGAGGGAGTGGCCGGGGGAGGAGCGCAGGGCGCGGGCCGCGGCCACGTGGGCCTCCGCGAGGTCGACGACGTGGATGTAGTCGCGGATGCAGGTGCCGTCGGGGGTGGGGTAGTCGTCGCCGAAGATACGCGGGGGCGCGTTCTCGGTGAGCTTCTCGAAGACCATCGGGATGAGGTTGTAGACGCCGGTGTCGGCGAGTTCGGGGGTGGCCGCGCCCGCGACGTTGAAGTAGCGGAGGGACGCCGTGGACAGGCCGGTCGCCCGGCCCGTCGCCCGGACCAGCCACTCGCCCGCCAGCTTGGTCTCGCCGTACGGCGACATCGGCACGCACGGCGTCTCCTCCGTCACCAGGTCGACGTCCGGCATGCCGTACACCGCCGCCGAGGAGGAGAAGACGAAGGAGGGTACGTCCGCGGCCGTCACGGCCTCCAGCAGGACGCGCAGGCCCTCGACGTTCTCCCGGTAGTAGTGCAGCGGGAGGTCGACCGACTCGCCGACCTGCTTCTTCGCGGCCAGGTGGACCACGCCGGTCACGCCGTGGTCCGCGAGGGCGCGGGCGACGCGCTCGCCGTCCAGGGTGGAGCCCACGACCAGCGGGACGCCGTCCGGCACGCGGTCGGCGATGCCGGTGGACAGGTCGTCGTACACCACGGCGTGCTCGCCCGCCTCGGTCATCGCCCGAACGACGTGCGCCCCGATGTAACCGGCGCCGCCGGTGATCAGCCAGGTCATGTGCGGCCGTCCCCTCGTGACAAGTGAAGTCAGTGACAGTGAAGCAGGCGGCGGAGTCTGCCGCGGACAACCGACAGGACCCCCCGTGAACCGTGGGCGACCCGCAGGGCCAGCGCCCCCGAGTGGGTGGCGTACGGCTGGACGAGGACCACGGCGTGCCCGGCGCCGATCGCGGCGCGCCGGCGCAGCAGACCGGCGCCCGTCACGGCGTGCGCCGTGGCCTCGCGGTACGCGCCGCCCCGGAAGCGCACGCGCAGCCGGAGATCCCACGTGCCCGCCCGGAACGCCGCCCAGTCCACCGTCACCTCCGCCGAGCGGACACCGTCTCCGTCAGCCGGGCACGATGCGAGCGCCACCCTCGTGCACGCCCCTGCCGCGACCCCCGTCTCCCGGCACCGCCACTCCACCTCCAGCGCCTGCGGCCCCGCCTGCCCCACCCTGCCGTACAGCTCGTGCAGGCGCAGTCGCAGCAGGGCGGTACGCGCGCGGGGGCGCAGTTCCGCGTCGACGGCGAGGGGGAGGACGTGGACGGGGCGGGTCAGCAGCGGCTCCAGGGTGACCTCGGGCAGGTCGGCCGACCAGACGGGAGTGCCGTCGGGCGAGCGGGCGTACGGCGGGAGGAGGCGGGCCGGTCGGGAGGCCAGGTCCCGCAGCCGGGGGAGGTCGCGGGGCTCGGGGGAGGCCAGGACGACGCGGCCGATGAGGCGGCCGGGCGCCGTGGGGTTGTGGGCCCAGTCGGACGCGTCGTACTCCGCGAGACACTCCCGCGTGTGCGCCCACCACGCACGCTGGTACCGCTCGTCGTGCAACCCCAGCTCACGGGCGTATATCCGCAGCTCGTGGTCGAGGAACTTGGCGCGTGCCGCCCGCGCGAGCTCCTTCTGCCCGGCGCCCAGCAGGATCTCGTACGCCAGCCGGCTCGCCTCCGTGCGCGCCCGCCAGTTGGCGATGTCGGCGCGGTCCAGGGAGATCGACAGCCGGTCGGCCGAGCGGCGCACGTGCCAGACGTACACCCGGTCGGGGACGAGGGCCATGCGCGGCCGGGCGGCGAGTACGCGCGCGGTGAAGACGAAGTCCTCGTAGGGGAAGCGGCCTTCGGGGAAGCGGATGCCGTTCTCGCGCAGGAAGTCCGTCCGGTAGAGCTTGTTCACGCAGAGGGTGTCGTGGACCAGGCGCGGGCGCCGCGCGGGATGCTCGAGGACGGCGTGCGTGGCGTACAGGGGCGCCTGCCAGGGCACTTCGCGCCGCCCGGGCAGCTCCCGCCGCACGCACAGCCCGCCCGCCACCTCGGCGTCCGCCCCCGTCGCCGCCGCGAGCAGCGCGTCCACCGCGCCCGGCGGCAGTACGTCGTCGCTGTCGAGGAACATCACATACGGCGAGGTCACCCGGTCGAGCCCGGTGTTGCGCGGGCTGCCGCAACCGCCGCTGTTGACCCGGCGCCGGACCACCTTCAGGCGCGGCTCGGTCGCGGCGAGGCGGGCCAGCCGGTCCATGCTGTCGTCCGTCGAGCAGTCGTCCACGGCGACGACCTCACGGACGACGGGACCCTGCGCCAGTGCCGAGCGGACGGCGGTCGTGACATGGGCCGCGTCGTTGTAGCCGATGACGATGACGCCGACCTGGGGGGCGCGCGCGAGGCGGGGGGCGTGAGCGTGCATGAGGGCCACGTTCCGGAATCGTAGGAATGATGCGCAATCGCCCGTTAGGGGGGACTTGGTGGCGCGTTCCGGAAGACGTCGGGGGGTGAAGGTGGGTTCACTCACGCGCGGCGGCGTTCGGAGCCGGTGACCGGCTACGCGCCCCGCCCGGCTGCCGCCTCTGCCGCCGCCTCCTCCTCCGCCGCTGCGTCCAGCGCCTCGGTGAGCTGGTCCAGCCGTGCCCGCAGCGCGCGGATCTCGTCCACGTCGAAGCCCGTCGCGGTGGCGATCCGGCGCGGCACCTGAAGCGCCCGTTCGCGCAGCGCGGTGCCCTCCTCCGTCAGCCGCACCTCCACCGAGCGCTCGTCGCGGGCGCTGCGCTCCCGGCGTACGAGACCCGCCGCCTCCAGCCGCTTGAGCAGCGGCGACAGGGTGCCGGAGTCGAGGCGCAGGTGTTCGCCCAGCTTCTTCACGGGCAGATCGCCGTGCTCCCAGAGCACCAGCATCACCAGGTACTGCGGATAGGTGAGTCCGAGGTCCTTCAGGACCACGCGGTAGACGCCGCCGAAGGCGCGGGACGCGGCGTTCAGGGAGAAGCAGATCTGCTGGTCGAGGCGGAGCCAGTCGGCCGCGGGCGTGGTCGTCATGACTCCAGGGTAACTCGTGCCCATCATTTAGTTGTACCCAATTGAATTGTGTGCTCTACTTGTGGTCGTGCGGCGGACCGATACACGCAAGGCCCGCCGCCCGTCACACGACTTTCGAGAGGGATGGTTCTCCATGGACGCGCTCTACACCGCTGTCGCCACCGCCACCCACGGCCGCGACGGTCGCGCCGTTTCCAACGACGGCAAGATCGACCTCAAGCTGGCCCCGCCGGTGGAGCTGGGCGGCAACGGCGAGGGCACGAACCCGGAGCAGTTGTTCGCCGCCGGTTACGCCGCCTGCTTCGGCAGCGCCCTCGGCCTCGTGGGCCGTCAGGCGAAGGTCGACGTCTCCGACGCCGCCGTCACCGCCGAGGTCGGCATAGGCAAGCAGGGCGAGGGCTTCGGCCTGAAGGTGACGCTGCGCGTCGAGCTGCCCGACACCCTGGACGAGGCGACCGGCCGCAAGCTGGTCGAGCAGGCCCACCAGGTCTGCCCCTACTCCAACGCCACCCGGGGCAACATCGACGTCGACCTCGTCATCGAGTAACCACCCCGGACCGACGGTCACCCGATCCGCGCCAGCACCTCCCCCGTCTCCCGGCTCCACGCCACCACCACCGCCTCCTCCGGCACCCGTTTCCACCGCGTCAGCAGCAGCCAGCGCGCGTGGTAGCGCCGGGCGACGGCCGTGCGCCCGGCGCGGGTCGAGTCCGGGGCGAGGTAGGCGCGGACATCGGCGAGCCGGCGCTCGCGTTCCCGCTCGTCCAGGGCGGGGTCGGGCCAGATCGGCGCGGCGAGGTTCGGCCCGTATCCGGGCAGCGAGCGGGGCGCGAAGTGCCCGTCGGAGATGACCACCTCCCCCTTGGCGACATGCCGTGCCACCCACGCGTACGACGGCCAGAGCGACGGCTGCTCCAGCCCGACCGGGTCCAGCACACGCGGCACGACCGCCCCGCCCTGCACGGTCAGGAACCCGACGCACGCCCCGACGGCCGCCGCCCCGCCCAGCACCCGCCGCGCCCTGCCCCACGGACGCGGCGCCGCCAGCTCCACCGCGAGCGCGAACTGCGCCGGCACGAGGGTGAGCCCGAGGATCCTGCCGTAGGTGTAGTGGCCGCTGGCCCAGCCGTACGCCACCACCAGGCAGTCGAGGGCGAACAGCAGCACCAGCGGATCCCGCCGGGACCCCCGCCGCCACCGCAGCCACAGCGCCGGCAGCCCCAGCAGCGCCAGCCAGAACTGCCCGCCGAGGTCGGCGTACAGCCGCTGGTGCATCCAGTCCACGCTGCTGTCCCCGGCCAGCGCGAACACGTCGAAGTACGGCCAGCCCCCGGCGACCAGCGCCGCCGCGGCCGCCATCGCCCCCCACCGCACCACCACGGCACCCCGCACGCCCCGCCGCCACCCGCGCTGCCACCCGGCGACGAACGCCACCGCCCCCAGCACCGCCGCCACGGCGGTGATCGGGTGGACCAGCAGGACCAGCCCGTACAGCGCGCCCAGCCCCACGTACCCGGCGAGACCCGGCAGCCCGCTCGGCCCGACGTACCGGACGGCCCCCCGGCCCTGCCACTGCCCGTGACCGCGCCCCTGCCGGTGCCCCTGTCCCTGTGCCCGCGCCCCCGTCAGCGCCCATGCCCAGAAGGTCAGCCCGATGGCGAAGGCCGACGGGTAGCCGAGGTTGCCGGTCATCGACATCAGGTTCAGATAGCCGCTCCACCAGGCCCGCTCGGTCCCCCACAGCAGCGTCATCGCCGCCAGTGCCAGCACCGGCGCCCACGGCCTCGGCGTCAGCACCCGCACGAGACGGCCGATGCCGGTCAGCAGCACCAGCAGGTTCAGCACCCCGGCCAGCCGCACCACCTCCCAGCCGCCCAGCCCCGTAAGCCGGGCGAACGCGCCCTGCGCGACCGCGTACGGCGAGTAGTACGGACTGCCCGCGCCCGGCAGGTCCGCCATCGGATGGCGCGGGTGCAGCAGGTTCGCCCTGAGGCGTTCCACGACCGCCGCGTGCTGGCCCGCGTCGCAGCACAACGGCACGGCCCAGTACGCCAGCAACATCACCAGGAAGAAGACGAAGCCGAAGGCCTGGTACGGCGTCGGACGCCAACTGCGGCCGCCGCGCAGGGCACTCGCGCCGCGCACGGTCCTCCGGACGAGGACACCGACGGACGCACCCGCGGCTCTGGTCGTGGAGTCTGTGTGGGTTTGCGGCATTTGCCGTATGTTCCCGGCCGGACCGGTCGGGGCAACGGCTTCGCCTCACATCACCTCATCGAGTGAGCCCCCGGTGCCGCCGGAGCCGGCACCCACCCCACCCCGCCCGGCTCCACCCCGCCCGGCCGCTCCGGCATCCGCTCACTCAGCATCAGCGTCCGTACGACCCGCTCGGCGGCCAACCCGTCGTCGAACTCGCAGAACCGCTCCCGGAACCCGGCCCGCAACCGCGCCGACTCCCCGTCCTGCCATGTCCCGGACGCGAACAGCCACGCCAACTCCCGGTACGAGCGCGACACATGACCCGGCGCGTCGGCCGTGATGTCGAAGTAGGCGCCCCGGCTGGCCACGTACGCCCCCCAGTCGTCGGCGTGGATCACGATCGGCCGGTCCAGGTTGGCGTAGTCGAACATCAGGGCGGAGTAGTCGGTGACCAGGACGTCGGCGGCGAGCAGCACGTCCTCGACCCGCGGTTCGTCCGTCGCGTCGATCAGCACGCCCCGCCGGTGCAGATCGGCCAGCCCCGTCCCGCGAGCCGTGCCCTGCGCCAGCGACGGATGCAGGCGCACCACGAGCGTGTGGCCCGGGCCCAGGTCCCGGGCGAACCGGGCCAGGTCGATCCGGTCGACATGCCCGCCCCTGCGGTACTCGCGGCGGGTCGGCGCGTACAGCACGACGGTGTCCCCGGCGGGCACACCGAGCCGCGCACGGACAGCTTCACCGGCCTGCGGACCCGCGTTGACCAGCACGTCGTTGCGCGGACTGCCCGTGCGCAGCGAGGTGAAGTGACACGGGTACGCCCGCTCCCACGCCAGCTCCGAGTGCCGGTTGGCGACCAGGCTGTAGTCCCAGCGGTCGGCCCGCCACAGCATCTTCGGCACGTCGAAGCCGTGTCGGGCACCGGGCTTGGTCAGCAGGTCGGCCGCCATGTACTTGAGCGGGGTGCCCTGGTGGGTCTGGACGTGGACGCTGCCGGGCCGCTTGGCCAGGGTGCCGGGCCAGTTGACGTTGTTCACCCAGTACGTGGCCCGCGCCATGACCTCGTGGTAGCGCCGCGAGCCGGGCGTCACGAAGTCGATGTCCGGCGGCAGCGCGTCCACCGCGTCCTCCCGCACCACCCACACGCCTTTGATGTGCGGGGCGAGCTCACGGGCCTTGGCGTGGATCGCCGCCGGATCACCCAGCACCCCGCGATGTGAGAACGCCGAGTACACGGCCAGTTCGGGATCGAGCGGCAGCCTCGACCGGGCGGTGTACCAGGCCCGTTGGGCCCGCTGCGACACCGCCCGTGCCACCCGCCGCTGCCCGGCCCCCGCCACCCGGCGCACCTCGCGCAGCCCGCGTGCCACGGCGTACGACGCGTAGGGCGCCGTCGCCAGCAGCCGCATCTCCTTGCCACGCCATCCGTCGGGCAGGGCGAAGCCCCCCTCCGGGACGTGACGGGCGTGGAAGGAGCGGATCTCGCGGTAGAAGTCCGGCCGGTCGGCGGCCCGCACCCGGTCCTCGCGCGCGAGCACGAACAGCATGTGGTCCAGGGCCCGTTCGAACAGCAGGGGGCGCGCCCACTCCAGGTCCGGGCGCGCCTCGACGAACCTGAACAGGCCCTCGTACTGCGGGAAGATGTCGAAGTGCCGCCGCCCCGGCGTCCTGGTGATCGCCCCCTGTCGGCGCTGCCGGTACTCCACCCCGATCCGCTCCAGACAGGCGACGCGGTCGGCCAGCACCATCGAGCGGTAGGTGACGGGCGCGTCCTCGTACAGCCCCGGCGCGTAGCGCAGCCCGTGCTCCAGGAAGAAGTCCCTCCGGTACGCCTTGTTCCAGGCGACCAGGAACAGATGCAGGTATTCCGGGTTCTCACGGACGCTGAACGTGCCCGTACCGGCCGCGGCCAGCAGGTCCGCCGCCGTACTGCGGCCGCCGCGCCCCCACCAGTGCGTGCGGACGTGGTCGAAGACCAGGATGTCCGGGTCGTCGCCCGCCTCCAGACGCGCGGCCACGGCGGCCAGCAGACCCGGCGTGTAGCAGTCGTCGCTGTCGAGGAACAGGACGTAGTCACCGCTCGCCTCCTCCAGACCGGCGTTACGGGCCCGGCCGAGGCCGACGTTCTCCGGCAGGTGCAGCACGCGCACGCGTGCGTCGCGCTCGGCGTAGCCGTCCAGGATGGCGGGGCAGCTGTCGGGGGAGCGGTCGTCGACCGCGATCACCTCGAAGTCGGCGTACGACTGCCCGAGCACCGAGTCCAGGCACTCCCGTAGGAACCCCTGCACCTTGAAGACGGGCACGATGATGCTGAAGCGGGGCACGTCAGCTCCTCACGAGGGTCGCGGCGGCGGGGGCGGGGACGCGCTCGGCGAGCGGGATCACCGGCGGGATCGCCTCGGGCGGCTCGCCCAGCAGCACCCGGCGGACGACCCGCTCGGCGGCCTGTCCGTCGTCGAACTGGCAGAACCGCTCCCGGAACGCGGCCCGCAGCGCCCGCGCCTCCTCGTCCGCCCACGAGCCATCGCGGAACACGGCCGCCAGCTCACCCGGCGTCCGGGCCACCCGCCCCGGTGGCTCCTCCAGCAGGTCGAAGTAGACGCCCCGCAGCTCCCGGTAGACCTCCCAGTCGTCCGCGTACACCACGATCGGCCGGTCCAGGTTGGCGTAGTCGAACATGATCGAGGAGTAGTCGGTGATCAGCGCGTCGGCCGCCAGGCACACGTCCTCCGAGGAGCGGTGCCCGGTGACGTCGATGACCCGGCCGCCGCCGCGCGCGCCGCCCCGGTCGTAGAAGTAGTGGGCGCGCAGCAGCACCACGTACTCGTCGCCGATCTCCTCGCACAGCGCGTCGAGGTCCAGGCCGGTCTCGAAGCCGGTGGCGTGGTCGCGGTGCGTCGGCGCGTAGAGCAGGGCCTTCCTGCCCTCGGGGACACCGAGTTCGCGGCGGACGCGGGCGACGTCGGCGGCGGTCGACGTGTAGTAGGCGTCGTTGCGCGGATAGCCGTACTCGAGGGTCTCGTGCGCGGCGGGGTACGCGCTCTCCCACATCTGGGTGGAGTGCCGGTTGGAGCTGAGGTTGTAGTCCCAGCGGTCGACGCGGGCCAGCAGTCTGGCGAAGCTGCCGGTAGCCGCGGCCACCACGGGGTACGTCGCCTGGTCGGCGCCCATCTTCTTCAGCGGGGTGCCGTGCTGGGTCGACAGATGCACACTGCCACGGCGCTTGACCACGGCGTCCGCGAAGTTGGCGTTGTTCACGAGGTACTTGGCGCGGGCGAGCACGTCCCAGTACTTCCTGCTGCCGATGACCGCGTACTCCACGTCGTCCGGCACACAGTCCACCGCGTCGGGCTCCACCAGGAACACCGAGCGCAGATGCGGGGCCAGCTCCCGCGCCTTGGCGTGGATCGCGGCGGGGTTGCAGGTGTAGCCCCGGCCCCAGTACGCGCAGTACACGGCGAGGTTCTGGTCCAGACGGCGGCGCAGCTGCAGACGGTAGCGCAGCCGGGTGCGCAGCCCGTGCGGCCGCGGAACGGACGAAGCGACCTTCGCTGCCGCCTGGTTGGCGCCGCGCAGTGCCCGGAACGCCGTGTACGCCCCCTGCGCCAGCAGCCGGTGCTGGACGCCGACGCTCCCGCCCGGCGCACGGAACCCGGCGGGCCGGTACCGCCGGTACAGCCCGCTCGCCCGCCGGAAGAAGGTACGGCGCCGGCGCGGCAGCCGACGCGGATGGGCGGCCGTCTTCAGCACGGCGGCGAAGAGCTGCTCGAACAACGGCCCCAGTCGCCGCGCGGACAGCCCGTGCTCGGCGGCCCGCGCGAGGACCAGCTCGACCTGGTCGAGCAGCTCGAAGTGGTGCTCCCCTGGGAGGTTCAGCCGGTTGCCCTGCCGCCGCAGCAGATGCCGCACGACGATCTGCCGCAGCACCGCCATGCGCTCGGCGCACAGCGCGACCAGTCCGCCGAAGCCGATGTCGGTGAAGTGGCCGTCGGGAAAGGCGAGTTCCTGGTCCAGGAGGAAGACCCGCCGGTAGGCCGCACTCCACGCCGGGAGCTGGACGCCCGTCAGCCCGGCCGCCTCGGGCGGCGCGAAGGGCCCGCCAGGCGCCCCCGCCAGCAGGGGCGCGGCCGGGTTGCCCGGCTCGCCCGTCCACCACGGGATCCGCTCGTGCTCGAAGTACAGGACGTCCACGTCACCGGTCTCGCGCAGCCGGGCGTCCAGCGCCGCCAGCGCGCCCGGCACCAGCACGTCGTCGCCGTCCAGGAACAGCAGCCAGTCGCCCAGCGCCGCCCGCAGCCCCGCGTTGCGCGCCCCCGCCAGACCGGCCGTCGGCGGCGCGTGCACCGGCGCCACCCGGCAGTCCCGCTCGGCGTACCCGGCGGCCACGTCCGCCGCCGGTGAGCCCGGGGCGTCACTGACCGGGATCAGCTCGAAGTCACCGAAGGACTGGCCGAGCACCGAGTCCAGCGCCAAGGACAGCCGACCGGCGACCCCATGGGACGGAACGATGATGCTGAAGCGGGGCATACTGCTCTTTCTGTCGAGGTTCCGGCAGCCGGGTTCTTCAGGAGGCCGAGTCGGCTTTCGTCTCAATGAGCGGGACCGCATCGCCCTTGAGGGGCGCGGGGAACTGCGCGACCCGCCACGACGGCGCCGCAGACGACCGACGACCTGTCGCGGCACTCTCCGCGGTAGGCGACGGAACGGGGTGACGCCGGTCCAGCGGTACGACCGGCGGCAAGCCGCTCTCGCCCAGCACCACATGCCGTACGACCCGCTCGGCGGCACGCCCGTCGTCGTGCGGGCAGAACCGCTCCCGGAACGCCGACCGCAGCTGCACGGAACGCGAGCCCCGCCAGTGCCCGGTGGCGAAGATGTCGATCAGCTCGTCCTCACTGCGCGCCACCGCGCCCGGCGGGAAGGACCGCAGGTCGAAGTAGGTGCCACGGGCGGCCTCGTACACCTCGGCGTCGTCGGCGTGGATGACGATCGGCCGGTCGAGGTTGGCGTAGTCGAACATCAGGGACGAGTAGTCGGTGACCAGGGCGTCCGAGGCGAGGCACAGCGACTCGACGCTCGGGTGGTCGGTGACGTCGATGAGCCGGCCGGGCTGGGTGGCGTCGGTGAGCGGCCCGCCGTGGCGGTGGTGGGCGCGGGCCAGGACGACATAGCGGGGGCCCAGGCGGCGCAGGACGCGGGGCAGGTCGAGTGTGGTGCGCTGGGTGCGGCGGTAGTCGCGGTGGGTGGGGGCGTACAGGATCACCACCGAGCCCTCGGGAATGCCGAGCTGCTCCCGGATCCGGGTCACGTCCGCCGACGTCGCCTGCTGGAAGACGTCGTCGCGCGGGCTGCCGTACTCCAGGGTCCGGTACGTGCCCGGGTGGACGCGTTCCCACGTCAGGGTGGAGTGGCGGTTGGCGGAGACCACGTAGTCCCACTTGTCGACGTTGTCGAGGAGCTCGTCGACGTCCAGGTCACCCGCGGCGGCCGGGCGTTCCCGCAGGTCCAGGCCCTGGTGCTTGAGCGGGGTGCCCCGCTGGGTCTGCACGAAGACCTGGCCGGGGCGCTTGACCAGACGGCGGTCGAAACCGGCGTTGTGGACGAGGTACTTGGAGCGCGCCAGGGCCGTCCAGTAGGCGGCCGAACCGGGGCGCAGACGTCGGCTGCCGGACGGCACGGTGTCGGTCTGCTCGGCGTCGGTGACCCAGGCCGTGCGGATGTGCGGCGCGTGGGTGCGGAACGCCTGCTCCAGGGCGCCCGGATGGCAGCCGTGACCGCGGACGCCCTCGGCGGCGAACACGGCACGGTCGGCGCGCACGGGCAGGCTGCGCTGGAGGCGGTAGTGCAGCCGCAGGACGGCAGAGCGCGCCCCCTTCAGCAGTCGGCCCGTGACCTTGGCGGTGCGCCGGGCCACGGCGAACGTCAGCTGCAGGACGCGGTACGTGCGGTGCAGGCCCAGCCGGATCAGGGTGTGGTGGACGCGGGCGCGCGGCGGTACGGGGACGCCGGGGGAACGGTAACGACGGTAGTGGGTGCGGGCCTTGCGCAGGAACGCGGCGCGGCTGCGGCGCGGGAGACGGTCCCGCCGGGCGAACACCACCACCAGGTGGTGGACCATCCGACGGAACAACATCGGCCGCCAGCGGGCGAGTTCGGGGTGCTGGTCGACATACGCGAAAACCCGCTCGTACTGCTCGAAGATGTCGAAGTGCCGCGGGCTGACCGTGCCGAGGATGGCGCCCCGGCGGCGCTGCCGGTAGTGCACGCACACCCGGTCCAGGGTCGCGATCGACTCCGCCGTCATCAGGACCGGGTACGTCCACGGGGTGTCCTCGTAGTAGCCGGGCGGGAAGGCGAAGCCCTCCTCCTCGACGAACTCCCGGCGGTACGCCTTGTTCCAGGCCACCATCAGCAGCCGCAGCAGCGCCGGCCGGTCCGCGAGCCGGAAGGGGGCCGGGCCCTCCTCCGAGAGCAGGGTCGCGACCTGGTTGCGGATCGTCTCGCCGGTCCAGAAGGTCCGCGCGTAGTCGTAGACCAGGACGTCCGGCTCGCCGGTCTCCTTCAGCCGGTCGGCGATCGCGTGCAGGGCGTCCGGGGTGAGGGTGTCGTCGCTGTCCAGGAAGATCAGGTAGTCGCCGGTGGCCGCCGCGACACCGGCGTTGCGGGCGGGCCCGAGGCCCTGGTTCTCGGTGAGGTGCACGGGACGTACACGCTGGTCGCGGGCGGCGAACTCGTCGATGATCGCGCCGCACGCGTCAGGCGAGCAGTCGTCGACGGCGATCACTTCGAGATCGGGGTACGACTGGGAGAGCACGGATTCCAGGCACTCGTGCAGGTACGCCTGCACCTTGTACGCGGGGACGATGACACTGAACCTGGGCAAGGGACATCCACTTGGTCGACCGGGACGGTGGGCGGCGAGCGCGCCTTGCCCGGCAACGGCCAAAGGAGTGACTTGGTTACGGAGAGGTACGGCATACGGGGGATCGCGGATGAACGGAAAGGGGCGGCCCGATGACGGCCCGCCCCCTCAAGTGTGCGTCCCCTTGCGCTACTTGACCGCACCCGCCATCACGCCGGACACGAACTGCCGCTGGAACGCGAAGAACACGACCAGCGGGATCACCATGGAGATGAACGCGCCGGGCGCCAGGATGTCGATGTTGTTGCCGAACTGCCGTACCTGGGTCTGCAACGCGACCGTGATCGGCTGGCTGTCGGCATCCGTGAAGATCAGCGCGACCAGCATGTCGTTCCACACCCACAGGAACTGGAAGATGCCGAGCGCGGCGATCGCCGGGCCGCCGAGCGGCATCACGACACGGAAGAACAGCCGCAGTTCACCGGCGCCGTCCAGCCGGGCCGCCTCCAGCAGCTCCCGTGGGATCTCGGCGAAGAAGTTCCGCAGCAGGAACACCGCGAACGGCAGCCCGAAGCCGACATGGAAGAGGATCACGCCGATCAGGGAGCCGAAGATGCCGATGTTGCCGAACAGTTCGGCGATCGGGATCAGTGCCACCTGCACCGGCACCACCAGCAGCCCGACCACGCCCAGGAACCACCAGTCGCGGCCCGGGAACTCCATCCACGCGAACGCATAGCCCGCGAGCGAGCCGATGACGACGACCAGGGCCGTCGCCGGGACGGTGATCAGCACGGTGTTCAGGATCGAGTCGGTGATGTCGCTGTTGCCGAGGAGCTTGTCGTAGCTCTCGAAGGTGAGCTGGGAGGGCTTGCTGAAGACCTCCCACCAGCCGCTCACCGTCATCTCCTCCGGCGGCCGCAGCGACGACAGCAGCAGACCGATCGTCGGGACCAGCCAGAACAGGCCGACGACGACGAGGAACACCCGCACCAGCCCACCGCTGACGAACCCGGCGAGCCTCTCGCCGAGGGACTGCTCGGCCTTGACGGTCGTCATCGCCGTACCTCCCGCCGCAGTCGACGAACGTTGAACCACATCACGGGAATCACCAAGAGCAGCAGGAACACCGCGATGGCGCTGGCGATGCCCGGCTGGTCCTCGGAGAAGCCCTTGCGGTAGAGCTCCAGGGCGAGGACGTTCGCGTCGTCCTGGGAGGAGCCCGGGGCGATGATGAAGACCAGGTCGAAGACCTTCAGGACGTTGATCATCAGGGTGACGGTGACGACCGCGAGGACGGGGGCCAGCAGGGGCACGGTGACCCTGCGGAACACCTGCCACTCGCCCGCGCCGTCGACGCGGGCCGCCTCCAGCAGTTCGCGCGGGATGCCCGCCAGCCCGGCCGCGATCAGCACCATCGCGAAACCGGCCCACATCCAGATGTACGAGACGATGATGGACGGCGTGACGAGGGACGGGCCGAGCCAGTCCACGCCGTTGTACGGCTCCTTGAAGTTGTCCGGCGGCAGCCGCAGCTGGGCCCCTTCGGCGGCGGCCGGCAGCGTGAACGTACCGTCGTCGGCGGCGTTCGTGGCGGCGACGACCTTGCCGTCCTTGACGGCCTCGATCCTCATCCCGGCGTAGCCCAGCTCGGCCGCGTCGACCCCGCCGAGCGTGCCCACGCCCTTGCCGCGGGTGAAGTCCTGCCAGGTGGTGCCGGTGATCCCGGCCGGATCGGCCTTCGCCGGTACGGCCTTCTTCGCGTCGTCCGGCATCTGGTCGGGGGCGACGCCCACGAGGGGCAGCCGGACCGGGGTGCCGGCGCTGACGGTGGCCTTGGTGATGAAACCGCCGCCCGGCGCCGCTTCGAGCGGCGACTCCCGGCCCGGGTGGGCCTTCGGGAACGCCGACGACTGCGCGAAGGTGTCGTGGACGCCCACCCACACCGCGTTCGCGACGCCCTTGTCCGGGTCCTGGTCGTAGACCAGCCGGAAGATGATGCCCGCCGCCAGCATCGAGATCGCCATCGGCATGAAGACGACCAGCTTGAACGCCGTGCCCCAGCGGACCCGTTCGGTCAGCACCGCGAAGATCAGACCGAGCGCGGTGGCGACGGTCGGGGCGAACACCACCCAGATGACGTTGTTCTTGAGGGCCGTGCGGATGCCGTCATCCGTGAAGAGCGCCTGGTAGTTGTCGAACCCGGCGAATCCGTCGCCGGACTGGTCGTAGAAGCTGCGGATGACCGAGTACCCGATCGGGTAGACCACGAGCGCGCCGAGCAGCACCAGGGCGGGCAGCAGGAACAGCGCCGCCACGGCCCTGCGGGTGCCGGTCACGCTCCTGCGCGACTTGGGTGCGGCAGGAGGCGTGCCGCCCCCTGCCGCCTGTGTCGACGCCATCGCGTCAGTTTCCGTACGCCGCGGCCGCGTCGGCTTCCAGCTTCGCCTGCGTGCCCGCGACGTCCGACGGGTTCTTCAGGAAGTCCTGCAGGGCCTTCCACTCGCCCTTGCCGGGCGTGCCGCCGAAGGCCTGCGGGGCCTGGTCGGACATGTCGAAGCGGAAGTCGTCACCGGAGTCGATGAGCGCCTTGGCGATCTTCCGCTGGACGTCGTTCGGGTACGCCGAGTTGTCGACGTTCTTGTTCGGCGAGAGGTAGCCGCCGAGCTTCGCCTGGATCGTCGCCGCGTCCGGGGAGGCGAGCCAGGTGGCCAGCGCCTGCGCCGCCTTGGAGTCCTGGAGGATGACGGCCGCGTCGCCGCCGGACACGACGGGCGCGGTGTCACCGACGGTCGGGAACGGGAAGACCTTCGCGTCCGTGCCCACCTCGGCCTTGGCCTGCACGATGTTGACCTGCGCGAAGTCGCCTTCGTAGACCATGGCGGCCTTCGGCTGGTCGCCGCCGGTGAAGGTCTGGGTGACGGAGGCCGGGAAGTCCGTCTGGAGGGCGCCGGTCGCGCCGCCCGCCACATAGTCCTTCTTGCCCCACACCTGGGCGAGCGTGGTCAGCGCGTCCTTCACGGACGGGTCGGTCCACTTGATCTCGTGCTTGGCCAGCTGGTCGTACTTCTCCGGACCGGCCTGGGAGAGATAGACGTTCTCGAACCAGTCGGTGAGGGTCCAGCCCTCGGCGCCGCCGACCGAGAACGGCGTGACACCGGAGTCGTAGACGGTCTGGGCGGTGGTGAGCAACTCGTCCCACGTCTTGGGCTCACTCGCCCCGGCGTTCTCGAAGACCTGGTTGTTGTACCAGATCAAGGACTTGTTGGCGGCCTTGTAGTAGACGCCGTACTGCTTGTTGCCGACCTTGCCGATGTCCTGCCAGCCCTGCGAGTAGTTCTCCTGGAGCTCCTTGATCGCGTCGGCGCCGAGCGGCTTGGCCCACTTCTTGTCGACGGCCTGCTTGATCGCGCCGGGCTGCGGAAGCATCGCGATGTCCGGCGGCTGGCCGCCCGCGACCTTCGAGCCGAGGAAGTTGATGATCGGGTCCTGTGCGGGCACGAAGGTCACCTTGGCGCCCGTGCGTTTCTCGAACTCCGCGAGGACCTTCTTGAAGTTGGCCTGTTCGGCACCGGTCCAGACGGCGGCGACCTCCAGGGATTCGCCGTTCAGCTTGGGAAGGGTGACGGTGCTGCCGGTCTCCTTGCCGGTCCCGCCCTGTTCGTTGCCGCTGCCGTTGTCGTCATCGCCACCGCATGCGGTGAGCGAGACCGCGAGGGCGCCCGCGACTACGGCCGCCGCGGCCCGTGCGGCCCTGCTTGTCCGGTTCCTGCTGCTCGTGCTGCGCATGACTGCCCCGTTCTTCGTGCATCGTCGAACGTTCGAGCGCTGTCCCGTGCGATCTGGTCTACGCCTTGGGTTTGGGGGCGGCAAGACCGCGTCCGCTGTCAAGCGGGGGATCGTGACCGCCTCGTGACCAGGCACCCTGCGTCGGTGTGAACGTCGCTGGGGGCTGCCGCCCCCAGACCCCCGCTATCGGCCTGAACGGCCTCGTCCTCAATCGCCGGACGGGCTGATTCTGCCCAGGGGCTACAGCAGTGACGGCACCTCGGTCGCCGATACCTCCCGCGCCGCCCTCTCCAGCGCGCTGGCCAGCAACGCAAGATCCGTGGGTCCGTTGCCCAGCTCGCGGACCGGGCGGCGGGCCGGCGGGTCGCCCATGCGGTGCCACTCCAGCGGGACGACCGTGGGCCGCAGTGTCGCCGTCCGCGGGATACGCCCCGTGACCCGGCCGCCCTGGAACGGCACCGCTCTTCCGTCCGCCCGGGTCAGCCGCCCACGCCCCGGCGCCGGCTCGTCCGGCCCCGCCGTCACCGCGTCCAGCGTCACCCGCAGCGTCGCCCGGCGCGCCGGCTCCGACTCCGCCGTACGGCCCCCGACGCCCGCCGCGGCCACCAGATGCACCCCGAGCCGCTCGCCCTCCCGGGCCACGGCCTCCAGCGCGCGGATCACCGAACCCGCGGCGGGCCTGCCGGTCGAACCCAGCGCGGGCGACACCAGCGCGTCCAGGTCGTCCACGACCACGACGAGCCGGGGCAGCGGCGGCACGGCCTGCGCCTCGGCCTGCCGACGGGCCGCCCCCGGCCGCAGCCGGATCGTCGAACTGGGCGGCGAGTCCAGATCCCCCGTGAAGTCCCCGCCCCCGCTGCCGGTCCCGGCGCCGCCCGCCGCGCGCTGTGCGACCACCCGGCCCGACAGCGCGCGCCCCGTGTGCCACTCGGCGAAGTCCGACCGTCCCAACAACTCGGCGCGCCGCTTCAGCTCCGCGCTCAGCGACTGGGCGAACTCCCGCATCCGGACGGGGTCGTTGGCGGTGAGGTGGGTGGTGACATGGGGGACGTCCGTGCAGACCCGCAGCCCGTCGCCGTGCGCGGCGCCCGCGCCGACGCCGTCCCGGCCGTCTATCAGCACGACGCCCAGCCGGTCCGGCCGCTCGGCCGCGGCCAGCGAGGCGACCACGGCCCGCAGCAGCTCCGTACGCCCGCTGCCGGGCGGCCCCTCGATCAGCAGGTGCGGTCCGTCGGCGCCGAGGTCCACGCCGACCGGGCCGCGCGGTCCGGCCCCGAGCACGGCACACGCCCGGCCGCCGAGGGCCTCCGGATCGTCGGCCGCGTCGGCCCACCGCGCCATCAGCGACGCCGGGGTGGCCCGGGCCAGCCCCAGCTCGTCCAGCAGCCGCGCCGCCTGAGGCAACGGGACCGACACACGCGCGTGCCGCTCCCCGACGGCACCCTCCGTACGCAACGGCGCCAGCGCCCGCGCGAACCGCTCCGCCCAGGCGAGCGAGACGGCGTCCACCGCGGCGACGGTGCCGTGCCCGACCGGGCCTTGGGCGGGCGAGAGGGCGGAGGCGGCGGAAGCCATGGGGCCCTGCCTTGCGGCGTCGTGGCCGACCGAGCCGCGGCCGACCGGACCGAGTGCGCCCGTGCCGTGGCCTGCCGGGCCGTGAGCGTCGTCCGTGGAGGCGCGGCCGTCAGGGCCCCGATCGGCGGCACCCGCCCGGGACGCGTCCAGCGCGCGCGGGTCGGCCTCCGCCCCGGTCCCGGCCTGAGCGACCGCCGGGACCGCCCCGGCCCGTGCCACTCGCACCAGCCGCAGCGCCGTCGCCACATCTCCGCTCAGCAGCCCGACCGCCCCGCACTCGCGGAACGCCGGCGCCACCGTGCACGCCGCCTCATAGGTCTCCGTCACCGGCGACGCGGGCGAGGCCGCGGCCGTCTCGGCGAGGCACACCACGTGAATACCGGCCCGCGGGCCCTCCAGCGCCAGCCGCGCCACCGCCTCGCGCAGATCGGCGCCCCCGGGGTCGCCGTCCACCACGACCACCGTGTACGGCCCCGCGAACCCGTCCGCAGTCCCGTCGCCCGACTCCTCGTCCCGCGCCCAGGAGGGCCGGCGAACGGCACGCCGGTCCGGGACCGGGCCGTCCGTGACGGTGACCGGCGTCCGGGCCGGGCTCGCCTCGGTGGTCCCGTCGCCCGACTCCGCCGCCAGGTCCTCCAGCCGCCGCAGCAACTCCTCCGTCCGGGCCGCCGCCTGCTCGCGGTCGTAGGCCAGCAGCAGTCGGCAGTCCTGGCCGTGCCCGGGCCGGACATGCGGCAGCCAGCCCAGCCAGGCCCACTCGGCGGTGCGCTCCTCCAGGGGGCGGGAGCGGTCCGCGCTGATCAGGACCGTTTCCAGCACGTCCGGCGAGTGCAGCGCGGCGAGCTGGGCGATCACCGCGCGGGCCAGCCCGGCGAGCCGCTCGCGCGGACCGGCCAGCCCCAGCGCCCCGACCTCCCGTAGATCGGCGGTCACCGGTACGGCGGGCAGCAGTCCCGAGCCGTCGGGGGCCGCGCGGTCGGCGGTGCCGAGCCGCACCGTGAGCGCCTCCGGGTGGCCCGGTGCGCGCTCCCACAGCCGGGGGCCGGGGCCGAGGGCCGTCAGCAGCAGCGACGCCGGGTCCGGCCAGGTCTCCGGCTGCCGGGAGCCGGTCGTCGCCGTGGGGAGCCCGGGCGGCTCGGCGGGCGGCGCCTCGTCGTCGTACGCGTCACGGCCGGTCGGCGCGTCCTGCTCGCCGCGTGCGCCCGTCAGCCGTCGCGCCCATGCCGTGAGCCCGCCGCGCCTGCGCACGCCGGGCGGCACGTCGGTGCCCCGCAGCGGGGTGCCCTTGCGGCGGCTGCCGGCGCCTGCGTCCTCGGGGCTGCCGTCCTCGTCCTCGTGACCCGCGTCGAGCGCGCCCACCCCGAAGCCCGCGCCGTGGGTGTCGCCCGCGCGCGGTGCCGGGAGCGGCCTCCCGGACCCGCCGCCGTCCCGTTCGATCCGCGGCGCCCCGCCCTGCACCGGTACGCCGGGCCGCTCGACCGGGCCGTGGTCCCGGGCGGTCGCGTCGCCGCCGTCCGCCACGCGCGCGTGGGGCACCGGCGCCCCCGCTGCCGAGGGCGGGCCGGCCACCGCGTCGACGCCCTGGCCGGCGGCCGGGACGCGGGTGTGCCCCTCGCCGTCCGGCTCCGTCCGCACCCGCGCTCCCGGGCCCCCGGCCGGAGCCAGCCGCAGCGCCGACTCGCCGATCCGCAGCAGCGCGCCCGGCGCGAACCGCACCGGGCGGGTGGTCACACGGGTGCCGTCCAGCGTCGTGCCGTTGGTGGAGCCCAGGTCGGCGACCGAGACACGGCCGTCGGCGGCGACCGTGACCGCGCAGTGCAGCCGGGAGACGTCCGGGTCGTCGAGCGGTACGTCGGCCTCGGCGGAGCGGCCGATGCGGATCTCGCCGCCGTGCAGCAGATGGACCCCGCCCGCGTCCGGGCCGGCCACGACCTGGAGCTGGGTCGGGGCGTCGTCCAGCTCGGGGTGGGGTTCGGGGGCCGCGGGGGCGCCCAGGGACAGCACGGCGCCGTCTATCAAGGGGGGCTCGCCGAGGGTGCTGCGCCGGTCGTCGAGCCGCTCCGCGCCCGCGTACAGCACGACCGGGCCGTCGCCCGCGGACACCGCCGAGGCGAGCGCCGACGCCACCGCGGCCAGGGCCGTACCCGCGGGCGCCGTGACCAGCACGTCGCAGCTCGCGGCGCGTCCTCGCGCCGGGGCGGACGGGGCCAGCGGGTCTACGACGGTCAGCCGGATCTGCATCGGCGTCAGCGGTCCCTTCTGCGAGGGCGCCAACCACCCCCACCCCACACGAGCACATCGGCCAGTACTCCACGCACTGCACGCATCCTCGCACCTGCCACTGACAACGCGCCCCCCGCCCGAAGGCAAGTGATCTTGATTGGTCGGCTCTGCCCGCAAAAGTGCCTGACAAGTGCACCGCCGGCGATCAGTTGAGATCGCTCACTTCCGCTTGCGGCAACCACGAGACAGAGCCGAGCGTCTTTCCTTCGAACATGTACGGGAAGCCATACGTAAGACGCACAGAATGACGACAGGCCGGTGCCCGGGGGCACGGCACTACAGTGGTTCGGAACGTAGGCAAGCAGCAGGGAGCGCGACGTGCGGCCGGTAGGCAGCAAGTACTTCCTCGAGGAGCCGCTCGGTCGCGGCGCCACGGGGACCGTCTGGCGAGCCCGCCAGCGGGAGACCGCAGGCGCTGAGGCGGCCGTGCAGGGGCAGCCCGGCGAGACCGTCGCGATCAAGGTCCTCAAGGAGGAGCTCGCCAGCGACGCCGACATCGTCATGCGGTTCCTGCGGGAGCGCTCGGTCCTGCTCCGGCTGACCCACCCCAACATCGTCCGGGTCCGCGACCTCGTCGTCGAGGGCGAGCTGCTGGCCCTGGTCATGGACCTCGTCGACGGCCCCGACCTGCACCGCTACCTGCGCGAGAACGGCCCCTTCACCCCGGTCGCCGCCGCCCTGCTCACCGCGCAGATCGCCGACGCCCTCGCCGCCAGCCACGCCGACGGCGTCGTCCACCGCGACCTGAAGCCCGCCAACGTCCTGCTCCAGCAGAACGGCGGCCAGATGCACCCGATGCTGACCGACTTCGGCATCGCCCGCCTCGCCGACTCCCCGGGCCTGACCCGCACCCACGAGTTCGTCGGCACGCCCGCCTACATCGCGCCCGAGTCCGCCGAGGGCCGCCCGCAGACCTCCGCGGTCGACATCTACGGCGCCGGCATCCTCCTCTACGAGCTCGTCACCGGCCGTCCGCCGTTCGCCGGGGCTTCGGCCCTGGAGGTCCTGCACCAGCACCTGAGCGCCGAGCCGCGCCGCCCGTCCACGGTCCCCGACCCGCTCTGGACGGTCATAGAACGCTGCCTGCGCAAGAACCCCGACGAACGGCCCAGCGCCGAGAACCTCGCCCGTGGCCTGCGCGTCGTCGCCGAGGGCATCGGCGTGCACGCGAACTCCGCGCAGATCGCCGCCGCCGAGGGCGTCGCCGCGCTGCTCGCGCCCGACCCCGCGCCGGCCACCGTGCCGGGCTCGGCCGACCCCACCCAGGTGCTGCAGCACGGCTCGGCGCCGGGGGCGTACGACCCGAACGGCGCGACCAGCGTCCTGCCGCACACCGGCGCCCCCGGTCCGACGGGCGCCGCCGACCCGACGGCCGTGATGCCGTCCATGCCGCCCGGCCCGCCCGGACAGCAGCCCGGTCAGCCCGGCCCCGAGGAGCCGCACCCCTGGCAGAACCAGCTGCGGGCCGCCCGGGACCGCAACGAGCAGACCCAGGTCCAGTACCTCGACCCCAACCAGGACCCGCTGCGCCGCCCCCAGCGCCAGGTCGCCCGCCCGCAGCAGCAGCCCCAGCACCCGCAGCAGCAGCGGCCCCCGCAGGGCCGGCCGCAGCAGGGCTACGGCCATCCGCAGCAGCACCAGCCGCAGCCGTACGCCCCACCGCGTCAGCCGCAGCAGCAGCCCCAGCGGTACGCACCGCCGCCCGCGCCGGAGCCGCAGCGGCCGCAGCGCGAGCCGCGTCAGCCCCGGCAGCGCAGCGCCAACCCGATGCGGATCCCCGGGCTCGGCTGCCTCAAGGGCTGTCTGTTCACGATCATCATCCTGTTCGTCGCGGGCTGGCTGATCTGGGAGCTGAGCCCGCTGCAGGACTGGATCGGCACGGGCAAGGGCTACTGGGAGCAGCTCAGCGACTGGTTCAGCACCGTGTCCGGGTGGATCGGGGACCTGGGCGGGGGCTCGGGCGGGGGCTCGGGCGGGGGCTCGGGCACCAACTGATGCTGGGTCACCACCCGGTCGGCGTCGGCTGGTTTGGTTATTTGTCGACATCTGGCGGGTGATTTCCGCCTCGGCGGTGAAGGTTGGCTCCTCGGACGCGTAGTTTTAGCGACACACGCGTCTGTAGGAGCAGCCTTGGCACGGAAGATCGGCAGCCGGTACACCGCCAACCAGATCCTGGGGCGGGGCAGCGCCGGCACGGTGTGGCTGGGCGAGGGACCCGAGGGGCCCGTCGCCGTCAAACTGCTGCGCGAGGATCTCGCGTCCGACCAGGAGCTCGTCGGACGCTTCGTGCAGGAGCGCACGGCGTTGCTGGGCCTGGAGCATCCGCACGTGGTCTCCGTGCGTGACCTGGTGGTCGACGGCAACGACCTCGCGCTGGTGATGGACCTGGTCCGGGGTACCGACCTGCGCACCCGGCTCGACCGCGACCGGCGGCTCGCGCCCGAGGCGGCGGTGGCGATCGTCGCGGACGTCGCGGACGGGCTCGCGGCGGCGCACGCGGCCGGGGTCGTGCACCGGGACGTCAAGCCGGAGAACGTCCTGCTGGACATGCAGGGCCCGCTGGGCCCGGGCGGCGCGCACCCCGCCCTGCTGACGGACTTCGGTGTGGCGAAGCTCATCGACTCACCGCGGCGCACGCGCGCCACGAAGATCATCGGGACCCCGGACTACCTGGCGCCGGAGATCGTGGAGGGCCTGCCGCCGCGGGCCGCGGTAGACATCTACGCCCTCGCCACCGTCCTCTACGAGCTGCTGGCCGGCTTCACGCCGTTCGGCGGCGGCCACCCCGGGGCCGTGCTGCGCCGCCACGTCACGGAGACGGTGGCGCCGCTGCCCGGCATCCCCGACGAGCTGTGGCAGCTGATCATCCAGTGCCTCGCGAAGGCGCCGGCCTCGCGGCTGCGGGCGTCCGAGCTGGGGGCGCGGCTGCGGGAGCTGCTGCCGCTGGTGGCCGGGATGCCGCCGCTGGACGTGGACGAGCCGGACGCGGAGGCCGCGGAGGACGAGGCTCCGGTGGCGGCGGAGGAAGCGGCGCCGGTGGGGGAGCGGGTGCGGCGGCGGGGGGCGGTGCCGTTGGTGCCGGGGGCGAAGCCCGCCGACTCCAACCGGGACACGCATACGTCGATGAGGGTGCCGGGGCCCGATGAGCTGGCCGGGGGTGCGCGGGGGACGGCTCGGGTGCCGCGGGCCGCCGGGGCGCCTCGGCCGGGGTCGGCTCGGCACCGGGCGGTGGCTCGGCGGCGGCGGGTGGTTCTCGGGGCGGCCGCGGTGGCGTTGGTCGCTGCGGCGGGGGTGGGGACGTGGCTGGCGACCTCGGGGGACGACGCTGACGCGACCCCCCAGGACACGAACAACTCGGCCCCGGCAACCCCCTGACCTTCCTCGCCCCCGCCGCCCCTACCCGTCCCATCCCTGGGGGCTCCGCCCCCAGACCCCCCTGATCGGCCCTGCGGGCCTCGTCCTCAAACGCCGGACGGGCTGAAAGGTCGCGCGCAGCGGGTGGGTGGGGGTGGGGGTTCGGGATGGTGGTGGGCTTGTCCTCGAACGCCGGACGGGCTGAAAGGTCGCGCCCAGTGGGTGGGTGGGAGTTCGGGAGGGTGGTGGGCTTGTCCTCGAAACGCCGGACGGGCCGAGATGGACAGCCGGGCCCCGAGGTTCGGAGTCCAGCCTCTTGGCCGACCGAGACGGGTGGTGGGTGGGCAAAGGTCCGGGGGTCCAGGGGGCGGAGCCCCCTGGTGACGCCGGGTTTGTCTCGGCCAAGGGCTCCAGGGCCTCGGCGCTTGGCGGAGCCGTTACGCTGGAGGCGTGGCAGTCGTCGACGTATCCGAAGAGCTCAAGTCCCTCTCCTCGACCATGGAGTCGATCGAGGCCGTTCTGGACCTCGACAAGCTGAGGGCAGACATCGCCGTGCTCGAGGAGCAGGCGGCCGCGCCGTCCCTGTGGGACAACCCGGACGAGGCGCAGAAGATCACCAGCAAGCTCTCCCACCTCCAGGCGGAGGTGAGGAAGACCGAAGCCCTCCGCGGTCGTATCGACGACCTCGGCGTTCTCTTCGAGATGGCCGAGGAGGAGGACGACCCGGACACCCGTGCCGAGGCCGAGTCCGAGCTCGCCGCCGTCCGCAAGGCGCTGGACGAGATGGAGGTGCGGACGCTCCTCAGCGGTGAGTACGACGCCCGTGAGGCGCTCGTCAACATCCGCGCCGAGGCCGGTGGCGTCGACGCCGCCGACTTCGCCGAGAAGCTCCAGCGGATGTACCTGCGCTGGGCGGAGCAGAAGGGCTACAAGACCGAGGTCTACGAGACGTCGTACGCCGAAGAGGCCGGCATCAAGTCGACCACCTTCGCCGTCCAGGCGCCGTACGCCTACGGCACCCTCTCCGTCGAGCAGGGCACCCACCGGCTCGTCCGTATCTCCCCCTTCGACAACCAGGGCAGGCGGCAGACCTCTTTCGCCGGCGTCGAGGTCCTCCCCGTGGTCGAGCAGACCGACCACATCGAGATCGACGAGTCCGAGCTGCGCGTCGACGTGTACCGCTCCTCCGGCCCCGGCGGCCAGGGCGTGAACACCACCGACTCCGCGGTGCGGCTCACCCACCTCCCCACCGGCATCGTCGTCTCCTGCCAGAACGAGCGGTCGCAGATCCAGAACAAGGCCACCGCGATGAACGTCCTCCAGGCCAAGCTGCTCGAGCGGCGCCGCCAGGAGGAGCAGGCCAAGATGGACGCCCTCAAGGGCGACGGCGGCAACTCCTGGGGCAACCAGATGCGGTCGTACGTGGTGCACCCGTACCAGATGGTCAAGGACCTGCGCACCGAGTTCGAAGTCGGCAACCCCGAGGCCGTGTTCAACGGTGAGATCGACGGGTTCCTCGAAGCCGGAATTCGCTGGCGCAAGCAGCAGGAGAAGTAACTTTGTCGACAAGGCAACTGCCGCCACCTCGGCGGTAGTTGCCTTTTCTGTGCCTGCATGTCTGGGTTTTACATCACACTCACAGGCTCCAAACCCTGGCATAGCTCCCGTATTTGGACATGGCGGCCGCAAACGGCCTTGACGTGTCTTTGAAAAATGGGAAGGGTAAAGCGTGGCATGCGTATCTCTGGGGCGCATGTGAACCGGGGGGCTCGAGTTGCAGTACCACTCCCGTCGATCACGGACCCCGAGCGCCGCCTCACTGACGATTCAGCTACTGGGGGTAGCAACCACATGACGAAGAAGACGCGGGTCCGTATCGCGCGCCTCGCGGCCGGTGCCGTGATCGCGGCTGGTGCTTCGATCACCGCTGCGGGTGCCGCATCCGCCGCGCCGTCGGAGGACTGCCTGCTGGGCATTTGCCTCGGAGACCCGAACGACCCGACCGACCCGCCGGCTCCCACCGACCCGCCGGTTCCGACGGACCTCCCGACCGACCCGGTCCCCACGGAGGAGCCCACCATCCCGACGGACCCGACGGTGGACCCGACGGAGCCGCAGGAGCCCACCCAGGACCCGACCATCGACCCGACCGACCCGACCGACCCGACCGACCCGGGTGACGACGACAACGGGAACGGCAACGGGAACGGCAACAACGGCGGCGGTAACGACAACACCGACCCCGACGGTGGCACGTCCCCGCAGGAGGAGGGCTCCTCCTCGCTGACGGACACCGGCACGGAGACCACCGGTACCGGCTCGGGTGCCAGCACCTCGGCCCAGGGCGGCGGTGACGAGCTCGCCGAGACCGGTGCCGCTCAGACCACGTTCCTGCTGGTCGGCGCCGCCACGATGATCGCCGGCGGTATCGGCTTCCGTATCCTGCCGCGCCTCGTGGGCGGCCGTGGCGGTGCGGCTGCCTGACGGTAGCCGGTCGTCCACGCTGCGTGATTCACGCCGTACGGCCGAGGGGCCCGGAGCGCGCTCGCTCCGGGCCCCTCGGCATGTCCGCCGCCAGGTCCCGCCTACGCGGTCTGGTGCGCCAGCAGGGCCACCGCCGCGATCAGCACCGCCAGCAGGGCGATCAGCGTCATCGGGTTCAGACCCGCGAACGGGTTCTCCTGCTGGAGCCGCTCACGGTTCGCCCGGCACACGGGGCAGCGGCCCTCACTCACGGGTGCGGCACAGTTCGCGCACACCAGCCGGTCGTACGTCATTGCCGCCCTCCTAGCCGGTTCCCTCCGGGGGTTCAACGGGTGGGGTCCCGTCAATGTTCCCCTCCTCTACTGTGCCAGGTTCCTCCGGAAAGGGCTCGGGCGCTCTGGGAGGGGTGGTTGCCATTGTCTCGCGGCTGCGGGGCGTGTGGGGCTGGTCGCGCCCACGCGGCGGAGCCGCATGTCGATACAGCCCCGCGCCCCCGCCGATCGTCAATGAGCGAACCCCGCACAAAAGTGCACAAGGGGCGCGCAACCCTCCTGGCGACTGCGCCCCCGCCCCCGGTTCGCGTATGGTCCCCCCATCTACCCCCGGCGACCCGTGGTGCATCCGTGATCCGATTCGACAACGTCTCCAAGGTCTACCCCAAGCAGAACCGCCCCGCACTCAGGGATGTGTCCCTGGAAGTGGAGAAGGGCGAGTTCGTGTTCCTCGTGGGGTCCTCGGGCTCCGGAAAGTCCACCTTCCTGCGGCTGATCCTCCGCGAGGAGCGGTGCAGTCACGGGCAGGTGCACGTTCTGGGCAAGGACCTCGCGCGCCTGTCCAACTGGAAGGTGCCGCAGATGCGGCGCCAGCTGGGGACGGTGTTCCAGGACTTCCGGCTGCTGCCGAACAAGACGGTCGCCGAGAACGTGGCCTTCGCGCAGGAGGTCATCGGCAAGTCCCGCGGTGAGATCCGCAAGTCCGTCCCGCAGGTGCTCGACCTCGTCGGGCTCGGCGGGAAGGAGGACCGGATGCCCGGTGAGCTGTCCGGTGGTGAGCAGCAGCGCGTGGCGATCGCGCGCGCGTTCGTCAACCGGCCCAAACTGCTGATCGCGGACGAGCCCACGGGCAACCTCGACCCGCAGACCTCCGTCGGCATCATGAAGCTGCTCGACCGGATCAACCGGACCGGTACGACGGTCGTGATGGCCACGCACGATCAGAACATCGTGGACCAGATGCGCAAGCGCGTCATCGAGCTGGAGAAGGGCCGCCTCGTCCGCGACCAGGCGCGCGGCGTCTACGGCTACCAGCACTGACCCCCGTAGAAGTCCGGAAAGGCCTGAAGAAGCCGCCATGCGCGCCCAGTTCGTACTCTCCGAGATCGGTGTCGGTCTCCGCCGCAATCTGACGATGACGTTCGCCGTCGTCGTCTCCGTCGCCCTGTCGCTCGCCCTGTTCGGCGGGTCGCTCCTGATGAGCGACCAGGTCAACACGATGAAGGGCTACTGGTACGACAAGGTCAACGTCTCGGTCTTCCTGTGCAACAAGGCCGACGCCGAGTCCGACCCCAACTGCGCCAAGGGCGCGGTCACCGAGGACCAGAAGAAGCAGATCCTCACCGACCTGGACAAGATGACGGTCGTCGAGAAGGTGACGTACGAGTCGCAGGACCAGGCGTACAAGCACTACAAGGAGCAGTTCGGCGACTCCCCGCTGGCCGCCTCGCTCACGCCGGACCAGCTGCAGGAGTCGTACCGGATCAAGCTGAAGGACCCGGAGAAGTACCAGGTCGTCGCGACCGCCTTCAACGGGCGCGACGGCGTGCAGTCCGTGCAGGACCAGAAGGGCATCCTGGACAACCTGTTCAAGCTGCTCAACGGCATGAACTGGGCGGCGCGCGCGGTGATGGCGCTAATGCTCGTCGTCGCGCTGATGCTGATCGTCAACACGGTGCGTGTCTCGGCGTTCAGCCGTCGGCGGGAGACCGGGATCATGCGTCTGGTCGGCGCCTCCGGCTTCTACATCCAGGCGCCGTTCATCATGGAGGCCGCGGTCGCCGGGCTCATCGGCGGGACGGTCGCCTGTGCGTTCCTGGTCATCGCGCGGTACTTCCTCATCGACCACGGTCTTGCCCTGGCCGACCAGCTGACCCTGGTCAACTTCATCGGCTGGGAAGCCGTGTTGACCAAGCTGCCGCTCATCCTCGCGACGAGCCTGCTGATGCCCGCGTTGGCGGCGTTCTTCGCGCTGCGCAAGTATCTGAAGGTGTGACCAACGCCAAGGGGGCCGTACGGGCAACGGACCGTGCGGCCCCTTCGCGTTGTCCTAGACTCACCGGCATGTCAGGTCGTGACCTGTTCTGTCAGCCCCGCCGCTTCGGCCGCGGGGCCGCCCTGACATTGGTGTTCGCGAGCGTGCTCGTCGCCGGTGCGGCGACCGGCTCCCTGCCGGGCGACCGGAAATCCTCAGCCGACGCGGCCGGTTCGGCCGCCCCCGCGGGTCGGCACGTGGACGTCGCCGCGGCGGCCGCCGAGGCCATGGCCGCCGGCAAGTCCCCGGTCGAGGCCGCCGAACGCGCGGTCAGCCGCAGCGGGGACCGCTGGGGCGCCGTCTACTCCGAGGGCGAGTACGAGGAGTTCGAGGAGGCCCTCGACGGCGAGTACACCGGCGTCGGGCTGTGGGCCAGGCGCGAGCGGGACGGCCGTATCGAGGTGACGAAGGTGCGGGCCGGGTCGCCCGCCGCCACCGCCGGGATCCGCTCCGGCGACCTGTTGCGCAGCGTCGACGGCCGGACGGTCGACGGGCGTCCGGTCACCGAGGTCGTCTCGTTACTGCGGGGCGACGCGAAGGACGCGCCCGCCGGGACGCCGGTGAAGGTGGGCCTGGAGCGCGGCACGCGCGCGTGGGACCTCACGCTGCGCCGCGCCCGGCTGTCCACCGACTCGGTCACCGTCCGGGAACTCGCGGGCGGTATCACCGTCATCCGGATCTCCTCCTTCACCAAGGGCTCCGGTGACGCGGTCCGCGAGGCCGTCCGGCAGGCCCCCGCCACCGCCGGCGTCGTGCTGGACCTGCGCGGCAACTCCGGCGGCCTGGTCACCGAGGCCGTCACCGCCGCCTCCGCCTTCCTCGACGGCGGCCTCGTCGCCACCTACGACGTCGACGGCGACCAGCGCGCCCTGCACGCCGAGCAGGCCGGCGACACCGGCAGACCCCTGGTCGCGCTCGTCGACGGCGGCACGATGAGCGCGGCCGAGCTGCTCACCGGCGCCCTCCAGGACCGCGGCCGCGCGGTCGTCGTCGGCACCCGCACCTTCGGCAAGGGTTCGGTCCAGATGCCGAGCCGCCTTCCCGACGGCTCCGTCGCCGAGCTGACCGTCGGGCACTACCGCACCCCCTCCGGGCGGGCCGTCGACGGCCGGGGGATCACCCCCGACCTGGAGGCCGACCAGGGCGTCCTGGAGCGGGCCGAGACGGTTCTCAGCGGGCTCGGCGAGTCGTCGGGCGGCTCGTAAATCGGCTTTCCGCCCACCCCCTCCGTAGTGCGAAAATGGACGGCACTATGAGCAAGGGAATGTACGTACCGAAGGAGTCCCAGCCCAAGCAGGGCGGGGCGGCCGCGAAGGCCAGGGACGGCGAGAAGGGCGGCAAGCGCAAGATCGTCGCCCAGAACAAGAAGGCCCGCCACGACTACGCGATCATCGACACCTATGAGGCGGGCCTGGTCCTCATGGGCACCGAGGTCAAGTCGCTGCGCGAGGGCCGCACGTCGCTGACCGACGGCTTCGTCCAGATCGACCGGGGCGAGGCGTGGCTGCACAACGCCCACATCCCGGAGTACCACCAGGGCAGCTGGACCAACCACTCCGCGCGGCGCAAGCGCAAGCTCCTGCTGCACCGCGAGGAGATCGACAAGCTGGAGGCCAAGGCACAGGAGACGGGTCACACGATCGTGCCCCTAGCCCTGTACTTCAAGGACGGCCGGGCCAAGGCCGAGATCGCGCTCGCGCGAGGAAAGAAGGAGTACGACAAGCGGCAGACCCTGCGGGAGAAGCAGGACCGGCGGGAGTCGGACCGGGCGGTCGCGGCGGCGAAGCGGCGGCAGCGGGGCGTCTGACGGGCGGGAATACAGTGGCATCGGCGTGCGTTGGTCACGTACGATGGGACCAACACCGGGCCAGGCATCGGTGTGCGCATTGAGCTGTTTTTAATTGAATAGTGGCAACATGGGGATGATCGGTTTCGACAGCGGCTGTTGAAGCAGGGGAAGCGTGTCGAGGAAGCGGCAATGATCTCGTAAACCATATGTCGCAAAAAATAATCGCCAACACCAAGCGCGATTCCTTCGCCCTCGCTGCCTAAGTAGCGACTTGCGAAGTGTCAGCCCGGGGCTGTTCCCGACCCGGATCCTGGCATCAGCTAGGGAACTAAACCTTGATCCCGGTCACGGGGTGAAGAGGGAAACCAAACAGTGACTGGGCCCGTCGGCGACTTGTTCGCGTGATCGCCGGGGCCGAGAAAATCGCAGCGAACTGCACACGGAGAAGCCCTGATTCTGCACCGTTGGACGCGGGTTCGATTCCCGCCATCTCCACGATCAGGAGGTTCTCGGACCTCCAGTCACCCATGTGGGCAAAGGCCCCGCCGCCTTCGGGCAGCGGGGCCTTTGTCATGCCGGAGGCCGGGCCCGCCCCCGCCATGACACGCCCGGACCGCGTCCTTCGTGATCTGTGACAGCGCTGTGACCGGAGGTGTGGCTTCCGTCACAGCCTGCGGGTCGCCACCCTGGTGAGCTGGGCGGATGCCTACCGCCTCGCGCACCGTCCCCGCCGCCCTCGCCGGTGTCCTGCTGCTCGCCGCGTGCGGTTCCCAGAGCGCCACGCAGGGCGACGACACGACGGGGGCACGTGGCGCCGGGGCGCCGGTCGACGCCGCCGCGCTGTGCCCCTCGGGCCACTCCCAGTACGGCAGCCTGCCGTCCTCCGCCGGGGACGACCCGTCCGTCGCCCCGTCCGGTACGCCGACGCCGCTGCCCCTGCCCTCCGCCACCGGTCCGGACGAGGACGGCGTGCAGGTCACCGGCCTGTACGCCTGGGATGCGGGGAGCGGCTGCAAGGCCGACTACTCGGCCACGTTCGAGATCACCAACTCCGATACGAGGACGGCCACTTACACGGTGACCTTCTCCTTCCGCTCGTCGTCCGGCGGCGCCGTCGACAACGTCGAGCAGACCGTCCAGGCCGTCGCGCCGGGGCAGACGGCCAAGGCAACCGTCGCCATGAAGGCCGAGGCCATGCACGCGCCCGAGGTGTCGGGCGTCGACGTGCTCAGGGTGCGCAGCGTTCCCGCCGACGAGGCGTCGTCCGCCTCGGGGTCGTGCCCCGCGTCCGGGGTGCATGTCTACGCGGACCAGGGGGACGCCGCCATGGGCTTGCGCGTCGTCGGACTGCATCTGGTCAACTGCGGCACCAGGACCTACGAGCTCGACGGCTACCCGAAGCTCGAACTCCTCGACGAGCGCCACGGCTCGGTGGACGGTGTGCGGATCCTCCAGGGGACCGGCCGGATCAGCACCGCCGTCGGCGGGGACGGCAGCCCGCAGCCCATGGCCCTGCGGCCCGGTGAGGCCGCCCAGTCGACGATCGCGTGGCGGAACACCACCGGGTTCGGAGATCCGGTGAACGTGCCGTACGTCCGGGTGCGGGCCAAGTCAGGTGCCGACCCCGTGATCGTCCAGCCCGAGCTGGACCTCGGGACGACGGGACAGCTCGGCGTCGGGCCGTGGAAGAAGGACGAGACGTTCCGAGCGACCGGCACCGGCACCGAGCGGCCGACGCCGCCCCTCCCGTCCCCTGTCTCGCCGGACTTCCCGTCCCCCTGAACCACCATGGCGGAGGCGGCCGTTGTGGTGTCCGACTCCATATCGACGGGTCGGTCGGGCTTCTACGGTCCCTCCGCATGACACAGACCAGAGCCGCAAGCCGTCGGATCCTCCTGGGGGCGACCCTTCTCGTCGCCGCCCTGATCGCCGCCCTCCTCTCGCCGGGCAGAGCCACGGCCGCCTCGCTCCAGGAGGTGACCGGGTTCGGCGCCAACCCCGGTGCGCTGCGCATGTTCCGGTACGTCCCCGACGGGCTGCCCGTCGGCCGGCCCGTGGTCGTCGCGCTGCACGGCTGCACCCAGAACGCCTCCGGGTACGGCACCGGCAGCGGCTGGCTCCAACTCGCCGACCGCTGGGGCTTCTCCGTCGTCCTGCCGCAGCAGCAGACCGCCAACAACGCCTCGTCCTGCTTCAACTGGTTCGAGAGCGGCGACATCGCGCGCGGTCAGGGCGAGGCCGCGTCCGTCGCGCAGATGGTCGACCGGCAGCTCGCCGACACCTCCGGTGACCCGGCGCGGGTGTATGTCACCGGGCTCTCCGCCGGGGGCGGGATGGCGGCCGTGATGATGGCGGCGTACCCGGAGAGGTTCGCGTCGGGCGGGATCGTCGCCGGGCTGCCGTACGGGTGTGCGCAGGCCGCCGGGTCGCCGTGGGTGTGCATGTACGTCGGGGCGACGCAGACCCCGAAGCAGTGGGGCGACCGGGTGCGCGCCGCCCGGCCCGGGTATGCCGGGCCCTGGCCCGCGCTCGTCGCCTTCCAGGGCACGGCCGACTACACCGTGAAGCCCGTCAACATGACCGACCTGGTGCGGCAGTGGACCGAGGTGCACGGAGCCGATCAGGTCGCCGACGTGAGTGACTCCGTCGCCGGGTATCCGCACCAGGTCTTCCGGGACGCGGGCGGGCGAGCGGTCGTGGAGACGTACAGCGTCACCGGGATGGGGCACGGCCAGCCCGTCGACCCGGGGAGCGGGAGCGAGCAGTGCGGGAGCGCCGGGGCGTACGTCCTGGACGTGAACCTGTGTGCCGCGTACCGGATGGGGCGGACCTGGGGGCTGGGCTGAGCGGGCCGCGGGACCCGAGGCGCTCTGTTGCCGGGGGCGGTTGTCCGGGATGCTGCTGAAGCATGAGCGGACCCGTGAGAAGTTCCGGGAGATGCTTCAACTCCCGTAGACGCATGTGGACCTGGCCCGTCGCGGTGGCGCTCGTCGCCGCCGTTCTCGGGCCCGGCGCGCAGGCCGGTGCGGACGCGGACCGTACCGGTCTGCCGGAGGCCGTCGACACCATTCTGGGCGATACGCGGATGGAGGGCGGCGTGGCGAGCGTGGTGATCGCGGACGCCGGCACCGGTGAGCTCCTCTACCAGCGGCTGCCCTCGACCCGGCTGATGCCCGCCTCCAACACCAAGCTCGCCACCTCGGCCGCGGCCATGGAGATCCTCGGACCGGAGTACCGGTTCACCACCGACGTGCTGGCCACCGGGCGGCGGCACGGTTCCGTGCTGCGCGGCGACCTGTATCTGCGCGGCACCGGCGACCCGACCCTGCTCGCCGACGACTACGACGAGTTGGCCGCGCGCGTCGCCGCGGCCGGGATCAGACGCGTGGACGGACGGCTGCTCGCCGACGACACCCGGTTCGACGATGTACGGCTCGGGCGGTCCTGGGCCGCCGACGACGAGACCTCCTACTACTCCGCGCAGATCAGCGCGTTGAGCGTGGCGCCGGACACCGACTACGACACCGGGACCGTGATCGTCACGGTCGCGCCGGGGGAGGAGGCCGGTGCCGAGCCGGTCGTGTCCGTCACCCCCGACACCGACTACGTCGACATCGACGTACGGGCCACGACCGTCGCCGCGGGCGGGGCGAACGACCTCACCGTCGAGCGGGAGCACGGCACGAACACGGTCGTGGTCAGCGGGACGACCCCGGTCGGCGGGTCCGGCGCCAAGGAGTGGGCCACCGTGTGGGAGCCCACCGGATACGCCGCCGCCGTCTTCCGGGACGCGCTGGCGGAACACGGGGTCAAGGTGGGCGGCCCCACCCGGCTGGGGCGGCAGACGCCGGACACGGCCGTGGAGTTGGCCTCCCATCGGTCCATGCCCCTGAGGGAACTGCTCGTCCCGTTCATGAAACTGTCCAACAACATGCACGCCGAGATCCTCACGAAGGCCATGGGGTACAAGGCCTCACGGCAGGGGAGCTGGGGCGCCGGGCTGGCCGCGATCAGCGGCTACCTCAAGGGTGTGGGCGTGGACGCCGGGAAGGTGCGGCAGGTCGACGGGTCCGGGCTCTCGCGGATGGACAACTTCCCCGCCGGGCAGCTCGTCGAACTGCTCCTCGCCGTGCGCGCCGAGCCCTGGTACGCCGACTGGTACCGCTCGCTGCCCGTCGCCTGCGCCCCCGACCGGTTCGTCGGCGGCACCCTGCGGGCACGGATGTGCGGGACGCCCGCCGCGCTCAACGCCCGTGCCAAGACAGGGTCGTTGACGGGGGCGTCGGCGCTCTCCGGGTACGTCACCGGCGCCGACGGCCGGGAACTCGTCTACGGCATCGTCCTGAACAACTATCTGGCCTCGTCCGTGAAGCCCCTGGAGGACGCCATCGTGGTCACGCTGGCCGGCTCGACCGCCGAGGCCGCGACACCGGCCGCCACGCTCAGGAGCGGGGCGAGGGCCGACGTCGAGTGCTCGTGGCGCAAGCCGCTCTCCTGCTGAGACGGCACCGGCCTCACGCGAAGGCGTGGGCGTTGCGCCGCGCCCACCCGGTGAACGGCCCGGCCGGGCGGCCGAGGAGCTTCTCGACGTCGGGGCTGACCCGCTGTTCGGCCGGGAGGGGCTCGCCGAGGATGTCGAGGGTGCCGTCGATCACCGGCTCGGGCATGAACCGCGCCATGTGCTCGCGTGCCTGCGCACGGGTCAGCTCCACGAAGCCGACCTGCTCGCCGAGTGCCTCGGAGAGCGCCGCGGCCTGCCGGCGCGGGGTGACGGCGGCCGGTCCGGTCAGTTCGTACGTCTGTCCCGCGTGGCCCTCGTCGCGCAGGACGACGGCGGCGGCCTCGGCGATGTCCGCCGGGTCCACGACCGGCAGGGCGACGTCGGCGAACGGGGCGAACACCGTGCGCCGGGTGCGGACGGACTCGCTCCAGGCGTAGGCGTTGGAGGCGAAGCCGCCCGGCCGCAGGATCGTCCAGGCCAGGCCCGAGGAACGTACGGCCTCCTCGAACTCCCGCAGCCTGCCGTGCGAGGGCGCGTCCGGGCGGGTGCCGTTGATCTGCGAGGAGAGCAGGACCACGCGGCGCACCCCGGCCTCCCCGGCGGCCGCCAGCACCTCGGCCGCGGGCGCGCCGCCGCCGTGCAGGTCACCGGCGAGCAGGAGGAACAGGGCGTCCGCGCCGTCCAGGGCCGGGCCCAGGGTGGCGGGGGCGGCGAGGTCGGCGCGGACATGCCGGGCGCCCTCCGGGAGGTCGTGGGGGAGGGGGTTGCGGGACACGGCCGTCACCTTCTCGCCCGCGCGGGCGAGCGCCTCGACGAGCGGGCGGCCGACATTTCCGGAGGCTCCGGTCACAGTGATCACGAGAACTCCCAAAGTCATGGAAAACGGGTGGAGTTGAGCGATGTCCGTGACGCTAGCATCCTGGGTATAGTAGGTACCTAGAGGAAAGTGACTTCCCTGGGAGGGGCCTGATGGGCGGTGACTCGGAGCAGGCGTGTCCCGTCTCGCCGGTCGTGGATCTCGTCTTCAGCCGCTGGACGACGCCGATCCTGTGGACGCTGAACGAGTTCGGCCGGCAGCGTTTCGTCGAACTCCAGCGGGCCGTCGGCACCATCACGCCGAAGGTCCTCACCCAGCGGCTGCGTCAGATGGAGCGTGACGGCCTGGTCGTGCGCACGTACCACCCGGAGGTGCCGCCCCGGGTCGAGTACGAGATCAGCGAGCTCGGCCGCAGCCTGGCCCCGGTCTTCGCCCACCTCGCCGACTGGTCCGCGCAGAACCTTCCGAAGGTCGAGCGGGCCAGGCGGGAGTTCGACGGGGCGGGCGGGCAGGCGTAGGGGCTTTCGCCGCCGGCGCGTCAGTGGTGGTGGCCCTGCCGGCCGAGGGTGTCCACGGGGGTCGCGCCGGGGCGGGTCCACTGGGGGACCGGGCGGCTGGTCGGGCCCCAGGTGGCGTTTCCGTCCGCGTCCGAGCGCCAGGACCAGCACGCGTTGCCGCCCTTGGGCCAGCCCTCGGGGTTGTCCTCCCAGGTCTCGCCGCGGCCGTAGGGCGTCATGTCGAGCAGGCCGAGGGAGCCGTTGACCCGCTCGTTGCCGCGGCCCGTCGTGGAGTAGGTGAGGAAGGCGCGGTCGCCGTCGCGCAGATAGCTGGTGAGGTACCCCATGTCGCCGCCGGCCGGCCCGTCCACGCCGCGCACCGAGTACCAGGGCTGGGTGTAGCCCATGAACTCGACGTAGGCGGCCACCTCGTCCCAGCGGCCCGTGGTCAGGACGGCGAACGACACACCGCGGGCGTTGAGGTAGGCGGCGTCCGGCAGATGCCAGGCCGTGGTGGTGCAGCCCTCGCACTGCCCCTGGTGCGGCGCGCCGTCGTACCACATGTGCTTGTAGGCCACGAGCTCCTCGCGCCCCTGGAACAGGTCCAGGAACGGCACCGGCCCGTCGGGCCCGACGACCTCGACGGTCCCGTCGAACTCCACCATCGGCAGCCGCCGGCGGGCCGCGGCGATGGCATCACCCTCGCGGGTGTGGGCCTTCTCCCGGACCAGCAGCTCGTCCCGGGCGGCCTGCCAGGTGGCCAGGTCGACGACGGGCGGGCGGCCGGGCAGCCCGGTGTTCGGTTCGTCCGGCGTGGTCGTCATGGCGTCCTCCGTGGCGTCTCGTGTAGCGGGCACCGCCGTAGCCGTCCTACGCCGGTCACCACACCAGACTCCCGGCCCACCCGAAACTCATCGCGCCGCCGCGCCCCTCCGAAGCCCCCTCACGCGATGGCCCGCGGCGCCGTCCCGTGCCGACCCGTCGCGACGCCGCGCCTCCACCCCTGAGGCTCTCTCACGCGATGGCCCGCGGTGCCGTGCTCCCCCGTTCCGTCATCCTGGGCGGCAGCAGCGTCGTCTCCGGTGCGGCCGTCCCGGCCAGCTTCCTCATCAGCAGTTCCACGGCCCGGGTGCCGATCTCGTCGGCGGGCAGTGCGATCGACGTGACCGGTACGCGCAGCGACGCGGCGACCTCGTCCGGGCAGATCGCGGTGACCGACAGGTCGGCCGGCACCCGCAGACCCAGGTCCTCGAACGCGTCGATCAGGGGCCCGAGGACCGCCTCGTTGTGGACGACGACCCCCGTCAACCCGGGCTGCTCCCGCAGCAGTCGCTCGGCGACCACGCGCGCCGCCTCGGGCGAGGCCTCGCAGGGGTGCACGGTGGAGGCGAGCCGTCCCCGGTCCGCGGCGGCGGTGAAGCCGCGCACCACCCGCTGGGCGAACGCCGTCCCCCGCACGTACACCTCCGGCGGCGACCCCACCAGCGCCACCGCTCGGTGGCCGAGTCGCGCCAGATGCTCCACGCACACCTCACCCGCCGCCCTGAAGTCCAGATCGACGCAGGTCAGACCCTCCGGATCGGCCGGGAAGCCGATCATCACCGACGGCCGGTCCAGGTCGCGTAACAGCGTCGGCCGGGGATCGTCCAACTGCACGTCCATGACGATCAGCCCGTCCACCAACGCCGTGTCCACGACCCGCCGCAGCCCCTCCGCGCCCTCCTCCTGGGTCAGCAGCAGCACGTCATGGCCGTGGCGCCGGGCCGTCGTGACCACCGACACCGCGAACCGCATCGCCACCGGCACGTCGATACCCGGCCGCAGCGGCACCGCCAGGGCCAGCACGTTCGACCTGCGGCCGGCCAGGGCGCGGGCGCCGGCGTGCGGACGGTAGCCGAGCAGGCGGATGGACTCCTCGACGCGGCGCCGGGTCTCGTCGGAGATCGGCCGTTTGCCGCTGAGCACGTACGACACGGTGCTGGGCGAGACCCCGGCGTGCCGCGCCACGTCCGTGATCCTCACCATCAGCCCAGCTCCAGCGAGAGAAACCCGGTCCCCGCCCGCGCCCGCGCCTCGCGCTCGCCCGCCGCCAGCCCCCAGGGCGCGGCCGGGTCGGCGCACGACGCCCGCAGGGTGTCCCCTTCCCGTACGACCGTGAAGACCGTCTCCCCGACCCGCACCGTCACCCGCGCGCCCCGCTCCAACCCGAACGCCCGCAGCGTCACCCCGTCGGCGTGGTCGTAGTCGGGCCGGTCGTCCACCGCGCCCACCGGGATCACCGCACCCGGCCGCACCAGCAGCGGCACACTCGCGAAGCCGTGCTTCTCGCGCACCCAGCGCGGCCCGGTCACCGTCCGCCCGCCGAGCAGGTCGGTCCAGGTGCCCTCGGGGACGTAGTACGTCACGTCCCCCTCGTCGCTGAAGACGGGCGCCACCAGCAGGTCCGGGCCGAGCATGTACTGCCGCTCAAGATGCGCGCACCCGGGATCGTCCGGGAACTCCAGCACCATCGCCCGCATCATCGGCACGCCCTCGGTGTGGGCGGCGCGGGCGGCCTCGTACAGATAGGGCATCAGACGCAGCTTCAGCCGGGTGAAGTGGCGGGCCACGTCCACCGCTTCCTCGTCGAACAGCCACGGCACCCGGTACGACGACGACCCGTGCAGCCGGCTGTGCGAGGACAGCAGCCCGAACGCCAGCCACCGCTTGAACAGGGCGGCCGACGGCGTGCCCTCGAAGCCGCCGATGTCATGGCTCCAGTACCCGAAGCCGGACAGGCCCAGCGAGAGACCGCCGCGCAGCGACTCCGCCATCGACTCGTACGTGGCCTCGCAGTCGCCACCCCAGTGCACCGGGAACTTCTGGCTGCCCGCCGTCGCCGAACGCGCGAAGACCACCGCCTCCTCCTCGCCGCGGTGCTTGCGCAGCACGTCGAAGACGGTGCGGTTGTACAGGTAGGTGTAGTAGTTGTGCATCCGCTCCGGGTCGGAGCCGTCCGACCACACCACGTCGACCGGCACCCGCTCGCCGAAGTCCGTCTTGAAGCAGTCGACGCCCTGCGCGAGCAGCGCCTCCAGCTTCGCCGCGTACCAGTCGCGGGCCGCCGGCAGGGTGAAGTCGACCAGCGCCATGCCCGGCTGCCACAGATCCCACTGCCAGACGCTCCCGTCCGGCCGCTTCAGCAGGTACCCCAGCTCCCTGCCCTCCGCGAACAGCGGGGAGCGCTGGGCGATGTACGGGTTGATCCAGACGCAGACCCGCAGGTCCCTCGCCTTCAGCCGGGCCAGCATCCCCTCGGGGTCGGGGAAGACGCGCGGGTCCCACTGGAAGTCGCACCAGTGGAACTCCCGCATCCAGAAGCAGTCGAAGTGGAAGACGGACAGCGGCAGTTCACGCTCCCGCATGCCGTCCACGAACGACGCCACCGTCTCCTCGTCGTACGACGTGGTGAAGGACGTCGACAGCCACAGCCCGAACGACCAGGCGGGCGGCAGCGCGGCGCGGCCGGTCAGGGCCGTGTACTTGCGCAGGATGTCCTTCGGCGTCGGGCCGTAGACGACGTAGTACGTCAGCTCCTGGGTCTCCGCGCTGAACTGCACCCGGGAGACGACCTCCGAGGCCACCTCGAAGGAGACCTTGCCCGGGTGGTCGACGAAGACGCCGTAGCCCGCGTCGGTCAGGAAGAACGGCACGTTCTTGTACGCCTGCTCGCTGCATGTGCCGCCGTCGGCCTGCCAGATGTCGACGACCTGCCCGTTCTTCACCAGCGGTCCGAAGCGCTCGCCGAGGCCGTAGACGGACGTACCGACACCGAGGCCCAGCTGCTCGCGCAGATAGTGCGCGCCGCTCGCGTCCCGCATGATGCCCATGCTCTTGGGGCCGCTGGAGGTGAGGGTGCGGCCGCCGGCCAGGAAGTCGACCTGCCAGGAACCTTCCCGGGCGACCCGGACCGACAGCGCGCCGGAGGTCAGGGTGGCGTGCTCGTCGTCGTACGAGATCTGCGGGACCGTCTCCGCCGACCCGCTGAGCTCGAACTCGGGGCCGCGCGGCTGCTCGCCGCTGAAGTGGGTGAGGGTGAGGCCGATGACGTCGGGCATCGGGGTGTGGGCGTTGATCGTCATGACCGGTCCCGTCATCAGGTCGCCGCGCGAGCGGATGGGCCGGGTCGGCGCGTGGATCTCCAGGGCGCCGTCCGACTCGGTGACGTCCAGGACTTCGGCGGGGTGGGCCGCGGTGACGCCTTCGCGCAGCAGCCAGTAGCCGTCGGTGAACTTCATGTGGGGGATCCCTCGCAGCGTCCGGTCCTCGGTCCTCTGTCGAATCGTTTCGATCAAGAGTGTCGAAGCGCTTCGATTGGCGAAGGTATGTGTGACCCCGGGGTGAGTCAATGGGGCGGCACGGGAATGGGGGCACCATGACGATGACGACGACGGCCGCCCAGGCGCCGATCGTGACGGGGAGCGCGTTACTCGGCTCGATGAGCGACCTGCTGAACGATCCTCTCGCCGCCTATCTGCGGGCCCGCCGCGACCACGGGGACGTGGTGCGCTTCCGGGCCGGACCGCCGGGACTGCGGTCCGAGATCTACGCCGTGTTCTCACCCGAGGGCGCCCAGCAGGTGCTGGCCACCCAGGCCGCCAACTTCCGCAAGGACAACACCTTCTACGAGGAACTGCGCCAGTCCGTCGGCAACGGACTGCTCACCAGCCAGGACGACGCCTACCTGCGCCAACGGCGCCTCGTGCAGCCGCTGTTCACCCGCCGCCGGGTGAACGGGTACGCCGCCCAGGTGGCCGAGGAGGCGACCGCGCTGGCCGCCGCGTGGCGGGGGACGACGGGCGACGGGACCGTCGAGCTGGTCGGGGAAATGCACCGGTTCGCGCTGCGCGTCGTCGGCCGGATCCTCTTCGGTACGGATGTGGACCAGGCGTTCGAGGTCGTCGGGCGCACCCTGCCCGCACTCCAGGAGTACTCCCTCAAGCGCGGCTTCTCCCCGCTGAAGCTGCCGCGCACCTGGCCCACGCCCGCCAACCGCCGCGCCGGACGTCTCCAGGCGGAGCTGCACGCGCTGTGCGACGGGATCATCGCGGGCCGCCGGGAGGACAGCGAGGGGCGGGACGATCTGGTCACCCTCCTCGTGCACGCCGAGAACGCCGAGGACGGCAGCCTCGACGCCGAGGAACTCCGCGAACAGGTCCTCATCTTCCTGCTGGCCGGCCACGAGACGACCGCCACCGCGCTCGCCTTCGCCCTGCACCTCCTCGCCCGGCACCCCGAGGAGCAGCGGCGCGTACGGGACGAGGTGGACCAGGTGCTCGGCGGCCCCGGCGGACGGGCGCCCACCGCGGACGACATGGAGGCGCTGCCGTATCTGACGATGGTGCTGAAGGAGGCGATGCGGCTGTATCCCTCCGCGCCCGTGATCGGCCGCCGGGCCGTCGCCGAGGCGGAGATCGACGGCGTACGGATACCCGCCGGTGCCGACCTCCTGGTCAGCCCCTGGGTCACCCAGCGCCACCCCGACCACTGGCCGGACGCCGAGCGGTTCGACCCCTCCCGCTTCACACCCGAGGCGGAGGCGCGGCGGCCTCGGTACGCCTGGTTTCCCTTCGGTGGGGGGCCGCGGGCGTGTATCGGGCAGCATCTGTCCATGCTGGAGTCGGTGTCGGGGTTGGCCGTGTTGCTGCGGGAGTTCGTGTTCGAGGAGGTGGGGGAGGGGGAGGTGCCGCTCGGGGCGGGGATCACGTTGATGGCGAAGGGGCCGGCGTCCGTACGGGTCGCTCCGCGGGTTCAGCGGTGAGGGGTGCGGTGAGATGGGTTTGCTTTTGGGTGCGGCGCCGTGGGGGCTGGTCGCGCAGTTCCCCGCGCCCCTTTAGGGGGTTGCGATGAGGAGTGCTGCCGCCGCCGTGTGACGGGCGTGAGCTGTATGTTTCCCGGCATGCCCGCTGACCTCGACCCCCGGCTCCTGCGCGCCTTCCTCGCCGTCGCTGAGGAGCTGCACTTCACGCGTGCCGCGGCGCGACTGTACGTCGCCCAGCAGGGGCTCAGCCGGGACGTACGGCGGCTGGAGCGGGAGTTGGGGGCCGAGCTGTTCGTACGGACGACCCGGCAGGTCACGTTGACGGGCGACGGTGAGCGGCTGGTGCCGTACGCGCGCCGCGCCCTGCAGGCCCAGGACGACCTGCTCGCCGCCTTCGGGCAGGCGCGCGCCCTGCTGGTGGACCTCAACTCCCCGGGCCTGGGCACCCCGCGCCGCGTCCTGCGCCGGGCCCGCGAACTCGCCCCCGAGTACGAGCTGATGGCCCGCTACGAGAGCGGCCTGACGTGGGCGGCCGGTGAGATGGCCGCCGGCCGGCTGGACGCGTCCTTCGGGCGGTTCGCGGGCCTGGACCCGGCGCTGCGGGCGGGGCTCGACCATCAGCCGGTCCGCTACGAGCCCATGGCGATCCTGCTCCCCGAGGATCATCCGCTGGCGGCACGGGAGGCGGTACCGCTCGCCGCGCTCGCGGGAGAGGTCGTCTACGCCGGGGCCGGGAACCCCCGTACCCCGGAGTGGACCGATCTCGCGCGCCGGCTCTTCGAGGGGCGGGGCATCGAGCTCGCGGCGCCCGCTCCGCTAGCCGTGGGCGACGAGGAGTTCGAGCGGATCATGGTCAGGACGCGGACGCCCGTGCTCGTCGTCGTCGACTTCCCGCCCATGCCCCGGACCTTGCTGCGTCCCTTGATCGATCCCGTGCCGCTGTCACCCGTTTCCCTGGTGTGGCGAACGGGACTCGCGCACCCGGCGTTCGACACCCTTCGACGGGCTGCGGCCCAGGTCGCGGCCGAGGAGGGGTGGCTGCGGAGGCCCGCGGGCGGGTGGCTTTCGGCCAAGGATTCGGCCACTATGAGCGCGCACAATTGACACGCGGCAAACACGAAACCTCCGCGTGCGCTACATTCGGGGCCTGAGCACGGTGTGGTAATAGGGGGGCGCTCGGCCGGGTGGGGGCTCGGTACGGCGACGGGTGCTCAGTGTCGTACGCGCACCCGGAACGGTCCCGTGGGGGGATGTGCGTGCGTGTGAAGAAGTGGCGAGAAGACGCCCAACCGGAGTGGCCCCAGATCGCTGGGGGCTCCGGCGGCGGTGCTTCCGTGGGGGGCTCCCGGGGTGACACCCAGGCCTTCCCGGCGACCGGGGAGACCGAGGTCCCTGGTCGGGGCCCTCGCTCCCGGTCCGAGGCGAGGGAGACGGAGAGACTCCCCGGCGGCGCCCGCGCGTCCTCGGACGCCGACGAGACACAGGTCCTGGGGGGTGGGTCCGGTTCGTCCGCCACGGGTTCCTCTTCCGGTGATTCCTCTTCTGGCGGGGCCGCGTCCGGTGTGTTCACGGTGGGCGGGTCCGCGTCCGGTGTGTCCGCGTTGGGCGGGTCCGCGTCCGGCGGGCCCGCCTCCGACGCGGACGAGACCGCGGTGTTTCCGGCGGTCGGCGGACCGGCGCCGGGGGGCTCCGCCCGGCCCACGGGGAAGACGGAGGCCTGGTCGGCCTTCGACCGACGCCCGCCGACTCGCAGAAGCGACGGGGCGTCGGCTTCCGCGGGCGGCGTGTTCGGCGCTTCCGGGGAGGGGGCGTCGTCGGCTGCTGGGGGCGACGGGCTTCGGGCTTCCGGGAACGGCACGGTCCCGGGTTCCGGGAGCGACGCGTTCCGGGCTACCGGGGAGGGGCCGTCGTCGGCTTCCGGGAACGGTGCCTTTCGGGCCTCCGGCGACGGCGTGTCCTCGACCTCCAAGAGCGGCGCGTCCTCGTCTGCCGGGCGCCATGCGGCGCAGGCCGCCCGGGCCGACGCACCCTCGGCCGCCCCGGCCGCCAGGGCCGACGCGTCCCGGGCCGCCGGGTTCGACGCGGCCCCGGCTTCCCGGAACGAGCCGTTCCCGGTGCCCGGTGAGACGCGGGTCGCCCCCGCCGTCCGGGACCCGTGGGCCGAGAGGGACGAGGCGGCCGAGGTGGCGGGCGGGGGCGACGGTGCGCCCGGTGCCACCCATGACCCGCACGAGGTCACCATCCAGCTCGACGGCGTAGGACTGCAGCTGGACAACATGCTGCGCGCGGCCAAGGACGCGCCGGGCGGGGGCGGCGAGGGGTCCGACGGGCCGGTGTTCGTCGACGAGTCGGGGCGTCGTAGTCGTCGTTTCCGGCGGATCGGCATGGCGGTGGCCCTCGCCTGCGCGGTGTACGCCGTCGTGATCGTCGCCACCGTGCTGTCCGGCAACTCCGACGCGCCGTGGCTGCCCGTGGAGGGGCCCAAGGAGCAGCCGGCCGGTCAGGTCGACACCCCGCCGCTGCCCGCCGAGTCGGCACCCGCGCCGTCCGGTACCGGCAGCGTCTCCCCGGGCGTCTCCCCGACGGCCGACGCCGGTACGACCCCGTCCCCGGGCGCCGGCGTCTCCGAGCCCGGCGCGTCCGCCGGCGTCGAGAGCCCGGGGGCGTCCGCCGACCCGAAGCCGAGCGCCACCAAGCCCAGCGTGAAGCCGGACACGGATCCCACCCAGGACCCCGACCCGACCGTCGAGCCCACCGTGCCCGACCCCGACCCCACCCCGACCGACGGCGGCGGCCCCACCGAGACGCCGACCGACACCCCGACCGTCGACGAACCCGGCACCGGCACGGTCGCCGACGGTCCGAGCGACCCGTCACCCATCGCCCAGGAACCGGGCGCCACCGCTCCCGCACCCGCCGCCCCGTCCCCGGAGTACACCCTCTGATGGCATCCCGCACCCGCCGTCACGGCCCCGCGAAGGGAGCCCCCGACGGCTCCCGGCGCCGCCGCGTGCCCATGCGCCTGCTGCTCCCCTGCCTCGTCCTCGTCGCCCTGATGGCGATGCTGATGCTGCGGGGCTACGTCCACAGCGAGATCCTGGCCGACTACCGGGTGGCGCCCGCCGCCGCCAACGACAAGGTGCCGCGGGACGTCCTCAAGGGCGGCCCCGTCATCGACACCCGCGGCGGCAAGGCCACCACACTGCGCGTGCCGGACGACAGCGTCGTCCTCACCTTCGACGACGGCCCGGACCCCGAGTGGACGCCGAAGGTACTGGACGCCCTGAAGCGCAACGACGCGCACGCCGTCTTCTTCATCACCGGCACGATGGCCTCCCGCTACCCGGACCTGGTCCAGCGCATGGTGGACGAGGGCCACGAGATCGGTCTGCACACCTTCAACCACCCCGACCTCTCCTACCAGTCCAAGAAGCGCGTCGACTGGGAGCTCTCCCAGAACCAGCTCGCGCTCGCGGGCGCGGTCGGCATCCGCAGCTCCCTCTTCCGGCCGCCGTACTCGTCCAAGTCCGAGAACATGGACAACAACTCCTGGCCGGTCACCGAGTACATCGGCAGCCGCGGCTACATCACGATCGTCAACGACACCGACAGCGAGGACTGGCGCAAGCCCGGCGTCAAGGCCATCGTCCGCAACTCCACGCCCAAGCCCGGCAAGGGCGCGATCGTCCTGATGCACGACTCCGGCGGCGACCGGCACCAGACGGTCCGGGCCCTGGACACGCTCATCCCCCAACTCCAGGAGAAGGGCTACGAGTTCCAGAACCTCACCGAGGCCCTGGACGCCCCCAGCGCCCACACCGAGGTCACCGGCCTCGACCTGTGGAAGGGCAAGGCCTGGGTCTTCCTCGTCGACGCCTCCGACAACATCACCGCGGTCCTGGTCGTCGGCCTCGCCGCCATCGGCTCCCTCGTCATCGCCCGCTTCGGCCTGATGCTGCTGCTCTCCGGCATCCACGCCCGCCGCACCCGCCGCCGCGACTTCAGCTGGGGCCCGAACGCGCCGGTCACCGAACCGGTGTCGGTGCTGGTCCCGGCGTACAACGAGGCCAAGTGCATCGAGAACACCGTGCGGTCCCTGATGCGCAGCGAACACCCCGTCGAGATCATCGTCATCGACGACGGCTCCAGCGACGGCACGGCCCGGATCGTCGAGGGTCTCGGCCTGCCGAACGTCCGCGTCATCCGCCAGCTCAACGCGGGCAAGCCGGCCGCCCTGAACCGCGGCCTGGCCAACGCCCGGTACGACCTGATCGTGATGATGGACGGCGACACGGTCTTCGAGCCGGCCACGGTCCGCGAGCTCGTCCAGCCGTTCGCCGACCCGCGCGTCGGCGCGGTCGCCGGCAACGCCAAGGTCGGCAACAAGGACACCCTCATCGGCGCCTGGCAGCACATCGAGTACGTGATGGGCTTCAACCTGGACCGCCGTATGTACGACGTCCTGCAGTGCATGCCGACCATCCCCGGCGCCGTCGGAGCCTTCCGGCGCTCGGCCCTGGAGCGGGTCGGCGGCATGAGCGACGACACCCTCGCCGAGGACACCGACATCACGATGGCGATCCACCGCGACGGCTGGCGCGTGGTGTACGCCGAGAAGGCCAGGGCCTGGACCGAGGCCCCCGAGTCGGTCCAGCAGCTGTGGTCCCAGCGCTACCGCTGGTCGTACGGCACGATGCAGGCGATCTGGAAGCACCGCAGGGCGCTGGTGGACCGGGGCCCGTCGGGCCGCTTCGGCCGGGTGGGTCTGCCCCTGGTGTCTCTCTTCATGGTCCTGGCCCCGCTGCTGGCCCCGCTGATCGACGTCTTCCTCGTCTACGGCCTGGTCTTCGGCCCCACCGAGAAGACGATCCTCGCCTGGTTCGGCGTCCTCGCCATCCAGGTGGTCTGCGCGGCCTACGCCTTCGTCCTGGACCGCGAGCCCCTCACCCCGCTCATCTCGCTCCCGCTCCAGCAGATCCTCTACCGACAGCTCATGTACGTCGTCCTGCTCCAGTCCTGGATCACCGCCCTCACCGGCGGCCGGCTGCGCTGGCAGAAGCTGCGGCGCAAGGGCGGGGTGTCCGCCCCGCCGACCGTTCCGGCCCAGCGTCGGCAGATCATGGACGAGAGGCCGGTCCGATGAACCCCCCCGCCCCCACCCCCGCGACCGCTCCGACGTCCGACGCGGCGACCCCGCTCCCACCGGGGACGACGCCCGAGCAGACCGGCCGCAAGGCCCCGGTACGGGACCGCTACTTCGACCTCCTGCGCGCCCTCGCCCTGTTCCGCGTGGTCCTCTACCACCTGACGGGCTGGGCCTGGCTGCCCCTGGTCTTCCCGTCCATGGGCGTGATGTTCGCCCTCGCCGGCAACCTCATGGCCCGCTCCCTGAAGCGCCCGGCCATGCAGGTCATCAGGAGCCGCATACGCCGGCTGCTGCCCCCGCTGTGGCTGCTGGGCGTGGTCGGCGTCACCGGCATGGTGATCCAGGGCTGGGGTCCGGACGCCGACGGCCACCCCGGCTGGTGGTGGATCCACCTCGCCTACTGGGTCGTCCCGCTCAGCGATCCGCCCTACGGCGAGGGCCTCCCCGGCCTGCACGGCTTCATCGGCGAGAACTGGGCCTCCGACCTCGCCGGACCGCTCTGGTACATCCGCGCCTACCTCTGGTACGTCCTGCTCTCCCCGTTCCTGCTCAAGGCCCTGCGCGCGATGCCGCTGGCCACGCTCCTCGCGCCGCTCGCCCTGTCGGCGGCCTTCGAGCTGGGCTACCTCAACCTCCCCGGCGAGCGGATCCCGTCCGCCCTCACCGACTTCAGCACCTTCGGCGCCTGCTGGATCCTCGGCATGGCCCACCAGGAGGGCATCCTGCGCCGGCTGCCCCGCTACGTCGTGCCGTCCGTGGCCCCGGTGTTCGCCCTGGTCGGCCTCTGGTACGCCCTCAACCACGACTTCGGCGAAGGCAACGACCTCGACAGCATGCCCCTCGCACAGGCCCTCTGGTCCTTCGGCACGGTCCTGCTCCTCCTCCACCTCAGCCCCTCCTGGTCCGAGTGGCCACGCCGCCTGCGCCGCTGGGACCGACTGATCACCCTGCTCAACTCCCGCGCGGTGACGATCTACCTCTGGCACAACACCTGCATCCTCATCGCCGCGACCATGTGGGACCAGCTGTGGGGCATCGACCTGATGTGGATGCACTTCTCCTGGCTCCTGGAAAGCCCCTGGCCGGTCCTCGCCTTGACCTGGGTACTCATCGGAAGCTGCATCGTGTGGTTCGGGTGGGCGGAGGATCTGGCGGCGAGGAGGAGGCCGCAGTTGTGGCCGGACGGTTCCACGAAGCGGACGGGCGGCCGCAGGGCCAAGGGCGCCAAGCGGCACTGAACCTGTCAACTCCGGCAAGGTTCCCCCAAGATCCTGTGAACCCACCGGCCGCCGTACCCGACTGTCAGACCCCCGTGGAACACTGATCGCCTTGCGCAAGTGAACGGGGCGGCCCTGGTGGCCGGGTGGGCCAGCGGCCGGTGGGGAGCAGTAGCTGATGAGCAAGCGGCAGGTGCAGAAGATGCTGCGGCTGATGGCGAGCGGGGGGCCGGTCGAGCTCACCAGTCCGCTGGCCTCGGTGAAGAAGCTCGCCAGGCTCGCCTTCATCGCCCAGCAGTTCGGGTACGAGTACGTGGACGTACGGCAGAGCGCCGGGCGGAACAACGCACTCGTCATGCTGATCGCCCCCGACCCCAGCCCGCAGGCCCGCGCCCGCGCCGGGCAGAACTGGGCGCAGTACCCGAACGCCGGCGACGGGGTGTCCGTACCGCCCCTGATCCCCGACGCCTTCGAGCTCCTCAAGGCCCGGATCAACTTCGACCTCACCGGCAAGAACGCCGAGAAGCGGATGGGCTACGCGGCCATCGGCCTCACCATCGGCGCCGTGATCCTCGGGCTGCGGCTCGGGGCGGACGGTGCCGCCTGGGTCGCCGCGTTCCTCACCTGGGCGTTCTTCATGGCGATCGTCGGCATCGGCTTCGCCGTCACCCGCAAGCGCAACGCCAAGTTCGCGGCCCGCCTCCAGGCCGCCGGGTTCACACCGATCACCGAGCAGGGCGGGCGCGTGCGCTATCTGCCGCCCGGCACGCAGATCCCGGGCCAGCACAACCCCTTCGCCGCCGGCCCCTACGGCAACCAGCCCCCGGCCGCCCCCGCCGGTTACGGCCAGCAGCCACCGCAGCAGCCGTACACCGCCCCGGCCCCGGGCCCGTACGGCACCCCCCAGACCCCCGGCCCGTACGGCGGCCCCCAGCAGCAGCCGTACAGCCAGCCGCAGCCACCGCAGCAGCCCCAGCCGCAGCAGCCGTACAGCCAGCCGCAGCCACCGCAGCAGCCCCAGCCGCAGCAGCCGTACGGCCAGCCCCACCCCTACCCCCAGCAGAACCCGCACTGGCAGCCCCCGCAGGGCTGACGCCCCCGCCCGTGAGGGCCCCGGCCGGCAAACCTCTCATCCACCCATCTCGCCGGGTGAGAGCAAAGTTCCTTTCCGGTCACTCGTGGCCACAGTGCGGAAACGAGCCCTCCCTACCTTCGGAGCAGTCACCCGTACCGCGACCGCCCGAAGACCGTGGAGGCGTCATGACAGCCAGTAGCACAGCCCCCGCTGCAAGCAGGGGAGGCCGCTGGATCGAGCACTGGGATCCCGAGGACGAGACCTTCTGGAACGAGACCGGGGAGAAGGTCGCCAAGCGCAACCTCTTCTTCTCCGTCCTCTCCGAGCACATCGGGTTCTCGATCTGGACCCTGTGGTCGGTGATGGTGCTCTTCATGGGCCCGGAGTACGGGCTCACCCCTGCCGACAAGTTCACCATCGTCTCCATGGCCACGCTGGTCGGTGCGATCGTCCGCGTGCCGTACACCTTCGCCATCGCCATCTTCGGTGGCCGGATGTGGACGGTGATCTCGGCGAGCCTGTTGCTCCTGCCGACGGTGGCCGCGTTCGCCGTGATGGAGCCCGGGACCTCGTTCACCACGTTCCTGCTCTGCGCGATGCTGGCCGGCATCGGTGGCGGAAACTTCGCCTCCAGCATGACCAACATCAACGCCTTCTTCCCCATGCGCAAGAAGGGGTGGGCGCTCGGTCTGAACGCCGGCGGCGGCAACATCGGCGTGCCCGTGGTGCAGCTCATCGGCCTCGCCGTGATCGGTGCCAGCGGTGGCCCGCGCCTGCTGCTGGGGATCTACATCCCGTTCATCGTGATCGCCGCCGTCCTCGCGTGGCTGAAGATGGACAGCATCTCGTCCGTGAAGAACGACACCGGCGCCGCCAAGGACGCCGTGAAGGACGTCCACACCTGGATCATGTCGTTCCTCTACATCGGGACGTTCGGTTCGTTCATCGGCTACAGCTTCGCGTTCGGGCTGGTCCTGCAGACGCAGTTCGGCCGTACGCCGCTCCAGGCCGCCTACGTCACCTTCATCGGCCCGCTCCTCGGCTCCCTGATCCGCCCCGTCGGCGGCTCGCTCGCCGACCGGTTCGGCGGTGCGAAGATCACGCTGTGGAACTACGTCGCCATGGGCGCCGCGACCGCGATCATCGTCGTGGCCTCGATGCAGAAGTCGCTGCCTCTGTTCACCGTCGCGTTCATCGCCCTGTTCGTGCTGACCGGGATCGGCAACGGCTCGACGTTCAAGATGATCCCCGGCATCTTCCACAACAAGGCTCTCGCCAAGGGGCTCACCGGTGAGGAGGCCGCCGCCTACGGCCGCCGCCTGTCCGGTGCCTCCATGGGCCTCATCGGCGCGGTCGGCGCGCTCGGCGGACTCGGCATCAACCTCGCCTTCCGCCAGTCCTTCCTCACCGTGGGCTCCGGCACCGGCGCCTTCGTCTCCTTCCTCGCCTTCTACGGCGTCTGTTTCCTGGTCACCTGGGCCGTATACCTTCGCCGCCCGGCGGCCCCCGAGACCGACGCCACAACGGCGACGGAGGAAAAACCGCAGCTCAGCTACGCGCAGGTGTGACGTAACACCGCCGACATCAAGCCGAACCGAGCCTGTCACGCACCGTTGACAGGCTCGCTCGGCATGCAGGTGTAACCACCATGGGTGCGATCAGGAAGCACCACCAGCCACCCTTGGTGTGAGCATCTGGCGCAAGCACCACGACTCGAGTGCGGGACGAGAGTTATGTACGACGAACAGCAGCAACCCGAACACGGGCCTCTGGCGGGGTTCACCGTGGGCGTCACCGCCGCGCGCCGGGCCGACGAGCTCGGGGCGCTGCTCCAGCGGCGTGGCGCGGCCGTGCTGCACGCCCCCGCCCTGCGCATCGTGCCGCTCGCCGACGACAGCGAACTGCTCGCCGCCACCAAGGAGATCATCCAGCGGACGCCGGACGTCGTGGTCGCCACGACCGCCATCGGCTTCCGGGGCTGGATCGAGGCCGCCGACGGGTGGGGGCTGGGCGAGGACCTGCTGGCCCGGCTGCGCGGCGTCGAGCTGCTCGCGCGCGGCCCCAAGGTCAAGGGCGCGGTACGGGCCGCCGGGCTGACCGAGGACTGGTCGCCGTCCAGCGAGTCCATGGCCGAGGTGCTGGACCGGCTGCTGGAGGAGGGCGTCGACGGACGCCGGGTCGCCATCCAGCTGCACGGCGATCCGCTGCCCGGGTTCGTGGAGTCGCTGAAGGCCGGGGGAGCGGAGGTGCTCGGGGTGCCGGTGTACCGGTGGCTGCCGCCGGTGGACATCGGGCCGGTCGACCGGCTGCTGGACGCCACGGTCTCGCGCGGTCTGGACGCCCTCACCTTCACCAGCGCCCCGGCCGCCGCGTCCCTGCTGTCGCGGGCCGAGGAGCGCGGCCTGCTTCCCGAGCTGCTCGCCGCCCTCAACCACGACGTCCTGCCGGCCTGCGTCGGGCCGGTCACCGCGCTGCCCCTGCAGGCCCTCGGTGTCGACACCGTCCAGCCCGAACGCTTCCGGCTCGGGCCGCTGGTCCAGCTGCTGTGCCAGGAACTGCCCGGACGGGCCCGCTCCCTGCCGATCGCCGGGCACCGGGTCGAGATCCGCGGCCATGCCGTGCTGGTCGACGGGGTGCTGCGGCCGGTGCCGCCGGCGGGGATGTCGCTGCTGCGGGCGCTGTCGCGGCGGCCGGGATGGGTGGTGCCGCGGGCGGATCTGCTGCGGGCGCTGCCGGGGGCCGGACGGGACGAGCACGCCGTGGAGACGGCGATGGCCCGGCTGCGTACGGCTCTGGGGGCGCCGAAGTTGATCCAGACGGTGGTGAAGCGGGGCTACCGGCTGGCGCTCGACCCCGCGGCGGACTCCAAGTACGCGGACGCCTGACCCGCTCTTCCTCGCCCCCGCCGCCCCTACCCGTCCCATCCTCCGAAAGGGCGCTGCCCCTCCGACCCCGCCAGGGGGCTTTGCACCCTGGACCCCGTCGGCCTGAACGGCCTCGTCCTCAAACGCCGGACGGGCTGAAAGCGCCTGGGCCGGCGAAGCCCCCCGAGATGCTCGTCCTCGAACTCCGCACGGGCTGGGGTACGAGGGGTTCCGGCTCCGGTAGCGGGCAGGCACTGTTAGAGGGAACGGTTCCCCCGGCGGGTGACCCCTAGGCGGTGACAGGCACATGGCACTGGGTACGGCCACGGGCGCGTACGAGCTGCGGTTCGGTGCGGGACGGCTCTGTCTGGATCTTCTGGCGACCACGCATCCCGAGGAACGGTTCGACTCGGTAGAGGTGTTGTGCGCCTGGATCGTCGGGGCCGGCCTCGCGCCGCCGGGCACACCGCTGAGCCACGCCGACGCCTCCTGGCTCGTCGACTTCCGTGAACTGCGCGGACGGATCGGACAGTTGGTGCGCGGCGGACTCGCCCCCGAGCCCTGGCCGTCGTACGACATCGCGCTCGCCCGGGTCAACGACATCGCCCGCGCGGCGCCGCCCGCGCCCCGTGCCGTACGCGCGGAAGACGGCACCCTCGTCCGGCAGTTGGATCATCCCCCGGAGTGCGCGGCGCTGCTCGGCGCCCTCGCGCGGGACGCCCTGGAACTGCTCACCGATCCGGTCGCGCGGGCCGGGCTGCGGGAGTGCGAGGGCGACAACTGCCCGATCGTTTATGTCGATACGTCCCGGGGGCGCAGGAGGCGCTGGTGCTCCAGTGAGGTCTGCGGGAACCGGGAAAGAGTGGCCCGGCACCGTCGTCGCGCCGCGCTCGCCCGCGCCTGACAGTCCGTTATGCGGCTTCTGTGGAACGGTTGTCGAAGTGATTTCGATTACATGCCGTTTACCTACGCCCCCGTAGGGAAGCTCTCGATCGATCTTGCCGATGTGACGGAAATGTAAAGATCGCGCGGTAGGAATGTGCTGCCATGTCCCGCTCGTCACGTCACTCCGAAGAAAAGTGTCGCCTCGGTTTGAACGCTCAACGGGCCGCTTGCGTACGGGTGGTCGAGCGACCGACTGGGGGAACCCCCGGACATCGGAGGTGGGCGTGCGCAAGGATTCCGTCGTGGCCAATGAACGTGGATCGAGGGCCCGACATCGCATGTCCCAGCCCTCGGAACCTGATGAGGAGCTGATGCGTGCGCTGTACAGAGAGCACGCCGGACCCCTCCTCGCATATGTCCTTCGACTGGTCGCCGGTGACCGGCAACGAGCAGAGGACGTCGTGCAGGAGACGCTCATCCGTGCCTGGAAGAACGCCGGACAGCTCAATCGAGCGACCGGATCGGTACGCCCCTGGCTGGTGACGGTCGCCCGGCGCATCGTCATCGACGGCCACCGCAGCCGGCAGGCCCGGCCGCAGGAGGTCGATCCGTCGCCGCTGGAGGTCATCCCCGCGGAGGACGAGATCGACAAGGCGCTGTGGCTGATGACGCTGTCGGACGCACTCGACGACCTGACTCCCGCCCACCGGGAGGTCCTGGTCGAGACGTACTTCAAGGGGCGTACGGTCAATGAGGCGGCCGAGACGCTGGGCATACCCAGCGGCACCGTTCGCTCCAGGGTTTTTTATGCCCTGCGGTCGATGAAGCTGGCTCTGGAGGAGCGGGGGGTGACGGCGTGATGAGTGTGTACGGGGGAAACCAGGGATTCGGGATGGGCGGTTCGGGTATGTCTGGACCCATGCAGGGACATTCGGCCCCGAGCGAGCACGAGACCGTCGGCGCCTATGCCCTCGGGATCCTCGACGACGCCGAGGCAACCGCTTTCGAGGCCCACCTCGCGACCTGCGAATGGTGCGCCCAGCAGCTGGACGAGCTCGCCGGAATGGAGCCGATGCTGGCCGCGCTCGCGGACCTGCCCGGCGCCGGCACGCCCGCGATCGGTGACTCCCTGTCCGCCAAGCCCAGCCCGCGCCTGGTCAACAAGCTGGTCGACGAGGTCGCCGAGCGCCGTGCCCAGAAGCGTCGGCGCGGCTTCTACATGGTGGCCGCGGCGGCCGCGCTCATCGTCGGCGGCCCGTTCGTCGCCGTGGCGACCAACGGCGGCGACGGCGACGGCGGTGGCGGCGTCAAGGGGAACACCGTGGCGGCCGCCAACCCCGCCAAGGACCTGTTCGACAGCATCAAGGACAAGGCCTCCGGCAACGACGCGGCGACCGGCGTCAGCGCGACCGTCGCCATGTCGGAGAAGCTCTGGGGCACCGAGACGGCCCTCGAGCTCAAGGGCGTCAAGGGACCGCTCAAATGTTCCCTGATCTTCGTCAGCAAGGACGGCGAGCGCGAGACGGCCGCCTCCTGGTCGGTCCCGAAGTGGGGCTACGGCATCCCGGACGCCAAGACCGAGCAGGCCAGGAACCCGCTCTACGTCAGCGGCGGCGTGTCCATGTCCCCCGACGACGTGGACCACGTGGAGGTCATGGACTTCGACGGGAACAAGCTGGCCGAGGTCGACGTATAGCGTGCCGTAGCTTTTCCGGGTCCCCTTCGCGTACGGTTGACGGCTGCCCAGCACGTCAGAAGGGGGCCCGGTGGCCGCTCAGGCTCAACAGGAAACCGCGCTCGAAGACTCCCTCAGAGACCGCGAGATCAGCGTCGAACAGGAACACCTGGACCGGGTGTACCAGCGGCTTGAGGAGAAGATCCACGAGGCCGAGTTCCTCATGAACGACGCGGCCAAGCGCGGCCAGGTCGGCACGCCCGGCGCACTCGCCGAGCGCGACGCACAGGTCTTCCGCGCGGGTGTCCACCTCAACCGGCTCAACAACGAGTTCGAGGACTTCCTCTTCGGCCGGATCGACCTGCTCCTCGGCAAGGACGGCAAGAAGGGGCCCGACGGCGCGTACACCGCCGTCGAACCCGCCGAGGGCGCGGTCCGCGAGGACAACACCGCCGACATCGCCGAGACCCTGCACATCGGCCGTATCGGAGTGCTCGACCAGGACTACGCCCCGCTGGTCATCGACTGGCGGGCCCCGGCCGCGGCGCCCTTCTACCGCTCCACGCCGGTCGACCCGGGGCGGGTCGTACGGCGCCGGGTCATCCGCTCCAAGGGGCGCCGCGTGCTCGGCGTCGAGGACGACCTCATGCGCCCCGAGCTCAAGGCCTTCCTCGGCGACCACGAGCTGGCCGTCATCGGCGACGGCGCCCTCATGGCCGCCCTCGGCCAGGCCCGCAGCCACACCATGCGGGACATCGTGGCCTCCATCCAGGCCGAGCAGGACCTGGTCATCCGCGCGCCCGCCGCCTCCGTGACATACGTCGAGGGCGGCCCCGGCACCGGCAAGACCGCCGTGGCCCTGCACCGCGCCGCCTACCTGCTCTACCAGGACCGCCGCCGGTACTCCGGCGGCATCCTGATCGTCTCCCCGACCCCGCTGCTCGTCGCGTACACCGAGGGCGTGCTCCCCTCCCTCGGCGAGGAGGGCCAGGTCGCCATCCGGGCGATCGGCTCACTGGTCGACGGCGCCGAGGCCACGCTGTACGACGCCCCGTCCACGGCCCGCGCGAAGGGCTCGTACCGCATGCTCAAGGTGCTGCGGAAGGCGGCACGCGGCGCGCTGGAGCTGGGGCCGGGCGGCCGTACCCCGCAGGGCCGACCTGCCCGTGACACCGCGGCGAACCGGACCGGCCAGCTCGCCTTCGGCGACGACCCGGGCGACGACGCCACCGGCACGCCCGCGCGGACCCCGGCCGGACCGCCCACCCGCCTGCGCGTGGTCGCCTTCGGCCGCCGCCTCGAACTGGAGGCCGCCGAGCTGGAACATGTCCGCCGCACCGCTCTCGGCGGCACGGCACCCGTGAACCTGCTGCGCCCCCGTGCCCGCAAGCTGCTGCTCGACGCCCTGTGGACCCAGTCGGGCGCCGCCACCCGGCACAGCGACCCGGAGCTCGCCGCCGAGCTGCGCTCCTCCTTCGACGAGGACGTCAGCACCGAGGACAGCTTCATCGCCTTCCTCGACGCCTGGTGGCCGGAGCTGACCCCGCAGGCCGTCCTGGCCGCGATGGCCGACGAGCGCCGCCTCGGCCGCTGGGCCCGCCGCGTCCTCAACCCCGGCGAGGTCCGCAAGGTGGCCCGCTCGCTCAGGCGGGACGGGTACTCCGTGCACGACATCGCCATGCTCGACGAGCTCCAGGCGATCCTCGGCACCCCGGCCCGCCCCCGCAAGAAGCGCGACCTCGACCCGCTCGACCAGCTCACCGGCCTGGAGGAGCTGATGCCGGTCCGCGAGGAGTCGCAGCGCGAGCGCGCCGAGCGGCTGGCCGCCGAGCGCACCGAGTACGCCCACGTCATCGTCGACGAGGCCCAGGACGTCACGCCGATGCAGTGGCGGATGCTCGGCCGCAGGGGCCGCCACGCCACCTGGACGGTCGTCGGCGACCCGGCCCAGTCCTCGTGGTCCGACGTCGACGAGGCAGCCGAGGCCAGGGACGAGGCACTGGGCACCCGCCCGCGCCGCCGCTTCCAGCTCACCGTGAACTACCGCAACCCGGCGGAGATCGCCCAGCTGGCGGCCAAGGTGCTGGCGCTGGCCATGCCCGGCTCGACCTCCCCGTCGGCCGTGCGCTCCACCGGCGTGGAGCCCCGTTTCGTGGCAACGAACAAGGCAAACGGCACCGTCGTACGCGACTCCCTCGCCCAGACCGTCCGCGAGGAGGCCGCCCGGCTGCTCGACCGCGTCGACGGCACGGTCGGCGTCGTCGTCGCCATGCAGCGGCGCGAGGAGGCGGCCAAATGGCTGGCCGGGCTCGGCGACCGGGTCGTGGCGCTGGGCAGCCTGGAGGCCAAGGGGCTGGAGTACGACGCGACGGTCGTCGTCTCCCCGGCGGAGATCGCGGACGAGTCGCCGGCCGGGCTGCGCGTGCTCTACGTCGCGCTGACCCGGGCCACCCAGCAGCTGACGGTGGTGTCGGGGGAGCGGGACGAGCCGGACGCCTCCGGGGTGCCCGACCTGCTCAGGGACTGACCCGGCGGCCGACTCGCCGGACCGGTTCGGATGAACACTCCGTGCGGGAATGGCCTTATGGGATCTGTTTGTTAGCCTGGGTGTGGCACCGGCTCGATCCAAGCCCCCGGGCCCAACCTTCGTCGCTACGAGCGACCACTTGCCGCGAGGCGAGCATGGCGGGTCGGTGTCATGAACGAAGAGAAGGGACCCACGTCACCAAGTGACGTGGGTCTCTTTTCATGAGAAGACGTGGCGAACAATACGTTCGCAATTCAAGCCCGGCTAACTCCTACTCGGCGGTAGGTGCGACGATCGGACGGCATACCCAGCGTCACAGGTGAAAGCAGAGGAAGTCGGCCATGGCAACGGCGCCCAGCGTCTCCTACTCGATGACGGTCCGGCTGGAGGTGCCCGCGAGCGGAACCGCGGTCTCCCAGCTCACCACGGCCGTGGAGTCCCACGGAGGCTCGGTCACCGGCCTCGACGTCACCGCCTCCGGGCACGAGAAGCTCCGGATCGACGTCACCATCGCCGCCACCTCCACGGCGCACGCCGACGAGATCGTCGAGCAGCTGCGCACCATCGAGGGCGTCACGCTCGGCAAGGTCTCCGACCGTACGTTCCTGATGCACCTCGGCGGCAAGATCGAGATGGCGTCGAAACACCCCATCCGCAACCGTGACGACCTGTCCATGGTCTACACGCCGGGTGTGGCCCGCGTCTGCATGGCCATCGCCGAGAACCCCGAGGACGCCCGCCGCCTGACCATCAAGCGCAACTCCGTTGCGGTTGTGACGGACGGTTCGGCGGTGCTGGGCCTCGGCAACATCGGCCCGAAGGCCGCGCTGCCCGTCATGGAGGGCAAGGCGGCCCTCTTCAAGCGGTTCGCCGGCATCGACGCCTGGCCGATCTGCCTCGACACCCAGGACACCGACGCGATCGTCGAGATCGTCAAGGCCATCGCCCCCGGCTTCGCCGGCATCAACCTGGAGGACATCTCCGCCCCGCGCTGCTTCGAGATCGAGGCCCGCCTGCGCGAGGCCCTCGACATCCCCGTCTTCCACGACGACCAGCACGGCACCGCGATCGTCGTCCTGGCCGCCCTCACCAACGCACTTCGCGTGGCGGGCAAGGCGATTGAGAACATCCGCGTCGTGATGTCCGGTGCCGGCGCGGCCGGTACGGCCATCCTCAAGCTGCTGCTCGCCGCCGGTGTGAAGAACGCCGTCGTCGCCGACATCCACGGCGTCGTGCACGCCGGCCGCGAGGACCTGCGGGACGCCCCCGCGGACTCGCCGCTGCGCTGGATCGCCGACAACACCAACCCCGAGGGCCTGACCGGCACGCTGAAGGAGGCCGTGCGCGGCGCGGACGTCTTCATCGGCGTCTCCGCCCCGAACGTCCTCGACGGCGACGACGTGGCCGCGATGGCCGAGAACGCGATCGTGTTCGCGCTCGCGAACCCGGACCCCGAGGTCGACCCGGCAATCGCCCGTCAGACGGCCGCAGTTGTGGCCACGGGCCGCTCCGACTTCCCGAACCAGATCAACAACGTGCTGGTCTTCCCGGGTGTCTTCCGCGGTCTGCTGGACGCGCAGTCCCGCACGGTCAACACCGACATGATGCTCGCGGCCGCGAAGGCGCTGGCGGACGTGGTGACCGAGGACGAGCTGAACCCGAACTACATCATCCCGAGCGTCTTCAACGACAAGGTCGCGGGCGCGGTCGCCGGCGCGGTGCGCGACGCCGCGAAGGCCGTCACGGCTGCGGGCGCGGACGAGTAGTCACCCGGAATCAGTGCCGCACAGCCCGCGAAGTGTGCGCGGGCTGTGAGGATCGCCACGGCAAGCCCTTGTAACGGCGCGTCGTGGAACCTGGGGCCTCGGGACGCCGTTTATCGTGACGGCCAAGTTCAGGCCCTCTCTTCGTGTGACTCCCAAGGGTGTTCTCACGACTCCTCCGGGCGCCGGATTGGCTTTCCCGCCGCAGGTAGGGGCAGGATGCGTCTCTGGGCGCGAGGGTCTGACGACGGACCCGGGTCCCGGGTCTCACCGAGGACCCTGGCAGCATCGACATCGCTGTGCCCGACATGCGGCTCCGCCGCGTGGCACGCCTCAAGGCAAATGAACACGGGAGTAACAACATGAACCGCAGTGAGCTGGTGGCCGCGCTGGCCGACCGCGCCGAGGTGACCCGCAAGGACGCCGACGCCGTGCTGGCCGCGTTCGCCGAGACCGTCGGCGAGGTTGTCGCCAAGGGCGACGAGAAGGTCACCATCCCTGGCTTCCTGACCTTCGAGCGCACCCACCGTGCCGCTCGCACCGCCCGCAACCCGCAGACCGGCGACCCGATCCAGATCCCGGCCGGCTACAGCGTGAAGGTCTCCGCGGGCAGCAAGCTCAAGGAAGCGGCCAAGGGTAAGTAAGGGCGCCTGATCGCCGTCGCGGTTTCGCGCCGTGGGCGACTGCCGGTCCGTTGTGGCTGGTCGCGCCCGCGCGGCGGAGCCGCATATGGGCTCAGTCCCGCGCCCCTTGAGGGCGCTGCAGTGAACGCCGAAGGGGCGGCACCCGGATCCGGGTGCCGCCCCTTCGGCATAGGTACGACTGTGCTGGTTATCCGAGTGCCTTGCCCGGCAGCTCGACCTTCGCGCCGAGCTCCACGAGCTTCTCCATGCTGTGCCTATCCGGGGGATGACCCCCGGACCCCAGCCGGAGGGCGCTGCGCCTGGCCGGGGCCGAGCGTGTGCCGTCAGCCGAGCGCCTTACCGGGCAACTCCACCTTCGCCCCCAGTTCCACGAGCTTCTCCATGAAGTTCTCGTAGCCGCGGTTGATGAGGTCGATGCCGTGGACGCGGGACGTGCCCTGGGCCGCGAGGGCGGCGATGAGGTAGGAGAAGCCGCCGCGCAGGTCGGGGATGACCAGGTCGGCGCCCTGGAGCTTCGTCGGTCCTGAGACCACCGCGGAGTGCAGGAAGTTGCGCTGGCCGAAGCGGCAGTCGGAGCCGCCGAGGCACTCGCGGTAGAGCTGGATGTGGGCGCCCATCTGGTTCAGCGCGGAGGTGAAGCCGAGGCGGGACTCGTAGACCGTCTCGTGGATGATGGACAGGCCCGTGGCCTGCGTGAGGGCCACCACCAGCGGCTGCTGCCAGTCCGTCTGGAAGCCCGGGTGCACGTCCGTTTCGAGAGCGATGGACTTCAACTGGCCACCGGGGTGCCAGAAACGGATGCCCTCGTCGTCGATCTCGAAGGCACCGCCCACCTTCCGGTAGGTGTTGAGGAACGTCATCATCGAGCGCTGCTGGGCGCCGCGTACGTAGATGTTGCCCTCGGTGGCGAGCGCCGCGGACGCCCAGGAGGCGGCCTCCAGACGATCCGGGAGGGCGCGGTGGGTGTAGCCGCCGAGGCTGTCCACACCGGTGATGCGGATGGTGCGGTCGGTGTCCACGCCGATGATGGCGCCCATCTTCTGCAGGACGCAGATGAGGTCCTCGATCTCCGGCTCCACGGCCGCGTTCGAGAGCTCGGTGACGCCCTCGGCGAGCACCGCCGTCAGCAGGACCTGCTCGGTCGCGCCCACGGACGGGTACGGCAGCCGGATCTTCGTGCCGCGCAGCCGCTGCGGAGCCTCCAGGTACTGGCCGTCCGCCCGCTTCTCGATGGTCGCGCCGAACTGCCGCAGCACCTCGAAGTGGAAGTCGATGGGCCGGCCGCCGATGTCGCAGCCGCCGAGGCCCGGGATGAACGCGTGCCCGAGGCGGTGCAGCAGCGGACCGCACAGGAGGATCGGGATCCGGCTGGAACCCGCGTGGGCATCGATGTCAGCGACGTTCGCGCTCTCCACGTGGGAGGGATCCATCACCAGTTCGCCCGGTTCCTCACCCGGACGGACCGTCACCCCGTGCAGCTGGAGCAGCCCGCGGACGACCCGCACGTCACGGATGTCCGGCACGTTGCGCAGTCGACTTGGCGCGCTGCCCAGCAGGGCAGCCACCATGGCCTTCGGTACGAGGTTCTTCGCACCGCGGACACGGATCTCGCCCTCCAGCGGGGTTCCGCCGTGGACAAGCAGGACATCGTCGTTGACGGTCATGTATCTCGCGTTCCGATGAGTTGGGCAGGGGCCAGAAGGGAAAGGGTAATCGCCGCCGACCCCCCTTCAGTAAGCCCAAGGAGGGCTCAGGAACGTCATAGCTCTGTCACAACACGAACGGTTCCCCGCCGGGCACGAGCGGTCACCGTCCCTGCCGTGCGCCCGCCGGCGCTCCTTTCCGCCCTCCCGTCTCCCACCACCACCCTCAAACGAGGCCTTACCAGGCCGCTCCTTCAATTCATGGCTGCATTCACTCCCGAACCGGCATTGCCTCCCCACTTGAAGGGAAGATGCGGGATCATGTCTGGCATGACCGAGGTGTCCTCGCTCACAGGGCGGTTGCTCGTGGCAACGCCCGCCCTGGCGGACCCGAACTTCGACCGCGCGGTGGTGCTCCTTCTCGACCACGACGAGGAGGGCTCCCTCGGTGTCGTCCTCAACCGTCCGACGCCCGTGGACGTGGGCGACATCCTGGAGGGCTGGGCGGACCTCGCCGGTGAGCCCGGTGTCGTCTTCCAGGGCGGCCCGGTCTCCCTGGACTCGGCACTCGGCGTCGCCGTCATCCCCGGTGACGCGAACGGCGAGGGCGCGCCGCTGGGCTGGCGCCGGGTGCACGGCGCGATCGGGCTCGTGGACCTGGAGGCGCCGCCGGAACTGCTCGCCTCGGCCGTCGGCAGCCTGAGGATCTTCGCCGGATACGCCGGCTGGGGCCCCGGCCAGCTGGAGGACGAGCTGGTGGAGGGCGCCTGGTACGTCGTCGAGTCCGAACCGGGTGACGTGTCCTCGCCGTCGCCGGAAAGACTCTGGCGCGAGGTCCTGCGCCGACAGCGCAACGAGCTCGCGATGGTGGCCACGTACCCCGACGACCCTTCGCTCAACTGATGCGTGTGAGCTTCAGTACTCTTGGCGGTATGAGCACTCTCGAGCCCGAGCGCGGGACTGGTACGGGGACCCTCGTCGAGCCCACGCCGCAGACTTCCCACGGCGACGGCGACCACGAGCGCTTCGCCCACTACGTCCAGAAGGACAAGATCATGGCGAGCGCCCTCGACGGGACCCCCGTCGTGGCGCTGTGCGGCAAGGTCTGGGTGCCCGGCCGCGACCCGAAGAAGTACCCGGTGTGCCCCATGTGCAAGGAGATCTACGAGTCCATGGGCGCCGGCGGCGACGACAAGGGCAAGGGCGGCGACAAGAAGTAGCCCTCCCCTCGGCCTGAGGTTCGTAAGGCAGGTCCGCAAGACGAAGGCCCCCGGGGGCGCGTTTCGGCGCACCCCGGGGGCCTTGGCGTGTCACGAAGTGGTTGAGACCTCTTGTGGACATGTTCACGCAGTCCCTAGGCTCCGATGCGTTGTGCAGAGCGAAACCGTCATTGCATATGTTGCAACGCACGCCCGGAGGACCGCTCCATGAAGCTCGCCCCCAGACTCGCCGTACTGCTCACCGCCCTCGCCGTCACCGCCTGCGCCCCGCAGACCTCCACCAACTCCTCCTCCGACAAGGACGACAAGACCGGCACCCTGCGGGTCTGGCTCTTCCAGGAAGTCGGCAACAAGCCGAAGGAGAAGGTCGTCGACTCCGTCGTCAGCGCCTTCGAGAAGGCCCACGACGGCACGAAGGTCGACGTCGAGTACATCCCGGTCGAGACCCGCGCCCAGCGCGTCAAGGCCGCCTTCAACGACCCCGCCTCCGCGCCCGACGTCATGGAGTACGGCAACACCGACACCGCCGGCTATGTGAAGGACGGCGGACTCCTCGACGTCACGAAGGAGTTCGGCGACTGGACCGAGGCGAAGGAGACCGACCCCACCGCCAGGCAGTCCGTCACGGTGGACGGCAAGGTCTACGGCGCCCCCTTCTACGTCGGCGTCCGCGCCCTGTACTACCGCACGGACGTCTTCAAGGAACTCGGCCTCGAAGTGCCGAAGACCATGGCCGAGTTGGCCACCACGGCCCGCGAGATCCGCGCCGCGAAGCCCGGGCTGTACGGCCTGGTCGTCGGCGGCGCCTACACGTACGGCGCGATGCCCTTCGTCTGGGCCAACGGCGGCGAACTCGCGACCGGCCAGGGCGACTCGTACACCTCCGCCATCGACAGCGCGGCCGCCCAGAAGGGCATCACCGCGTACACGTCCCTTTTCGGCGACGACAACTGCCCCGCCGCCAAGTGCGCGGGTATGGGCGGCAACGACACGATCACCGCGTTCGCGGCAGGCAAGGCGGGGATGGCGATCGGCGGCGACTTCAGCCACACCGCGGTGGAGGCCGGGAAGGTGAAGGGCAAGTACGCGGTCGTGCCGCTGCCGGGGGTGAAGGCGGGGTCCGTCGCGCCCGCGTTCGCCGGGGGCAACAACATCGGCGTGCTGAAGAGCACGTCTCATCGGACGCTGGCGGTTGAGCTCATGGAGCAGCTCGCCTCCAAGGAGACGCAGGCGTCGATGTTCGAGGCGATGGGGTTCCTGCCGACGTTCTCCGACGTGCGGCAGCGGGTCGCGGCGGAGGAGCCGTATGTGAAGCCGTTCGCGGAGACGCTCGCCGCGGGGACCAAGTTCGTGCCCGCCTCGCCCGCGTGGGCTCAGATCGACTCGTCGCTGGTGTTGCCGACGATGTTGCAGGAGGTCATCAGCGGTAAGAAGGGCGTGGCTGCGGCTTCTGGGGACGCGGCGAAGAAGATGGATGAGGCGTTTGGGTCCGTCGGATGACAGCGCCCAGTAGCTCGGGGGTTCTGGAGCGTCGGCGGGTGCGGGGCGGTGGGGGCTTGCCGCGCCCACGCGGCGGTAGCCGCAAATCGAACACAGCCCCGCGCCCCCGAGGGGGTCGTCGTGCCCGGGGTCAGAAGGCGCCCTGGCTCTATCTTGCCCCCGCCCTCGTCGTGCTCGGTGGGCTGCTTGTCTATCCCGTCTATCAGCTTGGGCTGATCTCGTTCTTCGAGTACACGCAGGCTCAGGTCAGTGGTGGGGAGCCGACCACCTTCCAGGGGTTCGGGAACTACGCGGAGCTGTTCTCGGACTCGCAGTTCTGGCAGGTGCTGCTCGCCACCGTCGTCTTCGCGGCGGCGTGTGTCGTCTCGACGCTCGCCGTCGGCTGTGCGCTCGCCGTGTTGCTCACGCGTGTGCGTGCCGTGCCGCGGCTGGCGTTGATGCTGGCCGCGCTCGGGGCGTGGGCGACGCCGGCCATCACCGGGTCCACGGTGTGGCTGTTCCTGTTCGACCCGGACTTCGGGCCCGTGAACCGGATGCTGGGGCTCGGGGAGTACTCGTGGACGTACGGGCGTGTCAGTGCCTTCTTCCTGGTGCTGCTCGAAGTGGTCTGGTGCTCTTTCCCCTTCGTGATGGTCACGGTGTACGCCGGGATCCGGGCCGTGCCGAGCGAGGTGCTGGAGGCGGCCTCGCTGGACGGGGCCTCGCAGTGGCGGATCTGGCGGTCGGTGCTGGCGCCGATGCTGCGGCCGATCCTGGTGGTCGTCACCATTCAGTCGGTCATCTGGGACTTCAAGGTCTTCACCCAGATCTACGTCATGACGAACGGCGGCGGCATAGCGGGCCAGAACCTCGTGCTGAACGTGTACGCCTATCAAAAGGCGTTCGCGTCCTCGCAGTACAGCCTCGGCTCGGCGATCGGCGTGGTGATGCTGGTGATCCTGCTGGCGGTGACGCTGGTGTACCTGCGGTTGCTGCGCAGGCAGGGGGAGGAGCTGTGAGGTCCTTGGGTTCCGCGCGTCTCGTACGACGGCCCTGGCGGCTGCTCGCCGAGGTCTCCGCGCTGCTGGTCGCCGTGGTGGTGGCGTTTCCGCTGTACTGGATGGTGCTCAGCGCCTTCAAACCGGCCGGGGAGATCGAGTCGAGCGAGCCTCGGCCGTGGACGTCGGCGCCCTCCCTGGATTCCTTCCGGCGGGTCTTCGAGCAGAACGAATTCGGCCGGTACTTCCTCAACAGCCTTGTCGTCGCGTGCAGTGTCGTGATCGTATCGGCGTTGATCGCGTTTCTCGCCGCGACCGCGGTGACACGATTCCGCTTCCGCTTCCGGACCACCCTGCTGATCATGTTTCTGGTGGCCCAGATGGTGCCGGTGGAGGCCCTGACGATCCCCCTGTTCTTCCTCATGCGGGACTTCGGCCAACTGAACACGCTGGGCTCGCTGATCCTGCCGCACATCGCCTTCTCGCTGCCGTTCGCGATCTGGATGCTGCGGGGGTTTGTGAAGGCCGTTCCTCAGGCGCTTGAGGAGGCCGCGTACATCGACGGGGCGAGCCGCTCGCGATTCCTGTGGCAGATCCTTTTCCCGCTGGTCTTCCCGGGGCTGGTGGCCACCAGCGTTTTCTCCTTCATCTCCGCCTGGAACGACTTCCTGTTCGCCAAGTCCTTCATCATCAGCGACACCTCGCAGTCAACCCTGCCGATGGCCCTGCTCGTCTTCTACAAGCCGGACGAGCCGGACTGGGGCGGCGTGATGGCGGCGTCCACGGTGATGACGATTCCGGTACTGGTCTTCTTCGTGCTCGTGCAGCGCCGGCTGGTGTCGGGGCTGGGCGGAGCGGTCAAGGACTGAAAGGTCTGATCATCCATGGATCTCATTCCGGCACCTCGCCAGACGGAGCGGGCCGAGGGTTTCCACGAACTCGGTGACGGCTTCGGGATCGAGGCCGGGCCGGGCACCGAGGACGTCGCGCGCCTGCTGCGCGCCACGCTCGGGGCGGCGACCGGGCTGGCGCTGCCGCCCAAGAAGGGGGACGAGTACGACGTCCTCCATCTGTCCGTCAGGCCCGGCCTGGACGCCGAGGAATACCGCCTGGTCGTCGCCCCGCACGGCGTCCACCTCCAAGGCGGCTCGCCCGCCGGAGTCTTCTGGGGCGCCCAGACGCTGCGCCAGCTCCTCGGCCCCGACGCCTTCCGGCGCGCCCCCCTTCCCGGCCGTACGTGGCGGCTGCCGCTGACGGAGATCCGGGACTCCCCCCGCTTCGGCTGGCGCGGCCTGATGCTCGACGTGGCCCGGCACTTCATGCCCAAGGACGGCGTCCTGCGCTACCTGGACCTGATGGCCGCCCACAAACTCAACGTCTTCCACTTCCATCTGACGGACGACCAGGGCTGGCGCATCGAGATCGAGAAGTATCCGCGGCTGACGGAGGTCGGCTCCTGGCGGGCCCGTACGAAATTCGGCCACCGGGCCTCCCCGCTGTGGGAGGAGAAGCCGCACGGTGGCTACTACACCCAGGACGACATCCGCGAGATCGTCGCCTACGCCGCCGAGCGGCATATCACCGTCGTCCCCGAAATCGACGTACCGGGCCACTCGCAGGCCGCCATCGCCGCGTATCCGGAACTCGGCAACACCGACGTCATCGACACCTCCGCCCTCTCCGTCTGGGACACCTGGGGGATCAATCCGAACGTACTCGCTCCCACTGACAACACCCTGCGCTTCTACGAGGGGGTCCTCGAGGAAGTCCTGGAGCTGTTCCCCTCGGAGTTCGTCCATGTCGGGGGTGACGAATGCCTCAAAGACCAGTGGCGGCGGTCGCCGGCCGCGCAGGAACGCATCCGGGAACTCGGGCTGAAGGACGAGGACCAACTCCAGGCGTGGTTCATCGGCCACTTCGACAAGTGGCTGACCGCGCGCGGGCGCAGGCTCATCGGCTGGGACGAGATCCTGGAGGGCGGCCTCGCGGACGGGGCGGCCGTGTCGTCCTGGCGCGGCTACGCGGGCGGCATCGCGGCGGCCCGCGCGGGCCACGACGTCGTCATGTGCCCGGAACAGCAGGTGTACCTGGACCACCGTCAGGACCCGGGCGCCGACGAGCCGGTGCCGATCGGCTACGTGCGCACCCTGGAGGACGTCTATCGGTTCGAACCGGTGCCACCGGAGTTGACGTCCGACGAGGCCCGCCACGTGCTCGGCACGCAGGCCAACCTGTGGACCGAGGTGATGGAGGACCAGGCGCGCGTGGACTACCAGGCGTTCCCGCGCCTCGCCGCCTTCGCCGAGGTCGCCTGGAGTCGCCTGCCCGCCCCGGCGGAACGGGACTTCGCCGGGTTCGAGCACCGGATGGCCACCCACTACCGGCGACTTGACGCCCTGGGGGTGGCCTACCGTCCGCCGACGGGACCGCGGCCGTGGCAGCGGCGGCCCGGGGTGCTCGGCCGCCCGATCGACGGCCCACCCCCGAACAGGTAATTGAAAAAATCCGGCAAGGGGTCACCGAAGAGTGTCAATCGGTAAACACCGGTGATGCCGTACGAAAACGGACCATCTCCCCGATGAGGTGGGCGAATGTCTCCTAGCGGACCCGTGTCCTCGCGTCCCGCGAAGATGTGCCAGAGTTGCCACGTCCGCCCTGTCAGCACGTACCGTACGGCAGCACAGGTGGGACCAGGTGGGGCAGCGGGAAGGGGCAGCCGGTTTGACCACGAGCGCACCGCAGGCGGCGCAGGCCGTCACGCTGCCCACGACGCTGGACGAGGCCGTGGCGGCACTCGCCGCCGTGCCCGCCGCAGTGCCCGTCGCGGGCGGCACCGACCTCATGGCCGCCGTCAACTCCGGGCAGCTCAGGCCCGCCGCACTGGTCGGCCTCGGCAAGATCAGCGAGATCCGCGGCTGGCAGTACCAGGACGGTCACGCCCTGCTCGGAGCGGGCCTCACGCACGCGCGTATGGGCCGCCCCGACTTCGCCGCCCTCATCCCGGCGCTCGCGGCCGCCGCACGCGCCGCGGGCCCGCCACAGATCCGCAACGCGGGCACCCTGGGCGGCAACATCGCCTCGGCGTCCCCGACCGGTGACGCGCTGCCGGTCCTGGCCGCCCTCGAAGCGACCCTGATCATCGCGGGCCCGGGCGGAGCCCGTCGGGAGATCCCGGTGTCGCACCTGCTGGCCGGCATGGACATGCTGCGGGCCGGCGAACTCATCGGCTACGTGCGCGTGCCGCTGCTGCACGCCCCGCAGGTCTTCCTCAAGGCCACCGGCCGCACCGGCCCGGGGCGCGCCATGGCGTCCGTCGCCGTCGTGCTCGACCCGGCACGGCGCGGCATCAGGTGCGCCGTCGGCGCCATAGCGCCCATGCCGCTCCGGCCGCTGGACGCCGAGCACTGGGTCGCCCAGCTCATCGACTGGGACAACAACCGCGCGATCGTCCCGGAGGCCCTGAACGCCTTCGGGGAGTACGTCGCCGCGGCCTGCATCCCGGACCCCGCCCCGGCCGAGGACGGCTCCGTACCGCAGCATCCGCCCGCCGTACTGCACCTGCGGCGCACCGTCGCCGCGCTGGCCCGACGAGCACTGGGGAGGGCGCTGTCGTGACCGACGACCAGCACGGAGAGGGCACGCCCCAGGGCGGCGGTCGCTGGGACCCGCTGCCTCAGGGCGACTACGACGACGGCGCCACCGCCTTCGTCAAACTTCCCGAAGGGGGCATCGACGCCCTCCTGGCCTCCTCGGACACCCCCCTCGCCGCGCGCGGCCACGGCTATGTGCCGCCGCAGATAACGGCCACGCCGGGACCGGGGAACGCCGACCCCGCGGCCCCGGGCGGCTGGCCGGTCGCGGGCGTGCCCGGCGACGGCAGCCAGTGGCCCGACCCGAACACCATGGCGCAGGGCGCCGGCACCGGCCAGTTCGCGTACAACCCCGGGGCGACCCAGCAGTGGGACTTCTCGGAGACCCCGCAGGGCCAGGCCGCCCAGGCGGGTCACGAGGGCGGCGCCGCACCCGGTCACGACGTCACCGGGCAGTGGTCGATCCCCGTCGCCGACGGCGACCTTCCGGACGAATCGGGCGAGTTCACCACGTCGTCGCTCGTCGAGCAATGGGGCGGAACCCCTCCGGCCACCCTGCCCGGCGGCGCGCCCGCGCCCTGGGCGACACAGCCGACCGGACAGCCCTGGGGACAGCAGGCCGAGGCCGCGGCGCCGGCCGAGGAAGCGGTGGGAGCCGGAGCCGGGGCCGGGCACGTGCACGGGCAGCCGGGACACCCCGACGCCTACGCCGGCGAGCGGCCCGTCCCGCACCCGCACGAGCAGCAGGCCCAAAGCGCGCCCGAGTTCACGCCGGAGCCGCCCGCCGAGGACTCCGCCGAGAGCCCCTCAGAGCCCGCACAGGCCTCACAGACCGCTCCCGGGACCGGTGAGGCCGCCACGGACACCCAGGGCGCCCCGGAGGCCGCGGAGGGCCCGACAGAGGCGTCCGCCGAGACCGCCCCGGCCGAGGACGGCGACCCCGCCCCGCAGACCGAGGAACCGGCCGGAACCGCCGCCTCCGCCGACGTACCGCCGCCCACCGGCGAGGAACACCCCCTCGCCTCCTACGTCCTGCGCGTCAACGGCGTCGACCGGCCCGTCTCGGACGCCTGGATCGGCGAGTCGCTGCTCTACGTGCTGCGCGAACGGCTCGGCCTCGCCGGCGCCAAGGACGGCTGCTCGCAGGGGGAGTGCGGGGCCTGCAACGTCCAGGTCGACGGACGGCTCGTGGCGTCCTGCCTGGTGCCCGCCGTGACCGCGGCCGGCAGCGAGGTCCGTACGGTCGAGGGCCTCGCCGAGGACGGGCAGCCCTCCGACGTGCAGCGGGCGCTCGCGCGGTGCGGCGCCGTGCAGTGCGGATTCTGCGTGCCGGGCATGGCGATGACCGTGCACGACCTGCTGGAGGGCAACCCGGCGCCGACCGAGATGGAGACCCGCCAGGCACTCTGCGGCAACCTCTGCCGTTGCTCCGGATACCGGGGCGTGGTCGAGGCCGTCAAGGAGGTCGTCGCCGAACGCGAATCCCACACGGCCGCAGGCGACGGCGAACATGACGGCGACGAGCCACGTATCCCCCACCAGGCGGGCCCCGGGGCCGGCGGGGTCAACCCGTCGGCGTTCGAGGCACGCGGCTCCGGGGGACCGCATGACCAGGCGTACGGACAGGACGGAGGCCAGGCGTGAGCAACGAAGCCGCCACCGCGACCACAGCCGCGGAGGCAGCACCCGCCCCCGAGCCGATCCCGCACGGCCTCGGCGCCTCCCTGCCGGCCGCCGACGCCCGCGCCAAGACCGAGGGCACGTTCCCGTACGCGGCCGACCTGTGGGCCGAGGGCCTGCTGTGGGCGGCCGTGCTGCGCTCACCGCACCCGCACGCGCGCATCACGTCCATCGACACCTCCCACGCGCGTGAGATGCCCGGCGTCCGGGCCGTCGTCACGCACGAGGACGTGCCGGGCAGCCCGCTGCTCGGCCGCGGCACGGCGGACCGCCCGGTCTTCGCCTCCGAGGTCGTACGCCACCACGGCGAGCCCATCGCCGCGGTCGCCGCCGACCACCCCGACACCGCGCGGCTGGCCGCCGCCGCCGTCATCGTCGAGTACGAAGTACTCGACCCGATCACCGACCCCGAACAGGCCTTCGAGGCCGAGCCGCTGCACCCCGACGGCAACCTGATCCGCCACATCCCGCTGCGTCACGGCGACCCCGACGCCGCCGGCGACATCGTGGTCGAGGGCCTGTACCGCATCGGCCGCCAGGACCCGGCCCCCATCGGCGCCGAGGCGGGCCTCGCGGTGCCGCGCCCCGACGGCGGCGTGGAGCTCTACCTGGCCTCCACCGACCCGCACACCGACCGCGACCGGGCCGCCGCCTGCTACGGCCTGGAACCCGAGCGCGTCAAGGTCGTCGTCACCGGCGTCCCCGGCGCCACCGCCGACCGCGAGGACCAGGGCTTCCAACTGCCGCTCGGCCTGCTGGCGCTGAAGACCGGCTGCCCGGTGAAGCTGACGGCCACCCGCGAGGAGTCCTTCCTGGGCCACGTGCACCGTCACCCGACGCTGCTGCGGTACCGCCACCACGCGGACGCCGAGGGCAGGCTGGTGAAGGTCGAGGCGCAGATCCTGCTCGACGCGGGCGCATACGCGGACACGTCCGCCGAGGCCCTGGCCGCCGCCGTCGGCTTCGCCTGCGGTCCCTACGTCGTCCCGAACGCCTTCATCGAGGGCTGGGCCGTACGCACCAACAACCCGCCCTCCGGCCACGTACGCGGCGAGGGCGCCATGCAGGTGTGCGCCGCCTACGAGGCGCAGATGGACAAGCTGGCCAAGAAGCTCGGCCTGGACCCGGCGGAACTGCGCCTGCGCAACGCCATGGCCACCGGCGACGTACTCCCGACGGGCCAGACGGTGACCTGCCCGGCCCCGGTCGCGGAACTGCTCCAGGCCGTACGGGACCACCCGCTGCCCGCCCTGCCCAAGGACACGCCCGAGGACGAGTGGCTGCTGCCCGGCGGCCCCGAGGGCGCGGGCGAACCGGGTGCCGTGCGGCGCGGCGTGGGCTACGGCCTGGGCATGGTGCACATGCTCGGCGCCGAGGGCGCGGACGAGGTCTCCACGGCCACGGTGAAGGTCCACGACGGGGTGGCCACGGTGCTGTGCGCCGCCGTCGAGACCGGCCAGGGCTTCACGACGCTGGCCCGGCAGATCGTCCAGGACACGCTGGGCATCGACGAGGTGCACGTGGCGCCCGTCGACACCGACCAGCCCCCGGCGGGCGCGGGCTGCCGCGGCCGTCACACCTGGGTGTCGGGCGGCGCGGTCGAGCGGGCGGCCAAGATGGTCCGGACGCAACTGCTCCAGCCCCTGGCGCACAAGTTCGGCATGTCCACCGAACTGCTCCAGATCACCGACGGGAAGATCACCTCGTACGACGGCGTCCTGTCGACCACCGTGACGGAGGCGATGGACGGCAAGGAACTCTGGGCCACCGCCCAGTGCCGTCCGCACCCGACCGAACCGCTGAACGAGACGGGCCAGGGTGACGCCTTCGTCGGCATGGCCTTCTGCGCCATCCGCGCGGTCGTCGACGTCGACATCGAGCTGGGCTCGGTCCGCGTGGTCGAGCTGGCGCTCGCCCAGGACGTCGGCCGGGTCCTGAACCCGGCCCAGCTGGAGGCGCGGATCGAGGCGGGTGTGACGCAGGGCGTGGGCATCGCGCTCACCGAGAACCTGCGCTCGGCCCGCGGCCTGATCCGCCACCCCGACCTGACGGGCTACTCCCTGCCGACGGCCCTGGACGCCCCCGACATCCGCATCGTGAAACTGGTCGAGGAGCGGGACGTGGTCGCACCCTTCGGCGCGAAGGCGGTGAGCGCGGTCCCGGTGGTGACCTCCCCGGCGGCCATCGCCTCCGCCGTACGCGCGGCGACCGGCCGCCCGGTGAACCGTCTGCCGATCCGCCCGCAGGCGGCGGTGGTGACGGGGCAGTGACCGAGCCGGACCCACGGCGCTACGAACCCGCGCCCGGCGTGGGCAGGCTGGCGCTGTGGGTCCTGGTGTTCCTGCTCGCGGCGGTCGTCGTCGTGCTGGGCGGCGTGTATCTCACGTGATGCGCGGGGTCGTGTCGTGCGTGCACTCCTCGGAGCTGACCGTGGTGGAAACCGTCGAGGCGGTTCTGGCGCAAAAGGGAACGTGTGAGGGTGGGCTGAGCGTCTACTGAGGTGAAGCGCTGTCATTGGGTGTGCCGGGCCGGGTGTGTTGTCCGCGGTCGGGCTGATCCGGGGGCGTTGTCAGTGGTGGCGCGTAGTGTTCTGGGCAGTGGGGACGGTGGCTGGGTCCGGCGGGCCGGGCGGTCGGCCGTGTCCTGCCCTGGGGCGGTGAGCAAGCGCATGCGGGGGAGCCATGAGCACGACGATCACGACACACACCGGTGATACGGCGATCATCCTGAGCGAGGCCGAGCTGGAGCCGTATGTCACGCACGCGGAGACGCGGCGCTGGCTGACGGGCCCCGGACTGCCGTACGACAGCGGCGTGTTGAGCTTCGCCGAGCTGTGCCGGGAGGACCGGGAAGGCCGCGAGGGCCGTGACGGCCGTGAGGTCCTGCGGACCGTGGCGGAGGCGACGGGCGATGCGGGCGGCCGGCTGGCGGCGGAGCTGCGGGACCAGCTGGTGATAGGCGGACTGCTGGGCCCTGGCGGCCTGGAGGCGGAGTCGGTCCTGCTGGACGGTGCGACGGGCGAGATCTCGACGACGTACTTCATGTACGACCGCCCCGACCTGATGGACCGCCGCGCGCTCGCCCCGTCGCTGCGGACGCTGGTCCGGTTCGCCGGGGCGACGGACGAACTGGCGGGCCTGCGCGGCCAGTTCGCGTCCTACGTCGGCCGGTACGGCCCGAAGGCGGTCGCGGAGGCCTCGCAGCACCTGCTGGCCGTGTTCGAGGACGGCACGGACGGCGAACCGGCGCCGTTCTGGAAGATGGCGGCGCTGATCCGCCCCCTCGCACTGGTGGCGGGCCGGGCCGGAGCGTCCGGGCTGGCCCTGGACCTTCCCTCGCGCCTGCTGGACCAGGAGTTCGGGCAGGGCAAGGTGGTGCGCTTCGAGGAGGTCGACTTCCCCGCCATGCTCGCCCACGAGCCGACCCGTCGCTTTCTGCGGGAGGTGGGCCTCCCGGAGAACGGCTTCCTGTTCACGCTGGACACCGACGTGCCGCTGCAGACGCTGGCCGAGTACTACGCCGACGAGGAGTGGGCCGCCGAACTCCCCGCCGGGGCCGGCCGCTTGATACGCCTCGGCCATCTCGTCGAGGACAACAGCCTCGTCATCGACGGCGAGACGGGCGCGGTCCTGAACTGGAGCGAGCCCGAGGCGAGACTGTTCCCGCTGAACACCGACGTCTCGACCCTCGCCTTCACGCTCTGGCTGCTCCACCGTGAGCAGGCGATCGACGAGGAGTCCGGCCACGAGCTGACGACCCCCGACACCTACGACCAGTTGGCCATCACGATGCTCCAGGTCCTGTCGGCGGTGGACCCGACCGGCACCCGGGCCGACGACGGCCGGCACTACTGGACGGAGGTCTTCCAGGACGAGGCGAGCGGGGTCTTCGAGTCGGTGGGCGGGGCGTGGTGACGGGAGTGGACGATGTGATCGTCCGCCCGGCGGAACCGGGCGAGTTGGCGGCCGTGGCGGGACTGCGCTGGCAGTGGATCCTGGAGAACGACGACACGGCACCGGAAGGCGTCGACCGCGACGCCTTCGTACGCCACTTCGTCACCTGGGCCGCGCAGAACGCGGGGTCGCACCGCTGCATGGTGCTGGTGAACAGTGCTGTAGGCGCTGACGGCGCCGATGGATCCGGGGTCGTCGGGATGGCGTGGCTGGCGGTGGTGCAGCGCGTACCGACGCCGCATGCGTTGCATCGGGCGTCCGGTGATCTCCAGTGCGTGTACGTGGTGCCGGAGGCGCGGGATGCGGGGTTGGGCGGTCGGCTGATCACCGAGACCCTGGCCCAGGCGAAGCGGCTGGGACTGGAGCGGGTCACCGTCCACTCCTCACCCCGGGCCGTCCCGGCGTACGCCCGCCAGGGGTTCGGGAACTCGCCGCGGCTGCTCCAGGCGCATGTCGCGCGGACGACGCCGTATCCCTGAGGCCGGTGGTGGCGCCGAGGGCCGCGGGGCGCCTCGGCCGCCGGCCTCAGGGCAGGTGGTGTCAGTCGGACTTGGCGGTGGCGGTGGCGCGGCGGCGGCGTACGGCCATGACCAGGACGCCGCCGAGGGCCGCGGCGGCGGCTGCGGCGCCGGCGATGAGCGGGGTGCCGTCGGAGCCGGTGCTCGCGAGGTTGCCGTCGACGGAGCCGGTGGTGGCGGCGCCGGTGGTGCCGCCGGTCGAGGTGCCTGCGGTGGTGCCGGCCGACGTGGTGCCCGTGCCGCCGGTGCTGCCGGCGCCGCCGACGGACTGGCCCTCGGGGTCGTTGCCGTTGCCGGCCGTGGTGGAGCCGTCGTCGGTCGGGTCGTCGGAGGGTGACGGCTCGGGCTCGTAGTCGGTCGGGATCGCGATGCGGATCTGGGCCTTGTCGTTGGCGGGGTTCTTGTCGAAGGCCGGGTGGATGTCGTAGACGGACGTCGCCTTCACCTCGCCGGTGGTGGTCTTCGTGTCGTCCTTGATGTCCAGCATGAAGGTGAAGGAGAGGGACTCGCCCACGTCGAGGGTGTGGTCGGCGGGCCAGCAGACGTACTTGGCCTTGCCAGGGGTCCCCCCGGGCCCGGACGGGCCGTCGATCCCGAACGGCGCGCACTCCTTCGGGACTTCGGCGGCGACCGTGCCCGGCGGGATCTGCACCATGAGTGCCGTCTGGTCGTCGCTGTCCTGGTTCTGGATCCAGCCGGGGCCGTCGTTGCGGAGCTTCACCGTGACGGACTGCCGGTCGCCCGCGAGGGCCTCCGTGTCCTCACCGATGGCCGCGAGGTCGGCAGAGCTGTCCGCGGTCAGGGTCAGCCGACGGTAGCTGTCGTCGAACCCCTCGCCCGGGGCGGCGCCGGTCGCCGAGGTGCCGTACTCGACTGCCTCCATCAGCGCGTGGGGCAGAGCCTTGAAGCGTATGGGTGTCTCCATGGAGGCGCCGGGTTCGATGACGGTGTCGAACTCGCAGAGCGCCTGCCTGGCCTGGTCCGCGATGGTCGAGTAGGTGCAGCCAGGCACCGTCTCGCCGGGGAAGTCGAGTCCTCGGGTCAGCCTGATCCGGAAGGTGACGCCGTCCGCTGCCGCGGTGCCCTTGTTGGTGATGACGACGGACTCGTCATACACGTCGCCGGGCTTGGGAGACGTGCGCGGCAGATTCGAGATCACCAGGGAGGGCTCGCCCTCCTCGGCGTGGGCCGAGGGCGCGAGGGCCGCGGGAACGGCCGCGACGACCGCGGTGGCGGCCACGAGGGCCGCCGAGTGACGGAGGTGCGAGGGGCGGATGCGCTGGCGCACGTGTTGGTCTCCTCGGGACAGGAAGCACGGCGACCGGAGGATTACCGTCCAGTCATGTCCTGGACATCCGGAAGCTGCCCAGGGTTGTGCCGCTGTTTGAGGAGATGCTGCGAAGAGGCGTCGCTAGGCCGTCAGGGGGAGACAGGCGTTGACGCCGCCGTTCAGGCCCCGGACAAAGGCCTTCATCCGCTGGTCGGCGTCCCCGTGGTCCTCCGGATTGGTCCAGGGGAGCTGATCGGAAACACTGTGTATCGCCTGCTCCAGTTCGTCGGCGTCCCCTTCCTCGAAGACGATCGATTCGTCCTCCTGGGCGCCCTGGAGTTCCGCTCCCGCGAGACAGTCGGCCTGCAGTTCCGTGGAGACTTCCTGCAATGTGACGTCCAGTCGGCTCTGTATCGCGTGGCCCCATTCATGAGCGACCACGAAATACACGTAACTGTCCCCGGTCGCATAACCCTCTTGCATCAGACCGACGTCCCACGCGAGAAAGTCCTCCGACGGGCAGTAGAGGGCATTTCCCGCCTCCAGCGGGACACCGTCGCAGGTCGGCGCGTCCGCCGCCGTGCCGTCGTACAGGCCCAACACCTGCGGCGGGGTGTAGCTTTCGGTGAAGTATTCCGCCCAGTGCTTCTTCCAGAACTCATCCACGCCCTGCACCGCCGCGTCGATGTCCTCCTGCATCGGATCGCCGTATCGCGCGGGCGCGCCGTATGCGTAACCTCCGCTGACGAGCAGTATCGGCGCGATCACTGCCGCGCATACGCGCATCCGGAATTTCCTGCTCATGGCTGACCTCGAACGGCATGAGGAAGTTTCGGCGTCGAACGCCGATCGCGAATCGCGAGGGCACCGCACGGGCACGCGGCGGACGCTGATATCCATTCAACACCCGCACTCCGTGGGCCGCATCCTCATGCGCCTCCAGGGGGACCCGCCCTCCTCCGGGTAGGTGTGTGGAGGCCGTGGCGGGATTCGAACCCACGTAACTCGCTTTGCAGGCGAGCCCCTGAACCACTCGGGCACACGGCCGTTACCGAGGTGAGCCATGGCCATGTTCCCGTGGGGAACCACTCGGGCACACGGCCGTCGGCAAGTCCGGTCCGTTTGGTGTGGTTTGGGCCGGGCTTGGTCGGTGGGTTGAGCGTATGCAGGGGGCTGGGTGGGGCTCAAGAGGGTCGGGGCTGGCGTCATGGGACTGCCATACCGCGTTCATGAAACGGCGGGGGTCGTACGACCAAGGTCGCAGGGCGGGGCCGGTCTCCCGACAGGGGTCAAAGTCGGTTGTGGCCCTTACGCTGGCGGTCATGACCGTCCTTGAACCGCGTGACGCCGATGTCACGAAGAACGCCGACGTCCCGCTGGTCCCCGAGGCCGAGGAGACCGTGCTGAGCAGGGCCTATCGGGCGCTCAGCGTCGGGATCGTGTCCGTCGTGCTGCTCATCGCCTTCGAGGCGACCGCGGTCGGGACGGCGATGCCGGTGGCGGCGCGGGAGCTGGACGGGGTGGGGCTGTACGCGTTCGCGTTCTCGGGGTACTTCACGACCAGTCTGTTCGGGATGGTGCTCGCAGGGCAGTGGTCGGACCGGCGGGGTCCGCTCGGGGCGCTGACGGCCGGGATCGCGGCCTTCGGCGCCGGGCTGCTGCTGTCCGGGACGGCGGGGGCCATGTGGCTGTTCATCCTCGGGCGGGCCGTGCAGGGGCTGGGCGGCGGGCTGGTGATCGTCGCCCTGTACGTCGTCGTCGGCCGGGCCTACCCCGAGCGGCTGCGACCGGCGATCATGGCGGCTTTCGCGGCGAGCTGGGTCGTACCGTCGATCGTGGGGCCGTTGGCGTCCGGGGCCGTGACCGAGCATCTGGGCTGGCGCTGGGTGTTCGTAGGGATCCCGGTGCTCGTGGTGTTCCCGCTCGCGCTCGCGCTGCCCCAGATACGGCGGCGGGCGGCGGGGCCGGTCGACGGCTCGGCGGGCAGCGCCTCCCCCGACCGGCGCCGGATCCGGCTCGCCCTCGGAATCTCCCTGGGCGCGGGGCTGTTGCAGTACGCGGCCCAGGATCTGCGGTGGCTCTCCCTCGTCCCCGGCGCCGCCGGCGTCGCCCTCCTCGTGCCGGCCGTGCTCGGACTGCTCCCGCGCGGCACGTACCGGGCGGCGCGCGGGCTGCCGTCGGTGGTGCTGTTGCGCGGGGTCGCGGCGGGGTCGTTCATCGCGGCCGAGTCCTTCGTGCCGTTGATGCTCGTCACCCAGCGGGGTCTGTCGCCGACGCTGGCCGGGTTCTCACTCGCGGCGGGCGGGGTGACGTGGGCGCTGGGGTCGTGGGCGCAGTCGCGGCCGCGGGCGGAGCCGTACCGGGAACGTCTGATGACGCTGGGGATGGTGCTGGTCGCCACCTCCATCGCCGCCGCACCCGCCGTGCTGATCGACTCCGTGCCGGCCTGGACACTGGCCGTGGCGTGGGCGTTCGGGTGCTTCGGGATGGGGCTGGTGATCTCCTCGACCAGCGTGCTGCTGCTCCAGCTCTCCGCGCCGGAGGAGGCGGGCACGAACTCCGCCGCGCTGCAGATCTCCGACGGCCTGTCCAACGTGATCCTGCTCGCGGTCGGCGGTGCCGCGTTCGCCGCGCTGGGCGGGGGGTCGGTGAGCCATACGGCGATGGCGGCGTCCGGCACGTCCGGCTCCCACCCGGTCGCCTTCGCCGCGGTGTTCCTGCCCATGGCCGGGGTGGCGCTGGTGGGGGCCTGGGTGGCGACGCGGTTGCGCAGCAAACCCCGGTGACACCAAGTGGTACCGCGTAGTACCGTCAAGGTATGGCTGGACTGAACCTGCGTTTTTCGGACGAAGAGCTCGACGCCCTGCGTGAGCGTGCGGCGGCGGAAGGGCGAAGCATGCAGGCCTTCGCGCACGACGCCGTGATCGCGGCCATAAACGAGCACTCACGGTTGTTCAACGAGGCTGCCGAGTACGTGCTGAAGGCCAGCGCCGAACTGAACCGGAGGCTCGCCTGATGCACTACCTCACTCTGCCCGAGCTGCTGAATCTGGCGCAGCGACTCGAGGCGGACGAGGTGCGCGACTACGGACTGCTGGATTCGGCACTGGCGCGTCCTCAGTCGAGCGTGTTCGGGCAGGACGCCTACCCGGACGTATGGCAGAAGGCCGCCGCGCTGATGGAGTCCCTCGCCCGCAACCATGCACTCGTCGACGGGAACAAGCGCATCGCCTGGTACGCGACCTGGGTCTTCCTGCACATGAACGGCCACCCCCTGGACTCGAACTTCGACGTGGACGAGGCCGAACGGTTCGTACTGGACGTCTGCCAGGGCGCGCTGGACGTGCCCAAGATCGCAGCCCAGTTGCCGCGCTTCGCGCGCTGAGTGTGACCTCGGTCCCACCCACGCGTGACCCGGCCCGGTCCGAGCGTCGGCCCCACCACCCCGCCGGTAGGGTGGCCCGGTCGTCATACCCAGCCGAGCCGCCCTACCCCTTTCGGAGACCGTGACTACCACCGCCGCCTCCTCCTCGCACCACCTATCCCCCGCCTTCCCCGGCCGCGCCCCCTGGGGCACCGCCAGCAAGCTGCGTGCCTGGCAGCAGGGGGCGATGGAGAAGTACATCCAGGAGCAGCCGCGTGACTTCCTCGCGGTCGCCACGCCCGGCGCCGGGAAGACGACCTTCGCCCTGACGCTCGCGTCCTGGCTGCTGCACCACCATGTCGTGCAGCAGGTGACCGTGGTCGCGCCGACCGAGCATCTGAAGAAGCAGTGGGCCGAGGCCGCCGCGCGGATAGGCATCAAGCTCGACCCCGAGTACAGCGCGGGGCCGCTCGGCAAGGACTACCACGGCGTCGCCGTCACCTACGCCGGTGTCGGCGTGCGACCCATGCTGCACCGCAACCGGGTCGAGCAGCGCAAGACCCTCGTGATCCTCGACGAGATCCATCACGCCGGTGACAGCAAGTCCTGGGGCGAGGCCTGCCTCGAGGCCTTCGAGCCGGCCACGCGCCGGCTCGCGCTCACCGGTACGCCCTTCCGGTCCGACACCAACCCCATCCCCTTCGTCACGTACGAGGAGGGCAACGACGGCATCCGGCGGTCCGCCGCCGACTACACCTACGGCTATGGCAACGCGCTCGCCGACCACGTCGTGCGGCCCGTCATCTTCCTCTCCTACAGCGGCAACATGCGCTGGCGCACCAAGGCGGGGGACGAGATCGCCGCCCGGCTCGGCGAGCCGATGACCAAGGACGCGATCAGCCAGGCCTGGCGTACCGCCCTCGATCCGCGCGGCGAGTGGATGCCGAGCGTGCTGCGCGCCGCCGACCAACGGCTGACCGAGGTCAGGAAGGGCATCCCGGACGCCGGCGCCCTCGTCATCGCCTCCGACCAGGACTCCGCCCGCGCCTACGCGAAGCTCATCCGCGAACTCACCGGCAGCAAGGCGACCCTCGTCCTCTCCGACGACGCCGGCGCGTCCAAGCGGATCGACGACTTCAGCGCCAACAACGACCGGTGGATGGTCGCCGTGCGGATGGTGTCGGAGGGCGTCGACGTTCCGCGGCTCGCCGTCGGCGTCTACGCCACCACCATCTCCACGCCCCTCTTCTTCGCGCAGGCCGTCGGACGTTTCGTACGGTCGCGCCGGCGCGGTGAGACCGCCTCCGTCTTCCTCCCGACCGTCCCCGACCTCCTCACCTTCGCCAACGAGATGGAGGTCGAGCGCGACCACGCCCTCGACAAGCCGAAGAAGGAGGGCGAGGAGGACCCGTACGCCGAATCCGAGAAGGAGATGGAGGAGGCGAACAAGGAGCAGGACGAGGACACCGGCGAGCAGGAGCAGTTCTCCTTCGAGGCGCTGGAGTCCGAGGCCGTCTTCGACCGGGTGCTCTACGACGGTGCCGAGTTCGGCATGCAGGCCCACCCGGGGAGCGAGGAGGAGCAGGACTACCTCGGGATCCCCGGGCTGCTGGAGCCCGACCAGGTGCAGCTGCTCCTCCAGAAGCGGCAGGCACGGCAGATCGCCCACAGCCGCAAGAAGCCGGACTCCGAGGCCGACCTGCTGGAGCTGCCCGCCGAGCGGCGGCCCGTCGTCTCGCACAAGGAGATGATGGAGCTGCGGAAACAGCTCAACACGATGGTCAGTGCGTACGTCCATCAGAGCGGGAAGCCGCACGGGGTGATCCACACCGAGCTGCGGCGCGTGTGCGGGGGGCCGCCGAGCGCGGAGGCGACGGCGGGGCAGTTGCGGCAGCGCATCGCCAAGGTGCAGGAGTGGGCCACGCGGATGAAGTGAGCGGTTCGGCAGGTTGTACGTCGGCCGCGGGTCGGTGGGGGCTTGTCGCGCCCACGCGGCGGAGCCGCAGATGGAGACAGCCCCGCGCCCCGAAGAAGCGGCTGCGCCCCGCTCCTTTCCGGGCAAATCGCCGTGGTCCGCACCCCGTGCTGACCGGATTCTGGACGGAGCCTTCCGCTCAGCGAACCGGCTTCGCTAATGTCCCGCTACGCACACGCCCCGTGGCAGCGCCGCCGCGGAGCGCAGCCGTGAAGCGACGCGGTTCGGGACCGTCCGAGCCGCCGGCCGATCGGCGGCCTCTCAAGCGCGTCGCTGACGGGACTCGGTGACGCATCCGTCGCGAGGGGGCTGCCGACCTCACCACTAAGGAGTGGGCGTCGTGACCGCGGAGACCTCTCAGACGCTCGACCGGGGACTGCGCGTCCTCAAGCTGCTGGCCGACACGGACCACGGGCTGACCGTCACCGAGCTATCCACCAAACTGGGCGTGAACCGGACCGTTGTGTACCGGCTGCTCGCCACGCTGGAACAGCACGCACTCGTACGCCGTGACCTGGGCGGTCGCGCGCGGGTCGGGCTCGGCGTGCTGCGCCTGGGCCGACAGGTGCACCCGCTGGTACGGGAGGCCGCGCTGCCCGCGCTGCGCTCGCTCGCCGAGGACATAGGGGCGACGGCCCATCTGACGCTGGTGGACGGCACGGAGGCGCTGGCGGTCGCCGTGGTGGAACCGACGTGGACGGACTATCACGTGGCCTATCGGGCCGGTTTCCGGCATCCCCTGGACCGCGGTGCCGCGGGCCGGGCCATCCTCGCCGCCCGGCAGCAGCCGCTGGACGACCCCGGATACACCCTGACCCACGGCGAGTTGGAGGCGGGCGCGAGCGGGGCGGCCGCGCCGCTGATCGGGGTCACGGGCGTAGAGGGCAGCGTGGGAGTGGTGATGCTGGCCGACGCGGTGCCGGAGCGGGTGGGGCCGCGGGTCGTGGACGCGGCCCGGGAGGTGGCGGAGGCGTTGCGCTGACGCGTACGCACACCGATCCAGCTCACGCGTGCGCGCACCGATCCGGACGACGGGCCCTATGCAGGGCCCTGAACCACCTCCGACACTCGTGTCATGACCTCGCTGAGCATCCGCACCGTCCACGAGCCCGCCGGGTTCGCCGCTGTTGCCGACTACTTCAGTGACGTATGGCAGACGCCCCGCAGCGCACCGCCCCTGCTGCCCGAGACGCTGCACAGTATCGCCCACGCGGGTGGGGCCGTGCATGCCGCGTACGACGGGGCGAGGCTGGTCGGGGCGTCCGTCGCGGTGTTCGGGCCGCCCGCGTCCGAAGAGACGTACTCCATGCTCACCGCCGCCGACCGAGGGCTCGGGAGCCACCTCAAGCACGCTCAGCGGGACTGGGCCCTGGCGCACGGGGCGCGCACCATGCGCTGGACCTTCGATCCGCTGGTCGGCCGGAACGCCCGGTTCAACCTCGTCAAGCTGGGCGCCGTGGGCACCGAGTACCTCGTCGACTTCTACGGCCCCATGGCGGACGGCGTGAACGACGGGGACGAGACCGACCGGCTGGCGGTGACCTGGGACCTGATCGAGCCGGCCCGGGACGAGGGCGCCGGCGGTCCCGGTGACCGCGAGGCCGCGCCCACCACCCACGCGGCCCCGGACGGCGGCCCGCTCGCCCGCCGCGACCCCTCCGACCGGTACGTCTGGTGCCGGGTGCCGGACGACATAGTGGCGCTGCGGGCCGCCGATCCCGAGCTGGCGCTGCGCTGGCGGCGGGCCGTGCGGGAGGTGTTCACGAAGGCCTTCGCCGACGGTTTCGTCGCGACGGGCATGTCCAGGGACGGCTGGTACACGCTCACCCGTCGGGAGGCCGCCTCGTGAACCTCGAACGCGTCGAACTCGTCCACGTCGCGATTCCGCTGGTCAGCCCCTTCCGTACGTCCTTCGGCACCATGACGACGAAGGACACCTTCCTGCTGCATGTCGTCACGGACACCGCCGAGGGCTGGTCGGAGTTCGCGGGCGACCCCGAGCCGCTGTACTGCTCGGAGTTCGTGGCCGGCGCGGAGATCGTGCTGCGTGACTTCCTGCTGCCGCGCGTCGCCGCGCTCCCGGTGCTCACCGCGGCCCGCCTCGCGCCCGCGACGGCCGGGATCAAGGGGCACGAACTGGCGAAGGCGGCGCTGGAGACCGCCGTGCTCGACGCGGAGCTGCGGTCGTACGGGATGTCGCTGGCCACGTATCTCGGGGCGGTGCGGGAGCGGGTGCCGGCGGGGGTGTCGGTCGGGATCCACCGGACGGTCGGCGAGCTGCTGGACGCCGTCGAGGGGTATCTCGCCGAGGGGTACGTGCGGATCAAGCTGAAGATCGAGCCGGGCTGGGATCTGGAACCCGTACGGGCCGTACGCGCGCGCTTCGGGGCGGAGCTGCCGCTCCAGGTCGACGCGAACACGGCGTACACGCTCGCGGACGCCGAGCATCTGCGGCGGCTCGACGAGTTCGGGCTGCTGCTGATCGAGGAGCCGCTGGCGGAGAACGACCTGTACGCCCACGCCCGCCTCCAGCAGCGCATCACCACGCCCGTCTGCCTGGACGAGTCCCTGCACAACGCCCGCGACACCGCGTCCGCCATCGCGATGGACGCGTGCCGGGTCGTCAACGTCAAGCCCGCGCGGGTCGGGGGATACCTGGAGGCGCGGCGGGTGCACGACGTGGCGTACGCGCACGGGGTGCCGGTGTGGTGCGGGGGCATGCTGGAGACGGGGATCGGCCGCGCCCCCAACCTGGCCCTGGCGGCCCTGCCCGGCTTCACCCTCCCCGGCGACACGTCGGCGTCCAGCCGTTACTTCGCCGAGGACGTCACGGAGCCGTTCGTGCTGGTGGACGGGCACCTTCCGGTCCCGCGGTCACCGGGCATCGGGGTGGAGCCGCTGCCGGAGGTGCTGCGGCGCTTCACCGAGGAACGCCGAGACCTGTACGTGATCTGAACGGGGCATCCTGGGCAGCTCCGACCTGCACCGGGCCGGATTCCGTCGCCACGTTAGATTGATCCCGTGTTCTCTCGTCTCACGCGCCCCCGGGCCGTCGCCGTCTGCGCTCTGCCGGTCGTGGCCCTGCTCGCCACGGCGGCCTTCGCGCCACTGCCGTTCTCGCTGACGCAGCCCGGTCTGACGGCGGACGTCCTGGGCGAGAACAAGGGCGAGCCGGTGATCACGATCTCCGGTGCGCCGACCCGGGACACCCGTGGTGAGCTGCGCATGACGACCATCGAGGCGACGTCCCCGGACACGGACGTGCGGTTCGGCGACGTGATCGACGCCTGGTTCAGCACGGAGAAGGCGGTCATGCCGCGCGACTCGGTCTATCCGAGCGGGCGGAGCCCCCGGGAGATCGAGCAGTACAACACCGAGCAGATGAAGGAGTCCCAGGACGCCGCGACCGAGGCCGCGCTGAACTACCTGGACCTCGACGGCAAGAACATCAAGGTCACCCTCACCCTCGCCGACGTGGGCGGCCCCAGCGCCGGCCTCCTCTTCTCCCTCGGCATCATCGACAAACTCGACGGCGACGGCACCGGCGGCGACCTCACCGGCGGCCGCACCATCGCCGGCACCGGCACGATCGACGCCGCCGGCAAGGTCGGCGCGGTCGGCGGAGTCTCCCTGAAAACCCAGGCGGCCAAGCGCGACGGCGCGACCATCTTCCTCGTCCCCAAGCCGGAGTGCTCCGACGCCAAGGCACAACTCCCGAAGGGTTTGCGCCTCATCCCGGTGACCACACTGAAGGGCGCGGTGAACGCCCTGGAGGCCCTGGAGAGCGGGAAGGGCTCGGTACCGAGCTGCTAGACGGGCCCAGGAGCGGCCCCCTCGCCGCCCCGCACGCCCCTCACTTCACGAACCCCTCCTCCTTCATCCAGTCCAACGCCACCTGATGCGGATCCTCCCCGTCCACGTCCACCTTCGCGTTCAGGTCCTGGGCCACGGAGTTGTTGAGCTTCTTGCTGATCGGGTCGAGGACCTTCGGGATGGAGGGCCATTTCTTGAGGGTGTGGGTGTTGATCATGGGGGCGGCGTTGTAGTTGGGGAAGAACTTCTTGTCGTCGGCCATGACGACGAGGTTCATCGACTTGATGCGGCCGTCCGTGGTGAAGACCTCGCCGTAGACGCAACTGCCCTTCGCGACCTGGGTGTAGATGATCCCGGTGTCCATCTGGGTGATGTTCCTGGCGGACAGGTTCATGCCGTACGCCTTCTCCATGCCCGGCAGCCCGTCCGCGCGGTTGGCGAACTCGACCTCGACGCACAGGGTCACCGCGCCGGGGTCGGACTTCGACAGGGCGGCGACCTCGGACAGGGTGTTCGTGCGGTACCTGCGGTGGTTGGCCTGGTTCATCGCGAGGGCGTAGGTGTTGTTCAGGGCGGAGGGCGCCAGCCAGGTCACCCCGTTCTTCGCGTCCTCCTTGCGCACCGCCTCCCACTGCGCCCGCGGGTCGGGGATAGGTTCGCTGCGGCCCAGGTACGTGATCCAGGCCGTGCCCGTGTACTCGTACCCGGCGTCGGCCTCCCCCTTGCGCACCGCTTCCCGGCTGCCGATGGACCCCTGGATGCCGGTGCGGTCGACCACCTTCGCGCCGGCCGCCTGGAAGGCGATGCCCATGATCGCGCCGAGGATCAGCTGCTCGGTGAACGACTTGGACGTCACCGTCAGCTCGGCCCCCTTCAACGGCTCGCCCCGTCCGACGGTGCCGGGCCGCACGTCGTCGGCCATGGGGGAGCCGCTGGTCAGACCGCACCCCGAGGGCGCCAGGAGCGCCGCCGCCAACAGGACACACGCGCCGCGCCTCATGACTCCAACCCCCGTGGCCGCAGCAGCACTTCCGCCAGCGACGCCAGCCAGTCCACCAGCAGGGCGAGGGCGACCGTGAGGACGGAGCCCAGCACCAGCACCGGCATGCGCTGGTTGGTGATGCCGGCCGTGATCAGCACACCCAGGCCGCCGCCACCGCCGAAGACCGCCAGGGTGGCCGTACCGACGTTCAGGACCAGCGCCGTGCGGACGCCCGCCAGGATCAGCGGGACCGCGAGCGGCAGCTCCACCCGGGTCAGCACCCCCGTCGGGGACATGCCGATGCCGCGCGCCGCCTCCAGCAGCGTCGGGTCGTTCGCCTTGAGGCCCGCGATCGTGTTGGACAGCACGGGCAGGACGGCGTACGCGATCATGCCGATCAGGGCGGCCCTCCGGCCGATGCCGAGCCAGATCACCAGCAGCGCGAGCAGACCGATCGCCGGGGTCGCCTGGCCCATGTTGGCGAACGCCATGGCCACCGGGGTCGCCTTCCGGAACGCCCGCCGGGTGAGCAGGATCCCCAGCGGGATCGCGATGATCAGCACGAAGAACGTGGAGATCACCGTCAGTTCGACGTGCTGCCACAGCGCCTTGGAGACCTGGCCGTTCGACAGCGCGTTCTCGGACACCGCGTCCAGGTCGGCCTGCTGGAACCACAGCCAGGTCGCCAGCAGCATCGCCACCAGCAGGGCGGGCACGAAGGTGAGCTTCTGCCAGCTCACCTTCCGGCGCGGGGGCTTGGCGGCGGTGGGGGAGGGGGCAGGGGAGGCGGAGGGGTCAAAGAGGTCGGAGGAGGGTGTGTCGGGGCCGCCCGTCACGTCGGCCGCGTCCGTCTCCTCCGGCGTCGCCCCCGTCCTCGGAGCCTCCGGGCCGCTCACGCCTTCCTCTCCCCTCCGTCGCCCTCCTGCTCGGCGTGCGTCAGGTCGGCCCGTGTCTCCTCCAGCTCGTGCTGCGCCTCCAACGCCTCGAGGCGGTCCGCCTCCAGCAGCTCGTGCACCGAGTTCATCAGCGTCTCCATGTCGACGACGCCCGTGTACTCACCGCGCCGCCCGGTCACCACGGCCCGCCCCGCGTTGTCGGTGAGGACCGCCTCCAGGGCGTCCCGCAGCGTGGCGTCCCGGGTCACCGTGTCGTGCACCAGCGTCCCGGCCCGCGCCAGCGAACCCCTGGCCCGCATCAGGTCACCGCGCCGCAGCCACTTGTACGGCCGCCGACGCTTGTCCAGCAGCAGGATCTCGTTGGTGCCGCTGGACCGGAGTCGGTTGAAGATCTCCTGGAGCGGGTCGTCGACGGTCACCGTCGGATAGTCGGTGATCTCCACATCCCGTACGCGGGTCAGGTTGAGCCGCTTCAGCGCCGCCCCGGCGCCCACGAACCCGGAGACGAAGTCGTCCGCCGGGTTGGTGAGGATCGCCTCGGGGGTGTCGAACTGAGCGATGTGGGACCGTTCGCGCAACACGGCGATCCGGTCACCGATCTTGATCGCCTCGTCGAAGTCGTGCGTGACGAAGACGATCGTCTTGTGCAGCTCGTGCTGCAACCTGATCAACTCGTCCTGGAGATGATCACGGGTGATCGGGTCGACGGCCCCGAACGGCTCGTCCATCAGCAGCACGGGCGGATCGGCGGCCAACGCCCTCGCCACCCCCACGCGTTGCTGCTGGCCACCGGAGAGCTGACGCGGATAGCGATGGTGGAACTCCCCGGGATCGAGGCCGACCAGGTCGAGCAGCTCCTCGACCCGGTCCCGGATCCGCGCCTTCGACCAGCCGACCATCTTCGGCACGAGCCCGATGTTCTGGGCGACCGTCATGTGCGGGAAGAGACCGGCGGACTGGATCGCGTAGCCCACCTTGCGGCGCAGCTTCACCGGGTCGATGTCGGTGACGTCCTCGCCGCCGATGCGGATCCGGCCGCCGGTCGGTTCGATCAGCCGGTTGATCATCTTGAGCGTGGTGGACTTCCCGCACCCGGAAGGGCCGACGAAGATGACCACCTCGCCCGCCTTGATCTCCATGTTCACGTTGTCCACGGCCGGCTGCGCGCTGCCCGGATACCGCTTGGTCAGGTTCTCGAGCTCGATGGAGGCGCCGTGGTGGTCGCTATCGGACACGGATCCCCCTGGGAATGGTCAGCCGCCCGATCAGGACGTACGCGGCGTCGAACAGCAGCGCCAGGACGATGATCCCCAGCGTGCCCGCGAGCACCTGGTTGAGCGCGTTCGCGCTGCCCAGCGAGGCCAGACCGCGGAAGATCACATTGCCGAGCCCGGGCCCGGAGGCGTACGCCGCGATGGCCGCGATGCCCATCAGCATCTGCGTCGAGACCCTGATCCCGGTCAGGATCGGCGGCCACGCCAGCGGCAGCTCCACCCGCAGCAACTGCGCGAGTCGGGACATCCCGATACCCCGGGCCGCGTCCACCAGCGCCGCGTCGACCCCGCGCAGCCCGACGATCGAGTTGCGCACGATCGGCAGCAGGCCGTACAGGGTCAGAGTGATCACCGTGGGCGGTACGCCCAGCCCCACGATCGGAATGAGCAGACCGATCATGGCGAGCGACGGAATGGTCAGAATGCCCGAGGTGGTGAGCGTGGCGAAGTTCCCGGCCCACTCGCTGCGATAGGTGACCACACCGATCAGCACCCCGAGCAGGGTGGCCACCACCATGCACTGGAAGACCGCACTGGCGTGCTGCCAGGCGTCGGCGAGCAGCTGCTGGTGGCGGTTGCCCAGGTACTCCCAGAAGCTCACACGGACTCACCCCACCAGGTCACGGGCCCCGGACCGGTCGTTCGGATCAGGCCCTAGCTCTGCTCCCGGTCCTCCGCCGCCTGCTCCACCAACGGGATGATCCGCAGCGGAACGGGGTTCTCCATCACGATCGCGGTAGAGGCCCGGACGATCCCATCGAAACCGACAACGCGGTCGATCACACGCTGGAGATCGGCGTTGGAACGCGCCACGAGACGGCACATCATGTCCCCGGTGCCGGTCGTGGTGTGCAGCTCCAGCACCTCCGGCACGGTCGCCAAGTGCGCCCGTACGTCGGCCCCTTGACCCTGCCGGATCTGCAGCGTGGCGAAGGCGGTGACGGGGTACCCGAGCGCGGCCGGATCGACCTCGGGACCGAACCCGCGGATGACTCCGTTCGACTGAAGCCGGTCCAGTCGAGCCTGCACGGTCCCGCGGGCCACCCCCAGCCGCCGGGACATCTCCAGCACCCCGATCCGCGGCTCCCGCGCCAGCAGCACGATGATCCGCCCGTCCAGATGATCGATCGCCACAGCAGCCTCCCGGGTGGGTGGTCATCCTGTACAGAAAGTCCGTCGAAGCAGGTCCCTCACTGAGCAGATTGCCCAGCCGGAAACCAATCTATTGCGCACCTTGCCGCATCGGAGTGAGGCTGCGCCTATGACGCAGACCACACACCACACTCCCGACACCGCCCGGCAGGCCGACCCCTTCCCGGTCAAGGGAATGGACGCGGTCGTCTTCGCCGTGGGCAACGCCAAGCAGGCGGCGCACTACTACTCGACCGCTTTCGGCATGCGTCTCGTGGCCTACTCCGGACCGGAGAACGGCAGCCGCGAGACCGCGAGCTACGTGCTGGAGAACGGCTCCGCCCGTTTCGTCCTCACCTCCGTCATCAAGCCAGCCACCACCTGGGGCCACTTCCTCGCCCAGCACGTGGCCGAGCACGGCGACGGCGTCGTCGACCTCGCCATCGAGGTCCCGGACGCGCGCCGGGCGTACGAGTACGCGCTGGAGCACGGGGCCACGTCCGTCACCGAGCCGTACGAGCTGAAGGACGAGCACGGCACCGTCGTCCTGGCCGCCATCGCGACCTACGGCGAGACCCGCCACACCCTCGTCGAGCGCACCGGCTACGACGGCCCGTACCTCCCCGGCTACGTGGCGGCGAGCCCCATGGTCGAACCGCCCGCCCAGCGCACCTTCCAGGCCATCGACCACTGTGTCGGCAACGTCGAGCTCGGCCGGATGAACGAATGGGTCGGCTTCTACAACAAGGTCATGGGCTTCACGAACATGAAGGAGTTCGTGGGCGACGACATCGCGACCGAGTACAGCGCGCTGATGTCGAAGGTCGTGGCCGACGGCACGCTCAAGGTCAAGTTCCCGATCAACGAGCCCGCCATCGCCAAGAAGAAGTCCCAGATCGACGAGTACCTGGAGTTCTACGGCGGCGCGGGCGTCCAGCACATCGCGCTCAACACGAACGACATCGTGGCGACGGTACGGACGATGCGCGCGGCCGGCGTCCAGTTCCTCGACACCCCGGACTCGTACTACGACACCCTCGGCGAGTGGGTCGGCGACACCCGCGTCCCCGTCGAGACCCTGCGCGAGCTGAAGATCCTCGCCGACCGCGACGAGGACGGCTATCTGCTGCAGATCTTCACCAAGCCGGTCCAGGACCGTCCGACCGTCTTCTTCGAGATCATCGAACGCCACGGCTCCATGGGCTTCGGCAAGGGCAACTTCAAGGCCCTGTTCGAGGCGATCGAGCGGGAGCAGGCCAAGCGCGGCAACCTCTGAGGCCTGTGCGAGGCCTGTGAGTTCGTAGAAAGCGCAACCATATCGGCCCGCTCGGGCCTCGCCGGTCGTGGGGGGGGGGCCGGGGGCCCCCCCCACGACCTCGGGGAGACAGGAGTGACCGAGCCCTTCGACCTGTCCGCGGCGGCCGAGCGCCGGCTGTGGAGACTCTGTACGTCCTCCAGCTCACCCGGGGCGGCTCCCCGGCCGACCGCCAAGCGCGGCAACATCCACCTCTCCTGCCTCGACATCCGCACCGGCGAACTGCTCGACCGGCAGCGCACCGAGGCCGGCTACTCCCTCGACCACCGCGAACCGGAGGACCTCGCCGTCCGCCGCGGCTCCGAGCCCCGGCTCTGCCTGGGCCTCGCGTCCGGGCCGGAAGAGGCCCGCAGGTTCTCCCTCCACTACAAGCCGCACACCGGCTGAGACGGCCGCAGGTCACTTCCGTCGCGGCTTGGCGTCCATGTCCGGTACGTCCTTCACGGACGGCTCCCCGAGCTCCTCCAGCGCTGCCTGCGCCAGCGGCACCCGCGTCGGCGAGAAGTGCGGATTGATCCGCAGCGCCTCCTCCAGGTGCCGTCGCGCGGGCCCCGCCATCTCCAGCGACCGCTCGATCATCCCCAGGTGATAGGCGTACAGCGCGCTGCGCACCCCGCCCCCCTTCTGCCGGTCGGTCGCACGCCGGGCGAACTTCAGCGCCTCCTCGTCCTCCCCGGCCCGGTGCAGCGCCCACCCCAGCGCGTCGGCCACCGCGATCCCCGGCTGCCGACGCCACTCGACCCGGAGCCGCCGCACGGCCATCTCCGTGTCGCCGTGGTCCGCCTCGAAGAGGCCCAGCACCAGTTCCTCGTCCACCCCGCCGGCCGCCGCCCGCGCCGCCCGCTCGCGCAGCAGGTCGTACTGCACGCGGGCCGCCTGCCCCAGCCCCAGTGACTCGTACAACTCACCCAGTTCCAGGGCGTATTCGGGCAGCGGCTGCTTGGCGAGGGCCGCCCGGTAGGCGTTCAGCGCCTCCGTCGAGCGGCCCTGGGCCGCCAGCGTCCGCCCCTGCCCGGCGAGCGCGGCCCGCTGGTCGGGGTCGAGGCGCACCGCCTCCTGGAAGTGGCGCAGGGCCACCTCCAGGTCGCCGCGCTCCCAGGCGAGTTGCCCGGCCCGTTCGAGATACGCCGCCCGCTCGGCCGGGGCCTCGGTGGCCGCCGCCGCGTCGGAGAGGGCCGCCGCCGCGTCCTCCCGCCAGCCCCGGTCCCGGTAGAGGGCCGCCGCCCGGGCCTGCACCGCCGGACCCGAGCGCAGCTTCAGCAGCCGGTCCAGGGTCCGCTTGGCGGCCTTGTAGTCACCCATCCCGGTCTGCGCCTCGATCAGCGGCGGATACGTCGTCCACCGCTTCCGGTCCACCTTCAGCGCCGCCTCGCCCCAGGTCCGCGCCGCGTGGAAGTCCCGCCGGGCGTTCGCCAGCGCCGCCATGCCGTCCAGCGCCTCGACGTTGCGCTCCCGCACCCGCAGCGACGCCCGCAACGCCTTCTCGGCCTTCGGGTAGTTCGCCGGGTCCGCGGTCCGCCGCCCCAGTTCGACGTACGCCGCCCCCAGCACCGCCCACGCCCGGGCGTCCTGGGGATGCGTCCGCAGATGGGTCTCGCGCTCGTCGATCAGCACCGCCAGATCGGGCAGCGCGGCGGTCACTCCCGTGGTCACGGCGGTCAGCGCCTGCGCCCCCGGTGCCGGCGGCGCCGCCCGCGTCCCGCCCGGCCCCCACGGCCACAGCGTCAGCACCCCGCCGAGCACGGCACACCCCGCGACGGCGGCGACCAGCACGCGCAGCCGTTTGCGCGGACGGCGGTCCGACGGTCCCTGCCGGTCCTTCGACGCGTCGTTCTCGGACCCGGCGTTCTGGGGGGCGCTGTTCTCCATGGCGATCACTGTGCGTGAAACCTTGCGCCAATACGACGACCACACCCGTCCGACCCCGGCTGCCGTACATGGGGTTCACACCGATGGCCCCGGGTGTCACGCTGTGATCATGAGCCGTACCGAAGCCGCACCCGACCAGGCCCTGGGTGACCTCACCGAGCGGCTGCTCGCGGGTCTGCCCGCCGAGGCCGTCCTCACCGACCCCGACATCACGGCCTCCTACGCCAACGACATGGCCAGCTTCTGCCCGGCCGGCGCCCCCGCCGTGGTCGTGCTGCCGCGCACGGTCGAAGAGGTCCAGCACGTCATGCGCACCGCCACCGAGCTGCGCGTCCCGGTCGTCCCGCAGGGCGCCCGCACGGGCCTGTCGGGCGGGGCCAACGCCTCCGACGGCTGCATCGTGCTGTCCCTGACCAAGATGGACCGGATCCTGGAGATCAACCCCGTCGACCGCATCGCCGTCGTCGAGGCCGGTGTCATCAACGCCACCCTCTCCCGCGCGGTCGGCGAACTCGGCCTGTACTACCCGCCGGACCCCTCCAGCTGGGAGATGTGCACGATCGGCGGCAACATCGGCACGGCCTCCGGCGGCCTGTGCTGTGTGAAGTACGGGGTGACGGCGGAGTACGTCCTCGGCCTGGACGTCGTCCTCGCCGACGGCCGCCTGATGACCACCGGCCGGCGCACGGCCAAGGGCGTCGCCGGATACGACATGACCCGCCTGTTCGTCGGCTCCGAGGGCTCGCTCGGCATCGTCGTACGGGCCGTCCTGGCGCTGAAGCCGCAGCCGCCGCAGCAGCTGGTGCTCGCCGCCGAGTTCGCGACCGCGGCGGCCGCCTGCGACGCGGTGTGCCGGATCATGGAAGGCGGGCATGTCCCGTCGCTGCTGGAACTGATGGACCGTACGACGGTCAAGGCGGTCAACGGCATCGCGAACATGGGGCTGCCGGAGACGACCGAGGCCCTCCTCCTGGCCGCCTTCGACACCCCGGACCCCGGCCCCGACCTCGCGGCCGTCGGCGCGCTGTGCGAGGCGGCCGGCGCCACCCAGGTGGTCCCGGCGGACGACGCGGCCGAGTCCGAACTCCTGCTCCAGGCAAGGCGGTTGTCCCTCACCGCACTGGAGGCGGTGCGGGGCGTGACGATGATCGACGACGTGTGCGTGCCCCGGTCCCGGCTCGCCGACCTGATCGAGGGCGTCGAGCGGATCGCCGACAAGCACCAGCTCACCATCGGCGTCGTCGCCCACGCAGGCGACGGCAACACGCACCCCACCGTCTGCTTCGACGCGACCGACGCCGACGAGTCCCGGCGCGCCCGCGAGTCCTTCGACGAGATCATGGCGCTCGGCCTGGAACTCGGCGGCACGATCACCGGTGAGCACGGCGTGGGCGTCCTGAAGAAGGAGTGGCTGGCGCGCGAGATCGGCCCGGTCGGGGTCGAGTTGCAGCGCGGGATCAAGCAGGTCTTCGACCCGCTGGGCATCCTGAACCCGGGCAAGCTGTTCTGACCGGCAGGGCTCACTGGGCGAGCAGCTGGTCGAGCGCGTCGTCGATCCCCAACTGCTCGCCCTCGGACCCCGGCGGCACCAGCCGCAGCGTCCGCTCCAGCCAGGCCGACACCTGCGCCGCCGGCGCCTCCAGCAGCGCGTCCCCGCCGGGCGAGCTCAGCCCCATGAGCACCAGGCTGCGCCCGTCCACCCTCGACGGCCACACCCGCACGTCCCCGTGCCCGCTCGGCCGGAACACCCCCTCCACGAGCAGATCGCGGGAGAAGGTCCAGTGGACCGGGTGGTCGGAGTTGATGTGGAAGGCGATGTGCACGGCGTACGGGTCGTCGCTGTGATAGCTCAGCAGCGCCGGCACGGGGATGCTCCGCTCGGGCGACAGCACGAGCCGCAACTCCAGCTCGCGCTCCACGACGGTCTGATGCATGGCGTCCACGTCCTCTCTCGTGACTCGTACGAGCCCTGGGAGCGGGCCCGTACGAGTGGAGAGGGAGCAGGGCCCCGGATCATTACGCGACTTCCCGGAATTTTTTCCCCGCCCCCCTCCCAGCCCTGCCCCAGCCCGGCCCCGAGCCCCTTTCAGGTCGGGCTCCGCTCGTGTGCAGTACGTGTGCGAGGTTGCCCGGAAAGGAGTGGGTCCTACGGGACGGGCGGTGCTTGTTGCGTCGGTCTGATAGATGTGGAGGCCCCTATTTGACCCACGAGCAGATACCGGACGACGGACATGAGCGCCCCAACCCCGGCCCCCGGTGACGACAGGCCCCGCGAAGGGTATTACCCGGACCCGTCCATTCCTGGATATGTCCGGTACTGGAACGGCACCTCCTGGGTGCCGGGCACCAGCCGTCCGGCGCCGACGGACGGCGAACCGCTCGCCCCGCCGCCGGGCGCCCACCCGGACGGGCCCGCCGCCGCCCCGGCCGCCTCGGTCGAGGAGACCGGCCCGCACTTCTTCGACGAGGAACCGGAGCGGGAACCCGCGTCGGGCCAGGCCCAGCACGGCAGCCGCCCGGAGCCGGCGTCCGCGTGGGGCGCCGACCCCGCGCACCAGGCCGGCTTCGGCGGTGACCAGGACCACCGCGTCTCCTGGGGCGCCCAGCAGGAGCCAGACCCGAGGGACCCGCGCGCTGCGGCCCAGCCGGACGGCTCGGCCGCCGTCCAGCCCGTGGAGCCGGACGCCGACTCCACGGGCGCCGCCTCCGGGGACACGTTCATGATCCGTCGGCCCGTGCCGGGCGCGGCGCAGTCCTCCGGCACCGGCATCCCCGCGCCCGCCGACGGCACCATGGCCATCCGCGCGGTGTCCCCGCGCACGGGGGCGCAGGGCGGAGGCACGGGCGCGTCCGCCGGATCGGGCGCCGCACGTACGGACTCCGCTGCCGGCGCCCCGCAGGGCCCCGGCTTCGCCGCCGGGAAGGCTGCCGCCGAACGGGCCGCCGTGGCCCAGGGACAGGCCCAGACGGCCGCCGGAGCCGCGGCCGCCGCCCAGGCGGCCGGCGCCTCCCCCACGGCCCTCTCCGGCCCACAGCAGGCCCAGCAGGCGGCCGCCCCGAGCATCCCCCAGCAGTCGGGCGGGCCCCAGCCCGCGGCCGCCGCCTCCGGCGCGCCGATGACGTCGGGCCCGGGGGGCGGCCAGTCCTCCTGGGCGCAGCAGGTCCACCGGCTCGCGGGCCCCGGCGAGGACCAGCCGGTCGCGCCGTGGAAGCCCCCGACCCTGGACCCGTTCCAGGCGGCCGCGATGCGTCAGGCCGCCGCCCGCCCCGCCGGCCTCGGCAAGCGGCTGGCCGCACGGCTGCTGGACACCGTCGTCCTGGCCGCGGTCACCGCGGTGGCCGCCGTACCGCTCGGCACCAAGGCACTCGACCACGTCAACGGCAAGATCGACGCCGCCAAGCTGTCCGGCGAGACCGTCACCGTGTGGCTGCTCGACGGCACCACGTCGGTCTACCTCGGCATCATCCTGGCCGTCCTGCTCCTGTTCGGCGTGGCCTACGAGGTCCTGCCCACCGCCAAGTGGGGCCGCACGCTGGGCAAGAAGCTGCTCGGCCTGGAGGTGCGGGACATCGAGGCCCACGAACCCCCGGAGTTCGGCGCGGCCCTGAAGCGCTGGCTCGTCTACAGCATCCCCGGCCTGCTCGTCGTCGGCGTCGTCGGCGTGCTGTGGTGCGTGTTCGACCGGCCCTGGCGCCAGTGCTGGCACGACAAGGCGGCGCGTACGTTCGTCGCGGGCTGACCGCATACCGCAAACGGCCCGGAGGATTCCGTACCCCGGACGGCCCCGCGCCGGATGCGAAGCCGGACGGTTCGCGGTCGACTCGGGCCATGAGCAGCGAACCGCCTCCCGGCTCCGGTCAGCAACCCCCGGAAGAGGATCCGTTCAGGAAGCAGCCCCCGCCGTCCGAGGGTGCCGGTTCGGGTCCGCCGTACGGTGACCAGCCCCCGTACGGCGGCCAGCCCCCGCCCTACGGGGGAGGCCCCTACGGCGGCGGTCCCTACGGCGGTGACCCGTACGGCGGCGGGCCCGCCGACCCCCTCGCCGGGATGCCGCCGCTCGCCGACAGCGGCAAGCGCACACTGGCCCGCATCATCGACATGATCCTGGTGGGCGTCGTCGTCTGGCTGCTCACCTGGGGATTCGGCGTCACCGAGTACGACGTCGACACCGACCAGGTGGAGTACGGCAAGTCCCTCCTGCAGTCGGTGGTCGCCGCCGTGCTGTTCATCGGCTACGACACCGTCATGACCGCGAGGACGGGACAGACGCTCGGCAAGAAGCTGCTCAACCTGCGCACGGCCAACCTCGACAACGGCGCCACCCCGTCCGTGCAGACCTCGCTGATCCGGGCGGCGGTGCTGTGGATCCCGTTCGCGTTCTGCTGCGCCTGCATCTGGACCGTGATCTGCGGCGGCTGGAGCTTCTTCGACAAGCCCTACAAACAGGGCCTGCACGACAAGGCGGCGAAGACGGTTGTCGTCAGCACCGGCAACTAGGGCGTGTCGGCAGGCGGCCGTACGACCGGCACAGGGCCGGCGTACGACCGACCCGCGTCAGGACTGCGTCAGTACGGGTTCCTCCGCCTGTGCGCGTTCGGTGGGAGCGGGCTTGCGGACCGCCACCACGCGGGGCTTCTTCGGCATGGGCACCGTCATGGCGACCAGCAGCCCGAGCAGCAGCGCCGCGACGGCGATGACCGCGATCCCCACACCCGAACTCGTCTGTGACAGCAGCAGCATGGCGAGCGTCGAGAAGATCACGGTGCACGAGCCGTAAGCGAGCTGTGCGGCAGTCGGACGAGGCATGATCATCGTGTCCTCGGAATCAGGGGTGCACGGGGGTCTCGGCCTGGCTTTCCGCCGACGTCCGGGCGTTCCGCCATCCGACTCTAACCGCGTGCATGCCCGAGAGGAACAAACCGTAAGCGTGACCTAACCAACAGTGCCGGTGCACAGGGGGCGCACGGAGTCATCTCGTCCAACAGGTGGACGGCGCGACGCGCCCGTCGTCGAAAGGTGGTTGTCCGCTAAATGAACATCAACTCCGCATAGTGCAATTGACCTGTCCAAGTCAAGGTCTGTTTTTTCTGCTTAACCTCTAGTCAAATGTCGTCACTTGACTACACGCGTTGATCAGGCGCCCGCGGAACCTCCAGGACCAGGAACCCTTCCTTCCGCGCGCCCGGACGCGGGGGAGGAAGCAAGTGACCAGTAGACCCTGGACGTTCAGAACGGCGGCAACCGCCGTCGCGCTCACGACAGCGGCGGCGACGTTCTCGACCTTCGCGGTGGCTCAGGCCGACGAAGGCGCGCCGGCGTCCGTGGAGCGGCACGACCCGGCGGAGCACACTCACGCCGACCACAACCTCGACGGCCCCATGAGCCGGACGCAGGCGGCCCAGCGCGAGGAGGCCCTGAACCAGGTCATATCCGGCCGGAGCAAGGTCACCAAGCGCGACGGCTCGCAGGTCGTCGAGCTCAAGAGCAAGAAGGGCGACAGCAAGTACGTCGAGCTGGGCCGCGAGAAGACCGACAAGATCTTCACGATCCTGGTCGAGTTCGGCGACCAGATCAGCGAGTTCGGCGGCACGCCCGGCCCGGCCCACAACCAGATAGCCGAGCCCGACCGCAAGAAGGACAACTCGACCGCCTGGCAGGCGGACTACAACAAGAAGCACTTCGAGGACCTCTACTTCGGCACCGGCAAGAAGACCGAGTCGCTGAAGAAGTACTACGAGAAGCAGTCCTCGGGCCGCTACTCGGTCGAGGGCGAGGTCACCGACTGGGTCAAGGTCCCCTACAACGAGGCCCGCTACGGCAACAACGCCTGCGGTGACACCAACTGCGCCAGCGTGTGGAACGTCGTCAGCGACGGTCTGAACGCGTGGGTCGCCCAGCAGAAGGCGGCTGGGCGGACCGACGCCGAGATCAAGGCGGACGTCACACAGTTCGACCAGTGGGACCGCTACGACTTCGACGGCGACGGCGACTTCAACGAGGCCGACGGCTACATCGACCACTTCCAGATCGTGCACGCCGGTGAGGACGAGTCCGCGGGCGGCGGCGCCCAGGGCACCGACGCGATCTGGGCCCACCGCTGGTACGCGTTCGGCACGGACGCCGGTGCCACCGGCCCCGCGAACAACAAGCTGGGCGGCGCGCAGATCGGCTCCACCGGCATCTGGGTCGGCGACTACACCGTCCAGCCGGAGAACGGCGGCCTCGGCGTCTACGCCCACGAGTACGGCCACGACCTCGGTCTGCCGGACCACTACGACACCGCCGGCGGCGAGAACTCCACCGGCTTCTGGACGCTGATGTCCTCCGGTTCCTGGCTGGGCACCGGCAAGAAGGAGATCGGTGACCTGCCCGGCGACATGACCGCCTGGGACAAGCTGCAGTTGGGCTGGCTCAACTACGACACGGCCAAGGCCGCGACGACGTCCGAGCACAAGCTGGGCCTGGCCGAGTACAACACCCGGCACAAGCAGGCCCTCGTGGTCAACCTGCCCAAGAAGGCCGTCACCACCGAACTCGTCCCGCCCGCCCAGGGCGCGACCCAGTGGTGGAGCGGCAGCGGCAACAACCTGAAGAACACGCTGAGCCGTTCCGTCGACCTGACCGGCAAGTCCTCCGCCAGCCTCACCCTCGACGGCTGGTGGGACATCGAGAAGGGCTACGACTACCTCTACACCGAGGTGTCGACCGACGGCGGCGCCAACTGGACGGCGATCGACGGCACCGCGAACGGCAACCCGATCAGCCGTGACGGCAGCGACAAGCCCGCGCTCGACGGCACGGTGGACGCGTACCAGAAGCTCGTCTACCCGCTGGACGCCTACGCCGGCAAGAAGATCGACCTGCGCTTCCGCTACGCGACCGACGGCGGCCTGGCGATGAAGGGCTTCGCGGCCGACCGCATCACGGTCACCGCCGACGGCTCCGCGGTCTTCTCGGACGACGTGGAGAGCGTGGACAACGCCTGGACGGCGACCGGCTTCTCGCGCATGGGCGCCTCGTTCACCAAGGACTACGCGCAGTACTACATCGCCGAGAACCGTCAGTACGTGTCGTACGACAAGACCCTGAAGACGGGCCCGTACAACTTCGGCTTCACGACGACCCGTCCGGACTGGGTGGAGCACTACGCCTACCAGAACGGCCTGTTGATCTGGAAGTGGGACACCTCCCAGGCGGACAACAACACCAGTCAGCACCAGGGTGTCGGTCTGATCCTCCCGGTCGACTCCCACCCGACGCCGCTGAAGTGGTCCGACGGCACGCTGATGCGCAACCGCATCCAGTCCTACGACTCGCCGTTCAGCACGTACCGCACGGACGGCATGACGCTGCACAACGCGGACGTCGCGACCCGGATCCCGTCGCGTGCCGGGGTGCCGGTCTTCAACGACCACACCAGCACGTACTACAGCGCCGAGACGCCCACCGCGGGTGTCAAGATCACTGACACCAACACCAAGATCAAGATCATCAAGGAGCCGCGCGATGGCTCGACGATCACGGTCGAGGTCGGCGCCGCAGTGAAGTAAACGGCATATTCGCAGGTCAGAGCGTGATCGGCGGCAACCCTCTTGGCGGGTTGCCGCCGATCGTGTTTAGGTGCACCCTGTGTTTCCGTTATTGACACCGACATCGACACCGACTCGCACGGGGGTGTGACCGCATGGCCGCAGGAGGTTTCTGCAAGCTGCCGACCGGCAGCGTCGTGGTGGCTCTGAACCTGCCCAGACCCACCGCCGACGGCACGGGCAGCGTCCGTGTCCTCGTCCACGCCCAGAACCGCGCCCGAGCCCTGACCAGGCTCCGCAACCTCGGCATGCGCGCGGTCTACCTACGCGGCAACGCCGCCCCACCGTCGCCCGACGAGATCACGGCCGTCCTGCACCACCCCGACGGCCTGATATGGCGAACGGCCCCTGACAACGGTGTCGTACCCGGCCCGGAACTGATGCAGGAGCTGTGGCACCCGATCAGGGCACTACTGCGAAGGCCCGCGGCCACGCCCTGAGCGCCGCGCCGGGGCCGTACCCCTGCGCGGCGACCGCAACGGCCCAGGGGCGCGGGGAACTGCGCGACCAGCCACCATGGCGCCGCAGCCGCCGGACGGCCGGACCAGGCACCCCGTGCAGCGCTACGCGACCACGGGCTTCCCGGTCAGCTCGACCCCCGCCTCGCGCATCTCCTCCAGCGCCCGCTCCGTCGTCTCGGAAGCCACCCCGGCCGTCAGATCCAACAGCACCTGCGTACGGAACCCCTCCCGCACCGCATCCACGGCAGTGGCCCGCACACAGTGGTCCGTCGCGATCCCCACCACGTCCACCTCCGAGACGTCCCGCGCCCGCAGCCAGTCCGCCAGCCGCACCCCGTTCTCGTCGGCCCCCTCGAACCCGCTGTACGCCGCCGCGTACGCCCCCTTGTCGAACACGGCGTCGATCGCGCCGGAGGCGACCGCGGGGGCGAAGTTCGGGTGGAACCCGACACCCTCCGTCCCGGCGACGCAGTGCGCCGGCCAGGAGTGGGCGAAGTCGGGATTCGTGGAGAAGTGACCGCCGGGCGCGATGTGGTGATCGCGGGTGGCGACGACGTGCTGGTAGCCGGACCCGGCCGCCTGCCCGATCAGCTCGGTGACAGCGGCGGCCACATCGGCACCGCCGGCCACCGCGAGGCTGCCCCCCTCGCAGAAGTCGTTCTGCACATCTACGACGATCAAGGCGCGGCGCATGGTCGGTGTCCTTCGGTTATGGACGCTGAGGTCGGGACGGTGGAAAAGGGTGCTGGCCCGGCCGTGAACTTCCGAGCCTAGAGACTTCGGGTGCGCTGCGGGAGGGGGCATGGCGCGCGCACGCCGGGCGCGCTCGCCTTACGCCCCCGTCCGGTCACCCGAGCGCCCGTTGACATACTCGGTCGGGATGACAGGCTCGCCGCGCGAGAGCTGCGTGGCGGACAGCGGCAGATTCGCGCGAGCGGCCGTGTGCCGGTCCCGTACGACGTCCAGCGGCTCACGGGCCACCACGTCGCCGCCCTTGATCAGCCGCACCAGCAGCTGCCGCTCGGCGAGCCCGTCCGGAACCGGCCCCGTGCCGACGACCTCGGCCTCGGCGACGCCGTACTCGTCGAGGCGCCGCGCGGCCCACTTGCGGCCGCCGATGGACGTCTTCCCGCCGCTCGACTTCTTCGCCACCGGCACCAGCGGCGCCGTAGCGTCCCCGGCCTCGGCGCGGGCGACCAGCTTGTAGACCATCGAGCAGGTCGGATGCCCCGACCCGGTCACCAGCTGGGTGCCGACGCCGTACGCGTCCACCGGCGCCGCGGCCAGCGAGGCGATGGCGTACTCGTCCAGGTCGGAGGTCACGATGATCTTCGTGCCGGTGGCGCCCAGCTCGTCCAGCTGCTGCCGGACCCGGTGCGCGACCAGCAGCAGGTCGCCCGAGTCGATGCGCACGGCGCCCAGCTCGGGCCCGGCGACCTCCACGGCCGTACGGACCGCCTCGGCGACGTCGTAGGTGTCCACCAGCAGCGTGGTGCCGCGGCCCATGGAGTCGACCTGGGCCTGGAAGGCGTCGCGCTCGCGGTCGTGCAGCAGGGTGAAGGCGTGGGCGCTGGTGCCGACGGTGGGGATGCCGTAGCGGAAGCCGGCGGCGAGGTCGGAGGTCGAGGTGAAGCCGCCGAGGTAGGCGGCCCTGGACGCGGCCACCGCGGCCAGCTCGTGGGTGCGGCGGGCGCCCATCTCGATGAGCGGGCGCTCCCCGGCGGCCGACGCCATCCGGGAGGCGGCCGCGGCGATCGCGGAGTCGTGGTTGAGGATGGAGAGGATCACCGTCTCCAGCACCACGCACTCGGCGAAGGTGCCCTCGACCCGCATGATCGGCGAGCCCGGGAAGTAGACCTCGCCCTCGGGGTAGCCCCAGACGTCGCCGGAGAAGCGGTAGTCCGCGAGCCACTTCAGGGTCTGCTCGTCGAGGATGTTCCGCTCGCGCAGGAAGCCGAGGACGTCGGCGTCGAAGCGGAAGTTCTCGACGGCGTCCAGAACCCGGCCGGTGCCGGCCACGACGCCGTAGCGCCGCCCCTCGGGCAGCCGCCGGGTGAAGACCTCGAAGACGCTGCGCCGCTCGGCGGTGCCGGCCTTCAGGGCGGCCTGAAGCATCGTGAGCTCGTACTGATCCGTGAAGAGCGCCGTCGAGGGAACGCCCACCCGTCGCCCACCACCGCCCTTCTGAGGAAGCGCTTCGCGCCCTTCTTCTGGCAGCCCAAGGTCCGCTGTGTTCATGACGGGGATGGTACCCCCATTTCGTCAGTCTGACGATTTGTGGGGTCGAGCTCACAGTCGAGGTCACAACGGGCGCCCTTGCGCAGCCCGTTTGTGCGACCACGCCCCTCGGGTGGCAGCATGGGCTCTGTGACGTCACCCGCACCCCTGGAGATCGAACGCACCGAGTCGGCGGAGGAGGTCTTCGCCGTCCCCGAGCCGGACGTCCCCTGGGTCACGATCGTCCACAACGACCCGGTCAACCTCATGAGCTATGTGACCTACGTCTTCCAGTCCTACTTCGGCTACACCAAGGACAAGGCGACCAAGCTCATGCTCGACGTCCACCACAAGGGCCGGGCGGTCGTCTCCAGCGGTACCCGCGAGGAGATGGAGCGCGACGTGCAGGCCATGCACGGCTACGGTCTGTGGGCCACCCTCCAGCACGACCGCAAGTGACCCGTACGCCCGCGCAGGACCGGAAGTAGCGAATCGTCCCTATGCCAGGAACCTTCGAACCGCTCCCCGGCGGCGGCGCGGCCGTCGCCCTCGACGACGTCGAGATCTCCATCATCCGGTCGCTGGCCGTCCAGCTCCTGGAACTCATCGGCCCCGGCCCCGCCGAGGAGGCCCCCGACGACCCGCTCGCCGAGCTGTTCGCCGAGGGCCCGAGCGAGCCGCCCGCCGACCCGGTCCTCAGGCGCCTGTTCCCGGACGCGTACAGCGATCCCGAGGGGGCACCGCAGGCCAAGGAGGCCGAGGAGCAGAAGGCGTACTCCGCGGAGTTCCGCCGCTACACCGAGAACGACCTGCGGGCCGGCAAGCGCGACAACGCGCTCGCGGTGGTCCGTTCCCTGGACGAGCTCAGCTCCGCCTCCGCCGGTGAGGGCGGCGCGGTGCTCAAGCTCTCCCCGGGGGAGTCCCAGCGGTGGCTCGGCGCCCTCAACGACCTGCGCCTCGCCATCGGGTCCCGGCTGGAGATCACCGATGAGGACGACACCGACCTGCTCTACCGGCTGCCGGACGAGGACCCGCGCAAGCCGATGGTGATGGCGTATCTGTGGCTGGGCGGGCTCCAGGAGACGCTGGTCGCGACGCTCATGCCGTGAAGTCTGCGCGGGACGGCCAGTGGGCCCTGCCGTCCACCGGCAGGGCCCACTGGCCGTCGTTCGGCTCACTCAGTTCAGCAACGCGGTGATGCAGCCGGTCGCTCCCGCACCCACGGCCTGCTTGGCGACCTTGCTCGCCAGATCCTTGTTGAACCTGCCGACGACCAGCGAGATTGCGGCTCCGACCGACGCGTTGACGAGGCACTTCTTCGTCTTCTTGCTCATCTTGAGTCCGCCGACCAGCAGCGCGCAGGACTCCTTGTCGCCGTAGTGGCACTTGCTGGCGGCGATGTCCTGCCAAGTGTCGATCCTGGGCGTCCGCGATGCCGAGCCGTGCTGCGGCTGGGCGACGGCCGGTGCGGCCCCCAGGGCCAGCGAGCCGAGTACGGCGAGGGCGACGATCTTGAGCTTCATTGGTGTTCCCCTGATGGTGGTGCGTGGTGCGAGCCCGCGGTGGCGGTCGACCACCGCTGGTCAGCGGCCCGCGCCGAGCACGCTAGGAGCGTTGGCATGTGCAAGGCCAGAAAATTGATCAAGATCTGAGGAAGGTGCAGGCCTCGGGGCGGGGACGGTTTTGTTCATTTGTTAACTGTTTGCGATTCACTGCCTGTTCGCTCAGGGGATGCTCAGATCCGAATAACGATCCAGTCACCGCTCAGGCTCCTTGTGCGGCGGTTTGTGCCTCATATCCGGATCTCCTTGTGGCGTGTGCCACGCCGCTCCGGTCGATCACTGCAACGGCCGTGATAGATCTTCTCGACCGCCCGCGGACGCCACCCCTGTCCACGGGGGGCGCCACCATGCCGGCGGATCGTCGGCTCGGCACCGCTCCATCCACATCCGGGGGGATCGTGACCCGATCCGGGGCCGCTTCGCAGGCTCGGATCGCCATGGAGAAAGGCGCACCATCCATGACCTCAGTGCAGGTCGACAAGCATCGTGACGGCGACGGGGTCGGCGGTGCCGCGACGCAGGACGGCGAGGGGTATCAGCGCGGGCTAGGGGCCCGGCAGATCCAGATGATCGCCATCGGCGGTGCCATCGGTACCGGCCTGTTTCTCGGTGCGGGCAAGGGCATCTCCAAGGCCGGGCCCAGTCTGATCCTCGCGTATGCCATCGCGGGCCTCGTGATCTTCTTCATCATGCGGGCGCTCGGCGAACTGCTGCTGTACCGCCCCGTCTCCGGCTCCTTCGCGGACTACGCCCGTGAGTTCATCGGTCCGTTCGCGGGGTTCGTCACCGGTTGGACGTACTGGCTGTTCTGGGTCGTCACCGGCATCACCGAAGTCACCGCCGCGGCTGCCTACATGACGTACTGGTTCGACATGCCGCAGTGGGTCTCGGCACTGATCTTCACCGTCATCCTCTACGGCGCCAATCTGATCTCCGTGAAGCTCTTCGGTGAGCTGGAGTTCTGGTTCTCGATGGTCAAGGTCACTGCGATCATCGGCATGATCCTCATCTGCGCGGGCATCCTGACGCTCGGCTTCTCGGACGCCGGCGACACCGCTTCCGTGACCCACCTGTGGAGCGAAGGCGGATTCTTCCCGCACGGTATCGGCAGCACGCTGATGACCTTGCAGATGGTGATGTTCGCCTTCCTCGCCGTCGAGCTGGTCGGCGTCACCGCGGGCGAGTCCAAGGACCCCAGGACCGTGCTGCCCAAGGCGATCAACACCGTGCCGTGGCGTATCGCCGTCTTCTACGTCGGCGCCCTGATCATGATCCTCTCGGTGGTGCCCTGGACCCACTTCCAGCCCGGCATCAGCCCCTTCGTGGCCGCCTTCGAGAAGATGGGCCTCGCCGCCGGCGCGGGCATCGTGAACTTCGTCGTCCTGACCGCCGCCCTGTCGTCCTGCAACTCCGGCATGTACTCCACCGGCCGCATGCTGCGCAATCTCGCGCTCAACAACCAGGGGCCGAAGCTCTTCACCCGGCTCACGAAGAACGGCCTGCCGCTGGCGGGCACCACGTTCTCCGCCGCGCTGATGCTGGTCGGCGTCTGGATCAACTACCAGTGGCCGGGCAAGGCGTTCGACTACGTGGTGTCCTTCGCGACCATCTCCGGCATGTGGGCCTGGATCGTCATCCTGATCTGCCAGCTTCGCTACCGCGCCAAGGCCGACCGCGGGGAACTGCCCCGGTCCGAGTTCCGGACGCCCGGCGCCCCCGTCACCAGCTGGTTCGCGCTCGCCTTCATCGGCATGGTGATCGTGCTGATGGGCATCGACAAGGACGCCCGTATCTCGCTGTACTGCGCACCGCTGTGGGCGCTGATCCTCGGCGTCTCCTACCTGGTGCTCAAGCGCCGCAATCCGCAGGCCGCGGCGTTCAAGAAGCGCTGACGAAGCCTCACCGAGGACGTCCAGCAGAGCGGGGCACTCGTGGTGCCCCCTTCCGCTGCCGCTCAGGCGTCCGGTATGTGGGCCGCCCCGTACCACCCTTCGGTACGGGGCGGCCCTCTGCTTATCCTGACCGACATGCTGACCATCACCCAGGCCCTCGTCGACCAGATCGTCGCCCATGCGCGCAAGGACCACCCCGACGAGGCGTGCGGCGTCGTCGCGGGGCCGGCCGGCTCGGACCGTCCCGAGCGCTTCATCCCGATGCTGAACGCCGCGATGTCGCCCACGTTCTACGAGTTCGACTCCGGAGACCTGCTCAAGCTCTACCGCGAGATGGACGACCGCGACGAGGAGCCCGTGGTCATCTACCACTCCCACACGGCCACCGAGGCCTACCCGTCGCGCACCGACATCTCCTACGCCAACGAGCCCGGCGCGCACTACGTCCTCGTCTCCACCGCCGACACCGACGGTCTCGGCGAGTTCCAGTTCCGCTCCTTCCGGATCGTCGACGGCGAGGTGACCGAGGAGGAGGTCAAGGTCGTCGAGGCGTACTGAGCCCGCGACGGCCGACCTGAACAGCGCGGTCTCACTCTGCGGCCCTCATCCGTCCGCGATGTGGGATCACATTCCAAAAGCCGGACCGGGAATCGATACGATGACCCCATGGTTTTCCACGACGTGAGCGAAAAGACGCCGGGCATGCTGCTCGTGGCGCGGCTGCACGTCGACCTGTGCAGGCTCGCCAGCGCCATCTGTTGACGCGACACCCTGCCGCCGTACGGCCGTGAGCCGCGGCGCTGCACCACGCACCACCCCTGCTGCACTTGCGCTGCCGCGCGCCCCCGACTGACTACTCCCGACAGGAGCCCTGAGCCATGGCCATCGAGGTCCGCATCCCCACCATCCTCCGCACCTACACCGACGGTCAGAAGGCCGTGGAGGGCAACGGGGGCACCCTCGCCGAGCTGTTCACCGACCTCGAGACCCGGCACACGGGCATCCAGGCCCGCATCGTGGAGGGCGAGCAGCTGCGCCGTTTCGTCAACGTCTACCTGAACGACGAGGACGTCCGCTTCCTCGACGGCATCAACACCAAGCTCGCCGACGGCGACAACGTCACGATCCTGCCGGCCGTGGCCGGCGGCATGGCCTGATCCGGATGCGTTACGACTCCCCGTTGGCCGCGGTGGGCAACACCCCCCTGGTGTGCCTGCCGCGGCTGTCGCCGTCCGCCGACGTCCGGATCTGGGCCAAGCTGGAGGACCGCAACCCCACCGGCTCGGTCAAGGACCGCCCGGCCCTGCACATGATCGAGCAGGCGGAGAAGGACGGCCGTCTGACGCCCGGCTGCACCATCCTGGAGCCCACCTCCGGCAACACCGGCATCTCCCTGGCGATGGCGGCGAAGCTCAAGGGCTACCGGATCGTGTGCGTGATGCCCGAGAACACCTCGCAGGAGCGCCGGGACCTGCTCGCCATGTGGGGCGCGGAGATCATCTCCAGTCCGGCGGCGGGCGGCTCCAACACCGCCGTACGGGTGGCCAAGGAGCTCTCCGCCGAGCACCCCGACTGGGTGATGCTCTACCAGTACGGCAACCCGGACAACGCGGGTGCCCACTACGCCACGACCGGCCCGGAGATCCTCACCGACCTCCCCTCGGTCACCCACTTCGTCGCCGGCCTCGGCACCACCGGCACCCTGATGGGCGTCGGCCGCTACCTGCGCGAGCACAAGCCGGACGTCAAGATCGTCGCCGCCGAGCCCCGCTACGACGACCTGGTCTACGGCCTGCGCAACCTCGACGAGGGCTTCGTACCCGAGCTGTACGACGCCTCCGTCCTGACCACCCGCTTCTCGGTCGGCTCGGCCGACGCGGTCACCCGCACCCGCGAACTCCTCCAGCAGGAGGGCATCTTCGCGGGCATCTCCACCGGGGCCGCGCTGCACGCCGCGATCGGCGTCGGAAAGAAGGCGCTGACGGCGGGGGAGTCCGCCGACATCGTGTTCGTCGTGGCCGACGGCGGCTGGAAGTACCTCTCGACCGGCGTCTACACGGCCGCCACGACGGAGGCGGCCATCGAGACCCTGCAGGGACAGCTCTGGGCGTGAGCCGTCCTGGGCGACTCGGGGCCCGCGAGGCCCTGACGGGCGAGTGACGGCGCCCTACGCGAGGTGACGGACCTGGTCCCACACGACCGGGTCCATCACCCCCACCCGCCGCCGGAAGTCCGACACCGGTACGTCCCGCAGCTCGCCCGTCTCCAGGAAGCTCGCCCGCCCCCGGGTGTCCCCGACGGAGCCCGGCGGCAACGGGATCACGCCGTGGCGCTCGTCCCGGTACTTGCTGGTGATCTTGGCGACGGTGACCCGCTGCCCGCGCACCGCGAGCACCAGACACGGCCGGTCCTTGGCGCCCGGCCCGTCCTCGTACGGCACGTTCGCCCACCAGATCTCCGCAGGAGCGGGACGAGTACCCGCGCGCCCCCGCGAACGCCCCGCGGGCCGCCCCGGCGGCCGACCGCGCCGCCCCTTCGGCCGACGCCCGCGCCCCCACCCGTCGACGAGCGTGGCGACCAGCGCCAGCAGCACCACCGCCGCGAGCGCGAGCCACCATGACGTGTCCATACGCACGAAGGTACCGGCGCCCGCAGTCCCGCGCGCCTTCTCTCCCCGCACCGATGTTCCCTCGGTCGGACGCCCGGGGCGGGCGCACACTGGAATCACCACCCCGAAGAAGCTGATCACGATGACTCTCCGCACCATCGCCCATCACCTCGGTCTCCCTGTCCGGCGCGACCCGCAGGAGGTCGCGAAGATCGTCGAGGGACTCCGCCCCAACCTGGGCGAGCTTCCTGACGACAAGCGGGAGCGGCTCGCCGCCGAGTGGACCAAGGTCCTCAGCGAACGGCACTGGCATCGGCCCTACCTTCGGGACTGAGTGCCGCGTCCTCTGCGTGAAGAAGTGATCACCATGGACAGCGAAGACCAAGGACTCGGGTTCGCAGAGGAGATCGATCCGGCGTTGGCGAAGATCCTCGGTGACATCCGGGACTACTGCGAGACCGCGCCGCCCGAGGAGGCTCTCGATCTGATCGACAAGTGCAGGATGGTGGTGGCTCTCTACCGCGATCTCCGGCAGCTGGACGGCGGGGTGGCCGACCAGCCGGGGTCAGGCTGGTAGCTCCGTGAGGGACACCGAGGAACAGCGCCGGGACTCTTGAGGACCTGCTTCCCATGCCAGAGGACGTACTCGACGTCTATGGCGGGCCGTCCGGGCCGGGGCGTCGCGACCGGGCGGTCATGGAGTGCGTTCATGCGGCGCATCAAGGAACTGGGCGCGCAGGGCGTGGTGTTCGCCGACGACCCGAACGAGGGAGACATCCTCGGCAACGTACGTCCCCGCCCGATGCCGGCGGGGCGGGGGATCTTCGTGTCGCGACGGCGTGGAAAGCTGCTGGTGCAGACAGGGCTCATCGCAGAGACCCAAGACCGCGGCGGCCCGGCTGGGACACCCGCGAGGCCGTCGAGGAGTTCCTGGCCGAGGCCGCGTGATGTGCCCTCGGATCTTGGTCGAACAGCTGAACCCCAGGTAACCCGGATGGCAGCGCCGCACAGGTGAGTTCGCCCACAACAGCCCTTGGCGGAGGAGCGACCGGAGGTTTTGCGCCTTACGCTCGACAAACCGCACGACCCCCGACGCCAAACTTCTCGATCTTCTCATTTTCCGCCAGCGGAGGTTTCTGTTTCATGAAGCTCACCGTCGTCGGCTGCTCGGGGTCGTTCCCGTCCGCGGAATCGGCCTGCTCGAGCTACCTCGTCGAGGCCGACGGCTTCCGGCTGCTTCTCGACATGGGCAACGGCGCCCTGGGCGAGTTGCAGCGCCACTGCGGTCTCTACGACCTTGACGCGATCTTCCTCAGCCACCTGCACGCCGACCACTGCATCGACATGTGCGCGTACTTCGTCGCGCGCTACTACCGGCACGACGGCGGCCGCTGCGACCCGATCCCGGTCTACGGACCCGAGGGCACGGAACAGCGCCTGACCACCGCCTACGCCGACACCCCCACCGCCTCGTCCATGAGCGAGGTCTTCGACTTCCACACGGTCAAGCCGTCCACCTTCGAGATCGGCCCGTTCACCGTGCACACGGAACGCGTGGCCCACCCGGTGGAGGCGTACGGCATCCGGATCGAGCACGCCGGGAAGATCCTGACCTACTCCGGTGACACGGGCATCAGCACGGCCCTGGACGAACTCGCCCGCGACGCCGACCTGTTCCTGTGCGAGGCCGCTTTCACGCACGGCAAGGAGAACATCCCCGACCTGCACCTCAACGGCCGTGAGGCGGGTCAGACCGCGGCCCGCGCAGGCGCTCGGCGCATGGTCCTCACCCATATCCCGCCGTGGACCGACCCCCAGGTCAACCTCGCCGACGCGCGCGAGGTCTACGACGGTCCGGTGGCGCTCGCGGCACCCAGGCAGACGTACGAGATCTAGCCGGCGCGACGTCGGAAGCCGGACGGTCGCGAGCCGGACGGTGGTGAACGGCCCGTACGGGGTTCAGGCCCGTATGTGCGGGAAGGCCCCGGAACCATCCCGGTTCCGGGGCCTTCGCCGTTGCTCGTGGGCCGTTCGGCCTACTTCGCCTCCGCCTTCTGGAGCTCGGCGAGTTCCTCGTCGGACTCGCGGCCCGGCGTCGGCAGATTGAACCTGGTGATCGCGAACCGGAAGATCACGTAGTAGACCACCGCGAAGCACAGGCCCACCAGGGCCAGGCCCCACGGGTTGGTCGCGATGCCCAGGTTCAGGCCGAAGTCGACCGCGCCGGCCGAGAAGCCGAAGCCGTCCTTCATGCCCAGCGCCCAGGTGAGAGCCATCGAGACGCCGGTGAGGACCGCGTGGATGGCGTACAGGACCGGCGCGATGAACATGAACGTGAACTCGATGGGCTCGGTCACGCCGGTGACGAAGGACGTCAGCGCGAGGGAGAACATCATGCCGCCGACGACCTTGCGGCGCTCCGGGCGGGCGCAGTGGACGATCGCCAGACAGGCGGCCGGCAGCGCGAACATCATGATCGGGAAGAAGCCGGTCATGAACTGTCCGGCGCTCGGGTCACCGGCCAGGAAGCGGGCGATGTCGCCTTGCTTGCCGTTGTACTCGCCCGCCTGGAGCCACGGGAAGGAGTTGAGCAGGTGGTGCATGCCGACCGGGATCAGCGCACGGTTGGCGACACCAAAGATACCGGCGCCGACCGCCCCCGAACCGACCAGCCACTCACCGAAGTTGTGCAGACCGGCGCCGAGGACAGGCCAGATGTAGCCGAACACGATGCCGATGAGCAGGCCCGCGAAGGCGGAAAGGATCGGGATCAGACGCCGACCACCGAAGAAGCCCGCCCAGTCCGGCAGCTTGGTGCGGTAGAAGCGCTGGTAGAGGAGGGCGACGACGATGCCTATGACCACGCCGCCGAGGACACCGGCGTCGACCGGCTTGTCCACCATGACGATCTTGTCGCCGACGACCGTGGCCACCTTGGTGAGGTTCGGGTCGGTGAACGTGGCGAGCACGTTCTTGAAGACCAGGTATCCGACCACGGCCGCGAGCGCCGTCGAGCCGTCCGACTTCTTCGCGAAGCCGATCGCGATGCCGACGGCGAACAGCAGTGCCATGTTGTCGAGGATCGCGTTGCCGCCGGCCGCCATGAAGCCGGCGATCTTCGTGAGGAACGTGGGGAGCCCGGGGTCGCCGAGCATGTCCTCGTTGCCGAACCGGACCAGAAGGGCGGCGGCGGGCAGGACCGCCACCGGCAGCATCAGGCTGCGGCCGATGCGCTGCATCACAGCCATCGCGGCGGCGCCCTTTTTCTTGTCGGCCGCCGGAGCGGCGCTGGCCGTGGTCACAACTTCCTCCAGGGGGTCCCCCCGGCCTTAGGCTGGGGAAGAGGGCATGGCGCCGCCCGGGGACAGGAAGGAGGCGGCGGCGTCTGGTCTACACCACTCAGTGGTGTAGACCTGTTGTAGCACGGTGGGGGCGATATAAGGAACCCGTGAAATCCGCGACCGGAGTGCTACGCGTAGTGCCCGATTCAGAGGACCTCGGTCAGCCCTTCGTGACGTCCTCGACCTCTTCCTCCGGTTCCCTGCCCGGGGTCTTGAGATCGAACTTCGTGATCGCGAAACGGAAGACCGCGTAATAGACGACGGCGAAGCAGAGGCCGATCGGGATGATGGCCCAGGGTTTCGTGGCCAGTTGCCAGTTGATGATGTAGTCGATCAGTCCGGCCGAGAAGCTGAACCCGTCGTGGACCCCCAGCCCCCAGGTCACGGCCATGGAGACGCCCGTCAGCAGGGCGTGCACCGCGTACAGCAGCGGGGCGATGAACAAGAACGAGTACTCGATCGGTTCCGTGATGCCCGTGACGAACGACGTCAGCGCCACCGACGTCATCAGGCCGGCGATCTCCTTGCGGCGGTGCGGCTTGGCGCAGTGGGTGATGGCGAGGGCCGCGGCCGGCAGCGCGAACATCATGATCGGGAAGAAGCCCGTGGTGAACAGGCCGGCGTTCGGGTCGCCCTGGAGGAACATGTTGATGTCGCCGTGCACGACCTCGCCGTCGGGCGTGGTGTAGCTGCCGAACTGGAACCAGATGGGCACGTTCAGGAACTGGTGCAGCCCGATCACCAGCAGCGCGCGGTTCGCGACGCCGAACACGCCCGCGCCCCAGGCGCCCAGGTCCCGCATCCAGTCGCTGAAGCTCTCCAGCGCGTCACCGATCGGCGGCCACACCCACAGGCACAGCACCGCGAACACGATCGCCACGAACGCCATGATGATCGGCACGAGCCGCCGCCCGTTGAAGAAGCCGAGCCAGTCCACCAGCTTGGTCCGGTGGTAGCGCTGCCAGAAGAAGGCCGCGAGCAGACCGATGACGATGCCGCCGAAGACGCCGGGGTTCTGGTACTCGTACTCCAGCCCTGTCACCTCGTTCGCGGCGCATCCGAGGGGGACGATCTCCTTCGTCCCGGGCGGGCAGTCCTCCGGGAACTCCTGGAGCACGCTGTAGTAGACGAGGAACCCCGTCACCGCCGCCAGTGCCGTCGAGCCGTCCGCCTTCTTCGCCATGCCGATGGCGACGCCGACGCAGAACAGCAGCGGCAGTCCGAGCGAGCTGTCGAGCAGCCCGCCGCCCGCGCCGTCCATCACCTTCGAGAGGTTGTCCCAGCCCAGGCCGTCCGCCCCGAACACGTCCGGCTGGCCGAGGCGGTTCAGGATGCCGGCGGCGGGCAGGACGGCGATGGGGAGCTGGAGGCTGCGACCCATCTTCTGCAGCCCCTGGAACGCGGCCTGCCACCGCCGGCGGGCGGGGGAGGTCTCGGTCTCGGCACTCATGGGTTGGCGACCGCCTGTCAGGTGGTGTAGACCAGTTACCGACGATTGGGTTGCTGTGACGTCATCCTTCGGTACGCACCACGCAACCGCTCGTACAGTTGGGCCAACAGTGCGTGAGGAGACCGAAATGGCCAGCAAGGCTGAGAAGATCGTCGCCGGGCTCGGCGGCATCGACAACATCGAGGAGATCGAGGGCTGCATCACCCGGCTCCGCACCGAGGTCAGCGACGCCTCGCTGGTCGACGAGACCGCCCTGAAGGCCGCCGGCGCCCACGGCGTCGTAAAGATGGGCACCGCCATCCAGGTCGTCATCGGCACCGACGCCGACCCGATCGCGGCGGAGATCGAAGACATGATGTGAAGCGCGGGCATCGTCCCGGGCTCCGGCCCCTGACGCCCCCCCGGCCGCAGACCTGAGGGCCCCTTCCGACCACGGGAGGGGCCCTTCCCCGCGGGGGGCTAGGCTCAGCGCCATGGCAGCTACCTCCTCAGTTTCCCGAATCGACGGCCGCATCCCCGGACAGCTCCGCCCGGTCACCATCGAACGCGCCTGGAGCAAGCACGCGGAGGGCTCCGTCCTCGTCTCCTTCGGCGACACGAAGGTCCTGTGCACCGCCTCCTTCACCGAAGGCGTCCCGCGCTGGCGCAAGGGCAGCGGCGAGGGCTGGGTCACCGCGGAGTACGCCATGCTGCCCCGCGCCACCAACACCCGCGGCGACCGCGAGTCCGTACGCGGCAAGATCGGCGGCCGCACTCACGAGATCAGCCGCCTCATCGGCCGCTCCCTGCGCGCGGTCATCGACTACAAGGCGCTCGGCGAGAACACGATCGTCCTCGACTGCGACGTCCTCCAGGCCGACGGCGGCACGCGTACGGCGGCCATCACCGGCGCCTACGTGGCGTTGGCGGACGCCGTCGCCTGGGCGCAGGGCAGGAAGCTGATCAAGGCCGGCCGCAAGCCGCTCACCGGCACCGTCAGCGCCGTCTCGGTCGGCATCGTCGGCGGCGTCCCGCTCCTCGACCTCTGCTACGAGGAGGACGTGAAGGCCGACACCGACATGAACGTCGTCTGCACCGGCGACGGCCGCTTCGTCGAGGTCCAGGGCACCGCGGAGGCCGAGCCCTTCGCCCGCGAGGAGCTCAACGCCCTGCTGGACCTTGCCGTTTCCGGCTGCGGGGAGCTGGCGGAACTCCAGCGCAAGGCACTTGATACCGTCCTCGAAAAGTAAAGGACGCACCAAGAACAGCCGCAGCTCCGGGCAACCGCGCGGCCCCGCGTGGCGTCATAACGGGTACGGGCGTACGGCACACCGCTGTACGCCCGGCCAGTGACCGACGGGGGCCCTGCGAGGCCTGGGAGCAGGGAGGGAACGTCAACCATGGCCACGAGCCGACGCCGCCGGAGCCGTATCACCACCATCGCCGCAGCCATCGCGGCGGTCGGACTGACGGCGGGGCTGACCACCGGCTGTGACGCCGTCAGCAAGGCGATGGACTGCGTCCAGACCGCCGACGCCATCGCCGACAGCGTCACCGAACTCCAGCAGGCCGTGGAGGGCGCCGCGAACGATCCGACGCAGCTCGAGGAGTCGCTGACCTCCATCGACAAGAACCTCGACAAGATCGGTGACAAGACGGACAACGCCGACGTCAACAAGGCGGTGGACGACCTTCAGACGGCGGTCACCAATGTCCGGGACGCGGTGAAGAACGGGGACGAGACGCCGGACATCAGCCCGGTGACGGATGCGGCGGGCGAGCTGACCAAGGTCTGTACGCCGTAGCCGCGCTGGCCGGCCGGGGCGTCTCGTGTGCCGGGTCCTCGTGGTGGGCGGCTGCGGGTTCGTTGTTGCTGGTCGCGCAGTTCCCCGCGCCCCTGAGGGGGGCGCCTGGCGCCCCCGGGATACTGGGCCCCATGACTCGTCTCATCCTTGCCACCCGGAACGCCGGAAAGATCACCGAGCTCCGCGCGATCCTCGCCGACGCAGGTCTCGATCACGACCTCGTCGGCGCGGACGCCTACCCGGAGATCCCCGACGTCAAGGAAACCGGCGTCACCTTCGCCGAGAACGCGCTGCTGAAGGCCCATGCGCTGGCCCAGGCGACGGGCCTGCCCGCCGTCGCCGACGACTCGGGGCTGTGCGTCGACGTGCTGAACGGCGCCCCCGGGATCTTCTCGGCGCGCTGGGCCGGGCGGCACGGCGACGACAAGGCGAACCTGGAGCTGCTGCTCGCCCAGCTGGGCGACATCGACGACGTCCACCGGGGCGCCCACTTCGCGTGCGCGGCGGCGCTCGCTCTGCCGGACGGTACGGAGCGGGTGGTGGAGGGTCAGCTCAGGGGCACCCTGCGGCACGCTCCCGTCGGTGGCAACGGGTTCGGGTACGACCCGATCCTCCAGCCGGAGGGCGAGAGCCGGACCTGTGCCGAGCTGAGCGCCGAGGAGAAGAACGCCATCAGCCACCGGGGCAAGGCCTTCCGGGCGCTCGTGCCGGTCGTACGGGAACTGCTCGCGCGGTAAGCGGCGATGCAGCGATGCAGAAAGTGGTGCGGCCGGAGGGACTCGAACCCTCACGGGTGTTACCCCACTGGGACCTAAACCCAGCGTGACTGCCAATTCCACCACGGCCGCGTGACCTTGCCCGGCCATGCTACTGGCCGGGCCGGGTGGTCAGATGCCCAGATCCTTGATGATCTTCGCCACGTGGCCGGTCGCCCGCACGTTGTACAGCGCCCGCTCGACCTTGCCCTCCTCGTCCACGACGATCGTGGAGCGGATGACACCCATGTAGGTCTTGCCGTAGTTCTTCTTCTCGCCGTAGGCGCCGTAGGACTCGGTGACCGTCTTCTCCGGGTCGGCGAGCAGCGTGACCTTCAGGGACTCCTGCTCGCGGAACTTGGCGAGCTTCTCCGGCTTGTCGGGGGAGACGCCGATGACGTCGTAGCCCGCGCCGGCCAGCAGCTCCAGGTTGTCCGTGAAGTCGCAGGCCTGCTTGGTGCAGCCGGGCGTCAGGGCCGCCGGGTAGAAGTACACGATGACCTTGCGGCCCTTGTGGTCCGACAGGGACACCTCGTTGCCGTCGGCGTCGGGCAGGGTGAAGGCGGGGGCCACGTCCCCCGGCTGGAGTCGCTCGCTCATCGAACCAGCGTAACCGGGGAGCCTGACAGTGCGGTCCGGCGTGGAGCTGACAGACTGTCCGGAAACAGCATCAGCTTCACTTCGGAGGCCGAACCGTGGCGGACACGTCGGACACCAGAACCCCGGCGCAGATCGAGGCGGACATCAAGGCCCGTCGCGCAGCCCTGGCCGAGACGCTCGACGAGATCGGGGTGCGGGTGCACCCGAAGACGATCGTCGGCGACGCCAAGGCCAAGGTCGTCTCGAACATCGATCACACGCTCGGACGTGCCTACGTCGGGGTCAACCGGGCCGTGAGCGACGTGCGGGCCAAGTTCACCGACGAGGAGGGCGCGCCCCGGCTGGAGCGGATCGTGCCCGTGGCCCTCGTCGCCGTCGGTCTCGTGGGCCTGCTGGCCCTCGGCACCCGGCGCCGCAAGGGCTGAGCCACGGCGGACCCGGCGGCGTACAAGGGTGGCAAAGGCAGGTAGGTTCAAGGCGTGAGCGCCAACAGAAACGAGCACAGCAGCCACCACGACAAGCTGCCCATCCGGATGCTGCACGACCGTGTACTCGTGCGGCAGGACACCAGCGAGGGCGAGCGGCGTTCCGGTGGCGGCATCCTGATCCCCGCCACCGCGGCCGTCGGCCGCCGGCTGGCCTGGGCCGAGGTCGTCGCGGTGGGGCAGAACGTACGGACCGTGGAGACCGGCGACCGGGTCCTGTACGACCCGGAGGACCGCGCCGAGGTCGAGGTGCGCGGGGTCGCCTACGTGCTCATGCGCGAGCGCGACCTGCACGCCGTGGCCGCGGACCGGTTCGAGGGAGCCGAGGACTCGACGGGGCTGTATCTCTGAGCTCTGTCGCTCGAGCGACGGTCGGAAGGGGCTGGTGGCTCTCGTCACCAGCCCCTTCTCCGTTTCTTTGCTAGCTTTGAAGGACCCCGACGAGACGCGCCGTACCGGGTGAAGGCAAAGACGACGCACCGCCAGGTTTCCGTCTTTGCGAAAGGTGCCCGTCATGGCCTGGGTCCTGCTCGTCGTCGCCGGTCTGCTCGAGGTCGGCTGGTCGGTCGGCATGAAGTACACCGACGGTTTCACCCGCCTCGTCCCGAGCGTGGTCACCGGCGCCGGCATCGTCGCCAGCATGGTGCTGCTGTCGTACGCCGCGAAGTCCCTGCCCATCGGTACCGCCTACGGCGTGTGGGTGGGCATCGGCGCGGCCGGCGCGGCGGTGGTCGGCATGGTGGTGCTGGGGGAGCCGGTCACCGCCGCGCGGATCTTCTTCGTCTGTCTGCTGCTGGTCGCCGTCGTGGGGCTGAAGGCGACCAGCGGTCACTGAGCCGGCCGCCCCGCGCTCACTGTCTGCGGGGCGTGCCCAGCGTCCCGGCCGTCGTTCCCGTCGTCCCTCCGCCGCCGGTGTCCGTACCGCCGGTGGAGGTGTCTCCGCCCGTGCCGCCGCCCGTGTCGGTGCCCCCGGTGGAGGTGTCTCCGCCCGTGCCGCCACCGGTGTCCGTGCCCCCGGTGTCGGTGCCCCCGGTCGTCGTGTCGCCCGTCGTACCGCCGTCGGTGGTCGTACCGCCGTTGTCGGTGCCGCCGGTCGTCGTGTCGCCCGTGGTGCCGCCGTCCGTCTGGCCCGGCGTCTCACCGCCCCCGGTCTGGCCCTCGGTGTCCTGACCCCCGGTCGTCGGGTCCCCGGTGGTACCGCCGTCGTTCTGGCCGCCGGTGCTCTGGTCGCCCTGCGTCGGGTCCGTCGTCGGGAACTGGGGCTCGTCGGCGCCCTCCTGGAGCTCCAGGTCGAAGTCGCGGACCGGCTGGCCCTTCAGCGCCGTCTTCGTGTACTGCGCCCAGATGTCGGTGGGCGCGCCACCGCCGTTGATGCGGTCGAGGCCCATCACGCCGTACAGCGACTTGTGCTTCGCCGTGACCGGGTCCTGGCCCATGACGGAGACGACGGTGGCCAGGTCGGGGGTGTAGCCGGCGAACCAGGCGGCGGTGTCCTCCTCCGCCGTACCGGTCTTGCCCGCGGCCGGACGGCCGGCGGCGAGGGCCGCGGTGGCGGTGCCGCTGTCGACGACGCTCTGCAGCACGGACGTCGTGGTGTCGGCGGCCTCGCGGCTGATGACCTGGGAGGTCTTGCGCTCCGGCAGCTCGATGACGTCGGCACCGTCCTTGGTCACCCGGTCGATCATGGTGTACGTGCCGTGCTTGCCGTGGTTGGCGAGCGTCGCGTAGGCCTCCGCCATGTCGAGGACGCTGGCCGTGGCCACGCCCAGCGCGATCGACGGGGACGGGTACAGCTCCGGGGTGCTGGTGGGCAGGCCGAGCTCGACCGCGGTGTCCTTCACCTTCTCCGGGCCCACGTCCACGGCCATCTGCGCGTACACCGCGTTGACGGAGCTGTTGGTGGCCGAGCGGACGGTGATGTCGCCGTAGGAGTGCTGGTCCTCGTTCTCGGGGTCGTAGGTCCCGCCGCTCCAGCCCTGCACCGGGCGCTTGTTGGTGCCGTCGTAGATCGTGTTCGGGGTGATCCGGCGGCCGTCCTGGGTGGTCGACTCGTTCTCCACGGCCGAGGTGAACACGAACGGCTTGAAGGTGGAGCCGACCTGGAAGTCCCGTCGGGTCGCGTTCGGGGTGTACTGCTTCACGTAGTCGATGCCGTTGTACATCGCGACGACCTTGCCGGTCTTCGGGTCGACGGAGGCGCCGCCCGCGCGGACGTAGTTGTCGACCTTGTTGTTCTTCTTGTCCAGCTTGGACATCAGCTGGTCGTTGACGGCGTCGACGAAGGCGTTCTGCTTGTCCTTCTGGAGCGTGGTGGTGATGCGGTAGCCACCGGCCTCCAGGGAGTCCTTGTCGACGATCTTGTTCTGGGTCAGGTAGTCCTTCACGATCTGCACGATGTAGCCGCGCTGACCGGAGAGGTTGGTGGAGGTCGAGGCCTCCTTCGGCATCGGGAACTTCATGCCCGTCCGCTCGGACTCGCTCAGCCAGCCCTTGGTGACCATGCCGTCCAGGACGTAGTTCCAGCGGGCCACCGCCGCGGACTTGTTCTCCGGGTGGGCGATGACGTCGTACTCGCTGGGCGCGTTGACCAGCGCGGCCAGATAGGCGGCGCGGGCCGGGTCGAGGTCCCCCGCGTCGATGCCGTAGTAGGCCTGGGCGGCGGCCTGGATGCCGTAGGCGTTACGGCCGAAGAAGCTGGTGTTGAGGTAGCCCTCGAGGATCTCGTCCTTGCTCTTCTCGCGGTCCAGCTTGATCGAGATGAAGAACTCCTTCACCTTGCGGGTGACCGTCTGTTCCTGACGCAGGTAGTAGTTCTTCACGTACTGCTGGGTGATCGTCGAGCCGGACTGCTTGCCCTTGCCGGTCGCCGTGTTCCAGGCGGCGCGCAGCATGGCCTTCGGGTCGATCGCGGACTCGGTGTAGAAGTCGCGGTCCTCGGCGGCCAGGATCGCGTGCTGGGAGGCCTTGGACATCTGCGCGAGCGTCACGTTCTCCCGGTTGACCTCGCCGTCACGGGCGATCACCGACCCGTCCGCGTACAGATAGACGTTGGCCTGCTTGGTCGCGAGGGCGTTGGCAGGCGGGATCTTGACCATGGAGTAGCCGAGGAAGAACAGGCCCGCGAGCAGCGTGACGCCGATGACGAAGGTGCCCAGCACCATCCGCCAGGTCGGGATGATCCGCCGCCAGCCCGTCCTCTTCGGCCGCTTGGGCTTTACGTTCGGCTGCTGCGCCTGCGGCTGCGGCTCGTCGCTCATCTCGTGCACGGACTCCTGTTTCGCGTCGTACGTTCCCGTACGCCTCGTACGCCTAATGCGCCCCCATTGCTGAAGACTCTCGCACCGGGCGTTCCGTTCCCGGAAACCGGAGCGTGTCCGCGGAAAGTGAGCAGACTCTCGTGCCGCGCCGCCCGGAAATCCCCTGGCAGCCCGTGCCTCGCGCGCACTAGGCTCCTGCGCTTCGGTGCCGGTGCGGGGCGAGGAGGGCTGTGGATGTGGGATCGGGGCGGTTGTACTTAGCCGTCGCTGTGGGCGGATTCAGAAGATACGCGACCTATCGGGCGGCGACGGCGGCCGGGGTGTTCACCAACACCGTCTTCGGCGTGATCCTCGTCTACACCTACCTGGCGCTGTGGGACGAGAAGCCGCATCTCGGCGGCTACGACCAGGCGCAGGCCGTCACCTACGTCTGGCTCGGACAGTGCCTCTACGCCACCCTGGCCATCCAGGGCGGCGGTGCCGAGAAGGACCTGATGGAGCGCATCCGCACGGGCGAGATCGCCGTCGACCTGTACCGGCCGGCCGATCTCCAACTGTGGTGGCTGGCGGGCGACGTGGGGCGGGCGTTGTTCCAGATGCTGGGACGCGGTGTGATCCCGTTCGTGTTCGGTGCCGTGTTCTTCCCGATGGCGCTGCCGACGGAGATCACCCCGTGGCTGGCCTTCGTGGTGACCCTGCTGCTCGCGACGCTCGTCAGCTTCGCCATCCGCTATCTGGCGGCCCTGAGCGTGTTCTGGCTCATGGACGGCATGGGCGTCAACCAGGCCCTGATGATCACCGGGATCTTCTTCTCCGGCATGGTGCTCCCCCTGAACGCCTTCCCGGGCGCCCTCGGCGAGATCGTCCGGGTGCTGCCGTGGGCGGCGCAGATCCAGATGCCGGCGGACGTGCTGATGGGGGAGACCGATCCCTGGCGGGCGTACGCCTTCCAGGCGGCGTGGGCGGTGGTGCTGCTGGCGGCCGGACGGCTGATGCAGTCGGCGGCGACGCGGCGGGTGGTGGTGCAGGGTGGTTGAGACGTCCGGAAGCAGGACGGCGCAGAAACCCGGAAGCCAGGTGGGCGAGACCTTCGGAGGGTCCAGGGCGGGCGAGGCGCTGCGGGCCTACCGGCTGATCGCCGGGATGTGGATCCGGTCCTCCATGACCTACCGCGCCTCCTTCGCCGTCACGGTCCTCGGCAACCTGCTGGTGACCGGCCTGGACTTCGTGGCGATCCTGCTGATGTTCTCGCAGGTCGACTCCCTGGGCGGCTGGTCGCTGCCCGAGGTCGCCTTCCTGTACGGGCTGTCGGCGACCGCGTTCGGGCTGGCCGACCTGACCTTCGGGTCGATGGACGTCCTGGGCGGCCGGATGCGCGACGGCTCCTTCGACATCCTGCTCGTGCGGCCCGCCCCGGTGCTCGCCCAGGTCGCTGCCGACCACTTCGCGCTGCGCCGGCTGGGCCGCATCACCCAGGGCGTGCTGGTGCTGGGCTGGGCACTGCTCACGGTCGACGTCGACTGGACCGCGGCGAAGGTGCTGCTGGTGCCGATGATGCTGGTCAGCGGCGGGGTGATCTTCTGCGCGCTGTTCGTGGCGGGCGCCGCCTTCCAGTTCCTGGCGCAGGACGCCGCGGAGGTGCAGAACGCGTTCACGTACGGCGGCACCACGCTGCTGCAGTACCCGCCGACCGTGTTCGGCAAGGACTTCGTGCGCGGGGTGACGTTCCTGCTGCCGCTCGCCTTCGTCAACTGGGTGCCGGCCGCCCATGTGCTGGGGCGGCCGTATCCGCTCGACCTGCCCCAGTGGGCGGCCTTCGCGTCGCCGCTGGTGGCGGCGGTGTGCTGTGTACTGGCCGGCTGGGCGTGGCGGGCCGGGCTGCGGTCGTATCGGAGTACGGGAAGTTAGGGGCAGGTCATGTCGGACGAGGCGTTCATCGAACTCGACGGTCTCGAGAAGGTCTTCGACGTACGCAAGAAGACCGGTTTCCTGAAGCGAGAGCGGCGGCAGGTACGGGCCGTCGACTCGATCTCCTTCACCGTGCCGCGCGGCGAGATGGTGGGCTACATCGGGCCGAACGGCGCCGGGAAGTCCACGACGATCAAGATGCTCACCGGCATCCTGACCCCGAGCGGCGGCCGGCTGCGCGTGGCCGGCATCGACCCGTCCCGCGAGCGCACCCGGCTCGCGCACCGCATCGGCGTCGTCTTCGGCCAGCGCACCACCTTGTGGTGGGACCTCCCGCTGCTCGACTCGTACAAGCTGATGCACCGCATGTACCGCATCCCGGACGCCCGTTACCGGGAGAACCTGGACCGCCTGGTCGAACTCCTCGACCTGTCCGCCCTGTTGGACGTCCCGGTGCGCCAGCTCTCCCTCGGGCAGCGGATGCGCGGCGACATCGCGGCGGCGCTGCTGCACGACCCGGAGGTGCTGTACCTCGACGAGCCGACGATCGGTCTGGACGTCATCTCGAAGGCCAGGGTCCGGGAGTTCCTGCGGGAGTTGAACGCGGAGCGCGGCACCACCGTGCTGCTGACCACGCACGACCTCCAGGACATCGAGCAGCTCTGCTCACGGGTGATGGTCATCGACCACGGGCGGCTGATGTATGACGGCCCGCTGGCCGGCCTGCACGAGGTGGGGGAGAGCGAGCGCGTCCTGGTCGTCGACCTGGAGCGCGAGCTGCCGCCGATCGAGGTGCCGCCCGCGCGCGTGGTGAAGGTGGACGGGCCGCGACAGTGGCTGGCGTTCCCGGCGGCCGAGTCGGCGGCGGTGCTGGTGGCGCGGGTCGCGGCGGAGAATCCGCTGGTGGACCTGTCGGTGCGGGAGCCGGACATCGAGACCGTGATCGCCAAGATGTACGCGGAGCAGGCGGAGCAGGCGGGGAACGCCGGGAAGGCGATCTCGTAGCCCTGTGGCGGGGTTGCTCGTAGGCTGCCGTACATGACCGACGACGCCCCGGAGCTTCGTGCCTCCGACGCAGATCGTGAACGAGTCGCCGAGGTCCTGCGGGACGCCCTCGCCGAGGGACGTCTCGACATGGAGGAGTTCGAGGAACGCCTGGACGCCACGTACAAGGCCCGTACCTACGGGGAGCTGGCGCCGATCACCCGGGACCTGCCCGTCGGCGCGGTGGCCGTGCCCAAGGTCGACATGGTCAAGCGGCCCGAGGGGGAGGCCGGTTGGGCCGAGCGGATCGTCGGCGGTGAGGGGTCGTCGACGTGGGGCGTCGCCGTGATGGCGGGCTTCCAGCGCAAGGGGCGGTGGACGGCGCCGAGGCGGTTCACCGGGGTCGCCTTCATGGGCGGCGGGGAGATCGATCTGCGGGAGGCGAACTTCGCCGACCGGGAGATCGTGATCAACTGCGTCGCGATCATGGGCGGCATCGAGGTGATCGTGCCGCCCGGCGTCGAGGTCGTGGTGCGCGGGGTCGGGATCATGGGCGGCTTCGACGAACGTGACGAGAGCGTGCCGGGGGACCCGGGAGCGCCGCGGGTGATCGTGACCGGCCTCGCCTTCTGGGGCGGTGTCGAGGTCCAGCGCAAGCCGACGCGGGCCCAGCGGCAGGCGCTCCGCGAGGAACGCCGCCGGGAGCGGCTGGAACGGCGCGAACAGCGCCGGGAACTGCGCGAGTCCCTCCGCGACGAGCAGTACGAGACGCACCGGGAGATGCTGGAGGAGCACCGGGACATGTGGCGGCACGGGCACGGTGACCGCAGGACCCGTGGGGCGCGGGACGAGGACTGAGCGCGGGTTGTCCGGCACTCGGCGTCGGGCTGGGCACGGGCAGGTCACGCGGCCCGGCGTTGGCGGGGTGCCGCCGCGCCCACCCGTGCCGCCCTGCGGCACGACTGCCCGCGGCTGAGGCGGGGGTCACAGCTCGGCCGGGGCCGCGCCCTTCAGGTCCTTGAGGTCGAAGGTCGCCGCCATCTTCTCGTAGCCCTTGTCGCTCGGGTGGAGATGGTCGCCGGAGTCGTAGTCGGGGCGGAACTTGCGGGGGTTGTACGGGTCCCGCAGGGCCTGGTCGAAGTCGACGACCGCGTCGAAGACCTTGCCGGTGCGGATCTGGGCGTTGATCCGCTGGCGCACGTTCTCGCGGGCGTCGGTGTAGCCGCGGTGGCCCTGGAACGGCATCAGGGTGGCGCCGATGACCTTCAGGCCGCGGGCGTGGGACTGGCGGACCAGGGTGCGCAGGCCGTTCAGGATGCGGTTCGGGTCGGCGAGCTTGGGGTTGCGCAGGATGTCGTTGACGCCGAGGTCGATGACGACGACCTTGACGTTCGTCCGGGACAGGACGTCCCGGTGGAAGCGGCCGACGCCCGCCTGGTTGTCGGCGGGGCGCCCGGCGCCACTGGCCAGGATCTGGTTGCCGCTGATGCCCTGGTTGACGACGCTGTAGCGCGGCACGTCCTGGCCGGCGGCGACCGCCGCGCGCAGCCGGCGCGAGAGGACGTCCGTCCAGCGGCGGTTGGCGTTCTCGGTGGAGGTGATGCCGTCGGTCAGGGAGTCGCCGAAGACCACCACCGTGCCGTCGGACTCGTGGCTGAGGACGTCCAGCGCGGTGAGGTAGCGCCAGGAGCCGGTCTTCCCGGTGTACGCCACGCCGGTCGTGTCCTCGGTGAGGTCTCCCTCGGCGACGTAACTGGTCTGGCGGGCGTGCGGGTGGAAGGTCACCGGGCCGGACGGGGTGGGGGAGAAGGTGGTGACGAGGACGTCGGTGTCCGCGGGGATCGCGAGGCGCACGGCGTCGCTCAGCACCTGCCGCCCGGGCGGGATGACGACACTGGCGTTGCCGCCGAAGGTCAGCCGCCGCATCGTGTCCACGATGGCCGCCGCCGTCCCCGTGCCCGCGGCGACCGCGATCGAGGCGTGGGTGAGGGTCAGCGCGGACTGGCCGTAGAGGTTGGACAGCGTGATCCGCACGCTCGTGCCGCCGACACTCGTGTGGACGACGTTGCGCACCGAACGGCCCGCCAGGCCCTCGACCTCGGTGCCGGGCTCGGCGCCGACCGGCGAGGCGGACCAGGCGCCGACCCAGATGCCGGTGGAGGCGGGCGCCGCGGGGTCGCGCGGCGCGCCTTCACGGACGGGAGCGCTCCGGTTGGTGGCGCTGCCCTCGTCGGACGCGACTCCGACATATATGGCGGTCGAAACCGCCACGATCAGGGCGATTACCCCCGAAAGCAGGGCATAACCGTAATGCCTGGTCATGCGGTGCGTATCTCCTCGGGCGGATGGGAGCCCGAGGCTCCGATGTGATCACCTCATGATGCGTCATAAGGCAGAGAGGAGTTGCACAGACCCCCCATTGGGCCGCCGGAGTTCACCCGGACTTCGCCATCGACCTCCCCCCACCGAACAGACGCCGGGAACTCTTGATTCGTTCCAGGAGTCGGTCAGGAAGGGACAATGTGTGCGGGGGATCCTGGACGGGTGGAGCGGAATGGAACGTACGAATCCGGATGAAACGGGAACGCCTGGCGTAGACATGCATGCCCGGTCGGACGCCGCCGATAACCGGCGTGTGACCGCCTCGGCCGTTCGTGCGATGAACACGTTCACCGCCGCCGACGAGGAGAAGCGGCGCGGCGTACGGCGCATGAAGATCACGGCGACCGGGCTGCTGCTCTTCGTGGCGCTCGTGTACGTCCTCGCCAAGGTCGCCTCGAACCAGGGCGCCGGCGACTGGGCGCACTACGTCGCCGCGGCCGCCGAGGCAGGCATGGTCGGCGCGCTCGCCGACTGGTTCGCGGTCACCGCCCTGTTCCGCCACCCCCTCGGCCTGCCCATCCCGCACACCGCGATCATCCCCAACAAGAAGGACCAGCTGGGCGTCTCCCTGGGCGAGTTCGTCGGCGAGAACTTCCTCTCCGAGGACGTCGTACGACAACGCCTGCGCGCCGTCGGCATCGGCAGCCGCCTCGGCACCTGGCTGGCCGACCCCGAGCACGCCGACCGCGTGACCGCCGAGCTGTCGGCGGCGCTCCGGGGCGCCCTGACGGTCATGCGGGACTCGGACGTCCAGGCGGTCGTCGGCGAGGCGATCACCCGGCGCGCCGACGCCCAGGAGATCGCGCCCGGCATAGGGAAGATGCTGGAGAAGGTCGTCGCGGACGGCGGCCACAAGCGGGCCGTGGACCTGATCGTCGCGCGGGCCCAGCACTGGCTGATCCTGCACGACGAGGAGATCATGCACGCGGTCCAGGGCGGCGCCCCAGGCTGGACCCCGAAATTCGTCGACAAGAGGGTCGGCGAGCGCGTCTACAAGGAGCTGCTCCGCTTCGTCACCGAGATGCGCGACATGCCCTCCCACCCGGCCCGCGGCGCCCTGGACCGCTTCCTCACCGACTTCGCCTCCGACCTCCAGTCCGACACCGACACCCGCGCGCGGGTCGAGCGGCTCAAGGGCGAGGTGCTGGGCCGCGGCGAGGTCCAGGACCTCATCGCCTCCGCGTGGACCGCCGTACGCTCGATGATCGTCTCCGCCGCCGAGGACGAGCGCAGCGAGCTGCGGCTGCGCGTACGGGCCTCACTGCTGTCGCTGGGCGCGCGAATGGCGGTCGAGCCACGGCTCCAGGCCAAGGTCGACAGCTGGGTGGAGGGCGCCGCGGTGTACGTCGTCACCACCTACCGCAAGGAGATCACCTCCCTGATCACCGACACCGTGGCCGGCTGGGACGCCGAGCACACGACCCGGAAGATCGAGGCGCACATCGGCCGCGACCTCCAGTTCATCCGGATCAACGGCACGGTGGTCGGCTCGCTCGCCGGACTGCTGATCTACACGGTGTCGCGGGCGCTGGGGGCGTAGGCCCCGGGGGGTAGAACCGGCGTTCTCAGGGCACTCGGCACGGGTTCCGCTCGCTGAGGATCGCCGAGGAGGGGGCCCATGACCACCGCAGACGCCGAGACCGGCCGTACCGTCACCACCGACATCCCCGCCCGGCTCGACCGCCTGCCGTGGTCGCGCTGGCACTGGACGATCGTGATCGGCCTCGGCACCGTCTGGATCCTCGACGGACTGGAGGTCACGGTCGTCGGCAACATCGCGCCCCGCCTCTCCGAACCCGGCAGCGGACTGCCGATCACCTCCGGCCAGGTCACCGGCCTGGCCGCCGCGCTGTACGTGGCCGGTGCCTGCCTCGGCGCGCTGTTCTGGGGCCGGCTGACCGACAAATGGGGCCGCAAGAAGCTCTTCATGATCACGCTCGCGGTGTATCTGGCGGCGACGGCCCTGACCGCCCTCTCCTTCGAGACCTGGTGGTTCTTCCTCTTCCGCTTCCTGACCGGCTTCGGCATCGGCGGCGAGTACGCGGCGATCAACTCCGCGATCGACGAGCTGATCCCGGCCCAGTACCGCGGCCGCGTCGACCTGATGATCAACGGCAGCTTCTGGCTCGGCGCGGTCGGCGGCTCGCTGCTGTCGATCGTCGCGCTCAACACCGCTGTCCTGCCCGCGAACCTCGGCTGGCGGCTGACGTTCGCGCTCGGCGCCGTCCTCGCCCTGGTGATCCTGCTGGTGCGCCGGCACGTCCCGGAGAGCCCGCGCTGGCTGCTGATCCACGGCCGCGACGACGAGGCGGAACGGATCGTGTCCGACATCGAGCACAAGGTCGAGGCCGAGCGGACGGAGCCGCTGCCGCGCGCCGAGGGCGAGATCACCATCCGCCAGCGCCGGAGCGTGTCCTTCCTGGAGATCGGCCGCACGATCTTCGCCAAGTACCGCAGCCGGGCGACCCTCGGGTTCTCCCTCTTCATCGGCCAGGCGTTCCTCTACAACGCCATCACCTTCGGCTTCGGTGCCATCCTCACCACGTTCTTCGACGTGCCGAGCGGCAACACCGGCTACTACTTCGCCGTCATCGCCGTCGGCAACTTCCTCGGCCCGCTGCTGCTGGGCAAGCTGTTCGACACCGTCGGCCGCCGGATCATGATCTCCTCGACCTACCTGCTCTCGGGCCTGCTGCTCTTCGGCACCGCCTGGCTGTTCGACCGGGGCTCGCTCAGCGCGACCACGATGACGGCCTGCTGGTGCGCGGTGCTGTTCTTCGCCTCGGCCGGCGCGTCCAGCGCCTACCTCACGGTCTCCGAGGTCTTCCCGATGGAGACCCGCGCGATGTCCATCGCCTTCTTCTACGCCCTCGGCACCGCGGCCGGCGGCATCAGCGGCCCCCTGCTCTTCGCCGACCTCACCGAGACGGGCAAGGTCGGCGACACCGTCCTCGCCTTCCAGATCGGCGCGACCCTGATGTGCCTGGCCGGCCTGGTCGCGGCCTTCCTCGCGGTCCGCGCGGAACGCCGCTCGCTGGAGGACATCGCCCGGCCGCTCACGGCGGTGACGAAGCCGTCGGCGGCGAAGGCGACGGGGGCGACCGGGTGACCGGGTGACCGGAGAGTGAAGGACCGGTCCCGGCGCCCCTCGTGGTGGGAACCGGGACCGGAGACCGCGTCCCTCCGCGCGCCCCATAACTGGGACTGGGAGGATTACTGGGCTGGGAGGATTACTGGGGCTGGGAGGATCCGGACTCGCCCTGACCCCGGCCCCGGCGCCGCATCAGCAGCAGCCCACCGGCGAGGGCGGTGACGCCCGCGGCGGCGGTCCAGCCGACGACGTCGTTCGAGCCGGTCGCGGCGAGGTCCCCGCCCGTGGCGGCGGAGGAGGCGGATGCCGAGGGCGATGCGATGACTCCGCCCTGCGGCCGAGCGTCCGAGCCCGCACCGGCCGACGCACCGGCTGAAGCCGAAGCCGCCGGACTCGGCGAACCACCCGTGCCCGTGCCCGCCCCAGCGGCCTTCTCCCGCGTGAACGCCAGCGTGCCGAAGCCCAGTTGGTCGTAGCCGCCGCTGTTGGGCCCGTAGTCCCCGCCGCCGCCCTCCGGCGCCGCCTTCGCGGCGATCCGCGTGAGGTACGTCGCCGACAGGCCCCGGCGCCTGGTGTAGTGGTTGGCGATCATCGCCCAGATGGGACGGGTCATCGCCGGGTCCACGGGAGCGGCCTCGGTGACGGTCTCCGACCCCGACCAGCCGTTGATCGCGCCCTTCTTACGGGTGTTCGCGGTGAACGGCACGTCCCCGCCCAGGGCCCACTTGGCGACGTACTGGGCGCCCTTGAGGAAGCGGCTGTCGTCGTAGCCGTACAGGTCGATGCCCTGGTTCCAGGCCATCTCGCAGAAGGTGCCCATCAGGCCGACGCCGAGCAGCGCGTGCCCCTGGTCGCGGCCCGCCTCCAGCCATTCGGCGAGTCCGTCGTCGTGCACGACGGGGATGGCGTTCCGGATCGACCCGAGCCCCTCGCCGTGCTTGAAGTACTCGACGGCCCGGGCGACCTGGGCCCGGTCGTCGCAGAAGATGCCGGCGGCCAGGACGCAGGCCATGGCGGCCAGGTCCCAGTTGGTCCAGTAGTTGGAGATGACGGCGCCGTTGTGCCGGACCAGGAAGTCGTCGCTGAGCGAGGCGAAGCAGGTGCTCAGCATCTCCTTGAACCGGTCGAGCTCGAAGTCGGGGTGGTCGCGGACCAGTTCGGCGGCGTTGGCGATCTGGTAGCCGTACAGCCCGGCGGCCAGGAACCGGTCGGCGCTGCCCTGCACGCTCGTCAGCTTCGCCGACCAGGCGTTGAGGATGGCGACGGCCGTGTCGGCGTGCGCGCTGTCGCCGCTGACGTGGTGCCGCAGGGCGTTCTGGTAGGCGGCGTGGACGTCGTTGTAGAGGGTGGCGTAGTTCTGCGGCGACCCCGCGCCCCGGTACACGACCTCCTGCGGGTTGGCCGCCCAGCCGCTCTGCGCGTGCCGGTTGGCGGTCAGCCTGGCGAACCCGGCGGTGTGGGGAGCGGCGCCCGCCTTCACCTTGGCCGCCATACGGTCGAGGTCGGCGCCGGTGTGCAGAAGGCCGGGGTGGGCGTAGGCGCCGGCCGCCACGGCGGGGCTCGGCAGCACGGCCGTACCGATCCCGACGGCTCCGGCTGCCGCGCCCGCGGCCTTGAGCATGCTCCGGCGGCTGATCTGTCGTGTCACGTCGTCATTCCTCGCGTGCCTGCGGCTGGGGACGGTGAGGAGACGGGGGAAGACTGGGGGCGATAACAGAAAGTCCGACGCCGACGAGGAGCCGCATCCGATGACCGTCCGCAGGATCGTCCCCAACCACCAGGTCACGTCCGCGCAGCAGCTGGAGACCAGCCGTGACTTCTACGCCCTGCTCGGCTTCGAGCAAGTGATGGACATGGGCTGGGTGACAACCATGGCGTCCCCCACCAACCCCACCGCCCAGATCAGCTTCTTCACCGAGGAACGCACCGCCCCCGTCGTCCCCGACCTGAGCGTGGAGGTCGAGGACGTCGACGCCGTCTACGCGCAGGTGGTGGCATCGGGCGCCGAGATCGTACGGGAGATCCGTGACGAGGACTGGGGCGTCCGACGCTTCTTCACCCGCGACCCGACCGGCCGAGTGATCAACGTACTGACCCACCGCTCCTAGAGCCCTAGGAGCCCCCTGGCCGCTACGCCGTTGAAGGGGCTCGGTGCTGTTTCAGTGCGGGGCTGTTTCATCGGCGCGACGGCAACGCCCTAAAGGGGCGCGGGGAACTGCGCGACCAGCCACAACGACGCCGCAGCCGCCAACAATCCAACCACGGCACCCCCTTATCCGCCCGCCCGCACCCAGCGCCGCTCCGAGACGAGCACCGACCCGATCACACCCCCGGCCCCGAGGAGAGCAAGCCCGAACACGGCCGGATTGACGTACCCCGGCACGTCACCGTTGTCGTAGCTCCCACCGTCACTGGTCTCGCAGACGAACCCGAGCGGAACATACGTCACCCAGTGGTCAACGATCTCGACGCCCTCCCGGCTCCGCTCCTGCCACCCCGCCGTACGGCACGACCGGGCAGGCGACGAGTCCGTCCCGCCGTCCTCCGCCGTCATGACCGCGCCGCACACGGCGAGCAGCCCCCACGCGTACAGAGCACACGCCCCACCGCCCGCGAGGGCGGCGAGACCACGCAGCACGGCGGCAGCGTGCGCGCGCCGCAGCCCGTGGTCGGCCAGCGTGCGGCCGCCGTAGCCGCACAGCCCCACGGCGACGATCACCGCGACCACCACGAACAGCAGGATCAGCAGGAACACGTGGCCTCCGGACAGGGTGGACGACGACGGGTGCGCCGAGTCCAACAGGACCCGACGCACCCGGCTGTGACGGACGCCATAGTTCCGGCAACAGCGCTGTCACAGAAGCGGGTTCAGGTGGGTCCAGGACCTCACAGCAGGTCGGCCAGCCGGCCCACCTGGTCCGGGTCGACGCCGTAGCAGTAGAGCATGACCTCGTCGGCACCCAGGTCGGCGAACGCGGCCAACGCGGCCCGGATCTCGCCGGGAGTGGTGAGGAGCCCGGCGACCATACGGTCGGCCATGCCGGTGAAGGTGTAGTACGCGTGCATCCGGGCGCGCGCGTCGTCCACCACGTCCGGCGGACCGAGCGCGACGTTCACCTGGGCCACGAGACGGGGCTGCCCCTCGCGGCCGTAGTCCTTCCAGAACCCGCGCACGGTGTCGAACAGACCGCCCGCCCAGGAGGGCGCCGCCGCGCAGAGGAAGCCGTCGCCCCAGCGAGCGACGCGTTCGAGCGCGACGGGCTTGAAGCCGCCGAAGAGGATCTCCGGGCCGCCGATACGCGCGGGCACCGGGCCGATGGGACCGACGCCGTCGCCGTACGGCTCGCCGTGCCACAGGCGGCTCATGGCGGCCATCTGCTCGTCGAGGCGCCGCCCCCGGGTGCGCAGGTCGGTGCCGGTGGCCAGGTGGTCGTCGTCCCGGCCGCCGACACCGAGACCGAGGACGAACCGCCCCCCGGTCATCCGGTCCAGCGTGGCCGCCTGCTTGGCCAGCAGGGCGGTGTCCCGCAGCGGGGCGAGCAGCACCTCGGTCTGGACGCGGATGCGCGCGGTCGCGCCCGCGAGGACGGCCAGGGCGACCAGCGGCTCCGGGTTGTCGTAGACGAGCCGGTCGAGGAGTCCGAGTGTGCTGAAGGGGCCGGCGTCGGCGCGCCGGGCCCAGGTGAGAAGGGCGGCCGGGTCGCCGATGGGCAGACCGATGCCCACGTCTGTACGGACGTTCATGAAGGGGCCTTTCGAAAGAGGGGTCGACAAGGACTGCCGCCCCTCCTGCACCTCCACGAGGTGGGACGCTCCCGCTCTGCGGCTTCTTTCCGGGGAAACGTCTCTTCGAAGTGAACTCACTGTAGAGCGGCCCGTTTTGGCGCCACAAACCATTTTGTGCGGCGGGCAGGGCACGGATGGGCCACCATCGCCGGATGCGCCCCACCCAGGAAGCCGATGACGAACGCCCTGAGGAGCCCGTCGGCGAACGCTCTGAGGAGCCGGTCGGCGAACGCTCTGAGGAGCCGGTCGGCGAACGCTCTGAGGAGCCGGTCGGCGAACGCTCTGAGGAGCCGGTCGGCGAACTCCCCGAGGAACCCGTCGACGAACTCCCCGAAGAGCCGGTCGATGAACTCCCCGATGAGCCGGTCGGCGAACTCCCCGACGAGCAGCCTCCCGAGCACGCCCGGTTCGCCGCCTACACCCTTCAGCTGGAGAACTCCACGCCCGGCGAGGAAGCGGCCCTGGTCCGCCGTGTCCTCACCGACCCGGACCGGACGATGGCAGAGTCCGCCGTGACCCGTCACCTGGACCGCCGGGCCGCCGCGAGCCACGCGGCCCCCGGGTACACCGCCTGGGCCCAGTCGATGGCCGCGGCGACGACCGGTCACGCCTTCCTGGCCGGCCGCCTCCGCGAGTGGGCGCTCTTCAGAGCCGTACTCCTGAACCACCCGTGGGACCCCGATGCCCTGACCGGATCGTCGTCCGACTGGCTCCAGCTCAAGCTCGCCGAGGCCCCGGACACACCGACCCCCGCCCTCACCCTCCTCGCCGACGAGGGCCGAACGAAGCGGATCCGCCACCTGGCACGGGCAGGCCTACGGCTCCGGCGAGTACCTCGGCCCTGAGCCCCGGGAGGACCCGCGTTCGAGGACGACCGTCCGCATCCCCCGGCCCGCTCTCCTCGTGCCGCACCCGCACCCGCACCCGCAGCCCGGCCGTCCGGAGCTGGTCCAGCACCCAGGCGTGGGAGAGCCGCGGCTTGCGGTAACTGCGTTCCGTAACAGTCCAGTTGGCGCCAGAGGGGTTGGGGGCGTCGACGCCGTCGGCGTTCCCGGTGTGGGGCGCATGGACGTTCTTCTCCACGGTCGGGGTGTCCTGCCGGTCTGCTGTCGGTCCACTGCTGGTCTCCGTGCGCCTTCTCGACCAGGCGCCAGCCCTGCGATTACGCACAACAACCGCACGCACCTGTGATCTAACTCACCCGAACTATTTGCTTGAGATTTTAGTCATCTACGCTGACAAACTCGTCCGCACCCTTCAGCCCATTGGCCCAGCAGGCAACCGGAGCGTTCCAACCATGTCCGACGGTTCCGCCAAGGTGCCCGCCCAGGCGACACCTCCCGTGTCCACCACCGCCTCGTACGCCCGTATCTACGAGGAACAGCAGCCGCGCCTGGTCGCGTTCGCGCGCTCGCTCACCCGCAACAACTCCTGGGCGGCCGAGGACCTGGTCGCCGAGGCGCACTTCCGCGTCTGGCGGCGGCTGTCGGCGGGGCACGAGATCGAGAACGTACCGGCGTACCTGATGACGACGGTGCGGCACCTGGCGGCGACGGCCGGTGGCGAGACGCGCGAGACCCCGCACCACGACCCGCAGACCGCCGAGCGGGCCGGGGCCGCCACCCACGTCGAGAGCATGACGGACCCCGCCGAACAGGTCTCCTCGGTCGACCTGTTGGTACGGGTGCTGGGCCAACTGCCCGAACGCTGGGTACAGGCCCTGTGGCTCGCGGAGGCGGAGGGGCAGCCGCTGGAGACGGTCGGGCGGCGCATCGGCGCCAAGGAGGGTGCGACGGCCGTACTGCTGCACCGCGCCCGCGAAGGCATGCGGCAGGCCTTCCTCCGCTCCCAGACAGGCGCCCCCGACGACCCCGCGTGCGAGGTCCACTGGGTACGCATGCCTGCCTACGTCCGCGGCAACGCGACCCCGCGCCAGTCGGAACGCCTCCTCGCCCACGTGGACGCCTGCGCCGACTGCCGCGGCCGGCTCGCGGTACTCATGCGCGCCAACGACCGGCTCCCCGCGCTGGTCGGCCCGGCCCTGCTGGTCCTCGGCCTGGGCACCGCGGGCAAGTTCCTGCTCCCGCTGGCCGCCGGGTCGGCGGGCGCGACGGCTGCGCTCGGCGGTCAGGTGGGAAGCGTGCTGCACGGGGTCCGTCAGGCGGTGACCGGCGGTGGGGCGGGCACGGCGAAGGTGCCTGCCGCCGTCGCGGCCGGCGCGACGGTCACCGGCATGGCCCTCGCGATGGTCCTCGCCTTCGGCACGGGCGGCTCCACGCCGACGCCTGCGCCGCCCCGGGTACCGCTGGCGGAGGCGCCGGTGGCGCAGCCGTCGGAGGAGGCCGGGGTGGGGGAGTCGGGAGTGCCCAAGGGCCCGGGTGGACCGGCCGGGGTACCCGAGGTGAAGCAGGCCGAGCAGCGTCGGGCGGACGGCGGGGCCGAGGTTGTGGGTGCCGAGGTCGGCGGTTCCGGTACGGCGGGGGCGGGGCTGTGGGCGAGTTCGGGGCCGAGGTTGAGCCAGGGTGACGGGAACGGAGACGGGGCCGGGGCCGAAACGGGAACGGGAACTGGAACTGGAACCGGGGCGGTGGTTGACGGGGAGCCCGGTCCGGAGGTCGTGCCCGGGCCCGGTCCGGAGGTCGTGCCCGGCCCCGGTCCGGTGGCTGTCGTCCTGCCGCCTCCGGCGGTGGTGGTCGAGGTGCCGGGCGAGCAACCGCCTGGCGAGGAGTTGCCGACCGTCGATGAGCCTCCGGCCGTCGCTGAGCCTGCCCCGAGCCCTGCCGGGCCGGTGACCGGCCCTCCGGCAGATGCTCCTGAGGTGCCGGAGACCTCTGAGGTGCCGGGGACACCCGAGGTGCCGGAGACCTCTGAGCCGCCGGAGACACCCGAGGTGCCGGAGGCGCCGGCGCAGGTGGTGCCGTCCCCGGAGCAACCGGAAGCCCCGGCTGCGCCGACCACGCCGTACGCCCCGGGGGCCGAGACGCCTGCGCCGCCTTCGCCGGAGCCGTCGACTCCAACTCCCGTAGAGCCAGGGCCTGTTGAGGAGGTCCCGGAAGTCCCGCAGTCGCCGGACACCCCCATCCCTCCGGCGACGACGGAACCCGACCCTGCCCCGCAGCCCGCGCCCGGGAACCCCGGCGACGGCTGCGGGAACTGAAAAGGGCGGCTGGGCAGGTCACCCTTCCGCAACGCAAGGGCGCCCATGACAACGCAACGGCGCCCGCGACAACGTCACGAGTCAGTGCGCCGGCAGGGCGACCAGCCAGCCCGATCCGCCTCGCACGTGTGGTGACCGCGGGCGCCCCTGTGTGTCAGGTGACCAGCAAGCGGTTGAAGAACGAGCGGTAGTGTCGCAGGGCCTGGCGCAGGTCCTCGGTGTTCGCCTGTTCACCGCGGTTCCACTGCCCTTCCAGTTCCTGCTTGTGGTCTGCGAAGGTGGTGGCGAGCTTTTGCATCACGTCGGCGACGAGCGCGTCGGCGGTGTGCACGGCGTCGCGGGGGTCGTCCACGAACTTGTTCTGTACCTGCTCCCACCGTGTGCGGAAGCCCTCCTCGTCTTCCGGGGTGAGAAGCTGGGGCACCTCATCCTCCTGAGCTGCCGCATTCGCCTCCACAGCCTCGTCCTCCACAGCCTCGTCCTCCACAGCCTCGTCCTCCACAGCCTCGTCCTCAGCGGGCTCGACGGGCTCGACGGATTCGCTCGGCGTGGGCGTGCTCTCACCAGGGAAAGTCGGTACGTCGGCCGGTGTGCGCGCCCCGCTTTCCGGCGTGGGCCTTTCGCGTGGTTGGGCGATGTCGTCCGTGGACAGGCCGCTCGCGGCAGCGGTGTCCGGTATGTCCTTGTGTCGCATTTCTCCTCCGCTCCCGGGAGGCCGAGGCCGGTCTCCCGGACCTGCGCGGCGGGTTGTCCGTCGAGCCGTCAGGCCGGTGCCGCGCGGCGGGGTCCGCCGCCGTCGCCGAGCAGCTCGTCGAACAGGGCCCGGTAGTGCACCATGGCCCCCCGCAATTGTTCGGTGGTCGCCTCATGCCGGGTGCTGAGCACGTCGACTTCGTGGGCGGCCCGGTAATGCTCGAGTGTGCGGCTGTGCTGGACCGAGAGGTCCTTGAGCTGTTGCTCGAAGTCCTGGGTCGGGTAGCCACGCTCATGCATCAGAGACGTCACCAGGCGGTCGGCGTGGTGCACGGCGTCATCCGGCCGGTCCACGAATTCGTCCTGCACGCTGGTCCAGTCCCGGGTGTAACGCTCCCTGGCCCCGCTGTCCAGCGGCTTGATGTCCAAGGCGTCGTGCCGCTTCTCGCGTTCCCTGAGCTCACGCTCGCCGGCCATGCGGCTGTCGGCATCCTCGATCGTTCGTTCATACTCCGGGCCGAAGCGCTCACGCAGACCCCGGCGACGCATGATCAGCGAGGCTGCCACGACTGCCAGGACGACCACCACCGCGATGGGAATGATGATCGCCAGAAGTGTCGCTGTTGACATGGGGCAGACCCCCTGACGTGCGGCCTTACACTTTCTTCTCTTTTATGACGAATCACCGCTTTTCCGTCTTTGAAACGAGGCTCGCGGACGGAGACCACCGGTCAGGCGTTTCGCGGCCTGGGGAGGTGAGGCCACCCGGATGTTCCGACTCGTACGTCACCCGCTGGTTCGATGCGTACGTCACCGGGCCGGTTCGATGCGGAGGACCGCGGCGTTGTCGTGGATCTCGACGACCTGAAGGCTCATGGCGTCGTTGATCGTCGCGGCTGGTCCCTCGCCGCAGCGCAGCACGACGCCGCCACCCTCGGAAGACACTCCGCCGCCTCCGGAACAGCCCGAAACGCTGAAGGCGGACCCCGTCAGCTGCGCGGTCATCTCGACCTCGCCGCCGTTGATCGCCGTCACCTCGATCGGCCCGAGGTCGTACGCTTCCGGCACCGCCACGACGTCACCGACGGCGACCTCGATCTCGCACGTCCCGTCAGCGCACGGCCCCGTCGGCGAGGGCGATGGCATGGCGTTACGTGTGGGAGTCGGCGTCGGGTCGGACGCCGGTGGCCCGGAGCGGGGGCCGTCGGGCCGGCCCTCGGCAGGGGCCCTGTCCGAACCATCCGAGGAACACGACGTGAGGGCGGCGAGCAGGACGGGGACAACGACGGCGACGACGGCGGTGGTTGACGGTATACGCATCATGGCGACCCATGGAACCCCGCCCGGGCCGGGACCCCTCCCGGATCTTCCCGTTTGCCGACGGCTCGGGAAGGCCCCGGTGGCCGGACTGCCGCCCGGCCACCGGGGCCTCTCGATGAACTACGACCACACGGCGGATGCGCTGTCGCTCAGCAATTGGAGCCGACACCGCCGTACTGCGCGCCAGGGTTGCCCTCGCCATTGAGCAGGTTGCCCGCAAGGCCGTTGAGCACCCCGACCTGACCGAGAATGTCGACGTTCATGTCGTGAGAGTGGCACCCATGCCCGCCATACATGGGCTGCGCGGTGGCGGTGCCGGTGGCTATGAGGCTCAGGGTCCCGACCATCGCGGCCGCAACAGCGGCCTTCTGAAGCTTGCGCATTTCTCCTCCTTGGGTCGAGTAGAGCGCACACCTAAAGATCCACATTGCGCTCATTTCGGAGGCTAATCCGATATGCCCGACAGCGCTCATCGAAGCTGCCATACGGGCCACGCCCGTGAGGCCCAATCAGGTCCGGGAGCCGTGATCCCCCGTCAGCTGGCCGGAGCGGCCATGAGAGGCCATCAGCTGCGACGCCTGCCGAAAGGCTCCGCCCACCCGGCAAGCGAGCGCCGAACAGGAGGGCCTCGCTACGTCCCCGACAGGCGCGCGCTCCGCAAGAGAACCGAGGATCCGGTCGTACTGGGCAAGGTGTTGAAGGGAACCTCGGCGACCGAGGAGAGGAGGCGGAGATCGACGTCATCGCCGATCTCCTCCACTGGCTCAGGCCGCGGGGTTGAAGGCCCCGGTCCCGCCGAACCGCCTCATGACGATGCCGGCGGCATCTGGCCCCGCAAAGCCGGCGGCCCCAACGGCCAGGTGACTGGTGCGGATCGGCGGCTGCGCCCTACGGCCGGTCGGACGTCAGTGCCCCAGCATCGTCGCGAAGAAGCCCACATGAGGATCGTCCGGGGTACCGACGAGCAGCGCGCGGTCCAACAGGATGTTGTTGTGCTCGCAGCTCGTCTCCGGGAGCATCACGCAGGCGTGGCAGGCGGCGAGATTGGTCCCGCCGGTACCGGATACTTCGGTCTCGACGCAGAGCGGGTCGGAAGAGCACCATTCGGCTCTGTGGACGGCTGAACGGAGCGCCTGGTCGAGGCGATCAGGTTCGCCCTGGGCGACCAGACCGCCGAGACTGCCCGCCGAATCGCTCGTGGCCGTGTAGACGAGCACTCCGGCCATGTCGTCGGCTGCGTACAGGCGCTCGCGCAAGGCTGCGGCCGGGTAACCGGCATCCAGACTCCACTCGTCGATGAGTACATGGGCCAGCGTGTGCAGCAGCACCATGCGCGCTGTGGCGGGAGAGGAGATGACCCGGCTCGGGTCATCGGCCCGTTGGTCCAGCATTCGTTGGTGGGCGGTACGCATACGCTCGACCCGGGCTGCGACCGCCACGGTCTTCTCCCAGATGCCGAGTCGGTCCTCGTCCAGGCGGAGGAAGACGCCCTCGCCCCGGACCTCCATGGCCGGGAGCCAGCGCAGGAGGCGTTCGGACAGCGGCATCTCCTTGGGATCGGTCGTCGACTCGGCGTCGACGAGCCGCGTGAATGCCTTCAGGGCGCGCACCTCGCGAAGCTTCTTGACCAGCATCGGGCCGGTGACGCCGAGCGGTTCGAGGATGCTCTGGTCGCCCGATGGCGTCTCACAGACGAACTCCTCCTCGCGGGCGTGCTCGCTCTCGTCGTTGCCTGAGCGGAGACGCTCGTACTCCTTGTTGCGCAGGGCGCGGTAGTGGTGGTCGAAGGTGGGGGCCGTCTCGCCGTCGGGGTCCTCCTCGCGCTCGGCGTCGAGGAACGCCATCACCTCGTCCAGCGGTACCGGACACTGTCCCTTGAAAACACCTCTGAGGTAGATCTCCACGTGTTCGCGCTTGTCGTACTCACGCAGCGTGTCCCAGTGTTCGGCCAATGGGTCCGCGCGGCCACTACTCCACGGCGGAATGGAGAGCGCCGACTTCAACACCGGCTGCCACACCGCGGACGAACCGCGCTGCAGAGTGCGCAGGGGGAGTCCGCACCCGTCCGCGGCGGCGGACGCACCGAGCCACGGACGGGAGCCTCGGCACTTGAGGCCCAGGTCCTTGAGCGCTCTCCTCCGGAAGGAGCCCTCCATCGAGGCCTCGGGAACCTGCCCACAGGTACAGGAGACGAGGATGGAGCGCAGCGAGGAAGTGCGCCCGGACGTGCGCATCTTGAGCTTCCCCCCGCATTGTGCCGTCGTCGAGGCACCACGGCCCGTGGAACGGTGCACCCACTGCCAGTACGGGAACTCGTCGAGGTGCCCGGCCTCGCAGGCGACGACGAAGCGGGAGGGGACCAGGTCGACCTCGCAGGTGCCGCAGACACTTCGACCGGCAGGCGGGTTGAAGTCGCGATGTCGTTGCAGGTCGTTGCACTCGGGGCAGTTGTGCATCAGCGGAAAGCGTCGAACCCGGAGACCGTCCTTGCTGGTGTCGTCGGAAGCGGGCGGCAGCCGGAAGTAGTCGACGCCGAGCACTCGGGCCAGTCGCCGTTCGTGGATCCGCGGGGACTCATCACGACTCCAACTCTGCTCGGCCTCGTCGAGTCCCGAGACGATGAAGGACTCATGGTCGACGGCGATGAGCGACCCGACGCCGTACGTGGTGATCGCTTGGGCGCGACGCACAGCGCCACGCCGCGGAAAGTTGTGGGCGGGTGCAACGCCGCTCGCACCGGTCCGGCGACGGCGGGCAGGGGGCGGGGTCATCGCGTTCCTTCCATGAACAGGGCGGTCTCGGCGTCGACGTCACGCAGGCTCCACAAGGTGGGCCATGCCTCGATGTGCTCGGACTCGTCGTCGTACGCCTTCAGGACCGAGGGAGCACGACTGCCCCTCTGAGGCTCGAACAGCAGGCCGCTGTCAATGTCGGCCTCGGCGCACCACCACTCGACGAACTCGTCGAAGGCGTGGGACACCGCACCGGTCTCCGCCGGGGTGACCGCTTCCACGCGTTCCAGGAGGATCGACTTGATGCGGCCCCGGAGCACATCCTCGTAGGACTCGACCTTCCCGGCGCCATCGTTGGGTCGGGCGGCGGGGATCATGATGCGGGCGAGAGCGACGATCACCGCGTGCAGGCCCCGGTAGCGGGCTCGGGCGGAGAACGGGGTGACGGAGGTGGACTCCACCTCGCGGTACAGGGCCGAGTGGAAGTGCTGGAAGCTTTCGTAGTGGGAACGGTCGCGGGACCGGGCCGAGTTGAGCATGACTGCTACCAGGCCGGGGTGAGCGCGGCCGACCCGGCTGGTGGCCTGGATGTACTCGGCCGTCGTCTGCGGCTGGCCCATCACGGCCATGAGACCGAGGCGGTCCACGTCCACGCCGACCGCGATCATGTTGGTGGCCAGGAGGACGTCCACGGTGTCCTCGTCGGGCAGCCGCTTCTCGATGCCCTTGAGGCGGGTGGGGATCTCGCTGGCGTCGATACGACTCGTCAGCTCCGAGTAGTTGGCGACCGAGCGGACCTTTACGCCCTCGCGCTCGGCAAGCACCTCCAGATAGGCCACGACGTCGTCGTGGACCTGGAGTTCGGCTGCTGACAGCAGTCGGAGGCTGTTGAAATAGCCGACGAGACTCCAGTACGCGTCGCGTACCTCGTTCTCGGTCTTCGCTTGCTCGGCCCGGTGCAGCAGGGTGGCATAGGTGCGGATGAGCAGGGTGGCCTGGCTGGTGCCGGGGGCCAAGAGGCCGACGTAGCGGCGGCTCGCCTTTTCCTCGCGTGGTGTCTCCACGGCGAACCAGGAGTCGCGGGCGTCGAGACCGGCGGGCGGGAACTGTCGCACTTCGCGGGCGAAGAGGTGGCGTCCCTGGTCGGCGGCGCGACGGATGGTCGCCGTGGAGGCGATCACCTTGGGCCGGCCGGCGAGTGCGTCCACGGCGGTCTCGTAGAGGCCGGTCAGGGTTCCCAACGGACCGGAGATCAGATGGAGTTCGTCCTGGACGATCAGTTCCGGGGGAGGGGTGCCGCCGTCCGGGTCGTCGTCGCGGTTGAAGAGCGCGGAGGTCGCCGGACGCCACGGCATCGACGCGAACTTGTCGACGGTGGCGATCACCAGCGTCGGTCGGGCGTCGTACACCGCCTCGTCGATCAGGTGGACGGGCAGGCCGTCGGCGAAGTCGCAGTCCGTGCCGGGGCATCGGACGTGCATCCGCTTGGCGTCCTCGTCGGCCAGGTAGTTCCGTGCGTCGAGGCGGGTTCCGCACCAAGGACAAGCGTGCAGCTGGACGGGATTCTCGGTGGCGAGGCGCTTGTCGAGGTTCGCGCGGAGTTCGTCGAGCTTCAGGCCTGCCTCGGCCAGTGTGTTCGGGGTGGCCGAGCGTCCCACCCACATGCCGACGGAGAACTCCTCGTGCCCCAACTCGGGTGTTCGACGCCGCATGTGTTCCATGGCGCAGAGAAGGATCGCCGCGCGCTCGAACTGCTGGAGCGTGAGCAGCCGCAGCGTGTAGCGCATGAGGACGGTGACACCGCCGCCATTCGCACCCTTGCGGATACGGCGCAGGAACGAGGTGAGGGCGATCAGTCCGAGGTAGGCCTCCGTCTTGCCGCCACCGGTGGGGAACCACAGCAGATCGGAGATCTTCCGATCACGATGGTCGGGATCGTCGACGCCGGCCAGACACAGAAGCATGAAGGCGATCTGGAACGGACGCCAGCGACCGGCGGCCGTGTCGGGGACGCCGACGCGACCGCCCTTCACCCAGTCGCTGCGGGCACGCTGGTCGGCCATGGCGCGGTTGGCCAAGCGGAAAGCCGTCATCAAATCGGGCTTGGTCCGCAACAGCTCGATACCCTCGCGGATACGGTCGAGTGCCTCGCGGCAGGCCTTGACCTGCTCCCGTGCGGGTTCCTCGTGGGTCTGGCCGGCCAGGTCCTCGGCCTCGGCCGCCTTGCGGTCGATCCAGCTTTCGTACCCCCCGGCGAGGCCCTCCAGAGCCGTGAGGATCTCGGCGTTCGACTTCTCGGCCAGTCCCAGCATGGATAGCGCCGAGCTGTCGATCTCGGGGTTGGAGTCCGTGAGCAGTACCTCCACCGTTGGCACGAACTGGCTCCGCACCTCGGGGACGGCGATGTCCGGGGCCGTTTCGGTCACACCGATCGGCCATGGATTCCAGTCCCATTCAGCGGCACACCCGTGCCCGACGGCGAAGGTCGGGGCGTGGCGGTGGAGCAGCCGACTCGTGGCGACCTCCCGGTCGTGGGTGGCGTCCGGAGCCGGGCGTTCGACGAACGCGTCGGAGCCGTCGGCTGCCCGGACCGCCAGGCCGCACTGGAAGAGGGAGAACGCGTCCTGTAGATCCCACTCGCCGATCTTCTGAGTGTTGATCAACGTGACCGTGATCGTGACCGTGTCGGTGGTCCGATCGAGGGGGCGGATTTTGACGTGCAGTGACGCTTCGTCGCTGAGTTCGATCGGCTCTTTCGGAGCGGCCTCGGTCACGACGAACCGCTTGTCGGGGAAGGAGAGTTCCCTCCGACGCCATCGTTCCCGCTGGTCGGCGATGGTGCGGGCTTCGGCACGGCGGGCCGGGATGCGCTTGCCGTCGGCGTCGGTGGGGTCGTAGACGGCGGCTCGTGCCGAGATCACGATCGTGTCGCATATGGCTGGCTTGATCGCGAAGGTCAGGCCCATCGAGGAGGGGCGCCTGTCTCCCGAGGCACCGACCTCCGGCGGGGCGCCGGACTCCTCGCCGTCGCCGCGGTTGCTGACGGGTGCGTCGTCCAGACCGTCCTGTTTGGAGACCTCTTCCTGCTGCCGTTCCTTCGTGGCACGCGGATACAGCACGCCGGTCAGATAACGGTCGATCGGCGCGTCCTGGGTGAGGACCTCGCCTCGATCGTCCGGCGCCGACTCCTCGGACGGGCCAAGGAGTTCACGACGGAGCCCCACCAGGAGTTCCTCGTCCCGGACCCGGTAGTGCTCGGAGTGTCGGCCTGCCACCTGCGTCATGCGCCCTGCTCCTCGTGGTTGTCGGCTCTCCGGTATCGGCCGATGCCGGTGATCCGCGGTGCGATCCACACACCTCGCTCACCGAGTCCGGCATTCGCGCCGGCGGCTGTGCTGCCCGTCATGGTCTCCAGGGTGTCGATCCGCAGGCCGTGGATCTCGTCGGGCCACCAAGGGTCCCAGGTGCGATTCACCTTCTGCACCTGGAACAACTCCTGGCGGAACCGTTGCGACACCTCGCCGATCTCCCGCCCTTCGTGCACCAGGGCGTACGGCGGGCTCTCCGCCTCGCCCATCGGCAGGTCGTGGCGCCTGCGCAGCAGCACCTCGTGGCCGGGACGGACCTGTTCCAGGAGATACGCCTGCGTGGCGATGGTCTCTGCCTCCTGGCCGGGCGGGTCGTCCCGGTTCACGTCGCCCGGCTCGGCGACGATCCCGTACCTGTCGTACGACCGCCACGACCCGAGATAGCGACGGCCGTGGCGTCGGCTCCCCGCCCTCCTGAAGAGCGGGAGTTCGGGAGGGGCCACGTGGTACAGATCCTGGCGGGCGCGTGTCATCGCCACGTAGAGCGCGCGGGCCTCGGCGGGCAGGTCCAACTCGTCCTGGTACCGCTTGTGGAGTTCGGCGAGGGGTGGTGGTGTCAGGACGATCACCCGGTCGAACTCCAGGCCCTTGGCCCGATGCACGGTCGAGACCACGATCCGGGACGTCTCCGGATCGGCCGCCTCGTCGGGGAATCTGCCATCGGCGACCGCACGGCGCAGCCGGTCCAGATCGAGCACATCGCGCCCCGGTCCACGTGCGACCCGACGCATTACCGTCCACAGGGCGTCGACATTCGGCTCGTAGGAGAGAGGTATCTCCGAGAGGAGCACACGGAACCGGTCCTCGGTGAGGCCGGTCGCCTCCGTGCGGCGCAGCAACTCGGCCACCCAGTACGGCACCGGGCGCTCCTCCAGCGGGCGCCGCAGCCGGTGGTCGATGCCGTGTGTGTGCAGCAGGCCGGAGACCACGAGGGCCTGCTGGTTGTCGCGGGTGAGGACGGCACATGTGTCGGAGAGGTCCCGCAGGCCGTCCAGGGTGAACGCGTCGTCCAGGTCGTCCATGCCGTTCGCCGGGTCCAGGAGCCGGTCGCGCAGTTCGTCGTAGAGCGTTCCCGCCTCGTCCGGATCGCTCAGCTGCTGGAGACGGGGGCCGAGCGCCAGCGCGATCCGGGCCTCGGCGGTGACGGCTCGGAAGTTCCGTGTGAGATGCAGCTCCACCAGGTCGTCGGGATAGGAGCAGCGCAGCCAGTCGAAGAACCGGCCGGTCTCGTCCGCGCGTTCGCTGAGGTCCTCGATCTGGAAGCCGTAGACGGACTGGGCGGCGTCTCCGACGACGGTGAAGCCGCAGCTTTCCTGGTACCGGTCGAGAAGTGCTTCCACCAACTCTCGGCGCCCACCCAGCAGATCCTGCACCTCGTCGATCACGACATGGGCGGGTGGGACGGCATCGCCGATCTCCAAGGCACCCTTCTCGATCGCGCGGGTGGCGGCGGCGATCCGCTCGTCGAAACCCACCGCTGCCCACTCACCGTCCGGATAGGCCTGGAGAAGCACCTCGTAGGCCCACGCGTCGAAGGTCCGGGCACGCACCCGGTGGGCTCGTTCCCCGTGCAGGGCGATTCGTTCCCGCAGCTCCCGGGCGGCTGCCCGGGAGAAGGTGAGCACCAGGATCTCGGCGGCCTCCAGCGCCTCTTCGGGATCCTCGTGACCGCACAGAGCGTCGAGCCGGCGCACCAGGGTGTGGGTCTTGCCCGCCCCGGCGCCCGCGGTGACCAGAACCCGGGCGTCCCAGGGCTGCTCGACAACGGCCAGTTGCTCTTCGGTGAGCGGAGGGCTGTCCTGGTAGGCGTCGGTCACTTCCGGCTCCAGAGGTGCTCGAACTCATTGAAGGCGAGGTCGGTGTCGAAGTTGGTGATGTTGTCGCTGATGTTGAGGATCAGGCAGCTGTCCTTGCCGCCGTTCCGCCGTCCGCGCAGTCCGCGACCGATCATCTGCTGGTACACGTTGGTGCTGTAGACCGGCCGGGCCACGACCACGGCACGAGTGGCGGGAGCGTCGAATCCCTGGGTGAGCACACCGTAGTTGGTGAGAACCCGGATACGTCCGCTTCGGAAGTTCTCGATGCGAGTACGACGGTCCTGCGCACTGGTCGTCGAGTCCACGGCGGCGGACCGAACACCCCGGTCGTTGAGCATGGCGGCCAGGTACTTGGCGTGGTCGACAGAGGTGGCGAAGAGCAACGTCGGCCAGTCGCTGGGTAGTTCGGCCACCGAGTCGACGATGCGTCGACTGCGCGCGTGGTCGTCCGCGAGCCGCTGTTCGGCCGAGCGGGAGAGCATGGCCATGCGTTCCGCGTGCGTCTTCTCGTCCCGGGTGAGTTCGATACGGCCGCCCTCGAGGGTTCGGTGCTCGACCTGGGCGAGCATCCCCCAGTCCTGGAGGTCGCGATACGGGTCGCCCGACGGGAAGACTCCTTCGTCGAGTCGCCGATTGCCGAAGCGGCCGGCCAGACGGCGGGTCTCCTCCTCGTTGCGGTTCCGGAACGGGGTGGCGGTCAGGCCCAGGAGGTGCCGGCCGGTCTCGTACTGGGTGAGTCCCAGCCAGCCAAGGATCTCGGTGTACCGCTTGGAGATGGCGGTGTGCGCCTCGTCCACGATCACCAGCACGGCCTGCCGCAGCCAGGCGTACTGGTCGGTGCCCAGACACCGTTCCAGCTTGGCGTCGGTGGCGACCACCAGATGCGGGTGGTCGACCACGTTCCCGACCTCGTTCGTGCTCCACAGCCGGCTGATGGTCAGCGGTCGTTCTGCGCCGACCTTGCTCCAGACGAACTTCCAGCTCTGGACTGCCTGTTCGCACAGCTCCTCGGTCTGGGCGATCCACAACAGCGGACCCTTGAGGTCACCGACCCGTTTGACCCAACGGATCACGGCCTCTGCGGTGACCCGGGTCTTTCCGGCACCGGTCGGCAACGACAGCATGCCGCGCTGGGGCGCCAGTCGGTCGAGCATGGTGGAGATGTTCCGGACCAGGTCCTCCTGGTACTCGTGGAGGCTCGGGAAGTCCCGGGGGCCCTCGACGGTCTCGAACGGCGGCGGGGAAGGAGTCCTCGAACCGGCGAACGCGACAGGCAGCTTCAGTTCCGAGACGAACGCGATGGCCGCCGACGAACCTCCGTATGCGACCGGGGCGTTGGGAAAACGAGCCTGGATGTCCCGGGCGTGCTGCTGGAGCACTCCGTCACCGTGTGCGTTGAACGCCATCTGCGCGATCCGGCGCCCGGACGGCTCCACGCCGTCGCTCGCCTGCAGTTCGGCCTCCATCAGCCCTTCGGGGAGCCCGGTCCGGAGCGCGTCGGCACCGATCAGCAGCTCGATCTTGGCCACCACGTCCTCGGCCTCGCGTACTGCCTTCTGCGCTGCCTTCAGCTCGCTGTCCCGAGCCATACGGTCCTGGTGCTCCAGCACCGTACGGCAACCAGCGGCGCCGAGGCCCAAGCCGAGTTCGCGGTCGATCAGGCGCAGCATCGGCTCGGGGTCCAGAGGAACTCGGACCTTGACGGTGCTGTCCTGGCGCACGGCGTCCAGGGGAGAGGCATGTGTGCCGTTGGGTGTACGGGTGACCTCCTCCAGTTCGCTGCACCGTTGCACCATGCTGTTCCGGTTCCCGCTGTTCAGGCGCTGCCGCAGGGCAGGGAACAGCTCGACCAGAGGCACAGGGTCGCCCTCCGCGACTTCACGGGTTTCCAGGCTGATCACGTCGGCATACCGGAGCATGCCCCACTTCTCGATCATCAGCTCGGCGTCGGAGGCGGTCGGTACCAGCAACGCCGGGAGCTGCTCGGCACGCAGCGCCTGGTACTGAGCTGCTCCGACGGCGACGGTGATCTCGCCGTCGGGCCGGGTTCCCCAGACGTCGCCGATCCGGCAACGGGTCAGGGAGTCCTCGGGGAAGTCCGCACCGAACCGGGTCAGCATCACGTAGGTGGCGCCCACGAAGGAGTCGTCCTCGCTGCGGGTCACCTCGTCGAGAAGGGCGTCCCAACGGTCGGCGGGAACATCGTCCACGGTGGTCGGGAGCCGTAGCCTACGGGCCTTCTCGGGAGAGATGTCGGCGACCGGCAGCACGTCTCGGTAGTCGCCGAGCTGGGGGCCGACAGCCTCCTTCAGTGGCTTGATCCCCTGGGACGTGGCGACGGTGCCGAACTTCCACAGCATCCACCGGATCGGCGAGGGCACTGCCTGTCGGGTGTTGGTCTGCACACCCATCTGGCGCGTCCAGTTGTCCACCACGGCGTCGTCGGGCAGCACCTTCAGGAAGGCGGCGCGGGATTCGTCGGAGAGGGCGCGGAAGAGATGGAGCGGGCCACCGATCGCGGCACCCTCGACCTTCATACGGTTCAGCGCGGGGCGCGGGGCGCGACTGTCCAGGCTGCGCAGGTAGGCGGCGTGGAGGGCTTCGCGGTACTCCACGAACCACGCCTCGTCCTCCTGGGGCCTGACCCCACCGGAGGGTCGTTCTCGCAGGCCGACCTGTGAGAAGAAGGGGGTGTCGTCGGAGTGGAACTTCATGTCGACAGCGATGCTCGGGTCGCGCTTCGCATCGGCCACGACACCCGGCAGCATGCAGTCCTCGACCGGCCGGAACCGACCGTCGGCGGTCCGCACCCGGAGCGTCGAGCGCGGCGTGGGCACCCGCTCCAGGACTTTGTGGGCCAGCCGTCGGATCCCGGCCTGACGGAACAGCTCCCAGAACCGCTCCCAATCGGATTCGCCGTAGTGATCGAAGCCCTGATCGAGCACGCTGTCGAACCGGCCCTCGACATCGGCCTCCCGAATGCCCAGGACGTCGAGCGCGTGCGCCAGCGAGGGATCCTGGGAGAGCTTGTCGACCACGTACACCAGGGACTCGCGCAGTCCGCCCTGGTCGGCGCGGCGGTACACCTTGCCGTGCACGGGGGCGACGAGGCCGTGCTCCTCGGTGAGGATGATGTGGGCTTTGCGTGCCTCGTCGACGAACGGGGAACCGACCTCGATCATGTCGGCGAGAATGCGGACTGCCGTCGCGGACGCCTCGGCGGTGCCGCTCTCGACGAGTGCCTCCAACCAGTCGCGAACGTCCGCTCGTTGGTGCTTGGCCGCACCAAGGACGTGCTCGACCTTGCCGGAGCGCAGGGAGTCCTCTTCGACGCTCGGATGCAGCCAGTTCGACGGACGGTCCGGGCACTCGTGCCACCACCGCAGCCAACGGAGGAGAGACTTCGATTCCCTCTTCGGGTCCTTCGGACGAGGGTGCACACGCAGTTCGGCCGGCACGCGCAGCACGCCGTTCTGGTCGGGAAGCGATGCGTGCACCGCGGTGCGCTTCCAGATCTCCTCGGTCAGAAACGCGTCCGCCCAGCTGATCGCCTCCTTCACGCGGCCGGGCAACAGGGGGAGATAGGCGGCCGGGTCCTCGACAGGCGCCAAGGATGGGAGCGACTCGGCGACCAGTTGTGCCGCGGCTCGGATCATCTCCTGGTTGAAGGGCGACGAGTCCAGCAGGTTCTGTCGGTCCTCGTTCGTCTTCCAGGCGCCGTTGAGGATGCCGCTCAGCGACATCTCGTACTTGGTCGGGAAGAAGGACCAGAACTTGCCCCGTCCGCGCGATCGCGGGCTGACGTACAGACCGCTCTCCGGATCCTTCTCCAGGGCAGGGACACCCCAGGCGAGTTCGAGCGAGAGTCGGTCGTGCAGTTCTCCGGCATCCGCGCGGGCGCTCGGACCGGGTTCGTGGGTTGTGGTGAACACACGCCACCGTTCGGTGGCGACGGCCTTTCCTGTCCGCTCCTCGACCACAGTGTGCAGGTCGCCGGTCTGCTGGGCGGTCAGTGTCCGACGGGCCATCGGCCGTGGCCGGCGGTCCTCCAGCACGACCTTCGCGACGTGTGGCGAGAAGAGCTGGAAGCCGACCGGGAATTCTTCGCGGGGCTCGCCGTGGTCCTTGGCGCGTCCGCCGTGCATGTCCCGGCCCAGTCGGTCATCCGCCTTGGGGAGCAGGGGCAGCCGAACGACCGTGGTCGCCCAGTTCAGCAGCTCGTTCAGGACGTGATCGGAAGCGCGCTCGGCCTGCACGTCCAGAGGTCGGGCCATCCGCAGCACGGGAGCGTCGAACTCCGGGCCGTAGCGCGCCGTCACACCGGGCACGGCCTTGATCTGCTCGTACGACCACGCGCGGTCGAATCCGAAACTTCCGGTGCTGCTGAAGAATTCCGGCGCGTCGGTCACCACGAGAACCGATTTTACGCCCACCCCGAAACGACCGATCTGGCCGCCACGCTTCTTCGACATACTCATCCGGAGGATTGTCTCCGCGCCTTCCGAGGTTACCGGATTGCCCTCGTTCGCGCAGTACAAGTGGGTGTCTGTGAGGACGACATAAACCCGCCCGCCCGACTCTTCGGCCATTTCGTCTGCCGCGTTCTGAACGAGCTCGAAAAGCTGCCGGTCGCCATATCCGCCCTGAGTGATACGGCGCTCGCCATTGGCGTGCTCAGCTATGAGACCGGGGTCCACGGCATAAGTCTGCAGGACACGCGAAGACTGTTCGAGAACGGTTTGAATAACCGAAGAGGACGATGACGGCACTGCTTCTGCGCTCCTGGGGTATCAAAGGTCCGGACGAAAGAGTGAACAGCGGGCCGGCCCACCGGCTTCGTCGGCCGGCCCGTGTTTGGCGTGGCGGCTGGGCGTGAATTTCCACAGTGCCTTCGTGGAGCGGAGGGCTCACGGTGAAGGCGTTGGTTGTTGCGAGACCGAGACTTGGGGCCTGCGACGTGCTGAATCAGGCCGGGGGAGCGGCCTCGTCCGGGACGTCCGGAAGCTCTTGAACCAGCTTGGCCAGGACCGGGAACCTGGTGGTGAGATCCTCACCGGACAGGTCGTGCTCGTAAAGAATCTCCTCGACCTCGGCCTTGCTTTCTGCTGTCTTGATTACCAACTCGAATGAGCTCGACTCCCGAAGCGAGTCCAGCGATTCATTGTCCTGTTCATTCATGGGTGGTCCACCCCTGTTGGTCGCATCCTGCAGTTGCACAGGGGTGCATTCGGCACACGTCCCCCGTGTGGAACGGAATAGGCAGAGTTGATGCCTTGATTCAGGTTTCTTTTCCCCAAATTAAGCTAGCGGGTGAAGGTCTGGTGCTGCCAGTCCTTTTCGAGAAACGTTTCTCTGCAAGGGCCGTGGTGGAGGCGTCGGCTGGGCGTATGGCTAGATTTTGGACGGAGCTCTCCCCCGGTCGCCCGTGCTTCCCGACTTCGGATTTCGTGAGCGAGATGGATTCCCCCATCGTCAACGAACATATCGGCAGTCACTCGAACGCGCAACCCCAACTCCCGCCCCTCCAGGGGGACTTGGAGGCTCCGTCGCAAGAAGTGTCACGTAACGGTGATGAACTTGACCATTTGTGACAAGTCGGGCATCAGGCTGGGATCGTCTGGCTGATCGAGCCCGATCAACTGTTGGTTGACGCTGCTGCACGTGTCAAATTACTCTCGTGGCACACCCTGCGATCAGCATGGGGACTCCGAGGAAAGAGCAGGCGGCACGTGGAGACAGGTGAGGAGTTCGGGCCCTGGTTGGCCCGGCAGCTCAAGCTCGCGGGGAAGACACAGGCCGAACTGGCCGACGAGCTGAACCTGACCCGGGCCGCGGTGTCCGCCTGGATCACCGGCAGGTCGACTCCGCGACCGACGGTCATGACGGACATCGCCAAAGCGCTGGGCACGGACGTGGGTACGGTCCACACCCGCACCACCGACACCCAGGCCGGCCTCCCGGTCACCTGGTACCACCGCCCCGGCTACCCCGACGGCGGCCGTGACCTGGGCAACGCCGCCGCCTTCGCCTTCGACGCCGACGTGCAGGTCCTGGCCCGCGAAACCTGCCAGAACAGCCTCGACGAGCGGTTGACCGAGAACGGCCGCCCGGTCCGTGTCCGTTACACCCTGCACGAGCTGACCGGTGAGGCCCTGGACGCCTTCCGCGAGGCGATCCTCTGGAACGACCTCTTTCCGCACTACTCCGCCGTCTCGGAGGCCGCCGGAAATCAGAAGGTCGGCCGGGTCGTGGATGCCGGGGTGCGCGACATGTACGAGAAGGGCCGCCTGGTCCTGCTCCGCGTCGACGACTACAACGCTTCCGGGCTCATCGGCGACGACTACGCTGACGGCAAGTTCGCCGCCGTGGTCAGACGTCAGCTGGAGAGCCTCAAGTCCGGTCCTGGCGCGGGTGGTTCGTACGGCCTGGGCAAGGCGACGCTCTGGGCCACCAGCGCCCTGGGACTCGTGCTCATCAACTCCACTTTGTCCGTGCCGCACGAGGGACGTACCGAGCGACGGGTCATCGGCCGTCTCGAGCTGCCCTGGCGTGAGGTGGACGGCGAGCCGTACGCGGGCCCCGCGTGGTTCGGCCGGCCCGACCCCGATTCGCCCGGTGCCATGGTGGCCCGCTCCTGGTGGGCGGACGAGGAGACCGTGGCACGGCTGCATCTGACGAGAGAGAGCGACGAACCCGGTACGTCCTTCCTCATCGTCGGCGCGCACGACGTGGCCAGCCTTGAGGGGAAGTCCGACGCCGACGACGAATCCATCGGTGATGAGGAGGGCGACGAGGACACGCGTGACATCCGCAAGATGCACGGGCGTCTGGTAGAGGCGCTGGGGCGTGACTTCTGGGCAGCGATGACCGGCGGCGGGAGCAGGCTCCCTCTGTTGGAGGTCTCTGTCCGTGCCTTGCGGAACGGCAAGGAGGTCGTGCCGGAGAAGCAGGTGGACCCGTCTGCCGAGCAACCCGCCCGGACTCGTGCCCTCAAGGCGCACTATGAGGGCACCACGGTGGATCGCCTTACCGAGGCCGGGCAGGTGGCGGCGCGGAACGTTCCGCTGAAGCTGCCGCTCTCCGGTGGCACCCACGGGACGCTCGGTACACACCAGGCGGTCCTGCTGGTCACCGAGGCCGAAGGCGACAGGGATGGGGACGGGGGCAAGAACCAGGTGCACTCATTGCGCGGCAACCGCATGACCGTCAAGAGCAGCGGGGTTCAGAGGTTGCCGCTCGGGACCAACCCCTTCCAAGCCGTTCTGCTGGTGGGCGAGGCAGCCGGAGAAGCGGCCCCCTTCGCGAAGGAGGCCGAGGAATTCCTGCGCGCTGCGGAACCGCCTGAGCACGACCGCTGGGGACAGACGGAGGAGCTGACCCTGCGGTGGTCTCCGTCCGCATACCGGCGGATCAGCGCGCTGACCACCGAGGTCAACAGCGCGGTCAGGGAACTCGTCGCACGGCCCAAGCGCAGCAGCCGCGAAGGCGGTGAGGCCGTACGCAAGGCGTTGACCGTGAGAGCGAGGCCCAAGGCCAAGGCACCCACCGGGCCGGTGATTCCGGTGCTGGACAGGCTCGACGCGACGGTCGGCGATGACGGGGAATGGCGGATCACCGCCGAAGTGAGCATCCCGCGTGGCGACGAGATCGTCCCGATGGTGCCGGTCGCCCAGCTGGACGTGCGCTCCGGAGGCCGCCCGAAACTGGACTGGGCGGAGCTCGTGGCAGTAGAGGGCTGCGAGGTGGAGGACGGGACCCTGCGCTTCCCGCCCGGCACCCGTCGTGCGAAGTTCCAAGGTTCCACCGATGTCACCAGCCACCCCGTCAGAACGACGCTCACCCGCCTCGTCGTCGAACTCCGTGCCGGCAAGGGGGAGTGACGCGTGAAGATCTACCCGTACAAGCGGCTCAACCGGCCGGTCACGCTCAGGGTGACCTCAGTCTCTCTCAGGCTCGCCGACGGCACCCGCGACCAGTTGGAGACCACGGCGTACTCGACCCAGCAGCAGGCCGTCGCGCTAGGCCTCGCTGGCCACACCGACTGGGTCAGCGCCACCGTCGGCCTCTCGGTGACACTGCCGCCCGGGGCGAACGCGCCGGACGCGGCCTGGTCCGATCTGCGTGTCCTGGCCGTGCTGACGGACGGTGAGACCAATATCCGCACCTCCGCGGAGCTCACGCGTGACGCGCCGGACGGTCGGGACTGGTCGGGCTCCGTGGAAGTGCTCCGAGACGACCACTTGGGGCGAGCCTCCCTCGCCGTGCACGCCGTCGGGACGGTGGACGGAGTGCACGGACGGTCGATCGCCGAGACCGACCGGAGCTGGCTCATCGACACGGCCTCCGACGAGCCGGTCCGTGGACTCCAACTCGACGTCCAGACAGCATCGTTCAAGAGAAGCTCCCGGGAGTGGCTCCAGGCCTACGCCGATGCGCCCTGGATCGTGGACGCCTCGGCCAGAGTCCCCACCGTGTTCGTGAACACCGATGTCGAGGGCGTCATCAGCCTGTTGGACAGCAACGGCTCGGGTGTGGAGAGCAAGGTGCGTGACCTCTTGGTCGCCCAGATGGCCACCGATGTCTGGACCGCGGTGTTCCACGGTGCCATCGGCGATCTGGAGGTGGAGCCCGGCGCCGGCCCGGTCTTCCCGACCGACTGGCAGGGCGAGGTACTGCGGGAGATGCTCCCGGACGTGATTCCCGGCGTGCACGTCGAGGAGGCCCTACGACAGGTCCACCGCCGACGTACCGGCGACTCCGGCTGGGTGGAACTCCAGACGCGTATCCACTACGCGGCGGTCCGCCGAGCCGATGCCTCCAAGGCGCTCGCCCATGTCATCCGCAGCCTGGAACAGATGAACCGCGAGAGTGAGACGTGATCACGCAACCGAACCACGTACCGGAGCGCCTGGGACTGCTCGCCACCTCGGCCGTCGATCCGTTCCTCACCGAGGAACTGCTCAAAGGCGAACAGGTCCACGGCGGTATCGATCTCGCCAAGGTCGTCGAGCCGCTCCCCGAGGACGACGCCAGGTGGTGGGTCGAGCCGGTCCGAAGCCTGATGGAAGACGCCATGTTCGAGTTCCGGGAGGACCGCACCCGAGCTGATGCGTGGTTGGCGCCCAGGCTCCACGCCACGCTGCGCCTGACGCGGCGAGAGGCTGCGGACAAACGTCTGTGGAACCACATCGCCCTCGCGGTGGCTCCTGACTACGTCGTCTGGCGTCACCGGTCGGAGCCGACGGCGAACAGGCCGGAAAGACGCGTCGCTGCGGAGCGCTTCCGCGGCCCCGCGGACCGTCAGTGCTTCTCCCGCCTGTGGTGGGCGGCTGAACTCTTCCGGAACGGGCCGGACTATGAGCCGGTCGAGGTCGCCTGCGGAAACCAGGACCTCATCCACACCGTTCTCCGGAGTGGCTTGGTCGACCACCGTCCCACCGCCCAGGCCCTGGTCCGCCTACTGAAGGGCGGACAGGTCACCACCGGGCGAGACGTCGTCGGCCTCAGCATCGCGATCAACGCGGCCGGGGCGACCCTGATCTACGACGTCCTCGCACCGGACGAGCGCAGGGACCCCTCCCTGTTGCGGGACTGGATCGCAGAGGCGGAATCGGCACCACCGGTCGAGCGGTACGAACTGCCGACGGGACCCGACGAGGATCCTGTTCCGGAGGAGTCCGTGGCCGCACTCACCAGCTACTTCGCTGAGCTGTTCGAGACTGCGCCGGTCAGAGGCAGGAAGAGCGGGGACTGACCTGGCGCTGCGGCGAGCTGCCGCAGCGCCCTCCGGCAGTGCCCGGCCGCCTACTCCACCGGGACCTTCTTGGTCTTGCGCGGGCGCATGGAAGAGGGTGGCGGCACCTGGTCCTTGGGCCGCGGACACCTGTCGGTGCAGGCGTCGGCGGCCCCGCAGCCGTTGCTTCGCAGCTTGGCCCGCTGCTCCTCCGTGGCTGGCTGCCACGGCTTCCGCAGGTCCTTCGGGCCCGGCCTGGGAAGACCGAGCGCGGCGCTCAACAGGTGCGCACCGAACAGGGGCGGCACCGCGTTGCCCACCTGCTGGGCCTGCGCCGTACCGGACCACGGATAGTCCGGTGGGAAACTCTGGAGCATCCCCGCCTCATTCATGCTGAACCGTGCGCCCTCGTAGACGATGCCCTCGTTGAGGTGCTGAAAGACCACGAAGCGGCTGATCTTTCCGGTCACGGTGAAGGCGGGTTGCCGGTCGCCTCGCACGCCTCGTCGCCCGGGGTGACTGGAGCTGCCGTAGTTCGAGCGAACCAGGAAGGGAGTGCGTCGCCCCGGATGTGAGCCCACCGGGTTCGCGAGGACGTCTCCCATCGACCTCCAGGGCAGGAGATCCTCGTCGCCTGTCGCCCGGTGCTCATCGGTCTCCGGTTCAGTGGCGTCGTAGAGAGTCGGCTGATGTACCTCGCCCGGGGCCTGATCGTGTTCGTTCTTCCCGTTCCTTCGGTTCCATTCCTTGGCTTCGTAGGAATGGTGCGTCGGCGCGGGAAGCGAGGGCTCACCCAGCCCTTCACGCCTGGCGATCAGTACTGCGCGGGACCGCGTCTGCGGAACCCCGTAGGTCTCGGTGGCGAGGACATCGACGACGACCTTGTACTTGGTCCCGTCGGGGAGCCCTGTCTCCTCCAGCACCTTGGCGTAGTGCTTCCAGAGCTCCTCGACCTCGCGGACCTGTTCCAGGACGATGACGTCGTACGGGCGCTTCTCCCGGTTCGGGCTCCGGGTCGCCTGAATGGCATATCGCAGGGGCTCGAGGACCAGCGCGGTGCGTGGATCGCTGAGGGTCTTCAGATCCTTGTCGATCTCCTCGTCGGACTCCCCCGCCATCAGCCGTTCCATGTACTCCTTGACCCTGTCCAGGGCCTGGCGCCCGGCGCCGTGCCCGGCCACCGAGTACGTCTGGCACGGTGGGCCACCCGCGAGCACGTTGATCTCTGGCGGCAGCGACTCGAAGGCGTCCCTGCGTACCGCGCTCACGTCGGCGTGGAGGGTGTCCAGCCCTGCCGCGTACCGCGTGAGACACGCACTCTTGTCCCACTCGATGCCGAGACTCGGGATGTCGAGCGCATGCCCGGCGACGTCCAGCCCTCCGGGACCTGCGAAGAGGTCCAGGACAAAAGGCTTGTCGAGGATGGGATGGTGGGACGCCGTGCTGGTCATGTGGCGGAAGTCTAGCCGGCCACGGGGACTCGTGGATCCCCAACCAGCGCTTCGGCTATGGCTCGACCCAGGGCCTCTCCGACGGGCGGCGGCGTCGCATGTCCGACCTGACGGTATCGAGCGGTCTTGAGTCCGGCGATTTCCCACGTGGCGGGAAAGCCCTGCAACAGAGCCGCCTGCTCAACCGTGATCTTCACCATGTTGTCCCTGCCGAGTTCGGGATTCCATATGAAGTCCGGGCCAGGGACGGCGTTACCCACGGTGTGTGCGTTGACACCCATGGTCGCCCACTTGCGCTTGGCTCCGGTCGGTCCCAGGTCGGCGCCACCTCGGTTCTTCGAGCCTCCGACCAGTGTCGGAGCGGGCTGATCCGCTTGGGCGGCCCAGCGGGAAGCGTCCGTCCATCCCCGTGACGCCATGGTCGGACCCAACGCGGCACCGACCGTCAGCGGCTCTTGAACGGTGGGTGTCGGCGGTCGAAATGCCCCGGCACATCGCCGTTCGATGGCTACCAAGACGCCTTGCTTGCGGTTCTGGGGCACGCCGAAGTCGACGGCGTTGACGACGAACCAACTGAACTCGTACCCCAAGTGGGCCAGTTCGGCTCGGGCGAAGTCACGGAACTGCTGATAGTCGTCCGAGTGGGCGAGTCCGGGAACGTTCTCGATCAGTACCGCCCGGGGGCGGATCGCGTGGACGAGGTACACGGTGGCTTCCAGCAACCGCACCTCCACATCCGAATCCGCCCGCTTCACCGTCGCACTCGACTTCACCCGGGGCAGTCCCGCCGCGAGGAGGTCCACGTCATGGCTTTCGCGGTGATCGTTCGGATCGAAGCCCAACAGGTCGGTGTGGAGCACGTTCCAGTGCGGTCGGTTGGTCCGCAGAGTCTGGACGGCGTCCTCGTCGTCGTCCAGCAGCAGGCGCGGCTCGAACCCCGCTCGCTCCAGCCCAAGGGCGAGTCCGCCCGCCCCCGAGCACACGTCCACGAAGGTCAGGCCCCTCATGTCTTCCTCCCCTTGGTCCTTTCCGCTCGACGCCGCTCCACGGCCGCCCCCACCCGAACGGCCACGTCCTCGGGGGCCTCGTGCTCCCAGAACCGCAGCACCGTCCAGCCCTCGGCGATGAGGTGCTCCGTCGTCTCCCGGTCGCGGGCCATGTTCCGGTCGAGCTTGTCACGCCACCACTGTGCGTTGGCCTTCGGCTGCGTCGCGTGCTGCGGGCACCCGTGCCAGAAGCAGCCGTCGATCAGGACGGCCACCTTCGCTCCGGTGAAGGCCACGTCGATCCGGCGCCGAGCCATGCCCGGTACCGGGTACTCCACGCGGTAACGCAAGCCCGCCGCATGGAGGAGGCGTCGCACGGCCAGCTCGGCCCTCGTGTCCTTGCTGAGTTGCCGGGACATGCGTGCTGATACTTCGGGGGACGAGGGGAGGGCGCCAGGCACAGGAACATTCTGCCGGCGCGGAAGGGTGTGCATGGCAGTCTCCCCTGTCTGCGCGGGGTGGGCCGGGTGGGCCGGGGGTTGTCGCTGCCGGATGTTGGGTGGGTGAGGGAACTGGCTGCGGCCGTGGTTCCGTCAGCTCTGTGGCCCCGTTCCGTGGCAGTCGCCATACGACTCCCCCGACCCGCACCAGCAAACCGCCCCCCGCTGCGGCGGCCAAGCCACAGCCCGCCCCCGTGCCGCCAACGTCGTCGCGTACTGCGGCAGCAGCGTCGGGTCCTCCGGGGAGGACAGTTCGGAGGCTGCGAAGGCCTCGTATGACGGGACCGTTCCCGTGACGATGCCCAGGTTGGGGGTGCCCGAGGAGGCCAGTTCTCGGAGGGAGGCCTCTATCGTGCCCAGGTGCTCCTCGTGCGAGGGGTACTCCGCCGCCAGCGAGGGATACGCGGTGACCAGTTCCGCCAGTTCCCCCGCCGTCCAGTGCAGGACCGCCACCGGGAACGGGCGGGACAGGGCCTCCCGGTAGGCGCCCAGTTCGGCGCGGAGGCGGGTGATCTCGGCCTCCAGTTCCGCCGGGTTGTCCGAGCCGAGGGACCAGACGCGCTTGGGGTCGTGGAGTTCGTCCAGAGAGATCGGCATGGAGTGGAGGGTGTCCGCGAAGGTGTCCCACTCGTCGTGGGGTACGCCCAGCATGCGGCGGACGCGGTGGCGGCCGAAGAGGAGGGGATGGGTGGCGTACGGAGGTTCCGGTACGTCGGTCAGGAGGAGGGTCACTCCCTGGGTGAACGTCTCCTGCGCCTGCTCCAGCTCGTCGTGGGACTCCAGGGCCTCCGCGACGATCACCCACGGGGCCGGGTCCCGCGGCGCGGCTGCCCGGACGCCCTCGATGATGGCCCTGGCCTCTGCCTCGTGGCCGTACTCCCAGAGGTTCGAGGCCTTCAGGGCCCGTACCAGATGGGGGTCGTCCAGGGGGGTCGACGACGACAGCAGGCGGTCGTAGAGCGCGGTCGCGGCGGGGCGGTCGCCGGACAGTTCCAGGTGGGCCGCGGCCTGGAGGAGCAGGGCCTCGGCGTCCTCGGGGTAGAGGCCGGCGGTTCGCTCCAGGCGTGCCGCTTCGGCGGCGTGGTCGACGTTTTCGGCAGGCGTGTCGGGGCGCATGGCAGACACCGTACTGGCTGGGGGTGGCGGTGCGGAGAACAGAGGGGGGAAGAGGGTGCAGATATTGCCTGGTCGAGGCGGGCGCGGACCATGGAACCCCTGGTCACGTCTGCGCCAGGCACAGCAGCACCAGGAACGGCACCGGGACCAGCGTCGCCATCGCCAGCCATCTCCCGGGGCGGTCGTCGGCTCGGCGGCGTGGGCCCAGGACGTCCACCGTCAGCACCGCGAACAGCAGGATCGCTCCCGTCACCGCCAGCAGGAACATCATCACCGGTGCGTGATCGAGGGTGTGGTAGTCGCAGTTCGACATGTCCGGCCTGGTCGCGAAGGCGTCGCAGGTCGAGGGCAGGTAGTCGGTCAGCAGCCAGTACGCCAGGTACAGGGGGATGACCGCGGGCACCCCGATGGCCAGGTTCGCCAACGCGGGCGCCACCAGGCCGGGGCGGCGGCGCCCACGCTCGTCCGGGCTCCTGCTCTCATGCTTGCTCTCGCCCCTGCTCCCACCTGCCGCTTCCACGGCTGCTTTCGTCATGTGACGCACGACGTTCCGGGAACGCCTCCGGTTGCGTCACACCCGCACCCTCCGACCCGCACCCGCACCCTCAGATCACCACCCTCAGATCACCACTCTCAGATCACCACCCCGTCGATCTGCAACGTCTGCACCGCCTTCGCCGCGAACGGCACCGCCACCGACTTCCCGCTCAGGAACGTGTTCGAGTACGACCGGTACTGGTCGCCGCCCGTCGTCACCGTGTTCCAGCGGGGGACCAGGCCGCCCGAGCCGCCGCTCACCGTGGTGAAGCGGGAGAGGTCGAAGGTCAGGGTCTGGGCCGACGTCGACGTGTTCACCGCGACGATCACCAGGCGGCGCGCCGCCGCGTCGTAGGCCGCCGCCGCGTAGCTCACGCCCGTGTCGAGGATGCGCATGCCGGGGCGGATGTGGCGGCTGAACTGGGCCATCACGTAGTACTTGGTCTGGATGGTGGTCGGCTGGAGCGTGTTCGCGTCGTAGGCGATCATCGCCCAGCCCGTCGACGGGTCCATGACCTGCCAGTAGCACCAGGCCGTCGGGTGCAGCCAGCGGAAGTCGTAGCAGAGGTTCGACGCCAGCGTCAGGCCCGTGCCGTCGCTGTCGCCCGTCTCCGAGTTCCACAGCTTCTTGCCGGAGGTCGTGACGACGTCCGTGTAGAGGAGGTCGCGGCGGCCGCCCGAGCCCTGGTAGCCGTGCACGTTGACCTGGCTGACCAGGGACTTGGTGGCGGAGTTGAAGGACGACCAGGTCGAGCGGGCCGTGTCGATGTTCGTCTCGTCCGACGCCGCGATGCGTACGCCCGTCAGGCCCCGCTTGTCCAGCTCGCTGCGCATGTACGGGAGTACGGCCGCCTGGACCGCCGGGTCCATGTGGCAGCCCTCCTGGGTGCCGGTGGCTGTCCACCAGGTGGAGGCCGGCTCGTTGAAGGGGTCGACCGTCGCGAAGTTCACGCCCCAGTTCGACCGCGCGTACAGGGCCGTCGCCGCCAGGTGCGAGGCGTGCTGGCGGTAGTTCCAGGTCTGGAGGTTGTTGCCGCCGCCTGCGGCGCCGGAGGGGTTGTGGTTGGAGCACATCCACCACATGGGGGAGTTGGCGAAGAGTTCCGTGGTCGCGCCGCGCGCCGTCGCCTTCTGGAGCATCGCGCGCTGGTTGGCGTCGGCCGTCCAGTCCCAGGCCGAGGAGGTGGGGTCCTCGTTGTTCCAGTCCTGCCAGAAGCCCTCGATCTGCTTGAAGCCGGGGATGTTGGGCGAGGCGACCATCGACTCGCCGTTCACCGAGTTCCAACTGCACGCGCCGAGGTTGTAGCGGGCGATGTTGAGGCCGAGGCCGGGGAGGGTGGTGCCGTTGTAGGTCACCGAGTTGGTGGTGAAGAAGAGGTCGGCGAAGTCGTTCCGGTTGCCGAAGACGTTGGCCCACCAGGCCAGGGAGGTGCCCCAGCCCTCCCAGGTGCCGTACGACGTGCCGGGGTTGACGGCGATGGTCGCGTCCGCGTGTGCGGTGCCTGTCGCCAGGGCGCCGCCGACGAGGGCGCCACCGGTCGCCGCCAGCAGAGTTCTGCGTCGGATCATGACTTCTCCGCTTTCGCTCAACGGCCGGTCGTCGTCGAACCGGCGTCGTGGCCTGTCCCGCTGATGCCGACAGGCAGCATCGGGTGTGGCAGGTGAGGTTGTCGAGGGTTTCAACAGCCCTTTCTCCAACCTGTGGAGGAAGTGTTCGGGGTACCGGACGGCGGCCCGGCGCGGACCCAGACGCGCGCCGGCCGCGCACGGGTCTGGAGAGCTTGCGCCCCAGCGCCTATCGTGCGGGCGGCCCCGTCGCCCCGGTGGAGGAGGCTCACGGATGGTGCGGGTTCGCGTCGTGCGGCACAGCGGGCTTCGGCGGCGTGCGCTGCGGCGGCGGGTGCTGTGGAGTGGCGGGGAGGCGCTCGTCACCGTCGGGGTGGTGCTTCTGCTGCTGGTCGTGCACCAGGTGTGGTGGACCAACCGGGAGGCCAGGGAGGGGGCCGAGCGCGAGGTCCGGGCGCTGGAGCGGACCTGGGACGGCGGGGGTGGCGCGGGCGGCGACTTCCCTACGGCCGGTGCGGCGCCGCCCGATTCGGCTGGGGCCACGGCTACGGCCACCTCCGCGCCCACGGCCCCGGCCGCCGGCTCGCCCGACCGCTCCACCGGTGCCGCCACGCCCTCGCCCGACTGGTCCCGGGCCTACGCCATCCTCACCATCCCCCGCCTCCACCTCCGCGTCCCCGTCGCCGAGGGCGTCAGCAAGAGCCAGGTCCTCAACAAGGGCTACGTCGGCCACTACCCCGGCACCCAACAGCCCGGCCAGCCAGGCAACTTCGCCCTCGCCGGGCACCGCAACACCCACGGCGAGCCCTTCCGGTACCTCAACCGGCTCGCGCCCAAGGACACCGTGCGGGTCGAGACGCGGAGTGCGACGTACACGTACGCCGTCGACAAGGTCCTGCCGCAGACCACCGCGCACGACGGGAGCGTCCTGCGGGCCGTGCCGCGCTCCACCGCCCGGCCGGGCCACGGCTACCGCGACCCCGGCTACTACCTCACCCTCACCACCTGCACCCCCGAGTACACGTCGAAGTACCGGCTGGTGGTGTGGGGCAAGCTGGTCTCCATGAGGCCACGCTGAGGTGCGTGTAACGTACGAACATCAGGACGAGCTGAACACGGTACGGACGGGAGGGGCAGCCGATGATCCGCAGTCGGGCCGGTCTGCGTCCCGCCGCCGCGCTGGTGCTCCTCTTCCTCGAGGTCGTGCTGCTCGACTCGGGCAGCCTCTCCGCGACCGTCGCGCTCGCGGCGACCGCGGCCGCGAGTTCGGCGTTCGCCGTCTGCTCGCTGCTCGCCTCGCGCGCCGCGCCCGCCGTGGCGCCGACCCGGGTGCGTACGGCCATCCGCGACCGGGCCCGCCGTACGGCATTCCTGCCCCAACGCGACCCCGACGCCTCGGGCCGGCCACGGCCCAGGGCGCCCGGACACGCCCTCCCGGCGACCGTCGCGTAGGGCAGGCAGGGCACGCAAGCACGCACAGAAGCAGTAACCAGCAACCAGCGACCAGGAGCAGCGCGTCGGCTACAGCGCGCCAGTAGCAGCGCGTCGGCTACAGCGCGCCAGTAGCAGCGTGCCACCCACGGCGTATCAGCGACAGCACCCCAGCCTGTGACCCGCGCGGGTCGTCATGCCGCCATTCCGCCATGCCGCTTCCGGCATGGTCCGTTCCGGCACGACGAGACCCTCGGAGGGCTCACCCATGTCCGTTTTCGCCGACCTTGTTCAGCGGCTCGCCGATCTGCTCCAGCCGCTGTTCGGCGCGTCCGCGGCCGCCGCCGCGATCGTCCTGTTCACCGCGTTCGTACGACTGCTCGTGCATCCGCTGTCCCGGGCCTCCGCGCGCGGCCAGAAGGCGCGGACCGAGTTGCAGCCGAAGATCGCCGAGCTGCGCAAGAAGCACGCCAAGAACCCCGAGAAGCTCCAGCGGGCCGTACTGGAGCTGCACGCCGAGGAAAAGGTGTCGCCGCTGGCCGGATGCCTGCCGGGGCTGTTCCAGCTGCCGGCCTTCTTCCTCCTCTACCACCTCTTCTCGAACACGACGATCGGTGGAAAGGCGAACGAACTGCTCAGCCACCAGCTGTTCGCCGCGCCCCTCGGGGACCGGTGGGCCGACGCGCTCGGCGACGGCGGGGTGCTCGGGGGAGCGGGGCTCGTGTACCTCGGGCTCTTCGTGGTCGTCGCCTGCGTCGCCGTGTTCAACTACCGCCGGACGAAGCGGATGATGGCCGCGAACCCGGCCGTGCCCGTGGCCGATGGGCAGCAGCCGGTGCCGGGGATGGGGGCCATGAGCAAGGTCATGCCGTTCATGTCCTTCTTCACGCTCTTCACCGTGGCGGTGGTGCCGCTGGCGGCCGCGCTGTACGTGGTGACCAGTACGACGTGGAGCGCGGTGGAACGGGCCGCCCTCTATCGCTGAGCCGCGGGCACGTGCCCTACGGTCCCGGGCCTACGGTCCTCCGGGCCCACGGTCCTCCGGCCTACGGTCCAGTACGTGAACCGGGTATTGCGGAGTGGCCGTCGACCTTGGAGGATCGACCAGTCCTCCGATGGCTGCACCCGTCGGATGGGCGCACGCGATCGAGGGAGATTGTGATCATGAAGCTGCTGCGAGTCGGTACGGCGGGAGCGGAGACGCCTGCGTTGCTCGACGCCGAGGGGGTTCTGCGGGACCTCTCCGGTGTGGTGCCGGACATCGACGGGCCGCTGCTCGCCGACGACGCGGCGCTCGGCCGGATCCGGGCCGCCGCGGAGGCCGGGGAGCTGCCCGCGCTGGACGCGGCCGGGCTGCGGATCGGGCCGCCGCTCGCCCGGATCGGCAAGGTCGTGTGCATCGGGCTGAACTACCACGACCACGCCCGCGAGACCGGCGCCGAGCCGCCCGCCGAGCCGGTCGTCTTCTTCAAGGCCGCGGACACCGTCGTGGGCCCGGACGACACGGTGCTCGTGCCGCGGCGGTCGACGAAGACCGACTGGGAGGTCGAGCTCGCGGTCGTCATCGGACGTACGGCCCGCTATCTGGAGTCCGCCGAGGAGGCGCTCGCGCATGTCGCCGGGTACGCGGTGGCGCACGACGTGTCCGAGCGGGAGTTCCAGATCGAGCGGGGCGGGACCTGGGACAAGGGGAAGAACTGCGAGACGTTCAACCCGCTCGGGCCGTGGCTGGTGACGGCGGACGAGGTGCCGGACCCGCAGAACCTCGCGCTGCGGCTGTGGGTCAACGGGGAGTTGAAGCAGGACGGCACCACGGCCGAGCAGATCTTCCCGGTCGCGGAGGTCGTGCGCTACGTCAGCCAGTTCATGACGCTGTACCCCGGTGACGTCATCAACACCGGTACGCCGGCGGGGGTGGCCCTCGGCCAGCCCGAGCCGAAGCCGTTCCTGCGGGCCGGGGACGTCGTGGAGCTGGAGATCGAGGGGCTCGGGCGGCAGCGGCAGGAGTTCAAGGACGCGTAGGCGCTCCGCTGGGAGAGCCGGGGGGGCTGGGGGCCGGGAAGTCGGGAGTCTGCGCCCGGTGTCGAGCCGGGCCCAGTATCCGCCGTCCGCCGTCCGCCGTCCGCCGTCCGCCGTCCGCCGTCCGCCGTCCGCGTCCGCGCCGGCTCCGCGCCCATGCCCCGAGAGGCGCGGAGCCGTACGCCGGCCCAGCCCTGCGCCTCCCGGTGCATCAGCCCCGCGCTTCCCGGTGCATCAACCCTGCGCCCCCGGTGCATCAACCCTGCACCTCCTGCGTGCGTCAGCCCGCCGGGGCGGCCGGTCACGTCAGCAGTGAAGTGATCCGGCGCCAAGCCTCCCGCGGAAGTGCCTCGCGCGAACCTCCGTCCACCACCTGCAGGGCCACGTGGTCCGCCCCCGCCGCGACGAAGGAGTCGATCCGCTTCCGGATCGCGGCCTCGTCGCCCCACGCGAACACCGCGTCGATGAGACGGTCGCTGCCGCCGTCCCGCAGGTCGTCCTCGGTGAAGCCGTGCCGCAGGAAGTTGTCGGTGTAGTTCGGCAGGGTGAGGTAGATGGCCAGGGAGTCGCGGGCAAGGGTCCGGGCCCGGTCCGGATCCGTTTCCAGGATCACCTTCAACTCCGGTGCCAGGAGCGGGACTTCGCCCAGAATCTCGCGGGCCCGGGCGGTGTGCTCGGGGGTGACCAGGTACGGGATCGAACCGGCCGCCCGATCGCGGGCCAGGTCCAGCGTCCTGGGACCCAGGGCCGCCAGGAGGCGGCGGTCCGAGGGGACGCCGGCCTCGTCCAGCTCGTCGAGATAGGCGACGAGCGCCGAGTAGGGGCGCCGGTACTGCTCGGCGAACTTCGCGTGGCTGACGCCGAGGCCGAGCACGAACCGGCCCGGATACGCCGCCTCCACCTCGGCGAAGCCGGCCGCGCTCGCGGCGGCGTCGTACTGCCAGATGCTCTGGATGCTGGTGCCGACGGCGAGCGTCGACGTGGCCTCCAGGAGCGGCACGGCGTGACGGGCGGCGCTGCTGCCGCCCAGCCAGACGGCGCCGTAGCCCAGCTGCTCCAACTCGGCGGCCGCCTCGGCGAGTTCGCCACGTCGGGCCGGGTCCTCCGAGCGCAGGCCGACGCTCCAGATGCCGTGGCGTCCGACGGACCTCTGCAAGGCGCCATCGGCCGGGCTGTCGGTCACGCGGCTGTCGTTCACCGGGCTGTCGGCCACTATCCGGTCACTCACGACGCTGTCCCTCCGGTCGGTTCCCGTACGGGGGTACCAACCGGAGGGCGCCGCCGGTTCTTCCCGTCAGCGCTTCAGGAACTCCTCGAGGGCCTCCACGACGAGCCGGTGGTCCTCCAACTGCGGCAACCCGCTCACCGTGACCGACCCGACGACCCCGACGCCCTCCACGTTGATCGGGAACGAACCCCCGTGCGCCGCGTAGACGTCGGGGTCCAGACGGGAGGAGTCCTCGAACGTCGTGCCCTTGGCACGGAAGCGGGCGCCGACGACGTAGGACGAGGCGCCGTAGCGCTCCACGACCCGGCGCTTGCGGGCGATCCAGGCGTCGTTGTCCGGGGTGGACCCGGGCAGGGCAGCGTGGAAGAGCTGCTGGCCGGCACGGTGGATGTCGATGGCGACCGGGGCCTGGCGCTCGCGGGCCAGCTCGACCAGCAGGGAGCCCAGGGCCCAGGCGTCGTCGTGGGTGAACCGGCCGAAGACCAGCCGGCGTTCCTGCGCCTCCAGCTCCTCCAGGGGCGGGGTGAGCTCCGGGTGGAACTTCGGGGTGAGTTCCGGGCTGTGGGTCTTGCCCGGCTTGCTCGTCTTGTGCGTCGTCACAGGGTCACCGCCACTCCGTCGTGGGCCGAACGACGCGCCGCCTCCAGCACGTCGAGGGCGGCGGCCGCCTCCAGGGCGGACACCGGGTTGGGGCCGCCGGCCAGCAGTGCCTCCGCCACGGCCGCATAGTAGGCGGGGTAGTCGCCGGGGAGGGTGGGTTCGGCGCGGCCGCCGCCCGTCAGCGGGGACTCGCCGGCGCCCACCCGGCCCCACATCGACTCGGGTTCCGTGCCCCACTCCGTGCCCGCGCCGGGCCGCAGCCCCTCCCGCAGCGCCGCCTCCTGCGGATCGAGGCCGTACTTCACATAGCCCGCCTTCGAGCCCAGCACCCGGAAACGCGGGCCGAGCTGGGCGGTCGTCGCGGAGGCGTACAGATGGGAGCGGACGCCGTTCGCGTGCGTCAGCGCGATGAACGTGTCGTCGTCCGTCTCCGCCCCGGCCCGGCGGACGGCCGCCTCCGCGTACACCTGGGTGACCGGGCCGAAGAGCACCAAGGCCTGGTCGACGACATGGCTGCCGAGGTCGTAGAGCAGACCTCCGATCTCTGCCGGGTCGCCGGACTCCCGCCAGCCGCCCTTGGTCTGCGGACGCCAGCGTTCGAAACGGGACTCGAAGCGCCATACGTCGCCCAGTTCGCCCTCGGCCAGGAGTCGACGCAGGGTCAGGAAGTCGTTGTCCCAACGGCGGTTCTGGAAGACGGACAGGAGCAGCCCGCGCTCCTGCGCGAGTGCCGCCAGCTCACGTGCCTCGGCCGCCGTGCCGGCGATCGGCTTGTCGACGACGACAGGGAGGCCCGCCTTCAGGGCGGCCGTCGCGAGCGGTACGTGCGTCTTGTTGGGGGACGCGATGACGACCAGGTCGAGGTCGGCGGCGCGGGCGAGCAGCTCGTCGGGCGTGGCGACGACGCGTACGTCCGGGTGCTCGGCGGTGGCCTGCTTCTGCCGCTCGGGGTTCGACGTGACCACCGTGTCCAGGGCGAGCCCCTCGGTGGTGGCGATCAGCGGGGCGTGGAAGACGGAACCGGCCAGGCCGTAGCCGACCAGGCCGACGCGGAGGGGAGTAGCACTCATACCGCCCACTTTCGCAACGCTGTTGCCAAAGTGCAAGCGCCGGGGACAATGGACGGCGTGAACAGGACGAAGGACGGCGTGGACAGCGTGGACAGCGTGGGCGGCGTGGCCGGAGTCGGTGGCGCAGCCCTGCGGAGCCGCGACTCGATGCGGCTGGGCGCCCTGCGCAGTCACAACACCGCGCTCGTGCTCGACCTGCTGCGCACGGCCGGTCCCGAGGGCATCAGCCGGCTCGAACTCGCCGAGCGCACCGGCCTCACCCCGCAGGCGGTCAGCAAGATCACCGCGCGGCTGCGGGAGGACGGACTCGCGGCGGAGGCGGGGCACCGCGCGTCCACGGGCGGCAAGCCGCGCACCGTGCTGCGGCTGGTGCCGGAGGCCGGGCACGCGGTCGGCGTGCATCTGGACCGGGACGAGCTGACGGCCGTGCTCTGCGATTTGACCGGGGCCGTGGTGGCTCGGCGCCGGGCCCCGCTGGACCTGGGGGCGGGCGCGGAGACGGTCGTGGAGCGGGCGGTGCGGGCGGTGGGGGAGCTGACGGCCGACGCGGCGAGGACGGCTGGGGCGACCGAGGTGACGGGGGCGGCAGACGGGGCTGGGGCGGTAGACAGGGCTGGGGCGATAGGCGGAGCTCGGGCGGCAGACGAGGCGGGAGTGGCCGGTGGTGGGCCTCGGCCGGGCGCCGTGCTCGGCGTCGGCGTCGCGCTGCCCGGGCCCCTCGACCATCGGCGCGGGGTGCTGCACCGCGTCACGGGGTTCCCGGAGTGGAACGGCTTCCCGCTGCGGGACGTGCTCGCGCGGCGCCTCTCGCTGCCGGTCGTCGTCGACAAGGACACCAACGCCGCCGCCCTCGGGCTCGCGGTCGGCGGGGAGACCGCGTCCGGCACGTCCTTCGCGTATCTGCACTTCGGCGCGGGCGTCGGCGGAGGGCTCGTGATCGGGGGAGCGGTGCACCGGGGGGCCCGTACGGGCGCCGGGGAGTTCGGGCACCAGGTCGTCCAGCTGGACGGCCCGCCCTGCGAGTGCGGCAACCGCGGCTGCGTCGAGGCGCTGTGCCTGGCCGCCGTGGCGCGCGGCGACCTGGCGGAGGCGGCCCGCGTGCTCGGCACGGCCGTCGGCAACCTGGTCGCGCTGCTCGACGTCGACCTCGTCCTGCTGGGCGGCCGCACGGTCGCCGCCGCGCCGGACACCTTCGTACGCGGCGTCACCGCCGTCCTCCACGAACGCGCCCGGCGCGCGGGCGAGGACGCGGTGCCGGTACGGGTTGCCTCCGGCGGGGGAGCAGGGGGAGGCGCAGGAGCAGGCGGAGGCGGTGCGCGCGCTGAGCGCGGGGTCGCCGAGGGCGCCGCCCAGCTGCTGCTGGCGCCGCTGTTCGGGCGCGCCGAGGGGTGACGGGGCGCGTGCGCTGAACGACGTGGCGCATCCCCCTGACCGACGTAGCGCGTCCCCTGATCGACACCGCGCCTGCGCTGATCGAGCGGACTTTCGATGCCGTACGGAATGGCAGCGCCCGATCCCCGCCCGCACCCGGCATGGTCATGTGTTCATGCGACTACTGCACTCACCCGCTCCCCTCTGCCTCGCAGCAGCCGCCCTTCTCGCCGCTGCGCCCCCGGTGCGCGCGGAACCTCCCGTCGCGCTGCCCAGCTGCGTCACCGACGACGGGGACTTCCCCCTCACCACCCGGCTGCACGGCGGCCCCGGCTCCTACACGGCCGGCGGCGGATTCGGCACCTGGTACCTGGACCTCACCAACACCACCGGCCGGACCTGCACCGGCATCCACCCCGTCGTCGTCCTCGTCGACGGCAAGCGCGCCCTCAAGCCGTCCCAGCCGCGCCTGGAGTTCTACGGGACCCCGATGGGCGACCCGGAAGCCCCGGGGCGCTCGGACCGCCCGGTCGAGGCCGGTGACACGGCCCGTGACCCGGCCGGGGACCGGCCCCTCCCCGTCCGTTTCGAGACCACCGACGAGGACGAACTCGTAGGAGCCTTCGACGGCTTCGGCGGCTTCACCGTCGGCCCCCGCAAGACCGTCACCGTCAAGATCAGGCTCGCGGTCACCTCGGACGCCGTACCGAACGAGGTCACCGCCAACGCGGCCGTCGTACAGCGCCACGACGGCGACGGCGAGTGGGTGGGCCAGTCCAACGACTACCGCTTCACCATCGACACCGACCCGACGGACCCGACCGACCCGACCGGTGACGCCGACGCGGCCGACCCCTCCGATCCGGCCGCCCCCGCCGACCGCGACTCCTCGACGGACCCGGCCGCCTCCGCCGCCCCCAACGCCTCGGCCAGCCCCCGCACCGGCGCCGCCGGGAACGAGCTCTCCCTCGCCGACGAACTCGCCCGCACCGGCCTCTTCCCGCCCCCCGGCGCCACCCTCGCCGCCACCGCGGCCTTCGTCCTCGCCGGTGGCGCGCTCCTGCTCGCCCGGAGGCGCCGCTGAGACCTCTTTCCCCGCCCGGCGGACGCCGGGGGCCGGGGGCGGCCGTACCCCGACATGGTCCTCACCGCGTTCCTGCGGACGGCGGCCGCCGACGGCGTACGGCAGGCAGCTCGCGGTCGTCGGCGACACCTCGTACGACATGCTCAGCGGCGTCCGGGCGGGCGCGGGCGTCGTCGCCGGAGTCCTGACCGGCGCGCACGACGCGCAGGCGCTGAGGTCGGCGGGCGCGACCCATGTGCTGGGCTCCGTCGCCGAGCTGCCGGGGCTGCTCGCGGGTCCGACATCCGGTACGTGGTGATCGGCGGGGTCAGGATCAGCCACTCCTGATTACCCTGGGGGCGTCGGTACGGCGTGGTTCCGGCGCCTCCCCCGCTCATCCGTACGTACGCCAGGAGAGTCCCAGCACCATGGCAGACCGCAAGCCCATCGAGTCCTGGCTCACCGACATGGACGGTGTGCTCATCCACGAGGGCGTACCGATCCCCGGCGCCGACGCCTTCATCAAGAAGCTGCGCGAGTCCGGCAAGCCCTTCCTCGTCCTCACCAACAACTCGATGTACACCCCGCGCGACCTGCACGCCCGGCTGAACCGCATGGGCCTGGAAGTGCCGATCGAGAACATCTGGACCTCGGCGCTCGCCACCGCCAAGTTCCTCGACGACCAGCGCCCCGGCGGCTCGGCGTACGTCATAGGAGAGGCCGGTCTGACGACCGCGCTGCACGACATCGGCTACATCCTCACCGACCACGAGCCGGACTACGTCGTCCTCGGCGAGACCCGCACCTACTCCTTCGAGGCCATGACCAAGGCGGTCCGCCTCATCAACGCCGGCGCCCGGTTCATCTGCACCAACCCCGACGAGACGGGCCCGTCGGCCGAGGGCCCGCTGCCCGCCACCGGAGCCGTCGCCGCCCTGATCACCAAGGCGACCGGCAAGCAGCCGTACTTCGCGGGCAAGCCCAACCCGCTGATGATGCGGACCGGCCTGAACGCCATCGGCGCCCACTCCGAGAGCAGCGCCATGATCGGCGACCGCATGGACACCGACGTCCTGGCCGGCATGGAGGCCGGCATGCAGACGTTCCTGGTCCTCACCGGCCTGACCCTGCCCCAGCAGGTCGAGAACTTCCCGTACCGGCCGTCCAAGATCGTGGACTCCATCGCGGACCTCGTCGACCGGATCTGAAACGCCCGGTACGCGCGACACAACCCGTACGGAGCAGCGCGGGCCCCGCTGGGATGCGGGGCCCGGGCCGCGGGGGGAGTCTCCAGGTAACTGGAGGTTCACGATGGGATCACTGCGCGTCACCCTCTGTGCCATCGCCGCCCTGGGCACGGTCGCCGTCACCCCGGCGGCATACGCGGCGGACGGGGGTGGTGTCTCGGTCAGCCCGTCCGCACCCCGCCCCGGCGGCGACATCGCGCTGCTGGTGAGCGGATGTCGGGAGAAGACCGCCCTGGCCGTCTCCACGGCGTTCGTCGCCGACGCCCGCCTCACCGTCGGCGCCGACGGCACCCTCGTCGGCCAGAGCCGCATCCGCTCCACGCTCACGGCGGGCACCTACGACGTGAAGGTCGCCTGCGGTGACACCTCCCGCGCGGGCGCCGTCACCGTCGCCGGCAAGGGAACCCGGCCCGCGGCCCACGCCTCCCCCGTCGCCCCGGTCGAGGCCGGCGGCGGTGGCACCGCCCACCTCTCCGTCGTGGACGCCCGCGCCGCCGGCCCCGGCACGGCGCACACCGTGACCGGGCTGGTCCTCGCCGGCGTCGCCGCGACCGCCGTGGCGCTGCGCAGCGCCCGCCGGGGCCGCGGGCAGGGCAGGCCGCACTGACCATGTCCGACCACGAACGCCCCGCCCACGGCGGCCGCCTCGTGATGGGCCTTGCCTGGGCCGTGCTGCTGCTCGGGCTGTGGCTGTGGGGCCGGGAACTCACCGGCGTACGGCAGGGCATATCCGCACCCGTCTCCGGCGACGTCGCGGCCGTGGGCCGACCGCCCCGCCTGGACCTGCCGCCGGCCGCCCACCCGCTCGGCGACGCGCTCCCGCAACGCCTCGACATCCCCGGCCTGAAGATCCAGGCCCCGGTCGTCGCCCGAGGCCTCGACGCCCAGGGCGCCATCGCCGCCCCGCCCTACGACCAGGCCGCCCAGGTCGGCTGGTACGCGGCAGGCGTGAAGCCCGGAGCCGTCGGCGCCGCCCTCCTGGTCGGCCACGTCGACACCCAGACCCGCCCGGCCGTCTTCTACAAGCTCAGCACTCTCGAACCGGGGGCGACGATCCGCGTGCTCCGCGACGACGGCAGCCTCGCCGAGTTCACCGTCGAGGACGTCCAGGCCGTCCCCCGAGCCCGCTTCGACGCCCACCAGGCCTACGGCCCCCACCACTCGGGCCGCGCCGAGCTACGCCTGATCACCTGCGGCGGCACCTTCGACCGCACGACGCAGCGCTACACGGCCAATGTGATCGTGTCGGCGTACCTGACCGGCACGGGTCTGTGAGAAGGACGGCACGGGCGCGTACCTGGCCCGGTCGACGGCCCGCTCCCCCCGAAGCCGTCGACCGGGCTGGTCCTCGACCGCGCGCGCACGGGTTGCGGGAGTAACCCGGCGACCGGCGCGGGAGGCATGGTGATGACCAGAGCGGGAGATGGTCCGACCGGGGGCTGGGGCCGTCCGGAAACGACTGTAGAACGGATGACGGCCCGGGCCTAGAGGAAGTTCGACAGAGGACTACGCGCCTCCCTCGTCCCGCGCCCGTTCCGCCTCCCGGCGCAGCTCGGCGTCGTCCGCGACCCGGTCGACGACCTCGCCCGCGACCTGGTCCAGCGGTACCCGGCGGCGGCGCGCGTACTGCCGCAGCGCCACGAAGGCGTGGTCGGCGGCCGTGTTCCAGCGCTCGGCGAGCATGCCCTTGGCCTGCTCGACGCGCACCCTGCTGGACAGGGCCTGCTGCAACTGACCGGCGAGGGTGCGGCATTGGACGTACGCCGTGTGGTTCTCCAGCCCGAGGGCCGCGCAGTCGGCGATGAGCTGGGCCAGCCGCAGCGTCGTACCGTCGTCCGGGCGGGGGCCGTCGGGCAGGTCACGGACGAAGACGTTGAGCGCGCCCAGCGGCCGCTGGTGGCGGAGCAACGGAACCGCGTACGTGGCCGCGATGTCGTGGACCAGCGCCCGCTCGGTGAACCCGGGCCAGCGAGCGGCCGCCCGGGCCGCCCGGATCGACACCGGCGGCACCGGCCGCCCGGAGCCGTAACTGTCCAGACAGGGCCCGCCGTCGCGCTGCGCCTCCAGCAGATCACGAGCGATCGCCTGCTGCGCGCCGCTCGCCGCCAGCGACACCGTCCGGTCCCCGTCGACCAGCATGAACCCCGCGGCCTGCGCCGACAGTAATCGCACACAGTGGTCGGCGAGCCCCGACAAGTAGGGTCCGGCCTCGAACCCGTCCGCGAGGGTGTCCGCCGCCCCCACCAACGCCTCCGCCAGCAGGATCTCCCGGGTGGATGGGTGCATGACCGCACACTCCCCTTCTCCTGTTCCACGGTTCCCCTGTCGTGCCGTCCTCGGAGCCGTCTTAGTGGCTGTAACAGCTCCCGGACAAGGCTCGGCGACCTCGTGTGCCCCACGACACGTATGTCAGGATTGAACCTTGGAACAGAGCACCCGAGGGGGAGCTGGATGTACCTGAAGAGGGGGGCCTGGAGGGGGGCTCGCGCGCGGACTTCCGCGATGGTGCTGGGGGCGGCACTGCTGATCGCGGGCTGTTCCTCCGGGGACGGCGAGGAGCCGGACGACAACGCCGGCGCCGGGATCAGCCAACAGCCCAAGGAGACCGACCCGTTCTGGGTGAACCCGGACGGGAACGCGGCAGAGCAGGTGGCGGCCTACGAGAAGGCCGACAAGAAGGAGGACGCCGAGAAGATCCGCAAGATAGCTCAGCAGCCGACCGGCGAGTGGATCGGCCCGGAGAACCCGGAGCAGGAGGCCCGCGGCTACACCGAGGCCGCCGACAAGGCCGGCCGTACGGCCCTGCTGGTCCTCTACAACATCCCGCACCGCGACTGCGGCCAGTACTCCCAGGGCGGCGCCGCCGACGGCAACGCCTACCGGGCCTGGATCGAGGGTGTGGCCAAGGGGATCGAGGACCGGTCCACGACGGTGATCCTGGAGCCCGACGCCGTGCTGCACCTGGTGGACGGCTGCACCCCGGGGGAGTTCCACGAGGAGCGCTACGACCTCCTCAAGGGCGCCATCACCAAGCTCAAGTCCCTGAAGAACACCAAGGTCTACCTGGACGCGGGCAACGCCGGCTGGGGTCACCCCGACCAGATCTTCGAGCCCCTGAAGTGGGCCGGCATCGACCAGGCCGACGGCTTCGCCGTCAACGTCTCCAACTTCTACACGACGAAGGACTCGATCGCGTACGGCAAACAGCTCTCCACCAAGGTGGGCGACAAGCCGTTCGTCATCGACACCAGCCGCAACGGCAACGGCCCGTACACCGGGGGCGACCCGGACGAGCGCTGGTGCAACCCGCCGGGCCGCGCCCTGGGCGAGACCCCGACGACCAAGACGTCGGACCCGCTCGTCGACGCGTATGTCTGGGTCAAGCGGCCCGGTGAATCGGACGGCGAGTGCAAGGGCGGCCCGAAGGCGGGCGAGTGGTGGCCCGAGTACGCCTTGAAGTTGGCGGAAGCGACAACCTCCTAGGGGAACTGCACGAGAAACCACGACGCTCCCGCACCCGAAGAACTAGGTGCGGGAGCGTTGAGGCATTAAGGCACTCGAACCCACTGCGCCTTGCTGGGCGTCCCCTGGTCATCCGTGACAAACAGCATGTACCACCCCGACGGCACCAGATTCCGATTCGTCGGCACACTCACCGTCAGCTTGTCCCCGGACTTCTCGAAGTCCAGCTTCACCGACCGCTGATCCACGTCAGTGACATGCGTGGACGCACTGGGCCGAATCAACCGCACATTCTGGATCGACGACGCGTGCTGCGAGGTGAACGTCCCCGTCCCGCCCCGCTTGATCGTCTGCGGCCCACCCGACAACGACGGCTGAGCGTCCCGGTACAGATACGGCGGCGTATAGATCTCGATCCGCTGCTCGAACTTCCCCGGCTTGGTGTTCGCCTTGTCGGCGTACAGCGAGTCCGACCCGAAGAACATCACCCGCCCGTCGGGCAACAGGATCGACCCCGAGTGGTAGTTCCGGCCCACCAGTGGATCGGCGACCCGGTCAAGGGTGTTCGCCCCCGGCCGGTACAGATGCGCCTGAAGGATGTTGGAATCCCCGCGCCCGCGGTAGTCCTCGGAGCCACCCGACACCAGCACGGTGTCGTCCGGCAGCACGGACGCCTGCGGATACCGCGTGCCCTTCTCCAGCGACGGTCCGTCCACGAACTTCGGGCTGTCGGCCTTCAGGTCGATGAGCCGCGTCTTCTCGCTGGACTCTTTGGACTCGCCGACGCCACCGCCGCCGATCACCATGTACTTCTCGTCCTGCGCCGGCGGCAGCAGCACCGTGCCCGACGTCTCCATCAGCTTCGCGTCGCTCAGCCCGGGCAGCTTGCTGAACTTGTTGGTGTCCACGTCCCAGATGCCCGGGTCACGGCCCACGTTGTCCGGCCCGTAGCCCGCGTTCGACCCCGAATAGAAGATCTTGCCGTTCTCCAGCGGGAAAAGCGCCGGGTACGTCGGGAACTGCCGCACCTTCGCCGTGTACGTCCACTTCTTGGTCTTCGGGTCGTACACCTCGTTCTTGCCCGGCACCAGCTGCCCGATGTCGTCGAGGCCGGAGACGCTGAGGATCTTGCCGTCGCTCAGGGTGGTGAGCGTCGGGTACCAGCGGGCCTCGTGCATCGGGTCGACCTTGATGTACTTCTCGGCGACCGGGTCGAACTCGTAGGCGTCCCGGATCCCCTGGAAGTCCTTCTTGTCCAGGGCGATCTTCTGCGCGATGCCGTACGTGTTACGCGCGTCGGCACCGGACAGCCCCTGGATCCGGTAGTTGTCCTGGGTGCCGGTCTGGTACTTGGCGCCCTTCTTCTGCGCCTCGACATAGATCCGGCCGAGACCGGGGTCGTTGCGCAGGAACTTGCCGGTCGCCTTGTCGAAGACCTTCTTCGCGCGCGGCACCAGCACCGGGTCCTTGGAGACGAACGTCTTGCCGTTCTCCTTGCCGGTGAACTTGGTGCCCGCGGGCAGCGTGATCGGCCGGTCCGGGTTCTCGTTGTGGACGATCATCAGGCCACCGGCCTTGGTGACGTCACCCTTGAGCTTCTCGTACCGCTTCGTCCCGCCCGCGATCAGCAGGTTGCCGTTGGCCAGCTGGGTGTGGCCCGTGCAGAACAGGTCGTTCGGCGTCGGCACCTTCTTGATCGTGCCCTTGACCGGGTCCCAGATCCGGGTGTCGTACTTCTTCGCGTCGAAGTTGTCCTGGTTGTTTCCCGAGCCCGCGATCAGCAGCACCTTGCCGGTGTGCAGAAGCGCCGCGTGAATCGTGTTCTGGCGGTACTCCTCCGGGAAATCGACGATCTCCCACTTGCCGTTCTCGGCTTTGTACTCGGGTCTGTTGATCTGGTACTGGTGGTATTTCTCGGTGCCGACGCGATAGAGCCACGGCCCGTTCATTCCGGCCAGCGCGAGCACCACCGCCGTACCTATCGCGAGTCGACGGGCGCGGCGGCGGCCTGCACGGTCGTTCATTCCTTACGTCCCCCAAGTCCACCAAGGGCGATCTGCATCGTCTGATCGTTACCACTACTGCCCGACGCCGCCCAACTCGGCTTGTGCTGCGGCGCGTGCGTGCCATGCGCGGCGTGCGGGGCATGGGACGCGTGCTGCGCGGGCAGCGGCTGCGGCTCCGGCTGGTACGGCGCGGACGACTGCGCCGGGGCGGGCTGTGCCGGCACGGGCGCGGCGGGCTTCTTCTTCTCCTGCCGCAGCATGTAGCGCCAGGCGAAGATCGGCGTCGCCGTGATCAGCATGGCGAACGTCGCCCAGATGATCATCGCGGGGTGCGAGTGGCCGTACACGAAGCCGGCGGTGATCGAGGCGCCGAAGATCGCGATGAAGTACCAGTGGTAGCGGAAGGTCCCGAACCAGCGGTCGGGGCTCGCGGAGTCGCCCTTGGGGGTGACCACGAACTTGCTCTTCTTGCGCAGCGCGGAGTCGATCAGCGCCTTCGCGTACAGCGGCGCCGACAGCGCGGACATCACCATGCCGGCCACACCGCCGGAGCCCTCGGGCTCGTGCGGCGAGACGTTGTGGCGGCGGTTCCAGACGTACAGGCCGATCTGGAGCGCGGAGGCGTTGCCGTAGAGCATCAGCCAGATCGTCGGGTCGATGTTCACACCCGAGGCGCCCAGGCCCAGGAACAGCGCACAGCTCAGCGCGGCCAGGATCCAGTTGAGGGCGGACATCGGATAGAAGATGATCATCATCGTGTAGTTGAAGAGCTTGCTCGGCGGCAGCGAGTACCAGCCCTTCCAGTACTGCTTGAGGATCGTCTCGTACGTCCCTCGCGACCAGCGCATCTGCTGGGTGAAGAAGTCCGTCCAGGCGCTGGGCCCCTCACCGACGGCGAGCACGTCCGGCGTGTACACGGAACGCCACTTCTTCCCCGTCGCCGGGTTCTTGTGACGGTGGATCTCGAACCCGGTCGCCATGTCCTCGGTGATCGAGTCGTACAGACCGCCGATCTGCTTGAGCGCCTTGATGCGTACAGCGTTCGACGTACCCACGAACATCGGGGAGCCGTACTTGTTGCCAGCGCGCTGGATGAGGGCGTGGAAGAGGAACTGCTGCGACTCGGCGGCCTTGGTGACGAAGTTGTCATAGTTGCCGTACACCTGCGGGCCGATGACGAAGCCGACGTCCGGGTCGCGGAAGAAGCCGAGCATCCGCTCCAGGTAGTTGGGCAGCGGCACGTGGTCGGTGTCGACCGAGGCGAAGAAGTCGTAGTCGTCGCCGTGGGCGTCGAGCCAGGCGTTGTAGTTGCCGTGCTTGGTCTTGGCGCGGTGCGGGCCCTTGGCCTGGTTCCACTTGGCGATGCCCTTGCGGGAGAAGTGGTGCACGCCGAGCCGCGCGCACACCTCCTTGACCTCCGGGTCGTCGCCCTCGTCGAGCAGCCAGACGTGCATCAGACCCCGGTGGCGCAGCTTGACGGCCGCCTCCAGGGTCTTCGTCACCATCTCCAGCGGCTCCTTGCCGGGCACGAAGGAGGTGAGGAAGGCGACTCTCGTGCCGGTCTCCGGCACCACCGGGATCGGGTCGCGGGCGACCAGCGTGGCGTGCGCGTTGGACAGCACGTTCATGCAGCGGAAGAACTCGATCAGACCGATCGAGACGAGCATCACGATGTCGAGCGCCGGCAGGAAGTCGAAGGCCGGGTAGTCGCGCTCGGTCCAGTGCTCGGGCTGGAGCAGCCAGAACAGCAGGACCAGGGAGAGCACCGGCGCCGCGGCCAGCATCAGCGCGACCCTTATCCGGTGCGGCTCCTGCGAGATCAGCGAGCGGTACTCGACCCGGTACGGCTTGTTCGGGTCGGGCTGAGTGAGGGGGCCGGCGAGCCGGCTGTAGTGCTCGTAGTCGTACTTCGGCAGCGTCTTCTTGATCCGGCGGAAAGCTCCGGTCCTGGTCTGTGACGGCACCCTCAGCTGGGTGGTTTGAGACGGGTCGAAGTTCTGCCGGGCGCCCGTCGGCGTCGACGTCATGAGTCATCCCCCCACACGCGGGTCACCCGCGTGTCTGTCGGTTCCCTTACGACTGCTCCGGTCCCCCTCGACCGTTCACAGGCGTATCAGTGGTGGGCCGCGGTCACCACATCTTCCACACCTTAGACATGGAACTGCGACCTTCCGGTTGCATCATGCCCCCCTCGGCATGCGGTCATGAACGGGGCCCCCTATGCCCCGGCGAAAACCGGCAACCGGCTCCTTGCCCCCCAACTGCCGCGTATCCGCAGCATCTTGAAAAACCAATCACCAGGGTTCTACGTCGTTCCACATGATCGCAAGATGCGAAACGAGGTGTTTACCGGTCATACGCGCTCATTGTGGCACCTGTGGGGGTCTTGTGTGCCCGTCGTGGATACGCGGGCGCGGATGTTGCCGAAGTGCTCCCGTATGGCCTCCTCCGCCCGTATCGCGTCGCCCGACCGCACCGCCTCCACGATCTCCCGGTGCTGCCGGCAGGTGACCAGGGGATCCTGCGGGGCGCCGCCGAGATCGGTGTGGACGCGGTGGAAGGCGTCCCAGAACGCCTCCATGACCTCGCCCAGCAGCGCGTTGTCCAACCCTCGGTAGAGAGTGGCGTGAAACGCCCGGTCGGTGTCGGCGATCCCGTCGCCGCCGCGCGCCGCCTGCTCTTCCATACGGTCGACGAGCGCGTCCAGTTCAACGAGATCGGTTTCCGGCACCCGCCCCGCGAGCCGCGACACCAGCCCCGTCTCGACGGCCTCCCGCAACTGCACCAGCTGGAGCAAGGTGTCCTCGCCCCGGTAGTGCCCGGCGACGGTACGGAAGGCCAGCCCCTCGATCATCGGCGCCAGCGACATCGTCCCGACGTACGTCCCGAACCCGTGCCGGATCTCCACGATGCCCATCGCCTGCAACCCCTTGAGCGCCTCGCGCACGGAGTTCCGACTGGCACCCAGATGCTCCATCAGCTCGGGCTCCGTCGGCAGCGGGGCCCCGGAGGCCAGCCGGCGATCGATGATGAGCCTCTTGATCCGCTCCTGAAGGTCACGCGCTGCCATGACCAGAGCGTATCCGGCCAAACACCAGAAAGGCCCCTCGCTTGCACGAGGGCCTTCCGGCCGTGGGGCCAAAAGCGAAGGCCCCCCGCTGCTGCGAAGGGCCTTGCCTGTCTGTGCGCCGCCAGGGACTCGAACCCCGGACCCGCTGATGCTGCATATCCCGGGGGATGACCCCCGGACCCCCAGCCGCCTGTGGGGGTGCCGGCGTGCTCGGGTTTCATGAGCGAAGGCCCTCCGCTGCTGCGAAGGGCCTTGCCTGTCTGTGCGCCGCCAGGGACTCGAACCCCGGACCCGCTGATTAAGAGTCAGCTGCTCTAACCAACTGAGCTAGCGGCGCGTGCTGACGGCGTTAACTCTACAGGACCTCTGGGGGTGCTCCGGACCGGCGGAGAGGGCGGGGGAGGGGACCCGGAGGGCCGTAAACCATTCGGACCGTCAACATGCGCGTCCGGAAGACAGTTGAGAAACTGACGACGTGCCCAGCCGCGGACATTTTCAACTGGAGTGTGAGGGGAATCGCATGGAGACTCGGACTCCGGTATTCGAGGAATTCGATCCGGCGAGTGACTGCGACTGCCCCGGATGCGTTCACTGGAGACGCGTCCTGCCGCATTCCACGACTGGCCGCCACCCCGCCGCCCACCGAGCGCTGATCCTCGCCGCAGCCGCTTCCAGTGTCCTCGCCGTGGGCCACACGGCCCCGGCCGTCGCCGCCCCCCACGCCCCCGACCGCCCGGCCGTTCCCGCAGGTGACGAGCCCAGCACCCCCCAGGGCGGCAAGGCCCCGCTGCACGGCCCGAGCGGGCGGCCGGCCCCGTCGTCCGGGCCCGTCAAGACACCCGCCACCACCCGCGCCGAGATCATCAAACGGGCCAAGAAATGGGTCGCGGCGAAGGTGCCGTACAGCATGTACAAGTACTGGTCGGACGGCTACCGACAGGACTGCTCCGGCTTCGTGTCGATGGCCTGGAAGCTACCCGGAAACGAATGGACCGGCAGCCTGGGCCAGTACGGAGTACGCATCGCCAAGAAGGACCTGCAGCCCGGCGACATTCTGCTGTTCCATAATCCGGCGGACCCCGAGAAAGGCTCGCACGTCGTCATTTTCGGCGGCTGGACGGACCACACGCACACCTACTACGTCGCCTACGAGTCGGCACCCCCGCACGCCCGCCGGCGGACCACCCCGTACGCCTATTGGAGCCACTCCGACCGCTATCTCGCCTACCGCTACAAGGGACTGAAGAGCACCGCCACCGGCACGAAACCGGAGACGGAGAAGCCCGCCACCGAGAAGCCGACCGCGGAGAAGCCCGCCACCGAGAAGCCGACCGCGGAGAAGCCCGCCACCGAGAAGCCGACTGCCGAGAAGCCGACTGCCGAGAAGCCCGCCACCGAGAAGCCGGTCACCGGGCAGGCCGACTCCGCCACCGAGCAGACGGGTGCCGACAAGGCGGACGTCGGAAATCCGGGGGCCGCCGCGCCGGACGCGTACCCGGGGCCGGCTCATTTCGGCCCCGGGGCCAACAACAAGTACGTCACCCGGCTGGGCACCCTTCTCGTCGAGCGCGGCGCCGGCCGGTTCTACACCTCCGGCCCCGGCCCGCGCTGGACGGACGCGGACCGCAGGGCAACCCAGGCCTTCCAGCAGGCGCAGGGCTGGCGAGGCCAGGACGCGGACGGGCTGCCGGGACCGCGGACGTGGGCGCTGCTGGTGACCGGCAAGGGCAAGACCATCCCGGACGCGGGCCCGGCCGGCGCCCCCGCCCCGACCGCCCCGGCTGCCACCACCCCCGCCGAGCCCTCCTCGCACGGGGTCCCCGGATACCCGGGGCGCGCCATGTTCCGGCCCGGCGCCGACAACCAGTACGTCCTGCGGCTCGGCGGGCAACTCGTGAAGAAGGGGTTCGGCAAGCACTACAAGACCGCCCCGGGATCGCGCTGGGACGAGTCGGACCGGCGAGCCGTCGAGGCCTTCCAGCGGGCCCAGGGCTGGCGGGGCGGCGCGGCGGACGGCTACCCGGGGCCGGAGACCTGGCGGCGGCTGTTCGCGTGACCCGACATCCCGGCAACCACCGTTGTGACGCATCTGGCGCGGAGGCTGGAGGCACGCATGACCACGACCACTTCTCACACGCCCGAGCCCGAGGGACCCCTGCGGCCCGCACGGCTGATCCAGAACGAGGCGACCACCGAGATCCCCGTCCATCTGCTGTTCCGTGACGAGGCCGGCCCGGTGTCCGTACCGCTCAGGCCGACGGTCGTGGCACGCCGGCAGGGCACGGGCGAACAGCCCCGGGTGCGCCGCCCGGTCCAGCCCAAGCCGCGCCCCGAGCCGCAGGTCGACCCGGACTTGGTGGAGCGCCCGGCCCGGGTGCTGCCCGGCGCCGCGGGCGTGTTCGCCGGGGTCTGCGGGGCGGCCGGGTGCCTGGCCACCTCGTGGTGGGCCGGGGTGCTGCCGCCCCTGGCGGTCGACGCGCTGGGGCTGCCGGCGTCCGCGGGGGCCGGGTTGGGGCCGGCCCAGTGGGCGGCGTACACGGGGGCCGGGGCCGTAGGGCTGTTCGGGCTGGGCGGGCTGACCAGGGGGCGGACCGGACGGGCCTGGGTGCTCGGGCTGTTCGGCCGCTACCGGGGGACGGTCCGGCGCACCGGCCTGATGTGGGTCAACCCGCTGTTGCTGCGCCGCCGGGTCGACGTACGGCTGCGGCACTGGCGCAGCGAGCCGATGCCGGCGGCGGACGGGAACGGGGTCGCGCTGCGGGCGGTCGTCCTGGTGGTGTGGCGGGTGAAGGACACCGCGCGGGCGACGCTCGGGGTGGAGGACCACGAGGCGTATCTGCGCGAGTGCGTCGAGGCGGCGCTGGCCCGGGTGCCGGTGGAGATGCCCGGTGCGACACGGGGGTCGGTCGAGGCGGCCTCGGAGACGCTGACCCGGTTGGTGACGCGGGACGCGGGGGCGGTCGGGGTCGAGGTGTTCTCGGTGCGGCCGGCGCGGGTGGAGTACGCCCCGGAGGTGGCCGCCGCCATGCACCGGCGCCGGATCGCCGCGCTGGACGCCCAGGACCGGGCCACGATGGTCACCTCGGTCGTCGACTCGGTCGAGGACACGGTGACCCGGCTGACCATGCGGGGCCTGGTCGAGCTGGACGACTACGAACGCAAGGCGCTGGTCAAGGACCTGACGGTGGCGTTCTGCGCGGGACGGGGGGAGGCGGCCCCCTGACACTCCCTCCGACATCCGACACGGCGCATCGACACCGCTCTGACAGCCCGTCGAACATGTTCTTCGATTGGTATGGACATGTTCAACGCTCAGCAATAATCTGAGACTTGGTCTAGACCTGCAAGCTCATCGAACCTCCCCCACGTTCCCAGGAGCAGCAGCATGCGCAGAAAGACCAAGTGGTACGCCGCCGCACTCGGACTCACCACGGCCGGAGCCCTCGCACTCTCCAGCGGGGGCGCGAGCGGCCACGGCTACACCGACCTCCCGATCAGCAGGCAGAAGCTCTGTCAGAACGGCACCGTGACCAACTGCGGCTCCATCCAGTGGGAGCCGCAGAGCGTCGAGGGCCCGAAGGGCTTCCCGGGCTCGGGACCGGCCGACGGGCAGATATGCAACGCCGGCCTCGGCCAGTTCAGCCAGCTCAGCGCCCCGCGGACGCCGTCCGGCGCCGCCTGGCCCACGACCAGGGTGACCGGCGGTCAGAACTACACGTTCCGCTGGCAGTTCACCGCCATGCACGCCACGACCGACTTCCGGTACTACGTCACCAAGCCGGGCTGGAACCAGAACCACAACCTGTCCCGGTCCGACCTCAACCTCACACCGTTCTTCACGGTCCCGTACAACGGTCAGCGGCCGCCGTCCACGCTCTCGCACAGCGGCCGGCTGCCGACCGGGCTGAGCGGTCACCACGTCATCCTCGCGGTGTGGACGATCGCCGACACGGGCAACGCGTTCTACGCGTGCTCGGACGTCACGTTCTGAGGTTCCCTTGAGTCAGCGTCCCGGCCGGCGTGGGTAGGTTCCTGCCACGCCGGCCGATCGGGGCCGGCGTACCGACCTCGGGGGACTGAACGATGGACGTGTTCTTCTACGTCATTCCATGCCTGATCATGGCCGTGGCCCTCTTCATGGCGTACCGCGTGGTGTACCGCTCGCTGCAGATGCGCAGTGCGTGGAACAGCGGGCTCACCGCGCAGGGGCGTTGCCTGCGGGCGTACACGACGGTGAGCGGCGGCGGCCGTGACACGGCCGTGAGCACCACCCTGCATCACGTGTACGAGTTCACCGCGCGCGACGGACGCCTCGTCCGGTTCGAGGAGGAGGGCGGACCGGGGACGACGGTCGAGGGCGACCTCGTCACCGTCTACTACGCCGAGGGCGCGCGGGTGGTGGCCACGGCCCATGCGCCGGGCCGGGCCAAGCAGGCGGCGGGCGCCTTGGGCATGCTCGTCTTCCTCGGCGTGGTCGTGGTGTTCTGCTTCGGCTTCATGGTCACCTACAGCGACTTCTCCTCGGGCGTGAACGAGACGGGAATCGTGGAGGAGACGGGGTTCGGGGGCTTCTGACGGTGGGACTTCCCGGCCCTCCACTCCTCACCCTCTCCACATCTGACGGACCGTCAACTACCGTGCGTCTCCATGGAGTCCACTACGGGACGTACGGTGGCCGAGCTCGTGGCGGCGCGGTGGGGTGACCACCGGCCGGGGCTGTGGTTCGAGGGCGGGACGCTCACCCAGCACGAGGTGGCGGCCGGGGCCGCCGTCCGGGCGGCACTGCTGACCGACCTGCTGCCCACCGGGGCCGAACCGCACCTCGGCGTCCTCCTCGACAACACCCCCGAGTACCCCTTGTGGTTGAGCGCTGCGGCCCTCGCCGGCGCCGCCGTCGCCGGGATCAACCCCACCCGCCGGGGTGCCGAACTCGCCCGCGACATCCTGCACACCGAGTGCCGGATCCTGATCACCGAGCGGACCCACCTGCCGCTGCTCTCCGGCCTCGACCTCCCCGGCGTCCGCGTGCTGCTGACCGACTCGGCGGAGTACGACGCCCTGCTCGCCCCGTACGCCGACGCCCGCCCCGACCCCGCCCGCGCCACCCCGCACGACCGTCTCCTGCTCTACTTCACCTCCGGCTCGACCGGCGCCCCGAAGGCCGCGATCTGCACCCAGGGCCGCCTGGCCGCCGCCGGCCGCTCCCTGGTCGAGCAGTTCCGGATCCGGCCCGACGACGTGCACTACGTCTGCATGCCGATGTTCCACGGCAACGCGGTGATCGCCGACTGGGCCCCCGCCCTCACGGCCGGCGCGGGCGTGGCCCTGCGGCGCCGGTTCTCGGCGTCCGGGTTCCTGACGGACGTACGGGCGTACGGGGCGACGTACTTCACCTACGTGGGCCGGGCCATCCAGTACCTCCTCGCCACCGATCCGCGCCCCGACGACCGGGACCACCCGCTGCGGCTCGGCTTCGGCACCGAGGCCGGGGCGGTGGACGCGGCGGCGTTCGAGCGGCGGTTCGGGGTGCGGCTGGTCGAGGGGTACGGCTCCTCCGAGGGTGGGGCCGCGATCCCGTGGACGCCCGGGACGCCCGTGGGTGCCGTGGGGCCGGCCGGGCCCGGGCTCGTCGTGCTGGACGCGGAGACGCGGAAGGAGTGCCCGACCGCCGTCTTCGACCGGGCCGGACGGCTGCTGAACGGTGACGAGGCGATAGGGGAGCTGGTGAACCGGGCGCCGAACCCCTTCGAGGGGTACTGGCGCAACCCCGAGGCGGAGGCCGAGCGGCGCCGGGACGGCTGGTACTGGACCGGCGACCTCTTCTACCGGGACCGCGACGGCTACCTGTACTTCGCCGGCCGCACCGACGACCGGATCCGCGTCGACAGCGAGAACCTCGCGGCCGCGATGATCGAGAACATCCTCGCGCGGTACGAGGGCGCGGACGCCGTCGCTGTGTACGCCGTGCCCGACCCGGTGACCGGCGACCAGGTGATGGCGACGATCGCCGGCACCTTCGACCCGGTGGCCTTCGCGTCCTTCCTGACCGCCCAGCCCGACCTCGGCACCAAGATGGCACCTCGGTTCGTACGGGTCGTGGACCGGATGCCGGTCACGGCCACGAACAAGATCCACCGGGCGCGACTACGCAAGGAAGGCATACGGTGCGCCGACCCGGTGTGGTGGCGCCCACCCGGCGAGCAGACGTACCGGAGCCTGGAACAGGGACAACCCCCGGACCCCCGGCCGCTCCCGCCGGCCCCGGACACGCCGAAGGGCCCCTCGCTCCCACGAGAGGCCCTTCACCGGTGCGCCGCCAGGGACTCGAACCCCGGACCCGCTGATTAAGAGTCAGCTGCTCTAACCAACTGAGCTAGCGGCGCATGACTCCCGCCGACCGCGTTCCCAGGGGGTTCGCGGCTGGCGACGAAGAAAATACTACCTGGTCCCGAGGGGTGCTTCCGACCACGCCGCGCGCGGCCGGGCGGCCCCCCCGCGGGGCGGCGCTCCTAGATCGCCAGCGACAGCAGCACCGGCGCCGCGTTCCGGTTCAGCGCGTCCGCCGCCTGGCGGAGCCGGTGGGCGTGCTCGACCGGGAGGGACAGGGCGAGGCAGCCCACGGAGGAGCCGGCCGTGATCGGGACGGCCGCGCACACCGTGCCCACCGCGTACTCCTGGAGGTCGAGGTGGGGGACGGTCGGCGGCTGGGACTCCAGGCGGGAGAGCAGGACCCGGTCGCTGGTGATCGTGCGCGAGGTGAGGCGGGCCATCTTGTGCCGGGAGAGATGGTCGCGCCGCCCGTTGTGGTCGAGCTGGCCGAGCAGGCTCTTGCCGATCGCGGTGGCGTGGGCGGAGTAGCGGAAGTCGACCCACTCGTTGACCACGGGGGTGGCCGGACCGGCGGCGAACTGGTCGATCCGGATCTCGCCGTCGACGTACCGGCTGATGTAGACGGCGGCGCCGACCGAGTCGCGCAGCCGGTCCAGGGTGCCCTGGAGGTGCTCCCGCAGGGCCTCCTCGCGGCCCTGGGCGGAACCGAGGCGGGTCAGCGCGGCGCCCGTCGCATACGCGCCGTCGCCGACCTGCTCGACGTATCCCTCGCGGCGCAGCATCAGCAGGAGGCTGGTCAGGCGCTCCGGTCCGATGCCCGTGTGCCGGGCGAGTTCGGTGTCGGTGACTCCGGTGCTGTGCCGTGCCACGGTCTCCAGGACGCGCAGGGCGTCCTGGGCCGAGTGGTGCGGCGTCGTCGGCTCGTGCTGGAGCGCCACGGTTCCCCCTGCGGTCGCACGTCGCTTCTCATGGTCAGGGTTCGGTTCGGGTCGGCCAACCTCCTTCACGATAACGGGCAAGAGGCTTGTAGTGAGCGCTTGTTGACGAGATTGCGACGGCCTCAACTGCGGGACCGGCACCTGGCATATGCCGAGGTCAAGAGCCCGGCATGGACTCCCGGCACAGACTCACAGCACAGCGCTGAGGAACTCCCGCGTACGGTCGTTCTCGGGGTCGTTGAACATCTTCTCCGGGCTGCCCGACTCGATGACCCGGCCGGAGTCGAACATCAGGACCTGGTCCGAGATGTCCCGGGCGAAATTCATCTCGTGGGTCACACAGAGCATCGTGATGTCGGTGGTGCGGGCGATGTCCCGCAGCACGTCCAGGACGCCCGCGACCAGCTCCGGGTCGAGCGCCGAGGTCACCTCGTCGAGCAGCAGCACCTGCGGTCGCATGGCCAGTGCCCGCGCGATCGCGACCCGCTGCTGCTGGCCGCCGGAGAGCTGGGTCGGGCGGGCGTCGCACTTGTCGGCGAGGCCCACCATGTCGAGCAGCTCACGGGCGCGGGCCTCCGCCTCGTCCTTGGACAGGCCGAGGACGGTGACCGGGGCCTCGGTGATGTTGCGCAGCACCGACATGTTCGGGAACAGGTTGAACTGCTGGAACACCATCCCGATCTTCTTGCGGACCTCGCGGATCTGCTTCTCCGGCGCCGGGAAGAGCTTCTCCCCGGCGACCGTGATCGTGCCCTCGTCCGGCTTGAGCAGCGTCATCAGCAGCCGCAGGATCGTCGTCTTGCCGGAGCCGGACGGGCCGATCAGGGTGACGTGCTTGCCGGACGCGACCGAGAAGTCGAGCCCGTCGAGGACCGTGTTGGACCCGAAGCGCTTGGTGACGTTCTCGAAGCGGATCAGTTCGCCGCCGTCCACCGGCGGGTTGGCGCTCGCGTCGGGTTCTTTCATCAGAGGGGTGTCAGCGGACAAGGCGTCGCTCCAGGGCTCGTACGAGAAGGGAGGCCGGATAGGCGATGAGGATGAAGGCCACCCCGATGACCGTCAGGGGCTCGGTGAACTGGAAGTTCTGCTGCGCGAACAGCCGCGCCGTGCCGAGCATCTCCATCACCGTGATCGTCATCAGGATCGGTGTGTCCTTGAGCATCGCGATGACGTAGTTGCCGAGGGCCGGGACGACCCGGCGGATCGCCTGCGGCAGGATCACCACCCGCCACGTCCGGGTCACCGGCAGGTTCAGCGCCGTGGCGGCCTCCCACTGACCGGCCGGCACCGCCTCGATGCCGGCCCGGTAGACCTGCATCGTGTACGTCGAGTAGTGCAGCCCGATCGCGAAGACACCGGTGGTCAGCGCCGAGGCCGTGACGCCCCACTCGGGCAGCACGTAGAAGAGGAAGAACAGCTGCACCAGCAGCGGGGTGTTGCGGATGAACTCCGTGACCGCCCCGACCGGCCAGCGCACCAGGCGGCTCGGCGTGCGCATCAGCAGCGCCCACACCAGGCCCAGCGCGAACGAGATCAGCGAGCCGAGGGCCAGGATCTGCAGCGTGAGCAGCAGTCCGTCCCAGAACTTCGGCATGAAGTCGGCGACAGCGCCCCAGTCCCAGGTCATCAGGAAACACCTCCCAGCGAACCAGCGGCGCCCACACCCGTCGTCTCAGCACGGTGCAGCTCCTGGTCCGGCGTACGCCCGACCTGCTTGCCGACCCCGGCCTTGAGCCGGCGTTCCAGTCCGCGCATGCCGCGCGTGAGCAGGAAGGCGATGACGAAGTAGATCACCAGGACGTACGTGTAGATCTCCGCGCTCTCCTGGAGCGCGAGGCGTACCAGGTTGGCGCTGAAGGCCAGGTCGCCCATACCTGTGATCGACACCAGAGCCGTGCCCTTCAGCAGTTCCACCAGCAGGTTGGTGAACGAGGGGATCATCTCCGGCACCGCCTGCGGCAGCAGGATCAGCCGCATCCGCTGCCACGGCGTGAAGCTGAGCGCGATGCCGCCCTCGCGCTGCGCCGGGTCGACCGCGTTGAGGGCGCCGCGCACGATCTCGGCGCCGTACGCCCCGTAGGTCAGTCCGAGGGCGAGGGTGCCGGCCCACAGGGGCACCAACTGCCAGCCGAACGCGACCGGCAGCACGAAGAACACCCAGAAGATCATGATCAGGGCGGAGGTCCCGCGGAACACCTCGGTGTAGACGCCCGCGAGGAAGCGGACGATCCACAGCCGGTGGGTGCGGGCCATGCCGACCCCGAAGGCGACCGCCGTGGCCACCAGCGTGCTCAGCACCAGCAGTTGGACGGTGATCCATATCCCGTTGAGTACGAGTTCCCAGAGTCCCGAGGTCATCCGCCGCACAGCTCCTTCGCGGTCATCTCGGTCATCTCGGTCCGGGTGAAGCCGAACGGGCGAAGGATCCGGAAGACCTCATCGCTCTTCTTCAGCTTGTGCAGCTCCGCGTTGAAGGCGTCCCGCAGCCTGGTCTCGGTCCGCCGGAACGCGAAGGCGCCGCCGGCGAGCTGCGGCTTGCCGTCGAGGACGGGAGTGAAGGCCTTGGTCGCCTCCGCCTTCGAGGAGGTCCGCACCACCAGGCGGGAGGTGACCGCGGTGGCGGTGAAGTAGTCGACCCGCCCGGCCTCGACGGCGTTCAGTCCGGCGACCTGGTCGGGGACGATGAGGATGTCGCCGCGCCGGTAGCCCGCCTCGATCGCGTGCTCGATCTGGGCGTAGCCGGTGCCGGTGGCGATCCGCGCCTTCTTCGCGAACGCGTCCTTGTAGTCGCGCAGCCCCATCGGATTGCCCTTGCGTACGACGAACGCGTCGGGCATCTGGTAGTCGGGGTCCGCGAAGATGACCTGCTCACAGCGTTCCGGCGTGACGTACATCCCGGCGGCCACGACATCGAACTGCTGCGAGTTCAGGCCGGGGATGAGCGAGCCGAACTCGGTCGGTACGGGCTGCACCCGGTCCACGCCGAGCCGTTTGAAGATCGCTTTGGCCAGTTCGGGCGCCTCGCCGGTCAGTTCGCCGTTCTTGTCGATGTACCCGAAGGGGATCTCACCCGCGATGCCCAGGCGTACGACACCGGCGGCCTTCATCCGGTCGAGCAGGTCACCGCCTTCCTCCGTCGATGCCGTGGCCACGCGCGAGCAGCCGGCCGCTCCCAGCGCACCGAGCGCCGCCACCCCCGCGAGCAGCGACCGGCGCGTGGGCACAGGTATGTCTCTGTCGTTCCCATTAGGTGGAGCCATGGCGGCGCGGCTACCCGAGACCATGCGATGTATGCACAGTGGAATGCATGACTGAACGGTTCATCGAGGTGTCGCTGGTCAAGCGGGGCATCCGCTGCACGGCCAAACTCCTGGACGACCGCGCCCCGCTCACCTGCGCGGCCGTCTGGGATGCCCTGCCCCTGACCGGCGACGTCTACCACGCGAAATACGCCCGCAACGAGATCTACGCCCTCTTCCCGCCCTTCGCGGAAACGGAGCCGCCCCTGGAAAACCCGACGGTCACCCCCATCCCTGGCGATCTGTGCTATTTCGCCTTCGCGGGCACGGAACTGGGCACGAAGTCCTACGGCTACGACCGTGAGGTCCGCCCGGGTACGACGGTGGTCGACCTGGCCCTGTTCTACGAGCGCAACAACCTGCTCATGAACGGCGACGTGGGCTGGGTGCCCGGCATCGTCTGGGGCCAGGTCGTGGAGGGCCTGGAGGAGATGGCCCAGGGCTGCAACGACCTGTGGCGGTCCGGGGCGCTGGGGGAGTCCCTCAGCTTCCGGCGGGCGTGAGCCCGGCCGCGCCGGCCTCGTAGAGCGTGTGCGCCGCCCGCAGGACGAGATCGTCCCGGTGCCGGGCGGCCACGAACTGCAGGCCGATCGGCAGGCCGTCCCCGTCGGTGCCGACGGGGACGGTGGCCGCCGGCTGCTGCGTCAGGTTGAAGGGATAGGTGAACGGCGTCCAGCCGGTCCACCGGCGGTGCCCCGAGCCCTTCGGCACCTCGGCGCCCGCCTCGAAGGCCGTGAGCGGGAGGGTCGGGGTGACCAGGAGGTCGTACGTGTCGTGGAAGCGGCCCATACGGCGGCCGAGTTCCATACGCACGTCCACCGCGGCCAGATAGTCGAGCGCGGTGAGCCGGGCGCCGACCCCGCAGATCTCCCTGAGCCCCGGGTCGAGCAACTCCCGTTGGTGCGGCCCGAGATGCTGGGTGACCCGGGCCGCCCCCGTGAACCACAGGGCGTGGAAGGCGTCCACCGGGTCCGTGAAGTCCGGGTCGGTCTCCTCGACGTACGCCCCCAGCCCCGCCAGCCGCTCCACCGCCCGCCGCACCGCAGCCGCGACCGCCGGACGCACCGCCACCTGGCCGCCGAAGGAGGGCGAGTAGGCGACGCGCAGACCGCGCACCCCGCCGGCCAGACCCGCCACGAACGAGCCCGGCGCGGGCGGGAGCGCCGACCAGTCGCGGGAGTCGGGCGTGCCGATGACGTCCAGGAGCAGGGCCGCGTCGGCCGCGTCACGGGTCATCGGGCCGACGTGCGCCAGTGTGCCGAAGGCGCTCGCGGGGTACAGCGGGACCCGGCCGTACGTCGGTTTCAGGCCGAAGATCCCGCAGAAGGCAGCGGGGATCCGCACGCTCCCGCCGCCGTCCGTGCCGAGCGCCAGCGGCCCCGCGCCGAGCGCCACCGCCGCCCCCGCGCCGCCGCTTGAGCCGCCCGCGGTGCGGGTCGGGTCGTACGGGTTGCGGGTGACACCGGCCAGGGGCGAGTCCGTGACGCCCTTCCAGCCGAATTCGGGCGTCGTCGTCTTGCCGAGGAACACGGCGCCGTGCGCGCGCAGCCGGGCCACGGACGGCGCGTCCTCGTCCCAACGGCCCTGTTCCGGAACGGTCATCGACCCCTTCCGCGTCGGACCGCCCCGCATCAGCAGGATGTCCTTCACGGTGACCGGAACCCCGTCGAGCAGCCCGGCCGGTTCACCGCGCCGCCAGCGCTCGGCCGACTGCTCGGCCTGCGCGAGAGCCGCGTCGGCGGTCAGCCGGACGAAGGCGTTGACCTCCGGCTGGATCTGCTCGGCCCGCTCCAGGGCGGCGCGGGTGGCGTCGACGGGACTGAACTCCCCTTCCCGGTAGCCGTCGAGGAGTTGTACGGCGGTTAGTTCGGTCAGTTCCGTCAGGTCCGTCATGCGTCGCCCTCCAGCTGTGGACATCAACGTCCGGGTACGTACCCGCGCTGCTTGTCGACCACGTTCAGCAGTGGCCTGCCCGCCACCCATCGCTCGTACAACTCCACGAACTGACGGCCGAGTTCATCCCGCCAGCCGATCGTGTCCCCGCTCATGTGCGGCGAGACGATCAGGTTCGGGACGTCCCACAGCGGACTGTCCGGCGTCAGCGGCTCGTGCTCGAAGACGTCGAGCGCCGCCCCCGCGATCCACCGCTTGCCCAGGGCCTCCGCCAGCGCGTCCTCGACGACCAGCTGCCCGCGACCGACGTTGACGAACCGGGCGGACGGCTGCATCACCCCGAAGCGGCGGGCGTCGAACATGCCGTACGTCTGCTCGGTGAGCGGCGCGGCGGCGATCACCCAGTCGGCGCGGGCGATCAGCCGGTCGAGGTCCTCGGGACCGTGGATGCCGGTCCGCGCGGCCCGGCCCACCAGGGCGGTCGTGACGTCCAGCGCCTTCAACGTGCGGACGATCGCCCGCCCGATGGGCCCGGAGCCCACCACACACGCGCGCGTGCCGCCGACCCGCTGCCCCTCGCGGTGCCGCCACTCCCGGGCACCCTGGAGCTCCAGCGTCCTCGGCAGGTCCTTCGCCATCGCCAGCACCAGCGCGGCGACGTACTCGGCGATCGGCTGGTCGAAGATCCCGCGGGCGTTGGTGACCACCGTGTCCGACTCGGTGAGTTCCGGACACATCAGATGGTCCACGCCCGCACTCGCCGTGTGTACCCAGCGCGGCCGCGGACCCGCGCCGGGCCAGGCGTGCCGTACGGCGTGCGAGGCGAAGTCCCAGACCAGCAGCACATCGGCGGACGGCAGCCGCTCGGCCAGGGTGGCCTCGCTCGCGTGCTCGACGCGGGCGCGACCGGTGAGGCGGCCGAGGCGGGGGAGGGGATCGGCGTCCAGGACGAGAAGCGTGGGCGGGGCGTCGGAGGCGGGCGGCGGACCGGGGATGGGTGCGGTCATGCGGGGGCGTCTCTCCGGGGTCGCGGGGGTGGGGGGCGGCCGGGGGGTGTACGGGGCCGTACTCCGGCGTTCTACTGAAAGGGATGGCCGTCTGACATGCGGGGTTTGACCACGCTCGCACCCGAACCTACCTTCGTCAACACGGGCGTACGTACGGTCCGTTGCTCACCCGTATCTCGTAGTGAGGGCGGTGCCTGCCATGGGCAGCCTGGACATCTCCTTCCTCGGCGGACCTCGACCCCAGCGTGGGGTCGGAGTCGTCGCCCCCTTCGACTTCGCGTTGGACCGGGAGCTCTGGCGCTGGGTGCCGGACGAGGTCTCGCTGCACCTGACCCGAACGCCCTACGTGCCGGTCGAGGTCAGCCTCGACCTGGCCCGCATCGTCAGCGAGCACGAGACGCTGAGCGACGGCGTCCGCACCCTGACCGCCATCGCCCCCGAGGTGGTCGCCTACGCCTGTACCTCCGGCAGTTTCGTCGGCGGCATCGCGGGCGAGCGGGCGATGTGCGAGGCGATGACCAGGGCGGGCGCGGTGCCGTCGGTCACCACGTCCGGGGCGCTGCTGGAGGCGCTGACCGAGCTCGGCGTACGACGGGTGGCCCTGGTCACCCCGTACACCGTGTCGGTGACGAGGGCGCTGGAGGAGTACGTCGCGGAGGCCGGGACCCTGGTCACGGGGTGTGCCTTCATGGGCCTGACCCGGCACATCTGGAAGGTGCCGTACCGCGATGTGGCCGACATGGCCCGCCAGGCCGTACGCGGTGCCGCCGACGCCCTCTTCATCAGCTGCACCAACCTGCCCACCTACGACGTGATCCCCCAGCTGGAGGCGGAACTGCGCATACCGGTTCTCTCGGCCAACCAGGTGACCATGTGGGCTGCGCTGCGCCGGCTGGGTACTCGCGCGGTGGGGCCGTACCAGGCGCTGATCGATCCGGCGGCACGGATCGACCCGGCGGCGCGTGGCGGTACGGCACTTCCTGAGGTTCCGGATGTACCTGAACAGGAACAGCAGTAGGAGAACACAGGCCAAGCCGAGCAGAGAGCAAGCAGTGAGCAAGCGAACAGGCGACCGGCGAGCAGCAGAAGGGCTGACATGACCGCACTCGGATTCCTCTACCCGGGCCACTCCGCCGAGGACGACTACCCGCGCATCGAACAACTCCTCGCCAGCGACATCCGGCTCGACCTGGTGCACACCGACATCGGCGAGGACGCGCACCGGGTGGACGCACTGCTGCGGATGGGTTCGGCGGAGCGGCTCGCGGCGGGCGTGGAGGCGCTACGGCTGACCGGCGCCGAGGCGGTCGTGTGGGCCTGCACCAGCGGCAGCTTCGTCTACGGCTGGGAGGGCGCCCACGAGCAGGTCCGCACCCTCGCCGTCACGGCGGGCATGCCGGCGTCCTCGACGTCCTTCGCCTTCGCGCACGCGGTCCAGGAACTCGGGGTGCGGCGGGTGGCGGTCGGCGCGACGTACCCCGACGACGTGGCCGGCCTCTTCGCGGACTTCCTCCGCGCGTCCGGCACGGAGGTGGTCTCGGTCCGCGGCTCCGGCATCATCACGGCGATGGAGGTAGGCACCTGGGGCGAAAAGGAACTCTTCGCCCTCGCCCGGGAGGCCGACCATCCCGACGCCGAGGCGATCCTCCTCCCCGACACGGCCCTCCATACCGCCTCCCACCTCCCCGCCCTGGAACACCTCCTCTCCAAGCCCGTCCTCACCGCCAACCAGGTCACCGTCTGGGAAGCCCTGAGGCTGACGGACCGCCGCGTGAACGCCCCCGAACTGGGCTCCCTGTTCACCCGAGAGCCAATCGTCCAGGCATAGCCCAGACGCCCCCAGCCCGTCCGGCGTTCGAGGACGAGGTCCGAAGGGCCGACCGCGGGGTCTGGGGCCTGGGGCGGCAGCCCCAGGGGTGGAAGGGCGAAGCCCCTGGGGATGGGACGGGTAGGGGCTGCGGGGGCGAGGGAATAAACCGGAGCCCCCCTCCTGTTAACGCCGAACGCACACCACACGGCAAACAGCAGGAGGCACAAGTGCCGGCGACAGAGATCCGGGCCACCCCACAGGGCACCGCCCCGGCCCCCCTCTCCGTACTGGATCTGGTAACGGTCAGCCAGGGCCACACCGCCACCGACGCCCTCCACACCAGCGTCCAGCTCTCCCGCCTCGCCGAATCCCGAGGCTTCCACCGCTACTGGGTAGCCGAACACCACTCCATGCCTGGCGTAGCCTCCTCGTCCCCCGCGGTGATCCTCGCCCACATAGCCGCCCACACCACCCGCATCCGCCTCGGCTCAGGCGGCGTGATGCTCCCCAACCACGCGCCCCTCGTCATCGCGGAACAGTTCGGCACCCTGGAAGCCATGGCCCCCGGCCGCATCGACCTCGGCCTCGGCCGAGCCCCCGGCACGGACGGCGCCACGGCGGCCGCCCTCCGCCGCACCGACCACCTCAACGAAGGCGCCGACGACTTCCCCGAACAGCTCGCCGAACTCACCCGCTTCCTCGACGACGACTTTCCCGACGGCCACCCCTACCGCCGTATCCACGCGGTCCCCGGCCCCGTCCAGTCGACGTCCCCCGGCGGCGTCCAGTCCCCGCACCGCCCACCGATCTGGCTGCTCGGCTCCTCCGGCTTCAGCGCCCGCCTCGCCGCGACCCTCGGCCTGCCCTTCGCCTTCGCGCACCACTTCTCGGCCCGCAACACCATCCCGGCCCTGGAGCTGTACCGCGAGTCCTTCCAGCCCTCGGCCGTCCTGGACCGCCCCTACGCCCTCATCGGCGTATCGGCCCTGGCCACCGACGACGAGAAGGAAGCCCACCGCCAGGTGAAGGCCGCCGCCCTCAGCATGATCCGCCTGCGCACCGGCCGCCCCGGCCTGATCCCCAGCCCCGAGGAAGCCGAGGCCTACGAGTTCACCCCGCTGGAGCGCGAGTTCGCCGACTCCTGGAACGCCAACGTCATCCACGGCACCCCCGACGAGGTCCGCACCGGCCTCGACGACCTCCACAAGCGCACCGGCGCCGACGAGCTGATGATCACGAGCAACGCCCCCGGCATGGACATACGCCTACGTTCGTACGAACTCATAGCGGACGCCTACGACTTGCCGACCACCTGACCGCCCAAAGAGAAGGGCGCGTCAGACCCGCACCCCCAACAACTCGGAGATGCGATCCGGCGACACCGGCCGCGAATACAGCCACCCCTGCCCGGTGTCGCACCCGATCCGCCGTAGCCGCGAGGCCTGCGCCAGCGTCTCCACGCACTCCGCGGTGACCGTCAGCCCCAGCCGGTGGGCCAGATCGATCATCGCCTCGACCACGACCTCGTCGGCCGGGTTCGGCGGCGCGGCGGCGTTGTTCTCGCTCTCGTACTGGAAGCCCCGTACGAAGGAACCGTCCAGCTTCAGGACCGACACCGGCAGCCGGCTCAGATACGCGAGGTTCGAATAGCCCGTGCCGAAGTCGTCGATCGCGATGCGTACGCCCATGTCGCTGAGCGCCTGGAGGTCCTGGATCGGCCGGCCCGCCGAGCCCATCACCGCGGACTCGGTCAGCTCCAACTGGAGCAGATGCGGGGCGAGTCCGGTCTCGTCGAGGATCCGGGCCACGTCGGCCACCAGGTCGGAGTCCCAGACCTGGCGGACGGCGACGTTCACGCTGACGAAGATCGGCGGCTCGTCGGGGTGGGCCAGCTGCCAGGCCTGGGCCTGCCGGCAGGCGGTCGCCAGGATCCAGCGGCCGAGCGGCACGATCGAACCGTCCTCCTCGGCCAGTCCGATGAACCGATTCGGCGCCAGTATGCCGAACTGAGGATGATTCCAGCGGACAAGCGCCTCGACCCCGCGCAGCCGTCCGTCCTCCATGCTGACCAGCGGCTGGTACTCCAGCGCGAACTCACCGCGCTCGATGGCGGGGCGGAGCGTGGAGGCGAGGGCCTGGCGGGTCATGAGGTGGGCGTTGCGCTCGGGGTCGAACAGCGTCCAGCGGTCCTTGCCGTCGGCCTTCGCCCAGTACAGCGTGGTGTCGGCGGCCGCCATCAGGGCGGAGGGAGTGGTGCCGGCGGCCTGGCGTTCCACGACGCCGATCGAGGCCGACACCGAAAGACGCCGGCCGCCCAGGTCGAAGGGTGCCCGCAGCGCGGCGAGCACCGACTCGGCGAGGTCGGCGAGTTGCTCGGTGCCCGTGGAGTCCTCGACGAGCAGGGCGAACTCGTCCCCGCCGAGCCGGGCCACCAGCGGCGGGATCGACCGGGTCTGGCCGGCCTCCTCGGCGCAGTGCGTGAGCCGTTCGGCCACGGCGGTCAGCAGCTTGTCGCCGACGCGGTGGCCGAGGGTGTCGTTGATGGCCATGAAGCCGTCAAGGTCCAGGTAGCACAGGCCGATTCGCCCGGTGGTGCCGCTCTCGTCGTACGACTCCACCTCCAGCGCGGCCGACAGACGCTCGAAGAACAGGGTGCGGTTGGGCAGCCGGGTCACCGGATCGTGCATCTCCAAGTGCCGCAGCCGGGCCTGGAGTTCACGGTGGTCGCTGATGTCGGCGACGGAGAACAGGACACCGCACGGCTCCTTGCCGGGCAGCGGCGCGACCGTGACCTGCACCCACAGGGAGTGTCCGTCCCGGTGTTTCAGGCGCCGTGTGCAGCGCAGTTGGGCCTGACGGCCGCGCAGCACCTCGCGATACGCGTGCCAGGCGCGGGCGTCGGAGGCGAGGTCCACCAGATCCGCGGCGAGGGATCCGGTCAGCTCGCCGGGGGCCGTGCCCAGCAGGTCGGCGAAGGAGGCGTTGGCGTCGGTCACCAGGCCGTCGCGGTCGACCACGGCCATCGCGAGCGGCGCGGCGGAGAACGCCGAGGAGTAGGGCCAGGAAGGGGATGGCAGCCCGGCGGCGACACGGGGCGGCGCTCCGGTACCTAGGGATGGCTGGGTGTTACTCTCTGTGACGGCTGCCCCGATGAGGCCTGCCGTGGGCGTCGGCCCTTCGGACGTTCCGCTCACCGCTCGCTCCCGCAGTGCACTCGATCTTCGGATGGGTCTCATCGGAATGGCCGGCCGGTTGGACGGGGGTGCCCCCTGCGGCCGCCGGGCCGTGTCCGTGCAGGAAAGTGTCAGGAAAGTGTGCCGATCATAGAGGCTGGCCCGGAGGCCTTCCACCTACTGTCCAGTCTTCCCGCGTGACGCGCTCTTCTGACAGATCGTTTCTGCCCGCACCTGGACAGCTTCTTCGAACCCCCGACCAGTTGTGACGTTCCGTGAGCGATTCGGGGGTGTCGGTTCTGGCGGCCCCTCGGTGCTCTCACCCGTCTGGTGCAGCTGAACAGGACGTAGTACGACAATCCGACACAGGGTGGATGCGGTGTCCCGCGAACCGCTCCGGAGGTCCCCGTGCCGCGTCAGCTCCCCCTGCTCCGTGGGACGGGCCTGCTGCGGGACCGGCACCGACTGCGCAGTACCGCGGCCGTGTTCACCACGATGTCGGCGCTCGCGGCGACCTCCCTGGTCGCCGGACCCTCGGTCGCCGAACCCTTCGACACGGCGCCCTGCGCCCTCAAACGGACCGCGGCCCACCACTCCGAGGGCCTCGACACGTGGAACGCCGCCTACCCGCGCCCGACCCGGGAACTCGACGCCGTCATGGTGTTCCTGTCGTTCCCGGACGCGGCTCCCCAGACGACACCCGCCGAACTGACGGCCGACCACTTCCCGGCCACCACCCGATTCTTCGAACGCGCCTCCTACGGCAGATTCACCCTGCGCCCGCATCCTCTCCGGCACTGGATCCGGATGCCGAAGCCGTCCACCGCGTACGCCATACAGCGTGACTGGCGGGTCGACGACCGGGCCGCCTATCTGCGGGACGCGCTCGCCGCGGCGGACCGTGAGGTCGACTTCTCCCGCTACGACATCGTCTACTTCGTCGCCGACCCGGACGCGCCCGGCGTCGACTCGGACGCCACGAAGGTCGTCAACCTGGACGCCCCGCTGCGGGCCGACGGCACCGACATCCGGCGCGTGGTCACGGTCTTCGAGAACCATCCGCCGGACCGGCTGGTCCTGGCCCACGAGACCGGGCATGTCTTCGACCTGCCGGACCTTTATCACCGCCCGGTCGACGGCAAGGGCGACTGGGACACCTATGTCGGCGACTGGGACCTGATGGGCAGCCAGTTCGGCATGGCACCGGATCTCTTCGGCTGGCACAAGTGGAAGCTGGGATGGCTGGACCCGCGGCAGGTGGTGTGCGTGCAGGGGCGGGGCGGCGGACCCGTACGGCTGACGCTGGAGCCGCTGTCCGCGGCGCCGGGGATTCCGGTGCGCACGGGTGCGGCCGGGTCGCCCGGCGCGTTCGGGTCGGGCGGCTCGCCCGGGGCCCCCGACGCGTTCGGCATGCAGGGCGGGCTCGGACAGTACGGTACGTCCGGGGCGTACGGTGGCGTGCCGGGCTTCGGACTGGGCAACGGCATCAAGCTGGCCGTCGTCCCGACCGGTACGGAGAGCGCCCTGGCCTTCGAGGTGCGCGGCCCGGTGGGCAACGACATGCAGGCCTGCCGGCCGGGGGTGCTGGTGTACCGGGTGCGCAGTGAGACCGCGTCCGGGGGCGGGCCGGTCGAGGTGATCGACGCCCATCCGCACAGCGAGGCCTGCTGGGAGGAGTCCGTCTACCCACCCCTCGCGGACGCGCCGGTCGGCCTCGGCGAGAGCTTCACGGTGCCGGAGGAGGGTGTGCGGGTGGACGTGGAGGGGCGGACGGTCTCGGGGGCGTGGACCGTGCGGATCGCGGCGATCAGGTAGCGCGCGCGCCGGGCGAAGGGTCGCGTGACCGGACAGATGTACGCCGGCTGACAGCGGTACGCCTCGCGGGCCGCTTGTGCGCCGGGGGGCCAACGCGAAAATCCCGTAGTCGCCACGAGGAGGAAGGCGAGGGGCGTTCACCCGTGAGGGCCGGGAAGTCTGCCGCAAGACGCGAAAGCCCCCGCACCCGCGAGGACCCCCACCGTCTGTGCGCCGCCAGGGACGCGAACCCCGGACCCGCCGGGAAAGCTACCTCAAATGCGAAAGCTCCCCGCTGTCGCGAGGAGCTTTCACCGTCTGTGCGCCGCCAGGGACTCGAACCCCGGACCCGCTGATTAAGAGTCAGCTGCTCTAACCAACTGAGCTAGCGGCGCCTGCTGACGTCGTAGACCTTAGCATCCTGATCCGGGTGGGGAAAAATCGATATCCGCACGGCTGCCCGAGCCGCCCGCACGGCCGCCCAGAGCAGCACCTCCGGCCCCGGTAACCAGGGATTACGCGTGTCCGGGGCGACCAGCCAGCGGGCGCCGGAGGGGGCGTCGGTGGCGGACCGGGCCGGGACGGTCACGGCGTCCCCGGTGCCGTGGCACAGCAGCGCCGGGACGTCGCCCGCGCGGCCGAACTCCTCCCACCGCAGCAGCGACGGCAGCCGGTGGGCCGTGCCGGGCGCGGCGAACAGCAGCATCCGTCCCCGGAACATCGCCACCGGCCCCGATCCGGGTCCTTCCTCCCACAGTTGGTCGACCATCCGGCGCCCGAAGACCGCGGGTGCGCTCACGACGTCGAAGACGGAGCCGCAGGCCAGCACCATGGGGGCCGTGGGCCGCTCGTCCCAGAAGGCCCGGGCGCTGCGCGGATACGGTTCTGCGGAGGCGAGCCAGGCGGCGCCGTCCGCGGTGAGGGAGGCGGTCGAGAAGGGGGCGTTGGGTGAGCTGCTCATGGCAGCTACATCTACCGACGGTGAGCGGGCCGTTCCCGAGAGTTCCGGGAAATCGGGACAGGGCGGGGTGGCAGGGCGTATCTTGCCCGCCTGGCATATGCCATCGACTGTGCCGGGACGCCGGGCGGCCGGGTCACACCGGGTCGACGTGCCCGGGACCCTCGACCCCCCGCATCAGATCCCGGCCGAACTCCACCATCTTCTTGGCATAGTCCTCGGTCCACTCGGCCCGCGCGGCGATGTCGGCGGGCGTCAGCCGGTCGAACCGCCGGGGGTCCGCCAGCTGGGCCGCCGCGATGGCCTGGAACTCCACCGCACGGTCGGTCGCCGCCCGGAACGCCTGCGTCAGCTCGGTCGCCCGCGTCAGCAGCGCCCGCGGGTCGTCGATCGACTCCAGGTCGAAGAAGTGCTCCGGGTCGGCTGCCACCTGCGCGGGCTCGAAGAGCAGGGGCGCGGGGCGTAGCCGCGGTTCGTTCCGACGCGGCGTGGGCTCCGCCATGTCTTCTCCTTCTCCTACGTCGACGATCTCGGATCTCGTGGACCACCAAGGACATCTCACCGAGGACATCTGCGGGCCGATCCACCGTCCATTGTCCCGCGCCCGCGCAAGGGGGCGCCGAGCGCAGGTCAAAGGGGGTGCCGTGGGGCATCAGCCGGGCCGCCACCCCACCCGGTGCTCCGCCAGCCGGGCGAGAACCGCGTGGTTCGCCTCCCACCCGTCCGGGAACTTCACCAGCGTCCCCAACTGCACCGGCTCCGTCGACGGATAGTCGTCCAGCAGGTCGCTCACCCCCGCCCGGCACACCACGATGCAGGCGTGCCGGTGGCGGGAGGTGAGGACGCACAGGCGGCCTGTCTCCAGGTGGAAGGCGGTGGCGTCGGGGCGGCCGGAGAGGGGGTGGAGGACGACGGTCACGTCGTACTCGCGGCCTTGGAGACGGTTGGCGGTGTCGACGGTGACGTCGGTCACGCCCAGCTCGCTCAGCGCCGCCCGGACCGAGGCCGCCTGGTCCCGGTGGGCCGTGCCGACCGCGATCCGGTCGGCGGTGAGGGGCGCGGCGTCGGGCGAGCGCTCCGACGTCGCCGCACCACCCCGGTCCAGCAGGCGGCGTACGACCGTCGCCACCGCCCGCACCGCCTCGGGGTCCGTGCGCGGGGTGTGCCGGGCGGGCAGCTCCAACAGCCCCCAGCCCGACTCGGCCGCCTCGTCGATCACCCGGTCGGGGCCAGAGCCGTCCGACGGGACCGCGAAGGACAGGCCGCGGTCACCGTGGTCCGTGCCGCTGCGGAACGGGGTGTACGGGTAGAAGGCGTCGGAGACCAGCGGCGCGGCGGAGGCCGGCAGCCGCCAGGAGACCGGCAGGCGGTGCTGGGGCAGTTCGGGGTTGTGGGCCAGAAGGGTGGTCACTGCGGAGGCCGACGGGTCGTACGACAGGCCCGCCCACTGCTCGCTGCCGACGATGGAGAAGGGGTCCAGCTGGCCGGGGTCGCCGACGAACAGCGCCCGCTCGAACAGGCCCGCCACCGCGAGCAGCGAGTCCGAGCGCATCTGGTACGCCTCGTCGACGATCGCGTGCCGCCAGGGCTCGTCCACCTTGACGTGCGCCCACTTGGCCGCCGTCGAGATGACGACCGAGAGCCCGCCCAGATCGCCGGCCTTCGCCGACTTGCGAACGTTCGGCAGGTCGTCCAGCGCCTTGTCGTACGGGTCGGCGTCGCTGCTGTGCAGCCGGCCCACCGGCAGCTCGGGGTTCTTCTCGGCGAGCCTCAGCACCAGGTCGTCGACCTGGGCGTTGGTCTGCGCGACGACCATCAGCGGGCGCCCGGCCTCGGCGAGTTCCAGGGCCGCGCGGACCACGAGCGTGGACTTGCCGGCACCCGGCGGGGAGTCGACGACGACACCGCGCGCGGTCCCGTGCAGCGTGTCCTGGAGGATCGCGTCGGTGGCCTCGGTCGCCGCGGTACCGGGGTCGAACACGGTCGTCACAGCACATCCTCCTCGGTCAGCGGATCGGCGGCCTCGGACTCCGGCTCCCCGGGCGGCCCGCCGTGCGTCCACGGCGTTTGCTCCGGGTCGGGCAGCTTCGCCCCGCCCCGCTGCTCGTGCTCGAACAGCGTGAAGCACAGCACATCGCCCTTCTCGGGCACCGACCCCTCCTCCGGCTCCTTGCCGCGGCCCATCTTGTCCAGCACCCGCAGCACGATCAGCGCACTGTCGTCCTCGGCCTCCCCCTCGTACCCGACGAACTCCGCCGACTGAGGCTTCCCACCCAGCGACCGGAACACCTTCGCGCGCTCGCCCAGATGGGGTCGGTCCTCCGTGCGAACCGTCACCAGCGGGCGCGGACCGGGCCGCTTGCCCTCGCTGTACGCCATCACCACATCGGTGACCTCGCCCGCGAACGCCTCCCCGGACAGCCGTCGCCCCGCCATCACCAGCGGGTCGTCGAGCGCCTCCTGCGCCTCCAGCCGGGCCTGTTCGCGCTCGCGCGCGGCGAGCTTGCCCGCGGCGGTGACCGCGTCGTCGCGGCGCGGCTGCGGGGGCTCACCGGCGATCACACGGTCGCGGTGCCCGGTGAAGGACCAGCGGTCGCGGGTCCACCGCTCCTCGACCCGCGAGGCCTCCGGCAGCTCCCGCAACCGGTCCAGGCCCCGCCACACCGCGTCCCAGGTGGGCCGGGTCCGGCTCGCCACCAGGGCGCGGATCTCCCGCTCGGCGGCGGTCAGGTCACCGAGCCGGTCGTCGGCCGCCAGCCCGTCCTCGGCGGCGGCTAGGGCGGTGCGGGCACGGTCGTAGCGCTCGATGGCGGGGGCCAGCAGCTTGTTGTCGAACGCCGGGTCGGTGGCCGGACCGGCGGGCGGGCACAGCAACTGGCCGTCCCGGTCCCGGGCGAGCTCCGCGCGCAGGGCCGCCTCGGCGCCCGTCCCGCCGGACTGGGGGTCCCCGGGGGGAGGGTCGATCCATGCCAGCAGCGCGCCGAGGTGCTGGTCCTCCAGCGTGGACTGGCCGGTCGCCCAGTGCCGGGCCAGTACGTCCGTCATGGCCAGCAGCAGCGAGGAGCCCGGCACCCGGGCCCGCTCGGCGAAGTGGGTCAGCCACCGGCCGAGCAGCGGCACGCGCGGAGGCGCGGGGTAGGGGGCCTCCGGGTCCTGCTCCGCCGTACGCCTGAAGCGCATGGAGCGGCCCAGGAGGCGTACGAAGTCGATGCCCGCGCGGCTCGGCACGATCAACTGCGGGGCGTCCGCGCACAGTTCCACCTCGACCTTGACCCGCTTGCCGGTCTCCGGATCGGTCTCATTGCGCTCGGCCGCCTCCACGTCCTCGGCGTAGGCGTCGATGTACGGCAGGACGACGTCCGCCAGCTCGGACAGGAACGCGAATCGGAGGTCGCGGTCGCGCGGCTGCGGTACGACCAGCAGGTGCGGGGCGTCACGGTCCGTGCCGACGAGCGCGCCGAGCGGGGCGCCGGCCTCACCCGCGGTGGTGAGCGGCACGAAGACCAGCGGCCGCTCGGACAGCCGCCGGTGGCGGACCGTCGCGGCGGGCTGCGCGCGGCCCGTGCTGACGGCTTCCAGCCGGGCGAGGGTGGAGATCAGCGACACGCGGCCACCGCCTTGGTGCCGAGGGCCTCCGCCCGCAGTCGCGCCGCCCTGCGCAAGGCCGCCACCGCCGGGTCGTCCGGGTCGCCGGACTCGCCGCGGGCCGCCGACAGGACGCCCTCGACGGTCGTCAGGTCACCCAGCTCGGCCCGCACCGAACGGCCCAGCGACGTCACCGCGCCCGACGCGCGGGAGCGGGCGCGGCAGTGGAAGGCCAGCTCACAGGCGGACAGGCACTCGGGCGCGTACGTCGCCGGAACCGACTCGACGGCCGTCGTCAGGTCGGCGGCGGGCAGCTCGGGGGAGAAGCAGAGGCCGTCGGGGAGGGTGTCGGCGATGTCCTCGATACGGGTGAGACGGGCCAGCTGACGGGCGGTGACCGCGCGCTGCTTGCGGACGTCGACGGCGGAGGCGGTGGGGAGGTTGGAGAAGTCCTTGGGGCAGACCAGAAGGACGCGGTGACGCACGCGCGGGGCGGGATCCAGCCGGGCGGCGATCTGCTCCAGCGCCAGCACGTACACCGCCGACTGCCGTGCGGCCGCGCCGACCTTCGCCGGGTCCGCCGAACCGTCCAGCATCGGGAAGGACTTGATCTCCACGACCGTCCAGCTGCCGTCCGGGTGCACGACCACCGCGTCCGGCTCCAGGAAGGCGGGCGAGCCGGCGACGTCCAGCGCGAGCATGGGGTGGTCGAGCAGCGTCCACTCGCCGGGGGCCTCGGTGGCCTCGCGCAGCGCGAGTGCGGTACGGGCGGTGCGGCCCTCGGGGCCGGTCGCGGTGAGCTCGGGCACGCGCGCGTCGGCGGGCGGTTCGGCGGAGCGGTCCAGCTTCTCGTGGACCAGGCGCAGCAGCTCCGCGCCGCCGTCCGCCTTGACCTTCGCCTCGAACGCGTTCCCGCGGGTGAAGGCGAACTGCGACTGCCCGAAGGCCGACGGCGAGCCCAGTGCGCTCGCCAGGGCCGCCTTGTCCACCCCGGCGCCGTCCAGGATCGCGCGGCGCTTGCAGCCGGGGTTGGCGGCGAGGGCGGCCAGGGCGCGCGCGTCGAGCGCCTTGGCCGGTACGTCGGGACCGCGCAGCTCAGCGAGCCGGTGCCGGAGCGCCGTCCCCCGCGTCCTGGGGAGAGGCACTCGGCTCGGCTCCGGATCCGAACCGGGACTCGCGCTGCCGTGGAATTCGCTCACCCGCTGAAGTCTGGCATCCGCCACTGACATTCGAGGAAGAAGAGTCGTCCGAGGCCACGGTGACGCTCTCGCGCGTACCCTTCGCGACCATGCCGCCGGAGGCCGTTCCGGCCGTCGCGACGGGGGCGGCCCCGGCCCCGAACCGCGCCCGGACCCGGTCCGAGACTCGCAGGACGTACGGCGTCAGCAGCAGCCCGACGCCCATCACGGCGGCGCCCGCGACCGCGTCGAGGAAGTAGTGGTTGGCGGTGCCCATCACGACGATCGTGGTGATCAGCGGGTAGGCGACGGCGGCCACCTTCGTCAGGCGCGTCCCGCCGTACCGCCACAGCATCACCCCGCACCACAGCGCCCAGCCGACGTGCAGGCTCGGCATGGCCGCGTACTGGTTCGTCATGCCGCCCATGCCCTTCGGCGCGCTCGCCGCGCCGCCCCACCAGCCGTACGAGCTGTACTGGGCCATCGTGTCCACGAAGCCGTGGCTCGCGGCGAGCAGCCGGGGCGGGCAGGTGGGCAGCAGGGTGAAGCCGATCAGACCTATCAGGGTCGACGTCATCAGCCAGGTGCGGGCCGCGCGGTAGTGCGCGCTGCGGGACCGGAAGATCCAGACCAGGAGCAGCGGGGTGACCAGGTAGTGCAGCGACGCGTACCAGAAGTCGGCCGGCACGCCGAGCCAGGGCTCGCGGGTGAAGAGGCGGTTGAGGGGGTGCTCCGCGTTGAGGTGGAGGGCCTTCTCGATGCCCAGGATCGCCAGGCCGTGGTCGACGGCGTGGCTGACGTCACCGCGGGCGAGGAGCCGGCCGGCCGAGTAGCAGGCGTACACCAGGAGTATCAGCGGCAGCTCGGTCCACCAGCGCAGGCGGGTCCGCGGTGTCGCCTCCACGCCAGCTGTCTCGGCGCGTGGCATCCGATCGCCTCCCCCTTCATGTCGCGGCGCCCGGTTGACCGGTCGCACCACTTTACGGTGTATGCACGCGCCCCCTTCGGGCGGCCCCGGCCCTCAAGACGCAGAGATCGCCCCCCGGGTTGCCCTCACACAGCGTGCGGGATGATGGACGGGTCCCGCCTCTCGTTTCTCCCGGAAGGGCATCTCTTCATGGCACCGCGCATCCTGCTGGCCCGGCACGGACAGACGGCCTGGTCGCTGTCCGGCAAGCACACGGGCAGGACCGATGTGCCGCTCCTGGAGGAGGGCCGCCGGGGGGCGAAGCTGCTGGGGGAGCGCCTGCACCGGCCGCCGTACGACGGCCTCGCGGGGGTCGAGATCCGCACCAGCCCGCTGTCACGCGCGCGTGAGACGTGCGAACTGGCCGGCTTCGGTGAACGAGCGCGCACCTGGGACACGCTCATGGAGTGGGACTACGGCGCCTACGAGGGCATGACCCCCGCGGAGATCCAGGCCGTGCGTCCCGGCTGGCTCATCTGGCGCGACGGCGTACCGGAGGGCGAGAGCCTGTGCGAGGTGACGGCCCGGGCCGACGAGGTGGTGGCATGGGCGCGCGAGGCCGACCGTGACGTGCTGGTCTTCGCGCACGGGCACATCCTGCGTTCCATAGGCGCGCGCTGGCTGGGGCTGCCGCTCGACTTCGCGGCACGGATCCGGTTGAACCCGACGTCGCTGTCGGTGCTGGGATGGGCGTACGGCGAACCGGCGATCGAGAGCTGGAACGACCTGGGGCACCTGGCGCCGTAGCCACCGCGAGCGCCGGCCCTGCCGGTCACGCCCTGCCGGTCACGGCTTGCGGGGCACGCTCGCGTGCCGCTCCAGGAACGCCGACACGCCGCTCGCCCGGCGGTGCGGCAGCAGCACCCGGGCCGTGCCCGCCAGCATCGTCTGGACCCGCGACGACTGCACCTGGTCGAGCAGGTCCAGCACTCGCATCCCGGCCGCCGCCGCCTCGTCCGGGCGGCCGCCCCGGGCCAGGTCGTCCGCCAGCTCGGCCGTGTAGAGCGCGATGTTGCGCGTGAAGTGCGGGTCCTGGAGCTGCGCCGCCCGCGCGGCGTGCCGGGCCGCCCGCTGCCAGTTGCCCAGTACCGACCAGCACTGCGCCTCCAGTACCTCCAGCTCGGCCTCCCCGTAGAAGGTCATCCACTCGGGGTCGGCCTCCGAGCCGCCGCGCCCGTAGAGGGCCTGCGCGCGCACGAGGGCCTGTTCGCAGCCGGTGCGGTCGGCGAGCCCGGCCCAGCCGCCCGCCTCGCGCAGCGCCAGCAGCGACATCAGGCGGGAGGAGCCGAGGGGGCGCGCGGCGCGCTGCGCGGCCTGTGCCGCCCGCACCGCCTCACGCGGCCGGCCCGCGTCCCGGGCCAGGAACGACATGTTGCAGAAGGCGTGCGCCTCCAGCGCCGGGTCACCTGCCATCCGGGCCGTCGCCAGCGCCTCCGCGTAGTGCGAGCGGGCGTCGTCGAAGCGGCCCGAGTCGTGCGCCAGCCACCCCACCGAGATGGCCAGTTCACCCGCGCCGGAGTGCAGCCGGTCCCCGATCGCCCGCCGGGTCGTACCGGCGTCGAGCAACTCGTACGCGGCCCGCAGCGGGGCGGCCGCGCGCCGGTAGAGACCGTCGGCGCCGTGCCGGTCGTCGAGCAGCCGGATACGGCGTACCGCCTCCTCGAGCGCGTCCGCCTCGTGTCCTCCGACACGCCGGACGGGACGCTCGACGGCCGCGGCGTCGAAGGCGAGCCCCAGCGGGCTCAGCGAGGCGGCGGCCACTGTGGCGCCCCCGCCGGTCATGAATGCGCGACGCAGCACGTCGCTCTCCTCGTGGATCTCGTGATTCTGGTGGTTCTGGTGGTGCTGTTCCGCAACGTACGGGTCGTGCGGTGCGTGCGGGTCCTTCGGGTCATACGGCTCGTGGCCGCCGCATGTCTCACCGGTGGCGTGCGCCGGGCTCGTGGTGTGCATGAGGGGCGCGTCCTCGTCGGCGAGCGCCCGGCGTCCGCGTACGGACGAGCGGGGCGCGAAGCCCAGGTCGGTGAGCGTGCGGCCGGGGAACATGTGCAGGAACACCCGTTCGTACGCGTAGTTGGGGCAGCGGATCTCGCCGGCCTCGACCCGCCCGACGTAACGCGCGTCACAGCTGACCCGCTCACCGATCTCGCGAGCGGCCCGTCGGACCGCCGCGGCGAACTCGGCCGGCGAGCGCTGTCCGCGCAACTGCCGGAATGCGAGATTCGGCCTCGGTGGCCGGGAGGGCTGGGACGAGGTCAGCTCTGACGACGCCATGGCCGGGTCCTCTCATGCGAACCGTCGAACCATGCCGGAGCGAGGACGAGTTGAACCGGAGGTCCGTACCGGATATCCGTACCGAAAATCCGTGTGGTGCCCTTGCTGTCGGCGGGCATGAACGTACCTGCTGTAGCGGAGCCGCCACGCAGTGTTTGGCTACAAAACGGATATCTCATACGTGATCTGCCATGAACTGCCATCCTTTGCGGCGGACTTCCGCCGTAGCCGTTGACTCGGCGGCGCGTTGAACTCTTCGGACTGCAAAAGGGGTTCCGTGGTGGAGGTCGGGATGGAGACCAGCCAGAGCATCGCTCCGCATACGCCGTCGACAACGGCGGGGCACGCGTCGGCCGCGGACTGCGGCGAGCCGGCAGAGGCGGGCTGCGACGTGGTCACGGTTCCGGCGCGGCAGGGCCTGGAGGCGGTCGACATCCTGCGGCGCGGGGCGGCCGGGGACGCGGTGGGGCCCGTACTGCACGACGACGGCGGCGACACCCTGGGCTTCGTGGTCCCGTCGGGCACCGCGGCCGCCTGGGACGTGCCGGGCAGCACATGTACGGAGACCGACGGCCGCGGACTGAGCCTGAACCTCAACCCCGAGCCGCCCGTCGAGGGCTCGGACTGGCTCCTGCCGCCCGGCGAGGCCGACCTGGCGACGGATCCCGCGGTGCTGCGGGCGGCACTGGGAGAGGCCGCGCGGCTGCTGGAGGCGGCCGACAACTGCCGGTGACGGCGCTGCCCGGGCGGCGCCGCGTGCCGCTTGCGACAATGACCGCATGGGAAAGTCCAGGAACGCCAGGCGCCGGTCGGCCGCGGCCGAGCCGGTCGTCGAGCGCGTCGACGGCGGCCTCGCCGAACTGATACCCGACCCGGACCGCGCCCGGGCCTGGACCCTCCTCATCGACGGGGCCCCTCAGTCGCACGTCGACCTGGACGACCCGGCCCACCTCTCCTTCGAGTACCAGCGGCGCCTCGGGCACGTCATCGACCTCGTCGCCCCGGCGGGCAGACCCCTACGGGCCGTGCACCTCGGCGGTGGCGCCTTCACGCTCGCCCGCTATGTCGCCGCCACCCGGGCCCGGTCCACCCAGCAGGTCGTCGAACGGGACGCCGCCCTCGTCCAACTGGTGCGCAGGCAACTGCCGTTGGACCCGGGCGCCCGGATCAGGGTGCGGTCGACGGACGCCCGGGACGGGCTCGCCAAGGTGCCCGACGGCTGGGCTGACCTCGTCATCGCCGACGTCTTCAGCGGGACCCGGACACCCGCCCATCTGACCTCGACGGAGTTCCTCGACGACGTCCGCAGGGCCCTCGCGCCGGGCGGTGTGTACGCCGCCAACCTCGCCGACGGGCCGCCGCTCGCGCATCTGCGCGGCCAGATCGCCACCGCCGCCGACCGGTTCGCGGAGCTCGCCCTGGTCGCCGACCCGGCCGTACTGCGCGGCAAGCGCTTCGGCAACGCCGTCCTCGTCGCCTCCGACCGCCCGCTGCCGGTCGCCGAACTGACCCGCAGCGCCGCCTCCGACCCGCACCCCGCGCGCGTGGAGCACGGCAAGTCGCTCACCGACTTCACCGGTGGCGCCCTGCCCGTGACCGACCTCGCGGCGGTGGCCTCCCCGGCCCCGCCCCCCTCGGTGTTCCGATGACGGTGTTCCGGTGACTCAGTAGTCCCCGATCTCCACCCGCGGCGGTCCGTCGTGCCAGGTGCAGAACACCGACACGCGGTCCGCGCCGGCGCCGAACTCCACCCGGATCCACGTCTGCGTCTTCCACACCTGCATCGACCAGCCCGCACCCGGCGTGGCCGAGACGAGGGACGCGTCGCTCGTGCCGATGTCGAAGACCACCCGGCCGCCGTCGGTGTCATAGCTCTTGACCTGACCGGACGTGGCGGGGGAGGGGCTGCTGCTCTTCGGCGGTGCCGTCGAGGGGGCCGGGGTGCGGGGCGTCGCGGTCGGCTTCGGCGCGGGGCTCGCGGAGTTCGACGGACCCTTCGACGGGGTCGGCCGGTTCGTGGACGACGCCAGCGGCTTCGACTCCTGCGTCGTCGCGTCGGCCGCCGTGATGGGCAGGGCGCGAGGGCGGTCGTACACCGTGCCCGCCATCACCGTGTGGACACCCCACCACGACAGCGTGACCGCCGCGCCCGTGGCGAGCGACCAAGCCAGTACGTGTACGAGTCCTCTGCGCATCGCGGGCCATACTGCCTCACGCGTCCCGAGCGTGTCGCGCCGTTGTGCGCGGGCGTGGAGTTGCCCACACGGCTCCCGTTGTCCACAGATGGTGAGTTGTCCACAGGCCCGGACCGGGGTCGGGCGCATGGCGTACGGTGCCGCGCATGGCAAGTGTGCTCGTGGTCGAGGACGACCAGTTCGTACGCTCGGCGCTCATCCGGCACCTGACCGACGCCGCCCACACGGTGCGCAGCGTCGGTACGGCACTGGAGGCGCTGCGCGAGGTCGCCCATTTCCGTTTCGACGTGGTGATCCTGGACCTCGGTCTGCCCGATCTGGACGGCTCCGAGGCCCTGAAGATGCTGCGCGGGATCACGGACGTACCGGTGATCATCGCGACGGCACGGGACGACGAGACGGAGATCGTCCGGCTGTTGAACGCCGGGGCGGACGACTATCTGACCAAGCCGTTCTCGGTGGAGCACCTGTCGGCCCGGATGGCCGCCGTGCTGCGCCGGGCCCGGTCGGGCAGCGCCGAGGCCGCGCCGTCGAGTGTGCTGCGCGTCGGCGGTCTGACCGTCGATCCGCTGCGCCGCCAGGCCGAGTTGGACGGGGCCGGCCTGGACCTGACCCGCCGCGAGTTCGACCTGCTCGCGTTCCTGGCCGGCCGGCCCGGGGTCGTCGTACCGCGCAAGGAACTGCTCGCCGAGGTGTGGCAGCAGTCGTACGGCGACGACCAGACCATCGACGTCCATCTGTCCTGGCTGCGCCGCAAACTGGGTGAGACCGCCGCCAACCCCCGCTATCTGCACACCCTGCGGGGCGTCGGCGTGAAGCTGGAACCACCCGTGGGGGAGCCGCCGCGATGAGGTGGGCACTGGTCAAGGTCTGTCTGGCGGTCACCACCATGGTCGTGGTCGCCTTCGCCGTCCCGCTCGGACTCGTCATCCGGGAGATGGCCCGCGACCGCGCCTTCTCCAACGCCGAGCGGGAGGCCGCGGCTGTCGCCCCCGCGCTGTCCATCACCACCGACCGGGACCAGCTCGAGCGGGTCGTCGCCTCGGCCGGATCGGACCAGGGCATGGCCGTGCACATACCGGCCTCCGGTGACGCGGCCGCCGTCGACCTCGGCCGCCGCCGCGCCGCGGCCGACGACATCGCGACCGTACGGCGGCTTGGCCGCGCCTCGACCAGCGAGGTGCCCGGCGGCTCCACGCTGCTCCAGCCGGTCGCGCTGAGCTCCGGCGAGATCGCCGTCGTCGAGGTGTACGTCCCCGACGCGGACGTCACCAACGGCCTCGCCACGGCCTGGGCGGTGCTCGCCGGGGTCGGCCTCGCGCTGATCGTCGGATCGGTCGCGGTCGCGGACCGGCTGGGCGTACGGATGGTGCGGCCCGCGCAGCGCCTGGTCGAGGGCGCGCACGAGCTGGGGGAGGGCAAGCTGGGCGCCCGGGTGCCCGAGGAGGGGCCGAACGAACTGCGGCTGGCGGCGGTCGCGTTCAACTCGATGGCCGACCAGGTGGTGCAACTCCTGGCGAACGAACGGGAGCTGGCGGCCGACCTGTCCCATCGCCTGCGTACTCCGCTGACGGTGCTGCGGCTGAACGCGGCCTCGCTCGGGGACGGTCCGGCCGCCGAGCAGACCCGGGCCGCCGTCGCCCAGCTGGAGGGCGAGGTCGACAAGATCATCCGTACCGCGCGGGAGGCCAAGCCGCAGACGGTGGCGGCCGGTCCGGGTGCCGGGTGCGACGCGGCAGAGGTGGTGCGTGAGCGCATGGCGTTCTGGTCGGCGCTCGCGGAGGACGAGGGCCGCAAGGTGCGGGTGGCCGGGGTGGAGCGGCCGGTGCGGATACCCGTGGCCCGGGCGGATCTGGCGGCCGCGCTGGACGCCCTGCTCGGCAACGTCTTCCGGCACACGGCCGAGGGCACGGCGTTCGCGGTCGACGTGCACAACGGCGAGGACGCGGTGATCGTGCTGGTCTCGGACGCGGGGCCCGGCATCGCCGACCCCGAGGCGGCTATGGCGCGCGGGCGGGGCTCGGGCAGCGCGGGCTCGACCGGGCTCGGCCTGGACATCGTGCGGCGGCTCGCGGAGTCGACCGGCGGGGACGTACGGATCGGGTCGTCGGTGCTGGGCGGGACCGAGGTGCGGATCTGGATCCAGTTGGACGGACGGGCGCCCGTGCGCCGGGGCCACAGAGGGGCGGTCCGAAGACGCCGACCCGGCAAATTGGTCTCGACCTTTAACCGTCCCCGATCCCTTCCTTAAGCGCACCCTAAGGTCCGCAACACCGGTCTGGATCAGGGCTTTTGTCCGATTCGAGATCGCTAGCGTGCTGCCGCACCCCACCCCCGGGAACCCTCGTGAGCGAAGGCAGGCACGTGATGAGTACGCACCGGCGCAAGGTCAGCGGCAGGAACAAGGCGATCGGCGGTCTCGTCGCCGCGGCCGTGGTCGGCGGCGGCGCGATCCTGTTCACGGGTACCGCCCAGGCGGCCGGGATCGGAGCGGCGTACACGAAGACCAGTGACTGGTCGACGGGTTACACCGCGCAGTACGTCGTCACGAACAACAGCGGCCAGGCGAAGCAGGACTGGACGCTGGAGTTCGACCTGCCGGCGGGCACGAAGCTGAGCTCGCTGTGGAACGCCGAGTCGAAGGTGAGCGGGCAGCACGTCACCGTCACGCCGGCGAAGTGGGACCGGGACGGGCTCGCGGCCGGCGAGTCGGTGACCGTCGGCTTCGTGGTCAACGGCACGGGCGCCCCGGCGGCCTGTCTGATCGACGACGCCAAGTGCTCCACGGACGACAGCGCGACACCCGAACCGAGCGGCCGCCCCACGTCCACCGGATCCGCCACGCCGACACCGAAGCCGACCTCCACGCCCACAAGCAGCACACCTCCGACCGCGACGCCCACCGCCAAGCCCTCGGAGACCCTCGGCACCGGCACCGGAGCCGCGGCCGGCTTCGCCCCCTACATCGACACCTCTCTCTACCCGGCGTTCGACATGGCGGCGAGCGCCGAGGCGACGGGTGTGAAGAACTACAACCTCGCCTTCGTCACCGACGGTGGCGGCTGCACCCCCAAGTGGGGCGGAGTCACCGATCTCGGCGCCGACGCGGTGGCCGCGCAGATCGGCGACCTGCGCGCCAAGGGCGGCGACGTCCGTGTCTCCTTCGGCGGCGCGGCCGGCAGCGAACTGGCGACGACCTGCTCCTCGGCCGACGCGCTGGCGGCGGCGTACGGCAAGGCCGTGGACGCGTACAAGCTGACCAAGGTCGACTTCGACGTCGAGGGCGGCGCCCTGCCGGACAAGGCGGCCAACACCCGCCGCGCCCAAGCCATAGCGAAGCTCCAGCAGCGGCACCCGGACCTGGACGTCTCCTACACCCTCCCCGTCATGCCGGAGGGCCTGACCCAGCCCGGCGTCGACCTCCTCGCCGACGCCAAGCGGAACGGCGTGAAGATCGGCGCCGTCAACATCATGGCGATGGACTACGGCCCCGCGTACAGCGGCGACATGGGCACCTACGCCGAACAGGCGGCCACCGCCACCCAGGCCCAGGTCAAGAGCGTCCTCGGCCTCTCCGACAGCGCGGCCTGGAAGACGGTCGCCGTCACCCCGATGATCGGCGTCAATGACGTCACCACCGAGATCTTCAAGGTCGACGACGCCACCCAACTGGTGAAGTTCGCCCAGTCCAAGGGCCTCGGCTGGCTGTCGATGTGGTCGGCGACCCGCGACAAGCAGTGCGCGGGCGGCGAGAAGCCGGCGGCGGACGCGACATGCAGCTCGGTGCTGCAGGAGAAGTTCGCGTTCTCGAAGGCGTTCGCGGCGTACGGCAAGTAGCGCCGGGCCGCCCACGGGCATCCATGACACGGGGGTCGCGCGCCCCGGCCGGTCTTCCCCCCCCATCCGGCCGGGGCGTGTGGGCTGCGCGGTCACCAGGCGTTCGACAACCCGAGTGTGACGGTGACTTGTGCTATCTGAGCTCCGTGGCACAAGGGGAAAGCGTGATCGAACTGGCCGACATGATCCGCGAGTTGAGGCACCCGTAGCTGTCCACCACTTCTTCTCCCCCCCCGCCCTGCGGACCCGACCTCCCGCACGCGAGGGCCCTCCTGGCCGAGGCACTCACCACCGAAGGCTGGCACCACGCGATCCCGACCCTGGCCGTCCTCGATGCCGACGCCGTCCTCGCGGTAGGGGACGTCGTCCTCGCCCACCTCGGCATCCTGGACTGACGACGCCGTCGAAGCGACGCCCACCGGCGTTCGCTCACCGCCGGGGCGCGGCACGCCCCTCCCCGTGTCGCGCCCCGCTCCCGGCCGTCCGCTAAAGCCCCGTCTCCACCGCCGGCAAGGTCCCCGTCCGAGCCGCCTTGCCGTACCAGTACGCACTCGACTTCGGCGTCCGCTCCAGCGTCGAGTAGTCGACGTACACCGCCCCGAACCGCTTCCCGTAGCCGTACGCCCACTCGAAGTTGTCCATCAGGGACCACAGGTAGTAGCCACGGACGTCGGCGCCGTCGGTGATGGCGCGGCGGACGGCGGAGAGGTGGCCGTGCAGGTAGGCGATGCGCTCGGGGTCGTGGACGCGGCCGTCGGGGTCCGGCTTGTCGTCGTAGGCCGCGCCGTTCTCGGTGATGTAGAGCGGCAGACCGGGCGCCTCCCGGGAGTAGCGCATGATCAGGTCGTGCAGGCCGGTCGGGTCGATCGTCCAGCCCATCTCGGTGCGCTCACCCGGGGTCTGATGGAACGTCACGTCGTCGGCGCACGGCCACGGCGAGTGCTCGCTCGCCCCGTGCCCGTCCGCCCTCGGCCCGCTGGCCTCGGTTTCCGCCGCCGAGACCAGCGCCGGGGTGTAGTAGTTCAGCCCCAGGGCGTCCAGCGGCTGGTTGATCGCCGCCAGGTCGCCGTCCAGGACGTACGACCAGTCCGTCACCAGCTCCGTCGCCGCGTACAGCGACTCCGGGTACACGCCGTGCAGGATCGGGCCGTGGAAGACGCCGTTGGCCAGGTCGTCGATCTTCCGGGTCGCCGCCAGGTCCGCCGGGTCCTGCGAAAGCGGCCGTACCACGGATGAGTTGAGACTGAGCGCCACCGAGTTGCGGGCCGGCATCACCGAGCGCAGGGCCGTGGTGCCCAGGCCGTGCGCCAGGTTGAGGTGGTGGGCCGCCCGCAGCGAGGCCGCCGGTTCCGTACGGCCGGGCGCGTGCACCCCCGAGCCGTAGCCCAGGAACGCGCTGCACCACGGCTCGTTGAGCGTGATCCACTGCTCCACTCGGTCGCCGAGCGCCTCACCGACGATCTGCGCGTACTCGGCGAACCGGTACGCCGTCTCGCGCTCCGGCCAGCCGCCCGCGTCCTCCAGCTCCTGCGGCAGGTCCCAGTGGTAGAGGGTGACGGCGGGCTTGATGCCCTTCGCCAGCAGCTCGTCCACCAGCCGGCGGTAGAAGTCCAGGCCCCGCTGCACGGCCGGACCGCGGCCCGTCGGCTGGACACGCGACCAGGAGATCGAGAAGCGGTACGCGCCCAGGCCGAGGTCGGCCATCAGCGCCACGTCGTCGCGGTAGCGGTGGTAGTGGTCGACAGCGATGTCACCGTGCTCGCCGCCGGCCGTTTTACCCGGCGTATGGCTGAAGGTGTCCCAGATCGACGGGGTACGGCCGTCCTCCCGCACCGCCCCCTCGATCTGGTAGGCGGACGTCGCCGCGCCCCAGAGGAAGGCGGGGGGAAAGGACACGGAGGACATGGGTTCAGGCATGGAAGCGCTCCCATATGAGGTCGTGGAGACCGACGGGGTAGGAGGGGGGAGGTGGTGCGGGGGCCGAGGCGGCGGTGACCCGGCCCCCGGGAGTCGTATGGCCGAAGCGGGGCGGGCGCGGGTCAGCCCTTGACCGCGCCCTGCATGATGCCGCCGACGATCTGCTTGCCGAACAGCAGGAAGGCGATCAGCAGCGGCAACGTGCCGAGCAGGGCGCCCGCCATGATCACCGCCTGGTCGGGGACATAGCCGGTGCCGAGGGAGTTGAGGGCGACCTGGACGGTCGGGTTCTCCTGGTTCAGGGCGATGATCGGCCACAGGAAGTCGTTCCAGGCGAACACGAAGGTCAGCAGGCCGAGGACGGCCATCGCCGGCCGCGCCGCCGGGAACACCACGTGCCAGACGACGCGCAGACTGCTCGCGCCGTCCACCCGCGCCGCCTCGATCAGCTCGGTCGGCAGCGCCTGGAGCAGGTACTGCCGCATGAAGAACGTACCGAAGGCCGTGCACAGCGTCGGCAGGATGACCGTCTGGAGCTGGTTCGACCAGCCGAGGTCCGCCATCCACAGATACAGCGGTACGACCGCCAGCTGCGGCGGGATCATCATCGTGCCGATCGTCAGCATCAGCAGCAGACCGGAGAACCGGAACCGCAGCTTGGCGAAGGCGAAGCCGGCGAGGGTGGCGAACACCACGGTGCTGATGGTGATCGTGGCCGCGACGAACGTGGTGTTGACCATCGCGGTGCCGAGCCCGCCCTCCTCCCACGCCCGCTCCATGTTCTTGAACAGGTTCCCGCCGAACCACAGCGGCGGAGGGGTCTCCGCGAGCCGCCGGTCGGTGCGCGAGGCCGCGATCGCCGTCCACACCAGCGGGGCCAGCGACACCAGCGCGAACACGGTCAGGACGACGTAGGTGAGCGGACCGGCGTGCAGCTGCTTGCCGGCGCCCATCACCCGGGGCCGTTCGCGCCGGGTCTTCGCGGGCTGCGTGGACTGAGGGGTCGTCAGTTCGGTCGCGGTCATTGGGACTTCCTCAGCCGTCGGGACACCAGCAGTTGGATCACGGCGACGATCAGCAGGATCAGGAACATCGACCAGGCGATGGCGGAGGCCTTGCCGAGGTTGCCGATGATCCAGCCCTGGTCGTACATGTACAGACCGAGCGTCTGGTACTGGTGCTCGGAGCCGCCCTTCGAACCGGACACCCCGCCGAACAGCAGCGGCTCACCGAAGAGCTGGGTCGCGCCGATCGTGGAGACGACCACCGTGAACAGGATCGTCGGCCGCAGCTGCGGGATCGTCACGTGCAGGAACTGCTGCCAGCGGTTGGCGCCGTCGATCGCCGCCGACTCGTAGAGGTCGGCCGGGATCGCCTGCATCGCCGCCAGGTAGATCAGCGCGTTGTAGCCCGTCCAGCGCCAGATCACGATCGAGGAGACCGCGAACTGCGAACCCCAGTCGGACTCGCGCCAGTTCACCGGGTCGATCCCGACGAACTCCAGCAGCCAGTTGATCATGCCGCCGTCCCACGAGTACAGCAGCACGAACACCAGCGTCGCCGCCGCCACCGAGGTGGCGTACGGGGTGAGCATCACGACCCGCCACACGGTCGAGCCGCGCAGCTTGTAGTTGAGCAGATGCGCCAGGCCGATCGCCATCAGCAGCTGTGGCACCGTGGAGATCACACCGATGGTGAACGTGTTCCACAGCGCGTTCCAGAAGAAGTCCGAGGACAGCAGGTTCTGGTAGTTGTCCAGGCCGGTCCAGGTCTGCCCGTCCAGGTTGGACAACTGCACGTTGTGCAGCGAGTACCAGGCCGTGTAGAGCAGCGGGACCAGCGAAAACGCCCCGAAGACGATGAAGAAGGGGGCGATGAACGCGTACGGCGACGCCTTCATGTCCCAGCGGTACAGCCGGCTGCGCCAGGAGTCCTTGCCCGGCGGGGGTGTACCGCGACCCTGAGCGCGGCCGGCCGCGCCCGGCTGGTCACCGGGCGCGGCGTCGGCGCTCGACGCGGGATGCGCGAGAGCCTGCTTGGGGCTGGTCACTGGCCGAGCACGTCCTTGATCTCCTCGGACGCCGCGTCCCAGCCCTCGTCAGGGCTCTTGCCCTTCTGCTCGACCTGCAGGATGCCGATGTCGGTCAGCGCGGTGTTGATCGCCTGGTCCTTGATCCCGAAGTACTGCGACGGGATGGTCTTCGCCGAGTCGGAGAAGATCTGCGTGATCGGCGCGTTCGAGAAGTACTCGGTGGTGGCGGCCGCCGGCTTCAGGGTCGAGTACGCCGAAGGGGTCGACGGGAAGCTCGCCTGCTTGGCGAACACCTTCGCCTGCTGCTCGGGCGCGGTCAGCCACTTCGCCAGCGCGATGGCCTCCTTCTGGTGCTTGCCCGAGGTCGGTACGCCGATGAAGGAGCCGCCCCAGTTGGCCGCGGTCGGCGCCGCCGCCACGTCCCACTGGCCCTTGCCGGACTCACCGGACTTCTCCAGGATGTAGCCGATCATCCAGGCCGGGCAGGCCACCGTGGCGAAGGTACCGTTCGCGTACCCCTGGTCCCACGGCTTGTCGAACTGCTTCAGCTTCGCCGACATGTCGCTGGTCGCCACGTCCATGGCGACGTCCCAGGCGTTCTTGACGCCCTGCGACTTGTCCCAGTCGACGGTGCCGTCGTCCTTGTAGTAGCGCTGGTCCGCGCCGCCGAGGGCCGCGTTGTAGACCGAGGACGCCGAGTCCACGAACTTGGTGCCGCTCGGCGCCTTCTTCATGTACTGCTTGCCCAGGTCGACGTACTTGCCCCAGTCGCCCTTCCACTGCTCGGCGAGCTTGGTGCGGTCGGTCTCCAGACCGGCCTTCTCGAACAGGTCCTTGCGGTAGCAGATCGCCATCGGGCCGACGTCGGTGCCGAGCCCGATCAGCTTGCCGTCCTTGGTGGTGGCCTGGGCGTTCTTCCAGTCCAGCCACTGCGACTTGTCGACCTCCTTGCCGAGGTCCACGAACTTGTCGGCCTGTGTCTCCACGGCCTCGGTGATGTTCATGACCTCGATGGCCTGGATGTCGTCGGCACCGGAGCCGGCCTGGAGCCGGGTGAGGACCTTCGGCCAGTAGACGTCGGTACGGGTGGTGACGTTCTCCTTGATGGTGATGTCGGGGTTGAGCTTCATGTACTCGTCGTAGAGGCCGGCCTGCTTGTAGCCGAAGGTGCCGAAGGTGCCGACCGTGAGGGTGGTCTTGCCACCGCCGCCGTTGCCACCGCCCTCGTTCGAAGAGCCGTCGTCCGAGTCCTCGGCGCAGCCGGCGAGCAGCCCTGTCGTCAGCGCGGCCGCGGCCGCGAGGGCCATCAGCCGGCGGGACCCGCGGGTACTCGTGCGCATTGGTTCCTCCTGTTGCCTGACCTGCCGACCCCCCGGCCAACTGCACTTGCTGGGCCCGTTCATTGTTCACGCTGCGGCTCGGGCGGGGAACGTGCGGGATGTGTATGTGTCAGGTACTGTGGGAGCGCTCCCACAAGTGATGTGTTGAAGGTTCGTCGGTCCGGGCGGGGGTGTCAAGGGTGGGGGAGCGGAGTTCTGTGTTCAGTTATCGGGCCGTTAACTGGACCCATCCGCTCCCGTCCGGCGGCGGAGGACGGGGCCGTTCGGGCTGGGCGGGGGTCCGGGGCGCCGGCCACCGGGGGCGGCCACCTCATCGGCGGGGCTGTTAAATTCCAGGCCAGCGTAAGGACTACGGCGGGAAAGGCGGGGCCCATGGCAACCCACGGAACGCGGGGCCGTAGCGGCGGTCGGCCCACCCTCGAAGAGGTGGCGGCCCGTGCAGGCGTGGGCCGGGGCACCGTCTCCCGCGTGATCAACGGCTCGCCCCGGGTCAGCGACGCTACCCGCGCGGCGGTGGAGGCGGCGGTCGCCGAACTCGGCTACGTCCCCAACACCGCGGCCCGCGCCCTGGCGGCGAACCGCACGGACGCCATCGCGCTGGTCGTACCCGAACCGGAGACACGGTTCTTCGCGGAACCCTACTTCTCGGACATTCTGAAGGGTGTGGGCGCCGAACTCGCCGACACCGAGATGCAACTGCTGCTGATCTTCGCGGGCAGCGACAAGGAACGCCGGCGCCTCGCCCAGTACCTGGCCGCCCACCGCGTCGACGGTGTCCTGCTGGTCTCGGTGCACGCCGACGACCCGCTGCCCGACCTGCTGTCCCAGCTGGAGATCCCGGCGGTGATCAGCGGCCCGCGCTCCGCCGCGGAGAGCCTGACCTCGGTCGACTCGGACAACTACGGCGGCGCCCGCTCGGCCGTCGAGCACCTGATGTCCCGCGGCCGCACGAGGATCGCCCACATCACCGGCCGCCCTGACGTCTACGGCGCCCAGCGCCGCGTCGACGGCTACCGCGACGCCCTGCGCGACGCGGGCCACCCCGTGGACGACCTGCTGATCGAGCCGGGCGACTTCACGGAGGAGGGCGGCCGCCGCGCGATGCAGTCCCTGCTCTCCCGCTGCCCCGACCTCGACGCGGTGTTCGCGGCCTCGGACGTCACCGCGGCCGGCGCCCGCCAGGTCCTGCGTGAGGCGGGCCGCCGTATCCCCGACGACGTGGCGTTGGTCGGCTACGACGACTCCGCCATCGCCCGCCACATGGACCCGCCCCTCACCAGCGTCCGCCAGCCCATCGAGGAGATGGGCCGCCGGATGATCGACCTGCTCCTCACCGAGATCGCGGACCGCCGTCCGGCGATGTCGCGGGGACTTGAGCGGGCGCAGATGGTGCTGGCCACGGAGTTGGTGACGCGGGCTTCGTCGTGAGCGAGCGGAGGCGCGGAAAAAGCTTCAGCCGGTGACTTCGTTTCCGAAGTCACCGGCTGAAGACCGAGGGTGAGTGACGGGACTCGAACCCGCGGCATCCTGGACCACAACCAGGTGCTCTACCAGCTGAGCTACACCCACCATGACCGGCTTTGGGTTTCCCCGACCGGCCGAGAAAAAGTGTACAGGGTCCGAAGGGGTGCTCGCGCACAGATTCCGCGGCGCCCCCCGCAGCACCCCTCACATCCCTACTGAGCAGGCAGAACGTGCTTCGCGGCGATCGCCTTCGCGGTGTCCGAGTCCGGGCCGGGCTGCGGTACGAACACGGCCTCGCGGTAGTAGCGCAGTTCGGCGATGGACTCGCGGATGTCGGCGAGGGCGCGGTGGTTGCCGTTCTTCTCCGGGCTGTTGAAGTAGGCCCGCGGGTACCAGCGCCGGGCGAGCTCCTTGATCGAGGAGACGTCGACGATCCGGTAGTGGAGGTAGTCCTCCAGCGTCGGCATGTCGCGCAGCAGGAAGCCGCGGTCGGTGCCCACGGAGTTGCCGCACAGCGGGGCCTTGCCGGGTTCCTTCACGTGCTCGCGCACATACGCGAGGACCTGTTCCTCGGCGTCCGCCAAGGTCGTGCCGCCGGCCAGTTCCTCGAGGAGGCCGGACGCGGTGTGCATCTGACGCACCACCTCCGGCATCGTCTCCAGCGCCGAGTCCGGCGGGCGGATGACGATGTCCACGCCCTCGCCGAGGACGTTCAGCTCGGAGTCGGTGACGAGGGCGGCAACCTCGATGAGCGCGTCGTCGGACAGCGAGAGGCCGGTCATCTCGCAGTCGATCCACACCATGCGATCGTTCATGCGAACACCCTACGGCTGAGGTCCGCTTTTAGGGTGCCCGGTGTCGCAGGCGGCGTACCAGAGGGCTGCCGCCCCCTGGACCCCCGCGATCGGCCCTTCGGGCCTCGTCCTCAAAACGCCGGGCGGGCTGGAATGCGCCCGCCCGGCGTCAGAGGGTCACGCGCCGCTGCGCTGGCCCGGCAGGGTCGCCCGGCCTCCGACATACAGCTCGCGTCCGTTGTCCGAGGGCCCGGGGCCCACGGATGCCGGGGTGCGGCGGGTCTGGAGCGGGACCGGGCCGCCCTCCGCGTACGGGCTGGGCGGTGGGCCCTGCTGGACGGTGGGGCCCGTCGGGGGCTCCGCGTCCGTCGACCGGTCGGCCTGCGGGCGGCGGGCACGGTACGCCGCCCGGTACGCGGCCGGGGACGAGCCGAGCTGGCGGCGGAAGTGGCCGCGCAGCGCCACCGGCGAGCGGAAGCCGCAGCGTCCGGCCACCTCGTCCACCGAGTAGTCCGACGTCTCCAGCAGCCGCTGCGCCTGAAGCACCCGCTGGGTGATCAGCCACTGAAGCGGGGCGCTGCCCGTCAGTGAGCGGAAGCGGCGGTCGAAGGTGCGGCGGCTCATGTACGCGCGGGCCGCCAGCGTCTCGACGTCGAACTGCTCGTGCAGATGCTCCAGCGCCCAGGCGACGACCTCGGCGAGCGGGTCGGCGCCGATCTCCTCGGGTAAAGACCGATCGAGATAGCGCTCCTGACCGCCGGAGCGGCGCGGCGGGACCACCAGACGGCGGGCGAGCGCTCCGGCCGCCTCGTTGCCGTGGTCCGTCCGCACGATGTGGAGACAGAGATCGATTCCGGCCGCGGTGCCGGCCGACGTCAGCACGTCGCCGTCGTCGACGAACAGCTCGCGTGGATCCACGTGCACCGACGGATAGCGCTTGGCCAGCGTCGGTGCGTACATCCAGTGTGTCGTCGCGGGACGGCCGTCCAGCAGGCCCGCCGCGGCGAGGACGAAGGCGCCGGTGCACAGCCCGACTATGCGGGCGCCTTCCTCGTGCGCCCGGCGCAGCGCGTCGAGCGCTTCCTCGGGCGGCGGCGAGGTGATCGAACGCCAGGCCGGCACGACGACCGTGCCCGCCCGTGAGATCGCCTCCAGGCCATGCGGCGCCGAGAGTTCCAGGCCACCTGTGGTCCGCAGGGGGCCTTCCTCACCGCCGCACACCAACAGGCGGTAGCGCGGTACGCCGGCGTCCTGGCGGTCTATCCCGAACACCGACAGCGGTATGGAACTCTCGAAGATGGGGCCGCCGCTGAACAGCAGCACCGCGACGATCTCCTTGCGGCGTCGCCCGGAAAGCTTCCGGGCCGCGGCTTCCGGCGCGGCAGTGGAGTCGTGGCTCATACTGCTAAGCCCCCCTCGGTGGTCGCGGCTCCTCGGTTGTGTCGCTCCTGCACGTTTCCCCTCGGTCCTGCACGAGTCCCCCGCCGTAGACAGTCAAGATCGAATCTACTGTGTCGCGCCGCGCCTCAGTGGCCGGTTCACCACTCGGCACATTGTCGACTTGGCAACTTGGCGTGAAGCATTCGATCACGAAGCGTTGCACTCCCGGGCCGTGCAGGGAAGTGCGCCTTGTCGCAGTGGCCAATCCACGTAGGGTGCGCAGACCCCCTGAGGCCCTTTCCGTGCAGGTGGAACGGGGGTTGGGGGGTGTTCTGGGTGGGGGATGCCTGCGCGCCAGAAGTTGGCTGAAAACTGGCGTGCCGGGGTGTGAAAACCGGTCAGCCGACCGGTGTATTTCCCCCGGTGTGACGTCCGCCTCGGTGGGCCCCGGTTCCGGTCCGGTGATGGCGGCCGCGACGCCGGGGTGACGGACCGGCCTCCCCGGCCTTGATCCGCGCCGCGCCGCGCTCCGACTGGCGCAGCAGCAGCCGGCACACGGCCGTCACGGCCGCCAGGCCAAGGGCCGTGCCCGTGGCGCCGGCCAGCGAGGTGCCGTACCAGAGGAGCACCACCGGGACCAGGACGCAGCTGAAGGCCGCCCAGCGCACCACATCGGTGGCGCTGTCCTCGGAGGGCGTGCTGGGTCCTGACATGCGTACGTGCTCCCTGGGCTGCCTGGGCGGTGGCTCAGGGAGATCAACGCGGGTCCGCGCGGTCGGTCACTGGTACGCGCGGGTAGGCGACCGTCCGGCGGCGGAGGAAGTTGAACCCTGTGCAAACCGCCTGTACACCGCAGCAACCATTGCGTTACGGGCGCACCCTCGTGCATGCTCCCTGGAACCCGCACCGACCGTGAGCGGGGATCTGGGCTAAGGAGGCGTGCCGCCGTACCCTTGGGGTATGGGGTTGGGAAGACCATTCCCGGACACAGCTCCGCCGCACTTGCTGGATCCGTCAGCGAGCTCCGCTCGCGGGCCCACCCATAAAGGATCAATACGCCGAGACAGCCATGGCCGGTCACGAATTCTTCGAACCAGCGGACCGCAAGCGGCCGGTAGCCGACCCCACGGCGTCCGAGCCCCTGGCGGCGGAACAGTCACGCCATTCCTGCGATCCCGCCTTCAAGCACGGCGTCGTCGTCGGTTTCGACGGCTCCACCTCCAGTGAGCGCGCCCTCGCGTACGCCATCGGAATGGCTCATCGCTCCGGGTCGGGCCTGATCATCGTCCACGTCGCCAACCGGCTGCCCACCACGGTGTGGGCCGGCTGCGAGCCGCCGGTCTTCGTCGACGTACCGGACCACCGCACCGAGGTGCTCGGCCTCGAACTCGCGTGCGCCGACTACCTCGCCGAGGTGCCCTGGATCCTCGTCGAGCGCGGCGGTGACATCTGCCACGAGCTCGAAGAGGTCGGACAGGAGTACGAGGCGGACGCGATCGTCGTCGGCTCCACGCACGGGATCGTCGGGCGGATCTTCGGCTCCGTCGCGGGGCGGCTCGCCAAGCGGGCCAAGCGTCCCGTCGTTGTCATTCCGTAACTCGCCGTTCTCCCAGGTGAGATGTGCAAATCTACTCGCGCGTAGAGGTGTTTGTGCTCTTGTGAAGGGCATATATCGCTCACCGCACAACTGCACATGCATGAAGGGAGCCCGCCGTGGACAACGACGTCTCTGCGGGAAGCGGAATCACCACCGTGGTCGGCCGACTCGCCCTGGGAATCACCCTGTTGGCCTTCGGGCTGGGGTACACCGAAGTGATCGACGGAGTGTCAGCTGCTGACGCCGTATCAATCGCCCAGTACGTGGGCGGCATTGCCCTCTTCGTCGCCGGGCTGATGGCCCTGCGGGACCGTGACGCCGCGAACGGCACCGCGTTCGTGACGCTGGGCGCCCTGTGGTTCACGTGGGCGATATCCGCTGACGCGGGTGTCTCCGACAATGCGGCGGGGTTGTTCCTGCTGCTGTTCGCCCTTGTGGCGCTGTCTCTCACGCTGGCGGGCGGGGATCAGCTCGGGCAGGGGGCGTACGGGTTGTTCTTCGTCGCCCTGGTGCTCATGGCTGTCGCCGAGTTCGCCGGCGGTGACGGGCTCGCCAAGGTGGGGGGCTGGTTCGCCGTTGGTGCGGGGGCTGTGGCCTGGTATGCGGCCACCGCGGCTCTGGCGCACTGGCCGACCGCGCTTCCGCGGCGGGCTGCTGGGCGAGGTGTGACGGCCACCGGGTAGCTGCCGCCGGCTGGGGGTTGGGCGGCCCCCGGCGATGGAAGACGGACCCCCCGTGAGTGGTGGCATCACGTGGGGGTCCGTCTCTGTTTCGTTGGCCTCTGCAGGCCGGTGGGGGCTTGTCGCGCAGTTCCCCGCGCCCCTGGTGGGAAGGCTGGCGCGCCCTTGAGAGGCGGGCTGCTACTCCACCGTTACCGACTTTGCGAGGTTCCTGGGCTTGTCGATGTCCCTGCCCAGGGCCAAGGCCGTGTGGTACGCCAGGAGTTGCAGGGGGATGCCCATCAGGATGGGGTCGAGTTCGTCCTCGTTCTTGGGGACGACGATCGTCTGGTCGGCCTTTTCCTGGGGCTGGTGGGCCACCGCGAGGATCTTGCCGCTGCGGGCCTTGATCTCCTCCATGGCGGCGCGGTTCTTCTCCAGGAGGTCGTCGTCGGGGACGATGGCGACCGTGGGGAGGGCGGGCTCGATGAGGGCCAGGGGGCCGTGCTTGAGCTCGGAGGCGGGGTAGGCCTCGGCGTGGATGTAGGAGACCTCCTTGAGCTTCAGGGAGGCCTCGCGGGCGACCGGGTAGCCCCGGACGCGGCCGATGAAGAGCATCGAGCGGGCGTCGGCGTACTCCTGGGCCAGCTTCTTGATCTCCTCCTCCTCCTCCAGCATCTCGGCGATCTGGGCGGGCAGCTTGCGCAGGCCCTCGATGATGCGCTTGCCGTCGCGGACCGAGAGGTCGCGGGTGCGGCCCAGGTGGAGGGCGAGGAGCGCGAAGGCGACCGTCGTGTTGGTGAAGCACTTCGTCGAGACGACGCAGACCTCGGGTCCTGCGTGGACGTAGATGCCGCCGTCGGCCTCGCGGGCGATCGCCGAGCCGACGACGTTGACGACGCCGAGGACCCGCGCGCCCTTGCGCTTCAGCTCCTGGACGGCCGCGAGGACGTCGTACGTCTCGCCGGACTGGGAGACGGCGATGTAGAGGGTGTCGGGGTCGACGACCGCGTTGCGGTAGCGGAACTCGGAGGCCGGCTCTGCGTCCGCGGGGATACGGGCCAGCTCCTCGATCATCTGGGCGCCGATCATGCCCGCGTGGTACGAGGTGCCGCAGCCGAGGATCTTCACCCGGCGGATCTGGCGGGCCTCGCGGGCGTCCAGGTTGAGGCCGCCGAGGTGCACGGTGGAGAAGCGGTCGTCGATGCGGCCGCGCAGCACGCGGTCCACGGCGTCGGCCTGCTCGTGGATCTCCTTGTGCATGTAGGTGTCGTGGCCGCCCATGTCGTAGGAGGCGGCCTCCCACTCGACCGTGGTGGGCTCGGCCGTGGTGCGGGTGCCCTCCGTGGTGTAGGTGCGGAAGTCGTCGGCCTTGAGGGTGGCCATCTCGCCGTCGTCCAGCGTCACTATCTGACGCGTGTGGGCGACCAGGGCCGCGATGTCCGAGGCGACGAACATCTCCTTCTCGCCGATGCCGAGGACGACCGGGGAGCCGTTGCGGGCGACGACGATGCGGTCCGGGAAGTCGGCGTGCAGGACGGCGATGCCGTACGTGCCCTCGATCACGCGCAGCGTCTCGCGGACCCTGTCCTCGAGCTTCTCCGCCTGCGAGCGGGCGATGAGGTGGACGAGGACCTCGGTGTCGGTCTCGGAGAGGAACTCGACGCCGTCCGCCTCCAGCTTGCGGCGCAGGTCGGCGGCGTTGTCGATGATGCCGTTGTGGACGACGGCGACCTTGCCCTCGGCGTCCAGGTGCGGGTGGGCGTTCACGTCGGACGGGGCGCCGTGGGTGGCCCAGCGGGTGTGGGCGATGCCGGTGGTGCCCTTGAAGCGCGCCGGGACCTTGGCCTCCAGGTCACGGACCCGGCCCTTGGCCTTGACCATCTTCAGGGCGGGCGCCTTCGGGGAGGAGACGACCACGCCGGCCGAGTCGTAGCCGCGGTACTCCAGGCGCTGCAGGCCCTCCAGGAGCAGGGGCGCTACGTCACGCTTCCCGATGTATCCGACGATTCCGCACATATATATAGGTATCCCTAGCCGTAGACGATCCGGCGCAGCTGGCGGAGCGTGAGCTCCGGCGGTGCCACCGTCCGGTATTTCAGGTCCGCCTCGATCCGTTCGAAGATCGTCGCGTTCACCAGGCCCTGGGCCTGGAGTTCGCGGTGGCGGCGACGGACGAACTCCTCGGTCGTCTCGTCGAAGTAGGCGAGCACGTCCTGGATCACCCGGGTCGCCTCGCCCCTGCTGAGGGGCGTGCTGCGGGTCAGATGATCAACGAGGTCGTCGTGCACTCGGTAGATCCTGGGGTATCGGGGACGGCTTCGCAAGAATCCTGCCCGATTTCGGGCAAGAGGGTGTCAGGGGGCTTTGGGAGAGTTATGGAACGCCCATGGGTGTTCGTTGGGCGGTTGTTCCGCGGGGGGATGTGTGCACCGGCCAGTTTGTGGCGTCATGGACATTCCTCGCATGGGTGTACCCCAGCAGCTGGCCGAGCGCATGAGCATGGCCGAACAGCACGAGTACCTGCGCACCAGGTTCTCCCGGCGCACGATGATCAGAGGCGGCGCCGTCACGCTCGGCGCCGTCGCGGGTGGCGCGTTCGTGCCGGGCGCCACCGCCCGGGCCGCCACCACCCAGGCCGTTCCGACACAGACGGCCCCGCGCACCGAGACCGTCGACGGCGCGCTCGTCGCCCCCTTCGGCCGCCACCTCGCCTACGGCAACGACCCGCGCACCGAGATGACCGTCTCGTGGCAGGTCCCGGTCGCCGTGAGGAAGCCGTTCATCCGGATCGGCGCCCACCCCTGGGACCTCTCCCGCAAGATCGAGGCCGAGGTCCGCACCCTCCACACCCCGGCCGGCGTCGGTGCCAGCGCCGACCACACGCAGTACTACGTCCACGCCAAGCTGACCCACCTGCGCCCCGGCCGGACGTACTACTACGGCGTCGGCCACCAGGGCTTCGACCCCGCCGAGCCGCACCTGCTGGGCACCCTCGGCACCTTCACCACCGCCCCCGCCCACAAGGCGCCCTTCACCTTCACCGCCTTCGGCGACCAGGGCGTCAGCTACCACGGCCTCGCCAACGACAGCCTGCTGCTCGGCCAGAACCCGGCCTTCCATCTGCACGCGGGCGACATCGCCTACGCCGACCCGTCCGGCGCCGGCAAGACCGCCGACACCGGCTTCGACTCGCGGGTGTGGGACCAGTTCCTCGCCCAGACCGAGTCGGTCGCCAAGTCCGTGCCGTGGATGGTCAGTTACGGCAACCACGACATGGAGGCCTGGTACTCGCCCAACGGCTACGGCGGCCAGGAGGCCCGCTTCACGCTCCCCGACAACGGGCCGGACAAGAAGCACCTGCCCGGCGTCTACTCCTTCGTCTACGGCAACACGGCGATCATCTCGCTGGACCCGAACGACGTGTCCTTCGAGATCCCGGCCAACCTCGGCCTCTCCGGCGGCACCCAGACCACATGGTTCGAGGCGCAGCTGAAGAGGTACCGGGCCGCGCACGACATCGACTTCGTCATCGTGTTCTTCCACCACTGCGCCTACTGCACCTCCACCGCGCACGCCTCGGAGGGGGGTGTGCGCCAGGAGTGGGTGCCGCTGTTCGAGAAGTACCAGGTGGACCTCGTCATCAACGGCCACAACCACCAGTACGAGCGGACGGACGTGATCAAGAGGAACGAGGTCACCAAGAAGCTGCCGATCGGCGGCACGGCGTACCCCGAGACCGACGGCGTGGTCTACGTGACCGCGGGCGCCGCGGGCCGCAGCCTGTACGCGTTCACCGCGCCCGACTCCTACGAGGGCCACGAGCACGAGCAGGACTCCGTGGCGTCGTTCGTCAACCTCAAGGGCGGCAAGCAGAACGAGACCGTCGCCTGGTCGCGCGTGCGCTACCTGAACTACTCGTTCCTGCGCGTGGACGTGCACCCCGCCCCGCGCGGCCGCCACGCCACCCTGAAGGTGCAGGGCATCGCCGAGACCGGTGAGCGCATCGACCACTTCACGGTCGCCCGCAGGGCCAAGTGAGCCCGTTACAACCGCTTCAGAACCGCCTGCTTGGCCATCGTGAACTCGTCGTCCGTCAGCACCCCCGTGCGGTGGAGCTCGCCGAGTTCGCGCAGCCGGCGCAGGAGGGCGTCGTGGTCCTCCACCACGGTGTCCTCCTGCGGCGCGGGGGCCGCGACGGATGCGACAGGCGCGGCCGGATGCGGGAGGCGGGCCTGGACCGCCGCCGCGACCAGGGCCATCAGCGGATCCTTCTTGAACCCCCACAGCTCCACCGCGTTGGGGTCGTACTTGGGCGGGGCCTTGGTCGGCGCGTTCCGCACGGTGAAGCGGAGGTGGCCGTTCTCCAGGCCCGCCGCCGGATGCCACTCCACCCCCGTGATGTCGGCGAGGGTCAGGGTGCGGGAGCCGGCGGCGGCCTTGGCGTCCTCCGTCTTCCAGTTCCACTCCAGCCGGATGTGCTCCCCGTCGAAGGTCGCGGTGCCGTCCCCGGCCGAGACCGACAGCGGGACCGACGGCCCCGGCAGCAGATACGCGTCGACCGGGTCGGCCGGGACCTGGTCCAGCAGCAGGGCGGTGCGCACCTCCTCCACGAAGTACTCCGCGACGCCGTACCGGTCGGACTCGACGATCAGCTGATAGGGGTCGTGGGGCTCGGTGAGCCGGCCGCCCGTGGCGTGCAGCAGCGGGTCGGCGCCGTCGCGCAGCCGCAGCCGGAGCCGCCCGGCCTTCTTGCCCTGCTCGAAGGAGACCCCCGCCAACGCCCCCAGGGGGACGGCCAGTTCACCCAGCGTCTTGCGGAACAGACTGACGTTCTTGTCCCGTCCGGGGGTCAGCCTCAGGGCGTCGCCGTCGAAGACCCACGTGCCGTCCTTCTGGATGATTTCCGCCATGGGGTGGATTGTTCCACCAGTCTCACGAGAGAGTGGTCCAGACCTTTTGGAGCGAAACGGCTCAAGCGCATCGGCTCAAGGAAGGGACACGCTTGTGAGAGTCGGCAGTGTGAGACCGCACCACAGAACGTTCCGCCTGCTGGGTTCCCTGCTGCTGGTCGCGATGGGCGCCTCGGCGACGGGAGCCACCCCCGCCGGGGCGGCCTCGCCCACCCCGCTCGACCGGGTGGTCCCCGCGCCCGCCTCGGTCGACCCCGGCGGATCCCCGTACCGGATCACCCGCGGCACCCACATCCGCGTGGACGACTCCCGCGAGTCCCGCCGCGTGGGCGAGTACCTCGCCGACGTCCTGCGCCCCTCCACCGGCTACCGGCTCCCGGTGACCGCCCACGGCTCCGGCGGCATCCGACTGCGCCTGGCCAAGGGCCCGTTCGGCGCCGAGGGCTACCGCCTCGACAGCGGCCGGGGCGGCGTCACCATCACCGCCGCGGGCGCCGCCGGCCTCTTCCACGGCGTGCAGACCCTGCGCCAGCTCCTCCCGGCGGCCGTCGAGAAGGACTCCGTCCAGCCCGGGCCCTGGCTGGTCGCGGGCGGCACGATCCAGGACACCCCGCGCTACGGCTGGCGCGGCGCGATGCTCGACGTCTCCCGGCACTTCTTCACCGTCGACCAGGTCAAGCGCTACGTCGACCAGCTCGCCCTCTACAAGATCAACAAGCTGCATCTGCACCTCAGCGACGACCAGGGCTGGCGGATCGCCGTCGACTCCTGGCCGCGGCTGGCTTCGTACGGCGGCTCGACGCAGGTGGGCGGCGGGCCCGGTGGCTTCTACACCAAGGCCGACTACAAGGAGATCGTCCGGTACGCCTCCTCCCGCTATCTGGAGGTCGTCCCCGAGATCGACATGCCGGGCCACACGAACGCGGCGCTCGCCTCGTACGCCGAGCTGAACTGCGACGGCGTCGCGCCTCCGCTCTACACCGGCACCGAGGTCGGCTTCAGCTCGCTGTGCGTCGGCAAGGCGATCACGTACGACTTCGTGGACGACGTGATCCGGGAGCTGGCGGCGCTTACGCCGGGGAAGTATCTGCACATCGGGGGTGACGAGGCGCACTCGACCAGCCACGAGGACTATGTGCGGTTCATGGACCGGGTGCAGCCGATCGTGGCCAAGTACGGCAAGACGGTGGTGGGGTGGCACCAGCTGACCGGAGCGAACCCCTCGCGGGGGGCTCTGGCGCAGTACTGGGGGTTGGACAGTACGAGTGCCGAGGAGAAGGAGCAGGTCGCGGCCGCCGCGCGGAACGGGGCCGGGGTTGTCCTGTCTCCGGCTGACCGGGTCTATCTCGACATGAAGTACACCGCTGATACGCCGTTGGGGCTGGACTGGGCCGGTCTGGTCGAGGTGAAGCGGTCTTACGACTGGGATCCGGGGAGCTATCTGCCGGGAGTGCCTGCTGCGGCTGTGCGGGGTGTTGAGGCGCCCATGTGGACGGAGACGCTCAGCAAGTCGGACGACCTTGAGTACATGGCGTTTCCGAGGCTGGCGGGGGTGGCTGAGCTGGGGTGGTCGCCGGCTGCCACCCACGACTGGGACACCTACAAGGTTCGGCTGGCTGCACAGGGGGCTCGGTGGGAGGCGTTGGGGATCAGTTTCTACCGGTCGCCTCAGGTTCCTTGGTGAATGGGTTTTGTCTGCGGGCCGGTGGGGGCTGATCGCGCAGTTCCCCGCGCCCCAAAACCCGGCGCGCCCGCCCTGGACATATAGACGTGCACCCCGGAGGACCGTACTCCGGGGTGCACGTCTGCCCGGGGGGCTTACAGCCCTGCGATCGGGTTCTTCAGGTTGCCGACCAGTTGGAGGGCGCCCGCCGGGTCCGCCAGGTCGACCATCTGCTTGTTGTTGCGCAGTTGGAGGCGGTTGAGGCAGGACAGGGCGAACTCGGGGGTGAACATGTCGTACTGCTTGAACTTGTCGGCGAGTTCGGGCACCGAGCGCTGGTAGTCCCGGGTGACCTCGGCGACCGTGCGCCAGAAGTCGTCCTCCTCCAGGATTCCCTCGGCGGCGAGGTTCGCGGCGAGGAAGCGGAAGAAGCAGTCGAAGACGTCCGTGAAGATGGACAGGAGCTTCTTGTCCTCGGGGACCTCCACGCGCAGCCGCTCGACCGTCGGCGGGAGGACCGCGTCCGGGTCCATGACGGCGATCTCCTCGGCGATGTCCTTGTAGATCGCGCGTTCGACGACGCCGTCCTTCAGGACGAGGATGACGTTCTCGCCGTGCGGCATGAACACCAGGTCGTAGGCGTAGAAGCTGTGCAGGAGCGGGGTGAAGTAGGCCTTCAGGTAGCGGCGCAGCCACTGAGTGGGGGGCAGGCCCGACTGCTCGATCAGGGCGCCGGCGAAGGACGCGCCCTCGTGGTCGACGTGGACGAGGGAGGCCATGGTGGCCAGCGACTCGCCGTCCTGGAGGGAGGAGACGGGGCTCTCGCGCCAGAGCGCGGCCAGCATCTTGCGGTACGGCGAGTAGCGGTCGGTCGCGGCCTCGTACTCCAGGTGCCGGTACCCGACGGCGGCGCGTTCGCGGATGATCGTCAGGCCGGTGTTCCGCAGGATCGGGTCGCCGGCGATGAGCTGGGCCAGCCAGTCGTTGATGGCGGGGGTCGCCTCCATGTACGCCGCCGAGAGGCCGCGCATGAAGCCCATGTTGAGGACGGACAGGGCCGTCTTGACGTAGTGCTTCTCGGGGCTGGACCGGTTGAAGAAGGTCCGGATGGACTGCTGGGCCAGGTACTCGTCGTCGCCCTCGCCGAGGCAGACCAGGTGCTGCTGGGCGACCTCGGCGGCGAAGGTGACCGTGAGCTTGTTCCACCACTGCCAGGGGTGGACCGGGATGAGGAGGTAGTCGGCCGGGTCGAGGTCCTGGTCGCGCAGGACGGCGTCGAAGCGGTCGACGGTCTCCGCGCCCAGCTCGTCGCGGACGAAGGACTCGTACTCGATGCCGACGCCGGCCGTGAACGCGGCGCGCGAGCGGTGGGCGGCGAGCCAGACCAGCCGGACGGGGCTCGCGGTCTCGGGGGCGTACGACAGGTACTCGTGGATGCCGAAGCCGAGCCGTCCGTTGTTGGCGACGAAGCAGGGGTGGCCCTCGGTCATGCCGGTCTCGATGGCCTGGAAGCCGCTTTTCACCAGCTCGGCGACCGGGACCTGCGGCTTGGTGAGCTTGTAGCAGGTGCCGGAGAGGGTGGAGGAGATCTCCTCCAGGTAGACCGGCAGCACCTCGTCGCTCAGGCCCAGGGACTTCTGGAGCTCGATGAAGAAGTCCAGGGCGGCGAGCGGGCGTTCGGCGCCGTCGCGGTGGCGGGTGATCGAGTCGGCGTCGACCTGCCAGTGGTCGAGGGCGCGGACCGTGGCCGTGAAGGTGTAACGGGTCAGGCCGTCGTCGCTGCGGACGACGTAGGTGCCGTCGCCGGCGGCCTCCGGCGTGATGAGGCGCTCGTGGGCGAACTCGGCGAGGGCCTTGCGGATCAGGAGGCGGTTGGCCCGCGCCCAGCGGTGGGGGGACAGATGCGCTACGGCGTCGGACAGGGTCATACGGCTACTCCTCGGGCGGCGCAGAACTGATCGCGCGTGCAGAAGCTGAGCAGCGCCTTCTTCTCCGGCTTCTGGATCTCGCGCTCGGGCACGAAACCCACGGCTTCGTTCAGGGCGTGGACGGCCTTGTTGGAGACGTCCGGTTCCACGACCACGCGCTGCACGGCCGGGTCCTCGAAGAGGTGGGCCATCACGGCGGTGATGACGGACCGGGTGAAGCCGCGGACGGGCCGGTCGGTGGGCGGGGTCAGGAAGTGCATGCCGATGTCGCCGGGCCGCGGCTCGTACAGGCCGACCAGTTCGCGGTGGGCGGGGTCGTACTTCTCCATCAGGAAGACGGGCACGCCGTCCTGGAGGCCGAGCAGGGCGTGGTGGTGCTCGTCGGCCGCGATCTCCATGTACGCGCGCTCGACGTCCACCAGGCTCGCGTCCTGCATCATCCAGAAGGCGGCCTTGGGGTGGGTGACCCAGGCGTGCAGGAGCTCGGCGTCCTTCAGCGGGTCGAGGGTGCGGAACGTGAACGTCATACCGAGAACTCCTGGAACGCGATCGTCTTCTCGACTGGGTAGTACTCGGTGCCGAGCAGCTCGCGGATGATGTACGCGTTCCGGTACGGGCCCATCCCCAGGTCGGGGCTGGTGATGCTGTGCGTGTGGACGCCGGCGTTCTGGAGGAAGATCCCGCGGCCGGTGACGTCGACGGCGTAGTTGCGGGCGACGTCGTAGTTGCCCTGGGAGTCGTACACCAGGCGGTCGCGCACGGGCTTCAGGAACTCCGGCTCGGCGTACTTGTAGCCGGTGGCCAGGACCAGGCCCTGCGAGTCGAGCTCGAAGTCCTTCTGCTGCTCCTCCTGGCGGAAGGAGAGGGTGTATGTGCCGTTCTCGTACCGCGCGCCGTGCAGCGAGGAGTTGGTGAGCAGGCGGGTGGGCACGGGACCGCCGAGGTTCTTCTGGTAGAGCAGGTCGAAGATCTCGTTGATCAGGTCGCCGTCGATGCCCTTGAACAGGCCCTTCTGCTCGGCGGTGAGGCGGTAGCGGGTCGCCTCGGGCAGCTCGCGGAAGTAGTCGACGTACTCCGGGGACGTCATCTCCAGCGTGAGCTTGGTGTACTCCAGCGGGAAGAAGCGCGGGGAGCGGGTCACCCAGTTCAGCCGGTAGCCGTGGACGTCGATCTCGCTGAGCAGGTCGAAGTAGATCTCCGCGGCCGACTGGCCCGAGCCGACCAGCGTGATCGACTCCTTCTTCTGGAGCTCCGCCTTGTTCTGGAGATAGCGGGAGTTGTGGAGGAAGTCGCCGCCGAGGCCCTGGCAGGCCTCGGGTATGTAGGGCGGGGTGCCGGTGCCGAGGACGAGGTGCCGGGCGCGGAACCGCTCGCCGGCCGCGGTGTGCACGACGTACAGCTCGGCCTCCTCGTCGTACGTCACCTCGGTGACCGTCGTGCCGAAGCGGACGCTGCTCAGTTTGTTCGCGGCCCAGCGGCAGTAGTCGTCGTACTCGACCCGCAGCGGGTAGAAGTTCTCGCGGATGTAGAACGAGTACAGCCGGCCCTTCTCCTTCAGGTAGTTCAGGAAGGAGTACGGCGAGGTCGGGTCGGCGAGGGTGACCAGGTCCGACATGAACGGCGTCTGGAGGTGGGCGCCGTCCAGGAACATGCCCGCGTGCCACTCGAAGTCCGGCTTGGACTCCAGGAACACACCGTCGAGCTCGTCGATCGGCTCGGTCAGACAGGCGAGGCCGAGGTTGAACGGGCCGAGCCCGATCCCCACGAAATCATGGGTTCTGGTCGGGTTTTCAGGACGCGCGGTCAAGGGACTCTCCCAGGTACTGCTCGGCGTGGCCGGCGATCAGGTCGAGGACGGCGGCGATGTCTTCGGTCGTCGTCTCGGGGTTGAGCAGGGTGAACTTCAGGTAGTGGCGGCCCTGGACCTTGGTGCCAGCGACCACCGCGGCGCCGGAGGCGAACAGGGCCTTGCGGGCGTACAGGTTGGCGCGGTCGATCTCGGCGGGGTCGGTGACGGCCGCCGGTATGTAGCGGAAGACCAGGGTGGACAGGCTCGGCTCGACGACGACGTCGTAGCGCGGGTCGGCGGCCAGCAGCCGCCAGCCCTCCACGGCCAGGTCGCAGACCTCGTCGAAGAGCTGCCCGATGCCGTCGGCGCCCATCACGCGCAGGGTCATCCACAGCTTGAGGGCGTCGAAGCGGCGGGTGGTCTGCAGGGACTTGTCGACCTGGTTGGGGATGCGCTCGGTGACCATGCGCCTGGGGTTGAGGTACTCGGCGTGATACGTCGCGTGGCGCAGGGTCGAGGCGTCGCGGACCAGCACGGCGGAGGAACTCACGGGCTGGAAGAAGGACTTGTGGTAGTCGACGGTGACCGAGTCGGCGCGCTCGATGCCGTCGATCCGGCCCCGGTACTTCACGGAGGCCAGCAGCCCGCAGCCGTATGCGGCGTCGACGTGCATCCAGGTCCCGTACTGCTCGCACAGCTCGCCGATCTCGGGCAGCGGGTCGATGGAGCCGAAGTCGGTGGTGCCGGCGGTGGCGACGACGGCCATGGGGACGAGACCGTCCCGCCTGCAGCGCTCCAGCTCGCGGGCGAGGGCGACGGTCTGCATCTGCTTGTCGTGGTCGACGGGGATGGAGACCACGGAGTCCTGACCGAGGCCCAGCAGTTTCGCGGACTTCTTCACGCTGAAGTGGCTGACCTCGGAGGCGAAGATGCGCAGTTTGGCGAAGGAGTCGGTCTTCGCCTCCTCACGGGCCAGCAGCAGCGCCTGGAGATTGGACTGCGTGCCGCCGGAGGTGAAGACACCGTCGGCGTTCGGGCCGAGCCCGATCCGAGCCGTCGTCCAGTCGACCAGCTTGCGCTCGATCAGGGTGCCGCCGGCCGACTGGTCCCAGGTGTCCAGGGAGGAGTTGACGGCGGAGAGGATCGCCTCGCCGAGCACGGCCGGGATGACGACCGGGCAGTTGAGGTGGGCGAGATAGCGGGGGTGGTGGAAGTAGATCGCGTCCCGGAGGTAGACGTCCTCCAGCTCGTCGAGGACCGCGGCGGTGTCCAGCAGCGGCTTGTCGAGGTCGATCGCGTCGATGGCGGGGGAGAGGGCGTCGACCGTGACGCCGGTGAACGGACGGTCGGTGGCGGCGAGTTTGGCTGCCACCCGCTCTATACCTTCGGTCACGGAGCGGCGGTACTGCTCCGCGGTCGTGTCATTGAGCAGGTGCGAGCGCATGGGGAGGTCCTCCGGTGGGGACGGGCCGTGAAGTGCGGGGTTGCGACTGGCCGAATGCAACTTAGGTTAGCCTAACCTAAGTAACTCGGGATGAAGGTAGCCTCGGCCGTGACCGTGATCACTCTGGTCTCAGGAGCAACTACTCCGCGGCGCGCAGCTGTTCTTCGGTCATCCCGTGCCGCCAGTAGCCGACGAACGTCACCCGGCGCCGGTCGACGCCGCGTTCGCCGACGAAGTGCCGGCGCAGCGCCTTCACCCGGCCGGACTCGCCCGCGATCCAGACGTACGGGTGCTCGGCGGGCGGGAGGTGGCCGGCCCGGACGGCCTCGAGCCCGTCCTCCCGCACCAACCAGGTGATCTCGGCGTCCGCCTCCGTCACCAGGTCCTGGATGTCCCCGGCGTCGCTCACCTCCAGCCACACCCGGGCCGGTGTCCCGACGGGCAGCGACTCCAGGATCGCGGAGACAGCGGGTACGGCGGTCTCGTCACCCCAGATCACCACCAGGTCGGTGTCCTCGGGCGCCCGGAACCGGATCGCCCGGTTGTCCGCGATCGCGGGCCCGAGCAGCAGCACCCGGTCACCGGCGGCGGCCCGCGAGGCCCACTCGGACGCGGGCCCGGCCGGGGTGTGCAGCACGAAGTCGATGTCGATCTCGTCCGGGTTCCGGCGCAGCGCGCGCAGCGTGTACGACCGCATCACGGCCCGTACGTCGTCCGGCAGTTCCCGCCACCCCTGCCACCACCCGTCCCCGAGCTCCAACGGAACCTGCGGCTCCGTCTGATGGGGGTGCGGCAGGAACAACGACAGTGACTGGTCACGCCCGTCGGAGAAGAAGTACGCCAGATCGTCCCCACCAAAGGTCACCCGGACCATGGACGGCCCGAGCCGCCGAGTCCGTACGACATGAAGGGAGAAGAACCGGAACGGGGCGGCGACGGCGGTGGTCATAGGGGGTAACTCCTGAATCGACGTCAGGGCGGCGCACCAGGGGCGCGGGGAACCGCGCGACCAGCCACAACCGGCCCGCAGCCGCCCCACAACCTCTGGTGGCACTTACTCAGGCGACCTTCTTGGCCTTCTCGATGGCCTCGGCGAGGCTCGTCAGCAACGGCGTGCACTTGTCGTAGGACAGAATCGGCTCCGGCGACCGAGCGATGACCTGCCCCGCCTTCACCGCAGGCAGCTTCTTCCACGTCGCCTCGGTGATGTCAGCGGGCTGAATCGTCGAGGACCGGTCGTCCATCATGATGATGTCCGCCGGGTACTTGTCGACGTTCTCCCAGCTCAGGTCCTCGAACCAGCCACCGGACTTCGCCTTGGCCTTCTCCGACGGCTCGACGAAGTTCACGCCGAGCGCCTTGAAGTACTCCAGGTCGATGGAGAAGTTGGTGCCGGAGACGTAGAAGATCGTGTCGGCGGCGGAACCGGCCAGCACCTTGATCTCGGGACGGGACTTCGCGGCCTTGCGCAGCCGCTCGGCCGCCGCCTCGAAGTCCTTCTTGGCCCGCACGACCTTGTCGGCCTTCAGGTCCGCGCCGAGGGACTCGGCCAGCGCCCACATGCGCTCCAGCGGCTGGGTCAGCTGGCGGTCGTAGACGGAGATGGCGACGCTCGGGGCGAGCTTGGCGATCTTGTCCTTGGACTCCTCGGGCACGGACCAGAGCGTGCCCGCGTTGTCGAACGTCGTGGTGATGAGCACCTCGGGCGCGAGCGCCGCGTACTTCTCGACGTTGAGCTTGCCCCACTCGTTGCCGAGGACCGTGACCTTGCTGACGTCGAGGTCGCCGGCCTGGACGTCGGGCTTGCCGTCGGGGGTCGTCGTCGGGCCGAAGACGGCCTTGACCTGGACGCCGTAGTCGTAGAGGGCGGCGCCCACACCGGTGAAGGCGACGATGTTCGTCGGCACCTTGTCGAGCTTCACCGTGGTGCCGCGGTCGTCCTTGAAGCTCCAGGGACCCGACTTCGCGGCGGTCGTCTCCTCGCCGGAGCCACCGCTTTTCGCGTCGTCGTCTCCGCAGGCCGCGAGCACGGCACCGAGGCCGAGTGCGCCGCCCGCGGCGAGGATGCCGCGGCGGGTGAGGTGGGTGGCTCTGGCGTTGGACATGGCTACGCTGCTTTCGAACAGGGCGGATCACGCGCCGGACAATTCGAAGGTAGGTTAGCCTAACCTGAGCTGATGTCCAGGGGTGGGGGCCCTTGTGATCGAAGTTGTGCGCAGGCTGTGAGGTCGCCACATAAGCCAACAAGGCCCAACGACCTTGTAATCGAGGGTCGTTGAGCCTTGCTCAAGGGGTCGGCCGGCTCAGCCCACCAGTCCCAACTCCCGCGCGATCAGCATCCGCTGCACCTCGCTCGTGCCCTCGCCGATCTCCAGGATCTTGGAGTCCCGCCACATCCGGGCCACCGGGTACTCGTTCATGAAGCCGTAGCCGCCGTGCACCTGGGTGGCGTCGCGGGCGTTGTCCACGGCGATCGTGGAGGAGTACAGCTTGGCGAGGGCCGCCTCCTTCTTGAAGGGCTCGCCCGCGACCAGCCGGGAGGCCGCGTCGCGCCAGGCGAGGCGGGCCGTGTGGGCCTTCATCTCCATGTCGGCGATCTTGAACTGGATGGCCTGGTTGGCGCCGATCGGACGGCCGAAGGCGTGGCGTTCCCTGGCGTACTTCACCGACTCGTCCACACAGCCCTGCGCCAGGCCCGTCGCCAGCGCCGCGATGGCGATGCGGCCCTCGTCCAGGATGCGCAGGAACTGGGCGTACCCGCGGCCCTCCTCGCCCAGCAGGTTGGCGGCCGGGACGCGGACGTCGGCGAAGGACAGCTCACGAGTGTCGGAGGCGTTCCAGCCGACCTTGGAGTAAGGGGCGGCGACCGTGAAGCCGGGGGTGCCGGACGGGACGATGATCGACGAGATGAGCGGCTTGCCGTCGGGCTTGCGGCCCGTCACCGCAGTCACCGTGACCAGGCCGGTGATGTCCGTGCCGGAGTTGGTGATGAAGCACTTGCTGCCGTTGATCACCCACTCGTCCGTCTCCGGGTCGAGCCGGGCCGTCGTCCGGGTCGCGCCCGCGTCCGAGCCGCCGTCGGGCTCGGTCAGCCCGAACGCCCCGAGGACCTCACCGGAGCACAGCTTCGGCAGCCACTCCCGCTTCTGCTCCTCCGTGCCGAAGACGTGGATCGGCATGGCGCCCAGCGAGACCCCGGCCTCCAGCGTGATGGCGACCGAGGAGTCCACGCGGGCCAGCTCCTCCAGAGCGAGGCCCAGCGCCAGATAGTCGCCGCCCATGCCGCCGTACTCCTCCGAGAACGGCAGGCCGAACAGCCCCATGCGGCCCATCTCCCGCACGATCTCGTACGGGAACTCATGACGCTCGTAGAAGTCGCCGATCTTCGGCGCCACGACGTCGTGGGCGAACTCCTCCACCGTGCGGCGGAGTTCCTCCAGCTCGGGGGTCAGACGGTGGTCCATGGCTGTTCACTGCTCCTTGTGGGAGAGGGCTCGTACGGTGCGGGAGGGGCTGGGTCGGCCCAGTTGTCCGGCCATCCACGCGCTCGTGGCGACGAGGCGGCCCAGGTCGACCCCGGTGTCGATGCCGAGGCCCTGAAGCATCCACACGAGGTCTTCGGTGGCGAGGTTGCCGGTGGCGGACCTGGCGTACGGGCAGCCGCCGAGGCCGCCCGCGGAGGCGTCGATCGTGGTGACGCCGTGTTCCAGGGCGGCGTAGGTGTTGGCTAGCGCCTGGCCGTAGGTGTCGTGGAAGTGCACGCCGACAGCTGCCGCTGGGATGCCGGCTTCCTCCAGTGCCGTCAGGAGAGCTGTCACATGCCCCGGGGTGGCCACCCCGATCGTGTCGCCGAGGCTCAGCTCGTCGCAGCCCATGTCGAGCAGGGCCTTGCAGACCCGCACCACCTGCGGGACGGGGACCTCGCCCTCCCACGGGTCGCCGAAGCACATCGACAGATAACCCCGGACGTGGACGCCCTCCGCCTTCGCCCGGGCCAGCACCGGCTCGAACATGGCCAGTGCCTCGTCCACCGTGCGGTTGAGGTTGGCCTTCGCGAAGGACTCCGTGGCGCTGGCGAAGACGGCGACGCGTGTGGCGTTCAGAGACAGCGCCCGGTCGAGCCCGCGTTCGTTCGGCACGAGGACCGGGAGGTGTACGCCCCTCAGGTCCGCGATGAGAGGGAACAGCTGCTCGGCGTCCGCGAGTTGGGGGACCCACTTCGGGTGGACGAAGCTGGTGGCCTCGATCGTCGTCAGGCCGGCGTCCGCGAGGCGGCGGACGAACTCCGCCTTGACCTCCGTCGGCACGGTCGTCTTCTCGTTCTGCAGCCCGTCGCGCGCGCCGACCTCGTGGATGCGGACGCGGGCGGGCAGGTTGGTGGCCGATACGACCATGGGGAGCCCGTTCACCGTCACTCCACCTCCTCGTGCGGGGCGATCACGGCCAGCACCTGGTCCATGGCGACCGTGGTGCCCGGTGTGACGTCCAGTTCGGCGACCGTGCCGGCGTGCGGGGCGGAGATGACGTGCTCCATCTTCATCGCCTCCACCACCAACAGGCTCTGTCCGGCGGTCACTTCGTCGCCGACGGCGACCTTCACCACCGTCACCGTCCCCGGCATGGGCGCGGTGAGCGAGTCGGCGCCCGCGTGGGCGGCCCCGGTGAGCGAGGCGGCCACCGGGTCGTGGTCGCGCACATGCCAGGCGTCGCCGTCGCGGCCCAGCCAGTCGTCCGCCCGGTGGAAGGTGTGGCGGACGCCGTCCAGGGTGACGGCCACGCGGTCGTCCGTGACGTCGGCGCGGCCGCGCGGGACGTACTCCACCGGGTCCTGCACCCGCAGGTGGAACCCGACCGGCCTGGCCATCCCGCCGAGACGCCAGCCGCTCGGCACCGAGAAGGGGTCCGTCCAGCCGTCCCCCTTCGGCAGCAGCGCCTCCCTGCGTACGGCGGCCGCCGCCTCGTAGACCTCGTCGGGTACGTCCGTGGTGACCAGGTCGTCCACCACGCGCTCGACCAGGCCGGTGTCCAACTCGCCCGCGACGACCGCCGGGTGAGCGAGCAGCCGCCGCAGGAACCCGGCGTTGGTCTGCACCCCCAGCGTGACCGTCTCCGCTAGGGCCGCCCGGAGCTTCCTGAGCGCGGTCGCGCGGTCGGGGCCGTACGCGATCACCTTGGACAGCATCGGGTCGTACAGGCTGCCGACCTCCGTGCCCTCGCTGAGCCCGGAGTCGGTGCGGACGCCGTCGCCCTGGGGCTCGCGCAGCCGCAGCACCGTGCCACCGGAGGGGAGGAACCCGCGCGCGCCCTCTTTGACGGATACGGTCTCGGCGCAGATGCGGGCCTCGACCGCGTGTCCGGTGAGTGTGATGTCGTCCTGCTCGTACGGCAGTCGTTCGCCCGCCGCCACCCGCAGCTGCCACTCCACCAGGTCCAGCCCGGTGATCAGCTCGGTGACCGGGTGCTCCACCTGGAGGCGGGTGTTCATCTCCATGAAGTAGTACGAGGACGGGTCGCCGCCGGGCACGATGAACTCCACCGTGCCCGCGCCCCGGTAGCCGCACGAGCGGGCCGCCTGCACGGCCGCCTCGCCCATCGACGCGCGGATCTCCTCGTCGAGCAGCACACTCGGCGCCTCCTCGATGATCTTCTGGTGCCGGCGCTGCAGGGAGCACTCGCGCTCCCCGAGGTGGACGACATTGCCGTGGCCGTCCGCCAGCACCTGGATCTCGATGTGCCGGGGCCGGTCGACCCACCGCTCGACGAGGAGGGTGTCGTCGCCGAAGGAGGCGCGGGCCTCACGGCGGGCGGCGGCGATCTCGTCGCCCAGCACGGCCTCGTCCCGCACCAGCCGCATGCCCTTGCCGCCACCGCCGGCGGAGGGCTTGAGCAGCACGGGCGTGCCGATCTCACGGGCGGCGGCCGCCAGTTCGGCGTCCGTCAGGCCGCTGCCGCTGGAGCCGGGCACGACCGGTACCCCGGCCGCCCTCACCGTCTCCTTGGCGCGGATCTTGTCGCCCATGAGGGAGATGGCGTCGGCGGGCGGCCCGATGAAGACCAGCCCCGCCTCGGCGCACGCGCGCGCGAAACCGGCGTTCTCCGCGAGGAAGCCGTAGCCGGGGTGGACGGCCTGGGCGCCGGTGCGGGCGGCGGCCTCCAGCAGCCGCTCCACGGACAGATAGCTCTCGGCCGCCGGGGCCGGACCGATCCGCACCGCCGTGTCGGCCTCCCGGACATGGCGGGCGTCGGCGTCCGCGTCGGAGAAGACGGCCACCGAGCGCACACCCAGCGAGCGGAGCGTGCGGATGACCCGTACGGCGATCTCGCCCCGGTTGGCCACGAGCACTGTGTCGAACATGGGTTCCGTCCCCCTCACATCCGGAAGACGCCGAACTGGGGCTCACCCAGGGGCGCGTTGGCACAGGCGGTCAGGGCGAGGCCCAGCACCTGACGGGTCTCCAGCGGGTCGATGACGCCGTCGTCCCAGAGGCGGGCGGTGGCGTAGTAGGCGTTCCCCTGGCGCTCGTACTGTTCACGGATCGGCGCCTTGAAGGACTCCTCGGCCTCCGTGGGCCAGTCCTCGCCCCGCGCCTCCAGCTGGTCGCGCTTGACGGTCGCGAGGACGGAGGCGGCCTGCTCGCCGCCCATCACGGAGATCTTCGCGCCCGGCCACATCCACAGGAAGCGCGGCGAGTACGCCCGCCCGCACATCGAGTAGTTCCCGGCGCCGTACGACCCGCCGACCACGACCGTCAGCTTCGGCACACGGGTGCAGGCCACCGCGGTGACCATCTTGGCGCCGTGCTTGGCGATGCCGCCCGCCTCGTAGTCCTTGCCGACCATGAAGCCGGAGATGTTCTGCAGGAAGAGCAAGGGGATGCCGCGCTGGTCGCACAGCTCGACGAAGTGGGCGCCCTTCTGGGCGGACTCGGAGAACAGGATGCCGTTGTTGGCGACGATGCCGACCGGGTGGCCGTGGATGCGGGCGAATCCGGTGACGAGGGTCTGCCCGAACTCGGCCTTGAACTCCGAGAAGCGGGAGCCGTCGACCACGCGCGCGATGATCTCGCGTACGTCGTAGGGGGTGCGGGAGTCGACGGGGACGGCGCCGTAGAGGCCGTAGGGGTCGACCTTGGGTTCCACCGCGGGCTGGACCTGCCACGGGAGCGTCCCGCGGGCGGGGAGGGTCGCGACGATGTTCCGCACGATCCGCAGGGCGTGCGCGTCGTCCTCGGCGAGATGGTCGGTGACTCCCGACACGCGCGCGTGGACATCGCCGCCGCCGAGCTCCTCCGCGGTGACGACCTCGCCGGTGGCGGCCTTCACCAGCGGGGGGCCGCCGAGGAAGATCGTGCCCTGGTCTCGGACGATGACCGCCTCGTCGCTCATGGCGGGGACGTAGGCGCCCCCGGCCGTGCACGAGCCGAGCACGGCGGCGATCTGCGGGATGCCGGCGCCCGACATCCGGGCCTGGTTGTAGAAGATCCGCCCGAAGTGCTCGCGGTCGGGGAAGACCTCGTCCTGCATGGGCAGGAAGGCGCCACCGGAGTCGACGAGGTAGAGGCACGGCAGCCGGTTCTCCAGGGCCACCTCCTGCGCGCGCAGGTGCTTCTTCACGGTCATCGGGTAGTACGTCCCGCCCTTGACCGTGGCGTCGTTCGCGACGATCACGCACTCGCGCCCGCTGACCCGCCCGATCCCGGCGATGACACCGGCCGCCGGTGCCCGCCCCTCGTACATGCCGTCGGCCGCGAGGGGAGCGAGCTCCAGGAAGGGGGAGCCGGGATCGAGGAGGGTGTCGACGCGGTCGCGCGGCAGCAGCTTGCCGCGCGCGGTGTGCCGGGCGCGGGCCTTCTCACCGCCGCCCAGCCGGGCGGCGGCCAGCTTGCCGCGCAACTCCTCCACGAGCGCCCGGTGGGCCTCCTCGTTGGCCCGCCAGGCCTGAGACGCGGGATCCGCCGCGCTCACAAGCTCCGGTGCCTCGTGCATCCTGCGGTCCCCTCACCAGTGGTCGACCAGTTAATGAGCGTTAACGCATTTCCTTCAGGTTAACGACCGCTAACCTCCCTGTCTAGAATTGCTTCCATGGCCACCAGAACCGACGCCCCCACCCGCCGCGAGCAGATCCTCAAGGAAGCCGCGCGGCTCTTCGCCGAACGTGGTTTCCACGGCGTCGGCGTGGACGAGATAGGCGCCGCCGTGGGCATCAGCGGCCCCGGTCTCTACCGCCACTTCGCCGGCAAGGACGCGATGCTCGCCGAGCTCCTGGTCGGGATCAGCGGCCAGTTGCTGACGGGCGCGAAGCGGCGCCTCGCGGAGGCCGACGGCGTGCCGCCCGAGGCGGTCCTCGACTCCCTCATCGAGGGCCACATCGACTTCGCCCTCGACGACCGGCCCCTCATCACCCTGCACGACCGCGAGCTGGACCGCCTGCGCGACAGCGACCGCAAGCTGGTGCGCCAGCTCCAGCGGCAGTACGTCGAGCTGTGGGTGGACATCGTCCGCAAGGTCTACCCCGACCTCACCGAGCCGACCGCCCGCTCCGCCGTCCACTCGGTCTTCGGCCTGCTCAACTCGACCCCGCACCTTGGGCGCCCGGGCTCGCTGCCGGGCCGGGGGGTCACGGCGGAGCTGCTGCACCGGATGGCGCGGGGGGCGTTCGGGGCGGCCGGGGTGGCCTGAGCCGTCCGCGGCCTCGTGCTCACTCACGCGGCCCTTAGGTCAAGACTTAGTAAAGTAGCGGCGTGATCATTGCTGTTACGGCCGACGCCCCCGTCGGCGGAGTCGCCGGCTGGGCCGCCGACCTGATGGAGAAGCTGGGCGGCCCCGGTGCCGGGCTGGCCATCGCCCTGGAGAACCTCTTCCCGCCGTTGCCGAGCGAGGTGATCCTGCCGTTGGCGGGCTTCACGGCGAGTCAGGGGCGGATGGACGTCGTCGCGGCGGTCGTCTGGACGACGGCGGGTTCGGTGGTGGGTGCGCTGGCCCTGTATCTGCTGGGCGCGCTCTTCGGCCGGGAGCGGCTGATGGCGGTGGCGGCGCGGCTGCCGCTGGTGAAGGTCGCCGACGTGGAGCGGACCGAGGCGTGGTTCCTCCGGCACGGCACCAAGGCCGTGTTCTTCGGCCGCTTCGTGCCCATCTTCCGCAGCCTGATCTCGATACCGGCCGGTGTGGAGCGCATGCGGCTGCCCCTGTTCCTCGCCCTCACCGCGGCCGGCAGCCTCATCTGGAACACCGCCTTCATCGCCGCCGGCTACGCGCTGGGCGCCCGCTGGCACGAGGTCACCGACCTGGTCGGCCTCTACTCCAAGGTGATCCTGGCGGCCGTGGTCGTGGCGGTCCTGGCCCTCGTGGCCGTACGGCTGCTGCGGGCGGGGCGCGGCACGCGGCGGCGTCCGGCCCGGCGGAGCGAGGAGGACGTACGGATCTGAGGGGGGCGGGCGTGACGAGCGTTACGGACCTTGACCTCTGGACGCCTGTGGATACTCGCCGGTACGGTTGAGTGAGCAAGCGCTTAGCCATGGGACCGCAACCATCAATTGAGGAACCCCGACGGCGAGCAACCAGGTACGCGAGAGCGGCGCCGGTTTAGGCGCAAAGAAGGGTGGGCGGCGTGCGCCGTACGGTGTTCAACGAGGATCACGAGGCGTTCCGGGAGACCATCCGCGCCTTCATCGAGGCCGAGGTCGTCCCGGTCTACGACGAGTGGTTCGCGGCGGGCCAGGCGCCCCGCGACTTCTACTACAAGCTCGCCGAACTCGGCGTCTTCGGCATCCGCGTCGACGAGGAGTACGGCGGCGCCGGCATCGACTCGTACAAGTTCGAGGCGGTGATGTACGAGGAGACCGCCCGCGCGGGTGTGCAGTTCGGCGGCTCCGGCGTGCACGTGCTGCTCGGCCTGCCGTACATCAAGATGCTCGCCACCGACGAGCAGAAGAAGCGCTTCCTGCCGAAGTTCGTCTCCGGTGAGGAGATGTGGGCGCTGGCGATGACCGAGCCCGGCACCGGCTCCGACCTCGCGGGCATGAAGACCACCGCCAAGCTCTCCGAGGACGGCACGCACTACGTCCTCAACGGCGCCAAGACCTTCATCACCGGTGGCGTCCACGCCGACCGCGTGATCGTCTGCGCCCGCACCGACGCGCCCAGCGCCGAGGACCGCCGCCACGGCATCTCCCTGTTCGCCGTGGACACCAAGTCCGAGGGCTACTCCGTCGGCCGCAAGCTCGACAAGCTCGGCCTGAAGACCTCCGACACCGCCGAGCTGGCGTTCGTCGACGTCAAGGTCCCGGTCGAGGACCTCCTCGGCGAGGAGAACAAGGGCTTCTACTACCTCGGCCACAACCTCGCCTCCGAGCGCTGGGGCATCGCCTTCGGCGCCTACGCCCAGGCCAAGGCGGCCGTGCGGTTCGCCAAGGAGTACGTCCAGGACCGCACCGTCTTCGGCAAGTCCGTCGCCTCCTTCCAGAACACCAAGTTCGAGCTGGCCGCCTGCCAGGCCGAGGTCGACGCCGCCGAGGCCGTCGCCGACCGCGCGCTGGAGGCCCTGGACGCCGGTGAGCTGACCCCCGCCGAGGCCGCCTCCGCGAAGCTCTTCTGCACCGAGGTCGCGCACCGCGTCATCGACCGCTGCCTCCAGCTGCACGGCGGCTACGGCTTCATGAACGAGTACCCGATCGCCCGCCTGTACGCGGACAACCGCGTCAACCGCATCTACGGCGGCACCAGCGAGATCATGAAGTCGATCATCGCGAAGGACATGGGCCTGTAAGCACCCGGGTCCCTCCGCACCCGGGCCGGCGAGGCCCCTGAAATTCCTGCCAGTAGAAAAGGTGCCATGAACCAGGCACTACAGGGTCTCCTCGATCTGCTCGACCTGGAGCAGATCGAGGAGGACATCTTCCGCGGCCAGTCCCGCTCCGCCGTCGTCCCGCGCGTCTTCGGCGGTCAGGTCGCGGCCCAGGCGCTCGTCGCCGCCGGACGCACCGTCCCCGCGAACCGGCCCGCCCACTCCCTCCACGCGTACTTCCTGCGCATGGGGGACCCGGGCGCGCCCATCGTCTACAACGTCGACCGCATGCGCGACGGCCGCTCCTTCACCACCCGTCGCGTCGTCGCCGTCCAGCACGGCAAGCCGATCTTCGCCCTGTCGGCCTCGTTCCAACTGCACGAGGAGGGCATGGACCACCAGACGCCCATGCCGCCCGCACCCGATCCGGAGACGCTCCCCACCTCCGAGGAGCGACTGCGCGGCTACGGCCACCTGGACGCGGACGTCGTCGAGCGGTTCCTGGAGGCACGCCAGGCGGTCGACCTGCGCTACGTCGACGAGCCGCCGTACGGCCGCTTCGGCGAGCCCCGCGAACCGCACTCCCAGGTGTGGTTCCGCACCAACGGCAAGCTGGCCGACGACCCGCTCCTGCACGTCGTCCTCGCCACCTACGTCTCCGACATGACCCTGCTCGACTCGGTCCTGCTCGCGCACGGCCGGGGCGGCTGGGCCGTCGGCGACGTCGTCGGGGCCTCGCTGGACCACGCGATGTGGTTCCACCGCCCGTTCCGCGCGGACGAGTGGCTGCTGTACGACCAGGAGTCGCCGTCGGCCCACGGCGGGCGCGGCCTCGGCCAGGCCCGTATCTACACCCAGGACGGGCAGCTGGCGGTGTCGGTGATCCAGGAGGGCGTGGTCCGCGTCCCGCGGTGACGGCCCGCCGTCCTGCGGGCCGGACCCGTCGTCGGCCGGCCCCGCTCGCGGTCGAGCACGCCCAGGGGGTGTTTCGAAAGCCCCGCACAGCACCCGCGGCGCCCGGCACGCACCCTCGCCGCACCGGCCAAAGGCCCAGGTACGTCCAGTACGAAGGCCTTCGTCCGGCGCGCCGAGGGCACGCACCGGCTGCGACACCAGCCGCTGCCGCGGCGGGCGCGGGCACCGCACGGGACCTTCGAAACACCCCCTAGTCGGCCAGTCCCGCCTCACGCAGCAGATACGCCGTCATCGGGTCGTAGGAGCGCGGGCTGACCACGTGGTCGTCCAGCGGCACCACCACCTGTACGGTCCCCTCGGCCTCCGCGAGGAACAGCGCCGGGTCGTTGCAGTCCGCGTATCCCACGGAGTCCACGCCGTGCTGACCGGCGTAGCCCGCCCAGCCGTGGTCGGCGACGACCAGGTCCGGCAGCGGGCGGCCCTCGCGCTCCAGTCCGGTGAGGATGGCCCTCATCGGGGCGCCGGAGTGGGTGTGCCAGAGGGTGGCGCCGTGTTCCAGGACGGCCACGTCCGCGAACTGCATGACGTAGCCCTCGTCGGTCTGCAGGCCCTCGGGGATCACCACGATCTCGCAGCCCGCCGCCCGCAGGGCCTGCGCCGTGGCGCGGTGCACGTCCAGCAGGCCGCCCGGGTGGCCCGTCGCGAACAGCACCCGCTGCTGCCCGTCCGCCGCCTTGCGCAGCCGGGCCGCCATGCGCTCCAGCGCGGCCACCGTCAGCTCGGGGTCGATGGTGTCCTGGCCGTGGCGGTGCTCCGCGTCGTCGTTCACGCCGACGCGCTCCGCCATCACCGCGAGGACGTCCTGCTCGTCGGTCCAGCGGTCGCCGAGCTCCAGCCCGAGCCAGTAGTGGCGGTCGCCGTTCGCCAGCTTGCGGTAGTGGGAGAGGTTGTTCTCGCGGGGAGTGGCGACGTCGCCCGCGATGCGGGTTCTGACGAGATGGTCGACGAGCTCGGCGCGGCTGGGTGTCCCGGGTATCGGCATGCCTCCCATTGTGAGGCAGACAACTGTGGGAACGCCCGGCTCCGGGGCGCGTGCGACGCGGGTCACTGTGCCGATCACCCTTCGCCGTGCCGCAGGGCGAACCACAACTCCATCCGTACGTCCGGGTCGTCCAGGTCGGTGCCGAGCAGCGCCGCGCAACGGGCGATCCGCTGCCGGACCGTGTTGCGGTGGACGGACAGGGCGACGGCCGTGCGGTCCCAACTGCCGTGCAGCGAGAGCCAGGTGCGCAGGGTCTCCGTCAGGGGCGGGGTGAGGGGCGCGAGCAGGGCGCGGGCGTGCGACTCCGCCTCGTCCACGGAGAGCAGGTCGGTGAGGGCCGGGCGGTGGGTGCCGTGCCGGAACAGGGGCGTGCGGGTGGCCCGGGCGCGGGACAGGGCCCGGGCCGCCTGGGCGTCGGCGGCCGGCCACTCCGCCGCGGACGCGGGGGCGCTCACGCCCAGGGTCCAGCCGGGCAGCGGGGCCGGTTCACGGTCCGCGGGGGCGAGGACGCGTACGACGTCCCGCGCGAGGTCGACCAGCGGGGAGCCGAGGGCCGCGCCCAGCGCCGAGGCCGCCACCGAGTCGCAGGGCTGGGCGTCGGGGCGGCCGTGCACCACGACCCAGCGGTCGGCGCCGAGGAGCGGGGCCACGGCCTGCGGCTCGGCGCCCAGCAGCAGCCGTACGAGCGCCGACGACCGGGCCGCTCCCGAGCCGCTCTGGTGCTCGCCGGTGAGGAGGGAGAGGAGCACGGCGGCGACGGAGGCGATGGTGTGGTCGCCGGGGTCCCGGCGCGGGGCGGCGACCCCGAGGACGAAGCCCTGGCCGGCCCCGAGGGCGTAGGCGGCGAGGTGGGTGCCGGCGATGGTGTCGGTGGCGGAGGTGGGGGTGGGCGGAGCTGGGGGTGGGGCGGCTGACGAGAGAGGGGCGGGGGAGGGGGAGGCGGGCGCGGAGGACGCGCGGCTGCCGGTCGTGCCGGGTGCGCCGAGGCCAAGGGGTGGGGCTTCGGACCGGGTGGTCTGCCGCGTGGCGGGGCGACCGGGTGCCCGTCCGGCGTCGAGAGCGGCCGCTCGCGTGACCTCCGGTCCGCTGGTCTGCCACGTGGTCACGCTGCCGGATGCGCCCGAAGCCCCGGCCCCGCCCCCAGCCGTTGCCGCGGTCGTAGCCGCCCCCGCACCCCCAACCGGCCGCACCACCCCCGCCAGCCCCGCCAACGCCACCCGCGCCGCATCCCCCGGTGCCTCCCGGCCGGCCTCCCCGATCACCGCCCCCTCCGGCCCGTACAGCACCGCCCAGCCGCCCACCCGCTGGGCCAGCTGCCGCAGGACGGCACGGACCGGGTCGGGGCGGGAGGCCGCCGCGGCCAGGCTCTGCTGGGCCTCGGTCACGCGGCGCAGTTCGGCGTGCCGGGCCCGGGCCATGAGCTGCCAGACCGCGCGGGCCACGCCCGAGAAGGTGGTCCGGGGCGGGACCTCCAGCAGCGGGAGGCCGTACGCGTCGCACGCGGCCACCAGGGCGCGCGGCACCGTGTCGTGCACGGGGGCGAGCCCGAAGCCGAGCGCCGCGCCGCCCGCCGCCACGATCCTGGAGACGTAGTCGTCGAAGTACGTCCCCGAGCCCGCCGCCTCCGGGATGTGCACCCCGGCCGTCAGCAGCAGCTCGCCGCCCAGCAGATACGGATACGGATCGGCCATCTCCGAGGTGTGCGCCCAGTGGATGGCCGGGTCCGCGTCCGGCGGCCCGGCGATCCGGCGCAGGCCCAGGTCCTCGCGGGCCAGGAGCGCCGAGAGCGGTACCGGTGGGGTCGGCGGAACGGCGGGATCCGGCATGTGGACGTTTCCTCCAGCTGTGCAGCCTCAGATGGATGAAACGTACACTTCGCAGTCACTTTCCGGCCACCTACTGTCGTTCCAGACCGGCAGCCGCGGGTACGGGCGGATGTCCCCGCGAGCCGCTGCCGACGTCCCCACCCCCCATCTGCACGACACGCCACCGGGATGTTCGCGAAGGAGGCCCCAACATGGCCGTCGACTACACAGTCATCGTCGTCTATCTGGCCGGCATGCTGGCCATGGGCTGGTGGGGCATGCGCCGCGCCAAGTCCAAGAGCGAGTTCCTGGTCGCGGGCCGTCGCCTCGGCCCGACCATGTACTCGGGCACCATGGCCGCGATCGTCCTCGGCGGCGCGTCCACCATCGGCGGCGTGGGCCTCGGCTACCAGTACGGGCTCTCCGGCGCCTGGATGGTGTTCACCATCGGCCTCGGGCTCCTCGCCCTCTCCGTCTTCTTCTCCGCCCGCATCGCCCGCCTCAAGGTCTACACCGTCTCCGAGATGCTGGACCTGCGCTACGGCGGCCGGGCCGGTGTCATCTCCGGTGTCGTCATGTGGGCGTACACCCTCATGCTCGCGGTCACGTCGACCATCGCGTACGCCACGATCTTCGACGTCCTCTTCGACATGAACCGCACCGTCGCGATCGTCCTCGGCGGCTCGATCGTCGTCGCCTACTCGACGCTCGGCGGCATGTGGTCGATCACCCTCACCGACATGGTGCAGTTCGTGGTGAAGACCGTCGGCGTGCTGCTGCTCCTGCTCCCCATCGCCGTCGTCAAGGCCGGCGGGTTCAGCGAGATGAAGGCCAAGCTGCCGACCGAGTACTTCGACCCGCTGGGCATCGGCGGCGAGACGATCTTCACCTATGTCCTGATCTACACCTTCGGCATGCTCATCGGGCAGGACATCTGGCAGCGCGTGTTCACCGCCCGCAGCGACAAGACCGCCAAGTGGGGCGGCACCGTCGCCGGCACCTACTGCCTCGTCTACGCCCTCGCCGGCGCCGTCATCGGTACGGCGGCCAAGGTGCTCTACCCCAGGCTCGGTAGTGCGGACGACGCCTTCGCGACCATCGTCAAGGACGAACTCCCGGTCGGCGTACGGGGGTTGGTGCTGGCCGCCGCCCTCGCCGCCGTGATGTCCACCTCGTCCGGTGCCCTCATCGCCTGCGCGACCGTCGCCAACAACGACATCTGGTCACGGCTGCGCGGAGCCGTCCGGCCGGCGGGCGCACCGGAATCGGGCGAGCAGCACGACGAGGTCAAGGGCAACCGTGCCTTCATCCTGCTCATGGGCCTCGCCGTCATCGGTACGGCCATCGCGCTGAACAACGTCGTCGAGGCGCTGACCGTCGCCTACAACCTGCTGGTCGGCGGGCTGCTCGTGCCGATCCTCGGCGGGCTGCTGTGGCGGCGCGGCACGGCGCAGGGCGCGCTCGCCTCGGTCGTCGTCGGCGGCGTCGCCGTGATCACCCTGATGGCGACCCACGGCATCCTCGCCAACGAACCGGTCTACTACGGCCTGCTGTCTTCCCTCGCCGCGTACATCGCCGTCTCCTTGATGACGAGGCCGACCGACGCGGCCGTACTCGCCGCCTGGCGTGAGCGTCTCGCCGGGCGGGACCCCGAACTCGTGTCCGAACCGGTGTCGGCTCCCCAGTAGAGTCACCGGCAGAAGTACATACGCGACGAAGCGTAGGAAAGAAGGCATTTCACGATGACTGGCAACGAGACCCCCCGCGGCCCCGTCGACTCCTCCCGCATCCCGCGGTACGCCGGACCCGCCACCTTCGCCCGGCTGCCCCGCCTCGACGAGGTCGGCCGCGCCGATGTCGCCGTGGTCGGCGTGCCGTTCGACTCGGGGGTCTCGTACCGGCCGGGCGCCCGCTTCGGCGGCAACGCGATCCGCGAGGCGTCCCGGCTGCTGCGCCCGTACAACCCGGCACAGGACGCCTCCCCCTTCGCCCTCGCGCAGGTCGCGGACGGCGGCGACATCGCCGTGAACCCCTTCAACATCAACGAGGCCGTCGAGACCGTCGAGGCCGCCGCCGACGACCTGATCGGCTCCGGCGCCCGCCTGATGACCCTGGGCGGCGACCACACCATCGCGCTGCCGCTGCTGCGCTCGGTCGCCAAGAAGCACGGCCCGGTCGCCCTGCTGCACTTCGACGCCCACCTCGACACCTGGGACACCTACTTCGGCGCCGAGTACACGCACGGCACGCCGTTCCGGCGCGCGGTCGAAGAGGGCATCCTCGACACCTCCGCCCTCTCCCACGTCGGCATCCGCGGCCCGCTGTACGGCAAGCAGGACCTCACCGACGACGAGAAGATGGGCTTCGGCATCGTCACCTCCGCCGACGTCTACCGGCGCGGCGCCGACGAGATCGCCGACCAGCTGCGCCAGCGCATCGGCGACCGGCCGCTCTACATCTCCATCGACATCGACTGCCTCGACCCGGCCCACGCCCCCGGCACGGGTACGCCGGAGGCGGGCGGCATGACCTCCCGCGAGCTGCTGGAGATCCTGCGCGGTCTCGCGTCGTGCAACCTGGTCTCCGCCGACGTCGTCGAGGTGGCCCCCGCGTACGATCACGCCGAGATCACGTCGGTGGCCGCGTCCCACACGGCGTACGAACTGACCACGATCATGTCCCGCCAGATCGCGGCGGCCCGTAAGGAGAACGAGGGCAAGTGACCCACGACCACGACCTGGTGCTCCGCCCGACGGAGGAGCAGACCGCCGCCGCACTGAACCCTCCCGCCGGCCGCAACGGCGGAGACCTGGTCGTGGAGACGCTGGCCGGGCTCGGCGCGACGACCGTCTTCGGACTGCCCGGCCAGCACGCGCTCGGCATGTTCGACGCGCTACGGCGCTCCGACCTGCGGTACATCGGGCTGCGGGTGGAGAACAACGCCGGCTTCGCGGCGGACGCGTACGGCCGGATCACCGGCGAGGCCGCCCCGCTGCTGCTGTCGACGGGCCCCGGCGCGCTGACCTCGCTGGCCGCACTCCAGGAGGCCGCGGCGGCCTCCGCCCCCGTGCTGGCGATCAGCAGCCAGATCCCGACGGCGGGACTGGGCGGCGGCAGACATGGTTATCTGCATGAACTCCCGGACCAGGCGGCGTCGTTCCGGGGCGTGGTGAAATCGGTCCACACGGTCCGCACCCAGTCCCAGATCCCCTCCGCGATCGAGGCGGCCTGGAAGTCGGCGCTGACGGCCCCGCACGGCCCGGTGTGGGTGGAGATCCCGCAGGACGTGCTGCTGGCCGGGACGTCGATCCCGGTGGTGACGGGCGGCGACGCGTTCCCGGAGGACCTGCCCCCGCGCCCCGAACTGACAGCGGTGGCCGCCCACCTGCTCTCCCACGCCGCCCGCCCGGCCATCATCGCGGGCGGGGGAGTGGTCCGCGCCGACGCCTCGAAGAAGCTCCGTCAGCTGGCGGAGACGCTCCGGGCACCCGTCGTCACGACCCCCGGCGGCAAGGGCGCCTTCCCCTGGACGCACCCGCTGTCCCTCCAGTCCTGGATCGAGGACCGGCACACCACGGACTTCCTGGAGGACGCCGACGTACTCCTCGTCGTCGGCTCGGGGCTGGGGGAGCTGTCGTCCAACTACCACACCTTCAAGCCGCGCGGCCGGGTCATCCAGATCGAGGCCGACCTCGGCAAACTGGAGTCCAACCACCCGGCGCTGGGCATCCACGCGGACGCGCGCCTCGCGTTGCAGGCGCTGTTGGAGACGGTGTCGGAGCGGGAGGACGTCACGGCGCCGGAGCGGGTGCGTGAGGTGCTCGGCAAGGTGTCGGAGCGGATCGACGGCCAGGAACTCACCCTGGAGCAGGACGTGCTGGCGTCGGTCCGGCGCGCCCTGCCCGCCGACTCCCCGTCCTTCTGGGACATGACGATCCTCGCGTACTGGGCCTGGTCGGCCTTCGACGCCAAGGGCCCCAACCACATGCACTCCGCTCAGGGCGCCGGCGGCCTCGGCTACGGCTTCCCCGCGGCACTCGGCGCCGCCGCCGCGGACCCGACCCGCCCGGTGCTCGCGGTCTCCGGCGACGGAGGCGCCCTGTACTCGATCGCCGAGCTGGCCACGGCCCGCCAGTACGACCTGAACGTCACCTGGCTCATCGTCGACGACGGCGGCTACGGCATCCTGCGCGAGTACATGACGGACGCCTTCGGCCAGGCCACCGCGACCGAACTGACGCGGCCGGACTACGTGGCGCTGGCGGAGTCGTTCGGTGTCCCCGGGGCCCGGACGACCCCGGAGACGCTGGAGGCGGATCTGGCGAAGGCGCTTCAGACCCCCGGCCCGTCGGTGGTCGTCCTCCCGGCGGTGCTGCGGATGTTCGCGCCCACCCACCTCACGACATGATGATCCAGGAGCCCTGCTCCTGCGTGTTGTGGTCGCGGTTGTAGCAGGCGTCGTCCACCGCGGGACCGGTCCACGGTGCCGCCATCGGGACGAGCGCCAGGGCCTGCCTGCAGAGGTTGGGAGTGGTGTAGCCGGCGATGGTGACACGGCCCCGGTCGCCGTCGTCGGCGTGGGCCGGGGTGGCGAGGACGAGGGCTGCCATGGTGAGCGCGGCGAGCGCGCTGATCTTCTTCATAGCCGGGTCAACGGTGGTGGATCGGCGCAGGTCATTCCGCTGTACAGGTGGTGACCGGACACGTCGGGGCCTGATCCGCCGCTCGCTGGACGGGCGCCCGCATCTGATCCACGGGACGCGAAGGGCTCGGCCTCCCTTGCACGGAAGTGAGGCCGAGCCCTTCGGGCGCGTCTACCAGATCGCCTCGACCCACTCCGGGTGGTCGATGAACGGGTTGCGGTTGTGCTGGTAGGAGTCGTAGATGACCTCGTTGCGGCGCTCCTCGAAGGCGCTCGGCGGGTCCGCCTCGTTCCATGCCTTGAGGACGGAGAGCTTGCCCATGTAGGGGTTGCTGCCGTTGTTGACCCTCTCGTTGGGCTCCAGGTCGGCCCAGCCGTCGTCGCCCTCGTAGCGCACGGCCATGTAGAGGATCATGCGGGCCACGTCGCCCCGGTCCGCGGCGCGGGGCGCGAAGGAGTCGGAGTCGACGGTGCTGCCGCCGCCGCCCGTGACGGCGCTGCCGCCGTTGTCGAAGTCCAGGTTGCCGCGGATGCTGTTGACCTGGACGTCGCAGGCGCGCAGGTGGTGCAGGTCGGTGCCGGGGCCGATGGCCTCGCCGAAGTCGCCGTGGGACTTGGCCCAGGTGTGCTCGCGGTTCCAGTTGCCGGTGCTGCCGCCGTTGAGGGACTTGCTGCGGGAGACACCGCTGTACAGCAGGATCACGTTGTTGGTGTTGTTCGGATCCTGGTCGGTGGCCTTCAGCGCGTTCCAGACCGCCGAGTACGAGATCTTCGTCTGGTCGCTGATGATCGTGTGCAGCGAGTCCTTCAGGGCCGTACCGGTCTTGCCGATCGCGTCGGCGTAGTACGTGTCGTCGTACTCCGTCGTGGTGGCCGCGGCCGGGGAGGCCATGAGCGCCGGGGTGGTGAGTCCCACCAGGACGGCTGCCGTCGTCAGCGCCACGGACTTCCAGCGGCGGTGGCGTATGTGTGTCGCCAGCATGTGGGGTGTCCCATCTACGCGGGTTGAATGGAGGCGGCAAACGGGAGAGTGGCATGGACATGCGGTGGTGTCGAGGGCTTACGCGTGTCCATTGGGTGACGGGAAACGGCAAAACGGGGCTTGTCTACGCGAGTTGCTGCGCGTACGGGAGTGCGAAACGGCACCCGACAGGGAGCCGGGGGCCGTTCACGCGATGAGCCGAGTCGGTGTCAGCTGACGTCCGACGCGTCCAGGCGGTAGATCGTCGACTGGTTGCTCTGCGAAGAGGAGGATGAGGACGAAGAGGACGAGGACGAGGAGTTGGTGCTGTACTCGCTCTCCTTCACGGCCGTCCCGTTCTTCTGCACCCACTCCGTGACCGCGGAGCTGACGTCGCTGCCGCCGCCGGGGCCGCCGCCCATGCCGCCGCCACCGATCTGGATGTAGTGCAGTTCGCCGTTCTTCACCAGTTCCTTGAGCTTGGCCAGGGTCATCGCCTTGTCGCTGCCGGACCAGCCCCACATGGAGATCACGGGCTCACCGCTGCTGAGGATCAGCTGGGCCGCGCTCTGCGAACTCGACACCGCCAGCAGCCACTTGGCGCCGTCCTGGTGCTTCTTGAGGTACGTGATGAGCTCGTTGGTCGCGCCGCCGCCCATGCCGCCACCGCCGAAGCCTCCGCCGCCCATGCCGCCGGGGGTGCCGCTGGTGCCGGTGCTGGTGCCGGTGCCGCCCGGGGTCGTACCGCCGGTCTCGCCGGCTCCGTTGGGCGGCGTACCGCCCGTCTCGCCGGTGCCGCCGGGGGCCTGGCCGTTCTGGCCGTTCTGAGCCTCCTGCGGTCCGCCCGGGAAGCCGCCCTGCTGCCCGGCCTGACCGTCGGTCTGGCCGTTGGCCTGGCTGTTCTGGCCGTTCTGCTGACGCCCACCGTCCGGCATCCGGCCGCCGCCGAAGCCACCCCGGCCGCCACCGCCCCCACCGGGGCCGCCGCCGAAGCCGCTGCCCGTCGAGGGGCCGGCCGTCGGATTCGTACCGCCCATGCCGGCGCCCGAACCGGACGGCACCGACCAGGCGTACGCCGCGGGCCCCGCGACCGCCGCGACGATCGCCGCCACCACGGAGGCCGCGAGCAGCCGCAGCCGGTTCCCGGACGCGGACCGGAAGACGAGCAGGCCCACGATCGCCAGGGCCATGACGACGGTGATCGCCGGCCACAGCCAGGTGTTCCAGCCGGAGGCCCGCCGCAGTAGTACGACCGCCCAGACGGCGGTGACCGCCAGCCCCACCGGCAGCACCCACGCCCACCGCTTGTCGGCGCGGAACGCGCGCAGCAGCATCACGCCGCCGCCTCCGCACAGCGCCGCGATGCCCGGGGCGAGCGCGGTCGTGTAGTACGGGTGCATCGTGCCCTCGGCCATGGCGAAGGTCAGGTAGTGCAGGGCCGTCCAGCCGCCCCACAGCAGCAGCGCGGCACGGGTGAGGTCGGTGCGCGGGGCGCGGCCGCACAGCACGAGGCCGCCGATGCACGCGAGCGCCGCGAAGGGGATCAGCCAGGAGATCTGGCCGCCGAGGATGTCGTTGAAGAGCCGCCCGATGCCTGCCGTACCCGAGAAGCCACCGCCTCCACCGCCGCCGCCTCCGCCGTTGCCCTCGCCGCCGAGGATTCGGCCGAGGCCGTTGTAGCCCATGATCAGGTCCCAGGCCGTGCCGTCCGTCGAACCGCCGATGTACGGGCGTTCGTCGGCGGGCACGAGTGAGACGGCCGCGGCCCACCAGAAGCTGGAGACGGCCAGGGCGGCGCCCGCGATCAGCAGGTTCACGATCCGCTTCACGAGCTTCGGCTTCGCGGCGTACAGGTAGACCGCGAACACGGCGGGCAGCGCGATGTAGCCCTGGAGCATCTTGGTGTTGAAGGCCAGACCGAAGCACACCGCGGATCCGACCAGCGGCAGCAACCTGCCGTTGTGCACGGCGCGCAGGGCGAGCGCCGCACCGCCGGCCATCAGGAACACCAGCAGCGTGTCGGGGTTGTTGTCACGGTTGATGGCGACCGTGATCGGGGTCAGCGCCAGCACCAGCGCGGCCACCGTCGCCGCGCCGTGGCCCCACACCCGCTTCACCGAGGAGTGCACGATCCAGATCGTCGCCAGCGCGACCAGAACCATCGGCAGCATCATCTGCCAGGTGCCGTAACCGAAGATCCGGCACGACAGCCCCATCACCATCAGGGCGAACGGCGGCTTGTCGACGGTGAGGAAGTTCCCCGCGTCCAGCGAGCCGAAGAACCACGCCTTCCAGCTCTCCGTGCCGCTCAGCACGGCCGCGCTGTAGAAGCTGTTCAGGCTGGAACCGGAGAGGTTCCACGAGTACAGCACCGCCGCCGTGATCAGGATCGCGATCAACGCGGGCGGCGACCAGCGCGGCGTCTTGTCCGGGGGAGTCGGGGGTGGGACCTCCGACGGGGCCCGCGGGGGCACGCGGGTGGCGGTCACGGTCGGGTGGGGGTGGGGATCGGTCGCTGATGTCACCAGGGCATCGTGTGCGGCGGGGGTGGGTGCGGGCTGTGCCGGAGCTGGATCTTTCCTGTGGATGTGCAAAGGGGGCGGCAAAGGAGGCCGTGGGCCCCCTCACCGGAGCCCCTCGAGACGCTCTATGTTGTCCTCGCCCCACTGCCCGAGCGGGACGAGTGCCGTGACGAGGGAGTGGCCGAAGTCGGTCAGGGAGTACTCCACCTTCGGTGGGACCTGGTGATGGACCTCGCGGTGTACCAGGCCGCTGGCCTCCAGTTCCCGTAGTTGCAGGATCAGCATCCGTTCACTGATGCCGGACACGGTCCGGCGCAACTCACCGAAGCGCAGTGGCCCTTCGCCGAGCCAGAACAGGATCAGCCCCTTCCATTTCCCTCCCATGACGTCGATGGCGGCGTCGAGCCCGCAGGTGTAGCTCCGCTTCGTCATCTGTCCTCCACTGACAAAAATGTGGGTACCCGACAAAATTGTAGGTACTTGCAGATGTGATGGCGCGCCCACAGCATGGAGCAGGCAGCGCATCCGGATGGCAGCAACTCGACGCCCGAAGCTCGTGTTTGACGTCATTTCAGGTGCTCAGAAGGATCCGTTCCAGGCAGGAGCAACATATGACCGGGCAGCACCGCACTCCCGTCACCGTCGTCGGGCTGGGCTCGATGGGCAGCGCGCTGGCCGAGGCGTTCATCGCCGCCGGGCACCCGACCACCGTCTGGAACAGGACACCCGGGAAGGCCGCGCCCCTAGTGTCCAAGGGGGCTGTTCACGCGCACACCGTGGCCGAGGCGGTGGCGGTGAGTCCGCTGGTCGTCGCCTGTCTCACCACGTTCGAGAACACCGTCGAGGCCCTCGAACCGGCCGCCGCCGGGCTCAAGGGGCGAGCCCTGGTGACCCTGAACAGCGGCTCACCGGCCGGGGCCCGGCAGATGGCCGAGTGGGCGCTCGGGCACGGAGCGCGCTACCTCGGGGGAGCGATCAAGAACGTGCCGTCGGCCGTGGGCGCCGAGGACACCCTCCTGTACTACGGCGGTGACATCGGCGTGTTCGAGGAGTTCGCCCCGACGCTGCGGGTCCTCGGCGGCGACACCGTCTATCTCGGTGCGGACCCCGACCTCGCCGCCCTGTACGAGATGGCGGTGGGCGGCACCCTGTTACCCGCGCTCGTCGGCTTCTTCCAGGGAGCTGCGGCCCTGCAGGCCCGGGGCCTCACGGCGGCCTCGATGGTTCGGTTCAGCGTCAAGTGGTTCGAAATGATCAACTCGGTACTGCCGGTCTTCGCCGAGGAGATCGACCGCGGCGACTACACCAGGCCCGCCTCCTCCGTGAACCTCTTCCTGGCAGGCACCGCCCACGACGAGGAACTCGGCAGGGAAGCGAACCTCGACATGGCCTGGCACAGGCCGTTCCACGATCTGCTCAAGCGTGCGGTCGAAGCCGGCCACGGTGACCACAGCATCTCCGCCCTGACGGAGATCCTCAGGAGCCCTGGACGGGCCGCGTAGCCCTGTGGCCCAGGAGGGGCCGCACAGCGCGGGGACGGGATCAGAAATGCGTGGCGATCCCGAACACGCGCCGCAGCTGAGCCATGTCATGCCGGTCGCGGTCCGCCGGCTCGTAGCCCTGGTGGAACTCGACCTGCTGTTCTGCCGACAGACACGGGACCGGCGTCCCGCCGATGCTGCCCGTCACGAACGCCGACGCGGGGTAGCGGAACGGACGTGACGGCTCCAGGGAGGCCTGGGTCGCGGAGCCGTCCTCGGCGAAGGCCAGGGGGTGCGCATCGATCTCGCGGCCGTCCGGAGCCCCCATCACGAAGCGGACCGGGCGCCAGTCGAGGGTCTCCACGAAGCCCGCCTCCGCGAGGGCCGACAGCACCGCGGGCTCCTGCTCCTGGCGGTGCATCAGGTCAAGGTCCCGATGCTCGCGGGTCTGCTCGCCGATCAGGGCGTCGATGCCCCAGCCGCCCCCGATCCAGACCGCGACCTGCGCCTGCCGGAGCACGGAGAGGATGGCCAGTACGCCGTCAGCAGGCATCATGCGCACAGGCTTTCATGACCCGTCCGCCAAGGTCGCCCAACGCCGCGGAAAGTCCCCCCGCGCCGTCAGGTACAGGCCGATCGACAGGAGCACGGCGGATCCGGCCCAGGAGAGGGGGTCGGAGGGGAGTGCCGCGGGCCATGCCCACCAATGGGCCGTCTGCTCGGGGCCGTAGCCGAAGACCGACACGACCAGCGCGAGCAGCGTCGGGATCACCGTGGAGGCGTGGTTGCCGAGGGCCGCTCTGCCGATCAGGGCGAGCCCGGTGTAGAAGGCCAGGTTGCGGACGGCCGACTCGGCCGCGAACGCGTCGGGGCCGCTGATCCAGCCCGCCATGACGGGGGTCGCCACGGCCGCGGAGGCCGCCACCACCGCGACGGCGAGAAGGGAGTCGAGGGCGGCGACCCGGCGTAGCGCTGTTCGCTCGACGGGGGTGGGTGTGCCGTAGCACGCGTTGAGGGCGATGGCCGGTGCCAAGGGGGCGAACAGGATGAACGGGACGTCCGCCGAGGTGGCTCCGCCCAGTTGGGGCAGCGGCAGGCGGCTGTTGCCCAGGGCGAAGGCCGCCGCCCAGAAGCCGACGGTGACGAGCGTGAGCAGGGTCGTGCGCCGTGTGTGGATCCACCAGGTCATCGCGGCATGCACCGCGCCTGGCCGAGGGTGTCCTGGAACCAGGTCCTCTGGTCGGCCGCGCTGGTGCCGAGGACACGACCGACCGGCGCCCAGATCCGTGGATCGGTGCCGTCCCGGGCCTCCTGCTGACTCCGACCTGCCCGCACCGACAGCCAGACGCCGAGCTGGTCCTGGGAGTCGAACGCCCGCTGTGCGGCGGTGGCCGGATCCGCCGGGCAGTCTCCGCGGGTGTCACCGTGCGGGGCGTCGACGAGGATCACCGCGAGGTCGGAGGTCAGGCTGGTCAGCAGGTCCTGGTCGGTGAACGCGGGATCCTGCCGCACGGTCATCGTCCACTGCCTGGGCCCGGGGCGATGGCCGCTCTCGGTGACGACGTCGGGTGCACTCACTCCGACGGCGCGCAGGCGTTCGACCGCCGTGCTCACGGTGCGGGCCGTCCCGGTCAGACGGGAGGCGTGCTCGGGCCAGACGCACACCCGGGTGCCCCGAGGGTCGGCGCAGACCAGATCGGACACCGGGCGGGCCTCGATCGCGTCGGGGCCGAGTCGGTCCACCAGCCTGACACCCGTGGCGGTGGTGGCCGTGGCGGCGACCACGGCCAGGGCGGCACCCCAGTAGGGGACGGCCCGGGGCAGGCTGCCGCGCCGGGGCGTACGCCGGGAGAGGGCCGCGGCGGCGACAGCCAGCGCGGCCAGGCCGACGGCCACGAGCGTGGGTGCAGTGACGGCCCCCGGGTAGACCGCGGAGTTGTTCGAGCAGCAGCCGAAGGCCGGCTGGGTCAGGTGGCGCAGCCACAGGGGCTCCAGCGCCGGCGGGTACACGTTCCACAGGTAGTCACCGACCAGGATCACCGGGACGGCGGCCACGGCGGGCAGCCACATGCCGACGGCGTAGCCGAGGGCGATGTGGGCGCACAGGACCACGCACGCCGCGGCGATGATCCGGGCATCCGGCCACCCCGGAGCCGACTCCATCTGCAGGCGGACCACGGCGAGTGCCGCCGCGAGGGCGAGGAGGCCCAGCAGCACGACCGGTACGAGGGCCGCCGCGGCGATCTGCCACCCGTTGCGGGTCGGGGTGCCCTCACCGACCTTGGCGCGGCGGAGCCTTCCGGCCTCCCAGGCGGCACAGGCCGCGGTGACCGGGGCGATGAAGATCATGGCGGAGACGGCCTTGGCGGTGGCCGCCGTCCAGTAGCCGTCCAGGTCCCCGGCGACGTAGTTCGAGGTGACGTAGATGGCGACGATACAGAGCAGCACGGGAGCGGCGGGAACGGCCGCGTTCGCGCGCGGGTGCAGACGGAACATCACCACGCCTCGCCTCCGCCGAGAACCGCCGTGTAGGCGCCGTCCGCGACGCGGCCAGACGCGGTGTCCCGCGGGGCGAGGGCGTGGAACTCCTGGACGGTGCCGGTGAACCGGACCACGCCGTCCGACAGGACGACGACATGGTCGTAGACCTCGGAGAGGTCCTCGGTCTGGTGGGTGGAGACGACGATGTCGGCACTTCCGGCGAGTTCCTCGACGACCTTGCGGAACGTGCTCCGCTGCGCGGGGTCGAGGCCCGCCGTCGGTTCGTCCATCAGCACGAGCCGGGAGGAGTGCACCAGCGTCTGGGCCACGCCGACCCGGCGCAGCTGGCCACCGGACAACGACGACGCCTGTTGGTCCGCCTTCTTGGCGAGTCCCACACGGTCGAGCGCCGCCAGGGCTCCGTCCCACGCGTCCCGCCGGGACATACCCTTGAGCCACCCGGCATAGGCGACCTGCTCCCGGCACGTCATACCGGGGGCGGGGGTGATGTGCTGGGGCATCCACCCGACCTGGCGTCGGTACTCCCGCAGTTGGGAACGTACGGCGGGGTCGAGCCCCGCGAAGGAGACGGAGCCGGAGTGCGCCTTGAGCGCGGAGGCGGCCAGCGCCAGCAGCGTGGTCTTGCCCGCCCCGTTGGGCCCGAGCAGCACGGTGCGGCCCGGGGGGAAGGCGAAGCTGAGTCTGTCGAGGACGACCGGGCCCCGACGGTACTGGTAGGTGCAGGTGACGAACTCGACAGACACAGCCCACGGCCTTCTTACAAGGAATGACGACGTTTCAGTGTGGTGCTCGTGATGCTCGTAGCGCCTGCGGTGCTCAGTATCGGACCGAGACCGAGTCCACCTTCAGGTAGTAGCCCGACGAGCTGTCCTGGATCTTCGTCACGGTGAAGTGGTAGTCGCCCTTCGGCTGGTCGCCGAAGGCGTGGGAGGCGGAGCTGCTGCAGTGGAACGTGTAGCGGCCCCGGTCCTCGTCGGGCTGGACGATCGAGGTCTCGCGGGTCAGCTGGAGCTGGGTGTTGCTGACCGCGGGGCCCAGTCCGCCGTTGCTGCAACCGCTCAGGGATATGGAGGTGCTGACGCTGTCGTTGTTGTTGTCCGTCCACGTACGGGAGTCGAAGCCCGTGCGCACTCCGTTCATGCTGGAACTCCAGCTCCCTTCGGCGTGCGCCGGAATCGCACTGGCGAGCACCGCGGCCGAGGCGCATCCCGTGACGGCCGCGATCATCCTCTGTCTGCGCATGGAACGTCCCCTCCGATTTACCTGCATCTGACGTGATCACGCCAGTCTGGTCGAGGTGACGCTATGTCGGACGATCTTGTCATTGGGTGTACGGCAAGGGAATTGATCATGAAGTCGTCGTGCAGGGCCATGCGTGCCGTGACCGTTTCGGTGTGTAAAAGGGTCCACGTGCGTACAACCTTTCCCTTGGGCTCGCGAGTCAACAGGGCATGACTCAAGGGGTATCGAGAGCGAAATCAAGAGGCGTTTCCGGACGTGCGAGAGCAGTCCTCGCGACAGGTGTCGTGGCCGGGGTGTTCATACCGTGTGTCGCGGCCGCCACCCCCGCCGTCGCGGCCACCGCACCCACCGTCAGCTGTACGTCCGCCAAAGCCGGCCTCGCCGCCAAGCTGAAGAAGGACATCACCGCCGCGCTGGCCAACCGCAAGGGGACCATCGCGGTCGGCCTCTACGACCGGTCCACCAACACCACCTGCGCGCTCAGGGCTTCCAGCGCCTACGACTCCGCCAGCGTCGTCAAGGTGACCGTGCTCGCCGCGCTGCTGTGGGACGCGAAGAAGCACAACCGGTATCTCACCGACCGTGAGGTGTCCCTCGCGAAGGCGATGATCACCAAGTCGGACAACGCCGCGACCAGCACGCTCTGGAAGCAGCTCGGGCTGACGAAGATCAAGGGGTTCCTCGGTGCCGCCGGCATGACCCAGACCAAGCCCGGCGCGAACGGCTACTGGGGACTGACCCAGATCACCGTCACCGACGAGCAGAAGCTGCTGAAGCTGATCACGGCCAAGAACGCGATACTCAGCGACAACTCCCGCGCCTACATCCTGAAGCTGATGGGCCAGGTCGTCTCCTCGCAGCGCTGGGGCACCCCGTACGGCGTGCCGTCCGGCGTCACCGTCGCCGTCAAGAACGGCTGGCTGCAGCGTGCCACCCAGGGCTGGCGGGTGCACAGCGTCGGCGCCTTCAAGGGGCGCGGGCACGACTACGTGATGACTGTGCTGACCCATGGCAACAGCACCATGAACTACGGCGTCACGACCATCCAGGGCGTCGCCAAGGTCATCCACAAGGACCTGGCCGCGAGCTGAGCCTCACGCGAGCCGAGCCTTAACTGGGCGGCCCACCTCGCGTCACCCACCCGTCCTACGGTGACCCCCATGCGCCTGAGAACCGTACTCGCCACCGCCACCGCGAGCCTGGCGGCGGCCGCGTGCCTGACCGCCGCCGGCCCGGCGAACGCCGACGTCCACGCCGCCACCGTCACCCCCACCGTCCCCGCCAACACGCCGGGCAGCCACGCCTGTTCGCCCGCCGTCTCCATCGACCGCTTCTCCGACGCGCTCGACAAGACGACGTACGACGGCACCTTCGTCGGTAACTTCTCCGCCCTCGCCGTGGACCGGGACGGCTCGCTCGCGGCCGTCTCCGACCGCTCGGCCCTGTTCAACCTGGACAGGAGGACGCTCGCGCCCCGGGCCGTCGTCCCGCTCGCCGACGAGAGCGGCGCCGCCCTCGACTCCGAGGGCCTCGTCGTCGACCGGGACGGCAGCCGGCTGGTCTCCTCCGAGACCGAGCCCTCCGTACGCCGCTACTCCCGCGACGGCAGGATCCTCGACCGCCTCCCCGTGCCGGACGCCCTGAAGGTCGCCCCGGCCGGCCGCGCCGTCTCCAACGGCACCTTCGAGGGCCTGACCCTGCTGCCCGGCGGCCGCACCCTGCTCGCGTCGATGGAGTACGCGCTCGCCGGGGACAGCTCCGGCATCGTCCGCTTCCAGACCTGGCGCGAGACCAAGGGCGGGCACTTCCGGCTCTCCCGCCAGTACGCCTACCGCACCGACGCCGGCCTCGGCGTCCCCGAGGTCCAGGCGACCCCCGACGGCCGCCTCCTCGTCCTGGAACGCGGCTTCACCGCGGGCGTCGGCAACACCGTCCGCCTCTACCTCGCCGACCCGCGCCGCGCCACGGACACGAGCGGTGTCGAGAACCTCACCGGGCAGGACGGCGTACGGCTGGTCAGGAAGACGCTGCTCGCCGACATCGTGAACTGCCCGTCACGGGGAGCGACCGCCAAGCAGCCCCAGCCGAACCCGCTGCTCGACAACATCGAGGGCATGGTGATCACGGGCCGTGCGGGCGACCGCCTGAAGGTGCTGCTGGTCAGCGACGACAACCAGAACGCCGCACAGACGACACGGTTCTATTACTTGCGGGTAAGGACAACGAAAGCGGCCGAACCCGCGGAGCGCATTGCGGCGGGATGAAATCAGGGCTCACCGGCGTTGGTGCCTTCCGGTAGATCAGGACGAACGGAGGGCACCCGCGTGGCAGCGCATCAGGGGGAGACCAAGGGCTGGGCGCGCAGACTGGCCGGGTATGCGTGGCGCTACCCCAAGGACGTCGTCCTGGCCCTGGGCTCCTCGCCGGTATGGCCGTCATGGCCGTCGTACCGCTGATCACCAAGGTGATCATCGACGACGTGATCGGCGACCACACCCGAGGCATGGCCCTCTGGGCCGGCCTGCTCATCGCCGCCGCGCTCGCCGTGTACGTCCTGACCTACATCCGCCGCTACTACGGCGGCCGCCTCGCCCTCGACGTCCAGCACGACCTGCGCACCGACATGTTCGGGACGATCACCCGGCTCGACGGGCGGCGGCAGGACGAGCTGTCCACCGGGCAGGTCGTCGGGCGGGCCACCAGCGACCTCCAGCTGATCCAGGGCCTGCTCTTCATGCTCCCGATGACCATCGGGAACTTCGCGCTCTTCCTGATATCCCTGGTCGTCATGGCGTGGCTGTCCCTGCCGCTCACGCTGGTCGCCCTCGCGGTCGCCCCCGCCCTGTGGTGGATCGCCAAGCGCAGCCGGACCAAGCTGCACCCCTCCACCTGGTACGCCCAGGCCCAGGCCGCCGCCGTCGCGGGCGTGGTCGACGGAGCCGTCAGCGGCGTACGCGTGGTGAAGGGCTTCGGGCAGGAGGAGCAGGAGACCGGGAAGCTCAGGGACGTCAGCCGGCGGCTCTTCGCGGGGCGGCTGCGCACCATCCGGTTCAACTCGAAGTACACCCCGGCCCTGCAGGCGGTCCCGGCGCTCGGCCAGGTCGCCATGCTCGCGGTCGGCGGCTGGCTGGCGGTGCGCGGGAACATCACGCTGGGTACGTTCGTCGCCTTCTCGACCTACCTCGCCCAGCTGGTCGGCCCGGTGCGCATGCTCGCCATGGTCCTCACCGTCGGGCAGCAGGCCCGGGCGGGCACCGAGCGCGTCCTGGAGCTGATCGACACCGAGCCGTCGATCAAGGAGGGCACCAAGACGCTGCCCGCCGACGCGCCCGCGACCGTCGAGTTCGACGACGTGTCCTTCGGCTACGACGACTCCTCCGGCCCCGTCCTCGACGGCCTCAGCTTCGAGATCCGCCCCGGTGAGACCCTCGCCGTCGTCGGCTCCTCCGGCTCCGGCAAGTCCACCGTCTCCCTCCTCCTCCCGCGCTTCTACGACGTCACCCGCGGCGCCGTCCTCGTCGGCGGCCACGACGTCCGCGAGCTGACCTACGACTCGCTGCGGGCCGCGATCGGGCTGGTGCCGGAGGACTCCTTCCTCTTCTCGGACACGGTCCGCAACAACATCGCGTACGGCCGCCCCGACGCCACCGACGAGGAGATCCGCGCGGCCGCCCGCGCGGCCCAGGCGGACCGGTTCATCGCCGAGCTGCCCGACGGCTACGACACCACGGTCGGCGAACACGGCCTGACCCTCTCCGGCGGCCAGCGCCAGCGCGTGGCGCTCGCCCGCGCCATCCTCACCGACCCCCGGCTGCTCGTCCTCGACGACGCGACCTCGGCGGTGGACGCCCGCGTCGAGCACGAGATCCACGAGGCGCTGAAGCACGTCATGGAGGGCCGGACGACGCTGCTGATCGCGCACCGGCGCTCCACCCTCAACCTCGCCGACCGCATCGCCGTCCTCGACGCCGGCCGCCTCGCCGACATCGGCACCCACGAGGAACTCCAGCAGCGGTCCGCCCTCTACCGTCGCCTCCTCACCGACCCCGACGAACTCGGCGGCGTCTCACCCGGCCACGCCCAGCCCGTCTGCCCCCAGGAGGACACCTCCGTACGCGACGAACTGGACGCCGAGTTCGACGCCGAACGCGGGGTGACGCCGAGGCTGTGGACCGGCGACCGCGAACGCAAGGACCCGGCGCTGACGGAGTCCCCGGCCACCCCCGAGCTGCTCGCCCAGGTGGAGGCGCTGCCGCCGGCGACCGACACCCCCGACATCGACGAGGCCAAGGCGGTCCGGCCGGAGGAGTCGTACGGCCTGAAGCGGCTGCTGCGAGGCTTCGGGCCGCCGCTCCTGATCAGCCTCGGCCTGGTCGCCATGGACGCCGGCATGGGCCTGCTCCTCCCCGTCCTGATCCGGCACGGCATCGACTCCGGCGTCACCCAGGTGGCCCTCGGCGCGGTCTGGGCGGCCTCCCTGCTGGCGCTGCTCGCGGTCACCGTCCAGTGGGTGGCGCAGATCGGCGAGACGCGGATGACCGGGCGCACCGGCGAGCGCGTCCTGTACTCCCTGCGGCTGAAGATCTTCGCCCAGCTCCAGCGGCTCGGACTCGACTACTACGAGCGGGAGTTGACCGGCCGGATCATGACCCGGATGACGACGGACGTCGACGCGCTGTCGACGTTCCTCCAGACGGGCCTGGTCACCGCGTTCGTCTCCGTCGTCACCTTCTTCGGCATCATGGTCGCCCTGCTGGTCCTCGACCTCCAGCTCGCGCTCGTCGTCTTCGCCACGCTGCCGCCGCTGATCGTCGGGACCTACTTCTTCCGCCGGGCGAGCGTGAAGGCGTACGAACTCGCCCGTGAGCGCGTGTCGTTGGTCAACGCCGACCTCCAGGAGTCGGTGTCCGGGCTGCGGATCGTGCAGGCCTTCCGGCGCGAGCGGGACGGCGGCGCGCGGTTCGCCGAGCGCAGCGACAGCTACCGGCAGGCCCGCATCCGGGGCCAGTGGCTGATCTCGGTCTACTTCCCGTTCGTGCAGTTCCTGTCGTCGGGGGCCGCGGCGGCGGTGCTGATCGTGGGCGGCGCCCGGATCGAGGCCGCGACGCTGACGACCGGCGCGCTGGTGGCGTACCTGCTCTACATCGACCTGTTCTTCGCCCCGGTCCAGCAGCTCTCCCAGGTCTTCGACGGCTACCAGCAGGCCACGGTCTCGCTCGGCCGCATCCAGGAGCTCCTGCGGGAGCCGACCTCGACGAAGGCGGCCGAGGAGCCGCTGGAGGTGCTGTCGCTGCGCGGCGAGGTCGCGTTCGAGGACGTGCATTTCACGTACGGGGCGGACGAGGAGGCGCTGAGCAGCGTCGACCTGCGCATCCCGGCCGGGCAGACGGTCGCGTTCGTCGGTGAGACGGGGGCGGGCAAGTCGACCCTGGTCAAGCTGGTGGCGCGCTTCTACGACCCGACCGGCGGCCGGGTGACCGTCGACGGCACGGACCTGCGTGCCCTGGACATCACGTCGTACCGGCACCGCCTCGGGGTCGTCCCGCAGGAGGCGTACCTCTTCCAGGGCACCGTCCGTGACGCCATCGCCTACGGCCGGCCGGACGCCACCGACGCGGACGTGGAGGCGGCGGCCCGCGCGGTCGGCGCCCACGAGATGATCGCCACCCTCGACGGCGGCTACCTCCACGAGGTCGCCGAACGCGGCCGCAACCTCTCCGCCGGCCAGCGCCAGCTGATCGCCCTCGCCCGCGCCGAACTGGTCGACCCCGACATCCTGCTCCTCGACGAGGCGACCGCCGCCCTGGACCTGGCCACGGAGGCCCAGGTCAACCAGGCCACGGACCGCGTCGCCGGCCGCCGCACGGCCCTCCCGTCGCCCGACCACCACCCCTCGTCGAGCGCTTGCGCGCGCACCACCTTGATTGTCGCCCACCGCCTGACCACGGCCGCCCGCGCGGACCGCGTCGTGGTGATGGATCACGGGCGGGTCGCCGAGGACGGCACGCACGAGGAGTTGCTGGCGCGGGGCGGGCGGTACGCCGAGTTGTGGCGGACCTTCGTGGGGGAGACCGAGCCGGAAGAGCCCGCTCAGGTGGCCGGGTAGGGGCGGTGCGGGCGGGACGGGCGGGGCCGGTGTGCAACCATCCGGCCTACGTCGTGCGTCCGTACACCAGTACGCTCATCGCCGGTGTACGGGGAGGACAACCAAGTGGACAGTGGTGCGATACGCCGACGGCTGGCCGTCGGTCTTGCGGTGCTGACCGCGGCCGGACTGATCGCGGTCGCGGCCCCGACGCAGGCGCAGGCAGCGGCCGCCACGCGCTGCGAGGGCCGCAAGGTCAAGACGTACCCGTTCTCCACCGGCACCCTGTACGTCTACAAGAAGCGCGGCCACGTCTGCGCCATCGTCCTGCCCAGGCGCCCAGGGCGGCAGCAGGCGATGAAGGTCAGCGTGCAGGCGTTCCGGGCCAAGCCGGTGACCGACGAGGGCCTGTACACCCGCCGGGCCGGTCCGGTGACCGTCCATGCCGGGCAGCGGTGCGTGTGGGTGACGGGCCGGGTGGGGAGCGGGTCGGTCAGCAAGGGCTGGATCCTGTGCTGACGCTGGCGCTGATGCCGACCGGCTGATTCGCGCTTCTGCCGGGCCTCCGCCCCGCCTCCGCTTCCGGGAATTCTCCATCTCCCCTGGTGTGTCGGGGAGTTGCTCCGATAGCTTCCGCACGCACATCTGACTCACAAGGGAGGGTGCATGCGGAAGGCGCTCAGATGGCTGCTGGCGCTCGGCGTGCTGATCGGCACGTTGGGCACGGCGGGCACCGCGGGGGCGGCCACCACCGCCCGGTCGGCGGCCACCACCACCGACATCAAGGACCGGCTGCTCTCCATACCGGGGATGAGCCTGATCGAGGAGAAGCCGTACACCGGCTACCGCTTCTTCGTGCTCAACTACACCCAGCCGGTCGACCACCGGCATCCGACCAAGGGAACGTTCCAGCAGCGGATCACCGTGCTGCACAAGGACGTCAGCCGGCCGACGGTCTTCTACACCGGCGGCTACGGCGTCTCCACGACACCCAGCCGCCGCGAGCCGACCCAGATCGTCGACGGCAACCAGATATCCATGGAGTACCGCTTCTTCACCCCGTCCCGGCCCGACCCGGCCGACTGGACCAAGCTGGACATCTGGCAGGCGGCCAGCGACCAGCACCGTATCTTCCGGGCGCTGAAGAAGGTCTACGACCGGAACTGGATCTCCACGGGCGGCTCCAAGGGCGGCATGACCGCCACCTACTACGAGCGCTTCTACCCGCAGGACATGGACGGCGTCGTCGCCTACGTCGCCCCCAACGACGTCGTGAACCGCGAGGACTCCGCCTACGACCGCTTCTTCGCGGGCGTCGGCACCAAGGAGTGCCGCGACCGGCTGAACGCCGTACAGCGCGAGGCACTCGTGCGCCGCGAGCCGCTGGAGAAGAAGTACGCCGCGTTGGCCGCCGAGAACGGCTACACCTTCCGCACGGTCGGCAGCCTGGACAAGGCGTACGAGGCGGTCGTCCTGGACTACGTCTGGGGCTTCTGGCAGTACAACCTGCTCCAGAACTGCGCCGACGACACCCTGATCCCGCCGGACGCGAAGAACGCCACCGACGACCAGATCTGGACGTCCATCGACACGGTCTCCGGCTTCTCCTTCTACACGGACCAGGGCCTGGAGCCGTACACGCCGTACTACTACCAGGCGGCCACCCAGCTCGGCGCGCCGACGATCCACTTCCCGCACATCGAGAAGAAGTACCTGCGCTACGGCTACCAGCCCCCGCGGAACTTCGTCCCGCAGGACATTCCGACGAAGTTCCAGCCGCGGGCCATGCGCGACGTGGACACCTGGGTGCGGCACAACGCCCGCCACATGCTCTTCGTCTACGGGCAGAACGACCCGTGGGGCGCCGAGCCGTTCCGCCTCGGCAAGGGCGCGAAGGACTCGTACGTGTTCACCGCCCCCGGCGCCAACCACGGCGCCCGCGTGGACGGCCTGGTCGGCGACGAGAAGGCCCTCGCCACGGCCCGCATCCTGCAGTGGGCGGGCGTCCCGGCCGCCGCCGTGAACCGGGCGGAGCCGCTGGCGAGGTACGACGCGAAGCTGGACGTGCGCGACGTGGAGCGGGAGCCCACCCTGCGCCCGTGATCCCGGTGCCGCGCCCGGCCCCTGTGGGCCGTCACACGGGCCGGGCGCAGCCCACCGGCTCCTCGCCGCCCAACTGGACGTACAGGGCCGTCGACAGCGGGCACTTCGCCCGTTTGTCCACGGCCTTGGTCACCTTGTACTCGGGCCGCTGCTTCCCCTCGCCGTCGCACGACGTCTCGCGCACCTGGCCGTCGCCGGAGCTGTAGACGCAGTCGCCGACGATCGTGCGCGGGCCGCCTCCGCCGCCAGGGTCGCCGGGGTGGGGCGGGGCCAGGTTGCGCATACAGGCGTAGCCCTGCGGGATCGCGCCGTCGCCGTCCTCGTCGGAGGTCCGGCTCTGCTCGCTGATGTGCAGCACGAAGTCCGTGGTCCCCGGGCACACCGGCCCGTCGCCCACTGTGCCGTCGTGCCGGGACACGACCCGCGCCGCCGCCCGTTCACCGGTGCACGGCACCTCGGTGAAACTGGTCGTTCCGAAGGAACTGCACTCGTCGACCCCGAGGAACACCGCGCCGTACCCGGCGGGCCGCGTGGGCGACGTCGTCTGCCGATCGCTCTGCCCGACACCCGCGCCCGCGCCGGAACTCGCGCTCTCGCCTAGCCGCCCGTCCTCCTTGGCCGCCCCCGACGGACTCTGGCACCCCGTCACCAGCGCGGCGAGCAGCACCAGCAACGCACAGGCCACCCCCACCACATTCCGCTCACGCATCGCACTCCCCCCGGGTACCCCCGTCCAGCGTGACCCGCCGCGGCAGGCACACGCCAGACATGTGGGGTCCTTTGCGCCGGTTGGGGGTGAGTGCGCCCGTTGTGTGGCGTACGGGCGCTACGCCCAAAGAGCTAGGGCCTGTCCGCCGGACAGGCCCCCACTGTGCCGTGCGGTGCTAACCCCGCCCGTACGACAGCCCATGACCGACCGGATACAGCACGCGCGTCGGATCGTCCGCCCGCTGCACCGGCACCGGCAGCCTCCCGCGCGGTGCCACCCGTCCGGCGATCACCCGGGCGGCCGCGCGCAGCTCGACGTCGGTCCAGGAGTACGACGCCAAGCAGGCCCGGACGGTGGGCAGATGGGCCACGTCGTACGGGTTGCGCACGGCCACCGCCACCACCGGCCTGCCCGACGCGAGGAGCTGTTCGACCAGCGTCTTCTGGGTGCTGCTCGCGGTGACGTTGTACGTCCCGACCACCACCGCGTCCGCCGTCCGCGCCGCCTCGACGGCTCGGGCGACGGTGGCGGCGGAGGGCGAGGTGCCCGTCGACAGGGCGGTCGCCGTGAAGCCCAGCTCGGTGAGGGCGGCGGCGAGGACACCGGTCGGCGGGCCCGTCGTGCCGGACGGGGAGGCCGGGTCGGCGCCCACGACGAGGACCTTGGGATGGGTGCGCCGCGACAGTGGCAGCAATCGGCCGTCGTTGACCAGCAGGGTCGTCGTCCGCTCGGCGATACGGTCGGCGGCCGCGAGGTGGGACCGGGTGCCGACGTTGCGGTCGACGCCGCCCTGGCTGACGTACGGCTCCTCGAACAGCCGCAGCTTCGCCTTCAGCCGAAGGATGCGCAGGAGGGACTCGTCGAGCCGTGCCTCGGTGAGTTCCCCGTCCTGTACGGCCTTCAGGACCGCGTTCCAGGCGATGTCGAGGGACGGCGGGTTGAGGAGCTGGTCGACGCCGGCCTTGAGTGCCAGGACGGGGACGCGGTCGTCGCCGTACTTCGTGCGGACGCCCTCCATGCCGAGCGAGTCGGTCACCACCAGCCCGTCGTAGCCGAGTTCCTCGCGCAGGATGCCGGTGAGGATCGGGCGGGAGAGCGTGGCCGGGTCGCCGGAGTCGTCGAGGGCCGGGACCATGATGTGCGCGGTCATGATCGAGTCGATGCCGGCGCGGATCGCGGCCCGGAAGGGCGGTGCGTCCAGGCTCTCCCACTGCGCACGGGTGTGGGTGATGACCGGGAAGCCGTAGTGACTGTCGACGGCGGTGTCGCCGTGCCCGGGGAAGTGCTTGGCGGTGGCCGCGACCTGCCGGGCGTGCGGTGAGCGCTGGTATCCGGCCACCTCGGCGGCGACCAGCCCGGCGACGGCGTGCGGGTCGGCGCCGAAGGAGCGGACGCCGATGACCGGGTTGGCCGGGTTGACGTTCACGTCGGCCACGGGGGAGTAGTTCTGCCGGATGCCGAGCGCCCTGAGTTCCTGTCCGGCGATCCGGCCGAGGGTACGGGCGTCGGAGCGGGAGCCGCCGGCGCCGATGGCCATGGCGCCCGGGAACAGGGTGGCGGGCTCGCCGACGCGGCAGACGATGCCGTGTTCCTGGTCGGTGGAGATGAGGACGGGCAGGCCGCGCGGCTGGGTGAGGGAGGCCCCCTGGATGCCGTTGGACAGGTCGGCGATCTGGTGCGGGTCCCGGGTGTTGTGCGCCCACGTGAAGTAGATGATGCCGCCCACCCGGTACCTGGCGACCAGCTCGGCGGCCGTCCGGACGCCGATCTCCTTGAGGTTGGCGTCGATGTCGGCCTGGTCGGGGGTGGTGGCGGAGTGGCCGTAGACCCGCATGACGAAGAGCTGGCCGACCTTCTCGGGCAGGGTCATCCGGGCGATGAGGGCGCGGAGTTTCCTGTCGTCGGGGGCGGAGGCGTGCGCGGTGCCGCCGAGGGGGAGGGCGAGGGCGGTGGTGAGGCCGGTGGTGGCCGTGAGGACCGTACGTCTGGCGGGTCTCGCGGTGTTTCCTGGGCTGGTGTCGGGCACGTGCGCTCCTTCCGGAGGTGGTGCGCTGAAGGAAACTTCCGAGAAGTCACCAATAACCGGGAAGTTTCTGCCAGTCAAGGGAGTGCACCACAACCGAGGAGGGGCCGCCATCGGCGCAGTTGGAGGGGGGCGCGCCGATGACGGCGTGCTGCCGGCCGCGGTACGGCGGAGAGGGTTGGTCAGCTATCGCAGCCAGCAGCGAGGGCCGACACCGCACCACGGTGACTCTCCGGCAGCTCGGGGGTTGGACGGGCGGGGGTGGGGCTGGGTTCCCGGGGATGGCTGGAATCCGCGAAGTTGGTAGGGCGGGGGAGAGTGAGGTCGATGGGACCAACCGTTCCCTCGCCCCCGCCGCCCCTACCCGTCCCATCCCTGGGGGCTGCGCCCCCAAACCCCCCTGATCGGCCCTTCGGGCCTCGTCCTCAAACGCCGGACGGGCTGAAGGTCTCAGCCTCTCCGGCGCTTGAGGAGCGGGGTCTGGGGCGGAGCCCCAGAAGGATGGGACGGGTAGGGGCGGCGGGGGCGGGTCCAGTTTGTGGACGGGTGGGCGCGGCATCGCGGGGGCGGGTGATCATGGCGGTATGCCCGTAATCGACATCCCCGGTTCCAAGTCCATCACCGCCCGTGCCCTCTTCCTGGCGGCCGCGGCCGACGGGGTCACCACGCTCGTGCGGCCACTGCGCTCGGACGACACGGAGGGGTTCGCCGAGGGGCTGGCCCGGCTCGGCTACCGGGTCGGCCGGACGCCGGACACCTGGCAGGTCGACGGCCGCCCGCAGGGCCCCGCGGTGCCGGAGGCGGACGTCTACTGCCGCGACGGCGCGACGACGGCCCGTTTCCTGCCCACACTGGCGGCCGCAGGCCACGGCACATACCGCTTCGACGCCTCGCCCCAGATGCGCCGCCGCCCCCTGCTCCCACTGACCCGCGCCCTGCGCGACCTGGGCGTGGACCTGCGGCACGAGGACCAGGAGGGCCACCACCCGCTGACCGTGACGGCGGCCGGTGTGGCGGGCGGCGAGGTGACGCTGGACGCGGGCCAGTCCTCGCAGTACCTGACGGCCCTGCTGCTGCTCGGCCCGCTGACCCGCGAGGGCCTGCGCGTCACGGTCACCGACCTGGTCTCCGTGCCGTACGTCGAGATCACGATGGCGATGATGCGGGCGTTCGGGGTGGAGGTACGGCGGGAGGGGGACGTTTTCGTGGTGCCGCCGGGCGGCTACCGGGCCACGACCTACGCCGTCGAGCCCGACGCGTCCACCGCGAGCTACTTCTTCGCCGCGGCGGCCGTCACGGGCGGCGAGGTCACCGTCCCGGGCCTGGGCGAGGGCGCGCTCCAGGGCGACCTGGGCTTCGTCGACGTACTGCGGCGGATGGGCGCGGACGTGACGGTGGGCCGGGACGCGACAACGGTCCGGGGGACCGGCGAACTGCGGGGCGTCACCGTCAACATGCGCGACATCTCCGACACCATGCCGACCCTCGCCGCCATAGCGCCGTTCGCCTCCGGCCCGGTGCGGATCGAGGACGTGGCGAACACGCGGGTGAAGGAGTGCGACCGGCTGGAGGCGTGCGCGGAGAACCTGCGGCGGCTGGGGGTGGAGGTGGCCACCGGGCCGGACTGGATCGAGATCCGGCCGACGGCTGCCGACGGGCCGACAGGTGCTGAGATCAAGTCGTACGGCGACCACCGCGTCGTCATGTCCTTCGCGGTGACCGGGCTGCGGGTGCCGGGCATCTCCTTCGACGACCCCGGTTGCGTACGGAAGACCTTCCCCGGTTTCCACGAGGAGTTCGGGGCGCTGCGCGCACGGTTGTGAGCGGGGCTCGAGCCGCTGGAGCACCGGCGCGCAGCGGAGCCGGAGCGCCGGGAGCTGCTGGAGGCGCGGGTGGCCGGGCGCCGGGGCGTCGGACGACGGGCGGTAAGGCTGGACCGGCCCCGCGGTGATCGGAAACCATCGGGGCCATGACCGCCTACCTCATCCTGCACGGCTGGCAGAACCACCGCCCCGAGGGCCACTGGCAGCACTGGCTCGCCGGTCGGCTCACCGCGATCGGCCATCAGGTCGGATATCCGCAGCTGCCCGAGCCCGACGACCCCGAACTCGACGTATGGCTGGCGGAGTTGGCCCGGCACCTCGACGCGCTCGACGCCGGCGGGGAACGAGTCGTGGTCGCGCACAGCCTGTCGGCCGTGCTGTGGCTGCACGCGGCCGCGCGCGGGCTGCCCGGGCTCGACGCCGTGGACCGGGTGCTGTTGGTCGCCCCGCCGTCCGGTGCCGTACTCGCCCGGCACCCGGAGGTCGCCGGATTCGCCCCGCCGCCCCTGGAGTTCACCCTCCCCGGCCCGACCCGGCTGGTCGCGGGCGACGACGACCCGTACTGCGAGGAGGGCGCCGACACCCTGTACGGCACCCCGCTCGCGCTCCCGACCGACATCCTCCCCGGCGCCGCCCACCTCGACCTGGACGCCGGGTACGGGCCGTGGCCGGCCGTGCTGGGGTGGTGCCTGGATCCCACGGTGCCGCTGATGGCCCGTCCGGCGTGAGGCTGCCGTTCCGGGGTGCCCGGCCCCGCCGTGCCCCTCACCCCTCGTCCGGCGTGACCCTCCCGTCCCGTAGCTCCGGCGTACTCGTGCCCACCCAGGTCACCGCGAGCACGCACAGCAGGCCGCCCGTGATCAGGGCGGTCGGACCGGAGGTCCAGCCGGCGACCAGGCCGCCGCGGAGGTTGCCGAGGTGGGGGCCGGCCTGGCCGACGATCTGTTCGGCGGCCGTCACCCGGCCGAGCAGGGCGTCGGGGGTGCGGGTCTGGACGATCGTGCCGCGGGAGACGACCGAGAGGGCGTCGGCGGCGCCCGCCGCCATCAGCAGCGCGAACCCCAGCCACGGGTTGGTGGTCACGCCGAACAGGGCGAGCGCGGTCCCCCAGGTGCCCGCCCCGCACAGCATCACCAGGCCCGGTCGGCCCAGGCGGGTGACCGAACCCGACAGTGCCGTCGCCGTCATACCGCCCACCGCGACGGCCGACATGAACAGGCCGAGGGTGCGGGGGTTGCCGTCGAAGCGTTCGGCGTTGATCAGGGGGAAGAGGCTGGCCGGCATGGCGAGGACCGTCGCCGCGAGGTCGGTGACGAGCGCGCCGCGCACCACCCGGTGGCCGGCCAGGAAGCGCAGTCCGTCCAGGACGCCGTGCAGCCCGGCCCGCGACGGCTCGCCCTCCGGCGGCAGCGCGGGCAGGCCGAAGGCGCCGTAGAAGGCGAGACCGAAGCTCAGCGCGTCCAGCAGATAGCACAGGCCGATGCCGAACCAGCCGAGGAACAGCCCGCCCAGCGCCGGGCCGAGCAGCATCATCACCTGGCCGCTGGCGTGGTTGAGGGCCAGCCCGGCCGCCACCTGCTCCTTCGGCAGCAGCCGCGGCACGAACACGCCCGCCGCCGGACCGCCGACCGCGCCGAAGCAGGAACCGGCCGCCACCAGCGCGAGGACCCCGGCCACCGGCACGCCCCCGGTGAAGCCCTGCACCGCGAGCAGGGCCGCGCAGACCGCCTGCCCGACGGTGGTCACCAGGAAGATCCGCCGCCGGTCCCCGCGGTCCACCCACGACCCGGCGAACAGACCCACGCACACCAGGGGCAGCGCCTGGGCGAGCCCGACCGCACCGCTCCAGACCGGGCTGTGCGTCATGTCCCACACCTGGTACATGACGGTCACCAGGGTCATGAAGCCGCCGAGCACGGAGACCGTCCGCCCGATCAGCAGCCGCCGGAAGACCGGGGAGGTACGCAGCGGCCGTACGTCGATGAACGTACGGGCGAGGCTCATGAGGGCAGGACGGGGTGGGGGGCGGGACGGGGCTCGGGCACGAGGCGGGACGCTATACCGGGGGCTCCGACCGGGACCACCGAATTACGGGACTCGTGCGGCCGCCTCGCCGACCTGTCGCCCCTCCCCGCCCCCGGGTCCCCGCGACGCCTAGGCCGACTCGTTCAGCAGCCGCGACAGGTGCTCCGCGCCCGCGCCCAACAGCCCCTCCAGCGGCGCGGCCTCCTCGTACCAGCGCTTCTCGTACTCCCAGCACAGCCAGCCGTCCCAGCCGTGCCGGGAGAGGACCTCCACGCAGTCGGCGAGTGGCAGCACCCCGGCGCCCAGCGGCAGCGGTGTCGTGTCGTCGGCGGAGGCGATGTCCTTGACCTGGACGTAGCCGAGGAACGGGGCGAGCGCGGCGTAGCTCTCCGAGGGCTGTTCGCCGCCCAGCCAGGTGTGCATCACGTCCCACAGCGAGCCGACGTGGCGGTGCCCGACGAGGCCGAGGACACGGATCGCGTCGGCGGCGGTGCGGTGCGAGTCGTGGGTCTCCAGCAGGATCCGTACGCCCATGTCGGCGGCGTACTCGGCGGCCGTACCCAGCCGCTGCGCGGCGATGGCGTCCGCCCGCTGGGTGCTCTGCTCGGGGTCGGCGCCGGGGAAGACACGGACATAGGGCGCGCCCAGGTCGTGGGCGAGGTCGACGAGGGTGCGGATCTCCTCGATCACGGGCCCGTCGTCACCGGGCGCGGCGACCCGGGCGTACCCGGCGAGGCCCAGCAGCTCGATGCCGGCGGACTTGAACTCGGCCGCCACGTCGGCCCGTTCGGCGGGCCCGAGGCCCGGGTGGACCGGCTCCTCCGGGTGCGTGCGCAGTTCGACGCCGTGATAGCCGTGCGTGGTCGCGAGCCGCAGCACGTCGGGCAGAGGGAGACCGGGGACGCCGAGGGTGGAGAACGCCAGTTTCATGCCCCCCACCTTGCCAGGGAAACGCGGGTACGCCCATCCGGCAGGCACCCGGGCGGGACTCACTCCTGTGTGTCGTGCAGATCCAGGCGCCAGTCCTGGCCGTTCAGGTCCCTGCCGAAGGAACGGTGGGGCTTCTCGGCGGCCAGGACGAAGCCGTGCCGCTGGTAGATGCGGCGGGCGGCGGCCAGGACGTCGTTGGTCCACAGCACCAGGTCGCGGTAGCCGACGCCGCGGGCGAAGTCGACGACGGCCCCGACGAGCCGGTCGCCGATGCCGAGGCCGCGTGCGTCGGGCTCGACCAGCAGCAGCCGCAGCCGGGCCGTGCCGGGCGCCTCGTCCCGTACACACATCACGCAGCCCACCGGCCGGCCGTCCAGCTCGGCGATCCACACCCGCTCCAGATGCGGGTCGTGGTCCTCCGCGAAGTCCGCGACGATCCTCGCCACCAGCCCCTCGTAGTCGGCGTTGAAGCCGTACTCGGCGGCGTACAGCGCGGCGTTGCGCTGCACGATCCAGCCGAGGTCGCCGGGGCCGGGTTCGCGCAGCAGGACGTCCTCGCGGCGGGGCGGGCGGCCGTGGGACAGGATCGTACGGACCGTCGTCATCGCCTCGGCGAGGCGCGGGCGTTCGGCGGCCGGCACCGTCGACAGCAGTGAGCCGACCGATTCGGTGGCCCGCTCCTCCAGCAGCTTGCCGGTCTCCCTGCCGCGCGCGGTGAGCGTGACGCGCCGGCGCCGGGGGTCCTCCACGGAGGCCGTGCGCTCGATGAGCCCGTCCTGCTCGAACTTGTTCAGGATCCGGCTCAAGTACCCGGCGTCCAGCGAGAGTTCGGACCGCAGGTCGGCGGCGTCCGTACGCGGGGAGTGCGCGAGCTCGTACAGGACGCGGGACTCGGTGAGGGTGTACGGGGCGTAGAGGTGGCGGCTGTAGTCCAGGGCGCCGATGACGTTCGTGTAGAAGCGGTTGAAGGCGCGGATGTCGTGGACGGTCATGATCGTCGACCCCCGGATACTTGACTGAGATACTTGACTGAGTCAGAGATGCCGTCGGATCGAGCCTAGGACGCCCGCGCCCCCGCCGCTACCCCACCGGCCGGTACACGCACACCTGCGCGCCGGTCTTGGCGGAGGTCGTGGAGACCAGTTCCAGCGGACGCTTGCCGCCGTCGGCCGGGAAGATCGACTTGCCGCCGCCGAGCAGCACCGGCATCACGACGAGCTGGAGCTCGTCGACCAGTCCCTCCTGGATGAGGGTCCGTACGAGGGTCGGGCTGCCCATCATCGCCAGGTCGCCGCCCTCCGCCGCCCGCAGCTCCCGCACCCGGGCGACCGCTGCGGCGCCGGGGATGAGGCTGGTGTTGTGCCAGGTCAGGTCGGCTTCGGTGAGGGTGCTGGAGACGACGTACTTCTTGATCGAGTTCATCCGGTCGGCGAAGGGGTCCCCGGCCCGCTCCGGCCACGCCGCCGCCATCGTCTGCCAGGTGCGACGCCCGAACAGCAGCGCCTCCGCCTTTCGCATCCCCGCGTCGAAGGCCCCGCCGAGCACCTCCGCGTCGAAGTACGGGTGCGACCAGCCACCGTGCGCGAACCCGCCGTCGGTGTCCTCCTGGGGACCGCCGGGGGCCTGGACGACGCCGTCGAGGCTGATGAATTCGGTGATCGAGACGCGCATGGGATCCGCTCCTGTTGTTCCGCTGGGGCTCTGTCCGGTCCGGTCCGGGCGAGCCGGTGGTTGCGGCATGGAAGACCGGGGTGGGGCCCGGAAATCATCGGCGGGTCGAGTCAAGCCGCGGAACGGAGGATTCGGCAGGGGGAAGGAGGGCCCGCCTGCCGGTGCTCCAGGCAGTCCGGCTGGATGCCGGGTGCGCCGGCTACCTCCGTTCGGCGCCCCGCAAGGAGCGGGGGCTGCGGTGTCGCCGCAGCATGGTGGTGTCAGGCGAGAACGGCACGACTGGGAGTGGCCATGGCGACAGGTTGGGATCCTAGGGCCGCCACCGACCCCGAGGGCGGAGAGTGGCTGCCCGTCCTGGACATCCCCCCTGCCGCGCGGCAGCGGCGCTGGACCGTCCTGCTGCGCTGGCTGCTGCTCCTGCCGCAGTTCGTGGTGGTGTGCCTGCTCTCGATCGCGGCGTTCTTCGTGACCATCGTCGGATGGTTCGCCGCGCTGTTCACGGGGCGGCTGCCGGAGGGGATCTTCTCCTTCCTCGGCTCCGTCCTCGTCTACCGGACGCGGGTCGGCGTGAGTTCGATGCTGCTGGTCGACCGGTATCCGCCGTTCGCGTTCTCCGCACCCGACCACCCCGTGCAGATCGAACTGCGCGCCACGCCGCTGAACCGGCTCGCGGTGTTCTTCCGCCTGATCCTGATGATCCCGGCGGGCATCATCAACAACCTTGCGCAGGCCGGCTGGTTCGCGATCGGCTGGATCTTCTGGCTCATCGGCATCGTGCTGGGACGGCTGCCCGCCCCGGTCTTCGCCGCCACGGCCGCCGTCGCCCGCTACCAGATGCGCTTCACCGCCTACGCCACGATGCTGACCCCCGCCTACCCCAAACGGCTGTTCGGCGACGAGCCGGTTCCCCAGCAAGCGGTCCGCTCCGGCACCCGGCCCCTCCTCCTGGACACCACGGCCAAGGTCCTCGTCGTGCTGTTCCTGCTGCTGGGCGTGGGCGGCCATATCGCCAGCGGGGTCGTGGACTACGGCGACGACGAGAAGAACGACCGTACGGCGCCGGCCGCGGCGACTGCGGGCTGAGCGACGGTGCGGGTATGAGACCTCGTTGTCGCGGGCCCTGCCTCTGCAGGCACGCCTCAGCCAGCCGATATGAGCTCGCTCAATCGCTGCTGTGTCGCACGGAGTTCGACCTGTCTGGCGTTGAGGCGCCTGGCCAGGGAATCCAGCTCAGCCCGTAGATCCGGGCACATCTCCAGTGAAATGCCGTGATCTCCGGTGCGAGCGCAGTCGAGGTATCGCTGGATGGCCGAGGTTCCCAGTCCTGCGGAGATCATCGCCCTGATCTGCGCTACGCGGATGACGTCGGATTCGGAGTAGTCCCGGTACCCGCTGCTGTTGCGGGCCGGGACCAGGAGCCCCCGGTCCTCGTAGTGGCGTAGCGCTCGCGCGCTCACCCCGGTCAGCTCGGCGAGTTCGCTGATCAGCACCGTCGAATCCTCCTCATCGGCTTGACCTTCACGCTGACGTGAACCCATACCGTCCTGCGGCATGACACCTGGAACAACCCAGCGGCGCGCCTCGATCATCCACGGCTACGGCGCGACCCCCGAGGACCACTGGTTCGGCTGGCTGGCCGGGCAACTCCGAGCGGACGGCGTCCCGACCACGATCCCAGCCCTTCCGTCCCCACAAGCCCCGGACCCCGCACGGTGGGCGGACGCCGTACGCGCCGACCTGGGAACGCCCGACGAGCACTCGATCGTTGTCGCCCACAGCCTGGGCTGCCTCACCGTGCTGCGCCATCTGCGCTCCCTGCCGGGCCCCTGGCGCCTTGGCACCCTCGTGCTGGTGTCCGGCTTCGTCGACCAACTGCCCGCGCTCCCGGACCTGAACGCCTACATCGGAGACGGCTGTGACGTGACGGGACTCCGCAGCCACATCGATCGACTCACGATCATCCGGTCGGACGCGGACCCGTATGTACCGCCTGGCCACACCGACCGCCTCGCTGACCTGCTCGGAATCCCCGCACAGGTAATCCCCGGAGCGGGGCACTTCCTCGCTTCCGACGGCGTCACCTCGCTGCGCGAAGTCCGTGAGGCCATCGCGTGGTGATGGCCGCTCATCTGGACGCTGCTCGATGAATCGGTGCTGCGGCGCCGCGTCGGCCGAGCGCCCCCTACTCCCGCGGCCCCCCGCTCGACCCCCGAACCATCAGCTCCCCCCGAATCGTCGCGATCCCCCCGGGCGGCGGCTCCTCCCGCCCCATCGCGATCCGGCCGGCCCGCGCCCCCGCCTCCGACAGCGGCAGCCTCACCGTCGTGAGAGAAGGCACCGCGTCGATGCTGAACGGGAGGTCGTCGAAGCCGGCGACCGACACGTCCTCCGGGATGCGCAGGCCGGAGTCGCGCAGGGCCGCGCAGGCGCCCAGGGCGACGGAGTCGTTGGCGGCGACCACGGCGGTCAGGGACGGATCGCGGCGGAGCAGCTCCAGCGTCGCCTCGTAGCCGGACTGCCGGTCATAGCGCCCGTACACCGTCCAGCGGGGGTCCTCCTCGATGCCGTGCGCCTCCAGGGCGGCGCGGTGGCCCTCCAGGCGGTGGCGGGTCGTCGTGCGCTCCTCCGGGCCCGCGATGTAGCCGAGCCGCCGGTGGCCGAGGCCGATCAGGTGCTCGGTCAGCTCGCGGCCGCCGCCCCGGTTGTCGAAGGTCAGCGCGATGGCGTCGGTGTCGGGCGCGGGCGGCCGGCCGCAGAGCACGACCCGGGTCCCGGCGTCCGCCAGCTTCCGCAGCTTCGCCGCGACCGCCGCCGCGTGCGGCGCGTTCTCCATCGCCCCGCCGGTCAGTACGACGGCGGCGGCCCGCTGCCGCTGCAACAGGGTCAGGTACGTCAGCTCGCGCTCGGGCGAACCCCCCGTGTTGCAGACCACCGCCAGGCGCTCACCGCCCGCCCGGCCGCCCGGCCCGCCGATCTCCGACTGGATCGCGCTCGCCATGATCCCGAAGAAGGGGTCGGCGATGTCGTTCACCAGGATGCCGACCAGGTCGGAGGTGGCGGCCGCCAGGGCGCTCGCCGGCCCGTTCAGGACGTAGTCCAGCTCGTCCACCGCCCGCAGCACCCGCTCCCGGGTGGAGGCGGCGACGGGGTAGTTCCCGTTCAGTACGCGCGACACCGTCGCGGGGGAGACCTGGGCGCGGGCCGCCACGTCCGCCAGGGTCACCGTCATCTCGTCGTCCTCCGGTCGCGCATCTCGTCGTACCACCTCGTACTGCTCACAGACAGGCCTGCCTCCTCGTAGACAGCCCGTCAGCGGCCACGGTTCCGTGTATGTCGAGCAGACCTTACGGCCAAGAACCCCCGTTGTTCGTCCCCTCGAACAACTCAACCCGGTCACGGTCTTGTCCGGACCCCTGGTCAGAGGCTAGCTTCTTATCGGATAGAAAGCGCTTGCTGTGACGCTCAACAGGGTAGGGGCGTACGCGGCACGCAGAACCGCGTACGAAACGCGCACGAATGCTGCGTAAGACGCCTACGAAGGGAATGACGTGACACGCAAGACGGTGCGTATCGCCATGAACGGTGTGACGGGGCGCATGGGCTACCGCCAGCACCTGGTCCGCTCCATCCTGGCCCTCCGTGAGCAGGGCGGTCTCGACCTCGGCGACGGCACCGTGCTGTGGCCGGAGCCGATCCTGGTCGGCCGCCGCGAGCACGCCCTCAAGGCGCTCGCCGAGCAGCACGGCCTGGACCCGGCCAACATCTCGACCGACGTGGACGCCGTCCTCGCCGACCCGACCGTCGAGATCTACTTCGACGCCCAGGTCACCTCCGCCCGCGAGGAGGCGCTCAAGAAGGCGATCGCGGCGGGGAAGCACATCTACACGGAGAAGCCGACCGCGACCGGACTCGAAGGGGCCCTGGAGCTCGCCCGGCTCGCCGCCGACGCCGGCATCAAGCACGGCGTCGTCCAGGACAAGCTCTTCCTGCCGGGGCTCCTCAAGCTCAAGCGGCTCATCGACGGCGGCTTCTTCGGGCGGATCCTGTCCATCCGCGGCGAGTTCGGCTACTGGGTCTTCGAGGGCGACTGGCAGACCGCCCAGCGCCCGTCCTGGAACTACCGCGCCGAGGACGGCGGTGGCATCGTTGTCGACATGTTCCCGCACTGGGAGTACGTGCTCCACGAGCTCTTCGGCCGGGTGAAGTCCGTGCAGGCCATCGCCACCACCCACATCCCGCAGCGCTGGGACGAGAACGACAAGCCCTACGACGCCACCGCCGACGACGCCGCCTACGGCATCTTCGAGCTCGACGGCGGCGCCATCGCCCAGATCAACTCCTCCTGGGCCGTCCGCGTCAACCGCGACGAGCTGGTCGAGTTCCAGGTCGACGGGACCGAGGGTTCGGCGGTCGCGGGTCTGCGCAACTGCCGCGTGCAGCACCGCTCCCTCACCCCCAAGCCGGTCTGGAACCCGGACATCCCGGCCACCTACTCCTTCCGCGACCAGTGGCAGGAGGTCCCGGACAACGCCGAGTTCGACAACGGCTTCAAGGCCCAGTGGGAGCTGTTCCTCAAGCACGTCTACGCCGACGCCCCCTACCACTGGGACCTCCTCGCCGGCGCCCGCGGCGTCCAGCTCGCCGAGCTGGGCCTGAAGTCCTCGGCCGAGGGCCGCCGTGTCGACGTTCCGGAGATCTCGCTGTGACGATCCAACTCCCCGACCTCCAGGGCGGTTTGAGGACGTACGAGCCGCGCCGGGAGCCGATCGCCGTGACGACCGGTTCGCCCTTCACCTCTCGTACGGTGTTCTCCGCGGCCCACGTCGTGGCCGACCCGTTCGCGGACACGACCCCCGACTCACCCGCCGCCGTCGACTGGGACGCCACCCTCGCCTTCCGCCGCCACCTGTGGTCGCACGGGCTCGGCGTCGCCGAGGCCATGGACACCGCCCAGCGCGGTATGGGCCTGGACTGGGCGGGCGCGGCCGAGCTGATCCGGCGCAGCGCCGCCGAGGCGAAGTCCGTCGGCGGACTCATCGCCTGCGGCGTCGGCACCGACCAGCTCACCGGCCCCGCCTCCCTGGCCGAGGTCCGCGCGGCCTACGAGGAGCAGCTCGCGCTCGTCGAGGCGTCCGGCGCCCAGGCCATCCTCATGGCCTCCCGCGCCCTCGCGGCGGTCGCGCAGGGCCCCGAGGACTACCTGGAGGTCTACGGCCACCTGCTCCGCCAGGCCACCGAGCCGGTGATCCTGCACTGGCTGGGCCCGATGTTCGACCCGGCCCTGGAGGGCTACTGGGGGTCGAGCGACCTCGACGCGGCCACGGACACCTTCCTGGACGTCATCGCCGCCCACCCCGACAAGGTCGACGGCATCAAGGTGTCGCTGCTGGAGGCCCAGCGCGAGATCGACATCCGCCGCCGGCTCCCGCAGGGCGTGCGCTGCTACACGGGCGACGACTTCAACTACCCCGAGCTGATCGCGGGTGACGAGAAGGGCTTCAGTCACGCCCTTCTCGGCATCTTCGACCCGCTGGGCCCGCTGGCGGCCGAGGCGGTCCGCGTCCTGGACACCGGTGACACGGCGGGCTTCCGTGAACTCCTCGACCCCACCGTCGAGTTGTCCCGCCACCTCTTCCAGACGCCCACCCGGTTCTACAAGACGGGCGTGGTCTTCCTGGCCTGGCTGGCCGGCCACCAGTCGCACTTCACCATGGTCGGCGGCCTCCAGTCGGCCCGCTCCCTCCCGCACTTCGCCCGCGCCTACGAACTCGCCGACGGCCTCGGCCTGTTCCCGGACCCGAAGCTGGCGCAGGAGCGGATGAAGAACCTGCTGTCCTTGTACGGAGTGGCCCAGTGAGCGCCGTCCCGGTGAGCGGTGGGCAGGACCTGTCCCGCTTCTCCATCAACCAGATGACCGTGAAGCAGCTGAGCCTGCCCGAACTGGTCGAGGCCTGCGGGCAGTTGGGTGTGGTGAACGTCGGCCTGTGGCGCGAGCCCGTCCAGGCGTACGGCCTTCAGGCGACGGCCAAGCTGGTCCGCGACGCCGGCCTGACCGTCACCACCCTGTGCCGCGGCGGCTTCCTCACCGCGATCGACCCGGCCGAGCGGGCCGGGGCCCTCGACGACAACCGGCGCGCGGTCGACGAGGCTGCGGCGCTGGGCACCGACACGCTGGTGCTGGTCTCCGGCGGTCTCCCGGCCGGCTCGAAGGACCTGCACGGCGCCCGGGAGCGGATCGCGGACGCGCTGGCGGTGCTCGGCCCGTACGCGGAGGACCACGGGGTGAAGCTGGCGATCGAGCCGCTGCACCCGATGTTCGCCTCGGACCGCTGCGTGGTCTCCACCCTCGCCCAGGCCCTCGACCTCGCCGAGCGCTTCCCCGCCCGGCAGGTCGGTGTCACGGTCGACACGTACCACATCTGGTGGGACGACAACGCGCCCGCGCAGATCGCCCGGGCGGGCGCGGGCGGCCGTATCCACACCTTCCAACTCGCCGACTGGATCACCCCGTTGCCCGAGGGCGTCCTCAACGGCCGCGGGCAGATCGGCGACGGCTCGATCGACATGCGGGAGTGGAAGGGCTACGTCGAGGCCGCCGGGTACACCGGCGCGATCGAGGTGGAGCTGTTCAACGACCGGCTGTGGGCCCGCGACGGCCACGAGCTGTTGGCTCAGACGGCGGCGCGGTTCGTGGAGCACGCGGGCTAGAAACACCCCCTGGCGCGGGCGACGGGGGCCCCGGGACGCCGACGGCATGCGGGCCGTCGGCGTCCCGCAGGACGAGGAGGGCGGTCGTTCCGGTGGCTCACGGTGGTGGGAGCAGGGTGCCCAGGGGGCCCAGGTCGAGATTGAGGTCCTCCAAGGTGAGGCCGTAGCGGTCGCACAGTTCGGTCATCCGGTCGTTGAGGAGCATCAGGGTCAGGCCCAGGCGTTCCTCCTGTTCCTCGGTCAGGTCGCCCGCGTCGACGCGGTGCAGGGCCTGGCGCTCCATCAGCTGGCGGAGCAGTTCGACGATGGTGAGGACCAGTCTCACCAGGTCGCGTTCCACGGTGTCGGGGTCGGCGTGCAGCCGGCGTGCCGCCGTGCGGCCCGCGGTCGGCGGGGCCACGTCGTCCGGCTGGGCGGGCAGCAGGGAGAAGGCGCGGTGCGCGGCGTCCGCGACCTCCCGCAGCCGGTCGGGGGGCGGGCGGTCAGCCGGGGGCGTCACCGCGGCCGCCGAGGTCGTACTCCGTGGGTGTCCGGTCCGGCAGGACGGGCGCCCACTGCTCCTCCACCTGCTCGCGAATGGCGATCACCACCGCGCGCAGCGAGACCCGCACCAGGTCGATGTCCGCGATCGACAGGACGACGTCCCCGGTGATCACGACCCCGCCGCTCAGCAGCCGGTCGAGCAGGTCGATCAGCGCGACCTGGGTTCCGGCGAGCGGGCGGTCCTCGTCGTACGCGTCGTACCCGGTCACGGTTGCCGCACCCCTTCGAGGGGCGCGGTGAAGGAGTACGGCGCCCAGGGGCCGGTGACCTCCACGTGTACGCCGGGCAGGTCGTCGGCGGCGTGCAGCATGCGGTCGCGGAACTCGTCGGCCGCGAGGCGCGGGACGAGGTAGGCGTCGTTGGCGACGTTCTCGCCGGGGAGCCGGGCCAGGGTGCCCTGCTGCGGACGGTGCCGGGCGCGTTCCACCGCGAGGCCGCGCGCCCGCTGCTCCGTGCGCCGTACGGCCTCCTCGGCGGCCCGCCAGGTCTCCTCGCGTGCCTGACGGTGCTGTCTGCGGCGGCGCAGATACGCGCGTCCCGTGTCCGGTGGGTCCGACGGGCCCGGCTCGGCGGGGTCGGCGGGGGCGGGGATCTCGGCGTACACCTTCACGCCCCACTCCACGTGGTCGTCGAACCGGTCGAGCAGCGCGGTGAAGTCCTCCTGCCGTTCGCCCAGCATGCGTTCGACCCGGCTGTCGTCGAGGTAGACCGTGGCCAGCCGCAGGGGGAGGACCGTCGTGCGGGCGGCCAGCGTCTCGATGACCAGGTGGTGGGAGCGGGCCGTCGCCTCCAGCCAGTCGAGGTCCTCCAGCCGCGACCTCAGGGCCGCCTCCGAGAACTCCGCCGCGGGCACCGCGCTCACCGCTGCGCCCACCGCTCCCGAGCGGACCAGCGCGACGGGCGCGGCCGCCACGCCCCGGAGGCCGGCCAGGGCCGCGTGTGCCCGCTGTGCCGCGGGGCCGGACGACCTGACCACGGCGTAGGCGTAGCTGAGGCGCTGCCCGTTCACGGCTCTCGGTCTCGGTTCCGGTCTCGGTCCTTGGCCTGGTCCCGGTCGTCCGCGTCGTCCTTCCTGCGCCGGGGCCGTCGAGGTTCGGTGTCGGACTCCCGGTCCGGCTCGCGGGGCCGCCGTCGGCCGGACGATCCCGAGCCGCGTTCGGGCAGTTCACCCGCGGACTCGGCCCGTTCGACCTTGCGGCGCAGTTCCTCGACCTCGGCGCGCAGCCGTTCGTTCTGCTCCTTCAGGTCGTGCCGTTGGTCGGCGCGGGAGGAGAGCGCCGGGTCGTGCTCCCACCAGTCGATGCCGATCTCCCTGGCCTTGTCGACCGAGGCCACCAGGAGGCGGAGCTTGATGGTGAGCAGCTCGATGTCCAGCAGGTTGATCTTGATGTCGCCGACGATGACGATGCCCTTGTCGAGCACGCGTTCAAGGATGTCGGCGAGGTTCGCGCCGGACGACTCGCCGTACGGGGACATCGCCCTGGACGGCGTGGAGCGGGTGGGGACGGGCTCGGTCACGTACTCGACCTCGTTTCCCGGTCGGTGTCGTCGGTGTCGTCGGTGTCCTCGTCATCGTCGTACTCGTCGTCGTACCGGTCGTCAGGCTCTCGGTCCTCCTCCTCGTCCAGGTCGTCGTCGTCCTCGTCCTGGTCCCGGTCCTCGTCCTCCTCCCAGTCGTCCTCGGCGTCCTGATCCTCGTCGTCCTCTTCGTCGTCCTTCTCGTCCTCGGCGGACGCACGGTCGTCGTCCTCGTCCTCGGCGGACGCACGGTCGTCGTCCTCGTCCCGTTCGGCTTGCTCGACCTCCTCCGGCTCCCGTACCACCTCGCCCTCGCGGATCTCCCCGCGCCAGCCTCCGGTGGCCTCCCCGCGCATCATCACGAAGGTGCGGAAGAGCTTCAGGTCGAGCCGGGCGCGACGCCCCTGGGCCCGCATCCAGCTGCCGACCCGCTCGACCGGCCCCTTGGGGAAGTACCGCAGGACCAGCAGCACCTTGGTGAGGTTGTCGGTGAGGGGGTGGAAGGTGACGACGCCCTGGGTCGTGCCCTTGTCCCCGGAACTCGTCCAGGCGATGCGCTCGTCAGGCACCTGTTCCGTGATGGTGCTCCGGAAGCGGCGGTTGGACTTGGCGACCTTCACATGCCATCTGGCCGTGGTGTCGTCCTGCTGTTGGACGCCGACGACACCCTTGGCGAACCGGTCGAACTCCTGGAACTGCGTCCACTGGTCGTACGCCTCGCGCACCGGCACGCCCACGTCGATGTCCTCGATGATGGTGATCCCCTTGCCCATGCTGTCCGGGTCGTCGCCGGGGCCCTTGTCGCGGCTCTGCCCGGGCAGCTGACCGGTGGCGTCCTTGGCCTTGTCCACCACCGCGTCCTTGGCGTGCGAGGCCGTGTCCTTCGCGTGGGAGGCCGTCGAGGTCAGCGCCCCCATGCCCGACGGCAGGTGATCGCCCAGCTTCTTGCCGCCCTTGGCCACCGCGCCCATCAGCCCGCGCGGGCCGACGTGCGCCTCGCTCAGCTTTCGCGCGCCCTCGCCGAGCCGGTTGCCCATGCCCTCCAGCGCGACCTGGAGCCGGGCCTGGACGTAGTCCTCCAGCTCGTCCTTCAGCCGGTCCGTCCCCGGCACCCGCTCGTCGCCCTTCGACAGGGTCCCCGTACCGCCGCCGCGCGAGCCGCTTCCCGTTCCCTTGCGCTCAGCCATCGTCCTGCCCCTGCCTGCTCGACCGCGCGGAGCCGCCGCCGCGTGAGCGGCTCCGTGAGGTGGAGGTCTTCTTCGTACGGCCGGACGCCGCCTTCCGGGTCTTCTGGCGAGGCTTCTCCTCGGGCTCCTCCTCAGGCTCGTCCTCGTCCTCGTCCCGGTCCTCGTCCTCAGGCTCCGTGTCGTCCTCGTCCCTGTCCTCGGCATCCTCCGCGTCCTCGTCGTCCGCCTCCTGCGTCTCGCCCCGCTCCCGCAGGCCCTCGGTGCGCTGGTGAAGGGCGTCGGCCAGGTTGTCGGCCTTGGCGCTGAGGACGGTGGTCGCCGCCGCCTTCCCCGCGTCGGTCAGTTCGGTACGCACCTGGTCCGTGAGGGTGTGCAGGAAGGGGGAGTTCTGGAGGGCCTTGCCGACCTGCCCGGGCTTGATCCGCGATCCGGCGAGCAGCGCGCCGAGACCGATGGCGAGCTTCGCCTTCTTGGTCCGCCCCAGCACATAGCCGCCCAGCAGGGCGGTGCCGATCCTGGCGTTGTTCATGACCTGTCTTCCTTCCGGGCCGTCACAGCCCGGGCCCTGTGCCCTGGCCGCCCTGTCGCAACTGGTAGGCCCTGATCTCCTCCAGGCGGTGCAGCAGCGCCTCCTCCTGTCGTGCGAACTCCTCCTCGTCGACACCGCCCTCGTCCCGCGCCCGCTCCAACTTCACGAGCGCCTCCTGGACGGGGGCCGGGTCGTAGTACTCGTCCTCGGCGGCCTTGACCACCTTGTCGAGCACCCAGCCGATGCCCCGCACGGGTGCGAACGGCAGCGTCAGGATCCCGGTGACCAGTCCCACGGCACCTCCACTCGCGGCTCGCGCCTCGCGGCTCAGACGAAGCTGTACGGGGGCAGCGGCCCCCGCATCCGCAGCTCCACGCCCTCGCCGTAGCGTTCGGCCAGCTCCTGTCCGGCCCGGCCGAACTCCTCGGCCTTGTCGTCCTCCACGAGGAAGGACGCGCTCACGAAGTACTGCTGCGACGGCGGCGCGACCTTCTCGGCCGCGGCGAGCGGCCGCAGCCCGGCGAGGACCTCCGCGGCGAGCGCGTCCTGGCGGCCCTGCACCTCCTGGGCCACCAACTGGCCGAGCGCCAGCCGGTCGTCGTACGTACCGCCTCCCTCGAGGGTCCGCCGGTTCAGCTCACGGGCCTGGGAGTTGTCCTCGAGGACGGCCCGTACGACCGTGTCCTCGTCCAGGACGCCCTTGACGTTGAACTCCGCCCGCCCGGCGAGTTCGTCCAGACGCTGCGCGAACAGCTGCGCCTGCTCCTCCAGGACGCCGCGCACGGCCTCCTCGTCGGCGGCGACGAACCCGAAGCTGAGCGGCAGGGTCGGCCCCTCGGACCAGAGCCGCTCCTGGACCTCCTGGTGCGCCTGGAGGTCCCGGCGGGCCACCGAGAGATCGTCGGGGCTCTCGCTGACGACCGCGCACAGGGAGGCGCTGCTCACCGTCCGCAGCTCACCGGGCGGATCGCCCACGCCCTTGGTGTCGCCCAGGTCCAGCGGGTGCGAGTCCTTGGTGATCGCGTACACATACACGGACATGGGCTCGCTCACTCCTCCCGGTCCCGTGTGGAACGGCGTTCCGCGCGGCGTTCGCCGCGCTCCTGCCGCTTCTCGCGCGCCGGCCTGCGCTCACGCTCGGCCTCCTTGTCCTCACCCTCGTCGTCGCCCTTGATCGAGTCGGTGATCGCCTCGACCGCGCCCGACAGCGCGCCCTTGCTCTTGCCGTGGGCGCCGCTCTCGACGGAGCCCTCGACGATGTCGGTGAGCTGCGCGGGTGCCTTCTTGCCCGACTCCAGATCGAGCCGGTTGGCCGCCTCGGCGAAGCGCAGATACGTGTCGACGCTCGCGACGACCACCCGCGCGTCGATCTTCACCAGTTCGATGCCCACCAGGGAGACCCGTACGAACGCGTCGATGACCAAGCCCCGGTCGAGGACGAGTTCCAGCACGTCGTACAGATTTCCCGAACCGCCGCCTCCTGCTGCGGCGGGCACACCACCACCGTTGCCCTGTGGCACCACCGTCACGGTGACTTCCCTTCCGGCCCGACTTCCCGGCGAAAGGGCGAGCGACCTACGGGGCGTCTTCCCCTACCGGCCGTCCTTCCTGTCCACCTGAGCGCGGGTGTAACGACGCCCGCGCTCGTACGCCAGCAGTTTCCCCTCCGGGTCCAGAACCACCTGGTAACTGGCCATCACACTGGTCGTCTCGGGAATGCGTTCCAGTTCCACGACCTCGACATCGGCTTCCCAGCCCTGATCCGTCGGCCTCAGCGAGGAAACCGACTCGGGAGCCCTCCCCAGCAGCTCACTGAGTTGTTCGATCGCGGACCGCATCGCATCGGCGGCGGACAGCCGCTGTCCCGCGGACTCCTGCCGTGATGAGGAACGATCCTTGCGCGGCTCACGATCACTCGTGATCAATCACCCTCTCGGTGTACCCCTCAATCCTCGGACTCACACGAAGCCCACGCCACTCGGCCCGTTCCGTGCGCCAGTGCCCCCGCGACCAGCGCTTCCTTCCGCGCCGCTACTTCCCGGCCGCCCGTTTGGTGAGCACCGTCAGCACCACCGGGACCACCGTCTCCACCACCCGGGACACGGCATCACGGGCCAGTCCCGTCCTGCGGGCCACCGCGTCCGCGACCGGCCGCGCCTCCTCGGCCAGCAGCCCGGCCATCAGCCCGCCGGTCGCGAAGCCGCCCAGCGTGGCCACACCGGTGAGCGGGGCGTCGTGCGGTGTCGCCACGGCCTCCGCCTCGCCGGACAGCGCCGCCACCGTCGTACCGACCATCTGTCGGGCCCCTGCCTCGTCCGTGTCCAGCAGCACCGCGATGTCCGCGATCCGCTCGTCGCCGAGTTCGTCGAGCACGTCGTCCTGGAGGGACGTCAGGGGATTTTCGTCTAGCTCCTGCATGTCTGAAACGCTACGTCTGTCCGGATGGCGGGGCACGCCGAAGGGGCGCCGGGGGCGCCGAAGGATCGCCGAAAAAAATCCGCGGTGACCGTACAACCCTTCCCGTACCTGGCGGGTCGTACTTGGAGTCAGGACTCTTGGAGGGGGATCTGGGGGGATCGCGGGGGTTCTGACGGGGAGGGGAAACCCCGAGGGGCCCGGTCGACGGACCGGGCCCCTCGAAACGTTCCCACCGTTCTCACGGGGCGGCGGGTCAGAAGAAGACCCCGCACCGCAGCAGCACATTCGCGTACGGCCGCGCCTCCCCGGTCCGCACCACCAGCCGCGCCCCGGCCGACAGTTCCTTCAGCCGCTCGTGCGTGACCAGCTCCAGCCCGGGAAACTCCCCGGCCAGCAGCGCGGCCGCCGAAGGGTTCGCCTCGTGGATCTCCCGGGCCGCCGTCGCGCCCTCCACCACCAGCTCGGCCAGCAGACCGTCCAGCACCTCGGCGAAGGACGGCACCCCGGCCCGGAAGGCCAGGTCCACGACCCGGGGCCCGTCGGGTATCGGCATGCCGGCGTCGCACACCAGCACCGCGTCGCCGTGGCCCAGCTCGGCGAGGGCGCCGGAGAGATGACGGTTCAGGATCCCGGCCTTCTTCACAGCGAACCGCCTCCCGAGCCGATGCCGGGTGCGCTCTCCGACCCCCTGCCGGGGGCCCGGCCCGCGGCGGAGCCGCCATCGGATGCGGCGTCCCCCGGATGGGCACAGGACAGCGCCTCGACCTCCGCCGCCGTCGGGAACGACACCTGGGCGCCCTCCCTGGTCACGGCCACCGCCCCGACCCGCGCCGCGTACGCCGCCGCCTCGGCCAGGGCCGAGCCCGTCCCGAGCTTCCAGGCCAGCGCGGCCGTGAACGCGTCACCCGCGCCGGTCGTGTCCACCGCGTCCACCTGCACGGACGCGACCCGCGTCACGCCCTGCGCGGAGGCCACCAGCGCACCCTCCGCGCCCAGGGTCACCACCACCGAGCGGGGGCCCTTGGCGAGCAGGATCCGCGCCCAGTCCTCCGGCGTCTCGCCCACCGCGGAGTCGCCGAGGATCACCTTCGCCTCGTGCTCGTTCACGATCAGCGGGTCGCAGGCCGCCAGCACCTCGGCCGGCAGCGGGCGCGGCGGCGAGGGGTTCAGCACGAAGCGGCTGCCGTCCGCGAGGCGGCGCACCACCTCCACGACCGTCTCCAGCGGGATCTCCAGCTGGGCCGACACCACCTTCGACGCCTGGAACAGGCTCGCGGCGGCCCGGACGTCCTGCGGAGTGAGCCTGCCGTTCGCGCCCGGCGACACCACGATGCTGTTGTCCCCGGACGGATCCACCGTGATCAGCGCGACGCCGGTCGGCGCGCCGCCGACCAGGACACCGACCGTGTCGACGCCGGCCGCCCGCTGCGAGTCGAGCAGCAGCCTGCCGTGCGCGTCGTCACCGACCCGGGCCAGCAGGGCGGTGCGCGCCCCGAGCCGGGCGGCCGCGACGGCCTGGTTGGCGCCCTTGCCGCCCGGGTGGACGGCCAGATCGGAGCCGAGCACGGTCTCGCCGGCCCCCGGCCGACGCTCGACGCCGATCACCAGGTCGGCGTTGGCCGACCCTACGACCAGGAGGTCGTAGTCGTACATGTGGTTGCTCCCCTGATAGGTCCCCGTGACGAGCCGAGGCGGGCGGCCCGGTACTTCTGCAACGGCCGCCCACCCGCTCGCCGTTCCCCTTCGCGTCAGCCGCCGAAGCCGGCGACGTTCTCCCTGGTGACGACCTTCACCGGCACCTTGACCGTCTCCGCGACCTTCTTGCCCTCGGCCGCCCGCACCGCGTTGTCCACGGCGATCTTCCCGAGCTGCTTGGGCTGCTGGGCGACGGAGGCGTACAGCGTGCCCGCCTCGACCGCCTTCAGGCCGTCCGGAGTGCCGTCGAATCCGACGACCTGGACGTCCTTCCCGGCCCGGTCGCCGAGCGCCTTGATCGCGCCCAGCGCCATCTCGTCGTTCTCGGCGAAGACGCCGTCGACGTCCGGGTGGGCCTGCAGGAGGTTGGTCATGACGTCCAGGCCCTTGGTGCGGTCGAAGTCGGCCGGCTGCTTGGCGACGACCTCGATGCCCGGGTACGCCTTGAGGCCCTCGGCGAAGCCCGCGCCGCGCTCACGGCTGGCGGACGTACCGGCCTGGCCCTGGAGGATCACGATGGTGCCCTTGCCGCCCAGCTTCTCGGCGAGTGCCTTGGCGCCCAGCACTCCGCCCTCGACGTTGTCGGAGGCGACAAGCGCCGCCGTGTCCGCCTTGTTCACGCCCCGGTCGACGCCCACGACGGGGATGTCGGCCTTGTTCGCCGCCCGCACGGAGGGGCCGGCCGCGTCCGAGTCCACCGGGTTGACGACGATCGAGTCGACGCCCTCGGACGTGAAGTTCTGGAGCTGGTTGGCCTGCTGCGAGGCGTCGTTCTGCGCGTCGGTCACCGTCAGGTCGACGCCCAGCTTCTTCGCCTCGGCCTCGGCACCGGCCCGGATCTGCACGAAGAACGGGTTGTTCAGCGTCGACAGCGACAGGCCCACCTTCTGCGTCGACGTCGCCGACGAACCGCCGTGCAACAGGGACGTGGCACCCACGATCGCCGCCGCGACCACGGCCGCGAGCACATAGGTCGCAGCCTGCTTGCCGCGGTTGCCGGGCGAGCCGGTACCGGCCGCCGCCGGAGTGGCCCCGGCCTTGCGCCGCAACGTGTCCAGCAGGACGGCGAGCGCGATGACGACACCGATGACGACCTGCTGCCAGAAGGCCGACACCGAAAGGAGGTTGAGGCCGTTGCGCAGCACCGCCAGGATCAGTGCGCCGATCAGCGTGCCCGAGGCCTTGCCCGTGCCACCGGCCAGCGAGGCTCCGCCGATCACGACCGCCGCGATGGCGTCGAGCTCGTAGCCCTGCGCGGCCTGCGGCTGCGCGGAGGAGAGACGGGCGGCGAGCACGATGCCCGCGGCGGCGGCGAACAGACCGGAGAAGGCGTAGATCGCGAGCTTCTGCTTCTTCACCCGCAGACCGGACAGCCGGGCCGCTTCCTCGTTGCCGCCGATCGCGTACATCGAGCGGCCGATGTAGGTCCGCCCCAGCACGAACGCCGTGATCAGGCCCATCGCGACCATCACGAGCACCGGCACCGGCAGCCAGCCGCCGAGGGTGTCGCCGAGGTGCGAGACCGAGTCGGGGAAGGCGATGGGGGAGCCCTGCGAGATCACCAGGGACAGACCGCGGGCCACCGACAGCATGGCCAGCGTCGCGATGAACGGCGGCAGCTTCCCGTACGAGATCAGGATGCCGTTGACCAGGCCGCACGCTATGCCGGTCGCGATGGCGAGGAGGACGGCGAGGAGGACCGGGACGCCTTCCGAGGTGGCGCTCCAGGCCAGAACGGTGGCCGACAGCGCCGCCACCGAGCCGACCGACAGGTCGATGCCCGCCGAGACGATCACGAAGGTCACGCCGAACGCGAGGATGGCGGTCACAGCCGCCTGCACGCCGACGTTGAGCAGGTTGTCCGCCGTCATGAAGTCGCCGGACAGCGCCGACATCGCGATGACGAGCACGATCAGCGCGGTCAGCGCGCCGTTGTCGAGCAGCAGCCGGCGCAGGCCGCCCGGGGCGCGACTCGCGCCCGTTGTGCTCTTGAGCGTGTCAGTGGCCACGGGAGGCCTCCGTTCCGGTCTTCTCAGAGTTCTTCTCAGTGGTGGGGGCGCTGACGGCGAGTGCCATCACGGAGTCCTGCGTGGCCTCGTCGGCCGAGAGTTCTCCCGCGATCCGGCCCTGGGCCATCACCAGCAGCCGGTCGCTCATGCCGAGGACCTCGGGCAGATCGCTGGAGATCATCAGGACGGCGGCGCCCGCGGCCGTGAGTTCGTTGACGAGCTGGTAGATCTCGACCTTGGCGCCGACGTCGATACCGCGCGTCGGCTCGTCGAGGATCAGCACCTTGGTGTCGGCGAGCAGCCACTTGCCGATGACGACCTTCTGCTGGTTGCCGCCGGAGAGCGTGCGCACGTGCTGCCCGAGGCCGGCCATCCGCACGCCGAGCTGCTTTGCGATCCGCGCCGCCGCCTCACGCTGGCCCTTGAGGTCGACAAGCCCCGCGCGCGTGGCCGAGCGCAGCGTCACCAGGCCGAGGTTCTCCTCGACGGACGCGTCCAGGACCAGGCCCTGGCCCTTGCGGTCCTCGGGGACGAGCCCGATGCCCGCGGTCATCGCCGCGTTGACGTCGTACCCGGGAAGGGAGGTACCGCCGACCTTCACGGCCCCCCTGTCGTACGGATCCGCCCCGAACACGGCCCGCACGACCTCGGTACGGCCGGCGCCGACCAGCCCCGCGATGCCGACCACCTCACCGGCGTGCACCTCGAAGCTGACGTCGTGGAAGACGCCGTCGCGGGTCAGCCCCTCGACGGACAGCAACGCGGCACCGCGGTCGGCCCGTTCGCGCGGGTACTGCTGCTCGATGGAGCGCCCCACCATGAGCCGTACGAGCTCGTCCTCGGGCGTGGCGGCGGGGACCTGCCCGACGCTCCTTCCGTCCCGGATGACCGTCACCCGGTCGCCCAGCGCGGCGATCTCCTCCAGGTGATGCGTGATGAACACGATCCCGACGCCGTCCTCGCGCAGCTTGCGCACGATCGCGAAGAGCTTGTCGACCTCCTCGGAGGTGAGCACGGCGGTCGGCTCGTCCATGATCAGCACGCGCGCGTTCAGGCTGAGCGCCTTCGCGATCTCGACCATCTGCAGGCGGGCGATGCCGAGTTCACGCACACGCGCGCGTGGCGACACGTTCACGCCCACACGCGCGAGGAGCACCTCGGCGTCGGCCTCCATCCGCTTGCGGTCGATCATCCCGAAGCGGCGCGGCTGGCGTCCCAGGAAGATGTTCTCGGCGACCGTCAGATCGGGAACGAGGTTGAACTCCTGGTAGATGGTGGCGATCCCGAGGCGCTCGGAGTCCTGCGCACCATGGATGCGCGTCTCCGCGCCGCCGACCAGGATCCGCCCGGCGTCGGGCGTGTAGGCGCCGGAGAGCATCTTGATGAGGGTGCTCTTGCCGGCGCCGTTCTCACCGAGGAGGACGTGCACCTCGCCGCGGCGCAGGTCGAAGTCGACGCCGTCCAGGGCGACCACGCCCGGGAAGGTCTTCCGTATGCCCTCGATGCGCAGCAACTCGTCCGCGTTGCTCACGACTGGCTCCTGTTCGTTGCGGGGGACGGCTCGGGGGAAGCCGGTGGTTCGCCGCAGGAGCGGCGTACGACGAGACGGGCGGGGAGGGTGACGGACTCGCCGGGCCGTCCCTCGATGCGGTCGACCAGGGCCCGTACGGCGGCCCGGCCCAGCTCGCCCGTGGGCTGGGCGATGGCGGTGATCGGCGGGTCGGTGTGCACGAACCACCGGATGTCGTCGAACGCGGCCAGCGCGAGGTCGTCCGGCACGCGCAGGCCACGCGCGCGTACGGCGTCCAGCGCGCCGAGCGCCATCAGGTTGTCGGCCGCGAACACGACCTCGGGCGGCTCGGGCAGGTCGAGGAAGCCCTCGGTGACCCGGCGCCCGCTGTCGGCCTGGAAGTCGCCCTGGCCTATGTAGGCGTCGGGCAGTTCGAGCCCGTAGGCGCCGAGCGCGTCCCGGAACGCCTCGACACGCTCCCGCCCCGTGGTGGTCGCCGCCGGTCCCGCGATGATCGCGAGCCGCCGGTGCCCCAGCCCGTGCAGATGCGCCACGAGATCCCGTACCGCGCCCTGCCCGTCCGCGCGCACCACCGGCACGTCGACGCCCGGGATCCACCGGTCCACGAAGACCATCGGCGTCCCCGCGCGGACGGCGTCCAGCATCAGCGGCGAGCCGCCGTCGGTGGGGGAGACGAGGAGCCCGTCGATACGGCGGTCCAGCAGGTTCCGTACGTGGTGGTCCTGGAGGTCGGGCCGCTCGTCGGCGTTGCCGATGATGACGCTGTAGCCGAGCGCGCGGGCCTCCTCCTCGACGGAGCGGGCCAGCTCGGTGAAGTAGGGGTTCATCACGTCGCTGATGACCAGGCCGAGGGTGTGGGTCTGGTCGGTGCGCAGGGAGCGGGCGACGGCGTTCGGGCGGTAGCCCAGCGCCTCGACGGCGGCCAGCACGCGTGCGCGTGCCTCGGCACTGACCGACGGATGGTCGTTCAGGACCCGCGAGACCGTGGCGACGGAGACCCCCGCCTCGGCAGCGACGTCCTTGATGCTCGCCATCGCCGCTCCACCTCCTTGTGGATCGTTCGTGGAGTCGAAGGCCGATCCTCGTGGAATCGATTACATCGACGTGTACGGAGGATTGGAATCGATTACACGGGTGTTAATCAAGCCCTCAACCACATCCCGAGACCGGATCGTGATGTCGCGCCGCACTCCCGCGCGGGTCCACGCTGGAAGGGCAGAGGTCGTTCCCGAGGCAAGGCCCTCGTCCCCGTGGGCCGGAGCGGAGGAGCCATGACGGCAGCGACGCGCGACGGCACGCCCGTCACCCTCGGCGGTGACGGCGTGGAGGTGCGCACCAAGCCCATCGGCGGCGGCATGTCCGTCGGCTACGTCAGCCTCCCGGAGGGCACGGACATGGGCCCCGCCCTCAAGGGCCTCGAAGGCGACGCCTGCCCGTGCCCGCACTGGGGCTACCTGCTCAAGGGCCGGCTGCGGATGCTCACCCCCGAGGGCGAGGAGCACTACGAGGCGGGCCAGGCGTACTACTGGGGGCCCGGTCATGTCCCCGTGGCCCTGGAGGACTGCGAGTTCGTCGAGTTCTCGCCGAGCGAGGACTTCCAGGCGGTCCTGGACCACGTGCGCTCGCAGGCGGGGTGAGCCGCGGGAGGCGTGAGGGCGGGGAAACGGGGGCTCTGCGACGGGGGGCGCGGCGCCGCGGTGGCGGCCAGTCACCGCGCTCGGCGCGCCCCGGGAGGAGTGGGCCGCCGGTGACGGTCCTTGCCGGGGCCGTCGAGGCCTGACGGCGGTCGGAGTCGCGGACGGGGCGTGCGCCGTGGAGCGCTCGTGAAATTCCGTCAGGTCATCGGCGGGCGCGGGTTAGGCTGCCTCCCGTCGTTGCGGGTGGCATGCCCGCGCCAATCGAACGGGGAGTAACAGACAATGCGCGCAGCTCGGATGCTCGGTGCCACCATGGGGGCAGCTGCCCTGGTCGGGACCTCGTTCGTGGTCGCCGGCCCGGCGGCCGCGGCCGGTTGTACGGCGAAGGCCCTGGAGACCGTGATCATCCGCTCCACGACGAGCACCAGCGGCACGGCCCTGGCCCAGCTCAACAAGGGTGAGAGCGCGTCGGCGTCCTGCACGATGTACTACGGCAGCTCCTCGTACGAGAAGTGCGGCATCGTCAGCAAGCGCTGGGTGAAGGTCACGCGGAGCGGTGTCAGCGGCTACGTGGTCGGCACCTGCGTGCTCGTGAACCAGACCTGACCCCGGCCCCGGCATCGACGAGCGGCCTGCTTGTCGGTGCCGGGCGGTACCGTCGGATCATGTCCAATCAGGCGGGGGACTCCACGGGCGAGCGGCGACTCGCGGTGCTCGAAGGCGTCCTGGAGCGCATCACCTACGCCAACGAGGAGAACGGCTACACGGTCGCCCGGGTCGACACCGGCAGAGGAGCCGGCGACCTCCTCACGGTCGTCGGTGCGCTGCTCGGCGCCCAGGTCGGTGAGTCCCTGCGGATGGAGGGGCGTTGGGGGTCCCATCCGCAGTACGGCAAGCAGTTCACGGTGGAGAACTACACGACCGTCCTGCCGGCCACCGTCCAGGGCATCCGCCGCTATCTCGGCTCCGGCCTGGTCAAGGGCATCGGCCCGGTCTTCGCCGACCGCATCACCCAGCACTTCGGCCTGGACACCCTGACGGTCATCGAGGAGGAGCCCAAGCGGCTCATCGAGGTCCCCGGTCTCGGCCCCAAGCGCACCAAGAAGATCGCCGACGCCTGGGAGGAGCAGAAGGCGATCAAGGAGGTCATGCTCTTCCTCCAGACCGTCGAGGTGTCCACCTCCATCGCCGTGCGGATCTACAAGAAGTACGGCGACGCCTCGATCTCGGTCGTGAAGAACCAGCCCTACCGGCTCGCCGCCGACGTCTGGGGCATCGGCTTCCTCACCGCCGACAAGATCGCCCAGTCCGTCGGCATCCCGCACGACAGCCCGGAGCGCGTCAAGGCGGGCCTGCAGTACGCGCTGTCGCAGGCCACCGACCAGGGCAACTGCTACCTCCCCGAGGAACAGCTCATCGCCGACGCGGTGAAGCTGCTCCAGGTCGACACGGGGCTCGTCATCGAGTGCCTCGCGGAGCTGGCCCAGACCCCCGAGGACGGCGGCGACCCCGGTGTCGTACGGGAGAAGGTCCCCGGCCCCGACGGCGGCTCGGAACCGGTGACGGCCGTCTACCTCGTCCCCTTCCACCGAGCCGAACTCGCCCTCTCCGCCCAGCTGTTGCGCCTCCTGCGCACCGACGAGGACCGGATGCCGGGCTTCCGTGACGTGGCCTGGGACAAGGCGCTCGGCTGGCTCAAGGGCCGTACGGGCGTGGACCTGGCCGCCGAGCAGGAGGCCGCCGTCAAGCTGGCGCTGACGCAGAAGGTCGCCGTCCTGACCGGCGGCCCCGGCTGCGGCAAGTCCTTCACGGTCCGCTCGATCGTGGAGCTGGCCCGCGCGAAGAAGGCCAGGGTCGTGCTCGCCGCCCCCACCGGCCGCGCCGCCAAGCGCCTCGCCGAGCTGACCGGAGCCGAGGCCTCCACCGTGCACCGCCTGTTGGAGCTCAAGCCCGGCGGCGACGCGGCGTACGACAGGGACCGCCCGCTCCAGGCCGACCTAGTGGTGGTCGACGAGGCGTCCATGCTGGACCTGCTGCTCGCCAACAAGCTGGTCAAGGCCGTACCGCCGGGCGCCCATCTGCTCTTCGTGGGTGACGTGGACCAACTGCCCAGCGTCGGCGCCGGAGAGGTCCTGCGGGACCTGCTGGCCGACGGCAGCCCCATCCCCGCCGTCCGCCTCACCCGCGTGTTCCGCCAGGCCCAGCAGTCCGGAGTGGTGACCAACGCGCACCGCATCAACGCCGGGCAGCACCCCGTCACCGACGGCATGAAGGACTTCTTCCTCTTCGTCGAGGAGGACACGGAGGCGGCCGGCCGGCTCACCGTGGACGTGGCGGCCCGGCGCATCCCGGCCAAGTTCGGCCTCGACCCACGCCGGGACGTCCAGGTGCTGGCCCCGATGCACCGCGGCCCGGCCGGCGCGGGCACGCTGAACGGACTGCTCCAGCAGGCCGTCACCCCCGGGCGGCCCGACCTGGCGGAGAAGCGGTTCGGCGGCCGGGTGTTCCGCGTCGGCGACAAGGTCACCCAGGTTCGCAACAATTACGACAAGGGAAAGAACGGCGTCTTCAACGGCACCGTGGGCGTGGTCACCTCGCTCGACCCGGTCGAGCAGCGCCTCACCGTGCTGACGGACGAGGACGAGGAGGTTCCGTATGAATTCGACGAACTGGACGAACTGGCGCACGCGTACGCGGTGACGATCCACCGTTCACAGGGAAGTGAATATCCCGCCGTGGTGATCCCCGTCACGACCGGGGCATGGATGATGCTCCAGCGCAACCTGCTGTACACCGCGGTGACCCGCGCCAGGCAGCTCGTCGTTCTCGTGGGGTCGCGCAAGGCCATCGGCCAGGCGGTGCGCACGGTGTCGGCGGGGCGGCGCTGCACGGCGCTCGACTTCCGGCTCGCGGGTTTCTGATCTTCTTCCGGCACCGCCTGAGGCCACCCTCCTGACCTGGCGATTCGTGAGGCATCGAAAAAAAATGATCGATCAAACGAGTCGTGAAGGTCACAGAGCACTTCCGGATGGGGAAAACAGCGGGCAGGATGACAAGTTGGCGGCACTCAGTGCCGCCAATAGGCCCAATGGTCGACCCCGAGTGCACTCTCCTGAGCCGAATGGGGGAGGGTAGAGACAGTCAGGGCAACCTCGAAGATGAGGCACAACGTCGGTGAGGGAAGACGTGAGCGACAACTCAGTAGTAGTGCGGTACGGCGACGGCGAGTACACCTACCCGGTGATCGACAGCACCGTCGGCGACAAGGGCTTCGACATCGGCAAGCTCCGCGCCCAGACCGGTCTGGTGACGCTGGACAGCGGCTACGGGAACACGGCCGCGTATAAATCCGCCATCACCTACCTCGACGGCGAGGCGGGCATCCTCCGCTACCGCGGCTACCCGATCGAGCAGCTGGCCGAGCGCTCCACCTTCCTGGAGGTGGCCTACCTGCTGATCAACGGTGAGCTGCCCACCGTCGACGAGCTCTCGAGTTTCAAGAACGACATCACGCAGCACACCCTGCTGCACGAGGACGTCAAGAACTTCTACAAGGGCTTCCCGCGCGACGCCCACCCGATGGCCATGCTGTCCTCGGTCGTCTCCGCGCTGTCCACCTTCTACCAGGACAGCCACAACCCGTTCGACGAGACGCAGCGCAACCTCTCGACGATCCGGCTGCTCGCCAAGCTTCCGACGATCGCGGCGTACGCGTACAAGAAGTCGATCGGCCACCCGTTCGTCTACCCGCGCAACGACCTCGGCTACGTCGAGAACTTCCTGCGGATGACCTTCTCGGTGCCGGCCCAGGAGTTCGAGCTCGACCCGGTCGTCGTCTCCGCGCTGGACAAGCTGCTGATCCTGCACGCCGACCACGAACAGAACTGTTCGACGTCGACGGTCCGCCTCGTCGGCTCGTCGCAGGCCAACATGTTCGCGTCGATCTCGGCCGGCATCTCCGCCCTCTGGGGCCCGCTGCACGGCGGCGCCAACCAGTCCGTGCTGGAGATGCTGGAAGGCATCCAGGCGAACGGCGGCGACGTCGACTCCTTCATCAACAAGGTGAAGAACAAGGAGGACGGCGTCCGCCTGATGGGCTTCGGCCACCGGGTGTACAAGTCCTTCGACCCGCGCGCCAAGATCATCAAGGCGGCGGCGCACGACGTCCTCTCCGCCCTCGGCAAGTCCGACGAGCTGCTGGACATCGCCCTGAAGCTGGAGGAGCACGCGCTCTCCGACGAGTACTTCGTCTCGCGCAACCTCTACCCGAACGTCGACTTCTACACCGGCCTGATCTACCGGGCCATGGGCTTCCCGACCGAGATGTTCACGGTCCTGTTCGCCCTCGGCCGCCTGCCGGGCTGGATCGCCCAGTGGCACGAGATGATCAAGGAGCCGGGTTCGCGTATCGGCCGCCCGCGCCAGATCTACACGGGTGTCGTGGAGCGCGACTTCGTTCCCGTGGAGCAGCGGTAGCGCTCCGCTCGGGGCGCGGAGGGGGTTGTCGGTCGGCTGCCGGTTGGTTGTGGCTGGTCGCGCAGTTCCCCGCGCCCCTTCAGGGGCCTTCGGGCCCCCTTGGGGTGCTGTGCGTTCGTAGCCAAGAAGGCGCCGCACCCTCGTAGGCAAGAAGGCGCTGCGTCTTTCGTAGACGAAAAACAGAAGGCGCCCTGGCGGCGGTCCCCCCACGGGCCGACGTCCAGGGCGCCTTCCCATGTCCCGGTGCGGATTCCCCCCACGGGATCCGGCCGGGCGTCTGAGAGACCAGCGCCTGAATTCGCTGTCTTTCTGTGCTGCCATTGAGCAGAACGAGCAAAACTCGTCGTACTCATGGGTGGATGCGGTCTGCCGGGACAGCGCACGCTCGGGAGGGCCGCTCAAAGCTTCCCGAAGTACGTGCCCCGGCAACGCAACTCTGAGGAAGTCCCCCAAGACATCCTCAGATGCCAGTAAGCGCCCCCCAAGACGCTGCCTGACATCGTCAACTTAGACCTTCGAACCCCTTCGATGGTTACGTTCACATCACTGTGATCTGCGTCTCTTGCATATGTCCGTTAGGTACGCAAGAGCCCCGATATGGCGATCGGGGCCCAAGCGTAAGGATGATGCGCGAGCCTTGTGAAGAGCTTATGTGAGCCGGGCGCCGGACTCCAGAGGGACCCGGTGGGGTTCTTACTACGAATTCACCGGAACGTCCGCAGCCGCAGACTGTTCGACACCACGAACACCGAGGAGAACGCCATCGCGGCCCCCGCGATCATCGGGTTCAACAACCCCGCCGCGGCCAGCGGCAACGCGGCGACGTTGTACCCGAAGGCCCACACGAGGTTGCCCTTGATCGTGCCCAGCGTCCGCCGCGACAGCCGGATCGCGTCCGCCGCCACCCGTAGATCACCGCGCACCAGCGTCAGATCGCTCGCCTCGATCGCCGCGTCCGTCCCCGTCCCCATCGCGAGACCCAGATCAGCGGTGGCAAGTGCGGCCGCGTCGTTGACGCCGTCGCCGACCATGGCCACACATCGCCCCTCGCGCCGCAGCCGCCGTACCGCCTCGACCTTCTCCTCGGGCAGGACCTCCGCGATCACCTGATCGGCGTCGATGCCGACCGCGTGGGCGACCGACTCGGCGACCGCCCGGTTGTCCCCGGTCAGCAGCACCGGAGTCAGCCCCAGCGCCCGCAGTTCGCGCACCGCCTCGGCGCTGGTCTCCTTCACCGCGTCCGCGACGGCGAGCACACCCCGCGCGGTCCCGTCCCAGCCGACCACGACGGCCGTACGACCGCCCCTCTCGGCCTCTTCCTTGGCGCGGGCCACCCCGGTGGGCAGCGCGTCGAAGAGGCGCCCCACGGCCACGTCACGGCCCTCCACGCGTGCGCGTACGCCCCGCCCGGGCACGTTCTGGAAGCCCTCGACCTCCGGCAGCCGCCCGACCCGCTCCTGGGCGCCCGCGGCGACGGCCCGCGCGACCGGGTGCTCGGAGGCGTGCTCCACGGCGCCCGCGAGCCGCAGCACCTCCTCCTCGTCGGTGCCCTCGGCGGCGTACACCTTCTGCAGGGTCATCCGGCCCGTGGTGACCGTGCCGGTCTTGTCCAGGACGACGGTGTCGACCCGGCGCGTGGACTCCAGTACCTCGGGGCCCTTGATGAGGATGCCGAGCTGCGCCCCGCGTCCCGTGCCGACCATGAGGGCCGTCGGCGTGGCCAGGCCCAGCGCGCACGGGCAGGCGATGATCAGCACCGCGACGGCCGAGGTGAACGCGGCGACCGTGTCGTCGGTGACGGCGAGCCAGGCCCCGAAGGTGGCGACCGCGAGGAGGATGACCGTCGGCACGAAGACCGCGGAGATCCGGTCGGCGAGCCGCTGCACCTCGGCCTTGCCGCTCTGCGCGTCCTCCACCAGCCTCGCCATCCGCGCGAGCTGTGTGTCGGCGCCGACCCGGGTCGCCTCGACGACCAGCCGGCCCCCGGCGTTGACGGTCGCCCCGGTCACCGCGTCCCCGACCGTCACGTCCACCGGCACCGACTCACCGGTCAGCAGCGCGGCGTCCACCGCGGAGACGCCCTCGACGACGGTGCCGTCGGTGGCGATCTTCTCGCCGGGCCGTACGACGAACCGGTCGCCGACGGCCAGCCGGTCCACCGGCACGCGGACCTCGCCGCCGTCCCGCAGCACCGCCACGTCCTTCGCGCCCAGTTCCATCAGCGCCCGCAGCGCGGCCCCCGCGCGGCGCTTGGCGCGCGCCTCGAGCCAGCGGCCGAGGAGGAGGAAGGTGACGACCCCGGAGGCCACTTCGAGGTAGATCTGCGAGGCGCCGTCCACGCGCGTGACCGTGAACTCGAAGTCGTCGCGCATGCCGCTCATGCCCGCGTCGCCCAGGAAGAGCGCCCACAGTGACCAGCCGTACGCCGCCAGCGTGCCCATCGAGATCAGCGTGTCCATGGTGGCCGCGCCGTGCCGGGCGTTCGTGAACGCGGCCCGGTGGAAGGGCAGCCCGCCCCAGACGACGACCGGCGAGGCGAGGGTGAGCGCCAGCCACTGCCAGTTGTCGAACTGCAGGGCCGGGATCATCGACAGCAGGACGACCGGTACGGCGAGCAGGGCGGAGACCGTGAAGCGGTGCCGGTAGGAGGCCGTCTCGGGGTCCTCGGCGGCCTCCTGGGCCTCCTGCGGGTCGGGCCGCGGGGGAGCCGGTTCCTCGGCCGTGTAGCCCGTCTTCTCCACCGTGGCGATCAGGTCGGCGACCTGGACGCCCGTGGGAAAGCTGACCTTCGCCTTCTCCGTCGCGTAGTTCACCGTGGCGGTGACGCCGTCCATGCGGTTGAGCTTCTTCTCGACGCGGGCCGCGCAGGACGCGCAGGTCATACCGCCGATGAGCAGCTCGACCTCGGCCGGCCGGGCTATCGCGGGTTCGTCGGTGGTGCGGGGCATCTCGGGCTCAGATCTTGGCGACCAGTTCGAAGCCGGCGTCGTCGACGGCGGCGCGCACGGCCTCCTCGTCCAGCGCCGCAGCGGAGACGACGGTGACCTCGCCGGTGGAGGCGACGGCCTTCACCGAGCTGACACCGGGGAGTTCGGAGAGCTCACCGGAGACGGCGCCCTCGCAGTGCCCGCAGCTCATGCCGCTCACCTTGTAGACGGCGGTGACGGAACCCGGGGTGTCGGTCTGCGCGGTCATGTCGTTCTCCTCGTCGAGGCATGTGGGGTTGACGGGACCCGCGAGGTCCCTCCACTACCACGGTATACCCCTACGGGGTATTTCTCCAAGGTAGGTCGCCCCCGGACGGCACGGCGTGGGCGTCGGACGTCACGTCGCCATAGGGGTCGGATGTCAGGACGGCCGTCGGTGTCGGAGGTCAGGTCGCCGTGGGGGCCGGGGTCGGGTGGCCCAGCCGGTCGCCCACCAGTGGTTCGAGGTAGCGGGTCAGGGCGTGCTTCAGCTCCTGGACGTAGGCGTCCCGCTCCGTGCCCTCGTGGGCGAGGACCAGCTCCAGGCCCGCCTTGTACAGGCCCAGGCACATGTGGGAGGTCCGGGCGAGGTCCGCCGGGGCGGCGTCGGGCAGGAACGAGGAGAGCAGCCCCTCGATCCGGGACAGCAGGGTCGCGTGCAGCGCGTCGTGCTCCTCGGTGATGCGGCCGGGGATGTCGGGGCCGTGCATCAGCGCGAAGAACACCGGGTGCTCGCAGTTGAAGGCGATGAACCGGTCGACGGCCGCGCCGACCGCCTCCTCCAGCGGGGTCGCGGGATCGACCGGGGCGAGCGCCTCGCCGTACGCCTCGCGCATCTCGCGCATGAGCCGCTCGCCCAGCTCGATCGCGATGGCTTCCTTGTTCGGGAAGAACTGGTACAGCGTGCCCGGCGAGACGCCTGCCTCGCGGGCGATGGCGTTGGTGCTGGCGGCCGTGTAGCCGGTGGTGGTGAAGACGGCGGCCGCGGCCTCGAGCAGCTGGGCGATACGGCGCTCGCCGCGGGCCTGACGGCGGCGCGGCTGCTCCTTCTCCTGGTTGGCGGACACGCGTTATCCCCAGCTCTCCGAACGCGATTGACAAACGCGAGTGGTCGCTCGCATTCTTGGGGAACGCGAGCGATGTCTCGTGTTTGTCAGTCTATGGCAGTGACGGCTCCATGCTGCCCGGTTGTGAACGGCACGGATCAGGGTGAGGGGACACCGCACGATGACCGAAGTCAACAGGCCACCCGGCGCCGCAGGGCCGCTCCGCCTCGGAGGCTGGACCCGATTCGTGACGGCCCGGCCCCGGTTGTCGCTGCTCGTGGCCCTGGTGATCACCGCGCTCGCCGTGCTGGCCGGCAGCGGCGTCGCCGACCGGCTGGGCAGCGGCGGCTGGGAGGACCCGGACGCCGAGTCGACGTACGCGACCAAGGCACTGGAGCGCGAGTTCCCCGCCTCCCAGCCCAACCTCCTGCTCCTCGTGGACGCGGGCGACGCCTCCGTGGACGACCCCGCGGTCGCCGCCGAGGCCCGGCGGATAGCGGCGCGCCTGGCCGACGAGAAGGGCGTCACCGGGGTCGGCTCCTACTGGCAGGCGGATGCCTCGGCGGCTCCCGCCCTGCGCGCCGAGGACGGCCACGAGGCGCTGATCGCCGCCCGCATCACCGGCGAGGAGAAGCAGGCGGGGGAGACCCTGGACCGCATCGCCCCCGAGCTGCGGGGCGCGCACGGACCGGTGGAGGTCAGTGTCGGCGGCCCGGTCGCGGTGCGGCACGAGATGCAGACGACCATCCAGGAGGACCTGGTCCGCGCCGAGGTGATCGCCCTGCCGGTCACCCTCGTGCTGCTGGTGATGGTCTTCGGCAGCGCGGTCGCCGCCCTGCTGCCGCTGGGCATCGGCATCGTCGCCATCCTCGGCACCAACGCGGTGCTGCGCGGCCTCACCGAGGTCACCGACGTGTCGGTCTTCGCCATGAACCTCACCACGGCCCTCGGCCTCGGCCTGGCCGTCGACTACGCCCTGTTCATCGTCCGCCGCTTCCGCGAGGAACTCGCCGCCGGCGCCGAACCGCTCCCGGCCGTCGGCACGACCCTGCGCACGGCCGGCCGCACCGTCCTCTTCTCGGCCCTCACGGTCGCGGTGTCCCTCGCGGCGATGCTGCTCTTCCCGCAGTACTTCCTGCGGTCCTTCGCCTACGCCGGGATCGCGGTGGTCCTGCTGGCCGCGGCGGCCGCCCTGATCCTGCTCCCGGCCGCACTGGTCCTGCTCGGCCACCGGGTCAACGCCCTGGACCTGCGCAAGCTGTTCCGCCGCGGACGACCGAAGGCGACCGCTCCGGCGTCCGGCGCGACGGAGGGCAGGGCCTGGACCCGCACCGCGAACCTCGTCATGCGCCGCGCCCCCTTCTTCGCCCTGGGCACCACCGCCGTCCTGGTCCTGCTCGGACTGCCGTTCCTGGGCGTGAGGTTCGGCACCGCCGACGACCGTCAGCTGCCGTCGAGCGCCGAGTCCCATGTGGTGCAGCAGCACATCCGCGACGGCTTCCCGGGCAGCCCCGGAGGCGGCCTGGAGGTGCTCGCCGAGGGACGGGCGACGCCGGCGCAGTACGCCGCGTACAAGGAGCGGATCGCCGCTCTCCCGGAGGTGCTGCGGGTCGACGGGCCGCTGGTGAAGGGCGAGTCCGCGTACTTCACGGTGCTGCCGAAGGGCGAGGCGGTCGACGACCCGGCCCAGCGTCTGGTCGACGACCTGCGCGCCACCCGGGCCCCGTTCGACACCAAGGTGACCGGCGCGGCCGCGGTCCTGGTCGACTCCAAGGACGCCATAGCCGAACGCCTGCCGCTCGCGGCCGCCTTCATCGCGATCGTCACCCTGCTCCTGGTGTTCCTGCTGACCGGCAGCGTGCTGATCCCGGTCCAGGCGGTGGTGCTCAACGCGCTCAGCCTGACGGCGATGTTCGGCGCGGTGGTCTGGGTCTTCCAGGACGGCCATCTCTCCGGCCTGCTCGGCTTCACCAGCCCAGGCTCGATCGAGACGACCCTGCCGGTGCTGATGTTCTGCGTCGCCTTCGGACTGTCGATGGACTACGGCGTGTTCCTGCTGTCCCGTATCAAGGAGGAGTACGACACCACCGGCGACCACGACGAGGCGGTCCGGCACGGCCTTCAGCGCACGGGCGGGCTGATCACCGCCGCCGCCGTGATCCTCGCGGTCGTGATGGTCGCGATAGGCACCTCCCGGGTCACCAACACCAAGATGCTCGGCCTGGGAATCGCCCTGGCGGTGCTGATGGACGCGATGATCGTCCGCAGCCTCCTGGTCCCGGCCGTCATGCGCCTCACCGGGCGGGCGACCTGGTGGGCACCGGGTCCGCTGCGGCGCTTCCACGAGCGGTTCGGACTGAGTGAGGGGGAGTCGCAGCCGGTCCCGGCGACGGAGCCCGCGCCGGAGCGGGACAAGGTGAGCACACGCGGCTGACCTGCGGCGCGGGGCCGCACCGCCCGCACGGGCGCCTACCGGCGAGGTCGGCGGAGCGTCTAGCGTTCGCGATGATCTCCGTGTCCCTGTGCGGCGCGGCGGAAGGAGAGCGGCATGCGGGCAGTGGTGTTCGAGCGGTACGGGGAGCCGGCCGAGGTACGTGAGGTGCCCGACCCGCACCCCGCGCCCCACGGAGTGACCGTGCGGGTCGAGGCGACCGGGCTGTGCCGTAGCGACTGGCACGGCTGGCAGGGGCACGACCCGGACATCACGCTGCCGCACGTGCCGGGCCATGAACTCGCCGGTGTCGTCGAGGCGGTCGGCGACCGGGTGACCGCGTGGCGCCCCGGCGACCGGGTCACCGTGCCGTTCGTGTGTGCCTGCGGCAGCTGTACCGCGTGTGCGGCGGGTGACCAGCAGGTGTGTGAGCGCCAGACCCAGCCCGGCTTCACCCACTGGGGCTCCTTCGCCCAGTACGTGGCGCTGGACCACGCCGACGTCAACCTCGTCGCCGTGCCCGGGGAGATGTCCTTCGCGACGGCGGCCTCGCTGGGCTGCCGGTTCGCCACGGCGTTCCGGGCGGTCGTGCAGCAGGGCCGGGTGGCGGCGGGGGAGTGGGTCGCGGTGCACGGCTGCGGCGGGGTCGGTCTGTCGGCGGTGATGATCGCGGCGGCGTCGGGCGCGCGGGTCGTCGCGGTGGACGTCTCACCGCAGGCCCTGGAGCTGGCGCGGAAGTTCGGGGCGACGCAGTGCGTGGACGCGTCGGGCGTGCCGGACACCGCGGCGGCGATCCGCGACCTCACCGCCGGTGGCGCCCACCTCTCCCTGGACGCCCTCGGCTCACCGGCCACCTGCGCCGCCTCCGTCAACGGTCTGCGCCGCCGGGGCCGGCACATCCAGGTGGGCCTGCTGCCGTCGGCGTCCGGCACGACACCGGTCCCCATGGCCCGCGCCATCGCCCTGGAGCTCGAACTGCTGGGCAGCCACGGCATGGCGGCGCACACCTATCCGCCCATGCTGGAGCTGGTGCGAGCGGGTGTGCTGCGGCCGGATCTGCTGGTGACCTCGACGATCGGGTTGGACGCGGTGCCGGCCGCGCTGACGGCCATGGGGACGGCGCCCGGGGCGGGGGTGACGGTCATCGAGCCGTGGAGTTGAGGGCGGCCCACTCATGGTCGAGGACGGCCATGAGGACCTCGTCCAGCCACTCACCGTTCCTCGACTGGGCTTCCCGGCGGATCCCTTCCCGCACGAAGCCGACCTTCTCGTACACCCGCAGGGCCCGGTGGTTGTGGCCGTAGGCCCCCAACTCGATCCGATGCAGCCCGAGTTGCTCGAAGCCGTAGCCGACGATGAGCCGGGTGGCCTCGGTGCCGATGCCGCGATCGCGGCCGCGCGGGCCAATCAGGGTGCGGAAGGTGCAGCTGCGGGCGTGCCGATCCCACTCGTACAGGACGACCTCGCCGACGAGTTCTCCGGTGGCGCGGTCGGTGACGGCGAGATCGAGACGGTCGGGCCGTTCGGCCAGCGAGGCGTACCAGGAGCGCACCCGCTCCAGGGTGAGTTCGTTGTCCGGTGCGAACGTGAAGCGCTCGACCTCGGGGTCCTCGATGATCTCCCACATGGTGTCGGCGTCGGCCCCGGTGAACGGCCGGAGCACGGTCTTGTCGCCGGTGAGCGTGGGTTTGACGGAGAAGCTGGGCATGGGAAGCACTGTGCCCCACTGGTCAGATGGGGCACAGCTCGTTTTCCGCGACGCCGGGACGTCAGTCCGCCCTTCGGCCCCGGTTGCCCGGGCGGGACTCCACCCACGCCCGCACGGTGTCCGGATACCAGAAGGGCTTGCCGCCCTCCACCTGGTCCGGCGGTGGCAACAACCCGTGCTTGCGGTAGGACCGCACGGTGTCCGGCTGCACCTTGATGTGCGCCGCGATCTCCTTGTAGGACCACAGAGTTCGGTCGGTCATCGGTTGCACCTCCCTGCGCGCGCCGCGGCGGCGACCTGGGCCGGTCGTCGGGGGTACCGTGCGCTGCGCTGGCGATCACAAAGCCTGCTGCCCCGTCAACGACCCCCAGTGGGAGGCGGACCGGGCCTGTGCGCCGGGTGTGACACAGGGTCCGCGTACATGCGACATACGTAACAGGAAAGCGGTTCTCGTGACACAACTGCCGCAAAGCCACCTGGGCGAGCCTCATTGACAGCACTCCACTCCCACCTGCACTGCACCCCCCTCAGGGGCGCGGGGAACTGCGCGACCAGCCCAAACGCCACCCGCACCCGCCCCTCCTGCAGAACCCGGCAGACGAATAGGCGCCCCCCGCCCCCCGGAGGGCCTTCGTTCGAATGTCTGGACAAAACATTGACAGGCCTCCCCCTCCAGGGCTACAAAACCCTGGAGGGCCGACCCGCGCAGTCGGCGCCGGAGCCGCGACAAGGGAGACCGAGGGACACCGATGGCGTACGACCTGATCACCATGGGCCGGATCGGCGTGGACCTCTACCCGCTGCAGACCGGCGTCCCGCTGCCGCAGGTCACGTCCTTCGGCAAGTTCCTCGGCGGCTCGGCGACGAACGTCGCGGTGGCCGCCGCCCGCCTGGGACGGCGGACCGCCGTGATCACCCGCACCGGCGACGACCCCTTCGGCACCTACCTCCACGAGGCCCTGAAGGGCTTCGGCGTCGACGACCGCTGGGTCACCCCGGTCCCCGGCCTGCCCACCCCGGTCACGTTCTGCGAGGTCTTCCCGCCGGACGACTTCCCGCTGTACTTCTACCGGCAGCCCAAGGCCCCGGACCTGGAGATCGACGCCCACGAGCTCGACCTCGACGCCATCCGCGACGCCCGTATCTTCTGGGTCACCGGCACCGGCCTGAGCGAGGAGCCCAGCCGTACGGCGACGCTCGCGGCCCTCGCCCACCGCGCCAAGTCCGGTACGACGGTCTTCGACCTCGACTGGCGCCCCATGTTCTGGAAGGACCCGTCCGCGGCCCGCCCCTTCTACGCGGAAGCGCTCAAGCACACCACCGTCGCCGTCGGCAACCTCGACGAGGTGGAGGTCGCCACCGGCGTACGCGAACCGCACGCCGCCGCCCGCGCCCTCCTCGACGCCGGTGTCGAGGTTGCGGTCGTCAAGCAGGGCCCCAAGGGTGTCCTCGCCGTCAACAGCAAGGGCGACCAGGCCGAGGTCCCGCCGCTGCCCGTGAACGTGCTCAACGGACTCGGCGCCGGTGACGCCTTCGGCGGCTCCCTCTGCCACGGGCTGCTCGAAGGCTGGGACCTGGAGAAGATCATGCGGCACGCCAACGCCGCCGGAGCCATCGTGGCCTCCCGTCTGGAGTGCTCCTCCGCGATGCCGACGCCGGACGAGATCGAGGCCGCCCTCGCCGCCGGGGCCGTCAAGTGACCGTCGACATCGCGGAACTCGTCCGCATCCGCACCCGGCACCCCGAGGCGATAGCCGAGGCCGCAGCCCGACGTGTACGCAGGCCCCTCCTCCGCGACACGAGCGATCGCCTGATGATCGTCGCCGCCGACCACCCGGCCCGCGGCGCGCTCGGCGTCGGGGGCCGCAGCCTGGCCATGGCCAACCGTGCCGACCTGCTGGAACGCCTCTGCCTCGCGCTGTCCCGCCCCGGCGTCGACGGCGTCCTCGCCACCGCCGACATCCTCGACGACCTGCTGCTGCTCGGCGCGCTCGACGGCAAGGTCGTCATGGGGTCGATGAACCGCGGTGGCCTGCAGGGCGCCAGCTTCGAGCTCGACGACCGTTTCACCGGCCACCGCGCCGAGGACATCGAGCGCCTGCGCTTCGACGCCGGCAAGCTGCTCCTGCGCGTCGCCTACGACGACCCGGGCTCCCTGGCCACCCTGGAGTCCACGGCCCGCGCCATCGACGCGATGGCCGCGCGCCGACTCCCGGTCTTCGTCGAGCCGTTCCTCAGCCGCCGCACCCCCGAGGGCAAGGTCGCCAACGACCTGTCCGCCGAGGCCGTCACCAAGTCCATCGCCATCGCCTCCGGTCTGGGCGGCACCTCCGCCTACACCTGGCTGAAACTGCCGGTCACCGACAACCCCGACGACATGGGCGAGGTCATGGCGACCTCCACGCTGCCCGCCGTACTCCTCGGCGGCGAGGTCGGCGACGACCAGGACGGGGCATACGAGAAGTGGCGGGGCGCTCTCCAACTGCCCACCGTGCAGGGCCTGGTGGTGGGCCGTTCGCTGCTCTACCCGGCCGACGGGGACGTTGCCGCCGCTGTGGACACTGCCGTAGGACTGCTGTGAGGTCGCCATGACCACGAGCCGTACGTCCCACCCCCAGAACGCCTCCGGCGCGGGTAGCCGCTTTGCTTTGGCAGGAGCGAAGTGCGAGCGAAGACTCCCCGCCCGCTACGGCCCCGCGCCGGAGGTCCCCGACCGGGTACGTCGAGTCGAACGGGGCGGCTGAGCCGTACGGGGGCGGCTGAGCCGTACGGGGTGCCTGAGCCGTAAGGAAGTGGCGGATCTGCTTCCATCCGGACCACACGGAGGTAACCGATGACCTCAACGACGAGGCTCACGGTCGCACAGGCGCTCGTCCGCTTCCTGTCCGCCCAGTACACCGAGCGCGACGGCGTCCGGCAGCGGCTGATCAGCGCCACCTGGGGCGTCTTCGGCCACGGCAACGTCGCCGGGATCGGCCAGGCCCTCGTCGAGTACGGCGCTGTCATGCCGTACCACCAGGGCCGTAACGAGCAGGCGATGGTGCACGCGGCCGTCGGTTACGCGCGCCAGTCGAACCGCCTCTCCACACACGCCGTGACCACGTCCATCGGCCCCGGCGCGACTAACCTCGTCACCGGCGCCGCCCTCGCGACCGTCAACCACCTCCCGGTCCTGCTCCTGCCCGGCGACATCTTCGCCACCCGCCCCGCCGACCCGGTCCTGCAGCAGCTCGAAGTGCCGTACGCCGGCGATGTGTCGGTCAACGACTGTCTGCGGCCGGTCTCGAGGTACTTCGACCGGATCACGCGGCCGGAAGCCCTGATTCCGTCAGCTCTCCAAGCCATGCGGGTCCTCACCGACCCCGTGGAGACCGGCGCGGTCACGCTCGCGCTGCCCCAGGACGTCCAGGCCGAGGCGTACGACTGGCCCGACGACCTCTTCGCCGAGCGCACCTGGGTCGTACGCCGGCCGGGCGCCGACCCGACCGAACTCGCCGAGGCCGTACGGGCCATCAGGGCCGCCCGCAGGCCCCTGGTCATAGCGGGCGGCGGCGTCCACCACAGCCGTGCCGAGGAGGCGCTCGCCGAGTTCGCCGAGGCCACCCGCATCCCGGTCGCCTCCACCCAGGCCGGCAAGGGCTCCCTGCGCTTCGACCACCCCCAGGACGTCGGGGGAGTGGGCCACACCGGCACCGCCACCGCCGACGAACTCGCCCGCACCGCCGACCTGGTGATCGGCGTCGGCACCCGCTACACCGACTTCACCACCGCCTCCGGCACCCTCTTCGCCGGCGACGGCGTCCGCTTCCTCAACCTCAACATCGCGCCCTACGACGGCCACAAGCTCGCCGGAGCGCCCCTGATCGCGGACGCCCGCAGCGGGCTGATGGAGCTGACCGCGGCGCTGGACATGCACGCGTACCAGGTCCCCGCCTCCTACGTCACCGAGTACACCGAGGACAAGGAACGCTGGGAGCAGCGCGTCGACGCCTGCTACGAGGCCGACGAACCGGACGTACGCCCGACGCAGCCGCAGGTGCTCGGCGTCCTGGACGCGCTCGTCGACGAGTCGGACGTGATCATCAACGCGGCCGGGTCCCTCCCCGGCGACCTGCACAAACTGTGGCGGACGCGCTCACGCGACCAGTACCACCTGGAGTACGGCTACTCCTGCATGGGCTACGAGATCCCGGCCGCGATCGGCGTGAAGCTGGCCGCACCCGAGCGCCACGTCTGGGCACTGGTCGGCGACGGCACGTATCTGATGATGCCGACGGAGATCGTGACCGCCGTGCAGGAGGGAATCGCGATCAAGGTGTTGCTGGTGCAGAACCACGGGTACGCGTCCATCGGCGGACTGTCGGAGGAGACCGGCGCCGAGCGCTTCGGCACGGCGTACCGCCACCGCGCGGAGGACGGCACCTTCACGGGCGCCCCGCTCCCCGTCGACCTGGCTGCCAACGCCGCCAGCCTGGGCATGCGGGTGCTGCGCGCGAAGACCGTGAGCGACCTGCGCGAGGCGCTCGCCGAGGCCCGTACGGCCGACACTCCCACTTGTGTCTACGTCGAGACCCAAACGGCAGACACAGTGTCGGGCGCGCCGCCCGCGCAGGCCTGGTGGGATGTTCCCGTGGCCGAAACCGCGACCCGGGCGTCGACGGTCAAGGCCCGTGAGCTGTACGAACGGCACGTCTCGACCCGACGCCGCCATCTGTGAGGGAGTTACTGGGCATGACGAAGATCGTCAACCATTGGATCGGCGGCAAGACCGCCGAAGGCGCGTCGGGCACGTTCGGGCCGGTCACCGACCCGGCGACCGGCGCGGTCACCACGAAGGTCGCGTTCGCCTCGGTCGACGAGGTGGACGCCGCGGTCGCCGCCGCCAAGGAGGCGTACCTGACCTGGGGCCAGTCCTCGCTGGCCCAGCGCACCTCGATCCTGTTCAAGTTCCGGGCGCTGCTGGACGCCAACCGGGACGCGATCGCCGAGCTGATCACGGCCGAGCACGGCAAGGTGCACTCCGACGCCCTCGGTGAGGTGGCGCGCGGCCTGGAGATCGTCGACCTGGCGTGCGGCATCAACGTGCAGCTGAAGGGCGAGCTGTCGACGCAGGTCGCCAGCCGCGTCGACGTGTCGTCCATCCGGCAGCCGCTGGGTGTCGTCGCGGGCATCACGCCGTTCAACTTCCCGGCGATGGTGCCGATGTGGATGTTCCCGATCGCCATCGCGTGCGGCAACACGTTCGTGCTCAAGCCGAGCGAGAAGGACCCGTCGGCGTCGATCAAGATCGCCGAGCTGCTGTCGGAGGCCGATCTGCCGGACGGCGTCTTCAACGTCGTGCACGGCGACAAGGTGGCCGTCGACCGCCTCCTGGAGCACCCGGACGTCAAGGCGGTCTCCTTCGTCGGCTCGACGCCGATCGCCCGCTACATCCACACCACCGCCGCAGCCAACCACAAGCGCGTCCAGGCGCTCGGCGGCGCCAAGAACCACATGCTGGTCCTGCCGGACGCCGACCTCGACGCGGCGGCCGACGCGGCCGTGAGCGCCGCGTACGGCTCGGCGGGCGAGCGCTGCATGGCCATCTCGGCCGTCGTCGCGGTCGGCTCGATCGGCGACGAGCTGGTGGAGAAGATCCGCGAGCGCGCCGAGAAGATCAAGATCGGCCCCGGCAACGACCCGACGAGCGAGATGGGCCCGCTGATCACGGCCGTCCACCGCGACAAGGTGGCGTCCTATGTCGCCGGCGCGGCGGCCGAGGGCTGCGAGGTGGTGCTGGACGGCACCGGCTACACCGTCGACGGCTACGAGGACGGCCACTGGATCGGCATCTCCCTGCTCGACAAGGTGCCCACCACCGCCAAGGCCTACCAGGACGAGATCTTCGGCCCCGTCCTGTGTGTGCTGCGCGCCGAGACGTACGAGGACGGCGTGGCGCTGATCAACAGCTCGCCGTTCGGCAACGGCACCGCGATCTTCACCCGGGACGGCGGCGCCGCCCGCCGCTTCCAGCTGGAGATCGAGGCCGGCATGGTCGGCGTCAACGTCCCGATCCCGGTCCCCGTCGGCTACCACAGCTTCGGGGGCTGGAAGGACTCGCTCTTCGGCGATCACCACATCTACGGCAACGACGGCACGCACTTCTACACCCGCGGCAAGGTCGTCACCACCCGCTGGCCCGACCCGGCGGACGCGCCGTCCGGGGTCGACCTCGGGTTCCCGCGCAACCACTGACGCACCGACTTGAGCGTCTGGGGCCGTCCGGATCGCGGACGGCCCCATTTTTTTGCGGGCCCGCGCTGCGGTTCCCGCATGCTCGAAAGTCGTGCTGTACACGGCTTTGAAGCAACGTTAACACGCGTCACAAGGCCTCCCGGCAACGAATTCCGTAGTCAATCAGCCATTGACGTGACGGTTTCCGTCAATGTTGCATCCCCCTCGTGACCGACACCCTCACGTCTGTCGAGGGCGCCGTCGTAGAGGCGTCGGACGGCCTCCAGGACAGCCCCCAGGACAGCCCCCGGAAGCTCAAGCGCTCGATCGGCGTGGTCGGCGGCACGCTGCTCACGCTCTCCTGCGTCACCCCGGCGTCCACCCTCTTCGTGGTCGTCCCCGACCTGTTCGGCTCGCTCGGCACCGCCACCGCCCTGACGATCGCCATCGGCTCGCTGCTCTGCGTCGCCGTGGCGTTCTGCTACTCCGAGCTGGGCACCCTCATCCCCAGCGCGGGCGGCGAGTACGCGATGGTGTCCACGCTGGCCGGACGGCTGGCGGGCTGGCTGGTCTTCGTGCTCTCCCTGCTGGTCGTCATGATCGTCCCGCCGGTGATCGCTATGGGCACGGCCGACTACCTCGCCCCGATCGTCGACCTCGACCCGTCCATGACCGGCGCCGCCGTCATGCTGCTCGCCACCCTCGCCGGGCTGCTCGACCTGCGCGCCAACGCCTGGATCACCGGTGTCTTCCTGGTCCTGGAGGTCATCGCGGCGGCCGTCGTGGCGGTGCTGGGCTTCGCCCACGCCAAGCGCGGCCCGGGCAGCCTCGTCTCGATGGAGGTGGCCGGCGCGGACGGCCGTACGGACACCGTGACGGGCCTGCTGGTCGTCTCCGGACTCGCCATCGCGCTCTTCGTCACCCAGGGCTTCTCGACCGCGGTCTACCTCTCCGAGGAACTGGAGAACCCGCGCCGCAACGTCGCCCGCACCGTCCTCGCCACCCTCGCCATCTCCGCCGTGATCATCCTGGTGCCGGTCGTCGCCATCACCCTCGGCGCGTCGGACATCGGCGAACTCACCGGCGGCGACATCGGCACCATGGTCACCGCCTGGTCCAACTCCGCGGTCGGCACCTTCGTCAGCCTCTGCGTGGCCCTCGCGATCATCAACGCCGGCATCGTCATGGTCATTCAGAACTCCCGCGTCCTGTTCGCCTCGGCCCGCGACAAGGCCTGGCCCACCCCGGTCAACACCCTCCTCGCCAAACTCGGCCGCTTCGGCTCCCCCTGGGTCGCCACCCTCGCCGTCGGCATCCCCGGCGCCGTCCTCTGCTTCGTCAACCTCGACACCCTGTACGGCATCACGGGCGTCTCGGTGACGGGGATGTACCTGCTGGTCGCGGTCGCCGCGCTGGCGGCCCGCCGCACCCCGCACAAGCACACTCCGGCTTGGCGCATGCCGCTGTGGCCGGCGATGCCGATCCTGCTGATCGCGGTGCTGGTGTACGTCCTCAGCCAGCAGGAGCCGGAGTACCTGCTGTGGACGGGCGGCATCACGGCGGTGGCGACCCTGTACTGGGCCTTCTACCTTCGCCCCCGAAGGGCATCGCGCTGGCTGGTATCGATCCCGGCAGAGGAGACCCCCTAGGGGCGCGGGGCTGTATCGATGTGCGGCTCCGCCGCGTGGGCGCGATCAACCCCCACGCACCCGCACCCGGCAGACCACGGAAGGCCCCGAGATCTCCCCCGCCGTACCACGAACGCGGTAGACAAACCCCCCGCCGTACCCCCACGGAAGGGGCCGGGATTCAGCCCTCGGTCGATAACTGACCGACAGCTTCACCCCGTACCGTTGAAACATGGATCTTCGACTGCCCGGCCTGCGCGGGCGCGTACGGAGGCCGCGCCGGTGGATCGCCGGCGCGGCCTCCGTCGTCGTCCTCGCCGGGGCCGGGACATGGACCGCCGTCGCCGACGACGCCCCGCCCGCGGTGCGGCACGCCGACCGCGTCATGGACATGGGCGACGGGGTACGCATCGACACCTCGTACTTCACGACCGCCGGAAGCGAACGCCGCCCCGCCGTCCTCCTCGCGCACGGCTTCGGCGGCAGCAAGAACGACGTACGCGAGCAGGCCCGGGACCTCGCCCGGGACGGCTACGCCGTGCTGACCTGGTCGGCCCGCGGCTTCGGGAAGTCGACCGGCAAGGTCGGGCTGAACGACCCGAAGGGCGAGGTCGCCGACGTCTCCAGGCTGCTCGACTGGCTGGCGAAGCAGCCCCAGGTCGAGCTCGACAAGGCCGGCGACCCGCGGGTGGGTATGGCGGGCGGCTCCTACGGCGGCGCGATCTCCCTGCTCGCCGCCGGGCACGACGACCGCGTCGACGCCATCGCCCCGGCGATCACCTACTGGAACCTGTCGGACGCGCTGTTCCCTAACGGCGTCTTCAAGAAGCTCTGGGCGGGCATCTTCGTCAACTCGGCCGGCGGCTGCGACAAGTTCGAGACGCCGATCTGCGAGATGTACGAGCGGGTCGCGGAGTCCGGCACCCCGGACGCTCAGGCCGAGCGAATGCTGGAAGAACGCTCGCCCTCAGCCGTCGGCGACCGCATCAAGGTGCCCACTCTGCTGATGCAGGGCCAGACCGACTCCCTCTTCCCGCTGGACCAGGCCGACGCCGCCGCGAAGGCGATCCGTGCCAACGGCGCCCCCGTGGACGTCGACTGGATCGCGGGCGGCCACGACGGCGGCGACATGGAGACGGGCCGGATCCAGGAGCGGGTGCGGACCTGGTTCGACCGCTACCTCAAGGACGACAAGGCCGCTGACACCGGCCCCGCCTTCCGCGTCACCCGCACCCTCGGCACCGGCAGCGGGGACGGCGAGACCCGGCTGAGCGGCGTGAGCGCCGACAAGTACCCCGGCCTGGAGGGCGACCGGCGCTCCATCGCCCTCAACGGGCGCGAGCAGAGCTTCCAGAACCCGGCCGGCGCCAACCCGCCCGCCGTGTCGGCCCTCCCCGGCCTCGGCAGCGCCGGCGGCCTCGCCCAGCTGTCCTCGCTCGGCATCGGCGTGTCCCTCGACTTCCCCGGCCAGTTCGCCGCGTTCGAGTCGGCGCCCGTCCGCGAGGACCTCCAGATCACCGGGTCCCCGAAGGCCACCGTCCATGTGAAGTCCACGAGCGACGACGCCGTGCTCTTCGCCAAGCTGTACGACGTCGGCCCCGGCGGCCAGGCCAGTCAGGTGCTGCCCTCGCAGCTCGTCGAGCCCCTCAAGGTCGAGGGCGCGAAGGCCGGCAAGGACGTCACCCTCACCCTCCCGGCGATCGACCACGAGATCGACGACGGTCACCGCCTGCGCCTGGTCCTCGCCTCCACCGACCTCGGCTACGCCTCCCCGACCGCCCCGGCGACGTACACCGTCTCCCTCAAGGGCGACCTGTCGGTGCCGACACCGCTCGGCGACACGAACACGCCGACGGGGCTGCCCGCCTGGGTGTGGTGGCTGCCGCTGGCCGGCGGGCTGATCGCGCTGGTCCTGCTGGCGACCGGACGACGCCGCACCGCGGCACCCGCCGCCCCCGACCCCGCACTGGCCGAAGTGCCGCTCCAGATCACCGACCTGAGCAAGCGCTACGCGAAGTCCGCCGACCGGTACGCGGTCAAGGACCTCTCCTTCCGGGTGGAGAAGGGCCAGGTGCTCGGCCTGCTCGGACCGAACGGCGCGGGCAAGACGACGACCCTGCGCATGCTGATGGGCCTGATCAGGCCCGACGGCGGCGAGATCCGCGTCTTCGGCCACGCCATCGCGCCCGGCGCCCCCGTGCTCTCCCGCGTCGGCGCCTTCGTCGAGGGCGCGGGCTTCCTCCCGCACCTGTCCGGCCGCGCGAACCTGGAGCTGTACTGGCAGGCAACCGGCCGCCCGCCGCAGGACGCCCACCTGGACGAGGCCCTGGAGATCGCCGGCCTCGGGGACGCACTCGCCCGAGCCGTCCGCACCTACTCCCAGGGCATGCGCCAACGCCTCGCCATCGCCCAGGCCATGCTCGGCCTGCCGGACCTGCTGATACTCGACGAGCCGACGAACGGCCTCGACCCGCCACAGATCCGTGAGATGCGCGAGGTCATGATCCGCTACGCGGCCGCGGGCCGCACGGTCATCGTCTCCAGCCACCTCCTGTCCGAGGTCGAGCAGTCCTGCACCCACCTCGTGGTGATGGACCACGGCCAACTCGTCCAGGCGGGCCCGGTCGGGGAGATCGTCGGCTCGGGCGACACGCTCCTCGTGGGCACGACCGAGCCCGTGGACGAGCCCGTCGTCGAGAAGATCGCCGCCCTGCCGGGCGTGGCCTCGGCGGTCCGCGCCGACGCCGGCCTGGTCGTACGGCTCGACGCGGACGGCAGCGCACGGCGCCTGGTCGCCGAACTCGTCCGGCTGGAAGTGCCCGTCGAGTCGGTCGGCCCGCACCGCCGCCTCGAAGACGCCTTCCTCACCCTGATCGGAGACTCCGCATGAGCAGCACGACGACCGTCCGCGCGGAGGTCGCCGAGGGCTACCGCGCGGGCCGTACGCTGCCGATCCGGGTCGAGCTGGTCCGGCAGCTGAAGCGGCGCCGCACCCTGGTCATGGGCGGCATCCTGTTCGCCCTGCCGTTCGTCCTGCTGATCGCCTTCCAGGTGGGCGGCGGCCCGGGCTCGGGCAACAACAATGTGAACCTGATGGACACGGCCACGCTGTCCGGGGCGAACTTCGCCGCGGTCAACCTGTTCGCCTCCGCGGGCTTCCTGCTCGTCGTCCCCGTCGCCCTGTTCTGCGGGGACACGGTCGCCTCGGAGGCCAGCTGGTCCTCCCTGCGCTATCTGCTGGCCGCGCCCGTGCCCCGGGCCCGGCTGCTGTGGTCCAAGCTGGTCGTCGGCCTCACCCTCAGCCTGGCCGCGATGATCCTGCTCCCGGTCGTCGCGCTGGCGGTGGGCACGGCGGCGTACGGCTGGGGCCCGCTCCAGCTCCCCACCGGCGACTCCATGGCCGCCGGAACCGCGGCCCAGCGCCTGCTGATCACGGTGGCGTACATCTTCATCTCCCAACTCGTCACCGCCGCCCTGGCGTTCTGGCTGTCCACGAGGACCGACGCCCCGCTGGGCGCGGTCGGCGGCGCGGTCGGCCTGACCATCATCGGCAACGTCCTCGACGAGGTGACGGCCCTCGGCGACTGGCGCGACTTCCTGCCGGCCCACTGGCAGTACGCCTGGCTGGACGCCGTACGACCCCAGCTGGAGTGGTCGGACATGATCCAGGGCACGTCCCTGTCGGTAACGTACGCCGTCGTGCTGTTCGCGCTGGCCTTCCGCGGTTTCGCCCGCAAGGACGTGGTGTCGTAGGTCAACGGAAGATCACCCACCGGTCTCGACGGCCCGTCACCGTGCCCTCATCGAGACTCATCCGCAACGCTCCGTAGCGCACGTTCCGGCCCCCTGGCCCGTCACAGTCACAGAAGTCGACGTCAACGGACCAAGGGGGCACGGACGATGGAGCGGTACCGCACACGACGGCTGCACCGGACACTTCTCGCACTCACCGCGGCGGGCGGTCTGCTGCTCACCGGATGCGGTGGGAGCGACAGCGACGACAGCGGGAACCACGCGCGGGACAGCAAGGGAGGCGGCGAGGGCTTCCCGGCCCCCGCGTACAGCCAGGGCGAACGGCGCGACGGAGAGAACGAGGACTCCCGCGATTTCGCCCCCGAGCCCGACCACCTCTCCACCTTCGCCCTGGACGTCGACACCGCCTCCTACGGCTACGCCCGCCGCACCCTCGCCGAGGGCCGGCTGCCCGACCCGTCGACGGTCCGCCCCGAGGAGTTCGTCAACAGCTTCCGCCAGGACTACGACCGCCCCGACGGCAACGGCTTCACGGTCACCGTCGACGGCGCCCGCACCGACCGCGAGGACTGGTCCCTGGTCCGCGTCGGCCTCGCCACCCGCCCCGCCGCCGACCCCGGCGAGCGTCCACCCGCCGCCCTCACCTTCGTCATCGACATCTCCGGCTCCATGGCCGAACCGGGCCGCCTGGACCTCGCCCAGGACTCCCTCGGACACATGACGGACCAGCTCCGCGACGACGACTCGGTCGCCCTGGTCACCTTCAGCGACGAGGCCGAGACGGTCCTGCCGATGACCCGCCTGGACGGCAACCGCGACGAGATCCACGACGCCATCGACAGCCTGGAGCCCACCGACTCCACCAACCTCGGCGCGGGCATGGAGACCGGCTACGAGACCGCCGTCGAGGGCCTGCGCGAGGGCGCCACCAACCGCGTCGTCCTCATCTCCGACGCCCTGGCCAACACGGGCGACACCGACGCCGACACCATCCTCGAACGCATCGCCTCCGAACGCCGCGAACACGGCATCACCCTCTTCGGCGTCGGCGTCGGCAGCGACTACGGCGACGCCCTCATGGAACGCCTCGCCGACAAGGGCGACGGCCACACGGTGTACGTCTCCGACGAGGCCGACGCCCGCGAGGTCTTCAGCCGCCAACTGCCCCGGAACATCGACCTGACCGCCCGCGACGCCAAGGCCCAGGTCGCCTTCGACCCGGAGACGGTCAAGGAGTTCCGGCTCGTCGGCTACGACAACCGCCAGGTCGCCGACGACGACTTCCGTGACGACAGCGTCGACGGCGGCGAGATCGGCCCCGGCCACACCGTCACCGCCCTCTACGCCGTCCGCACCAGGCCCGGCACCGAGGGCCACCTCGCCACGGCGAGCGTGCGCTGGCTCGACCCGAAGACCCGCGCCCCGCATGAGAGGTCGGGCCAGCTGGAGACCGGCTCCCTGCACGACTCCCTCGACGACACCTCCGCGAGGTTCCAGGTCACGACCACCGCCGCCTACTTCGCCGACGCCCTCCGCGACGGTGATGGCGACGGCCGCTGGAGCTCCCTGCCCGCCGCACCGTCCCTGGGCGACCTGGGGGACCACGCCGAGGACCTGGCGAAGGAGACGGAGGACGAGGACGTACGACAGCTGGCGGAGGCCATCGGCCGGGCGGAGCGGCTGCTGGACTGAGGCGGCGTTCGACTGGGAGAACGGTGCGACTGAGGCCGCGGCGCGACCGAGGCTGCCGGTCGACCGCGGCGGCGGTGCGGCGGGCCCGGCGCCTCAGGAGTCCGCGCAGACCGAGGGCAGCGCCCGTACGAGGCCCTCGACATGCAGCGCGTCCAGCTCATGGCCGTACGCGGACCGCACGGCGGCCACCGCCAGCCGAGGCTCGCACGACGGGGGCGTCCGCAGCCGCCCGGTGTCGTGGAGGGCGCGCAGCAACTCCGTGGTGATGCGGTCGAGTTGCGGACGGACCTCCTTGACCAGGTCGGGGCGCTCGGTCGGGCGCTCCTCGGGGTGCGCGTCCCAGCGTGCGTACAGTCCCCGCTGTACCAGCTTGTTGGCCTCGATCTGGTCCCGGAAGACCGCCTTCACCCCGTCCGGATCGAGGCCGAGCCCGGTCGCCCGCGTGGCCACGTCGTCCAGGATCTGCCGCTCACGCACCGGGTCGTCGATCGGCTTGTCGGTGCCGTACTTGGCGGCGGCGACCTTGTCGGCGAGGAGCAGCCGTTCGGCGAACAGGTCGGTGAGCGGGGTGAGTCCGGGGGAGACGGCGGCCGCCCGAACGGGGGGCGAGGCGTGGGTCGACGCGTACGTCGAGGGGTGCGCGGCGGCGGGTGCGGCGCCCGCGAGGGACACGGCCGTGGCGGCGCAGACGGCGACCAGGGCGGACCGGAGACGTCGGGAGTGCACGGGGGTTCCTTCCGTGGGGGGTGCTGGTACAGCAACGTACCCAGGCACCGGCCCGCACTTTGCGTGAACCATTGACCTTCCCTTACGCATGAGTAAGTTGACTCCCCGGTAAGTACGGCTGGTACCCGGGAGTCACCATGGGCGTACGCAAGGATCTGAGGCGGGCGAAGCAGCGCACCGACCTGATGGACCGCACCAGGGTCGAGGTCGTCAAGGACGCCGACGGTGTGGTCCGCGAGGCCCGCACCCCGGCCCTCGCCCCGCACGTCACCACCGGCAGCATCGCCGACCTGCCGTTCACCAACGCGGCCGAGGCCCCCGACGCGGTGGCCCTCCGCCGAGAGCGGGCGGGCACCTGGCAGCCGGTGACGGCCGCGGCCTTCGCCCGTGAAGTCACCGCCGTGGCGGCCGGGTTGATCGCGGCCGGCCTGGAACCGGGCGGCCGGGTCGCCGTGATGTCCCGCACCCGCTACGAGTGGACGGTCCTCGACTTCGCCGTCTGGGCCGCCGGCGGCCAGACCGTCCCCGTCTACGCCACCTCCTCGACCGACCAGGTGGAGTGGATCGTCCGCGACTCCGGCGCCCGCCACGTCGTCACCGAGACCGCCGAGAACACCGCCACCGTGACGAGGGGGACGGCGCGGCACGAACAGGCCCCGAGAATTTGGGAGTTGGACGCGGGCGCGCTCGCCGAACTCACCGCCCTCGGCCGTGACGTCCCCGACGAGGAGGTCACCAAGCGCCGCACGGCACTGACTCCCGACACCATCGCGACCGTCTGCTACACCTCCGGCACCACCGGCCGGCCGAAGGGCTGCGTCCTCACCCACGCCAACCTGTACGCCGAAGCGGCCAACACGGTCGAACTGCTCCACCCCGTCTTCAAGGAGGTCACCCAGCAGACCGCCTCGACTCTGCTCTTCCTCCCCCTCGCGCACATCCTCGGCCGCACCCTCCAGATCGCCTGTCTGATGGCCCGCATAGAGGTCGGCCACTGCCCGAGCATCAAGCCCGACGAACTCCGCCCGGCCCTCAGAAAGTTCCGCCCCACCTTCCTGGTCGGAGTCCCCTACCTCTTCGAGAAGATCCACGACACCGGCCGGGCGACGGCCGAGAAGATGGGCCGCGGCGCCTCATTCGACCGCGCCGACCGCGTCGCCGTCCGCTTCGGGGAGGCGTACCTGAACAAGTTCCTCGGCACGGGCAAGGGCCCCACCCCCACCCTCTACGCCGCGTGGGCCCTGTACGACCTGCTGGTCTACCGCCGCGTCCGCAAGGAGCTGGGCGGCCGCATGCGCTACGCCATCAGCGGCGGCTCCCCCCTCGACCGCGACCTCAACCTGTTCTTCTACGCCGCCGGAATCATGGTCTACGAGGGCTACGGCCTCACCGAGACGACGGCCGCCGCCACCATCGTCCCGCCCCTGAAGCCCCGCCCCGGCACGGTCGGCCGGCCCGTCCCCGGCACGGCGGTCCGCATCGCCGACGACGGCGAGGTTCTGATCAAGGGCGGCATCGTCTTCGGCGCCTACTGGAACAACCCGGCCGCCACCGACGCCGTACTCCAGGACAGCTGGTTCGCCACCGGCGACCTCGGCTCCCTCGACGCGGACGGCTACCTCACCATCACCGGCCGCAAGAAGGACATCCTCGTCACCTCCGGCGGCAAGAACGTCTCCCCGGCCGTCCTGGAGGACCGCCTGCGCAGCCGTCCCCCGATCGGCCAATGCCTCGTAGTCGGCGACAACCGGCCCTTCGTCGCCGCCCTGATCACCCTCGACCCCGACGCCGTCACCCACTGGCTGGCCGTACGCAGGATGCCCGCCGACACCCCGCTCTCCGAGCTCCTCGCGGACCCCCGCCTCCGAGCCGATGTCCAGAAGGCCGTCGACCACGCCAACGAGGCCGTCTCCCGCGCCGAGTCGATCCGCGCCTTCGCCCTGGTCGAGGGCGAGTTCACCGAGGACAACGGGATGCTGACGCCGTCGATGAAGGTGAAGCGGCAGGCGGTGATGGGGGTGTACGCGAGGGAGATCGAGGCGCTGTACCAGAGCTGAGGCGAGGAGTGGGCCGAGGGGGAGGGAGGCGGCGGGCGGGGCGCCATTCGGGTGCGTTCCGTTGGTGCTATGTGCGCGTATATGACTATGTATCAGGAATGGAAGGAGCTCCGAAGGCGCAGCCGTACCAAGGAGGATGCATGGCCCCTGCCTCTCGTCGGACCGTTCGCCGCGGGACGGCGTTCCTCGTTGCCGGCTTGTTCGGGGTGGTTGCCCTGGGGCCGGGGGTGGCCTTCGCGGTCTCCTCCGACCATTCGACGCCCCCGGGCGGTGCCCACTCCCCGCCGGGCGTCGTCGCGCGCGGCCCGGCGTTCGGGGCGTACCTGCACTTCGGGCCCGCCGGTGTGCAGCGGATGCAGGAGCTCGGTCGCTGGCTGGACGGCCAGGAGCCACGGGTGGGGCACACCTATCTGCCGGGGGACGTGTGGCGCAACATCGAAGGGGCGCCCGGGTTCCTCGACAGCTGGGCCGACTGGCGGCGGGCCAGGGCCGAGCGGATGCTCGTGCTGAACGTGCCGATGATGGAGCGCAACGAGGACAACCTGCCCGACGCCGAGGTGCGCGAGCTGCTGCGGCGCGGCGCGGACGGCGCGTTCGACGAGCACTTCAGGGTGCTGGCCCAACGCCTGGTCGACCTGGGCGTACCCGACACGGTCATCGTGCTCGGCTGGGAGATGAACGGCCTCAGCTACACCCACCGCTGCGCCCCCGACCCGGACAGCTGGAAGCGGTACTGGAAACGCATCGTCGGCGTCATGCGCTCGGTCTACGGCCAGCACTTCAGGTTCGACTTCGCCCCGAGCCGCGGCATGGACGCGATCCCCTGGCCCGAGTGCTACCCCGGCGACGACGTCGTCGACATCATCGGCATGGACGCCTACGACCAGCCTCGCGGGACGAGCTTCGACGAACAGGTCTCCGAGCCCTACGGCCTCCAGCACCACGTCGACTTCGCACGCGCGCACGGCAAGCCGATCTCGTACCCGGAATGGGGCCTGTTCCACAACGGCGACAACATCACGTACATGCTGCGCATGCTCGCCTGGATGAACGAGCACAAGCCGCTGTACAACACCATCACCGACTACTGCCCGCACGGCGTGTGGCTGTGCTCCGACAACCCCCGTGCCTCCGCCCTGTACCGCGTCCTGCTCTCCACCCCGCTCACCCCCCAGCCGAAACCGGGGCCGCCGGTCCCGGTCCCGAACCGGCCCATGACCCAGACCCAGCCACCGAGACCGGCACCGACGCCGACATCGACGGCGACGTCCGCGCCGACGCCCATGCCCTCGCAGCTGCCGCGCTGCACCCCGCTGGAGCTCGCGAAATGGCTGAAGCACCAGGTCGGCGGGAAACTCCGGGCGTGTGTGGAGTGGCCTGAGTGACGGGACCGGCCGGGGGCTACTGCTGATCGGCCGGTTGCGCCTGCTCCGCCTGATCCGCCTCGCGGCGCAGCACCCGCTTGGCCCGCTGCCGCACCCCCGCCTCCGCGACGGCGGCCGCCAGCAGCGGCGCGGTGCGGCGCCGGGCCAGCAGCAGACGCTGGTTGACGACCCTCTTGGGGTGCCAGCGGTACTTGTACGGCTCGTCACCGCGCAGCAGGCTCAGCACCCGGTGCCCGTCGACCGACGCGAGGTGCTCGGTGGACGCGTGCAGCAGCATCGCCGCCACGTCCACCTTCCGCTCCCGCAGCTGCGGATGGAAGCCGTAGAGATAGGTGCCCGCCAGTCCTCCCGGCCGTCCCGACAGCAGGTTCAGATTGACCGCCACCACCGTCCCGTCGAGCAGGAACTCCATCACCGCCGCCTGCCCGGACCGGGTCATCGGCGCCGCCGAGCGGACCAGATGCTCCAGGAACCGCGGCCGCGCGTGCTCCGTCGACATCCGCCGGCCCTGCCACTGCAGCCGGTGCAGCGCGAGCAGCCGACGCAGCGCAGCGTCGGTCTCCTCGCCGCGCACGAGGCGCCACTCGATGCCGAGTCGCGCGAGTCGGTTCACCTTGTTGCGGACCCGCTGGGCGTGCCGCGACGACAGCCGCCCGACCAGCTCGTCCATCGGTACGGCGGGCAACTCCAGGCACACCGAGTCGGGCATCCGGTGCCGCGGCCCGCGCCAGCACAGGTAGACGCGTTCCATCGCACCACCCGGCCGCACCTCACGGAAGTCGACCAGACAGGTGCGCGCCAGCTCGGCCAGCGCGCCCGCGAGCGCCCCGGCGGCCGGCCCGGCCACCTCGTCGTCGATGAGCACATCGCAGATGTCGGTGATGGCACCGCCCATCGGCACCAGCGCCGGCAGCGGCCGACGCACCCGCATCAGCGGCGCCGCCGCCACCAGCGCACCGCCCTTGCGCACCAGCACCAGCCGCAGCCGGCCCGGCCTGCCGTACGACTGCCACCACGAGTGCAGCCAGGCATGGCTCTGGAAGGCCGTCGCGGACGGGCACGCGCCGTGCAGGCGTTCCCAGTCGCCGGCCAGCTCCGCGAAGGCGCGCTCGTCGGTGCACACCTCCACCGACAGCGCGCGCCCGTACCCGCTCACCCAAGCGTCCCGCGGGCGTCGGCGGCGCCTGCCGGGCCGGGGACCGAGGCATGGCCCTGGTCGTCGTCGTCCTCCGCGGCACGCCGCGGCCGGGCCAGCAGCGCGAGGCCGCCCAGCAGCCCGCCGGCGCTCGCGCCCACCAGCGAGGCCAGCGCCGGGGACGCGGACGACGGCTCGGTGGGCTTCAGGGCACGGGAGAGGCGTTCGAGCCGGATGCCGGTGCGCGAACGGCTGTGGTCCGCCTCCGTGATCAGCGCGCGGGACACGGCGTTGGCGATGTCGACGGCCTGCGAGGGCTTCGACGCGGTCGCCGACACCGCCACCATCGGCGCGTCCGGCGAGGTCGCCACGTCCACGCTCTCGCGCAGCGTCGAGACCGGTACGCCCGCCCACACCTGGGCGTCACCGAGCACCGCGAGCTGCGTGGCGACCCGGCCGTACGCCTGCGCGAAGCCGAGCGCGTCGGTGCAGTCGGCCTCGGTCGTGCCGTTCGGCACGGCGACGACGGAGCTGGTCGCCGTGTACTGCGGAGGTCTCAGCTGGCCGTAGGCGCCGCCTGCCGCGGCACCGACCAGCGCGGCGGCCGGCAGCCACCACCACGAGGCCAGCCGTAGCACGCGCGAGCGCGGACGGTCGGCCACCCGGGCACCCTCAGTGGGGTTGTCTGTCATGAGGAACTCACTTCCAGGTTCGAGCCGGCCAGAGCGGCCGTGTACAGATCCATCAACTGCCGCGCGGTACGCGCGATGTCATAGCGGCGTACGACCTCGGGGACGGTCCGCTCGTACCGCCCCACCGCCCGCAGCCGCAGCAGTTCCCGCGCGTACGCCTCCGCCCCGCCCCGGACGCGCCGGGCACCCGGGGCCGCGTCGGGCGGCAGGTCGTCGATGGCGGGACAACTCGCGTACAGCACGGGGAGCCCGGCCGCCAGCGCCTCGACCACCGCCAGGCCGAAGGCCTCCTCGGGCGACGGCGAGGCGAGCACGTCCATCGCGGACAGCAGGGCGGCGAGGCCTGGCGCGGCGTCGCCGGCCAGGGGCAGATACGGGCGCTCGCCGGTCAGCACCATCCGCTCGGCGACCCCGAGCTGCTGCGCGGTCCGCCGCAGCGCCGCCTCCTCGGGGCCGGCGCCCACCAGCAGCAGCCGTACGTCGCCGGGCAGTTGGTGCAGGGCGCGCACGAGCACGTCGAACCGCTTGCCCGGGGTGAGCCGCCCCACGCCGCCGACGACGTACGCGTCCGGCGGCAGCCCGTGGAACGCCCGGGCCTCCTCGCGGCGCCGCTCGTCGAAGCGGAACCGGGGCGCGTCGATGCCGTTCGGGATGACCCGGATCCGCGGCCCGGGCACGCCCCAGTGCCGCAGCCGCTGCGCCACCGTCGGCGACACGGCGACCGTGGCACGACCCAGGCGCTCGCCGGCCAGGTAGAGGGCGCGAACCCCCGAGTTCAGCGGCCGGCCCTCCAGCCGGCTCGCGCCGATCGAGTGCTCGGTGGCGACGATGGCCCCGACCCCCGCGAGCCGCGCCGCGACCCGGCCGTACAGACAGGCCCGGTACAGATGGGTGTGGACCAGGTCGTAGCGGCCGGCGCGGATCAGCCGGGTGAGGCGGGGCAGCGCGTCGACGTCACGGTTGCCGCTCATCCCGAGGTGGGCGACGCGGACGCCGTCGGCGGCCAGGCCGGCCGCGACGGAGCCGGGGTTGGTCAGCGTCACCACGTCGCACTGCGCGGGCAGGTGCCGCAACAGCAGCCGCAACTGCTGTTCCGCGCCGCCCACTCCGAGGCCGGTGATGACGTGCAGGGCCCTCACACGGCCTCCAGGGCGCGGCCGTAGTACCGGGCCAGGCGGCGCTTCAGCTCCAGCCGCAGCGAGATGTCCGCCTGCCCGAGGTGGATACGGGGCAGCGCGAGGTCGCCGGAGCCGGCCGGACCGGGGGAGATCGCGCAGGCGTAGCGGTACCCGGCCCGGCGCACGGCGGCGACCACCCGCTCGTCGAGACAGCCGTACGGGTAGCAGAAGCCGTCGACGTCGCCTCCGGTGAGGGCGGCGAGCCGCTGCCGGCTCTCCTCGACCTCGGAGTGCAGCACCTCGTCGGTGGTCCTGGTCAGGTTGAGGTGGGTCATGCCGTGCGAGGCGATCTCCATGCCCGCGGCCACGGCGCGGTGGACGTCGGCCGCGTCGAACAGGGGTTTGCGCGGGCCGGTCGGCTCCCAGGAGTTCTCGCCGCCGAGCCGCCCGGGCAGCACGAACACCGTGGCCGAGAAGCCCCAGCGGTGCAGCACGGGCACCGCGTGGCTGAGGAAGTCGGTGTACCCGTCGTCGAAGGTGAGCCCGACCAGGCCGCGCTCGGCGCCCCTGGCGCGTGCCGCGAGCAGCTCCCGGACGCTCACCCCGCGCAGCCCGCGCGCGGCGAGCCAGCCGAGTTGCCGGTCCAGGCGGTCGGGCGTGACGGTGACGTTGTACGGGTCGTCCCGGCAGTCGGAGACGGAGTGGTACATGGCCACCCAGGCGGCGGGACCCTTTCTCGGGTGTCCCCCCGCGACCGGGTCGGGATCGGGTTCGGCCGCGCGTGGGGCGGCGGAGATGTCAGCGACCATGGCGAAGCTTTCGGGTGAGGGAGCTACGGACGGAGTGCGTGACGGGAAGCAGGAGGGCCCGGACGCCCGCCGCGTCGAGGATCCAGGCCAGCGACAGGAAGACGACGGTCGCGCAGGCGCAGCCGACGGCGAGGGCGGCCGTGGGTGAGCCGAACCGCCCCGCGCAGAACAGCCCGGCTCCGGCGGCGCACACGGCCGCGCGCACCGGCCGCGACAACTCGGCGACGACCGAGCGGACACCGACGGGCACGCTGCGCGGCCCCAGTCCCTTCAGCAGGAGCAGTGCCGTGAGGGTGATGCCGGCCGCGTTGGCCGCGGCGAGGCCGCGCGCACCCCAGGGGTCCACGGCCCAGGCGCTGAGGACGGCGGTGGCGAGCGCGCCGGCCCCCATGGCGAGCAGCGGGAACCAGGTGGTGCGGCCGGTCGAGAAGTACGACCGCACCAGCGCCCCGACGAGCGTGTGCCCGAGCAGCCCCACCGCGTACACCCGCATGACGGCGGCGGTCGCGGCGGTGTCCTGCGCGGTGAACGCGCCGCGCTGGAAGAGGAGTTGGACGATCTGCGGGGCGCAGGCCACGACCACGGCGGCGCCGAACAGCACGAGGCAGCCCATCAGCGTCAGGTCCCGCTCGACCCGGTCCCGGGCCCGCCGCAGATCGCCCTCGGCGATGGCCCGCGCCACCACCGGGAAGGTGACGACGCACACCATCATCGCCAGCGACATCGGGAACTGGGCGACCTTCTGGGCGTAGTTGAGGTGCGAGATGGCGCCGGCGGGCAGCCCGGAGGCGAAGTAGCGCTCGATGAGGACCTGCGACTGCCGGCACAGGGTGAACAGCAGGACCGCGCAGACCAGGGCCGGCACGAGCGTCCGGCCGCCGTCCTCGCCGTCCCCGTCGTACCCGGACACCGGCGCGAAGCGACCGGGCTCCCGGCCCGCGGTGATCCGCCGCCACAGCGACGGCGCCTGTACGGCGGCCATGACGCATCCGCCGATCGCGACACCGAGCGCGGCGGCCCGAACGCCCCAGCGGTCGGCGAGCACGAACATCGTCGCGATGATCGCGAGGTTGTAGGCGATGTAGATGGCGCCCGGCGCGAGATAGGCGCGGTGCGCCCGCAGCGCCGCGCTGAAGTACCCGGCGAGCCCGAAGCTCAGCACGCAGGTCGCGGTCAGCCGGGTGCAGGACACGGCCAGGGCCGGGTCGGGCAGGCCGGGCGCGAGCACGGAGACGACCTGCGGCGCCATGGCCGCGAGCACGGCGGCCGAGCCGGCGAGGACCAGGCACAGCCGCGGCAGCGAGGCGGTCACCAGGGCGCGCACGGGGTCGGGCGTGCCGATCCCACGGGCCCGCCGCGCCAGCGCCACGCTGAACGCGGGCACGAGCACGAACGCCATCCCGTCCTCGATCAGCAGTGTCGACGCCATCTCGGGCAGCGTCCACGCGACGAGGAACGCGTCGCTGTCCACCCCGGCCCCGAACAGCTGGGCGAGCGTCTGGTCCCGCCCGAGTCCGAGGACCGCCCCGGCCATCGACAGCGCTGCGGAGAGCAGCGTCGCCCTGGCGAGAAAGCGCCGTGAGGGCGCGCCGGTCCGCCGGACGGTCGGCGGGGCGGGGCGGACGCCCTCGGCGACGGGCGGGGCGTCCCCGCCGGGCGCCTGTCCGGGCGCCTGCTCGGGGGCGGTCGCGGTCGTGGGCGGGCGGGGCCTCATCGCGTCCCCGCCGTGGTCGGCGCCGTCGCCCGGTCGGGGGCCAGGGCCCACCAGGCGGCGAGGCCGAGGCAGACCCCCGCGAGGATGGTGGAGGGGCCGCCGATGTCGGCGTACAGGAAGTTGACGAGCTGCCACAGCAGCAGCCCGCACGCCGGGAGCGCGCAGTCCCGCACGGCGCGTCCGCCGCGCCGCAGCCGGCGCAGCGCGATCACCAGCAGGGCGAGCCAGCTGCCCGCGAACGCGAGCAGGCCCAGCATGCCCTGCTCGCTGAGGAGCAGCAGGTACATGTTGTGCGGGGAGAGCAGCGGCTGGCGACGGAAGGCCTGGCCGGCCCCGGCGGTGTCGCTGCCCGACGACAGCGCGAGCGAGGCATGGCCGTCCCGGTGCGCGGGGAAGGCCTTCAGCCCGACGCCCGTCAGCGGATGCCCGCGCCACATCTCGCCCGCCGCGGCCCACATCGTGTACCGGTCGACGACCGACTGGTCCGGCGCGTCGGTGACGTGGGTGACGCTGGTCAACCGCTCCTGCAGGGTCGCCGCGCCCAGGCCGAGCCCGCCCACCAGCACCACCGCGGCCGCGGCCGCCGCCGCGAACACCGTCGCCGCCCGTCGCACCCCGACCAGCAGCAGCTGCGCCCCGCAGGCGAACGCCGTGGCGATCCAGGCGCCCCGGCTGAACGACAGCGCGAGCGGCACGAGCAGAGCCAGCGCGCACCCGGCCGCCACGAGCCGCTCTCGCCGCGCCCGCGTACCGAGCGCGAGTCCGGTCGCGGCCACCACGCCGAACGCCACGACGGTCGCCATCCCCATCACGTCGGACGGCCCGAACGTGCCCACCGCCCGGATGTCGGCCCCCTGGTACAGGGCCCCGGTCTCGGTGAGGTTCTGGTGCACCCCGATGGCCCCCTGCCACAGCGCGAGGCCGACCAGGGACCACAGCACCAGCCGCGCGCCCCGCCGGTCGCGCACCAGCAGCAGCACCGCGACCGGGACGAGCACGAACACCTGGAGGTAGCGGGCCAGTCCGGCGAGCGCGTCACTGGTGGTCAGCGCCCCCGTCGCGGCGACCGCGACGCCCACCACGGGCAGCCCGAACAGGACCGCCGCCGTCCGGGTCAGCGGACGCCGCGCCCCTCGCACGGCCCGGACGAGCGCGCACAGCACGACCAGTCCCGAGGCGGCGTCGGCGGGCGTGGCCGAGCCGCCCGGCGTGACCGGCAGCCCCAGCAGGACGACGACCGCGAGGACGGGCAGCACGGACAGCAGCGACGGGGCGGACAGGGCGGAGCGGACGGGGAGCGCGGACAGACGCAGGCCTGGCCGGGCCAGCGGGGACCGCGGCTTCGGCCGGGGCGGCGCGAGCGGGGCAGCGGCCGTGGGGGACGTACTCACCGGTGCTCAGCTCCCTGTCGGCCGGACGAACTGGGCCACCGTGCGCAGCAGGATGCAGACGTCCTGCCACAGCGACCAGTTGTCGATGTAGGCGTTGTCGTAACGGCAGCGGTCCTCGATCGAGGTGTCACCGCGCAGCCCGTTGATCTGCGCGAGCCCGGTGATCCCGGTCCGCATCCGGTGGCGGGCCGGATAGCCCGGATGGGCCTGGCTGAACTTCGCGACGAAGTACGGCCGTTCGGGCCGCGGCCCGACCAGGCTCATGTCGCCGCGGAAGACGTTCCACAGCTGGAGCAGCTCGTCCAGCGAGGTGCGCCGCAGGAAATGGCAGAACGGGCTCATGTCCTGGTCGTTCGCCACGCTCCAGCGGGTCGCCGCCTCGTGCGCGCTGGCCGGCCGGTGGGTGCGCAGCTTCAGCATCGTGAACGGCCGCCCGTCCTTGCCGATCCGCTCCTGCCGGAACACCACACCCGGCCCGTCCATGACCCGCAGCACGGCCGCGCACACCAGCAGCACCGGCCCGGCCAGCACCAGCAGCAGACCCGAGAGCACCACGTCCAGCACCCGCTTGCCCACGCTCCCGCGCCGCCGTCCGCCCTCCGACCCCAGCAACCTGCGGGAGAACCCGGCCAGCTGCCCGGCCCCCTGACGGCACCCGCCGAGGCCGTACGGCGGCGGATCCGCGTCCAGCTCCCACAGCACACAGCCGTACGCGGCCAGCCCCCGCAGCACGGCGGCCTTCTCCGTCCGGGTGGCGGCCCCCACGACGAGCACCGTCTCCACCCCGTTCTGGATCACCGCCCGCCGCGCGTCCTGCGCCGTGGTGAGCACCGGCAGCCCGGCCTCGTCGTCGGCGTCGCCGAGGACGTCCGGATCGTCGGCGAGCAGTCCCACCGGCCGTACCCCGCAGCCCGGTTGGCGCAGCAGCGCGGCCGAGACCAGCCGGGCCACCGCGACCGGGCCGACCACCAGCGCCGGACAGGGGTGCCGCCGCAGCGCCCGGCGCCGCTGCCCGTGCACCGCCTCACGGCCCGCACAGGCCGCGAGACAGTGCACGGTGACCACGGCGACCAGCACGGCCAGCGGGAGCGAACACAACGGCGAGACCGCCACGACCGCCGCCCAGCCGACGGCGATCCGGCCGCAGACAGCGGGAAGTTCGTCGAGTACGCCGGGGACGACGAAGGTGTCGTACAGCGCCGCCCGGCGGTTCAACCCGATCACACCGAGGACGAGCACCACGACGACCGGCGAGAACCGGTGCGGCGCGGGCAGGACCAGCACCGCGGCCGACAGCGCGGCCCCGCCGTCGACCAGCCACAGGGGCGCCCGGGAGCCCGGCCGGGGAAGACGCGACCAGCGCCCGGCGGCCCGGCGCCCGGCGGCCCGGCCGCGCGCGTCGACAACGGTGACGGTGTCCTGCGCCGTCCGCTGCTGCCCGGGCGAGGCGACGGTGCTCTCCGCGGTCATGTGGTGACGCACTCCCTGCCCCCGTTCGATTCGACGACCCGCGTGGTGGCGAGGCCGAGCAACTCGCGGTAGACGTCGGTCACCGCGTCCGTGGCGCGCCGCAGATCGTGGCGGGCCAGCACATGCGCCCGGGCCTGGGCGCCGAGCTCCGCGCGCAGCGGCTCGTCGAGCAGCAGCGCCGTCAGCGCCCGGGCCAGCGCGCCGGGGTCCTCCGGCGGCACCGGACAGGACGGCGGACGGCCGGGCGGAAGGCTCTCGCCCGCCCCGTCCACGTCCGTGACGACGACCGGCCGGCCGCACGCCATGGCCTCCAGCGGGGCGAGTGCCATGCCCTCCCAGCGGGACGGCAGCACCACGACGTCCGCGGCCCGGTACCAGCGCCCGGTGTCGGCCGTCGCCCCGGCGAACTCCACCGACTCGGGCGCACCCGAGCGCAGTTCGTCCGCGTCCGGACCGTCACCGACCAGCACCAGCCGCGCGCCCGGCACCCGCCGCACCACCTCGGGCCAGGCCGTCAGCAGCACGTCCTGCCCCTTCTGACGGCACAGCCGGCCCACGCACACCACGAGCGGTCCCGCCCCGCGGCGCGCGCGGTCTCCGTCCGGCCGGAACCGGCAGGTGTCGACCCCGTTGGGGACCACCCGCCACCGGGCGTCGATGCCGGACCGCACCCCGGTGCGCCGCTCGGCCTCGCTCACACACAGCACCCGCGTCGCCCACCGGGCCCCGAACCGCTCCCAGTTCAACGCCAGTCGCGCGACGACCCCGTCCGTGGCCTCGAACGACCAGGCGTGCGGCTGGAACACGGTCGGCAGAGCACCGCGCACCGCCAGCCGGGCCGCGAGCCCGGCCTTGGCGCTGTGCGCGTGCACCAGGTCCGGCCGCACCGAGCGCAGCACGCGCGACAACTGCCGTACCTCGCCCGGGAGTCGGCGCCCCGGCGCGCGGGTCGCGTCCCAGCGGACCACCGTGCAGTCCAGGCCCCTGAGGTCGTCCCCCAGCGTGCCGCCCCGCGGACAGGCCACGGACACCCGCAGTCCCGCGGCGAGTTGGGCCGCCACCAGGTCCGTCACGACCCGCGCGACACCGCCCTCGACGGGCTGGGCGACATGCAGGATGTGCGGCGCAATGCGCATGACCGAGGCCGCCCTTTCGAATAAAGACACTTATCCATACTTATCTGAGAAGCGGTCAAGTGTGGCGGAACGGTGGTGTTTTCGGAGTTGTTTCATTCACGGGACCACCCATTTGGCGCCACGGGGGTTTCCCGGGGGTTCCCTCCTCGTTAGCCCAGGAGAACCGAGACCGTGTAATTCCTGGAAAGGAACATGATGAAGAACCTCAAGGCTGCTGCCGTCGTCGTCGGGTCCCTCGCCATCGCCGGTGCCACCGTGCCCGGCGCCGCCGCGGTGGACATGCCGTCGTCGGGCCTCGTCGACAACGGCAAGACGGTCGCCCGCAGCCTCCCCTCGGCCGCCAAGGTGCCGACGGGCTACGTGGGGAACAACGTGAAGCGCACCGCGGACAAGGTGAAGAAGGGCGTGCAGTCGCAGGGCATGGTGAAGACCCCCGTCCTCGGCGGCGCCCTGCCCAACCCCGTCGACGGCCGTCTGCTCGGCGGACTCCCGATCAAGTAGCCGCCTCCGGCGGACCCCTCGTTCCTTTCTGCCGCGCCGTTGGCCTTCGGCTCGATGACCAGGGCCGGCTCCGAATCAATCGGAGCCGGCCCTTCGGCATGTACGGGGGAGTGGGATTGCCCTCTGGTATTCAATTTGGGCCGAATGGAGGACTCGGGGTGACCACGGAGCGATAGGCGCCGTTGAACCCAGTGAATGGGCGCTCTTTCCTCCTTGCCGGCGCTCCTTGACCGTGGGCCCTGTCTGACGCTGACGCAGACAGGGCCCACGGTCTTTGTGTGCGCAGGAGCTCTCGCCGAAAGGCCCCCGAAGACCGAAAGGCCCCCGAACACCGATGGCGGTCCGCCGGAAATCCGGCGGACCGCCATCGGGTGAAGCACTGGTCACATCAGCAGGCCAGCCGCCGACGGGGCGTTCTGCGCCTGGTCGATCTTGGCGGTGTTGCAGGAGGCGTAGCGCGAGCGCGGCGCGGCGACGCCGCCGAGGACGGCACCGTTGGACCACGGGGCGAGGCAACGGGCGTCGATGAGGGCGCCGTTGACCACGGCGATGCCCTGCTGGGGTTCGTTGACGACGACCGGGGACGTCGAGAAGCCGCTACCGCCCTTGACCGTGGTGGTGTCACCGTCGGCCGTGGCGGTGCCACCGGTCGCGATGACGATGCCCGCGGCGATGGCGGAGATGGCCGTAACCTTCTTACGCATGAGTTGAGCCTTTCCGGACTGCGTTCGGGGTTTACCTGCTCCGATTTCCTCGGAGCAGGAGTCACATCAGCAGGCCAGCCGCCGACGCGGCGTTCTGCGCCTGGTCGATCTTGGCCGTGTTGCAGGCGGCGTAGCGCGAGTGCGGCGCGACGGTGCCGGCGAGAACGGCTCCGTTGGACCACGGCGCGGCACAGCGGAGGTCGACGACCGTGCCGTTCACGATGGCGATGCCCTGCTGGGGTTCGTTGACGACGACCGGGGACGACGAGAAGTCGCTGCCGCCCTTGACCGTGGTGGTGTCGGAGTCGGCGGCCGCGGTACCACCGGTCGCGAGGGCGATGCCTGCCGCGAGCGCGGAGATGGCCGTAACCTTCTTACGCATGAGTTGCGCCTTTCGGGGCTGCGTTGGGGTAATTCACGTACCGCTGGGAACAGTTCGCAGCGGAGGTCACATCAGCAGGCCACTCGCCGACACGGCGTTCTGCGCCTGGTCGATCTTGGCGGTGTTGCAGGAGGCGTACCGCGAGTTCGGTGCCACGGTGCCGGCGAGAACGGCTCCGTTGGACCACGGGGCGAGGCAGCGACCGTCGACGAGGGTGCCGTTGACGACGAGAACGCCCTGCTGGGGGGCGTTCACGACGACGGGGGCCGACGAGAAGCCGCTGCCGCCCTTGACGGTGGTGGTCTTGCCGTTGCCGTCGTACTCGCCGGCGGAGGCAAGGCCGGCGGTGCCGACGACGGTGCTGAGGGCGAGGGCCGTGATGACCGCGAACTTCTTGCTCAACTCGGTTCCTTCCTGAATTCACGGTTGCGCACGCTTACGAAAAGGAAACCCGTATATGCATGCATAAGTCACGGCGGGAACAATCAAACGCGGCCAGATTCCTTCGGATGGCGCAACGCGCGAAATCCGCGGTGCGACGGGCCGAATAGAGCGGCCGGAACGCCGCCGACATGCATCCGGCCCACCGGCGGGTGAGGGCCGGTGGGCCGGACGGATGATGCACGGGGGCAGTGGGTGCGGCCGCCGTATATGGAGACCGGGTCGCGGGTCCGGATTCGGCATCCGGGCCTGTCCGTGGTCTCCGGCTGTCGAGAACCGGATCAGAGTCTCAGAATTCCGGGGCCGGCATACGCCGGTACGGCCGACTCAAAGGGTTGCCGGGTCGTCACTTGTTGGGAAGCAGGGTGCCGAGGCCAGTGGCCGTCGGCGCGTGCAGCGGGTGGATCTGGACCTCGCCGCTTCCGGCCGGGTTCTTCACCGGAATGGTGGGCCGCTTCGCGGCGTTCGGGTCCATGCCGTCCAGGTAGACACCGGACATGCCTCCCGACTTGCGCTTGTCGAACGCGCTGCCCTTGGCGACACCGCCGTCACGGGCCAGCCGCGTCACGACGTCGGCCGCGGGCACGACCGCCGGCGTCACCTTGGTCGGGGACATGAGCCCGCCGATCGGACTGGTGGAGACACCCGAACCTCCGGCGGCGACCGCCGCGGCGGCGGAGCCACCCACAAGACCCGCACCGATGGCCAACGCCGCAGTGGTGAAAACTGCCTTCTTCATGATTCACCTCGCTTGAAAGTACCTCTGATCCGACGGTTGGAGAACATAGCAGTCCAACGGCCCTGCAAAAGCGACGCGTTACGCCATACGCATGAAAGTCGGTGGAGTGAAGAATGTAATGCGCAGAGAGATTCCCAGGGATTGACATCTGGTCGGAAAGATGAATTTCGGAATTGTCTGCCCGCGCCTCCGCCGAGTCGGTCCGTCCGGAGCCGTCCCAGGGCCTACCCTCGCCGCCATGACCACCTACAGCGACACCTCCACGCCGAGCGCACCCCCCGGCAGGTCGCTCGTCTGGGCGGAGGAGTTCGACGCCCCGATCGCCTGGGGCACGCGATGGGTCGGTGACAGATCGAGCGCCTACCGCTACGGCGACCACAACCCGGACGACAACAAGCTGGACTGGCTCGACCCCCGCTGTGTCACCGTCTCCGACGGGGTGGCCACCTTCACCGCCGTACCGGCCCACCGCACCCTCGAGAACGGCCGACCGGCCTGGCACACCGGCCTGCTCACCACCGAGTACTCCGCCGAGGGCTTCCAGGTGCGGACCGGGGACCACGTCGAGACCGGCGTCCGACTGCCCTGCGGGACCGGAGCCTGGCCGGCGCTGTGGACCTGGAAGGACGGCGGGAACGAGGTCGACTCCTTCGAGTACCACCCGGACAACCCGCATCTTCTGGAGCTGTCCAACCACGTCCGGCACGGCGCGACCTACCACACCGACGCCGCCGCGATCGGCCCGGACCGCTGGGTCGGCATCGGCACCAGCTTCGGCGAACACTGCGTCGAGTGGTACGTCAACGGCGAGCACGTCTTCTCCGACGGCACCGGCGTGGGCCCCGGCTGGTCGGCGTATCTGATCCTCAACCTGTCGCTGAGCGCGGGCGCGTACCACCCGGCCCCCTGCGGCCCGGCGCCCATCACCTTCGACGTCGACTTCCTCCGCGTCTACCGCTGACGCACCGCACCGCACCACACCACACCGCTCCAGTCACCGCACCACACCCCTCCATTCACCGCTCCATCCACCGATCCGTTCATCACTCCCGATCCCCGTCCCGGTCCCCCGATCGGGCGGATGGCCGTCGAGATGTCGGCCGGACGGGGGAGCGGTCCCCGAGAAGTGGCGCGGGCCGTCGATAAGGTCGCGCGATGGCCCCTGACTCGAGCGACTCCGCACGGCCGATCCGCCCGACCGCCGGTGGCAGCCGCGCGTTCGCCCTGCTGCTGGTGGTCTGCGGGGCGGCCGGACTGCTGGCCTCCTGGGTCATCACCCTCGACAAGTTCAAGCTGCTCGAGGACCCGGACTTCACCCCGGGCTGCAGCCTCAACCCCGTGGTGTCCTGCGGCAGCGTCATGGAGAGCGACCAGGCCGAGGCCTTCGGGTTCCCCAACCCGATGCTGGGTCTGGTGGCCTACGGCATCGTGATCTGCGTCGGCGTCAGCCTGCTGGCCGGGGCCGCGTTTCCGCGCTGGTACTGGCTGACCTTCGCCGCCGGATGCCTCTTCGGCGTCGGGTTCGTCTCCTGGCTCCAGTTCGAGTCCCTGTACCGGATCGACGCCCTGTGCCTGTGGTGCTGCCTGGCCTGGCTCGGGACCATCCCGCTCTTCTGGTACGTGACGTCCTTCGTCGTACGCCACGACTTCCTGCCCGCGCCGAACCCCGTGAAGACCTTCTTCTCGGAGTTCACCTGGGTGCTCCCCGTACTGCACATCGGGATCGTCGGCATGCTGATCCTGACCCGCTGGTGGGACTTCTGGACCAGCTGACCATTGCACCGTATGGGCGCCTCGGCGGTGACCGTGGAGCGCCCCGCACGGTTACTCGTACGAACAGCCGAACCGTACGAGGAGTGAGCGATGGCCGTCAGCGCAGACGGAGTGTCGGTGGGTGCGGTGCAGGGGGAGGGCACCCCGGTGCGGAACGAGCCGGAGAGGCGGACACGGCGGGAGGTGGCGCGGGTGCTGCTCGCCTCCGCCGCCGTCGCGCTCGCCCCGGTCGTCACCGCCTCCCGGCCCGCGCGACCCGCGGACGTGCAGCCGGACACCGGCACCCCCTTCGACGAGACCTACCGCGGCCGCCGCATCCAGGGCGCCCCCCTTCCCCTCCAGGGCCTCTCCGCCCTCGGAGCCGAGTGGCAGGTCACCGTGGACGGCCGGCCGCTGCATCTGATGCGCCGTGCCGACGGCAGCTGGCTGAGCATGGTCGACCACTACAGCTGGTACCGGACGCCGCTGGAGGCGACCCGCGCCGCCGTCGACGAGCTCGGGCCCCTGCGGCGGCTGCGTGACCTGGCCCCCGGGCCGTTCGGCGGCGGGCACCCGCACGGGGAGGCACAGCATGGTGTACGTGCGTAAGAACGTCAGCAAGCTGACACGCACCGAGCGGCGGCGGTTCGTCGAGGCCCTGCTCGAGGTCAAACGGACCGGCGAGTACGACGAGTTCGTACGGCTGCACATCGAGCACTTCCGCGGGGACGGCGACCGGGGCCTGCGCGCCGCCCATATGGCGCCCTCCTTCCTGCCCTGGCACCGCCGGTTCGTGCTGGACCTGGAGAACGCCCTGCGCCGCGTCGACGACTCGGTGACGGTGCCGTACTGGGACTGGACCCGGGACCGTTCGACCACCTCGGTGCCGTGGACCGACGATCTGCTCGGCGGCAACGGACGGCCCGTGGACCGGCAGGTGATGACCGGGCCGTTCGCCTACGCGACGGGCAACTGGACCCTCAGGGCGAGGATCACCAACGTCGAGTTCCTCACCCGGGACCTGGGCCGCTCGCGCCGGCCGATCGACCTGCCCACCCGGGCCGATCTGAACTGGGCGCTGAAGGACCCCGTCTACGACGTCTCCCCGTGGGACTCCACCGTGTCCAAGGGCTTCCGCAACAAGATGGAGGGCTGGGGCAGCAGCGACAACCCCTGGCGCAACCACAACCGGGTCCATCGCTGGGTCGGTGGCGTCATGCTCGGCGGCGCGTCCGTCAACGACCCGGTGTTCTGGCTGGTCCACGCCTTCGTCGACATGCAGTGGCAGCGCTGGCAGCGACGCCACCGCAAACACCGCTACGCCCCAGCCAAGCCGCCGGGCCGGGGCAGCACCCAGTACGGCCGGATCGTCGCCCGCAACGAGAACCTGCCCCCGTGGGACGTCACTCCGGACGAGCTGGAGGACATGTCCGGGATCTACCGGTACGGGTGAGACCAGGCCCCGCCGAAAAATCGCTCAGCCCCGCGGCCCGGGTCCACTAGCCTCCCGGGCATGGCAACCGATCCCACGGAACAACTGGTCCGACTGTTCGCCGAGGAGACCCGGGTACGCGCCTTCGCCGCCGTGGCGCTGGGCGCGGGCAGCACCGAGCAGGTCGCCCGGGCGGCGGGGCTGCCCGCGAGGGAGACGGCCGTGGCACTGCTGCGGCTGCGCGAGCAGGGCGTGGTGACGGCCGGGGACGACGGGCAACTGGGTGTGGCGTACGCCCTGTTCAAGGAGTACGCCCGCACCGCTGACCGGCGTGCGCGCGCCTCCGAGGCCGCCGAAAGCCCGGCGTCCGACGAACAGCGCGCCGCCTACCTGGTCCTGCGGACCTTCGTCCGCGACGGCCGACTGGTCCGGCTGCCCGCGCGGTGGACCCGTAAGAAGCTCGTGCTGCGGCACATCGCCGAGCAGACCTTCGAGCCGGGCGTCGAGTACCCGGAGCGCACCGTCAACGACAAGCTGCGCGCCTGGTGCGAGGACAGCGACGACATCGACCATGTGACCCTCCGCCGCTATCTGGTGGACCTGCACCATCTGCGCCGGAGCGACGGCATCTACCGAAGGCCCACCGAGAGCACGCCGGCCGAGGGCGCCGGGACCGCCGACATCGCCTGACGCCCGCCCACCCGCAGGGGGCTGGTTTTCCAGCCCGTCCGGCGTTTGAGGACGAGGCCCGGAGGGCCGACAGCGGGGGTCTGGGGGCGCAGCCCCAGGGATGGGACGGGTAGGGGCGGCGGGGGCGAATTCCGGCAGTCAGGTCAGGGCAACCGTCGTACCGGTGAACCCGCCAGGTACGCCTGGATGCCCTCGACCGCCTGACCGTAGTACGTCGCGTAGTTGGCCTGCGAGACATAGCCCAGGTGGGGCGTGGCGAGCAGCCGGGGAGCCGTACGCATCGGATGGTCGCCGGGAAGGGGCTCGACGTCGAAGACGTCCACACCGGCGCCGGCGATACGACCCTCGTGCAGAGCGGCGAGCAGGGCCCCCTGGTCGACGATCGCCGCGCGCGAGGTGTTGATCAGATACGCCGTCGGCTTGAGCAGCGCGATCTCGGCGGACCCGAGCAGGCCACGGGTGCGGTCGCTGAGGGCGAGATGGATCGAGACGAAGTCGCTGTCGGCGAGCAGATCCTCCTTGGAGGCGGCCAGATGGACCCCCACCTCGTCGGCGTACTCCTTCGTCAGGTTCTGACTCCAGGCGGTGACACGCATGCCGAAGGCGAGACCGACCCGGGCCACACGGCTGCCGATCTTGCCCAGGCCGAGCAGTCCGAGCCGGCGCCCGTGCAGGTCGGCGCCGACCGTCTGCTGCCAGGGGCCGCCGGAGCGCAGCGCGTTGCTCTCCTCGACGAGACCACGGGCCAGGCCCAGCAGCAGCGCCCAGGTGAGTTCGACCGGCGGGGTCGAGGTGCTGGCCGTGCCGCAGACGGTGACGCCGTGCGCCTCGGCGGCGGCGTAGTCGATGACCGAGTTGCGCATGCCGGAGGCGATGAGCAGCTTCAGCCGGGGGAGCCGGGCGATCAGGGAGGCGGGGAAGGGGACGCGCTCGCGCAGGGTGACCACGATGTCGAAGTCGGCGAGGGCCTCGGCCAAGGCGTCCTCGTCGGGGAAGTGGGTCGTGAACGCGACGACCTCCACGTCGTCCGCGAGCGGCGACCAGTCGGCGACCTCCGTCGCCACGTTCTGGAAGTCGTCGAGCACAGCACAGCGCAGCCGCACGGGGGTTCCTTTCCATGGCCGGGGCACCGACTGGACCGACTTTACGGAACGGGTCCGACAGTCGGGGTGGTGGATGCGGCGAGCCCGGGCGCGATTGACCCGCGGCGGGTCCGTCCCCGACTGTTGATCACGGCGCGCGGACCGGCCGGCCAGAGGGAGGACCCCACCTTGTCACCACGCATCCTCGTCACCGGAGGCAGCGGCTTCATCGGGGGCCATGTCGTGGCGGCCGTACGGGAGTCGGTGGTGGAGTCGGCAAAGGAGCCGATACAAGACCCGATTCGGGAGCCGGAACGGGAGGCGCGGCGCGGCGACACCCCGCCCCGGGTCCGGCTCCTGTTACGCGACCCGGGGAGCCTGCCGGACTCTGACTCTGACGCCGAGGCCGAGGCGACGGACGTCGTACACGGCGACCTGACCGACCCGACGTCCCTGCGCGGCCTCTGCGACGGCATCGACGTCGTCCTGCACTGCGCCTCCCACGTCGGCTCCGACGAACGGCTCACCGCCGCCGTCAACGACCACGGCACCCGCGCCCTCGTCGAGGAGGCGACACGCGCAGGAGTGGCCCGCGTCGTCTACGTGAGTACGGCCGCCGTGTACGGACGAGGCCCCTTCACCGCGGCGCTCCCGGACGGGCCACCCCTCGCACCGGCCTCACCGACCAGCCGTGCCCGTGCCGCCGCCGAGCGGCATGTGCTGGACGCGGGCGGGGTCGTACTGCGCCCCCACCTCGTGTTCGGGGCCGGCGACCGATGGGTGGTCCCCGGCCTGGTCACCGTGCTGGGACCGCTGTCGGCGCGCATCGAGGGATGCGCCGCCCGGCAGTCCGTCGTCGACGTACGGGCGTTGGGGCGCGCGGTACTCGCCGCCGGGCTGTCGGAGCGGGAACTGTCGGGCGTCCACCACGTCAACCACCCGGATCCGGTGGGCACTTCGGAACTGCTCGACAGGGTGGCCGACCTGTTCGACCTACGCCTGCCGGGCGCTGCGCTGGACGTCGACGGAGCCCGGACACGTCTCGCCGGGCAGCCGCGCGCACTGCACCACCTCGACATGCTCGCCGTGGACCAGTGGTTCGCGGACGACGGGTTCTGGGCCGGGGTGGGGGTGGATCCCGGACCGGGGTTCGCGCGGGGGCTGGCCGAACAGGCGGACTGGTACCGGAAGTTCCTCGGCACTCCCTCTCAACCTCATCTTCCCTCTACGGACACAGGGTCTTCGTGAACATCGAACGCGCACTGACGGGCAAGACCGCACTGGTCACCGGGGCCGGCCGGGGTATAGGCCGAGCCATCGCCACCCGGCTCGCCCGCGACGGGGCGCTGGTCGGCGTCCACTACGGGCGCAGTGAGGCTCCCGCTCTGGAAGTGGTGGAGGAGATACGGCGAAACGGCGGACGGGCCTTCGCGCTCGGGGCCGAACTCGGGGTGCCGGGTGACGCCGCCGCGGTCTTCGAGGCCTTCGACGCCGGGGTGCGGGAGGAGCTGGGTGGGGAGGGGGTGGATGCCGGGGCAGCCGGTGGCAGGGCAGCGGGTGCTGGGACAGAGAGTGCGAGGACAGCGGGTGGCGAGGCAGCGGGTGCTGGGACAGCCGATGCCGGCGCAACGGGCCTTGAGGCAACGGCAGTTGGGGCCTCCGGTGCCAAGGGCTCGTTGGACATCCTGGTGAACAACGCGGGAGCGAGTGGCTCTGGACCGGTAGGGCAGGCGGTGCCCGAGGTCTTCGACCGCATGATCGCCGTCAACGCCAAGGCGCCGTTCTTCCTCGTGCAGAACGCGCTGCCGCGGATGCGGGACGGCGGCCGTATCGTCAACGTCTCCTCCCTCGCCTCGCGGCGCGCCTTCCCCGAGTCGCTCGCGTACGCCATGTCCAAGGGCGCGCTGGACACGATGACCCTCGCTCTGGCGAAGGAACTGGGCCCTCGCGGCATCACCGTGAACACGGTCGGGCCGGGCTTCATCGAGACGGACATGAACGCCCGGCGCCGGACGACCCCCGAGGCGCGGGCCACCCTGGCCGCACGGTCGGTCTTCGGTCGGATCGGCAGGCCCTCCGACGTGGCGGACGTGGTGGCGTTCCTCGCCTCCGACGACTCCCGTTGGATCACCGGCCAGTATCTGGACGTCAGCGGCGGCACCGACCTGTGACGGCGTGACGGTGTGACGGCGTGCCAGGCCGACGGCCTGACAGGTCGACGGCGTGACAGATTGCATCCGCAACTGGCATGCTCACGGTCGCGATCATTGTCGACATCGGGGGAACGATGAGTACGGGGCCTGGAGGGTTCTCGGCGCGGGCCGAGTCCATCGACGGCAGTTCGCATCTGCTGAACGAACTGGCCGGACTGCTGTACGCCGGGCGCATGGACGGGGAGAACGCCACGCAGTGCCGCGTGCCGCGCTCACACCCCGAAGTGGCCGAAGCCGTCGAGGACTTCGCCCGCTACGCGCAGGACCAGTACGGCGACCTGGTGACGTTGCTGTCGGCGCTGTCGACCAGGTTGCGGTCGACGGGAAACGCGTACGTTCAGGCGGACGCGACCGCGCAGCGCGCGATGGACGACCTGCTCGACAAGGGCCGTTACGTCGCGCCCGAGGACCGGTGAGCGCCGTGGCCTACCGTGCGGACGTCGAGTTCCTCGACGCGTCGAACCCACAGCTCATCGAACGGACGGCGGCCGAGTACGGCCGCCTGCACACCCTCCTGGCCTCCTGCGACGACGACTTCCGCAAGGCCGGGAAAGTCGAGTGGGAGAGCGAACACCGGGAGCGGTACACCAGGCGGCTGAAGGAGGCGCTCGACCTGGCGGAGCACCTCGCGGCCGCCTTCAGACGCGTACGCAAGGCGCTGGACGACTACGCCACGGCCGTCGAGCGGGCCAGGGGGCACTTCGAGAGCGGGCGCACCACCGAGGACCGGCTGGTCGAGGTGATGTCCCGGGAAGCACAGGCGATCACTCCCACGGTCCGCGCCGCCGAGCCGCTGCGCCAGTGGGAGGACCTGCGCGCCACGACCGGTTTCCTCGACTGGGCCGCCGAACTCACCGTCGACGTGGACGCGATCCGCGAGGAGGCCGAGCAGTACTACAACGCCACCAGGGACCACTACGGCGACGCCCAGCGCGTGGAGTCCGCCGCCCGGGAGGACTGCGTGCACGAGATACGCGCGGCCCTGCGGTCCCTGCCGGACTTCCGCGGTGGGGACAGCGGCTACCCCGCGCTGCTGGTAGGCGCCGTGGACGCGCTGCGCCGCGAGGTGGGCGAGGCGGGCCGCGACCCGAACACCCAGCTCCCCGGCACCGGCACGAAGGTCGACGCGATCCCCGGGGTGTCGGGCGACACGTCGGTCTCGCCGACGCTGCAGCGCATCCGGGACCGGCTCGCGCGTCTGCCGGACGCACAGGACCACTACCTGTATCTGCCGTCCGACGACGACGCCGGCCGCCGCCAGTACATCTCGGGCAACAGGGCGCTGATCAACGACGCCGCGCAGAGCTCCGGGCTGCCGCCCGAGATGGTCGCGGGCATCGCCTGGATGGAGGTCGAGGGCGACCCCTCCTGGATCGACGAGGCCGCCTACGGCGTACGTCGTCACCTGCCCGGCACCGGGGAGGCCGACCAGACCTCCATGGGCCCCATCGCCATCCAGGTACGCCGCTCCGCCGAAGTCCTCGGCTACGACCCGCAGAACCTCACCGACGCCCAACGCGAAGAGGTGGTCAACGCCTCCAAGGACCCGGGCCAGAACATCTACATCGCCTCCGAGTACCTCGCCCAGCTCAAGGCCGAGAGCGAGTTCGCCGACGTTCCGCCCGAGCAGATGACGAGAGAACAGATGCAGGAACTCGCCGCGCGCTACAACGGCGGCCCCTACTACCGCAGCGACGACGCCCAGCGCTACGGCCGCGGATTCGCCGGCAGCGTCGAGGACGCGAAGCGGGCACTGGAGTCGTGACGGTGCCTTCTGAGCCACGGGCGTCGCAGCCGTCGCAGCCGTCGCAGGGGGCGCAGGAGCCGAGGACGTCGAAGGCGTCGAAGCGGCCGCCGTCACGGTCCTCGCGCCTCAAAGGCGCAGCCTGCGCGGCCCTGCTGCTCATGGGCTTCCTGTTGTCGGGCGCCGCCAGCACCATCGCCTACCTCTCCCACCCCCTCGGCCCCTGGGACCACCAGGCCTACGACCACATCCACCTCTTCGCAACCATCGCCCTCACCTGCGCCCTCCTCACCGCACCGATCACGGCCCTGGCGGTGGCACGCCGATGGCTGCGACTGTGGTGGCTCGTGCCGTGCGTGGTGCTTACGGGGGCGGCTTGGGGGCGGCTCACCGTGTTTCTTCCGGGACGCTGAGGTGGGGCGGAGCATGCGCCCCTCGCCGGGTGACCTGGTTCGCGGGGCGCTTGGCGCGCCCTGGGCCCCACCAAGGCATTCACATGTGTCCGGGCTTCTCGATTCGGCTAGCGATTGATCGGGATCTCGTAGACGATCTCGCAGTGCGCGGCGGGCACCACGATGTCCGCCGTCTCCACGGGCCGCCCTTCGTCGCAGTAGCACGTCCGCCGGTTGTGCGTGACGAGGGTCGTCTTCTGGATGCCCAGGAGTGACGCTTCCTCGGCGGTCGCGTGCCTCGGCTCCGGCTGCTCCACGGCATGGCTGACGGAGACGCCGATTGCGGCCATGCGGTTGACGACTCCCGCCCGGCGCGCGGCCCGCCCTCGGGGAGGTCCGCAGTCCGCGAGGCCCGGTGTCGGGATCCGCTCTGCCGCGCCGTCCGCCACCTATTGCGGGATCAGCGGGTCAGCAGCGGTGCCATGAGGTCGTGGGCGAAGTCGGCGACGGGTCGTGGGTCGTGCCCGGTCAACCGGCGCACCGAGTCGGTGGTGTCGGCATTGATGCCTTCGCGGAGCAGCTGGAAGATGCCCACCACCCCCTCGGCGAGCCAGGACGGCAGGCCCGCCTCGAGCATGCCGGCCAGGGCTGCCTCGTCGGGTACAGCGACGTACTCCACCGTCCGTCCGAGGGCGGTGGAGAGCCGGAGAGCGACCTCGGTGAAGGTGATGGCCTCGGGGCCGGTGATCAGATGGGTCTCTCCCTCCCCGCTCTGCCCGGAGAGCACCGCGGCAGCGCAGGCGGCCACGTCACGTGGGTCGATCATGGCGACCCGGGCGTCGGCGGCGGGCAGGAGGATCCGTCCGGCCTGCCCGATCGTCGGCAGTGAACCGAGGAGGTTCGACATCAGGAAGCTGGACCGGAGAATCACGAACGGGATCCCCGCCGAGCCCAGGCGGTGCTCGATGCGGCCGTGCTGATCGGCGAACGTCTTGGCGGCGCCGACCTCGGCGCCGACCGTGGACAGCAGGACGATCTGCCGGACACCGGCCGTGGCTGCGGCCTCGATCGCGTTTGCCGCGTTCTCGACCTGCCGCGGGTCGTTGGCGCAGCTGAGGAATGCCTGCTCGGCGCCCGCGAAGGCGGCTCGAAGCGATTTGGGCTCGGTGAAGTCCCCTGGCGCGAGGTCGGTGCCGGGGCCGAGTACGGCAGTGGCTCGCTCCGGGTTGCGGGTGAGCGCGCGGTGAGGGACGCCGCGCCGCCGCAGCTCACTCACAACGTGTCGCCCGACGTTCCCGGTCGCGCCGGTCACCACTACGGTCGTCATCTCGTCGCGTCCTCACGCCGATTCAGGGCTGTCCACCCACGTTGTGCGGCACGACCGTCCTGAGCCCGTCAGGACACGCGCACGTTCACTCGTCAGGACGTCGGCACAGGATGCCCCACCGGACTGCGAGCCCTGTCCGCCGGCACGATTCCGTGAAAGCCATGGCAACCGAAGCGGGCGTTGGCCATCATGCTGGTGCCGCCGCGGCCGGAGCCGGCGTCCAGGAGGCGGTCGCCGGGCTTGATGTCGCCGAGGTGGTCGGGGAGTACCTCCGCCTGGGCTGTTTCCAGGCGGTGCATCCCCTCGATGATGCGCTGCTCGCGGGTGTCGGCCGGGCCTGCCAGGACGGAGGGGTCGTACTCGCCGAGGCCGTAGTGGTGGTGGTAGAGGCCATCGACCTCACCGAGCTTGCGATGTCGACCGGGTCCTTCTCGGCGTTCCAGGAGGCGGCGACGGCCTTCTGGTAGTCGGTGCGCAGGATGTCACCCATGGCGATGTCCTCCATCCGCGTCGAGATGCAGGACATGAGTCGTGCAGGTCCTTACTCGTGTGGATGGGATAGCGGCCGGGAGTGAACGGGCCTGTGGTCAGGCGGCGTTCGCCTCGCCGTGGTAGAGGCCGCTGCTGGCGTGCCACTCCCGGTTGCCGCCGCTAGGCCCAGGTGTCAGCCAGGAAGCGGCGCAGTTCCGGGCGTCCGGGGCTTCGTCACGTCAGTCGACATGCGCCCTGACCAGCAAAAACGCCCTCCCGAAGGAGGGCGGAGACTGGGCGCCCCCGGCAGGACTCGAACCTGCGGCCAAGCGCTTAGAGGGCGCTCGGCGTGTTCGTTGAAGGTCGGTCACTGACCTGGGCAGCTACCCCTTCCGCCAGCAGCTCGTCACCTGCCGTCGACACACATTCGACACGGCTCGGAGCCGGTTCACGGCCGCCGGTAGGCCGATGGGTCGACACCCGCTTCCGGCGTCCTGCTGAAGGAGACGTAGGCGGGGTGCTCGGGGTCTCCAATCTGTATGAGAGGTTCGCGAATCTGTGGAGCTACTGGAGGAACAGCTCCAACTCCTCGTCCGACAGCCGCTCGTCGTGCCTCTCGTTGCGCATGCGTCACGATACGAGCGGAGGAGCTACGACCTGACGCGGGGCTTTCCTGCTAGCGGTTGATGGGAAGTGCGGCTTCCTGGATACCCAGAAGCGATGCCGGTCCGGCGGCGACGCCGAGCCGCGCTGTGATGTCTGCCGGATCCGGCACCTTGGCTTCGGCCCGGCCCTCCCAACCCCCTTGCCTGCCTATGGCTTTCATGGCAGTGCAGGGCCTTGCCACTCGATACGAGGTGATCCAGAAGCAGCGGCCTAGGGCGAGAAGACGTCGGCTAGGCTGAGCGCCTCGAACTCATGAATGAGTAGCAACGGGGGTTGCCATATGCCTACTTGGGTTGGCTTGCCATGCTCTGCGGGACTCTCGGGCCGGCCGAGCGGGAGCCGACGTGGCTTCTGACTTCTCCCGGCTGATGAAGCAGGACTTCTCCGACTTGGAAGCCGCGGTCAAGTCCTGGCGCGGGCTGTCGACGACCATGGACTCACTCACCGACCGCCACCGCCGACAGGTGACCGGGCCGCTGCACCAGTCCTGGAAGGGCGATGACGCCGACGCGGCCCTCTTCTACCTGGAGGACGTCGAGTCGCGCATCGGTGTGGTCGAGACCGAGGCCATGGCCATCGCCGAGGTCCTCAACACCACAAGGTTCTGGATGGAGCAGTCCCAGACCGACCTTCGTAGCGCGGTGCGGCGTGCGGAGCAGGACGGCTTCGACGTCGACGGCGACGGCTGGGTCAGCGATCCGACGACCTCGGGCCTTCCACGCCAGGACCCCGACGCGCAGCAGATCATCGCGGACCGCGGCGCGCTGCTCGGGGAGCACCGCGCCGCCATCGACGAGGCCCTGGCCGCTGCGCACAAGGCCAGTAACGACGGCGCGAGGGCCCTCGCTGAGCTGAACGGCGACATTCTCACCGATCCGCTCAGCCACGACGCGGCGGCGGAATCCGCCCAGGACGCCAAGAACGCGATGGAAGCTGTGGGTGTCCAGGCCCCGCAGATCCCTTCGGACGACCCGAAGGCTGCCGCCGACTGGTGGAAGGCCCTCAGCCCCGAGGAGCGTCAGACCTACACCACGCTCTACCCGAGGCAGATCGGAGCGACCGACGGTCTGCCGTCGGACGTGCGCGACGACGCCAATCGCACGGCCCTCGCCCAGGAAATGAATCTGATCCAGGAGGGCAACTGGGACGAAGGGTTCCCGGGGGACACCGATGAAACCGTCAACAGGCGCCTGAGCAATCTCCAGGTGCTGAACGACCGGCTCGAAGCCGCGGATGCCGCGCCAAGGGGCAAGGAGCTGTACCTCCTCGGCTACGACTCCAAGGACGACGGACGGGCCATCATCGCCATGGGCAACCCCGACACGGCCGCGCACACCGGCATCCTGGTGCCAGGCACCAACACGAACATGGACGCCGTACCCGGTCAGCTCGAGCGCATCGACAGGCTGCAGTCGGCAGCGGAGAGCCGGTCCAACGGCGAGAGCGTGGCGATGATCACCTGGCTCGGCTACGACGCCCCCGAGGCGTCCGCGACCGACTTCAACAGCGTCGGCGGAACCGGGCGAGCCGAGGACGCCGCTCCTGACCTGCGGCAGTTCGTGGCGGGCTCGCATGCCGCGCATGACGGGTCGCCGAGTCACACCACAGTTATCGGACACAGCTACGGCTCCACAGTCGTGGGTGCGGCCGCAGCTGGGGGCTCCGGCCTGGGCGCGGACGACGTGGTTGCAGTCGGTAGCCCTGGGATGACAGTGGACGAGGCCAAGGATCTGCAGATGGATCCCGAGCACGTATGGGTCGGCACCGCGGAGGACGACGGTGTCGCCAACAACACCTCCGGCTACACCCTCGGCCGCGACCCGACGCTTGGAGGCTTCGGTGGCAACAACTTCGAGGTCGACACCCATGGCCACAGCGGCTATTGGGACAGCGGGCCGTACGGACCCAGCGAGTCCCTCGACAACCAGGGAGCGATCATTGCAGGCAGGCAGCCCACAGAGGTTCCGAAGGAGGGCTCCGAGATGCCGCCGGACGCCTATATCGTCCCTGGTCTCTAGGCCCTTCTTCCGGACGATGCTGGCTGTCTCCGCAGTTCTCCTTTCAACTGGAGGTTGTGTGTCCCAGAGTGACGACGCGAACACCCCGCTGCCGCGGATGGAAAAGGACGCCGCGCTGAAGTGGGCCAAGGACTACACCGCGTACATGGCCAGGATCGCCGATGTCGAGCTCACCCCTTCGACGGCCAAGGTGCACTTCGAGGCATGTATCGGGGCGAACGACGAGGTGGCCGAGGACGGCCGGTACAGCCTCTTCTACTACGTCAACTCCCCGGCGCCCGTCACGGAGCACACGCGCGTCGTGAAGACGCTCCGTCAGGAGCTCTCCAAGCAGGGGTACGAGGTCACGGGATACCGGGAGTTCAAGGATGCCTACGAGTCGGCCGTGTTCAGGGCTGACAACAAGGAGAACTCCTATCGCGTGACGGCCGAGACCGTCGGCTCCGGCAAGACAAAGCCCCAAGCGCTCTCTTTCTCCGTACGCACCCCCTGCATGCTCCCGCCCGGTGCGAAGCAGCAGCAGTTCTGACCGATTGAGAGGAACTGGACGTGTCTCAGAGCACCAACGTCGACCCGGCCGAACTGCGCGCGTCCGCCGGCGCCTGCGACGGTGTATCCCAAACCATGAAGGGACCGGCCGACAAGGCCATCAGGGAATCGAGGTCCGCGGGCAACTCGCTCACTGGCTGGTCGATCGGCGCCGCTTTGACAGAGATCGCCACCAGCTGGAAGCCGGCCCTCGACGGTCTGCACTCCCGCCTCCAGGCTGGCAGGGACAACCTCAGGTCGTCGGCGGACGGCCACGAATGGAACGACCAGCGGACGTCCCAGGACTTCGAGAAGACCGGCACCGCGACACAGGCCACCTCCGGTGAAATGCCCGCGGTTCTGCGCCCGGGTACGGGCGAGCGCCATGCCCTCGGGCATCCCGGCAGCGCCCCGGGCGTCCAACCAGTGGGCCGGGGGTCCGGCGCCGGACCACTGGACCCGCGCACCTCGTACGGCACCACTATGCCGACGTACGACGAGACCATCAGTACTCGCCCCACTCCCGGCACGAACGACTTCGGCTGACTCGACACTCCTGCCTGACCGTCACAGACCTGCCGCAATCGGCAGTCGCGTCTGTATGAGCGACTATCAGAACTAGCGTCTGGCAGGGCTTCTTTTCGGAACGTGGTTTCAGAGCCGCTGCCGTCGACACACATTCGACACGGCCCGGAGCCGGTTCAAGGCCACCGGTAAGCCGATGGGTCGACACCCGCTTCCGGCGTCCTGCTGAAGGACACGTAGTCGGGGTGCGCTGGGTCTCCAACCTGTATGAGGGCGTAGAGATCAAGGTCATGGTTCGCGAATCTGTGGAGGTACTGGAGGAACAGCTCCAACTCCGCATCTGAAAGCCGCTCGTCGTGCCTCTCGTTGCGTATGCGGTCACAATACGAGCGGAGGAGCTACGACCTGACGCGGGGCCGTCCTGCTAGCGACTGATGGGGATCTCGTAGACGATCTCGCAGTGAGCGGCGGGCACCACGATGTCCGCCGTCTCCACGGGCCGCCCCTGGTCGCTGTAGTACGTCCGCCGGATGTGCGTCACGAGTGCAGCCTTGTGGATGCCCAGAAGTGACGCCTCCTCGGCGGTCGCCTGCCTCGGCTCCGGCTGCTCCACGGCGTGGCTGACGGTGACACCGATCGCGGCCATCCGATTCACGACGCCCGCCCCGGCATGCGGCCCTCCCTCGGGGAGGACGACGAGCGTGCCGACGGTGAGGTCGTACGGCTCCCAACTCGTCGACAGCTGCACCGGCCTGCCGTCGGCCAGAAACTCGTACGCCGTACGGACGCACAGGTCGCCCTCGACGATGCCGAGCCGCGCCGCGATGTCCGCCGGAGCCGGCACCTTGGCTTCGGTCCGGCTCTCCCAATCCCCTTGCCTGCCCAGGGCCTTCATGTCCGCCCGGAACGGTGACGCGTCGGGCCGCTCTCGTGCCGAGGACCGGACGACCCGGACCCGTTGCCGGGGCTCGGCGACGTAAGTGCCTGATCCGGCGCGGCCCTCCAGCACGCCCTGGGAGATCAGCAGCTCCTGTGCCCGACGGACCACGTTCTCGCCTACCCCGCACTCCTGGCCGATCTGGGCGCGGGAAGGCAGGCGGTCCCCGGGTTCCCACACGTGCTCCGCGATCCGCCGCCGGAGTTCGTCAGCGATGCGGAGATAAGGCGGCTGCTCAGGCATATGGAAAATCTAGTCCACTAGCTCTAATCTAGTTAACTAGCTTCACTCAAAGTGATCGCTGGTTAACGGAGGCTGCCCTGTGCCCGCTTCGGGAGTTAGCGCGGCGGCCATCGCTGCCCGGCTGTCCGGCGTCGGGCTTCCGGCGCGGGTGGAGGAGCACGGCCGGTACACGTCGGTCGAAGCGGAGGTGCCGGAGTCGCTCTCCGCCGACTTATGGCGGGAGGTCCTGGAAGTGGTGGCGGAGGCCGACCGATTCGGGCTCCTCGCCACCAGCCTGAACGACCGCACCCTCTGGGCGGTCGTACACAAAGCGGTCCCCACGACGGGCGATGTCGGGGAACCGAGCCATCAGCGATAGGAGCTGAGCAGCGTGCTCAACCGTATCCGCCGTGCCGCCTCGCTTGCCAGAGCGCGGTGCTTCCTCAAGGGCAGGCACCGCCGTCCCTTACGGCTCTTTCGACCGACAGCCGCCCTCGTTGTCCCTGCGTCCGCTGACGCGTCGATGGTGGTCCTGGGCGGGGTTCCCGATACCGCGCACCACCGTGACCCGCTCGCGGGGGAGGAAAACGCGCTCGTCCGCCCGTACCTGCTGGCTTGGGAGCGTCGAGTACGGCCGCTCGCGGTGGTAGTCGCTCCTCACCTGCCCGTTGAGGCCTGGTCGTCGCTCGCGGGGGTGCGCTGATGCCTGCTCGCCAACAGCCCCACACCGTCGAGGTCTCGGCCGTTCCCTATCGGTCGACCGCCTGCCGTATCGGCACACACCCTGCTTGCGCGGAGACCTCCCCGGTCCCCGCACCGGTCGACCTGCCGATTGTCTACGAGACATGCGCCTGCCCGTGTCACTCGACGTCCCACCACTCCATGCCTGCGGAGGCGGAGCGGTGAGCGGCTGGGCACCTGGCGGCACGCTGGCATCCAACGTCGAGGTCACGGCGGCCACCGTGCAGCGCGGCGACATCATCCAACTCGGTGGCAAGGCATGCCGGGTGAGCGACCTCTTCCAGCTCCCTCAAGGAGCCAAGCAACTCCTCTTCGAGTCGGGCGAGCTGCTGACCATGCACGCGCGAACCCGGCTCGCTACCGTTCGCATGCAGAGAAGGCGGTGATCCGGCCCGTGCCTTCACGCCATCACGAGATCGCCGACGATCTGCGGCACCAGATCACGACCGGTCGCATCAAGCCCGGCGAACGCCTGGCGTCCGAGGCCGGCCTCGCCGACCGATACAAGGTCAGCACGGTGACACTGCGGAGTGCCCTCGCTGTCCTCCAGGGCGAAGGCCTCGTCGAGAAGATCCACGGCAAGGGCAACTTCGTCCGCTGCCCACCGCGGAAGATCGTGTACGTCGGTGGATGGGGAACGCTGGACCCGTGGACCGCCGCTGAAACGGCCTTGCGTGTCACGGTCCGCACCAACACGGTTCCGGCCGAGGGGCATCTGACGGCCTTGCTGAAGGTGCCGACAGGCAGCTCTCTCGCTGAGTTCTTCTGCATCAGCCACGAGGGAGAGTCACCGCATGGGCTGGCCCGCATCTACATCCCACGCGACCTGGCACCGGCCGGAGTGTTGGACGACGAGTCCTCGTGGCGGGAGACAGCTGCGCGATTTGCCGTCCTGAGCTCGCCGCCGCCAACTGTCCGGGAGACGGTAAGTGCCCGCCCACCGACACCGGACGAAGCATCGGCCCTCCGGCTCCGCTCCGCCGTGGCGGTACTTGCAGTCACGCGCGTCGCGACCGACGCCATCGGGCGAGTCGTCGAGGCCGCGCTTCTGGTGTTCCCCGGGGATCGCGTCGACGCGGTCTTCACTACCCACCACATGACCGATGAGAGGCAGACGCAAAGATGACAGCACCGAACACACTGCGACTCCTCCCATGGTCGGGGCCGGAGGGCAAGCCCTGCTATTTGAGCACCGACGACGGGGAGGGTTACATGTCCCGCCTGGCGGACAACATCGAGGCCATGCAGTTGGGAACGGCCGCCGAACTCCTGGAGCGAGCGTCGAACAAGCTCGACGACCAGGGCACGAGCTCGGAGGACATGCGACGGCTGGCCAAGGACCTGACCGGGGCTTTGCGCGAGGTGCTCCGCGTTGCAACCAGCCGCGGTGACCTCCTAGCGGTGAGCGATCCCCATTGCCCCTGAAAGGAGACGGCCGCGTCTAGTGGCCGGCAACGACCTTCCATTCCTTGCCAGCGGGGAGAGGAACCCGGTTTCGCACCGGGGCTCCTCTCCCCGTTTCCCTGTGGTTACGCCGAGAGAGGCACCTTCAGAACGCTCGACCGACGTGCGGCGGCTCGCACAGCCCCGCATGGCGGCCCTCGGCGCGGCCGGCAGATCGGGGCCCTCCGCAGCCGCGTACTGCCGTGTGACCACCGCATTAGGAGTTCGATCCGGGCCCGGCGTGGTGGGGCCTCGGCTCGCGCACTGGCGCCGTACGTGGCCGCCCGTTGTTGCCGCCGTCCGTGCTCGTTGATGTCAACGTTGGATGTCAGCGGAACAGTTGCGGGACCGGGCAGACCTCCAATGGTTCGTCCGGCCGGTCTGCCCAGCTCCACCAGATGTGCCGATCGGCACACCGCCACAGCGACCGGCAGGTCCGGCGGCCATCGGCCTCCCGTTTGACGAGGACAAGGCCGCCGGACTTCATGGGCTGGCTGCACTCAGGACAGGTCGGGGCCTTGTCGGTCATGCGGGGCACCCTAACGGAGCGACCGCTTCGTTCCGAAGCAACTTGGGTAGGGGCGCTGCCTTGGGCTGGTGCTCCTCTCACCTGCGCTGACGGTCCGCTGACGTCCGCGGGCGTCAGCCGTTGTTCGTCGGCGTTGTCACGCAGTTACACACTCACCCCGCCGCCCCCCTTGGCTCGGTCGCTGCATCCGAGATCTGGCGCGCCAACTCCTCGACGACCTGGGGCACGACTCGTTGAGCGCCCTCGTCTTGCAGCGCTTCGGCGAGTGCCTGATGGACCGCCGCGAACGGCTGCCCCGCATATGAGGCACGGGTCCGGTCAACCGCTCGTTCGATCTTGGCGAGATGGGCGGCCACGATCGGCATTGCCTTGTCGTACTCGCTGGGGTCCGTAGCCATGGGGTGACTCGATCAGCACCGAGCGATCGGGTCAAGGCCGGCGCGAAGCCATCAGCTTGGGAAGCTTGGGTTCTCTAGGGGTGATTGACGGGCTGACCTGCGGCAGAGCCGTGACAGCGTACGACTGGCCGCTGTCTCAGTCTCCGGTATTCCCCGCTACTCCCCGCACGACCTGGCACGGATCTGGCACGTCCGGCGTCGGTGCCAACTGCGGCCACAAGGTCATTGTCTGCGACGGGTGTTGCCCTCCCGGGCACAGATGGGCCGGTCCGACGTCTTCACTGAGGAACTCGGCGGCCAAGGGGGGCGGATAGACATCTCCGGACCTGCAGGGTCCCGGGACGCCGAATGGCTCCGCTCCCACATCCTTCTGATCCGTAGCTCTATAGAGATCGGCCAACGGGGGCATGGAGCTGTCGTGTTGTCCCTCAGGGTGAACCGCTCCGGGATCGGTGGAGGCTCCGGAGTGCCCCGAGTTGGGTGGAGCCGAGTCACTTGGGCGCGGAGTGCCTGCGCTGCCGGTTGTGGAAGATCTCGAGGTATTCGAAGAGGGCGGTGGACAGCTCCATCCGTGTCCGCCACCGCCGGCGGTTGAGTAATTCGACCTGGACCCGGGCCCAGAAGGACTCCATCATCGCCTTGTCCACGCAGTCCCCGATGGAGCCCATGGAGGGCAGCAGGCCGGAGGCGCGGGCGCGTTCGGTGAATGCCCAGGACCCTGCGGCCCTCGGCCCGAGGAAGCCGTGGCCATGCGGGTGGAGGACGTGACCCTGCCCGAGCCTGACGCCGACGACCAGTGGCGCGAGCTGCTGATCCACACGGCGACCCCTGAGGTCGGAAAGCAGTGGACCGACACGGGGGAGATCCACGAACAACGCGACCTGAAAGGCCGCGCAGAGGGCGAGACACGCACTGTCCCAGGGCGTCCCGCCCTCACACGCATCCTGCGGCAGCACATCGAGGATGAACGGCTCAAGCCGGGTGACCTGCTGTTCCAAGGCGAGTCAGGCGGCATCCTCGCTGGATCCGTCATCCGACGGGCGTGGCGCAGTGCGCGTAAGGCCGTACTGCCCTCGCACGTCTTCGAGTCACCCACCGGACGGCGCGTCTACGACAACAGGAACACGCGCCTGACGAAGTGGCTGAACGACGGGATCCCACCCGCCCAGGTAGCCGAGTGGGCAGGAAACAGCGTTGCCGTGCTCCTGGCGACCTACGCCCGATGCATTGACGGCCAGCTACCCGACTTGAAGAGGAGGCTCGAAGCTGCCGGAGATCTCCCCGAGTCGCCGTCCGCCGGCTGACCAGGCGCCCCAGAACTTCGACACGTATTCGACACGGCCACCCGCAAAAACCCGGTAACAGCCGGACAGCCCCGGAGTCCGCCCTTGATCATCGAGAGGGCGTCCGGGGCTTCGCCGTATCCACTGGTATAGGCCCTGAACAGCAAAAACGCCCTCCCGAAGGAGGGCGGAAAGAGGGCGCCCCCGGCAGGACTCGAACCTGCGGCCAAGCGCTTAGAAGGCGCCTGCTCTATCCACTGAGCTACGGGGGCCGGGTGTGGTGGCCTCGGTCGTGGTGCCCTGGTGGGGCTGACCCGTGACGATGCCGGAGACAAGGATAGGGCTCCCGCATCCGTGTCCCTGCTGCTTCGCCTCCGTGGCTCGATGTGGAGGTTCGGTGAAGCGGTCCTGATAATCGCAGGCAGGTGCGAATCGCGCACCGCTTTTGGGCTCTCGCGCCCCGGGTGTTGTGCACTCGTTATGCCTGGACTGTGCCTGTGTCCCAGTCGTCCCTTCCATCCCTTGTGTCCCGTCGGCGCGCAGACATGCTCATATGCTTCAGAAATCCCCTAAAATTGGGCATTCTTCGCATGTGGTGACCTTGGACGTACGGCCTCAGCTGCTCGACGCACTTTCCGCCCTGCGCGACCGTGTCGCCGCCGCACGCTTCCCGCTACCCCTGGCGGGGGCGCCACGCGCGCGTGCCAACCGCGACGAACTGCTCGCGCAGCTCGACGACTATTTGGTGCCCCGCTTGAAGGAGCCCGAAGCGCCCTTGCTGGCCGTGGTGGGAGGATCCACCGGCGCCGGCAAGTCGACGCTCGTCAACTCCCTCGTGGGCCGGCGCGTGACCGAGGCAGGCGTGCTGCGGCCGACGACGCGAAACCCGGTGCTGGTCTGCCATCCCGAGGACCATCATTGGTTCAGCGGGATGCGCGTCCTGCCCGACCTCACACGCGTGTGGGTGACCGAACACGATCCGGCGGACGAGCTGATGCTGTCCGCCGAGGACTCCGCACGCGTGCTGCGGGTCGAGACCGCCGACACGCTGCCGTGCGGCCTCGCCCTCCTCGACGCCCCCGACATCGACTCCCTGATCGCCGACAACCGCGTCCTCGCCGCGCAACTGATCTGCGCGGCCGACATCTGGGTGATGGTGACCACGGCCGCGCGCTACGCCGACGCCGTCCCCTGGCATCTGCTGCGCACCGCCAAGGAGTACGACGCCACCCTGGTGACCGTGCTGGACCGGGTGCCCCACCAGGTCGTGTCCGAGGTGTCCCGGCAGTACGGGGCACTCCTCACCAAGGCCGGCCTCGGCGACGTACCGCGCTTCACCGTGCCCGAACTGCCCGAGTCGGCCTGGGGCGGCGGGCTGTTGCCGGCCACGGCGGTGGCACCGCTGCGCACCTGGCTCAGCCAGCAGGCCCAGGACCCGGGTGCGCGGGAGCACGCCGTCGCCCGTACGGCCCACGGCCTCCTCGACTCCCTCAAGGTCCGCATGCCGGAGCTGGCCAACGCCGCCGCCGCCCAGTACGCGGCGGCACTACGGCTCACCAACGCCGTGGACAGCGCCTACGACAGTGAGTACGCGCGCGTGCGCAGCCGGCTGCAAGCCGGTGCCGTGCTCGCCGGGGACGCGCTGAAACGCTGGCGCGCCTTCCCGCTCGACAGCACCCCCGGTGAGCTTCTCGACTCGCTGGTGGAGAGTCTCAGCACCCTCCTGCTGTGTGCCGTCACCGCCGCCGACGAGCGCGTCGACGACGCCTGGCGACGCGAACCGGCCGCCGCCGCTCCCGAGCTGACGGGCCGTGACCCGCGCCCCGCGAGCGTCGAGCACCGCATCGGCGTGGCCGTACGGCGCTGGCGCAGGGAACTCGAGGAGTACGCCGAGGACGAGGTGAGCGTCCTCGACCGCAGCGTCGCCCCGGACTCCGAGGTCGTCACCGCACTCGTCGCCACCGCCCTGCTGGGCGGACGCCGGGCACGGTCGGCGGGGGAGGGGCTCGCCGAGCGGATCGGGGCGCACGGGGCGCTGCGACTGCGCGACCGGGCCGGGCGGCTGCTCAACGAGCACCTGGACCGGGTCATGCACAACGAACGCGAGCGACGGCTCGCCCCGCTCGACGCCCTGGAGGTCCACCCCGAACCCCAGGCCGAACTCATCGCCGCGCTGTCCGTACTGCAGAAGGAGAGGTGACCGGTGACTGCCGTCACTGACCAGGACCACACCGAACACGCCGATCAGCAGGAGGACGGCGCCGCCAAGGGCGACGAGCGCGAGCACCACGTCCCGGTGAGCGCACCCCCTGCGGACGGCGCTCGTGAGAACGGCTTCCCCGTGGCGGGTGACCGCGCGGAGGGAGAGCCCGACAAGGGCGAGGATTCCGCAGGTGCCGAGGAGCCGGAGATGCGCAAGCTCTGGAGGAAGCTGGCGAAGCAGGAGTGCCGCGTCGGCGACGACCACGCGCGCGTGGAGGACGGTAGGCCCGACGAGCCGCCCGCGCGCGTGGACGTCTCCGACGCCGGCGGCCGTGAGGGCGGCGGCGACGCACAGGTGCGTGTCGCTGTGCCTGAGCCCGCGGGTCGTAAGGGCGCCCCTGACTCCAACGGCGGCCGTACGGGCGTGGACGCGCCCGCGCGTGAGGGCGACCGCGGCTCGGGGGGCCGTATGGGCACCGACACCCCCCGGCATAAGGAACCCCCGGCCCCTGCCCGTACCGAACGCCCCGTGCGTAGCGAACACCCCGCCCGTACGGAGCCCCCCGCCCGTGCAGAACCCCCTGCCCGTACAGACTCCTCCGCCGCCGAGTCGTCGACCGGTGCGGATGCCCCCACCGGTACCGAATCCGCCTCCCCCTGGGACGACGGACTGATCGCACGGAGGGTGAATGAAACCGCTGCTCCGGAGCAACCCGCCATCGTGGAACCGCGCGCTTCCGGGGCGCAGGTCGTGACGCCGCTCGCGTACGACGGCGCGCTGCGGTCCCGGCTCGACGCGCTGCGCGAACTGGTCGGGCTCTCACGCACCAGGCTCGACAACAGGACGCTCTCCGAGGCGGGCCGGGTCCTCGACGAGGCGGCGGCGCGGCGCAGGCTGTCCGGGCAGCACACCGTCGTCGCCATCGCGGGCGCCACGGGCAGCGGCAAGTCGCAGCTGTTCAACGCGCTCGCCGGAGTGACGATCTCGGAGACGGGCGTACGACGGCCGACGACCGCCTCACCCCTCGCGTGCAGCTGGAGCGACGGCGCGGTCGGCCTCATCGACCGGCTCGGCATCCCGCCGAGGCTGCGCCGGCGGCCCGCGCAGAACGCGGCCGCTGACGGGCAGCTGCGCGGACTCGTCCTGGTCGACCTGCCCGACCACGACTCGGCGGCCGTGCAGCACCGCGAGCAGGTGGACCGCGTCCTGGCGCTCGTCGACGCGGTCATCTGGGTCGTCGACCCCGAGAAGTACGCCGACGCCGTGCTGCACGAGCGCTACTTGCGGCCCATGGCGGGACACGCCGAGATCATGTTCGTCGTCCTCAACCAGATCGACCGGCTGCCCGGCGAGGCCACCGACCAGGTCCTCGACGACCTGCGGCGGCTCCTCGACGAGGACGGCATCGCGCTGGGCGAGCACGGCGAACCGGGCGCCGTGGTGCTCGCGCTGTCCGCGCTCACCGGGGACGGCGTCGGCGACCTGCGGGAGGCGCTCGGGCAGTTCGTCGCGGAGCGCGGGGCGGCCGCGCGCCGGATCTCGGCCGACGTGGACGCGGCCGGGTGGCGGCTACGGCCGGTGTACGCGGCACGACGGCGCACCGGGCTCAGCGAGGAGGCGCGGGACGAGTTCTCCGCGCGGCTCGCGGACGCCATCGGCGCCACCGCCGCGGGCGAGGCCGCCGAGCGGGCCTGGCTGCGCAACGCCAACCGCGCGTGCGGAACACCCTGGCTACGGCTGTGGCGCTGGTACCAGGACCGGGGCGAACCCCCGACGGGGCGCCTGTCCCTGCGGGCCCAGACGGACGAGGAGGCCACCGCGCGCCAGCGCGTCGAACAGGCCGTGCGAACGGTCGCCGACGAGGCGTCGGCCGGGCTGCCCACACCGTGGGCGCAGGCGGTGCGCGAGGCGGCAGTACGAGGCGCCCAGGGGCTTCCCGAGGCGCTGGACGAGCTGGCCGCACGGGCCGGACTGCCGCCCGGGCGACCCCCGCGGCCGGGCTGGTGGCCGGCGGCCGTCCTGGTGCAGGCGTCCATGACGATCCTTCAGGTCATCGGCGGACTCTGGCTGCTGGGGCAGATCGTCGGCGTCATGGCGCCCAACCTCGGTGTGCCGGTGCTGCTGATGGTGGCCGGCATCGCCGGCGGACCGCTCGTGGAGTGGGGCTGCCGGATGGCGGCCCGAGGGCCCGCGAGGCGGTACGGCCTGGACGCGGAACGCCGATTGCGCGAGGCGGCGGCCGGCTGCGGGCGAGCCCGGGTACTGGATCCGGTGGCGGCTGAGCTGCTGCGGTACCGGGAGGTCCGGGAGCAGTACGGGCGCGTCATGGGGGTGGGGCCCTCGGCGCGGTGACCCGGGCATGGTGACCCGGGCGCGGTGACCCGGGCATGGTGACCCGGGCGTGGTGACCCGGCGTCAGGGAGGTCGACAGAGCCCGGGGACGTGACCGGCGATCAGGGAGCTGACCTGGTCGGCGGAGTGTTGGTCACCCGTTCGAGTGGCGGAGATGTCCACAGGCGAGCGGTGGTCCACAGGGCTCAGCGGGCTCGGCCCGACGGAGGCAGTCTGGCTTCGCGGCGATCGCGACGGACGCGGTCGATCGCGGTGACGGCGGCGCACCAGGACGTACCACGTCGTACTGGAACGTGCAAGGACGTACCAGCGGGTACCGAGGGCGCGCGCGGCCGTCACGTCGGACGCAGCCGTACGGGACGGGCCCGTACGCGTATCGGCCCGGCGGGAGCGGCCGGGTGAGGGAGGGGTTCGCGATGAACGAGACGATCATCTGCGCGGTGGGCAACGTGGCGACGCAGCCGGTGTACCGGGAGTTGGCGACGGGGCCGTCGGCACGCTTCCGGCTGGCGGTGACCTCGCGCTATCTGGATCGCGGGAAGAACGAGTGGACCGACGGACACACCAACTTCTTCACGGTGTGGGCCAACCGGCAGCTCGCGACGAACGCCGCCGGCTCGCTGAACGTGGGCGATCCCGTCATGGTGCAGGGCAGGCTGAAGGTGCGCTCGGACGTGCGGGAGGGGCAGAGCTGGACCTCGGCCGACATCGACGCGACGGCGATCGGCCACGACCTGGCGCGCGGCACTTCGGCCTTCCGCCGCACCCCCCGGCCCGAGGCCGGAGTGGCCACCGCATCACCCGCGCAACCCGAGCCCGACTGGGAGACACCACCCGCGGAGGCGGACGCGAACACGGACGGGCACGCGGACGCGGGCATCAACGTCCAACAGGCCCAGGAAACAGTCTCGGTGACGTGACATCAGTCACCCGCACAGGCTGACCGAACTGCGGCTTATCGGCGAGTGCGTTCCGAACGACCCCGGTGGATTTGTCGATAAGCCCTGCTCGTAAGGGATCTTGGCGATAACGATTCCGAGTCGGATCGGCCCTCCGACGGGATCCCAGGGAAGCGTGGTGCGCCGCGTACCTAGGATGCCGGACGTAGCTCTCGGGGCTTCTGATTCTGCTGGTGGGACCGTTCCCCCCACGTCAACGGGTCCTGCTCGAAGGGGAATTCTGTGTTTGCTGCGTTCTCTGCGCTGTCGGTCCACGGGCGACGACGGGTGGCCCGCGTCGCCGCCGCGTCCCTGGTGTCCGGGCTCGTCGCAGCCTCGGTGCTGACCGGCGCCGGCCCGGCCGCCGCCGACGAGGCGGCGTGGGGTCAGGGCGGGGCGACGGCCACCATAGGCGGCCTGAAGACCTACGGTGCCGCGGTCGTCCACGCCGACACCGGCGACCAGGAGATCTCGGCCGGCCTGTTCGAGATGTCCGTCGACGGCGGCGGCATGCTGCAGACGTACTGCGTCGACATCCACAACCCCACGCAGCGCGACGCCAAGTACCACGAGACGCCCTGGAGCGGCACCTCGCTGGGCGCCAACAAGGACGCGGGCAGGATCCGCTGGATCCTGCAGAACTCCTACCCCCAGGTGAACGACCTCGCCGCGCTCGCCGGCAAGGCGGGCGTCAAGGGCGGCCTCACCGAGCAGGACGCGGCGGCCGGCACCCAGGTGGCCATCTGGCGCTACTCGGACGGCGTGGACGTCGACGCCGTCGACCCGCAGGCCGAGCAACTCGCCGACTATCTGGAGAAGAACGCGCGCAGTGTGGCGGAGCCCCAGGCCTCGCTCACGCTCGACCCGCCCGCGGTCTCCGGCCACCCCGGCGAGCGGCTGGGACCGGTGACGGTGCACACCAACGCCGGCAGCGCGACGGTGACGCCGCCCGCGGACGCCGCCACCAGCGGTGTGCGCATCGTGGACAAGGACGGGGTCCCCGTCACGTCCGCCGCGAACGGCAGCCAGGTCTTCTTCCAGGTGCCCGAGAAGGCCGCGGACGGCCAGGCGGAGCTGACCGTGCAGGCGTCGACGACCGTGCCCGTGGGCCGTGCCTTCGCCGCCGAGAGCCGCAGCCAGACGCAGATCCTGGCGGGCTCCAGCGAGTCGACGGTCTCGGCGACGGCCACCGCGACCTGGGCCAGGACGGGTGCGATACCCGCGCTGTCGGCGGCGGAGAACTGCGCCAAGGGCGGCGTCGACATCACCGCGGCCAACGAGGGCACCGAGCCGTTCGTCTTCGAGCTGCTCGGGGTCGAGTACAGCGTCCCGGCGGGCAGGTCGCAGACGGTGACGATCCCTCTGCAGGAGGACCAGGCCTACGACTTCACCATCGAGGGGCCGGGCGGTTTCGAGAAGCGGTTCACCGGCGTGCTGGACTGCAAGACGCAGGTGAGTGAGGCCGACGAGGCGGGCGACGCCACCCAGATCCTCAGCGAGCCGAGCCCCGCCACGGTGGGTGCCGGGGCCGACGACACCAACCTCGCCGCGACCGGCGGCTCCACCATGACCCCCCTGATCGCGGGCGTCGCCATCGGCTTCGTCGTGATCGGCGGCGCGGCGCTCGTCGTCGTGCGGAAGAAGCAGCTGCCGACGCAGGACTGAGCGCGGGCCGACGCCGGACCAGGGGCCTGATCCACGGAAGTGGATCAGGCCCCTGGTGTTGGACCGTGCGTCACGGTCCGTACTCCACCGGTGTTACGGCATGAGAGGCAGCGGGAGGCCGCGCTCCGAGCCCGACCTACCAGGCGCTGTTGTCGCAGCCCATGGTCGAGCCGAGGTGGGTCGCCTGCGCGCCCGGGTCACCCTCGCCGTTGAGCGCGCTGCCCAGCGCGCCGTTGAGGATGCCGACCTGGCCGAGGACGTCGAGGTTCAGGTCGTGCGACTTGCAGTTGGAGCTCTGCAGGACGCTGACCTTGTCCCCGCCCTTGCCACCGTGACCGTCGGCCGTGGCCGTCCCGGCGCCCAGGAGCCCGGCGGTGCCGATGGCCACGACCACGACGGCAGCCTTGCGAAGCTTGTGCATGTCATCTCCGAAGGAGTGAGGTGGGTGCGATCCGTAAGAGATCGACTTCGTACAGTTACGAGAGGGTAATGTGAAAAATTCCTATATGTCCTGATGGCGCGCCAGGAATCATCGGCGTGTCATGTTCGACAACCCGGTTGGCGGCCCCGCCCGGCTGCGAGGGGCGGGGCCCGAGGACTACGGGGCGGGTTCGTAGGTGACGGTGGTGCCGGGGCAGGCCTCCGCCTGCTGGGTGAGGGCTTCGAGTTCGGCGGCGTCGGCGGTCAGGCCCCACCGCAGTTTCGTCGCGATCCACTCCGCGGTGTACCGGCAGGTGACCTCGACGGCCGGCGGCAGCCACTGGGCCGGGTCCTGGTCGGCCTTGCTGCGGTTCGAGGCGGCGGAGACGGCGACGAGGGAGGGGGTGACGGCCAGGTCGTTGGCGTACGCCTCCCGCCGCTCGGCGGTCCACTGCGAGGCCCCGGAGTCCCAGGCCTCCGCGAGCGGCACCATGTGGTCGACGTCGAGGGCGGACGCCGAGGTGAGCCAGCGCGCGTCGTAGTACGACCACCAGCGCCCGCCGGAGAGCTTGCAGCCGGGGAGGACCCGGGGCCGCTCGACCGCCTCGGCGAGCAGCACCTCGGCTCGGGTGTTGCAGCCGTCGGCGGGGTTCTGGCCGGCGTTCCAGTGCTTGAAGCTCGTGCGCTGATAGCCGTCCCTCACCTCCGCGGCGAGGGGGAGGAGGTGGACCGAGGTCGCCATGGGGAGCGTGTAGGTCTCCGCCTGGCGGTGCTGGGCATGGGCCGGGGTGGGGGTCACGAGGGGCGCGAGGAGGAGCGCGGCCGCCAGTGCGACGCGTCTGAGGTTCTTGATCACGCATCGCAGAATTGACGGCGGATAACTCGTTCGAGGGGCTCGACTCGAACGGATGAGCCAGATGGAGGCGTCAGTTCACCGGACAGATGTTCTGGCGGGCACCAGATAGGGGTATGTCCTTGGCGGGGGAGGGGTGGGGGCGGCGACGACCAGTGACGCCTCGGCTACCCGGCGCGGTCCGTGAATGTCCAGGTCATGGGCGCTCGCCCATACTGGTTTCCCCCGAGGGGTGGCGATCCGGCAAGATGGGGTGTATCTGCCCACTGCCTGATTTCAAGCTGCCGGACGGTTTCTCTTGGCTGAGTACATCTACACCATGCGCAAGACGCGCAAGGCAATCGGCGACAAGGTCATCCTTGACGACGTCTCGCTGAACTTCCTGCCCGGCGCGAAGATCGGTGTGGTCGGCCCGAACGGTGCCGGTAAGTCGACCATTCTGAAGATCATGGCGGGGCTGGAGCAGCCGTCGAACGGCGACGCCTTCCTGTCGCCGGGGTACACCGTCGGCATCCTGCTGCAGGAGCCGCCGCTGAGCGAGGACAAGACCGTCCTGGAGAACGTCCAGGAGGGTGTCTCCGAGGTCAAGGGCAAGCTCGACCGGTTCAACGAGATCGCCGAGCTGATGGCGACCGACTACTCCGACGCGCTGCTCGACGAGATGGGCAAGCTGCAGGAGGAGCTGGACCACGCAGGCGCCTGGGACCTCGACGCCCAGCTCGAGCAGGCCATGGACGCGCTCGGGTGCCCGCCCGGCGACTGGGCCGTGACCAACCTCTCCGGCGGTGAGAAGCGGCGTGTGGCGCTGTGCAAGCTGCTGCTTGAGGCCCCTGACCTGCTGCTTCTCGACGAGCCCACCAACCACCTCGACGCCGAGTCGGTGAACTGGCTGGAGCAGCACCTCGCCAAGTACGAGGGCACCATCGTGGCCGTGACCCACGACCGGTACTTCCTCGACAACGTGGCCGGCTGGATCTGCGAGGTCGACCGCGGCCGCCTCCACGGCTACGAGGGCAACTACTCCAAGTACCTGGAGACCAAGCAGACCCGTCTCAAGGTCGAGGGCCAGAAGGACGCCAAGCGCGCCAAGCGGCTCAAGGAAGAGCTTGAGTGGGTTCGGTCCAACGCCAAGGGGCGTCAGGCCAAGTCCAAGGCGCGTCTCGCCCGCTACGAGGAGATGGCGGCCGAGGCCGACAAGATGCGGAAGCTGGACTTCGAGGAGATCCAGATCCCGCCGGGCCCGCGGCTCGGCAACATCGTCGTCGAGGTCTCCAACCTCACCAAGGGCTTCGGCGACAAGGTTCTGATCGATGATCTGAGCTTCACGCTGCCCCGCAACGGCATCGTCGGCGTCATCGGCCCGAACGGCGCCGGCAAGACCACCCTGTTCAAGATGATCCAGGGTCTGGAGACCCCGGACTCCGGCGACATCAAGGTCGGCGAGACCGTCAAGATCTCGTACGTGGACCAGAGCCGGGCGAACATCGACCCGAAGAAGACCCTCTGGGCCGTCGTCTCCGACGAGCTCGACTACATCAACGTGGGTCAGGTCGAGATGCCGAGCCGCGCCTACGTCTCCGCCTTCGGGTTCAAGGGCCCCGACCAGCAGAAGCCGGCCGGTGTGCTCTCCGGTGGTGAGCGCAACCGTCTCAACCTGGCGCTCACCCTCAAGCAGGGCGGCAACCTCCTGCTCCTCGACGAGCCGACCAACGACCTCGACGTCGAGACCCTCGGTTCGCTGGAGAACGCGCTGCTGGAGTTCCCGGGCGCGGCCGTGGTCGTCTCCCACGACCGCTGGTTCCTCGACCGGGTCGCCACGCACATCCTCGCCTACGAGGGCGACTCCAAGTGGTTCTGGTTCGAGGGCAACTTCGAGTCGTACGAGAAGAACAAGATCGAGCGACTCGGTCCGGACGCCGCCCGTCCGCACCGCGCCACCTACAAGAAGCTGACCCGGGGCTGATCGATCTTGCGGCACATCTACCGCTGCCCGCTGCGCTGGGCGGACATGGACGCGTACGGCCACGTCAACAACGTGGTCTTCCTCCGCTACCTGGAGGAAGCCCGTATCGACTTCCTGTTCCGTCCCGAGAAAAACTTCAAGCAGGGGTCCGTGGTGGCGCGCCACGAGATCGACTACAAGCGGCAGCTCGTCCACCGGCACCACCCGGTGGACATCGAGCTGTGGGTCAGTGAGATAAGGGCCGCGTCCTTCACCCTCACCTACGAGGTGAAGGACGACGACCTCGTCTATGTCCGGGCCTCGACGGTGGTCGTGCCGTTCGACTTCGAGGCGGGACGGCCGCGCCGGCTCACCGCGGAGGAGAAGGAGTTCCTCCGGGAGTACATGGACGACGCGGCCGACGGAGCCTCCGAGGAGGAGGCCGTCGCCGCATGACGGTGCTCCACCTCGCCGACGAGGGGGAGGCGGCGGACCTCGCGGCCTTCCTCTCCCGGCTGCTCCACTACGACCGCGGTGCCGCGGTACGCCTCCAGGCGGCCGGCACCGCGCTCGCCGTCTTCGGCCGCCCGCCGTCCTTCGAGGTTCTGGCGATCCGCGCCGTACGGCTCGCGAAGCCCTACGAGAACGGGCTCGACGTCACGCTCGACGTGACCGTCTCCGCCGGTGAACTCCTGGAGTCCGTCGACGAGTCGGCCGGCACCGCCGCGGTACCGGAAGCCGTGACCGGGCCGCCATGGGCCGGGGTGCTCCCGCCGCGCGGCGGATGGCACCCGGTGCCGGGGCTGCCCGCGCCCGATGCCCTGCGGGCGATGATCGGGGCGGGGATCGCCGAATTCCGGTCCCGCACACAGGAGTTGCCCGAAGAGCGGCGCACCCGGAACGAACTCGACCGGATCGGGCGGGAGATCTGGTCCCGGACCGTCGGGGACACCCAGCTGCCGGTGCGGGCCGTGCACGCGGCCCAGTCGCTCGGATTCCTGCGCGCCACCGGGGAGTTGGTGCTGCTCTCGTCCGGCGCGTGGCTGCGGCTGCGCACGCCGTACGGGTCGATCGCGGTACGGCGTGCGGGGCTCGGCGCGCTCGACGTCAGCGTGCGCTGAGAGCCGGTCCTGCCGCGGTCAGCCCGCCGTGTTCACCATCGACGCCGCCGCGTACGTCAGGTAGTTCCACAGCGTCCGCTCGTGCTCCTCGGAGAGGCCGAGCTCGTCCACGGCGTCCCGCATGTGCTTCAGCCAGGCGTCGTGGGCCGCGCGGTCCACGGCGAACGGGGCGTGGCGCATCCGCAGCCGGGGGTGGCCGCGGTTCTCGCTGTACGTCGTCGGGCCGCCCCAGTACTGGATCAGGAACAGGGTGAGGCGCTCCTCGGCCGGGCCCAGGTCCTCCTCCGGGTACATGGGCTTGAGGATCGGGTCCTCGGCGACACCCTCGTAGAAACGGTGGACGAGGCGGCGGAAGGTCTCCTCCCCGCCGACCTGCTCGTAGAAGGTCTGCTCCTGAAGCGTGCCGCGCCGAATCTCGGTCACTGTGAGCTGCCTCGCATGTGTCGTTCCGGTCCGCCCGAGTCTGTTCTGCCGGGGGTCCGGGGGTTGTCCCCCGGGAATTGCCGTACCCGTCCATGGTCTCAGACACGGAGACCGAGGACTCCAGGCCTAGGACCAACGCTTCCCGGCCAGGTGATCGTCCGGCGTGACGCTCGCCTCGTACCCGCTGCCGCAGGACAGTGGACGTATGAGCGCGCACACTCTCGACCCCGGCCTGGCGGACCTCGCCGCCTCGGCGCGGGCCGCGCTGGTGCGGGAGATCGAGCTGAGCGGGGCCTGGGCCGACGACCCCGTGTGGCGGGACGCCTTCGCGGCCGTGCCACGGCATCTGTTCGTGCCGTACTACTACGTGGGCGTCGTCGGCGGCTACGAGCGGCGCTGGGGCCAGAGCCCCGACCCGGCCGCGCGGGAGCGCTGGGTGCGCGGCGCGTACGCGGACGCCCCGCTGGCCACCCGACTGCGCGACGGCGAACTGCTCTCCTCCAGCAGCCAGCCCTCCCTGATGGCGATGATGCTGGTCGCGCTGGAGGTGGCGGACGGCGACCGGGTGCTGGAGATCGGCGCCGGCACCGGCTACAACGCCGCCCTGCTCGCGCACCGGCTCGGCGACGACGACCTCGTCACCACCGTCGACCTGGAGCCGGAGATCACCGAGTCCGCGCGGCGGCACCTGGAGGCGGCCGGGTACCACCCCGTCGTCGTCACGGGCGACGGCGCACGCGGTGTGCCCGAGCGCGCCCCCTTCGACCGCGTCATCGCCACCTGCACCCTCCCGTCCATCCCCCGCCCCTGGCTCGCCCAGTGCCGCCCCGGCGCCCGTATCCTCACCCCGCTCGCCACCGGCCTGATCGCCCTCGCCGTCCTGGACGCCGAGCACGCCGAAGGCCGCTTCCTGCACACGCCCGCCTACTTCGTGCCGCTGCGCGGCGGCATCCGGTCCGAGCCGGAGGCCGTCCAGCTCGGCGGACTGCCGCGCCGGGCACGGGAACACGAACTGTTCCGCTTCCTGCTGGCCCTGACCCGCGGCAGCGTCGATCCACAGGAGGCGTACGCGCTGTGGGAGCGCGAGGGGCAGCCGCGGCGGGAGCGCTACGGGATCACGGTGCGCGGCGAGCACGAGTGGGCCTGGCTGGACGACCCCGAGGGGCCGTACGCGTGGCCGCTGCCCGGCTGAGACGCCGGGAGGGGGCGGCCGTACGGCACTTTCCCGCCGTATGGCCGCCCCCTCCCGGTACAGGAGAGATCCGGAGATCTAACCCCGTCGGATCGTGATCGTCGTCCAGGCGCCCACGTGCACCCGGTCGCCGTCCTGGAGCGGCACCGGCACGAACGGCTGGATCGGGTCCTCGGAGCCGTTCACCGTGGTGCCGTTCGTCGAGTTCTGGTCGACGACCGCCCAGGTGCCGTCCGGCTGCTGGACCAGGACCGCGTGCTGGTGCGAGACGCCCGGGTCCTCCGGCGGCACCGACAGGTCGATGTCGGGGGTGTCGCCGGTGGAGTGGCGGCGGCGGCCGATGGTGACCTGGTTGCCGGTGAGTGTGCGCTGCTGCTCGGGCGAGTACGCGGGCAGGTTCAGGCCGGCGGCCTCCGGGCCGGAGCGCTGCATCATCGCCATGAAGTACTCGCGGTCGGGCCCGATGGTCGCCATCCAGGTCAGCGGCTGTTGCTGCTGCTGCGGGAAGGCGGGGCCGGGCGGCGGCGGAGCCTGGGTGGCGCCGGGCTGCGGGTAGCCGTACCCGCCCTGCGCGGGACCACCGGGACCACCGGGTGCGCCTCCCGGACCGCCCGGGGCGCCGGGACCGGACGACGGCGGGGAGATCACCCAGTCGTCGTCACCGCCGCCGAAGGACGGGCCGCCCTGCTGTGGACGGTTCGTCTCCTGCGGGAAGGCGGGCGGGGCCGGCGGACCGGACGGAGCGCCCTGCATGAACCCCTGCGGAAGACCACCGGTGGCACCGGGGCCCCCGGGGGGAGTGGGGCCGGGCGGGGGCGGAGCCGGACGGGACGGGTCGCCGCCGAAACCAGGGGGGCTGGGAGGGCCGGAGGGATTGTTGGATCCCGGGCCACCGGGACCGCCCGGGCCACCGGGACCTCCCGGGCCGGGGCCGAAGCCACCAGGTCCGCCCGGGCCACCGGGGCCACCCGGGCCGGGACCGAAGCCGCCGGGGCCGCCAGGAGCACCGGGTCCGCCTCGGCCACCCGGACCGCCCGGGCCCTGCGGTTCGCCGCCGAACGGCGGGATCGGCTCGGCCGGGCGGTTCACCTGGGACGGGCGTGAGCCCTGGTAGTCGTACGAGTCACCGCCGCCGTACGACGGGCCGGGACCCGGAGGCTGCTGGAACGGGCCGCCCGGGCCGGGGCCGGGGGCCGGCTGGCGCGGGGCGGCGGGGGTGTACGACGTCGCCGTGTTGGTCAGGAAGTTCCACCGGCACTCCTCGCAGAACGGCGCACCGCCCTCACGGGGCGTACGGCACTGCGGGCAGAGCTCCGGCTCGGGCATGGCGGAGGTGGGCGGCGGGCCGCCCGGCTGACCGGCGTTCGGGCCGCCGAACGGACCGGGGCCGGGACCCGGGCCGGGGCCACCGGGGCCGCCGGGCGGCGGGAAGCCGTAGCCGCCGCCGGGCGGGGGCGGCGGTGGCGGGGGCGGAGGAACGGCACCGGCCATGCGGTGACCGCAGACCTCGCACCAGTCGTCGGAACCCGACTGGTGTCCGTTCGGGCAGGTCGGCATGTCGGCGCTTCCCCCTCTCCTTTCCGGTCGCTTCGACCGGATTTCTCCAACCCCAAGGGGTCAGGCTCGCTGCTTTTCAGGGTCCTGCTAGGGCACTGCTAAGGCATCACTCGGTCACTTCTTTACACGAACAGTCTTGGTCGACCGTGTCTCGAGAGTCATCTCGTCGGCCTCCGCGACCTTCGCCTTCAGTCGCACAGTACCCGTCGCGGCATCGACCACGTCCACCACCTTCGCAAGGAGTTTCGCCGTATCCGCGTTTCCGGAGGCGCTGGCGAGCTGAACCGCGCGGCCCAGTTTGGCCGTTGCTCCATCGATATCGCCGGACTTGCGAAGATCGAGGCCTTGTTGGATGGCTTGTGCCAGTTCGGCCTGGCCGGTGTAGTGGGCGACCTGAGGGTTGATCGAGGTCGAGGCGACCATGTCGTCGGTCCACACGGCCCGTACGAGACCCTGCGCGCCGAGGTTCCGGGCGGTGCCGTCGGGCTGCGGGACGACCAGGGAGACCCGGGCGGCGAGCATCTCCTGGCCCAGGTGCGCGGCCGGGACCTCGACGCAGACGTGGTAGTCACGGGACTCGTCCCCCCAGGAACCGGTGGGGTAGTCCCCGGCGCGCGGACCGGCCTCGGTGCGGCGGTCGGTCAACTCCTCGACCCTGGGCGCGACCTGCTTGACGAACCTGATGGTGGTGCCCACCGGCGTCCACACCCGCAGGGCGACGTCCGCGACCTCCTTGCCCATCGCCGTCTCCATCATCTGCGTGAAGTCGGCGGCGAGACCGGACGGATCGGCGACGATGTCGGCGCTGCCGAGCAGGGCGGAGGCGATGGCTGTGACTTCTTTCACTTCCCAGTCGGTGCCCACGCCGCGCGCGTCACAGGTGAACCGTCCGGCACAGGCGTCCAGGGCGGCCCTGAGGTCCTCCGGCGACTCGTGCTCGTTGCGGCCGTCGGTGAGCAGGATGCCGTGCCGGATCGCCACGTCCTCCGAGGACAGAAGGCGGTCGGCGAGCCGCAGCCAGGTGCCGATGGCCGTACCGCCGCCCGCGCTGAGCCGGCGCAGCGCCTGTTTGGCCTGGTCACGGGTGGTGGCGTCGGCCACGGCCAGACGGCCGCCGCCCGGGTAGACCTCCTTGGCCACATGCGTCCCGCCGACCACCGCGAAGTGCACGCCGTCGCGCAGGGTGTCGATCGCGGCGGCCGTGGCGTCGCGGGCGTTGCGCATCTTGGTCGGCGGGTAGTCCATCGAGCCCGAGCAGTCGACCATGATCGCAACGGCCGCGGACGGGCCGCCGCCCGGCGCGTACAGATGGGGTGCGGCGACCGCCCCACCGATCGTGCCGCCGCCGGTCGAGGTCACCGTGACGATCGCGTTGACCTCGCGCCCGCCCTCCGGCAGGTACTCGTTCTGGTACACGTCCACCGAGAACTGCGGCACGCTTGGTTTCGAGAAATTGGCCATGCGTTCTCAAATCCCCCTAAAACACCCCGTAGTGGGGCAATGGCTGTCGACGGACCGGTCCCCTCCGGTCCGCTGAGGCCGTCCCCGCGATGCGGCCTCAGGCCGATCCTGCCCCCATCGGCGGTGCCGGGAACGGCAGGACGGCCACTGTTACGTTGTCGTGGCCCCCGCCGTCCAGCGCGTGACCGACGAGGACCTGCGCGCTGTGCAGGGGGCGTACGGCGGCGTCGAGCGGCACGACGTCGGCCATGTCCTCGGCCGCCTCCGCGTAGTTCCACAGCCCGTCCGTGCACACCACGACCACACCCGGGCGGTCCGGCTTGAACGACGCGGTGTGCGGCTCCAGTTCGTAGGCGTCGGCGCCGAGCCAGCCCGTGATGGCGTGGGCGCGCTCGTCGGCGTACGCCTCGGCCTCGTTCATCAGGCCCGCGGCGACCATCTGCGCCGCCCAGGAGTCGTCCTCGGTGAGCCGGGCCGGGGGAGTGCTGCGGTCGACCGGGACCCAGTAGGCGCGGCTGTCGCCGACCCAGCCGACGATCAGCAGCTCCGGCGTGACCACGGAGCCGACGAACGTGCAGGCGGGCGCGTTCTGGTGGGGGCCCTGCTCGCGGGCCGTGGCCGGTTCGGCCGCCAGCGCGTTGACCGCGTTCGAGGCGGCGATGATCGCGTCGTGCATGGCCTGCTGCGGGTGCGTGCCGCGCGGCAGGGCGGCCAGCAGCGACTCGCTCGCGGCCCGTGAGGCGGCCATCGAGGCGTCGTCGGGGCGGGTCGCCGAGGACACGCCGTCGCAGACGACCGCCAGGAGCGCCGGACGGCCGTCGGGCAGCGTGGCGGAGCCGACGGCGAACGCGTCCTCGTTGCGGTGGTGGCGCAGGCCGCGGTCGCTGACGGCGGCGACCGGGCCGGCGTCCTGCTCCATGTGGTCGCGCTCGCGCGGCTGGGCGTGCCCGCAGTTCTCGCAGTACCCGTCGTGGTCGACCCGGCCCGCACGGCACGCCACGCACACCTTGGTGCCCTCCGGCGGGGTCGGTGGGGCGGCGGGGGCCACGCGCGGGTCGGGCGCCTGAAGGGTGAACTCCTCGGGCAGCGCGTGCGCGTCGGGCTGCGCCGGACGGTCGAAGCGCACGCCGGAGGCCGGGGAGGCGGGCGAGCCGGTCGGGTCCAGGGGCGTCCGGGGTGCGGGCGGTCCGTCCGGGCCGCCCGCCCCCGGAGGCGCCGGCGCGGCGGGCGGCGGTGACTGCGGGGGCGGCGGGGTGCCCGGGGGCAGGTCGTGGCCGCCGGCGTCGGGCGCGGGGGCGGGCCAGCCCATGCCGGGCATGCCGGGGGGCGCCGACGAGCCGTTCATGGCGATGGTCGGGTTGTCGTCCGGCCGTACGGGCACGGCGGACAGGTCGTATCCGCACGCACCGCAGAAACGGTCACCCGACTCGAGCGGCCATTCACAGCTCGGGCAGGCGGACAACTGGGGCATCTGCGACATCAACTACACCCACGTCCGGGGGCGGTAACGGTTGGCACGTTCCACCAGGTCGATCCTTTCCTCGCCGCCCCGAGCGAGCCGGGCCAGCGTGCGGTACGAGCGCTCCAGACCGAAACGCAGTCCCCGCTCGTCCAGGCCGCTGCCGAGCAGCGTCCGTCCTCCGGCGGCTGGGGGAGGGGCGGAACCCTGGCCACCGGAGAGTATCCAGTCCAGCGCGCAACCGAGGACTTCCGCCGACAACTGCTCCCGGCGCGCCGGGTCGAGACCGTACGCGTCCAGCGCCTCGACCTGACCCGCGGCGGCGGTCAGGTCGTCCAGGAACGGTACGTCAGCGGCGGCCGCCGTGCGTCCACGCAGCCGGGCACGGACGGCCGCGACCCGGGCGGCCGTGTAGTGAATGGAGCTTTCCGGTACGGACTCCAGGGTCCGTACGGCGCCACCGCGGTCGCCGGTCGCGAGCTGGACGCGGGCGAGCCCGAAGGCGGTGCTCACATAGCTGGGGTCGGTGGACCACACGAGACGGTAGTACTCGGCGGCGTTGTCCAACTGGCCCAGCACCTCAGCGCACAGGCCGAGGGCCAGCTTGGGGGCGGGCTCGCCCGGGAAGGCGTCGTAGATCGCGTCGAAGGCGAGCGCGGCGCCCTCGTGGTCGCCGGTGACGAGCGCGGCCACACCGCGGTACCAGACGACCCGCCAGTCGTCGGACCGCTCGTCCTCCAGCTTCAGCAGCGCCTCGTGCGCGGTGCTCGTGTCGCCGTTCTCCAGCCAGGCCCGCACCTGCCGCAGCCGTGTCTCCGTCGACGGCGCGGGCGCCGCGGCCAGAGCGCCGAGCAGTTCGGCGGGCGCGGTGGTCATCAGACCCGCGAGGAAACCCGCGTTGGGGTCGGAAGGGTCGACCCGCGGAACCGGTAGGGCGAGCGCCGCGGCGGGGGCGTGGGCGCTCTTCACGAGGCCCCCGGGGGTGGCCGGGGCGGCGGTGGGAGGAGGGCCGGCGGCGATGGCGGGCGGGGCGGGCGAGGGCATGGCGGGCGTGGTGGCCGGGGCGAGGGCGACGGGCTTCCGCCCGGGGCGGACGACCCGCGCGCCCAGCCGCGACACCTCGCCGTCCAGCTTCGGGAACAACTCCGTGTCCGTGACCCGCACTTCGGGCCCGAACAACGTCGACAGCGACGGCCTCGCGCGCCCCGTCTGCAGGGACACGACCTCGCGCAGCACACCGGTCAGCTGCTCCGTCATCTCCTGGGCGGAGGCGAAACGGCGGGCCGGGTCCGGGTCGGTGGCGCGGACCAGGAGCCGGTAGAAGGACTCGTACTGCCGGAAGACCTCGATGTTGTCCGGGTCGGGCAGCGAGTCGACGTAGACGTTCGTGTAGCCCTGGAAGTCGAAGGTCAGCACGGCCAGCGTGCGGGCGACCGTGTACAGGTCGGACGCCACCGACGGGCCGACATCGGCGACCTCCGGCGCCTGGTAGCCCACCGTGCCGTAGATGGCCGACTCCTCGTCGTCCATCCTGCGCACCGCGCCCATGTCGATCAACTTGAGCTGGTCCTCGGTCTGGATGGCGTTGTCCACCTTGAAGTCGCAGTACAGCAGGTTGCGGCTGTGCAGGTGGCCGAGGGCCTCCAGCGCCTCGATGCCGTACGCGCACGCCTGCTCCACCGGCAGCGGGTCGCGCTTCCCGGTGGGCGTGCGGCGGCCGTTGGCGATCTCCTTGAGCGACTTGCCGCCGACGTACTCCATGACGATGTAGCCGTCGAGCGAGCCCGTGCGCTGGTCGAGGTGCTCGACGAAGTTGTAGATCCGCACGATGTTGGCGTGCTCGATCTCCGCGAGGAAGCGACGCTCGGAGATCGCCGCCGCCATCGCGTCCTGGTCACCGGTGTCCAGCAGGCCCTTGAGCACCACCCAGCGGTCGGAGACCGCGCGGTCCACGGCGAGATAGACCCAGCCGAGGCCGCCGTGCGCCAGACAGCCCACGACCTCGTACTGGCCGTGCACGATGTCGCCGGCCTTCAGCTTCGGAACGAACGAATAGGGGTGGCCGCACTTGGTGCAGAAACCCTCGGTACGGCCCGGCCGCTCACCGCGCGCCCGGCCGACGGGCGCGCCGCAGTCCGAACGCGAGCAGAACCGCTTGCGCTCGGGCACCTCCGGGTTCTCCAGCACCATCCCGCGCGGTTCGGGGCGTGGCACGTCCGGGACCTGGACCAGGCCGACGCCGAGCCGCCCACGGCCGCTGGAGCCGGACGTCGAGCCGGAGCTGCGCACCGACACCGAGCGGCCCGTGGAACGGCCCGACAGCGCGCGCGAGAGCCGTCCCGACACCGAGCGCCGGGACTTCGACGACTGGGACGACGTGCGCGAACTGCCGCGGCTGGTCGAGCGGGAGCTGCCGCTGCCCGCCGAGCCGCGGGAGCCCTTGCCACCGCTGGTCATACCGGTGGGCGGCGAGCCGACCATACCGGTCGCCGAGACGACCGGGGCCAGACCGCAGGTGTCGCAGTACAGCTCGCCGCCGCCCACATCCTCGTACGACCCGCCGCACTCCGGCCGCTGACAGCTCTGCTGTGCCTGACTCATGACGACGACTCCCCCCTGACCCTCATGTCCCCCGCCCTCCACGGTCCTCGGGCTCACGCGGGCCCGGGACGCGCGGGCCGCCGAGCAGTTCGGCGGCCGCCTGCTGGTAGCGCAGCACGGCCTGCTCGGCGACGCGCAGGTCGCACGGCGCGCTCCACAGCATGCGCCGGGCCGCGTCGTACCGCTCGATGAGGAACGGGTCCTCCGCGAGGCCGTGCCGGGCCACCTTCGCCTTGTACGCGTCGAGGCGGCCGCGCAGCTCGGCGCGGACCGCCAGGGGCGCGGTGACCGCCGTCAACGACTCACGGGCGCGCAGCAGTTCGTCCTCCGCCCTCTGCTCCAGGGACTCCAGGAGCGGCGACAGACGGTGCCACTGGGCGTGTCTGCGGTACTCGGCGGCAGTCGCCAGCTGCTCCTGCAGCACGGTCGGCGGACCGCTGACCACCGGCACCTCCGTGGCGGCGATCTTCGCCAGCACCTCGCCGCGCGCGGTGCGGGCCTCGGCGAGCGTACGGTCCGCGCGGGACAGCACGTCCCGCAGCTTGACCAGCCGCTGCTCGGCATCCTGACGGACCGTCAACACCGCGTCGATCTCACGGCGTACGTCCTCCAGCGCGCGCGCCTCACGGTCGTACACCGTGGTGTCCGGCCGGCCGCCGCCCGGCGCCGAACTCCCCTGCGTGGGAACCCAGTACGCGAGCGGGTCGGACACCACCTCGGAGCGCAGGTTGGTCAGCGTGCGCGTGATGCGCTCCAGGTCGTCGCCCGCCGGGTGCTCCCCGGGGCGTACCCCGACGGAGTGCGCGAGGCGGCGGGTGCGCTGGAGTTCGGCGGCGAGTAAATCGATACGGGCGGGCAGCGCGGACCAGACCGCGTCGGCGGCGACCACCATGTCCAGCGACGTCGCGTACAGCTCGTTCATCCGGTCCACCAGCGTGACCAGTGTGAACTGTTCGCTGAGCTTGCCCGAACCGCCGTGCAGCGTCGGGGCGTTGGCGGTGGCCGTCGCGGAGCCGGCGACGGTCACCGACTCGCCGCGCAGCAGCTCCGTCAGCTCCACCAGGTCGTCGCGGCTGGACCAGCGGCGGCGCGAGCGGATCTCGCGGGCCGAGCGCAACGCGTCCGTGTACGCGTCGAAGTACGCCCACAGCAGCGTGATCGACGCCTCCGCGGTCGTCCAGCGCTCCTTGGTGATGCCCGTGAGCTCGGCGCCTTCGAGGAGTCTGCGGCCCGCGTGGTCCTGGAGGGCGAGGAGCGAGGTCTCGATCGCCTCGTGCTCCTGGCCGAGCCGCGCCAGCGCACGGTCCACCTCGTCCCGGTCCATCACCGGCCCGGCGGGGTCCGTGACGCCCATCGATCACCTCTCGCTCAGTCGTGTTCTGCCAGTTGACGGCCGGTCACTTGTAGCGGGCCTCCGGAGGGGTGGCCGACGCCGACTCCTTGTCACCCTGGTCCATCGTCGGGTGCAGCCACTTCTCGTACGACGCCTTCCAACCGCCGTCCTCGATGTAGTTCTCCAGGGTCCGGTTGACCTGGCGTACCAGATCGTCGGAGCCCCGCTTCATCGCCACGCCGTAGTACTCGTCCGTGAACAGACCGCCCTTCAGTTCCACCGCCGGGTCCTGGGCGGCCTGGCTGGCGGCCAGGGCGCCGTCCGTCACGACCGCGTCGACCTCGCCGAGCTGCAACTTCACCAGGCAGTCGAGCTGGTTGGGGACGGTGGTCCTGATGTCGGTGGAGTCCGGGAGGTCGCCGTTCTTCCTGCCCTCTTCCAGGTTGTCGTACGCCGTGGAGCCCTTCGCAGAGCAGACCTTCTTGCCGGCCAGCGACTTGTCGTAGCCGGTGATCGCCGACATCTTGGGCGCCAGGACCTGCTGGCCGGTGACGAAGTACGGGGCGGAGAAGGCGACATCCTTGAGACGGCTGCAGTTGATCGTCATGGTGCGGACCACCATGTCGACCTCGCCCTTCTGGATCGCCTCGACGCGGCGGCTGGTCGGGATCGCCTTGAACTGCACCGCGTCGCGGTCGCCGAGTATGTCCCCGGCGATGCGGTGGACCAGGTCGATGTCGAAACCCTCCAGCTCACCGGAGGGGTTGTTCGGGTCGAGGTAGCCCCAGCGGTAGCTGTTGGTGTCCACGCCGACGATCAGACGGCGGTCCTCGCGGGCCTTGATGGCGTCCACGGTCGGGGTGCCGTCGCCGCTGCCGCCGGACGGGGAGAGGCTCTGGTCCTGGGGGTTCTCGCAGTCCTCCGCCTTCGCCTGGGTCACCCGGGTCACGCCCTGGCCCGCCGTGGCCGTGTCGGTGTCGCGGGTCGGCGGCTGGGTGAGGGGGAGGAGCAGGGCGACGGTGAGCGCCAGGGCGCATACGGTCGCCATCGCGGCGACTCCGCCCCAGCCGCGGAGGGTTGTGCGGAGGCGGTGCCAGGGGGGCGGGGCCGGGGTGGGGGTGGTGTGGGGGCGGGCGTGCGGTTGGGTGTGGTCGTGGGGGAGGCCGTGGGCCGGGTGCGGGCCTGCGCTGAGCGTCCCGTGTGGGTTCGTGGTATTGCGTGCGTTCATCGTCTCGCCCCCTCTCACCGGTACTCCGACAGCCTGCGGCCGATGCCCAGGACCGCGCCGGCCGCGCCCAGCACCGCGAGCACCGCGGCGCCGGTCGGGAGGCCGGTCAGCGAGCCACGGCCGTCGTTCGCCGCCTGCTCGAACTCGTTGCGCTCATGCGTCAGCGCGGTCGCCAGCGCCTTGTCGACGTTGTCGAAGCACACGCTCGTCGGCTCCTTCGCGGCGCCGATCACTCGGTCCCGGGCCGCCTGGTAGTTGCCGGAGTTGTTGTCGTCGCGGGCGATGCCGTGGCGGTCCTTCCAGACCTTCATGAAACTGTTCGCGTCCTGTACGGGCTTCTTGCCCGCCGCGTCGTCCGCGAGGTCCTCGGCTCGGTTCAGGGCCTTGCCCAGCTGGTCGATCTGCTGGTCGTAGCCCCACTCGTAGGCGTCCACGACCTTGCCGCCGGCGACCGGCCTGGTGTCCGCGCCGCGGCGGACCAGGGTCAGGTTCTCGTCGCTGCGGGCGGTGAGGGAGGCGATACGGGCCTGGTGCAGTACGTCCATGGAGCGGACGCCGTGGTCGTAGGAGTCGTTCAGGCCCGCGCGGGCGACGGTGTGGGAGACGGTGAGCCAGAGCAGGATCACCACGGAGGTCGCCGTGGCGGTGACCAGACCGTGGTTCAGGACCCTGTTCGTGCGCCGGTAGTTGCGCTGCTGGGCCCAGGCGAGGGCGGCCAGGGCGATGATGCCGAGGCCTGCGGCCGCCCAGGGGAAGGACTTCGCGTCCGCGTAGTCGTCGCGCAGGCGCTGGTTTTCTGTCTGGTAGAGCTTCTCGGCCTTGGGCAGCATGTTCTGCTGCATCATCTCGTTGGCCGCGCGGAGGTAGGCGCCGCCGACGGGGTAGCCCTGGCGGTTGTTGGCCCTGGCCGTCTCGACCAGGCCCTTGTACTGCGGGAGCAGTCTGCTCAGATCGGCGATCGTGTTCGCCGAGGTGGAGCCCGGTTCGGAGTTGGCGGCGGCCTTGACGAGCTTCTCGGCGGCGGTGCGGATGTCCTTCTCGTAGCCCTCGCGCATCGTGGGCTTCTCCTGGAGGCCGGCCAGGTAGCCGCTGGCCGCCGCGGTGTTGGCGTCGGCGAGGGAGCGGTAGATGTCGGCCGCGTCGGAGCTGAGGGGCTGGCTGCGGTTGACGACGTCGTTCGCGGCGGAGGACCTGTCGGTCATCTGCCAGGCGGTTACGGCGCCGAACGCGACGACCAGGGCGGCGAGGAGGGCGCCGATGATGCGGAGGCGGCCGGGTTCGGTGGTGGCGGCCGCGCGGAGCTGGTCGAAGCCCTCGGCGAAGGCGGTGCGGCGTGGGGGTGTGGGGGGAGGGGACGGGCGGGCGTTGGTGGGGGGCGAGGGTGTGGGTGCGGGCGTAGGTGGGGGCGTGGGTGTGGGTGCGGGCTGAGGTGGTACGGATGGCATGGTGGGTACGCTGGGCTTCGGCGTCTGTGTCACTGCTGACCTCCCCCATGGTCATCCGTCGCCGCAAGTATCGCTGCCGGGACTGACATCCGCACCGGGCTTGGCTGGATCTTGATCGGATCGCAGTGCGGATCCCGAAATTCCGGATACCGCGGCACGGTGTGCAGGAGCCCCCTGCCCATGAATACGCCCGGGGAATCTGTTCGGTTCCAGGTTCGGGGTGGGATGCCCGCGGCGGCCCGCTGGTGTCGGGTGGGGGCTCGCGTAGCGCGGTCCCTCTGGTGGGTGGTCGGATCTTTCAGCCCGTCCGGCGTTTGAGGACGAGGCCCTTCGGGCCGATGGGGGGCCAGGGGGGCGGAGCCCCCTGGTGGGGTGGAAGGGGCGGAGCCCCTGGGGATGGGACGGGTAGGGGCGGCGGGGGCGGAGGAAGGCTGGTCAGGGGGTGAAGTGTTGGCGGAGGCGGGTGTGGGCCCGGGGTGGGGCTTCTACGGCGTCCAGGCCCAGGAGGGCCGCCCCGAGTACGGGGCTCGCCGTGACCACGTCCGGTACTGCCTTGGGCGCGCGGGAGGCCAGTAGTTCGCGGATGCCGTCGATCAGTCGGGAGTGCCGGGCAGCCAGCACGCTTCCGCCCAGCAGGACCGGTGCCTCCTCCGCGAGGAGGTCCAGTCGGGTCAGGGCGACCGTGGCCATGGTGACCACTTCGTCGGCCAGGCGGTCGACGAGGCCACGGGCGACGGCGTCGCCGGAGGCCGCCGTGGTGAAGAGGACCGGGGTCAGCTCGTGGCGACGGGTGGGTGGGATGTGTTCGAGGTGCAGGGCCTCGATCAGGGCGTACATGGTGGGGAGGCCGAAGTGCGAAGGGAGGGTCTGGGCGAGGGCGGTCGGCGCTCCGCGGCCGTCCTCCGCGCGGGCCGCGTGCCACAGGGCCTCCTCCGCCAGGCCCCAGCCACCACCCCAGTCACCGGAGATGCGGCCCAGCGCGGGGAAGCGGGCCGTACGGCCGTCGGGGCGCATGCCGACGCAGTTGATGCCGGCGCCGCAGACGACGGCGACACCACGGGGTTCGGTGACACCGGCGCGCAGGATCGCGAAGGTGTCGTTGCGGACGTCGACGGTCGTGCCCCACGCGCGCGCGTGCAGCGCCGCCGCCAACTGTTCCTCCTCCACGGGGAAGTCGGCGTTGGCCAGGCAGGCGGACACGTGGTCGGCCGAGGTCACGCCCGCTGCGGCGTACGCCTCCCGCACGGTTTCGGCGAGGCTGTCGACCGCCCGTTCCACCCCTACCGTCGGTGGCCGGAACCCGCCGCCGCGGGCCGTGGCCAGGACGGTGCCGTCGGCCGCCACCACCGCCACGTCGGTCTTGCTGTTGCCCGCGTCTACGGCGAGGACACGTGCGGTCATGCCCACGCGAGGTGCTCCCGGTTGTGTGCGATCAGTTGGTCGGTGAGGGTCTCGGCGTACTCGTACTGGCCGATCAGGGGGTGGGAGAGGAGGGCCTTGAAGACCCGGTCGCGGCCGCCGTGCAGGGCCGCGCGCAGGGCCAGGTCCTCGTAGGCCGTCACCTGGGCCATGAGGCCCGCGTAGAGGGGGTCCACGGGGGCGACGGGGAGGGGCTTCGGGCCCTTTTCGCCCACGGCCGCCTGTACTTCGATCACGGCGTCGTCGGGGAGGAAGGGGAGTGTGCCGTTGTTGTGGGTGTTCACCACCTGGTACGGGCTGCCCGCGCCGTTCAGCAGGGCCGCCGCCAGGTCCACGGCTGCCTCCGAGTAGTAGGCGCCGCCTCGTTTGGCCAGCAGGGCGGGCTTCTCGTCCAGGGCCGGGTCGGCGTAGAGGGACAGCAACTGGCGTTCCATTTCGGCCACTTCCGCCGCCCGGGAGGGTTTCGTGCGGAGTTCCCGTACCACCTCGTCGTGTGCGTAGTAGTAGCGCAGGTAGTACGACGGGACCACCCCGAGGCCGTCCAGGAGCGTGGCGGGGAGGTGCAGGTCCGCGGCGATCCTGTCGCCGTGGTCGGTCAGGAGCCGCGGTAGGACGTTCTCGCCCTCGGGGCCGTCCAGACGTACCCCGGTCTCCCAGGTGAGATGGTTGAGGCCCACGTGGTCCAGGTGGATCCGGGAGGCCGGCAGGTCGAGCAGCGTCGCGAACCTCCGCTGGAAGCCGATCGCCACGTTGCACAGGCCCACCGCCCTGTGGCCCTCCTGGAGCAGGGCGCGGGTCACGATGCCGACCGGATTGGTGAAGTCGATGATCCAGGCGGTGGGGTTGGCGCGGCGGACGCGGTCCGCGATGCCGAGGACGACGGGGACGGTGCGCAGCGCCTTCGCGAGGCCGCCCGCGCCCGTGGTCTCCTGGCCGACGCAGCCGCAGTCCAGGGGCCAGGTCTCGTCCTGTTCGCGGGCCGCCTGGCCGCCCACGCGGAGTTGGAGGAGAACCGCGTCGGCGCCCTCGACCGCCGCGTCCAGGTCTGTCGTGGTGGTGATCGTGCCGTTGTGGGCCTGGCGGGTGAAGATGCGGCGGGCCAGGGCGCCGATCAGTTCGAGACGGTCCGTCGCCGGGTCCATCAGGACCAGTTCGTCTATCGGCAGGGTGTCGCGCAGGCGGGCGAAGCCGTCGATGAGTTCGGGGGTGTAGGTCGAGCCTCCGCCGACCACGGTGAGTTTCATATGCGGTTCAACCCTTTACTCCGGTGAGCGTGACGCCCTCTACGAACGCCTTCTGGGCGAAGAAGAACACGAGGATCACGGGGGCCATCACGAGGACCGTGGCGGCCATGGTGAGGTTCCAGTCGGTGTGGTGTGCGCCCTTGAACGACTCCAGGCCGTAGGACAGCGTCCAGGCGCCCGGGTTCTCGGACGCGTAGATCTGGGGGCCGAAGTAGTCGTTCCACGCGTAGAAGAACTGGAAGAGGGCCACTGCGGCTATGCCCGGTTTCGCCATGGGGAGGACCACTCGGACGAGGGTGCGGAATTCGCCGCAGCCGTCCACCCTTGCCGCGTCCAGGTACTCGTTCGGGATCGTCGTCAGGAACTGGCGCAGAAGGAAGATCGAGAACGCGTCCCCGAACGCCATCGGGATGATCAGGGGCCAGAGGGTTCCCGAGAGGTCCAGTTGCTTCGCCCAGAACAGGTACATCGGGATGATGACGACCTGCGGCGGCAGCATCATCATCGAGATGACCAGCATCAGGGACAGGTTCCGGCCGCGGAAGCGGAACTTGGCGAGGGCGTAGGCCACGGGGACGGAGGACACCACGGTGAGGAGTGTGCCCAGGCCCGCGTAGATCAGCGTGTTCTTCCACCAGGTCAGGAAGCCCGGGGTGTCGAAGACCTTGGTGTAGTTGCCCCACTCCCAGGTGTCCGGGAGCAGGTCGCGGGTGAGCGCCTGCTGGTCGCTCATCAGCGAGGTCAGGACCACGAAGACGAAGGGCAGGGTGAAGAAGAGCGCGGCCGCGACGCCGAGGGAGTGGATCGCTATCCATTCCAGGAGGGCCCTGCGGCGGGCCGTGCGTTCGGCGACTGTCGGGTTTGCCAACTGAACCGGTTTGTCCAGCACTTGGGTCATGGTCAGTCACCTGCCTGGATGAGTCCGCCCCGGCGCCGCATCAGCAGCGCGGTGAACGCCATGGCGAGGGCGAAGAGCACGAGCGCGACCACACAGGCCGAGCCGTAGTCGAAGCGCTGGAAGCCGAGGTTGTACACGAGTTGAGGGAGGGTCAGGGTCGACTTGTCCGGGTAGCCGGGCTCGAACTGCTGGCCGGAGCCGCCGATGATGCCGGAGGCGACCTTTCCGGCCACCAGGGGCTGTGTGTAGTACTGCATCGTCTGGATCACGCCCGTGACGACCGCGAACATCACGATCGGTGAGATGTTGGGGAGCGTGACGTAACGGAAGCGCTGCCAGGCCGTCGTGCCGTCCAGCTCCGCCGCCTCGTACTGCTCCTTCGGCACGTCGAGCAGCGCGGCCATGAAGATGACCATGAGGTCGCCCACGCCCCACAGCGCGAGTGCGGTGAGGGCCGGCTTGGACCAGGTGGGGTCCGTGAACCAGCCGGGCGTCGGCAGGCCCAGGGCGTCGAGGACCGAGTTGACCGGGCCGGTGCCGGGGTTGAGGAGGAAGACGAAGGCCAGGGTGGCGGCCACCGGCGGGGCCAGGTACGGCAGGTAGAAGAGAGTGCGGAAGACACCCGTACCCGTCTTGATCCTGGTGATCAGCAGGCCTATGCCGAGGCCGAAGACGACCCGGCAGGTCACCATCACCAGGACGAGCCAGAGCGTGTTGCGCAGGGCCGGCCAGAACAGCGGGTAGTCGCTGAAGACGTACGACCAGTTGCCCAGGCCGCGGAAGACCGGGGTGCCGAAGCCGTCGTACTTCATCAGGGAGAAGTACACGGTGGACACCAGGGGGTAGGCGAAGAAGACGCCGAAACCGATGAGCCACGGTGACAGGAAGGCCACCGTTCGAAGCGCCGACCTGCGGCGCTTCGCGCGGAGAGTGTGCGTGGACATCCGGGCGCTACTTCGCCTGCTCGATGTCGGTGTCGATCTGCGCGGCGGTCTTCTCCAGGCCCGCCTTCAGGTCCTTCACCTTGCCGGACTCGTACTGGTAGCCGAAGTCCTGCAGCGTCGTCTGGTACGTCGAGCCGTTGACGGAGGCCGGCGGCGTGTTCGAGTGCGGGTTCCGGGCGATGTCGAGGAACGTCTGGAAGCCCTCGTCCACCTTCAGGTCCGGCGACTTCAGCGCCGCGAAGGTGGAAGGAACGTTGTGGATGGCGTTGGCGAAGGAGACGACGGCCTCGGTGTCGGTGGTCAGGTACTTCACCAGTTCCCATGCGGCGTTCTGCTTCTCGCTCTGCGGGGCGATGCCGATGATCGTGCCGGAGAGGAAGCCCTTGCCGTACTCGTCCACCTCGTCGTCGGCGACGGGCATCGGGGCGGTGCCGATCTCGAAGTCGACGCCGGCCTGCCGGGCCATGCCCAGGCGCCACTCGCCGTCGAGCTGCATGGCCACCTGGCCGGTCTGGAAGGGGTGCTTGGCGCCCCACTCGTCACCGAAGGTGTTGCGGTACTTCTCCAGCTTCGAGAAGCCGCCCAGGTCGTCGATCAGCTTCTTCTGGTACGTGAACATCTCGGCGAAGGCCGGGTCCTTGGCGATGTTGGACTTGCCGTCCTGGTCGAAGTAGGCGTGGTCCCACTGGGACATGTAGTGGTCCACGACCGTCTCGTAGCCGTGGTACGTCGGCATGAAGCCGAGCTGCTGGTAACCGTCACCCTTGCTGACGGTGAGCTTCTTGGCGTCCTTCGCGAACTCCGACCAGGTCTTCGGCGGGGACTTGATGCCCGCCTTCTCGAAGGCGTCCTTGTTGTAGTAGAGGCCGTAGGCGTCGCCGAGCAGCGGCAGGGCGCAGCGGGTGCCCTCGAACTGGGTGTAGTCCAGCATCGGCTTCGGGATGAGCTTGTCGAGGTCCAGCCCGGACTTCTCGATGAACGGCTTCAGGTCGAGGAAGGCGCCGGAGGAGCAGAACTTGCCGATGTTGGAGGTCGTGAACGACGACACCACGTCCGGCCCGTTCGAACCGCCCGCGCGCAGCGCCTGGTTGAGCTTGTCGTCGTTGATGTTGCCGACGACCTTCACCGTGATGTTCGGGTGGGCCTTCTCGAACGCGTCGACGTTCGCCTGGATCGCCTTCGCCTCGGCGGGCGCGCTCCAGCCGTGCCAGAAGGTGATCGTCGTCTTCGCGTTGGGGTCATCGGTGGCGGCGGACTCGGACTGGCCGGTACAGGCCGTGGCGAGGAGGGCCAGGGAGGCGCAGGCCGCGAAGGCGGCGGCTGTCCTGCGGGACGGTGAGGGTATGACGTTCCAGGACTTTTTGGGCATGGCGAGGTCTCCCAAGGGCGGGACGGGGTGGGTGAGGAAGGGAGCTGTGGAGAGGTGAGGGGTTGGCTGAGGGGTTGAGGCGGGGACGGGGGGAGGTCTTCGGCCGGTCAGCGGCCGGTGTCGAAGACCTCGTCGCGTGTCGTCGCGAGCGCGCTCTCCAACGCGCCCCGCAGTACGGGGTGTTCACGGACGTCGCCCACGACGAGCCGGGGGCGGGCCGCCGCCAGCTCCTCCAGCTCGTCCTGGACGAGGGCGCGCAGTACCTCGCCGCCGGAGGTGAGGGAGGCGCCGCTGAGGACGACCAGTTCGGGGTCGAGGACGGAGACCAGGGAGGCGAGACCGGTGGCCAGTCGCGTCGCGTAGGTCTGCAGGAGCAGCCGGTGCAGGACGGTGTCCTCGCCGACGGCTCGTTCGACGAGGGTGGCGGCGGCCTCGGCGTACGGCGTCGACGGGATGTTCGACATGCCGAGTTCGCGGGCGAGCCGGGGGATCGCCTGGGAGCCGGCCAGCTCCTGGTAGCCGCCACTGTTGGCTTTGGTGACCTGCCGGACCAGCGGGGTGCCGGGAACCGGCAGGAAACCTACCTCGCCCGCGCCGCCGGTCCAGCCGCGGTGCAGCCGACCGCCGAGGACCAGGGCGGCGCCGAGGCCGCCCTCGTTCCACAGCAGCACGAAGTCCTCGTGACCGCGGGCCGCACCGAGCCGCTGCTCGGCCACCGCCACGAGGTTGACGTCGTTCTCGTACTCGACCGGCATCGGCAGGGCCGCGGCGAGTTCGTCGAGGAGCGCGGAGATGTGCCAGCCGGGGAGGTGGGAGGCGTAGCGCAGCCGGCCCGTGTTGGGGTCGAAGGCGCCGGGGGTGCCGATGACGAGCCGGTGGACGTCGTCGCGGGCGAGGCCCGCCGCCTTCACCGCGCCGTCGAGGGCGTCGGTGACCTGCCGGACCACGGGCTGGGCGGGGCGCCTGCCGGGGGTGGGCAGTTCGTACGACCCGACCGTGCGGCCGGTGATGTCGGCCACGGCGGCGAGGATGCGTTCCGGCGTCACGTCGAGCCCGGCGGCGTACGCGGCGGTCGGATTGACCTCGTACAACTGGGCGCCGGGTCCGGGGCGGCCCTCCGTGGTGCCGGTCGCCAGGGCGAGGCCGGCGGCCTCCAGGCGGGCCAGCAGCTGGGAGGCGGTCGGCTTGGACAGGCCGGTGAGCTTGCCGATCCGCGTGCGGGACAGCTGCCCGTGCTCCAGGAGGAGGTCCAGGGCGGCACGGTCGTTCATGGCGCGCAGGACGCGCGGGGTGCCCGGCGTACCGGCGGTTCCTGCCATGGGATCGACACCTGCCTCTCGGCTGACCAGCTTCTCAGCGATCTACGACGGAAGTCCATCCAGGATCACTGTTAGGAAACTTTCCTATCTCGATGCCGAGGAACGTAGACCCGAACGGAAGGCGGCGTCAAGAGTGGTCTACACCAGCAATCCAGTCGTTACTCGCCGGCGCTGTGCCGGGGCACCCTCTCGTCGCGGGGGAGCAGCAGCGGCGTCGCCAGCAACAGGACGCCGGCCAGGGCGATGGCGGTGCGCGGACCGGTCAGTGCCGCCAGCAGACCCCACAGCGCCGTCACGGCCGCGGTCGCCGTCCTGCTCGTGATCGACCAGGCCGACAGGGTGCGCGTGGTCCGGTCCGGCGGGGTCCGCTCCAGGCGGGTGGTGGCCAGGACCGGGGTGAAGACGCCCATGCAGGTGATCAGGCCGAACTCGACGGCCATGACCAGGAGCAGGCCCGACGTGCCCGGGCCGACGAAGGCCAGACCGACCGGCCAGCAGGCGCGCAGGGTGCCCGTGGTGAGCAGGACGCGGCGCCTGCCGTAGCGGGCGACCAGGGGCCGGGACAGACGTGAGCCCAGCAGGCCGCCCAGGCATGGCACGGCGAAGGCGAGACCGTACTGCCAGGGGGTGAAGCCGAGTTGGCCGAGCATGAGGACGGAGAGCAGAGGGGCCGGCGCCATGATCAGGGCGTTGACGGCGAGGGTGTTGAGGAACAACGGGCGCAGGGTGGGGTGGGTGAGGATGTGCCGCCAGCCCGCCGGGAGGTCGCTCATCCGCGGACCTGGGCGGACGGCGGCCGGTGAGAGCTGCGCGGTCTGTTGCCCTTCCTTACCATCGATCGCGCGGATCCCCAGCGCCGACAGCAGATAGCTGACCGCGTCCGCCAGCACCGTCGCCATCGGGCCGAACACGCCGACCGCCACTCCGCCGAGCGGTGGGCCGAGCGCGGTGGCCGTCCATGTCGTCGCCTCGAAACGGCCGTTGGCCACGAGCAGGTCCTCCGGCGGCACGAGGGACTTCAGATACGCCCCGCTCGCCGCGCCGAACGTGATGTCCGCGGCGGCCACCACCACCGACACCACCAGCAGCTGACCGAGTCCGAGCCCGCCCAGGGCGAACGAGACCGGGATGCTCAGCAGCGCCGCGCACCGGATCAGATCCGCCCCGACCATCACCGGCCGCTTCCGGCGGAACTCCACCCACGCCCCGAGCGGCACCGCCATCGCCGCCCCCACCGCGAGCCCCGAGGCCGCCAGCAGCGCCACCTCGGTCGCCCCGGCGTGCAGCACGAGAACCGCGATCAGCGGGAACGCGTCGAACGCCAGCCGCGTCCCGAACGTACTGATCGCGTACGCCGCCCACAGCCACCCGAACCGCCGCCCCAACGACCGCCCATCGCCCGCCACCCGCCCACCGCCCCGCCCTGGCTCCGCACAACCGACCGTTGATCCAGGTCATCCAATCCAGCGGGATAAGCCCTGATCAAACAACCGAGAGGCAGAGCTACACAACTGTTGGTTGTGCTGATGGTGTGAGAGGGTCGTACCCGCGCCCCCTGGCTGGGCTGCGCGGATGACACGCGACCGTCGCCGAGCACTGCTCGCCCTCGCCTCGCTCGCCGTGATCGCCGCGGCCGTGTCCTCCGTCTTCTGGGCGACACGGCCCGTACCGCACGGCGAGTGCGTGGTCGCCTTCTCCCGGGGGTCTCCACCGGCGACAGCGAGCCGGCCAGCGGACTGCCCGCCGTCGGCGGACCGGTGCCCGCCGCTCGCCCCTGCTCCCCCTACTTCGTCACGCTGGGCGGCGTGAGCGGCGTCGCCGCCTGGGCCTGGGGCGAGGAGGCGTTGGCGTAGGCCGAGGGGGCCGCGATGGTCGCCGTCGGGTCCGCGACGGGCTCGCCGTCCACCGTGAGGGGAGCGCGGCCCACGATCTGGATGTCGGCGGCGTCGAAGGCACGCTTGACGCGCCAGCGCAGCTCGCGTTCCACGGTCAGGGACTTGCCGGGCATCGTCTTCGCCGAGACCCGTACGACCATGGAGTCCAGCAGCACGCTGTCCAGGCCGAGGACCTCGATCGGGCCCCAGAGGAGCTCGTTCCAGGGCTCCTCCTTGCTCATCTTCTCGGCGACCTCGTCGATGGTGGCCCTGACCTTGTCCAGGTCCTCGGAGGAGCGGACGGTGACGTCGACGCCGGCCGTGGACCAGCCCTGGGAGAGGTTGCCGATGCGCTTGACCTCACCGTTGCGGACGTACCAGATCTCGCCGTTGTCGCCGCGCAGCTTCGTCACGCGCAGGCCGACCTCGATGACCTCGCCGGAGGCGACGCCCGCGTCGATCGAGTCGCCGACGCCGTACTGGTCCTCCAGGATCATGAAGACGCCGGAGAGGAAGTCGGTGACCAGGTTGCGGGCGCCGAAACCGATGGCCACGCCCGCGACACCGGCGGAGGCGAGCAGCGGGGCCAGGTTGATGTCGAAGGCTGACAGGACCATCAGGGCGGCCGTGCCCATGATCAGGAAGCTGGCCACCGAGCGCAGGACCGAACCGATCGCCTGGGAGCGCTGACGTCGGCGCTCGACGTTGACCAGGAGGCCGCCGATCGCCGTGCCGTCCACCGCCTGCGCGGTGCGGTTCATCCGGTCTATGAGCTTGGTGATCGCCCGTCGGATCGCCACTCTCAGCACCGCCGCGATCACCAGGATCAGCAGGACCTTGAGTCCGATCGCGAGCCAGGTCGACCAGTTCTGCTCGACCCAGCTCGCGGCCTGGGTCGCGCTCTCGTGGGCGTCCTGGAGCGAGGGCACCGCCGGGGTCGTCGTCTCCGACGGGGTCGGTGACGGGGTCGAACCGGCGGCCAGTAGGGCGTCGGACAAGGACACGGCAGGTACCTCCAGGTGCAGCGGTCCGCCCCACCGGAAGGCGGTCAAGGTCACGAAAAGGTCACCGGCAGGGCAGGCTCACCACACTATCGGGGCATCGTGTGTGGATCGGCGCCAAGTTCGAGGGAGGAATGGTGCCCACCTGGGGATGAACTGGTGGGATGAACAGTTCGTCGTCCTGGGGATGAATCAGATGTGGTCGAAAACACTCCCAGCCCGTTACCGGGACATGGTGGCGCTTTCACCAGGCAAGAGGGGAGACTGACTACAGATCGTCCCGGCGCGAGCCACGCGCCGCCGACGCCCAAGGAGGCATCCGTGCCGCATGTCCTGGTCCTCAACGCGTCGTACGAGCCACTCGGCGTCGTACCGCTCCGCCGCGCGCTCGTCCTCGTCCTCGAGAACAAGGCCGTATGCCTCGAGGAGTCCGGCGCCTTCATGCACAGCGCAACCGTCACAGTCCCCGCACCCAGCGTGGTCCGGCTCAAGCGATTCGTCCGGGTTCCCTATCGGGGGCCCGTTCCTCTTACTCGTAGGGCGCTCTTCGCCCGCGACGGGGGCCGGTGCATGTACTGCGGTGGCGTCGCAACCAGCGTCGACCATGTCATTCCGCGCAGCCGCGGGGGCAAGCACGTCTGGGACAACGTGGTGGCCTCGTGCCGCCGCTGCAACCACGTGAAGGCCGACCGACATCTCTTCGAGATCGGCTGGCGGCTGCGCCACAAACCCGCTCCGCCCACCGGTCTCGCCTGGCGCATCATCGGGACCGGGCACAGGGACCCGCGCTGGTTGCCGTACTTGGTGCCCTACGGCGCGGAGGACGCCATGGCCCGGATCGACGGCATTTCCGCCTGACGTCCGGGCTTTCGCATACCCGCGTCCTGCCTCCGGCGGTCGAGCGGGGGTTGCCTGTGGGTTCCTCGGGGCCGTGATCGTCCGGAGGGTCGGGGAGCACGGGGTGATGCGCGGCGGACGGCACACATGCCGGCGCAGTCGGGAAGCTGCGCCGGCACGCGTCCCCACGGGGTTCCATGGGCCGATGTCCCCGCCCGGACCCGCCGCTCTTCCGGGCCTGAAGTCGCCGCCCGGACCGTCGCTCTTCCGGGCCCGAGGGCGCCGTTCGGCGCACCGTGCGGGGCCGCGGCATCCGGCCCCGAGGGTCCCCCGTGCCCCCGGGGCCGGACGGTCGCGTGCCCGCACGGCCGTTCTCACATGAGCCGCGGCACGGCTCTCACGCGTACCGCAGTTCCCCCGGCCGGACCGAGCGGTGCAGCAGCGGCAGCGAGGTGGCCGCCGCCAGCAGGCAGCAGGCGTACACCGCGAGCGGCACCAGCAAAGAGACGTACGGCACGGCGTGCACCACGTACTCCGTGGTGAGCGCCGCGTACCAGGCGCCGATCGCCATGCCGCCGGCGCCCGCCACCGCGACCGCCGGGGCCAGCGGGACCGCGGTCTCCAGGAACACCGACCGGGCCAGCACCCCGCGCGGCACCCCGGCCGCGTGCTGCGCCGCCAGACCGCGGCGCCGGGCGGCCAGGGACTCGGCGGTGCCCACAGCCAGAGCCGACAGGACGAGCCCGAGGGCGACGAGGATCGCGGCCGCCGTCAGGTCGAGGCCCGTCGTATAGAACTCCATGTCCATGCCGAGGCGGCCCACGCGGCTCATGGCGTGCAGTTCGGCGAGCAGCACCTGCCGTACGCCCACGAAACCGGTGCCGAGGACCGTCACCAGCAGGACGGCCCCGTGCGTGCGGGCCGCCGCCCACGGGTCGTCGCGCAGCCGTTCCGCCGCGATCAGCAGGGCCGGGCGCTGGGCCCGGGCGGCGAGGACGCGGCCCAGCAGGCCCGAGGACCAGCCCGTCAGCAGCACCGCCGCGGTGCCGACCACCAGGGTCAGGGCCAGGACGACCAGCGGGACGGGGGAGAAGACGTGGGGCCTGTCGAACAGCGGGGTCAGCAGGCCCAGCCCCGCCGACGCGGCGAGCAGCAGGGCCGCCGTCAGGAACGCCCACCCCGGACGCCGGGCGGCCCGCACCCGGCGCACCCAGCCGAGCGGTGAGGCCACCACCCGGCGCAGCGCCAGCGCGGCCGTCGCCGCGCCCAGCACCGGAACCGCCGACGCGACCAGGGTCATCCCCGCCCAGGCGAGCGCGGTCGGACCGGCCCACACGGACAGCAGTACCGGCACCGCGACCGCGGTGGCCAGCGCCGAGCCCAGCAGACAGGCGATCCCCACCTCCAGCCCCGCGATCCGGCGCACCTGCCAGGGAGTGGCCCCCGCCAGTCGCAGCGCCGCGAGCCGCCGGTCGCGGTGGACCGCGCCGATACGCGCGGTCTGGCCGAGGAACCCGAGCACCGGAATGAGCAGAAGCACCAGGCTGAAAACCACCCCGGCGCGCTGGCGGGGGTCGTTCAGCAAGCCGTCCGCGAACGGCATGGGCGCATAGCCGTCGAGCGAGGCCAGCGCGACACCCGCCAACGCGAACCCGGTCGCGAGCGCCGCCCCGACCGCGGTGAGCCCGACCCGCCACCACTCGCGCCGGTCCGACCCCCGCGTCAGCTGCCATGCCAGCCGCAGATCGGCCCTCACGCGGCCACCTCCAGCGGCGCCACGGTCCCGTCGGCCAGCCGCACCTCGCGGTCCGCGTACGCCGCCACCTGGGCGTCATGCGTGATCAGCAGGACCGCCGTGCCCGACTCGCGGGCCGTGTGCGTCAGGGCCGTCATCACCTGCTCGCTCGCCAGCGAGTCCAGCGCCCCGGTCGGCTCGTCGGCGAAGACCACCTTCGGGCCGGTGACCAGCGCCCGGGCCAGAGCCGCCCGCTGTGCCTGGCCGCCGCTCAGCTCGCCGGGCCGCAGCTCCCCCTGCCCGCGCACCCCGAACCGCTCCAGCCACTCGCCGGCCCGCTCCCGCGCCTCCGGCCGGCGGACTCCGGCGAGCAGCAGCGGCAGGGCGACGTTGTCCAGGGCCGTCAGCTCGGGGATCAGCTGCCCGAACTGGAAGACCACGCCGAACTCCGTACGCCGCAGCTCGCTCAGCCGCTTCTCCGGCAGTCGGTCCAGCCGGTCCCCGGCGTACGTCACCGAGCCGGTGTCCGGGCGGACGATGCCGGCCAGGCAGTGCAGCAGCGTGGACTTCCCGCTGCCGCTGGCGCCGGTGACCGCGAGGATCTCGCCCGCCCGCAGCTCGACGGAGACGCCGCGCAGGGCCTCGGTCCTGCCGTGCGCCTTGACGAGGTCACGGGCCGCCAGCAGCGGCACCGTACCTCCCCCTGTATTGCTCATCCTGCGTCGACCTCCGCGGTCAGGGTGGTGAGCCGGGCCGCCGTGGTCGTCATCCAACGGAGGTCGGCGTCGAGGTGGTTGAGGGCGTAGTCCGCCGAGAGCACGGTCGCGAGATCGGTGCCCTGCGCGGTCTTGACCGCCGTGAGCTCCCGCATCCGCGTCATGTGGGCGGCGCGCTGGGCGCGCAGATAGGCCTCGGGGTCGCCGCCGGACAGGATCGACACGACGACCTTGGCGAAGATCTCGTTCGTCACGAACGGCGCGGGCGGCGCGATCTGCCCGGCCCACTCGGCCAGTTCGCGCCCTCCCTGCTCGGTCGAGCGGTACATGGTCCGCTCCGGACCGCCGTCCGAGTCGGTGCCGTCGACCTCGGCGAGTCCGTCGCGGACCAGGCGCTGCAAGGTCGTGTAGACCTGCCCGTAGGCCAGCGGACGGGCCTGAGGGAAGCGTTCGTCGTGCCGTCGCTTGAGGTCATAGCCATGGCTCGGCCCCGTGGCGAGCAGCCCCAACAGGATGTGGCGGGTGCTCATGCCGATCATTATTAACCGAGTACATGTACTGAGTGAATAGTGATCAGGAAAATGATCCGGCGGAAGCGGCCCGGGCAACAGGATGTGCGGAACAGAATGTGAGGAGAGGCACGTTGTTCGTCTCTGTACGTCTGCCGTCGCGTCCACTGGGTAGGGCTGGCGGTAACCCCACGTCGTACTCGACAAGGAGGCCCACCGTGGCCACAGCATCGGCCCTGTCCAAACCTGAGGCGCCCATCGAGCCCGAGATGCACGCCTGCGTCTTCAGCGCCGAGGGCGCCTGCTTCGAGACCCCCCTCACCAGCGAACCTCCCCTCCCCGACGCCGAGCCCCTCACCAGCGAGCCGCCGCTCTCCGACGCCGCGCCGCTGACGAGCGAGACCGCGAGCTGGGACATGGGCACGGACCTGGGTATGGACACCGGTATGGACTTGGACATGTACTCCACGAGGCCGTAGATGACAGGAAAGCGGTCGGCCGAAGCCCCTGCCGAGGATCCCCCGGGTCCCGAAGGTCCCCCCTCCGACGCCCTGTCGCTCCTCGCCGAGCTGCACGGCGTCGCCACCTCCTACCAGCCGTCCGCCGACCGCACGGTCACGGCCTCCGCCGCCGCGCTCACCCTCGCCCTGACCGCCCTCGGCATCGACACCAGCACCCCCGATGCCGTCGGCGCCGCGCTCGCCGCCCGTGAGCGCGAGCTGGGCGAACGGCTGTTGCCGCCGACGCTGGTGTGCTGGAGCGGCGCCGACCCCGAGGCGCCGGCCGCACTGCCCGCCGGCACCCGACTGCGCATCGAGACCGAACAGGGCGAGACCCGCGACGACATCGCCCAACTCCCGCCCGGTGTCCACCGCCTGACCGCCAGCACCCCCGACGGCCGCACGGCGACCAGCCACCTGGTCGTCGCCCCGCCCCGCCTGCCCACCCCCACCGGACGCTCCTACGGCCTGCTCGTGCAGCTCTACTCCCTGCTGTCCCGCCGCTCCTGGGGCATGGGCGACCTCGGCGACCTCACCGAACTGGCCGCCTGGGCCGGCCGCGCCCTCGGCGCCGGATTCGTGCAGGTCAACCCCCTGCACGCGGCCGTACCCGGAGCGCCCACCGACCCGTCCCCCTACCGACCCTCCTCCCGCCGCTTCCCCGACCCGGTGCATCTGCGGGTCGAGGACGTCCCCGAGTTCGCGTACGTCGAGGACCGCGAGCGCGTGCGCGCCCTGCTGGAGCGGGCCGGGCGGCTGCGCGAAGCGGTGCTGGAGAAGGGGGAGTTGATCGACCGGGACGCCGTCTGGGCGGCCAAGCGAGAAGCGCTGGAACTGGTGCGCGAGGTGCCGCTCGGGCCGGGGCGGCAAGCCGCGTACGTCGACTTCCTCGCGCGGGAGGGCCGGGCGCTGGAGGACCACGCCACCTGGTGCGCGCTGGCCGAGGTGCACGGCTCGGACTGGCAGCGGTGGCCCGCGGGACTACGGGATCCCCGGTCGCCGGAAACCGCCCGCGCGCGGGGCGAGTTGATGGACCGCGTCGACTTCCACTGCCGGCTCGCCTGGCTCACCGACACCCAGCTGACCGCCGCCCAGCGGGCCGCGAAGGAGGCGGGGATGGAGGTCGGGATCATCCACGACCTGGCGGTCGGCGTGCACCCCGGCGGCGCCGACGCCTGGGCGCAGCAGGAGTACTTCGCGGCCGGGATGTCGGTCGGGGCACCGCCGGACGCCTTCAACGCGCGCGGCCAGGACTGGGGCCTGCCGCCCTGGCGCCCGGACCGGCTCGCCGAGTCGGGCTACGAGCCGTATCGCCGCCTGCTCAGGGCGCTCTTCCGGTACGCGGGCGCCCTGCGCATCGACCATGTGATGGGACTGTTCCGGCTGTGGTGGGTGCCGCAGGGGCATCCGCCCACGGAGGGGACGTACGTCCGCTACGACGCCGAGGCCATGCTCGCCATCCTGGTGCTGGAGGCCTCCCGGGCCGGCGCGGTGGTGATCGGGGAGGACCTCGGCACGGTGGAGCCGGGCGTACGGGAGACGCTGCGCTCGCGGGGCGTGCTCGGCACCTCGGTGCTCTGGTTCGAACGGGACTGGGACGGCGACGGCCGCCCCCTGCCACCGGACGCCTGGCGCTCCGACTGCCTCGCCACCGCCACCACCCACGACCTGCCGTCCACCGCCGCCCGCCTCACCGGCGACCACGTCGAACTCCGCCACGGCCTCGGCCTGTTGACCCGCCCCCTGGAGCAGGAGCGCGCCGAAGCGGCGGCGGACACCGGCGAGTGGCTGGAGCTGCTGTCCCGGCTCGACCTGCTGCGCGGCACCCACGGCGGACACTGCGTCTCGGAGGAGGAGGCCGAGATCCAGGCCGTCCACCGCTTCCTGCTGAGCACCCCGGCCCGCATGGTCGGCGTCTGGCTCCCGGACGGAGTGGGTGACCGCCGCCCGCAGAACCTGCCGGGGACCTGGGACCAGTACCCGAACTGGCGGCTGCCCGTCGCGGACGCGCAGGGCAAGCCGGTGACGCTGGAGGAGCTGGCCGGGTCGGCGCGGGTGCGGGCGCTGGTGGAGGTGCTGCGGGCCGGGCGCGCCGGGCCCGGCTGACGGGGGCTCGACGGGCGGGCCGCGCGGACCACGGCTCATACGGCACCCCGGGCGCGCGGCCCCTCGTGGGGTTCGGTACTTTTGGCCCCGTGGACAAGAAGAACGCCCTGCGCGCCGGCGCCCTGGCTGCCGGTACGACGCTGATGATGCTGCTCATGTCGTCCCCCGCGCTCGCGCTCACGCGTGACGACGGCGACGACCCCGGCCAGGGCCTGAGCGTCATGGAGACGCTGGGCCAGTTCGTCTTGGCCCCGCTCGTGCTGTTCGCGGTCATCGCGGGCCTCGTGATGGTCCTGGACCGCTCCTCGGACCGCCAGCCGAAGGCAAAGGCCAAGGCGAAGGCCTGACCAGGGCTCCCGCCCGACCTGGCCGCACCTCGGCTGCACCTCTGCCGCACCCCGGTTTTCCCCGAGGGCGCCGACCCTGTCGTACGTACGCGTCTCCGCCATACGTACGACGAGGTCGGCGCCCTCGATGCGTTTCTCCGCCGGGGGTGGCCTCCGCCGGGGGTGGCCTCCGCCGGGGGTGGCCTCCGTCGGGTGTGGCCTCCGTCGGGTGTGGCTTACGCCGGGTAGGGCGCGGTCAGATACCGCTGCACCGTGGGCGCCAGCCACGCCACGATCTCCTCGGGGGCCAGCGCCACGGCGGGCGGGAAGCGCAGGACGTAGCGGGTGAGCGCCAGCCCGAGCAGCTGGGACGAGACCAGCGCGGCCCGCGCCGGAGCCTGCTCGGGGTCGGGGCAGACCCGGCGGGCGACCGGCAGCAACTGGTCCGCGAAGATGCCCTGCATGCGCTCGGCGCCGGCCTGGTTGGTCGCGCCGACCCTGAGCAGGGCCGTGAGCACCTCGTTCCGCTCCCACATGTCCACGAAGTGGGTCACCAGCGTCCGTCCGGCGTCGTCCCGGGACAGCGACGCCGGGTCCGGCAGCTTCAGGTCGATCGAGACGGCCGCCGCGAACAGGCCCTCCTTGTTGCCGTAGTAGCGCATCACCATCGACGGGTCGATGTTCGCGTGCTTGGCGATGGCGCGGATGGTGGCGCGCTCGTAGCCGTCGGCCGCGAAGCGCTCGCGGGCCGCGTCCAGGATCGCCGTGCGGGTGGCCTCGGAACGGCGGGGGGTGCTCTGGGTCATGCCAACAACCGTAGGCCAACATCTGTGGGCCAACAAGTGTTGACAGGGCTGCGGAGCGGTCCTACGTTGGCCAACAAGCGTTGACCAACAATCGTTGGCATACGTTCGTTGGCAAACATGCGTTGGCACCCAGGAGGCCACCATGAACGGCACGGGCACGGGCACGGGCACAGGCACGGCCACAGGCACAAGCACCGGCACCAAGCACCCCGCCCCCAACCCCAACTCCGCCCCCGTCCTGGTCGTCGGCTCCGGACCCACCGGTCTCCTCCTGGCCGGTGACCTCGCCGCCGCCGGAGTCCCCGTCACCGTCGTCGAGAAGCGCCCCCACGAGATCAGCAACCTCTCCCGCGCATTCGGCGTGCACGCCCGCACCCTGGAGCAGCTCGACGCCCGCGGCCTCGCCGACGAACTGCTCGCCACCGGCACCGCCATCACCGAACTGCGCCTCTTCCGCCGGCTCTCCCTCGACCTGGGCACGCTGCCGTCCCGTTTCCCGTTCCTGCTCATCACCCCGCAGTACGAGGTGGAGCGGCTGCTGGAGCGGCGGGCGCGGGAGCTCGGCGTCGAGTTCCGCTTCGAGAGCGAGGTCGTCGGGCTGCGGCAGGACGACAGCGGGGTCGACCTCGACGTGCGCGGCCCGGACGGGACGGTCGTCACGCACCGCGCCGCCTACGTCGTCGGCGCGGACGGCCACCGCAGCGCCGTACGCCGTGCCGTCGGCCTGCCTTTCCCCGGCGTCTCCGTCATCAGGTCCCTGTTCCTGGCGGACGTACGGCTCGCCGAGCGGCCGGACGGTGTGCTCACCGTCAACGGCGCGGGCGACGCCTTCGCGATGATCGCGTCCTTCGGCGACGGCTGGTACCGCGTCATGGGCTGGAACCGTCGCCACGAGGTCCCCGACGACGCCCCGCTCGACCTCGACGAGATCAAGGAGGTAACCCGGCGCGCCCTGGGCACCGACTACGGCATGCACGACGCCCGCTGGCTCTCCCGCTTCCACAGCGACGAGCGCCAGGCGCCCGAGTACCGGGTCGGACGGGTCTTCCTCGCCGGCGACGCCGCGCACGTCCACTCACCGGCCGGCGGGCAGGGCATGAACACCGGACTCCAGGACGCGGCCAACCTCGGCTGGAAGCTCGCCGCCGTCGTCAGGGGCCGGTCGCCCGAGAGCCTCCTGGAGACTTATCAGGCCGAGCGTCACCCCGTCGGCAGAGCGGTGCTGCGCAGCAGTGGCGGACTGGTGCGGCTGGCGAGGGCGCGGAACCCGGCCCTGCGCGCCGTACGCGCCCTCGTGTCCGCCTTCGTCAACGCGGCCCGGCCCGCCCAGGCGAAGGCCCTGGCCCAGATCTCGGGCCTCGGCTACCGGTACGCCGCCCCGCGCGGCTCCCACCGCCTGGTCGGCACCCGTGTTCCGGACGTCGCGCTGGAGAGTGGTCGGCTCTACGAGGCTCTGCGCGGCGGGCGGTTCGTGCTGATCACCCCGAAGACCTCGGACGTGTCCGCGGACCAGGGATCCCGCGAGGACCGGCCGGCCGTGGAACGCTGGGCGAGCGAGCGCCGTACGACCGTGCTGGTGCGGCCCGACGGATACGTGGCGTGGGCGGCGGAGGAGGCGGACCCGCGGGCGGTCGAGGCGGCGCTCGCCGCGCACGTGGGGTGAACGGAAGCCTCCGCGCACCGCCGGTGAACCAGGTCTGCGACTACCGGGCTTCGGGCGTCCCCGCGAGCAACTCCCGCAACAGGTCGGCCAGTCGGTCGGCCTGTTCGGCGTCGAGGGTGGACAGGGCCTCGGTCTGGGTGGCGAGCCCGGCGCCGACCGCCTCGTCGATGAGCCGCAATCCCTTCTCGGTGAGGGTGACCTGCAGTCCGCGGCGGTCGTGCGGGTCGGGGGAACGGCGCAGCAGCCCGGCCCGTTCCAGCTTGTCGAGGCGGCCGGTCATGCCCCCGGTGGTGAGCATCAGCGTCGCCGACAGCTGGCGGGGCGAGAGCGTGTGCGGCTCGCCGGAGCGGCGCAGGGTCGCCAGCACGTCGAACTCGCCGCGCGAGATGCCGTAGGGCGCGTAGGCCTTCTCCATGCGGTCGCCCATCGTGCGCGAGAGGCGGAAGATCCGCCCGAAGACCTCCATCGCCTTGGTGTCGAGGTCGGGCCGCACGGCCGCCCACTGGTCGATGATCGCGTCGACGGGGTCGCTGGGGTGCGGGCGTTCGCTCATGGTGCCGAGTATCGGTCGTCGGACGCTCGGCCGCAAGAAAGTAGCTTGACGGAAAGTAGCTTACGGATAAGCTACTTTCTGCCGACCTACTTGAAGGGTGTGTGCCGAGCCATGGGTGCACTGATACTCCTCACCGCGCTCGCCCCCGTCTCCTGGGGCACGACCTACGCGGTCACCACCGAGTTCCTGCCGCCCGACCGCCCCCTGTTCACCGCCCTGGTGCGCGCCCTCCCCGCGGGCCTGCTGCTGCTCGCCCTCGCCCGGGTCCGCCCGCGCGGCGCCTGGTGGTGGAAGTCGGCGGTGCTCGGCGCGCTGAACATCGGAGCGTTCTTCCCGCTGCTGTTCCTGGCCGCGTACCGGCTGCCCGGCGGTATGGCGGCGGTCGTGGGCTCGGTCGGGCCGCTGTTCGTGGCGGGGCTGGCGGCGCTGCTGCTGGGGGAGCGGCCGACCGTACGGACGCTGCTCACCGCGGTCGTGGGCGCGTTCGGCGTCAGTCTGGTCGTGTTGGAGGCGGTCGGCGCCCTGGACGCGCTGGGCGTCCTCGCGGCCCTCGCCTCCACCGCCTCGATGTCCACGGGCACGGTCCTGACCAAGCGCTGGGGGCGCCCGGACGGCGTCGGCCCCCTCGCCCTCACCGGGTGGCAGCTCACGGCCGGCGGCCTGCTCATCGCGCCGCTCGCCGTGCTGGTCGAGGGCGCGCCGCCCGCGCTCGACGCCCCGGCGGTCGGCGGCTACCTCTACCTGGCGCTGGCGAACACGGCCCTCGCGTACTGGCTCTGGTTCCGCGGCATCGGTCGCCTCACCGCCACGCAGGTCACGTTCCTCGGGCCGCTGTCCCCGCTGACCGCCGCCGTCGTCGGCTGGGCGGCGCTCGGGCAGGCGCTGACGCCGGTTCAGATGGCGGGGATGGTGCTCGCGTTCGGGGCGACGGTGGTGGGGCAGATCGGGGCCGGACGCGGTGCGGCCCGGCGGGTGACCGCTGTAAAACCGTTCAGTTCCTCTGAAATGACGAGTCGAAAAGATTCGATGGACGTGACAGGTTCGGCGCTGCGACGGTAGCGGGAGTCCGCTCACCGGCCGTCAGCGAAAGGATCTCCGTGACCGTCGTCCTCCCCAGGACAGCAAGCACCACCCGCCGGACAGCAAGCACCACCCGCCGGACAGCAAGCACCACCCGCCGGGCAGCAAGCCCGGCCCTCCTCCCCGGAACGGCCGTTCTCGGCATCGCGCTGGCCGCCCTCGCCACCGTCGTCTGGTCCGGCAGCTTCGTGACCTCCCGGGCGCTGCACGACAGCGTGCCGCCGGTGCAGCAGGCGTTCTGGAGATGGCTGGTGGCGCTGGTCGCGGTGGCGCCCTTCGGGGTCCGGCAGGCCTGGCGGCAGCGCGAGGCGATCCGCGACCACCTCGGCTTCGTACTCCTCGCCTCGCTCCTCGGCGTCACCGCCTACAACACCCTCGTCAACCAGGCGGGGTTGACCACACCGGCCGCCAACATGGGCATGATCATGGCCGCTTCGCCGGTGCTGATGGCCGTGTTCGAGCGGGCTTCGGGGGTACGGCTGGGCGGGCGTCGGGTCGTGGGACTGCTGGTGGCCTGCGCGGGCGTCGTGCTGCTGATCGGGAGCGGCGCGGGCGGGGCCGGCTTCACGGCCGGTGACCTGTGGATGGTGGCGGCGGCCTGCTGCTTCGGTTCGTACAGCGGGCTGCTGCGGCGCAGGCCGGCCGAACTGGGCGGTACGGCCTTCCTGTTCACCACGTTCCTGGTGGGTACGGTCCTGCTGCTGCCCGCGCAGGGAGTGAGCGTGGCGGTGCAGGGTGGCTTCGAGCCGACGCCCCGGACGGTCCTGCCGATCCTCTACGTCGGGCTCGCCTCCTCCGCCGTCGCCTTCTTCGCCTGGAACCGGGCGATCGCGCTGGTCGGTCCGAGCCGCGCCGGGGTCGTGTACTACCTCCAGCCGGTGTGCGTGTCGCTGCTGTCCTGGGCGGTGCTGGGGGAGACGACCGGCTGGACCCAGTCGCTGTGCATGGCGCTGATCCTCGGCGGGGTCGTCCTCGGTGCGACGGCGCGGCGATGACGTAGGTTGCCGCCATGGTCGAGTGGGACATCCGCAAGCTTCAGATCCTGCGGACGCTGCGGGAACGGGGAACCGTGACGGCGACGGCCGAGGCGCTGCGGATGACACCGTCGGCGGTGTCGCAGCAGCTGACGAACCTCGCCAAGCAGGTCGGGGTGCCGCTGCTGGAGGCGCGGGGGCGGCGGGTGCGGCTGACGGACGCGGCCCGGCTGGTGCTGCGGCACGCCGAGGCCGTGTTCGAGCAACTGGAGCGGGCGGACGCCGAGTTGGCGGCGTACACGCGCGGCGAGGTCGGGGAGGTGCGCGTGGGCGCCTTCTCCACGGCCGTCCCGGCGCTGGTCGTCCCGGCCGTACGGGCGCTGCGGGCCGCGCATCCCGGCGTGGTCGTACGCGTACGGGAGGCCGAGGCCGCCGAGGCGTACGAACTCCTGGCCGCCGGAGAGGTCGACCTCGCGCTCTCCCTCGCCGCACAGGCACCGGCCGAGGGCGACCCCCGTTTCACCCGCGTACCCCTGCTGACCGATCCGCTGGACATCGCCCTCCCCAAGGGCCACGACCTGGCGACCACCACCCCCCTGCGGCTGGCCGACCTCGCCGCCGAGGACTGGATCTTCGGCGGAAGCGGCCCCTGGTCCGACATCACCCGCGGCGCCTGCGAGACGGCCGGCTTCAGCCCCCGGCAGGGTCACTCGGCGGCCGGATGGACGGCCATCCTCGCCATGGTGGAGGCCGGCATGGGAGTGGCACTGGTCCCCCGGATGGCCGCCGTGCCGCGGGGCGGGGTCGTGATGCGGGAACTGGGGGAGGAGCGGCCGGTTCGGCATGTGATGGCGGCTGTGCGTAGGGGTGGGGAGGATTCCCCGGCGGTGGGGAGGGTGTTGGGGGCGCTGCGGGGTGCCGCCGGCGGTCAGTCGGGCAAGGTGGCGTACGCCGGCACTCAGGCCCTGCGGACCTCGTAGAGGAAGCACCCGTACTCGACGGTCCGGACATGGACGAGTGCCACGGACGGATCCTCGAACGCCTCCCGGAACGCCGCGGTGAACGCGCTCGCGCCCTCGACCAGCCGGCCGCCCAGAATATGCCCCTCCGCCGAGTACCGCCGGACAACCCGGTGCGCGTTGGTGAACGGGACCCCGTCGCCGTCCGGCCCCGCGCACTCCTCGGCGTGGATGAAGACCGGACCCTGCTCGTCGTAGGCACCAGGATCGGCCCCGTTCCCGGCCGCCCAGCGGCGCAGGGGCGCGTACGAGACCAGGGCGATCCGCTCGCCGGGGGCGCTGCGGCGCAGGCAGCAGCGCAGGGGTGCGCCGCCCTCGTCGTCGGTCACGGGAACCATCCGGCGTCCCGCGTCGTCAGCAGAGCGCAGCCCCTTCAGGGTCGTCGGTTCGACAGGACATACGTGGTAGGTCGTCATGACCCCAGCCTCACGCGCGTACGCCCCGCCCACCGGCGGTGAACGGACATCGCGCTCCGTGCAGGTCCCGTGGAAGGATGACCGAACCGCCGAACCTACACATATCGAGGAGATGACCGCGTGCCTGGCACAAACCTGACTCGCGAAGAGGCGCAGCAGCGGGCACAGCTGCTCACCGTTGACTCGTACGAGATCGATCTCGACCTCTCCGGCGCGCAGGAGGGCGGTACCTACAGGTCCGTGACCACGGTGCGCTTCGACGTGGCGCAGAACGGCGCCGACTCCTTCATCGACCTCGTGGCGCCGACCGTCCACGAGGTGACCCTCAACGGCGACGCGCTCGACGCGGACGAGGTCTTCAAGGACTCCAGGATCGCCCTGCCGGGTCTGCTGGAGGGCCGCAACGTCCTGCGGGTCGTCGCCGACTGCGCGTACACCAACACGGGCGAGGGCCTGCACCGCTTCGTCGACCCGGTCGACCAGCAGGCGTACCTGTACACCCAGTTCGAGGTCCCGGACGCGCGTCGCGTCTTCGCGTCCTTCGAGCAGCCCGACCTGAAGGCCACGTTCCAGTTCACCGTGAAGGCCCCCGAGGGCTGGACGGTGATCTCCAACTCGCCCACCCCGGAGCCGAAGGACAACGTCTGGTCCTTCGAGCCGACGCCGCGTATCTCGTCGTACATCACGGCGCTGATCGTCGGCCCGTACCACTCCGTGCACAGCGTCTACGAGAAGGACGGGCAGAGCGTGCCGCTCGGCATCTACTGCCGGCCGTCGCTCGCCGAGTACCTCGACTCGGACGCCATCTTCGAGGTGACCCGGCAGGGCTTCGACTGGTTCCAGGAGAAGTTCGACTACGCGTACCCGTTCAAGAAGTACGACCAGCTGTTCGTGCCGGAGTTCAACGCCGGCGCGATGGAGAACGCCGGCGCGGTCACCATCCGGGACCAGTACGTCTTCCGGTCGAAGGTCACCGACGCCGCGTACGAGCAGCGCGCCGCCACGATCCTGCACGAGCTGGCCCACATGTGGTTCGGCGACCTGGTCACCATGGAGTGGTGGAACGACCTGTGGCTGAACGAGTCGTTCGCCACCTACGCGGAGGCCGCCTGCCAGGCGTACGCCCCCCAGTCGCGCTGGCCGCACTCGTGGACCACCTTCGCCAACCAGATGAAGACGTGGGCGTACCGCCAGGACCAGCTGCCGTCGACCCACCCGATCATGGCCGAGATCCGCGACCTGGACGACGTCCTCGTCAACTTCGACGGCATCACGTACGCCAAGGGCGCCTCCGTCCTCAAGCAGCTCGTCGCCTACGTCGGCGAGGACGAGTTCTTCCGGGGCGTGCAGGCGTACTTCAAGCGCCACGCGTTCGGCAACACGCGCCTGTCCGACCTGCTGGGCGCCCTGGAGGAGACCTCCGGGCGCGACCTGAAGACCTGGTCGAAGCAGTGGCTGGAGACGGCCGGCATCAACGTCCTGCGGCCCGAGATCGAGACGGACGCCGAGGGCGTCATCACGTCCTTCGCGATCCGCCAGGAGGCCCCCGCGCTGCCGGCCGGCGCGAAGGGCGAGCCGACCCTGCGCCCGCACCGCATCGCGGTCGGCCTGTACGACCTCGACGGCGACACCGGCAAGTTGGTGCGCGTCGAGCGCGTCGAGCTGGACGTGGACGGCGAACTGACCGCCGTACCGCAGCTGTCGGGCACCCGCCGCCCGGACGTCGTCCTCCTCAACGACGACGACCTGTCGTACGCCAAGGTCCGCCTCGACGAGGCGTCCCTGGCGTTCGTCACCGAGCACCTCGGCGACTTCGAGGCGTCCCTGCCCCGCGCCCTGTGCTGGGCCTCGTCCTGGGACATGACGCGCGACGCGGAGCTCGCCACCCGCGACTACCTCTCGCTGGTCCTGTCGGGCATCGGCAAGGAGTCCGACATCGGTGTCGTGCAGTCGCTCCAGCGCCAGGTGAAGCTGGCGATCGAGCTGTACGCCGCCCCCGCGGCCCGCGAGGCCCTGCTGACCCGCTGGACGGACGCCACGCTGGCCCATCTGCGGTCCGCCGAGGCGGGCAGCGACCACCAGCTGGCGTGGGCGCGGGCCTTCGCGGCGACGGCCCGTACGCCGGAGCAGCTGGACCTGCTGGAGGCCCTGCTGGACGGCTCCCAGTCGGTCGAGGGGCTGGCCGTCGACACGGAGCTGCGCTGGGCGTTCGTGGAGCGCCTGGCGGCCGTGGGCCGCTACGACGAGACGGAGATCGCGGCCGAGTACGAGCGGGACAGGACCGCCGCCGGCGAGCGCCACGCCGCCACCGCCCGCGCCGCCCGCCCGACCCCCGAGGCCAAGGCCGAGGCCTGGTCGTCGGTCATCGAGTCCGACAAGCTCCCCAACGCCCTCCAGGAAGCGGTCATCGTCGGCTTCGTCCAGACCGACCAGCGCGAACTCCTCGCCCCGTACGCGGACAGGTTCTTCGAGGTGGTCAAGGACATCTGGGACGCACGCTCCCACGAGATCGCCCAGCAGATCGCCGTCGGCCTGTACCCGACGATCCAGGTCTCCGACGACACCCTGCACAAGACGGACACCTGGCTGTCCTCCGCGGAGCCGAACGCGGCCCTGCGACGCCTGATCTCGGAATCCCGGGCGGGCGTGGAACGGGCACTGAAGGCGCAGGCCGCGGACGCGGAGGCCGAGCAGCCGTAGCCGACGGCGGGCGACCGGCAGCGCCGGCCGTACGACGCCAAGGGGCGCCCACCGTCATCGGTGGGCGCCCCTTCGGCGTGGGATACGGGCGTCAGCCCTTCAGCTCCGCCGCCACCAGCTCCGCGATCTGCACGGCGTTCAGCGCCGCGCCCTTGCGGAGGTTGTCGTTGGAGAGGAACAGGGCGAGGCCGTGCTCGACGGTCTCGTCCTGGCGGATGCGGCCGACGTAGGACGGGTCCTGGCCGGCCGCCTGGAGCGGGGTCGGGACGTCGGTGAGGGCGACGCCGGGGGCGCCGGCGAGGACCTCCTTGGCGCGCTCCACGCTGATCGGGCGGGCGAAGCGGGCGTTGACCTGGAGGGAGTGGCCGGAGAAGACCGGGACGCGGACGCAGGTGCCGGAGACCTTCAGCTCGGGGATCTCCAGGATCTTGCGGGACTCGTGGCGGAGCTTCTGCTCCTCGTCGGTCTCGTTCAGGCCGTCGTCCACGATGGAGCCGGCCATCGGCAGGACGTTGTACGCGATCGGCGCGACGTACTTGTTCGGGGCGGGGAACTCCGCCGCCGAGCCGTCGTGGGTCAGCTTGGGCGCGTCGTCGCCGACCTTCTTGACCTGCTCGAACAGCTCGTCCACGCCGGCCAGACCGGAGCCGGAGACGGCCTGGTAGGTGGCGACGACCAGGGCCTCGAGGCCCGCCTCGGCGTGCAGCGGACGCAGCACCGGCATCGCGGCCATCGTCGTGCAGTTCGGGTTGGCGATGATGCCCTTGGGGCGGTCGGCGATGGCGTGCGGGTTGACCTCGGAGACCACCAGGGGTACCTCCGGGTCCCTGCGCCACGCCGAGGAGTTGTCGATCACCACGGGACCCTGCGCGGCGACCTTCGGGGCCAGCGCCTTCGAGGTCGCGCCGCCCGCCGAGAACAGCACGATGTCCAGACCGGAGTAGTCGGCCGTGGCCGCGTCCTCCACCGTCACGCCGTCCAGGACCGTCCCCGCCGAGCGGGCCGAGGCGAACAGACGCAGCTCGGTGACGGGGAAGTCCCGCTCCTTGAGGATCCTGCGCATGACCGTGCCGACCTGACCGGTGGCTCCGACGATTCCGACCCTCACGGCGACTCCTTCTACGTGATCTGCGTGGCTTGTCTGTGTCTGCTGCATGGCCGAGGCGTTTCCATCATGCGGTCAGCCTTGGTCCGCCTGTCCAATTCTTTGACCGGGATGACCGAACGGTGGAACGCGACCCACCCCGGTCCGAGCCGTGGTTCTGCGGCTCACACCCGGGCTGAGCTGGAGATATTCGCCCTGCGGCGGCCCCGCACCGCAAGCTCGCCTGCCCGCCCGCGACCGGGCTACGCGGCGGTGTGACGTACGCCTCTGTGCCAGTCCGCGTGTCTGCCCCGGTGCAGCGGCGGGGGCTCCCCGGAAATTCCGCCGGCCGACGCCGAACGTTTCGGGGCCTCCCGGCGTCACAGTCACCACACGGCGAGGGGAGGGGTGGCTGTGCTGCGCAGAAAGGCCCGCCGCGACCAGGGGGGCGGCGCCGTCCAGGACGTACTGGACGATCCGCTGGACGCGGCCCAGGAGCGTCGGGTGCGGGCGGTGCTCGCGCTCGGCGGGGTGCCGCAGGCGGACCTGCTGGACGGGGTACAGCAGGTCCGCCTGCGGCTGCTGGAGCGGGCCGCGAGCGGCCGTGAGGCGCCGCGGGACGTGTCGGCGTGGGCGGCGGTCGTCGCCTCCAACCTCGCCATGGACTGGCACCGGGCCAAGAAACGCCAGGAGCGGCTCGGGGAGCGCCTCGCCTCCCTGCACGAGCCGGTCCACCCCTCCGGCGAGGACAGCAGCCTGCTCTCCCTCGCCGTCGCCCAGGGCCTGGACGGACTGCCCGACGCCCAGCGTCAGGTCCTCGTCCTGCGGTTCTTCGCCGACCTGCCGGTCCGCGGCATCGCCGAGGAGCTGGGCATTCCGGAGGGCACGGTCAAGAGCAGGCTGCACACGGCGGTACGGGCCCTGCGCGCCCGCCTGCACGAGGACGAGGTGGTGTGACATGACCGCCGAGAACGAAGGCGGCCGTACCCGCGCCGACGCGCTGATGGCCGCGATCACCGACGAACCGCTCACCGACGAGGCACGCGCGGACGCCGCCTTCATGGCGGAGCACCGCTCGGCCGTCGCCGACGTGGCGCTGCTGCGGGAGCAGCTGGGGCTCATCGGGCACGCGCTCGCCGAGCCGACGGCACCACCGGAGCCCGAGCCGCAGCCCGCCCCCGCCGCGGTCCCCGCTCCTGTTCGCGTACGCTGGCCCTCCCGCGCCCGGCGCCGTATGTTCACCGTGGCCTACGGCGGGCTCGCGGTGGCCGCCGCCGCGTCCGTGCTGGTGGGCATGGGCTGGCTGCTGACCCAGGCGGGAGGTGACGCCTCCGACGCGGGAGCGGGTGCCGCCGCCGACAAGCAGGCCTCCGAGGCCGGGGGCGGCAACGCCTTCGGCAGCCCGCGTTACCTCGCCTGCTCCCGCCTGGTCGCCGAGGGCGAGGCCACCTCGGTGGAGCGGCTGCCCGGCACGACGTCCCTGCGGGTCACCCTGCGGATGAGCCGCTACTACAAGCCGGACAAGGGGGAGCAGGAGCTGACCTACGTGGTCGACGAGAGCCTCGTCCCGGGCCTGCGCGTGGGCGACCCGGTCCTCATCGGCATCCGCCAGGGCACGCGCCAGCCCGACTTCTGGGCGGTCGGCGAGCAGAACATCGCCCCCGAGCGGGCCTGGATCACCGCCTCGCTGGCCCAGGCGGGCAAGCTCACCTGCTGACCGGGGCCGGGGGCGCGGTGGACGGCTGAGGGGCGGGCGCCCGCACGGACGCCCGCCCCCCACTGCCGTACTCGACGAGCTACGGCGTGACCTTCTCGATCTTCACGTTGCCGAGGCCCGCGGCCGTGCCGCGCGCGTTCAGCAGCCGGACCTGGCCGAAGAACTCACGGCCCTCCGGCGCGGCCGCCGCGGCGGTGACGCTGCCCGCGACCGTGGCCGAGTCACCCGTGCCCAGCTTCACCGGCGCCGACTCGTCGACGGTGACGCTGCCGAGCGTGGCGGAGTAGAACACGTCCAGGTAGTCGTACGCCGTCGAGCCGGCCGGCACCGAGTAGCCGACGACCTCGACGCTGTACTTCCCGGCCGCCGGGTTCGCGACCGAGACCGACTCCTCCGAGTCGCCGTCGGCGGAGCTGCCGACCTCGGTGCCGGCCGCGTCGTAGACGACCAGGTCGAGGTCGGCGGCCGCGTCGGAGACGTTGCCGATGCTGACGTCGAGGGACGTGGCGCCCGCGGGGACGTCGACCGTGGTGGTCTGCGTGTCGCCCTCGGCGATGGTCGGACGCGCCGTCTTCGACGAGCCGAGCGGGCCGCCGGCCAGCTTGCCGTCGAGGGCGGCGTAGCCGTTGGTCACCTTCCAGGAGACGGCGGTCGGGGTGCCGACCTTGGCCTCGGGCAGGGTCACGGTCTCCGGGTCGAAGGCCGCGCCCAGGACGGCGACGTCCAGCTTGAACGGGTTGTCGAGCAGCGGCGACGTACGGCGCGACTCGACCTCGATCTCCCACACGCCGGGCTGCGGGTCGGCGTAGGAACGCACGTCCGGCTTGCAGCCGTTGCCGGCGAGGTAGTTGTTGTAGCAGTACGGGGTGCCGGTGTTGTCCGACGGCGTGCCGTACGGGTGGATGGCGATGAACCGGGTCTGGCTCTTGTCCTTCAGCCCGCCGATCGCGACCTCCAGCGACTTCGCGCCCTCGGGGACGGTCACGAAGTACGACTTGGTGCTGTTGCGCTGCACCGAACCGGACGCCGAGTAGGTGTACTTCAGCGGCGCCGAGACCACGACCGTGTTGAGGACCTGCTGGTCGATGCCCTCGGTGCGCGGGTCGTCGACCTCCAGGATCGCGCTCTTGATGCCGGCCGAGGACGGCTTGGCGGCGACCTTGACGGTGACCGGCTTGTTCAGGCCGAGACGGATCTCGTCGGAGCCGACGATGCGGAAGGTGTCCCCGGCGTTGTTCTCCAGGTGCAGCTCGTGCCGGATCGCCTTGTCCGCGCCGGACGTACGGGTGATCGTGACGTCGTACGTCTTCTTCTGCCCGGCCTTCAGGCCGCCCTCACGGTCGTAGATGCCCGTGCCGGAGCCCGGGGTCTTCAGGAACTGGTCGATCGCGGTGTCGACCGGCGCCTTGACCGTGTACTCGTGGGCGGTGGCGCCGTCACGGATCGACTCCCAGGCGTCCGGGATGTTGATGAGGCCGGCACCCTCCTCGTACGCCTGCACACCCTTGATGTGGTCGGCGGTCGAGGTCAGCGCGGTGCGCAGCTTCGCCGGGGTGAGGTCGATGCCCTTCTGCTTGGCGGCGCTCAGCAGCAGCGCCGAGGCGCCCGCGGCCTGCGGGGACGCCATCGAGGTGCCCTGGAGCATGCCGTAGCCGGCCGGCAGCGAGTAGCCCGCCTCGGCCACCGGGGCGCCCGGCAGCCAGGTCTGGATGGTGTTGATCGCGGCGCCCGGCGCGGACAGCGTCGGGGTGAAGCCGCCGTCCTCACGCGGACCGCGGGAGGAGAACGGCATCATCGCGTACCGCTTGGAGACCTCCGAGCCGTAGTTGGCGGCCCAGGTCTCCTTGGAGACGGTCGCGCCGACCGAGATGACCTTGCTCGCCAGGCCCGGGTCGCCGATGGTGTTGGCGCCGGGGCCGGAGTTGCCGGCCGAGATCACCAGCTGCACGCCGTAGGTGTCGATGAGGCGCGTGTACAGCTCGGCGCGCGCGTTGTTGCCGTCGTTCAGCGCCGGGAGACCGCCGATGGACATGTTGACGATGTCGACGCCGCGGTTGACGACGAGGTCGATCATGCCCTCGGTGAGCGCGACGTTGGTGCAGCCGCCGGTCCAGGTGCAGGCGCGCGAGGCGACGAGCTTGGCACCGGGCGCCGCGCCGTTCATCCTGCCGCCGAACAGGCCGTTCGCGGCGGTGATGCCGGCGACGTGGGTGCCGTGCTCGGACTCGATGACGCCGATGTTGACGAAGTCGCGCTTCTGGCCGACCCAGTCCCCGCCCAGCGGGTCCATCGGCACGTCCTTGCGGATCTGCACGACGAACGGCTGGCGCTCGGCGACGTCGGTGGCCGGGTTGTCGGTGCCGAAGTACCCGATCTGGTAGCCGTCCTTGTACGGCTTCATCGGGGTGTCGTCACCGAAGTCGAAGTTGTTGTTCAGGTCGACCCGGACGGTGCCGTTGGCGGCGTCGTACAGGACGCCCCAGGAGTCGGTCTTGTCGCCGTCGCGGTTGGCGTCGCCGGCCGCGTCGCCCCCCGTGGTGTACGACTCCAGGAACGTGCTCACCTGGTAGGAACCGGCGGGCGCGGTCCAGGTCTTGCCGCCGTAGGTGAAGGTGGGCCCGGAGACCGAGGTCACCATCGGGCGCCAGGTGCGGTCGTTGTCCACTATCGGGTCGGTCGCGGTGACCCAGTCGACGATCTTGCGCTCACCGGTGGTGGTCTTCTGGAGCGCCGGGTGCGCGAGGTCGATGCCGGAGTCGAGGATGCCGATGGTGATGCCGCGGCCGTCCGCCTTCGGGTGCTCCTCGACGAAGTCGACGGCGCCCGTCTCGAAGGACGGGTTGTACGGGTTCTCGGCCGGGGTCTTCCTGCCGGGGGCCGGGTACGCGCTCGCGGTGCCCGTGGCCTTCGCCGCGCTCTTCGAGCCCTTGCCGTCGACGACCGGGTCGTCCAGGGGTATCTCCTCGCGCAGGTCGATGCCGTGCACCGAGGAGAGCTTCGTGGCGGCGGCGATGGCCGCGTCGGCCTTGCCGGTGGGGACGGTGGCCCGGACGTAGCCGAGCTTGTCGTAGGAGCGGCCCACAGAGCCGACCGCGTCCAGCTGCTCGGCGACCTTCTCGGTCTGGCCGGGCGCGGTCGCGATCATCATCGTGACGTTCTTGTCGCCGTCGGCCTTCGCCTCGGCGAGCAGGTCGGCGTCGTCCGAACCGAGCTTGTCGTGCGCGGACTTGACGCTCGGGTCCGTCGCCGCGGGGGCGGGGTCCGCGGCTATGGCCATGGGTATCGGCCCGGCCGCGGAGAGCGCCGCGACGAGCCCGACGGCCACGGCTGTGCGGGCCGCGCGTCTCGGACCCGGCTTCGGTTCGCGCTGGGGGTTGAGGGTCATCGGCATCCCTTGTTGGTAAAGGAGCATGGGCCGTCCGGTATGTGATCCCGGACGACCGCACAGCCTTACGCAAGGGAAGGATGTTTGGGAAGAGTTGACCGAATCGAAATGGAGGGATGGGGGAAACCCCCTATGCAATTGGGGCGCGAGGGGCGAAAGGTGCAAGTCCCCCGCGAGGCGAAAAATCACCTGCGCCGGTCCGGCCCGGCCGTCTAACGTCCCTACGTGCGGAAGAAGTTGAGGGTGGCGGCCTACGCCATTTGCCTACGTGACGGACAACTCCTCCTCGCGCGCTCCCCGGCGCCCGGCGGCGGCTTCGAGTGGGTGCTGCCGGGCGGCGGCATGGAGCACGGCGAGGATCCCTACGACACGGTCGTGCGGGAGGTGGAGGAGGAGACCGGCTACCTCGTCGAACCGACCGGTCTCCTCGGCGTCGACTCCTCCCACCGCACCTTCCCGAGTGGCCGCTTCGGCCGCCCCGTCGACCACCACGGCGTACGGCTCGTCTACGAGGCCCGGATCACGGGTGGCGACCTGCGCTACGAGGCCAACGGCTCGACCGACATGGCCGCCTGGCACCCCCTGGACGAGGTGACGGCCCTGACCCGCGTGTCCATGGTCGACAAGGGGCTGTCGCTGTGGCGGGAGCGGCCGGCGGCGGGGCGGATCGGGGCCGACAGGGCCTAAAGGCTGTTGCGCAACGCGAAACGATCTTCCAAAGGAGTCTTCGAAGACGCTGTCAGGACGGTGGAAATCAACCCACAACTGGGCAATTGACCTTGCCTCGAGTGGCCGGATCCCGTCGTGATCGCCGTTGTGCACACGCTTTAGGGGGTCGGGCCCGGGAAGTAGCTTCGCTACCCCGAAAGATGAACAGGGAGTGACCGCGTCCCGGCCGTTCGAGGAGCGGCCGTGGACGCGGAAGGTAGTCCAAGATCCACGTACGGTGATCGGCGCTGCCCGTTGCGGTCGCGTTCATGCACAGGTCATCCCCGCTGCCAACGATCCACAGTGAGCGGGAGGTTCGCTTCGGTGACCGCCCGCGACCACTGCCGACGCGTTCGCACTCGGGGAGATCGCGCCATGTCGCGCATACGCTCTGTCGCCAGCTCCGCGCTGGGGGTCCACCGCCGTACCCTGCTCGCCGCCACCGGAGCGGTGACCCTCTCCGCGGGCGTCGGCTACGCCCTGCGGCCCACCGAGAGTGAGGCCGCCACCACCACGAGCACCGCGAGCGCACCGGGCGACGCCGCCGCCGAGGCCCCCGTCGGTGCCTCCCGCAAGGTGCCGGTCGCCCTCGCGCCCTACACCCGCGGCACCACCGTCGCCTCGGTCGCCACCCCGACCGGCGACTCCGGCTACCGCCGGCTCGGCGACGGTCCCGGCTGGAAGCGGGTCGTCCGCGAGAACCTGGCGGCGGCCAAGTCGGGGCGCGAGCAGCGGCGTACGGCGCTCGCCGCCTTCGTTCAGCTCACCGACCTGCACCTGATCGACGCCCAGCACCCGCTCCGCCTCGAATACCTGCGCTCGACGGACGTGCACGCCTGGCGGCCGCACGAGGCGCTGACCGTGCCCGGCGCGGTGGCGCTGGTGGAGCGCGTCAACGCGCTGCGGGGCGCCCCCGTCACCGGCGCCCCGCTCCACTTCGCCATGACCACCGGCGACAACACGGACAACAACTGCAAGTCCGAGCTGGAGTGGTTCCTGACGGTGATGAGCGGCGGCCGCGTCACCCCGAACACGGGCGACCCGCGGCACTACGAGGGCGTCCAGAACAGCGGACTCAAGCTGTACTGGCAGGCCGACGACAGTGTCCGCGACGCCGACAAGCAGCTCGGCTTCCCGCACATCGCGGGCTACCTCGCCGCCGCGATCCGCGAGCTGCGCAGCCCCGGACTGAACATCCCCTGGTACTCGACGGTCGGCAACCACGACGCGATGCCGCTCGGCACCTACGCCTCGCACGCCGACTCCTACCTCACCGACCTCGCGGTCGGCGGCAAGAAGCTGATGAACGTGTCGGCGGCGGACGCCAAGAAGCTCCAGGACTCCCTCAAGCAGGACAAGGACCCGAGGGGCACCGTCTTCAAGGACTTCCTCAAGGCCCACGCCCGCTCGATGCGCTCGGTCACGCCGGACGAGAGCCGCGCCCCGTTCACACCGAGGGAGTACCTCCAGGCGCATCTGAACCCGGCCCACCGCGGCCACGGCCCGGTCGGCCACGGCTACTCGACGGCCAACCTGGACGCGGGCACCCAGTACTACAGCTTCCGCATCGCCGACGACGTCATCGGCATCAGCCTCGACACCACCGACCCGGGCGGCCACTACGAAGGGTCCCTCGGGGCGGCGCAGTTCACGTGGCTGGACCGGACACTGCGCGAGAACAAGGACTCGTACGCGATCATCTTCAGCCATCACACCAGCGAGACGATGGACAACCTGCGCCGCGACCCGGCCCGCCCGGGCGAGCGGCGCGTGGGCGGCGCCGAGGTGCTCGAACTGCTCGGGAGCCACCGCAACGTCCTGGCCTGGGTGAACGGCCACATCCACAAGAACGTCATCACCCCGCACGCCGGCTCCGGCGGCCGCTCCTTCTGGGAGATCTCCACCGCCTCCCACGTGGACTTCCCCCAGCTCGCCCGGATCATCGAGGTGGTGGACAACAAGGACGGCACGCTCTCCCTGTTCACCACCCTGATCGAGTCCTCGGCCCCGCACCGCACCAGGTTCACCGACCACTCCCAGACGGGCCTGGCCGCCCTCTACCGCGAGCTGGCCCTGAACGCGCCCGGCGCCAGCACGAAGCTGGCCGGGGACCGCAAGGACCGCAACACGGAGCTGGTGTTGAAGAAGGGCTGACGGCCACTCAGGCCGCTACCCCGCGGGGTGCCTCTCCCGCACGGGTTGTCTTGATCCCGCTCAACCGGCGCGCCCCTCCTCAACCTTGTCCCGCATCCCCGGGTCTCCCTCCGCGACCACGCTCAACGGGGGCGTGAGCGGGAACAAGGGGGAACAGGACATGACCGTACGGACGACACGCACGGCCGTGGTGGCGGCGACGGCGGCGGGGCTGTCGGTGGCCCTCGCCGCTCCCGCGCTGGCGGCGACGCCCGCCGGAGCGGGCGGCCACGACGCGACCCGCAAGGCCATGGAGGCCGCCGTCGACGCCGGGGTGCCCGGCGTGACCGCGACGGGCAGGGACGGGCACGGCACATGGTCGGCGACGGCGGGCGTCGGCGACCTCAAGACCGGGAAGCCGCGTTCGGCGGACGACCGCTACCGGGTCGGCAGCATCACCAAGACGTTCGTCGCCACGGTGCTGCTGCAGCTGGAGGCGGAGGGCCGGCTGTCGCTGGACGACTCGGTGGAGAAGTGGCTGCCGGGCCTGGTCCGGGGCAACGGCCACGACGGCGGCCGGATCACCCTCCGCCAGCTCCTCAACCACACCAGCGGCATCTTCAACTACACGGCCGACCAGGACTTCGGCCGCACGTACTTCCTCAAGGACGGCTTCTTCAAGCACCGCTACGACACCAAGAAGCCCGAGGAACTCGTCGCGCTCGCCATGACCCACAAGCCGGACTTCGAGCCCGGCACGTCCTGGAACTACTCCAACACCAACTTCGTGCTGGCCGGCATGGTGATCGAGAAGGCCACGGGCCGCCCGTACGGGACGGAGGTCCGCCGCCGCGTCATCGAGCCCCTGCACCTGACCGCCACCTCCGTCCCGGGCACCCGCGTGACGGTCCCGGGGCCGAGCAGCCGCGCCTACTCCAAGCTGGCCGAGACGGCGGCCGGACCGACCTACGACGTCACGAAGCTCAACCCGTCCATCGCCTACGCGGCCGGTGAGATGATCTCCAACTCCACCGACCTCAACCGCTTCTACACGGCCCTTCTGCGCGGCAAGCTCCTCCCGCGTGAGCAACTGGCCGAGATGACCACCACGGTCCCCATCGACGAGGTCAACAGCTACGGCCTCGGTCTGATGAAGTCCGATCTGACCTGCGGTGTCACCGTCTGGGGCCACGGCGGCGGCATCCACGGCTCCACGTCCGAGGCGATCACGACCAAGGACGGCCACAAGTCGCTGGCCTTCAACTTCAACGGGGACTGGTCGGGGGACGCGGGTGCCGTGATCGAGGCGGAGTTCTGCGGGAAGGGCGTACAGGGGCAGGTTGCGAGGCTGTCGCCGGGCCCGGGTCTCCGATAGCTACTCCGCACCCTGGCCCTGACCGATGTCGCAAACGCGGTTGTGCACGGTAGAGCCCCCGGACATGAACTCTGGCTTCGGCTGGCCGTGTTGGAGGACGGAGAGCTGTCCGTCGAGGTGTCCGACCCGGTGCGGGGGTTCCCCGAGGTCCGTGCCGGTGAGTTGGAGTGCGGCCGCGGACTCCTGGTCGTCTCTCAACTTGCCGCCGAACTCGACTGGTTCCTCCGTGCTGAAGTCGGCAAGACGGTTCGTGCCCGTTTGGTGGGCTGAACCCGTACATTCGGAATCAGACACTCCGAATGGCGAAAGGCCGCACGACTCCGATGAAACTCGACGGGAGGGCAGGATCCGCGCCTACGGCTGGTCCACCGACGAACCCGAACTCGCCGCCGCCTGGGTGGGCCAACAGGGCTTTGGCGGGCTGGAGTTCGAGATCAACGTCGTCCACGACTCGCCGGCGATCGTGGACATCTGCGAGCGCAACGACGTCCCCGGTCTGGCGCGGGGCCCCCTGGGCACCGGCCTCCTGACCGGCGCCCATCCGGAGGGCTCCCGCATCACTGACGAACAGGACTTCCGCCGCCGCTCTCCGGACTGGCTCAACTACTTCCAGGACGGTTACCCGGTCCCGGAACTGGCCCGAGCCCTGGAGTCCGTCCGCCACATCCTGACGTCGGAGGGCCGCACGGTGGCCCAGGGGGCGCTGGCGTGGCTGTGGGCACGCTCGCCTTCGCTGATCCCGATCCCGGGTGCGCAGACGGTGGCGCAGGTGAGGGAGAACGCGGGGGCCATGGAGAAGGGGCCGTTGAGTGAGGCTCAGATGAGGGAGATTGACGATCTATTGGGGGTGATCTGACCCACTTAGGGGTGCGGGGCTGTATCGATGTGGCTCCGCCGCGTGGGCGCGACCAGCCCCCACGGCGCCGCAGATGACGATCTACCTACAAGCGTCGATCGCATCCCGAAGAAGCCGAACCGCTTCCCCCACCGCCCCATCCGCAAGATTCCCGTACCCGAGGACAAGCCCGTGATCGGCATGGTCCTCGGTCGCGTGATAGGCGGCGAGATCGGCAATCCGCAGCGACCGAACACTCGCCGCCCTCACCACCGCCCCCGTGTCCACACCATCCGGCAACCGCAAGATGAGATGCAGCCCGGCCGCAACGCCCAGCACCGGCGCCCCCGGCAACTCCTCCGCGAGGGCCCGTACCAGTGCGTCCCGCCGATCCCGGTACCGCTTCCGGCCGGCCCGGAGATAACGGTCGTACGCCCCCGACTCCAGCATCGTCGCGAAGGCCAACTGGTCGAGGGTGGGTGGCTGTGTCGCCGTCTGGTCCGCGAGATGCAGGTGCCGTGTCCAGCGGGGCGGGGCCACGATCCAGCCGATGCCGAGCGCCGGGGACAGAATTTTGCTGAGCGACTTGAAGAGGACGACACGGGACGGGTCCATGCCCTGGAGCGCGGCGACGGGGCGACGGTCGTAGCGGAACTCGGCGTCGTAGTCGTCCTCCAGGACGACCCCGTCCACCCGCCGCGCCCACCGCAGCAGCGCGGCCCGCCGCTCGGGGGCGAGGACACAGCCCAGCGGGAACTGGTGCGCCGGAGAGGTCAGTACGGCCCGCAGGTCGGGGAGCCCGGCGAGGTCCTCCACGCGCAGGCCCCCGCCGTCCGTGCGCACCGGCACCGGTTCTACACCCGCCGCCCGGATCACGTCCCGCAGCCGCGTCCAGCCCGGCTCCTCGCAGCCGACCTCGGTGATCCCCTCGGCGCGCAGCCCGTGGCAGACGCGCCGCACCCCGTCGGTGACGCTGGTGCAGACCGTGACGTCGTCCGGGTTGGCGGAGACGCCGCGGGAACGGCCCAGGTACTCGACCAGCAGCCGCCGCAGTCGGGGGTGACCGCCGGCCGGGGGGTAGCCGAACTCCGTGTACGACGTCGTGCTCACCTGCGCCCGTACCGCCTCGGCCCACCGGCGGCGCGGAAACGCCCGCAGGTCCGGCAGACCCGGCCCCAGGTCGAAGCGGGCCTCCGGCGTCCGGCGCGGTGCGCGGCGCCCGGCCCCGTCGTCCGGGGCGTCCGCCCAGCGCACCCGGGTGCCGGAGCCGGTGCGCGCCTCCAGATACCCCTCGGCGGTGAGCTGGCTGTACGCCTCCGTCACCGCCCAGCGTGAAACGCCCAGGTCGGAGGCGAGCTGACGGCTGGGCGGCAGGGTGGTGCCGACCTCGATCCGGCCGTCCCTGATCGCCGCGCGCAGCGCCCGCTTAACCCGCTCGTGCAGCGGCTCGTCGCCGGCCCGGTCCAGGTGCAGCAGCAGATCGCCCACCGGATTGGTCTGTGATTCCCGCATGACATTGGACGGTAGCAGCGAGCCATTGCGGGCTACCTTCGGATCATCAACGACGAATGCGTGGAGACGAAGGAGGCCGTCGTGGCCACAGTGAGGCGCACGGTGCCGCTCCAGGACCAGCATCAGATGTTCCGCGGCGTGTTCGACGACTGGCAGACCAGGGCCGGAGTCACGTCGGCGCTGCCGGACGCACCGGTCGTACCCGACGAGCCCCGGCAGGGGCGGGCTGTGTGGCGCCGGCTGCGGACCCAGTTCGCCCGGACCTCGCCGACCCGCAGGGCCGTCGCCATCGACTGGCCGGCCGCATGAAGAGCGACTGGCCGGTCGCGTGAGGAGGGGCCGCCGATGACCTTCGGCGGCCCCTCCTCTCCCCTCCTGATGCTGCCTGCGCGGTCCGTCACTACCGCGGCAGCACCACGACATACGCGGCCGGATCACGGTCCGCCGCGGCCATCAGCGCCGTACGGACCACCGCCGCCTGCTGCTCCATCGCGTCCCGGAGCTTCTTCGGGGTGATGTACACGACCGTGATGCCGAGGCGCTCCAAGTGCTCGCGCTTGCGGGCGTACTCGGACCAGAGGGCGTCCTCGTCCTGACGCGGGGCCCGGGTGTCCAGCTCCACGGCCACCGCCTGCTCCGGCCAGTAGGCGTCCAGGCCGCCGAGGTGGGGTCCGCCGGGCAGGCGCAGGTCGACGTTCCAGACGGGGTCGGGCAGGCCGTGGACGTGGACCATCTCGTACAGGCGGTCCTCCGCGATGGCGCGGCCCTCGGCGAGCAGGGAGTCCACCGCGTCCACCACGTGCGGGCGGGACAGCAGCTTGGCCTGGTTCAACTCCCGTACCACCGCGGCCGGTTCGCAGTGGCCGGCGCGTACGGCCTCGGTCAGCAGGCGGCGTACGGCGCCCGCGTCCGTCAGTTCGGCGACCGCGTCGGCGAGGGCGCGGGGGACCGGGGCGACGGGGAGGCCCGTGACCTGCTGGGGGGTGGGGAGTGCGGCGGTGCGCAGGACACGGGCGCAGCCGGTGGAGCGCAGGCGTCGCATCCGGGGGACGAGGACGTCGATCGTGTCCAGGGCGGTCAGCGGCGGCGTGGCCGAGAAGCCGTGCAGGGTCAGCGCCGCGAGGCCCGTGATCACCGCGTCGGGGTAGGCAGGGGCGGCGTGGTCCTCGCCGGGGTTCGGCTGGGACGGCACCCCGGGCGACCGTTCCCGCGCCGCGTACATCAGCACCGCGTGCAGGCGCTCCTCGCTGGTCGGCGGGCCGGGGTGGAGCAGCAGGACGCCGGGGAGGATCTGCTGCCAGGGGCCGCCGGGGCGGCACTGCTCGTTCATCTCGGCGGTCGCCACGCCGTGCGACTTCAGCCGCGCGGCCGTCATGACACGGCGGTGCACCTCGGAGAGGTGGCGCAGCGGGCGGGGGGTGGCCGGGGGGAGCGGGGTGTTGTGGTTCATGACCCGGAGGTTCCCGCGTCCTGTCGGCCCTTTAACCGCTGTTACACGCCCGTCGACAAATACGGACAACCTAGCACTAAAGGACGGATGTTCGGATGCCGAGTAGGCACGGAAAACCCCTGGTCCGTTCGGGTTGGACCAGGGGTTACGGCTGCTATTGCCTGAATTCCGTAACGGTCACGGAGGGCCGTGATCGTTGGCCAAAGGTCTTATGCGGTTGACGCGGCCGACGCGTCACACTCCTGCCCCCGCAGCCCCCGCGCCAGATCGTCCCGCGCCTCCAGCACCAGCCGCCGCAGCGCCGGCGCCGCGTCCTCGTGGGCCGCGAGCCAGGCGTCCGTCGCGTCCAGCGTGGCCTGCGACTGCTGGAGCCCCGGGAACAGACCCCGGACCACGTCCATGCCGATCTGGATCGACCGCTCGGACCACACCCGCTCGATCACCGCGAAGTACTTCTCGGCGTACGGCGCGAGCAGCTCCCGCTGCGACGCCTGGGTGAAGCCGGAGATGGTCGCCTCCACCAGCGCGTTGGACAGCGCGTCCGACTCCACGACCTGAGCCCACGCCTGCGCCTTCACCGCCTCCGCGGGACGGGCGGCCAGACAGCGCACCTGGTGGCGCTTGCCGGACGCCGTGTCGTCCCGGGCCAGTTCGGCCGCCAGCACCGACTCGTCCGCGACCCCGTGCGCGGCCAGCGGCTCCAGGAACGTCCAGCGCAGCTCCTGGTCGACGTCAAGACCCTCGATCTTCTCCGTGCCCTCCAGCAGCCCCCGCAGCAGCCCCAGGTCCTCCGACCCCGACGCCACCGACGCGAAGAACCGCGCCCACGCCAGCTGCTGCTCGCTGCCCGCCTCGGCCGCCCGCAGCTCCCGCAGCGCGCCCTCGGCCACCAGCCGCTCACCGGTCGGCCGCCACGCCGGCGCCGCGTAGTGCACCAGCGACGAGTCCGCCCACGCGTGCAGCATCTGCAGCACACCGATGTCGGACTCGCGCCCCGCGAACCGCAGCACCAGCTCCACGAAGTCCCGCGCCGGCAGCAGCGCGTCCCGCGTCATGTTCCACAGCGCCGACCAGCACAGCGCCCGGGCCAGCGGATCGGTCATGTCGCCGAGGGCGGCACGCAGCGTCGCCAGCGACGTCTCGTCGAAACGGGTCTTGCAGTACGTCAGGTCGTCGTCGTTCACCAGCACCAGCTCCGGCGCCTGCGCCCCCGCCAGCTCCGCCACGACCGTCCGCGGACCCTCGACGTCCACCTCGGCCTGCGCGAACCGCTCCAGTGCGCCGGCCTGCGTCCTGCGGTACAGACCCACCGCGACCCGGTGCGGCCGCAACTCCGGGTGCGACTCGGCGGCCTCCTGCACCACCGCCAGCTCGTCGATCCGGCCCTCGGCGTCCAGCAGCACCTGCGGGGTCAGCGAGTTCACACCCGCCGTCTGCAGCCAGGACCGCGACCACGCGCCCATGTCCCGGCCACTGGTCTCCTCCAGCACCGACAGCAGATCGCCGAGGCGCGTGTTGCCGTACGCGTGCCGCTTGAAGTAGCGCCGCGCACCCTCCAGGAACGCGTCCTGGCCGACGTACGCCACCAGCTGCTTCAGCACCGAGGCGCCCTTGGCGTAGGTGATGCCGTCGAAGTTGAGCTTCGCGTCCTGCAGGTCACGGATGTCGGCGGTGATCGGGTGCGTGGAGGGCAGCTGGTCGGCGCGGTACGCCCACGCCTTGCGCCGGTTGGCGAAGGTGATCCAGGCGTCCTTGAAGCGGGTCGCGCCGACGTTCGCGAAAGTGCCCATGAAGTCCGCGAAGGACTCCTTCAGCCACAGGTCGTCCCACCACACCATGGTGACCAGGTCGCCGAACCACATGTGCGCCATCTCGTGCAGGACGACGTTCGCCCGGCCCTCGTACGACGCCCGCGTCACCTTCCCGCGGAAGATGAACTCCTCCCGGAAGGTCACCATCCCCGGGTTCTCCATCGCGCCGAGGTTGTACTCCGGCACGAACGCCTGGTCGTACTTCCCGAAGGGGTACGGGTAGTCGAAGTGGTCGTGGAAGAAGTCCAGGCCCTGCTTCGTCACCAGGAAGACGTCGTCGGCGTCGAAGTACGGCGCGAGACCCTTGCGGCACATCGCGCCGAGCGGGATCTCCAGCGTCGTGCCGTCCGCGAACGTACGCGAGTAGGAGTCCGTGACGTAGTGGTACGGGCCCGCCACGACACAGGTGATGTACGTCGAGATCGGCTTCGTCTCCGCGAACCGCCACACCCCGTCGGCGAGTTGACCCGCCCCGTTGCTCCACACCGTCCATTCCCGCGGCGCCCGCACCTCGAAACGGAACGGCGCCTTGAGGTCCGGCTGCTCGAAGTTCGCGAAGACCCGGCGGGAGTCGGCCGGCTCGTACTGCGTGTACAGGTACACCTCGCCGTCCTCCGGGTCGACGAAGCGGTGCAGGCCCTCCCCGGTGCGCGAGTAGGCGCACTGGGCGTCCACGACGAGCTCGTTGTCGGCGGCCAGGTCCTCCAGGACGATCCGCGAACCGTCGAAGACCTCGCTCGGGTCCAGGTCCCGGCCGTTGAGAGAGACGGCCGTCACACTCGGCGCGATCAGATCCGCGAAGCTCGTGGCGCCGGGCTCGGCACAGCGGAAGCGGATCGTGGTGACCGAGCGGAAGGTGCGCGGCTCCCCCTCCCGCGAGGGTCCGTCACCGAGGGCGGAACGCACGTCGAGGGACACGTCGTACCCGTCGACGGACAGCAGGGCGGCCCGCTCCCGGGCCTCGTCGCGGGACAGATTCTCACCGGGCACGGACGGCACTCCCTCGGAGGTGTTCGGTATGTGGACAGCACTGATCCTCCCATGAGCCCCTGACGGGCGGCAGTAGGGAATGGGCGGGGCGGGGGACGACGTTGTCTTGAGGAATCAACCACTTTCATGAGGAGAGCCATGTCCGAGACCAGCTCTGCCAAGACGCCCGTCGACTTCTGGTTCGACCCGCTCTGCCCCTGGGCCTGGATGACCTCTCGATGGGTCCTGGAGGTGGAGAAGGTCCGGGACATCGAGGTGCGCTGGCACATCATGAGCCTGGCCGTGCTGAACGAGCCGAAGATCGACGAGCTTCCCGCGGAGTACCGCGAGCTGCTGGAGACCAAGGCCTGGCAGCCGATCCGGGTGGTCACCGCGGCCTGGCAGAAGCACGGCTCCGACATCCTCGGCCCGCTGTACACCGCACTCGGCACCCGCATCCACAACGAGGGCCAGGGCCCCACCCGCGAGGCCGTCGAAGGCGCCCTGGCGGACATAGGCCTGCCCGCCGACCTGATCGACTACTTCGACCAGAAGGACTTCGAGTTCGACGCCGAGCTGCGCGCCTCCCACAAGGAGGGCATCGACAAGGTCGGCCAGGAGGTCGGCACCCCGGTCATCGCCGTCCCCGGTGACGACGGCGAGCAGCTCGCCTTCTTCGGGCCGGTCGTCACCCCGACCCCCCTCGGCGAGGACGCCGCGAAGCTCTGGGACGGCACCCTCGCCGTGGCCTCCGTGCCGGGCTTCTACGAGATCAAGCGGACGCGGACGAAGGGGCCGGACTTCAGCAACCTGTAGGGGTCACTCCTCCGGTTCGGGGAACGACGCGCCGTCGTTGTGATTCCCCAGCCGCTGGTAGCGCCGGCAGCCCTCGCGGGCGCAGCGGTAGTACGAGCCCAGGCGGGTGTGCCTGGGCTTGTTCGCTTCCACGTACGCCTGCTCGTCCTCGGAGAGCTCGCGGAACTCCTGAAGCGTGCCTCCGCAGTTCTTGCAGTGCTTGGTCACCATGGACGCCCTCCTACGGGTCAGCGCTTTCTCGCCATCACCGCCAGATCCGGGAAGTCGGTCACCACCGCGTCGACCCCCATCCCGTAGTACAGCGCGTACTCCGCGAACGCGTCCCCGAAATCGTTCACTCCGCTCCCGCGCCGGAACTGCGCCGCCAGAAACTGGTTCTCCGCCCGGAAGGTGTACGGCCCCACCCGCAGCCCCGCCGCATGCGCGTCCGCCAGGACCGACGTGCCGACCAGCGACGACTTGTCCGGCCCGATCCAGTCCGCGTACGCGGCGATCCGCGCCAGCCCCGCCGGGGTCATCATGTCCCGGTACGTCGTCGGATCACCGGCCGAGACCAGGTCGTACGGCCCACCCGTGGTCCCCAACGCCTGCCACAACGGCACCCCCAGCCGCTCCGCCGCGACCCGCCGCAGGCTCGTCGGCTCGAAGGACTGCACGACACACTCACGCCGGCCCAGGCGATTGCGGCGGATCGCGTGCGCCAGCTTCGGCTCCAGCGGCAGGCCGATCGAGCGGAAGTACGTCGGGTGCTTGGTCTCCGGGAAGACGGCGATGGTCCGGCCGTGCGTCCTGGAGAGCCCGCGCGCCAGGTCGACCACCTCCTGGAAGGTCAGCACCTCCGCACGGCCGTCGAACACGGTGTTGCGGTTGCGGACCAGCGGCAGCCGCTCCACCGCCCGCAACGTCTTCAGCTCCGCCAGCGTGAAATCCTCGGTGAACCAGCCGGTCACCGGCCGTCCGTCCACCGTCTTCGTCGTACGGCGGCCCGCGAACTCCGGGTGCTGCGACACATCGGTGGTCTGCGAGATCTCGTTCTCGTGCCGGACGACCAGGACATGGTCCTTCGTCGGGACGAGGTCCGGTTCGATCCAGTCCGCTCCGGTCTGCACGGCGTACGTGTAGGAGGCCGCCGTGTGTTCGGGGCGCCAGCCGGCTGCGCCGCGATGGCCGATGACCAGTGGCGGGCGGGTGTGCGGGGTCGCTTGCTCGGCCGCATGTGCAGGGTCGGCCGTGGCCGCCGTGGCCGCGGTGGCCGCGGTGCCCGCGGCCGCCAGGAGGAGGGAACGGCGTCTCATGTGACTCCCTTGTGTCGTCCGGTCGTTCACGAGCGGGCCCGGTGGCGCGCCTGGGCCAGCCGGGCCAGATGGTCGTCGTAGGCGTCCGCGTAGTACGCCGCCCGGGCCGCGTCCGGCTCCACGACCGCCGTCGGCTCCGTCCAGGCCGCCACGTCCAGGTCCACCCCGAAGCGCTCCGCAGCCGCCAACACCGCGCCCCGCGCGCCCACTTCGCCCTCCACGACCCTCAGCGGACGGCCCAGCACGTCCGCCAGCAGCCGCATCCAGGCGGGACTGCGCGTGCCACCGCCGCAGACGGCGAGCGTCCCGGTCAGCCCGGCCGCCTCAAGACAGTGCCGGGCCGCGAAACCGATGCCCTCGCAGGTGGCACGGATCAGATCGGCCTTCGTGGACTCCAGGGAGACACCGGTGAGTTCGGCGCGCAGGCGGGGCTCGACGAAGGGGGCGCGCTCACCCGACGGCGCGAAGTACGGGAGCACGCCGACGCCGTTCGCCCCCGGCGGGGTCTCCGCCAGCAGCTCGTCCACCTGATCGTGCCGGACGCCCGTCGTCGACAGCACCCAGTCCAGCGCCGCCGTACCGACCATCGCGGGCATCGCGCGCAGCCAGTGCCCGGGGCGGTCCGTGTTGATGTACAGGCCGGCCGGTTCACCGGTCAGATCGAGGTCGGTGGTCGCGACGAGGCTGGCCAGGCAGGTGCCGACGATGAGGAGCCCGTCGCCGGGTGACGTCACGCCCGCGCCGAGTGCGCAGGCCGGGAGGTCGTACGGGCCGTTCGCGATGCGGGTCCCGGGCGGGAGGCCCTCGCCGCGCGCCGGCGCCGTCGCGACCGGATCGCTGACCGGCGGGAGCAGACCGCGCCGGTGGGTCAGCCCGAGCAACTCCACGACCCGGTTGTCGTAACGGCGTGTCCGCGGGTCCAGGAAGGGCATCGAGGCGTCCGAGACGTCGGTGGTCGGCCCGGCTCCCGTCAGCCGGTGGAACACCATGTCCTTGCAGTACAGGGCGGCCGCCGCCGCATCCAGCGCCTTCGGCTCATGGCTCTCCAGCCACGCCAGCAACGGCCCCGGACAACCCGGGAACATCGCGCCGCCGGTGCGCCGGAACACCGTCTCGAACGTGCCGTCCGCCAGCCAGCGGTCGACCAGCTCGTGGGCGCGGCCGTCCATCCAGGAGGCGGCGGGGCGGACGGGGCGGCCGGTTGGGTCTACCAGCCATACTCCGTCGCCTTGGCCGGTCAGGCCGGCCAGGGTGACGGGGGTGGGGGTGTGTTCGGTCAGTTCGGTCAGTACGGCCACTACTGCGCCGTACACCTCGTCCATGTCCTGCTCGACTGTCCCGCCCTGCAGCGCGAGAGTCACGGGGCGGGCGGCTACGGCCAGTTCGCGGCCCTCTGCGTCGAACGCCGCCGCTTTTACCGTGGACGTGCCTACATCGATACCTACGTACATTCCCACCCACCTCTTTGGCTCGGTCGGCTGTGCGGTGCTTTCAGGGCCGGGGTGCTGAATTTCTTGCTTCGTTCGCCTCCGGGGCGCCACATGTCGGTGTCGAGAGACCGATCGTGCTCGACCCTTCGGGCCTCCGCGCGTTCGGTCTCTCGACACCGACGCGCCCCTACGGCTCTCTTCGCGGCCGGTGTCCGGCAGACAGCGCGGTTGGTGGGCACTTGCCCGGTGCCTCGGTGGGCGCTGCGGTCAGGTCAGGCAGTGGGCCAGGGGCTCTCCGCGGGCCCAGCGGGACACCTCGGCGGCGGCGATGCGGGCCGCCTTCTCCGCGACGGCGCGGGATGCTCCGCCCAGGTGGGGGGTGAGGACCACTCGGTCGGCCAGGGCGTGGAGGGGGGAGGTCGGGGGGAGGGGTTCCTGCACGTAGGTGTCCAGGGCGGCTGCCGAGAGGTGGCCGGTCTCCAGGGACTCGCAGAGGGCCTGCTCGTCGAGGAGGGGGCCGCGTGCCGCGTTCACCACCACCGAGCCCTTCGGCAGCAGGGCCAGTTCGCGGGCGCCGATCAGGCCGTGGGTCTCCGGCGTGAGGCGGGCGTGCAGGGTGATGACGTGGGACCTCTCAAGGAGTTCGTCGAGGGAGGGCACACGTAGGCCGTGGATCTCGCCTTGTACGTAGGGGTCGAAGACCATCACCCGTGCTCCGAAGGCGCAGAGGACGCGGGCGACCCTGCTGCCTACGGCGCCGTAGCCGATCAGGCCGACCGGCAGGTCCTCCAGTTCCAGGCCGCTGTGCTCGTAGGTGTAGTAGGTCGCCCCCTCCCAACTGGACCGGCGGGCGAGGAGGTCGTGGGCCTGGGGGATGCGGCGCAGGGCCGCCAGCATCAGGCCGATCGTGAACTCGGCGGTGGCGGCGGCGTTGCGGCCGGGGGCGTAGCAGACCCGGACGTCGTGTCGTTTGGCCGCGTCCAGGTTGACGTTCACGGGGCCGCCGCGGCAGACGACGACCAGTTTGAGGTCCGGGCAGGCTTCGAGGACGCGATCGGTGACCGGGCCCATCTGGGTGACCAGGACCTGGGCGCCGGTGAGTGCCTCGATCAGTTCGTCCTCGGCGTCGCTCGCCTCCGTCACCTCGGCCACCGGGCCGAAGGGGGTCAGGGGCCAGGAGAGCTTCAACTCGCGTGTTGTGCAGGGGAGTTCGTGGTCCAGTGCCTCCCTGATCAGCGACGGCAGGATGAAGTGGTCGCCCGCGGCCACCACGCGCACGCTGGTCCCGTTGGTCATCGCAGGGAGTCTCCTGTCTCGGCGTCGAAGACATGGGTGAGGTGGGGGTCGGCGGTGATGTGGACGAGGTCGTCGTGGGCGAGGCGGACCTCGGGGGCGGTGAGGACGACGAGGGGGGTGTCGACGCCGTCGAGGGTGAGGGTGGCGATGCCGGACTCCAGGAGGGGTTCGTGGGCGACCACGCGGGCGGGGAGGCCGGTGTCCTCGGTGGTGAGGGAGAGGTCCTCGGGGCGGATGCCGACCGTCAGTTCGCGGCCGGGTGGCACCGGTGTCGGGAGGGCGATGCGGGCCGTGGGGGAGAGGAGGGCGTGGCCGTCGGGTGTGGCGACGGCCGGGAGGAGGTTGATCGCGGGTTCGCCCACGAAGTCCGCGACGAAGGTGTTGGCGGGGCTGTCGTAGATCTCGTACGGGGTGCCCAGTTGTTGGATGACGCCGTCCTTCATCACGGCGATGCGGTCGGCGAGGGAGAGGGCCTCCTCCTGGTCGTGGGTGACCAGGATGGTGGTGTGGCCGAGGTCGCGTTGAATGCGCTTGAGTTCGCGGCGGGTGGTGTCGCGTTGGGCCGCGTCCAGGTGGGAGAGGGGCTCGTCGAGGAGGAGGACGTCCGGTTCGCGGATCAGGGCGCGGGCGAGGGAGACGCGTTGCTTCTGGCCGCTGGAGAGGCCGGCGGGGTGGGCGTCGAGAAGGGGGGTCAGGTCCACGCGGGCGGCGATGTCCTTGACCTTGCGGGCGACGTCGCCCCGGTCGGCTCGTTTGCGGGCCTTCAGGCCGAAGGCCAGGTTCTCGGCGATCGTGAGGGGTGGGTAGAGGGCGTAGTTCTCGAAGGCCACCCCGATGTTGCGCTGCTGGGCGGGGCGGGAGATGACCGAGGTGCCACCGACCAGGATGTCGCCGCCGGTCACCGTCTCCAGCCCGGCGATCATGCGCAGGGTCGTCGACTTGCCGCAGCCCGACGGGCCGAGCAGGCCGAGCAGCTCGCCGGAATGGAGGGTCAGGTCGATGCCGCGTACGGCGTCCACCGCCGGGCGGCCCCGGGCACGGTAGGTCTTGCGCAGATCACGTAGCTCCAGCTCGGTCATCGTCGCCCCTCGTCACACAGACCTCGTAGCGGACCTTGTGCTCGTCCAGGTCCCGCAGCGCCTCGGCCGACGCCCCGTCGTCCACGAGGAGCAGGTCGAAGCGGGAGAGGGGGGCCACCCGGTGCAGGGCGACCCTGGCGAGCTTGGTGTGGTCGATCAGGAGGATGTTGCGGGCGGCCGCGTCGAGCATGGCCCGCTTCACCGACACGATGTGCTGTTCCTGGTGGTAGGCGTAGCCCCCGCGCACGGCCGACGTGGAGGTGAAGCAGACGTCCACGCGCAGCTGCTCGATCGCCTCGACGCAGGACACGCCGAGGAAGGACGAGTGCAGTGGGTCGTAGTCGCCGCCGAGGGCCATCAGGTGGATGCCGCGCTGGTCGGAGAGGAGGTTGATCGCCTCCAGGAAGTTGGTGACGACCGTGAGCGGCGTCATCTCGCCCAGGCGCAGCCTGCGGGCTATCTCCAGAGTGGAGGTGGAGTCGTCCAGCATGATCGCCATGCCGGGCTCGATCAGTTTCAGGGCGCGGTCGGCCACGGCGGCCTTCTCCGCGCGCATGGTCTTCAGGCGGTACTGCACGTTCGACTCGAAGACGCCTGAGGGCTGGGCTGTCACCCCGCCTCTGAACTTGCGGACGATGCCCTGGCGTTCGAGCTCGTCGAGGTCGCGGTGGATGGTCATCAGGCTCACGCCGAAGCGTTCGGCGAGCTCGGCGGCCGTCGCCGTGCCGTCGGCGAGGACCCGCTCGGCCATGGCGGCCTGGCGGGCGGCGGGGCCCTGCGCGTTATTCATGGTCGATCCTTCGTCCTGGGCGCTCCGGCCGGTCGGCCTCGAACAGGAGCAGGTTCTCAGGCCGGACCGACAGACGTACCGGATCGTCGGGACGCAGGGCGCTCACCTCGCCGCGCGGGGCGACCAACGACACGTGCTGCTCGCCGAGACGGACGGTGACCTCCACCGAGCGGCCGAGCACCTCGGTGACGTAGACCGTGCCGGTGAGCCGGTGTCCGGGGCCCTCGCCGAGGGTGAGGTCGCGGGGGCGGACGCCGATCAGTACGTCGGTGCCGGGGGCGGCGGCGCCGCGGACCGGCAGCTCGACCTCGCCGTCCGCGGTGCGGAAGCCGCCGTCCGGAGCCACGGTCCCCGGCAGCAGGTTGATCCGGGGGCGGCCGAAGGCGCGCGCGACCTCCGTGTCGTGGGGGCGGTACCAGATCTCCTCCCGCGTCCCCGTCTGCACGATCCTCCCGTCCCGGATGACCCCGATCCGGTCGCCCAGCGCGAGAGCCTCGACGGAGTCATGGGTGACGTAGAGGGTCGTGGTGCGCTGTACGGCCCCGATCGCCTTCAGTTCCGCCCGCATCTGCTGGCGCAGCTTGGCGTCCAGGTGGGAGAGGGGCTCGTCCAGGAGGAAGGCGCGGGCCGGGCGGACCAGGACCCGGCCGAGGGCGACGCGCTGGCGTTGGCCGTTGGAGAGCTGGCCGACCGGACGGTCCAACAGGGCCGATATGCCGAGGAGTTCGGCGATCTCACCGATCCGCTGCCGGGCCCGGTCGGCGGGGAGGCGGTGGCGGGGGGAGCGGAGCGGGGAGGCGAGGTTGTCGTAGGCCGACTTGTGCGGGTAGAGGGCGTAGCTCTCGAAGCACATCGCGACGCCCCGGTCGTACGGTTCGACGCCCCGCATGTCCCGGCCGTCGAGCGTGACGGTGCCGGCGTCGGGGTGCTCGAGGCCGGCGACGGTCTTCAACGTCGTCGTCTTGCCGGCGCCCGACGGGCCGAGGAGGCAGAAGAACTCGCCCTCCCGGACGTCCAGTTCCAGGTCGTCGAGCGCGGTGACCCTGCCGTAGGTCTTGCGGATGCCGGACAGCCGGATCATGACTTCACCGCCCCGAACGACAGGCCCCGCACCAGGTACCGCTGGATGGTCAGGGCCAGCAGCAGCGGCGGTACGACGGAGATGAGCGCGGCGGCGGCCGTGAGGTTGTACTTGGGGCGGTCGCCGCCGAGGAAGGACAGGGCGCCGACGGTCACGGTCTGGGCCTCGTTGGAGGTCAGGATGAGGGGGAAGACGAAGTTGTTCCAGGCGAAGATGAACGCGAGGAGCGACACGGCCGCCACCCCGGGCTTCACCAGGGGGAGGGCCACCTTCACGAACGCCTGCTTGCGCGTGTAGCCGTCCAGCAGGGCCGCCTGCTCCAGTTCGGGGGTGAGGTCGGCGAAGTACGAGCGCATGATCCACACGATCAGGGGGAGCGTGACGAGCTGGAGCACCCAGACCATGCCGACGTACGTGTCGAACAGGCCGAGCTTCTGGTAGAGCACGAACAGCGGGATGATCACGGTGAGTTCGGGTGCGAACCGGAACGACAGCAGCGTGAACATCAGGTTCTCCGAGCCCTTGAACCGCCAGCGCGCCGAGGCGTACGCCGCCGGGAGTCCCACGAGCAGCGACAGGACGACCGCGCCCACCGACACCACGAGGCTGTTGACGAAGAACCGCACGAACGGGATGCCCTCGCTGTCGCCGAGGACCGTGCGGTAGCCGTCGAGGGTGGGGGAGAAGGAGAAGTAGGTGGAGAAGAGCTCGTTCGTCGGCTTCAGGGAGAGGATCACCATCCAGGCGATCGGGAAGAGCGCGAAGAGGAAGTAGAGGATGAGGGCGGCGTCCGCCAGCCAGCCCAACAGGCGTTTCCGCACGGTCATTTCGCCTCGGCCGCCTTCCGCTGGATCTTCCCCAGGTGCTTGACCAGCACCATCGCGGCGAGATACACGACGGCCCACAGGACGATCGTGTAGCTGATGCCGAACGAGTACCGCTGGAAGCGGATCGCCTCCAGGTAGGCCCGGATCTGCAGGACGACGGTCGAGTCGCCAGGGCCGCCCTCCGTCAGGGCGTAGATGATGTCGAACACCTTCAGCGAGTCCATGAAGCGGAAGATCACCGCGACGAGGACGTACGGCCACAGCATCGGCAGCGTGAGACGGCGGAAGGTGTACCACCAGCCCGCGCCGTCCACGGCCGCCGCCTCGAAGGGGGAGGTGGGCAGCGACCGCAGTCCGGCGAGGGCGAGGATCGCCACGAACGGCGTGTAGACCCACACGTCCACGGCGATCGACGACAGCAGGGCACCGGTCGGGGTGTCCGTCCACTGGACCCCGCCCAGTCCGAAGGGCCTGAGCAGGTGGTTCACGACCCCCACGGACGGCTGGAGCATCAGCTTCCAGATGATCGCCGCGATCACCGGCGCGATCATCAGCGGCAGGATGAGGATCTTCTCCAGGATCCGTCCGACGACCGTCGAGCGGTGCAGCAGCAGGGCGACGGTGACCCCGAGGACCGTCTCGACGGCGGCCGCCCCGACCGCGTACAGCACCGTCACCCATGCCGAGTTCCAGAACGCCTCCTGGGTGAAGACCGTCTGGTAGTTCTCGAACCGCACCATGTCCGGCTGCGGCTTGCTCGCCGAGAAGTCGAAGAGGGTGTAGTAGAGGCCCAGCCCGAAGGGGTACAGGATTCCGCAGGTCAGCAGCAGTGCGGGGACGATCAGGACGTACGGGCGCAGAGTGAGCCGCAGGGGCGCGCCGGTGTCGAGAGACCGAGCGCGCGGAGGCCCGGAGGGCTGAGCACGGTCGGGCTCTCGACACCGGCTGGAGCGCCCCGGAGGCGAACCAAAAAATGCAGTGAGCCGCCATCCCATGGGGCTAGCCCACCTTGTCGGCGAGGTCGCCCGCCAGGTCGTCGAGGACCGACTTGGCGCCGCTGCCGCCGTAGATCTCCTGGAGGGCGGAGGCCCAGCTGGTGGTCGCGTCGAAGAACTGGGCCTGCGGGGTGAACTGGATCTTCGTCTGGTCGACGACCGTCTCGAAGGTCTCGATGAAGCCGGGCAGATGCCTCATCTTGTCCTTGTAGGCGGAGTCGTCGGCGATCGACTTGCGCACCGGGTCGATGTGGTTGTGCGTGATCGCGCTCCTGAGCAGGTGCTCCTTGCCGGTCGCCCACTGCAGGAACAGCCAACTGGCGCTCTTCTTCTTGCTCTTGGCGTTCATGCCGAGCGACCAGATCCACATGTTGGTGGCGAGGGAGCCGTCCGGTCCCTTCGGGCCGGGATGGAAGGCGATCTTCCCGGAGGCGGGGCTCGCGCCCTCCACCGCCTGGAAGTAGGCCGCCGTGTCCGCGTCGAACAGCATCCCGGCCTTCCTCGCACCGAGGTCGCTGGAGCACTGGTACCAGGTGTACGACGTCCAGGACGGCGGCCCGCCCTGCTTGACCATGCCCGCCCAGTCCTCGGTGAAGGCGACGGCCTCCGGGGTGTTCATGGCGGGTGTGAGCTTCCCACCGGAGACTGTGAAGTCCTTCAGCCCGTTGCGGGCGTACATGGTCATGAACCCGGGGTGGATGGTCGCCCAGCTCCTCGATCCCCGTACGGCGATCCCGTACATGCCGTCGAAACCGGCGCCCGGCGCCTTCTCCTTGATGGCGCCGGCGATCTCGCGCAGCTCGTCGAAGGTCTCGGCGGGTTTGAGGCCGAGCTTCTTGAAGACGTCCGTGTTGTAGGCGACGACGTTGGTCTCCCACCCCCACGGCAGCGCGTACTGGCCGCCCTGGCCGAGCGGTGCGCCCGCCTTCAGGGACCACTGGTCGGCCTGGAGGAGGTTGGGGAAGAAGTCGCCCTGGTCCCATTCGGTGCCGGTGGCGGAGGCGTTGCGCATCCAGGGGCCGAGGTCCTCCAGCCAGCCGGGCGGGCCGTACTGCCAGACCATGTAGGCGCCCAGCATGAAGACGTCGTAGGAGGCGCGGCCGCTGGACAGGTCGACGGTGAGCTTGTCGAAGTAGTTGTCCTCGGGGAAGACGTCGTACTCGACCTTGATGCCGGTCTTCTCGGTGAACGCCTTCAGGTCGGCGATCAGGGCGTCCGTGTACGGGTGCTTGTTGAGCAGCGCCTTGACGGTCGTGCCCTTCTCCCGCTTCCAGTCGAAGGAGCCGGTGACGTCGTCCGCCGCCGAGCCGTCGCTCTTGCCGTCGTCGCCGCCGAACCCGGCACCGCAGGCCGCGAGCAGCGGGGTCGCGGCGGCCGCGGCGGTCAGGGCCAGGAAGCGGCGGCGGTCGTGCACATGCGTGTCCATCCGTGACCTCCACGTGGGGTTCGGCCATCCGGGGGTGCTGGTTAACACGGCGAGTCGACTCGTTAACAGAGGGTGGAACGGCGGAAGTTGGGCGTCAATCCCTCGCGCACGGGAAAATCTCGGTGCAGAGTGAGAAGTTAACGGCTCGGATCGCGATGAACGCCCCCAGAACAGGGAGGTCCGGATGGTGCACGAGCACGTCGACGGCGACGCCTGGCTCGGGATCGACCTGGGCACCCAGAGTGTCCGGGTCCTGCTGGTCACCGGGGACGGCACCGTCCTCGGCAGCGGCTCGGCGCCCCTTGGCGGGCGGCGGGACGGGGTGCGGCACGAACAGGATCCGGCCGAGTGGTGGGACGCGCTGTGCACGGCGTCGCGTGCCGCGCTGCGGGGGCGGCCGAAGGCACGGGTCGGCGGGCTCGCGGTGTGCGGGACGTCCGGGACCGTGCTGCTGACGGACGGGGCGGGGCGGCCGACGAGCCCCGCGCTGATGTACGACGACGGGCGGGCGACGGCCCACGCCGCGCGGGCGAGGATGGCGGGGCTCGTGGTGCAGGACAGCTGGGCGCTGCCCAAGGCGCTGTGGCTGACCGAGGAGTACGGGCCGGGACGGATCACCCACCAGCCGGACCTGGTCGTCTCCCTCCTCACCGGAGAGCTGCCCCCGGCCGACTCCAGTCACGCCCTGAAGACCGGCTACGACCTGGAGCGCGACGCCTGGCCGGCCATGCTGCCCCGGCTGGGCCTGCCCGAGGCCATGGTTCCCGACGTCGTACGCCCCGGCACCCGCCTCGGCGAGGTCTCCGTGACCGCCGCCGACGCCACCGGCATCCCCGCCGGCACCCCCGTCGTCGCCGGGATGACCGACGGCTGCGCGGCCCAGATCGCCTCCGCCGCGCTGCGCCCCGGCTCCTGGAACTCGGTGCTCGGCACCACGCTGGTCCTCAAGGGCGCGTCCCTCACGCCGGTCCGGGACCCGACCGGCGTGGTCTACAACCATCGGTCCCCGGACGGGAGTTGGCTGCCCGGTGGTGCCTCCAGTGTGGGCGCGGGGGTGCTCACGGCGGCGTTCGCGGGGGCCGACCCGGCGACGATGGACGAGCTGGCGGCGGCGTACGAGCCGGCGGGCGCGATCACGTACCCCTTGGTGTCACCCGGGGAACGCTTCCCCTTCCTGGCCCCCGAGGCGTTCGCGCTCGTCCTGGGCGAACCGGAGTCGGACGCCGACCTGTGGGCGGCCCTGCTCCAAGGCGTGGCCTTCACCGAACGCCTCTGCCTCGACTACCTGCACCACCTCGGCGCCCCCCTCGACGGCCCTCTCACCTTCACCGGCGGCGCCGCCCGCAGCCCGTACTGGAACCAGCTGCGCGCCGACATTCTGGGCCGCCCGGCCCGGGTTCCGCAGCAGACGGAACCGGCGCTGGGTATGGCGGCATTGGCGGCGTACGGCACGGGTGCGGCGGCCGGTCTGCCGGACGCCGCGGAATCCATGGTCCGCGTCGACGCGACCGTCGAACCCCGCCCTCACCACACCGCCCGCTTTGCCGAGCCCTACGCCCGCCTGCTCGACGAACTGACCACCCGGGGCTGGCTCCCCCCGCCGGTGGCGGCGCACGCGCGCGCCCGCCTCGACATGGATACTTCGGCCTCATGAACACACGTCCGCCGCGGTCCCCCGGCCCACGGGCTCGGGACCTCGGGCCCGGTGGCGGCTGCGGGTGCCTTGTGGCTGGTCGCGCCCACGCGGCGGAGCCGCACATCGATGCAGCCTCGCGCCCCTGGGGCGTCGCAGCACCGTCGGCCGTTCAGCCCGCGCGGCCGTCCGGCCCACCCAGCCTGCGGGCAGTCGTGCCGCTGGGTCGGCACGGGTGGGCGCAGGCGGCACCCCGCCAGCGCCGGGTTGCGCGACGCCCCGTCCCCAGCCCTCACCCCCGCCCTCCGAGCACCATTGGACCGCCCATGACCACAGCCACGACCCTCCTCCTCGCCCGCCACGGCCAGACCGTCTGGCACGCCGAGAACCGCTACGCCGGTATCAGCGACGTGCCCCTCACCGACACCGGCCGCGCCCAGGCCGAGGCGCTCGGCCGGTGGGTCGGCGCGCATCCGGTGGACGCCGTCTGGACGTCCACGCTCTCCCGGGCCGTGATCACCGCGGAGCCCGCCTGCAGAGCCCTCGGCATCACCCCGCACCGCGAACCCGACCTGCGCGAATGCGACTTCGGCGTGCTGGAGGGCCGTACGCTCGCGGAGTTCGAGGCCGAGAACCCCGGGGCCGCGGAGGCGTTCCGGGCCGACCCGGTGGCCCACCCGTTCCCGGGCGCGGAGGCCCCCTCGGCCGCCGCCGGCCGAGGCGCGGCCGCGCTGCGCCGCATCGCCGTCGCCCACCCCGGCGAGCGCGTCCTCGTCGTCGCCCACAACACTCTCCTCCGCCTGGTGCTGTGCACGCTGCTGTCGATCCCGCCGGGGGAGTACCGCAGAGTGTTCCCTCGGTTGCGCAACGCCGCGATCAGCGAACTCCTCGTGAAATCCGACGGATCCGCCGCACTTCTCTCCCTCAATGTGCCCTGCGAGCCCGACCCGGCGTAGCACCATGGGCACATGACGGAGATCGACACCTCGGTACCGCACTCGGCCCGCATCTGGAACTACTGGCTGGGCGGCAAGGACAACTACCCCGTGGACGAGGCGGCCGGCGACGCCTACACCGCCGTCTTCCCCGGCATCGTCACCATCGCCCGCAGCAGCCGCGCCTTCCTCGGCCGCAGCATCCGGTACCTGGTGACGGAGGCGGGCGTACGGCAGTTCCTCGACGTCGGCACGGGCCTGCCCACCGTCGACAACACCCACGAGGTCGCCCAGCGCCTCGCCCCCGAGTCGAAGATCGTCTACGTCGACAACGACCCGCTGGTGCTGGCACACGCCCGCGCCCTGCTCACCTCGACGCCCGAGGGCGTGACGGCGTACGAGGACCTGAGCGTCTACGAGCCGGAGAAGATCCTCTCGGCGGCGTCCCGGACGCTCGACCTGTCCCGGCCCACGGCCCTGATCCTCAGCGGCATCCTCGGCCACATCGCCGACTACGACCTGGCCCGCGACATCGTCCGCCGTCTGCTGGCCGGCCTGCCCTCCGGCAGCTACCTCTCCCTCAACGAGGGTTCCCGGGGCACCGACCCGGCCTACGAGCAGGCCCAGGACTCCTACAACGAGACCGGCGCGGTCCCGTACTTCCTGCGGCCCGTCGACCAGATCGCCGCCTACTTCGACGGCCTGGACCTGGTGGAACCGGGCCTCGTCTCCGTCCCGCTGTGGCACCCCGAGCCGGGCGACGAGGAGCCCCGGCCGATCGGCCAGCACGGCGCGCTGGGCCGCAAGCCCTGACATCCGCCCGCCGTCCCGGTACGCAGAAGCCCCCGCGAGTCACGTCCTCGCGGGGGCTTCCTTCATTCCGCCTGCCGTTCGTGAAGGGTGAGAAGACGATCACGAGGCAGGACGCGGGGTGCGCCGTTACGGCGCGAGCAGGAGGACGTCCGCACGGGACTTGGCGGCCTCGTAACGCCGGGCCACGTCCTGCCAGTTGACGACGGCCCACATGGCGTCGATGAAGTCGACCTTCTGGTTCTTGTACTGCAGGTAGAAGGCGTGCTCCCAGGCGTCGAAGACCAGGATCGGCGTGGCGCCCTGGCCGACGTTGCCCTGGTGGTCGTAGACCTGCTCGACGATCAGGCGCCCGCTGAGCGGCTCGTAGGCGAGGACGCCCCAGCCGGAGCCCTGGGTGGTGGCCGCGGCCTTGGTGAGCTGTGCCTTGAAGCCGGCGAACGACCCGAACGACTCGGTGATCGCGTCCGCCAGGTCGCCCACGCCGTCGGCCGCGAGCGGCTCGCCGCCGCCGTCACCGGTCATGTTCTGCCAGTAGATGCTGTGCAGGATGTGCCCGGAGAGGTGGAAGGCCAGGTTCTTCTCCAGGCCGTTGATCGACCCCCACTGCTCCTTGTCCCGGGCCTCCGCCAGCTGCTCCAGCGTGTCGTTGGCGCCCTTGACGTAGGCCGCGTGGTGCTTGTCGTGGTGCAGTTCGATGATCTCGGGGCTGATCACCGGCGCCAGCGCGGAGTAGTCGTACGGCAGTTCCGGGAGTGTGTAGACGGGCATGTAGGGTCCCCTCAGAAGCTTTTATTGCAAGTAGCTTGCAACAACAAGCTAACAGCAAAAGGCCCCCATGTGGATCACATGGGGGCCCTTTCGCCGTGAGAGCGGTGTCAGCTCCGGGCGCGCGCCCGCTGCCACGCGTAACCGGCGACCGCCAGGAACAGCGTCATCCCGCCCGTCGAGTACAGCTGCACCCGCGTGTCGGGTTCCCGCGCCATGAGGACGAAGATCGCCGCCATGCCGGCCAGCGCCACCCAGGTCAGTACGGGGAACGCCCACATCCGCACGACCAGCTTCTCCGGTGCCTCGCGCTCCAGGCGGCTGCGCAGCCGCAGCTGGGAGACGGCGATGAAGATCCAGACGACGAGGATGACCGCGCCGATCATGTTCAGCAGCCAGGGGAAGACGTCGTCCGGCCGCCAGTAGGACAGCACGACGCACCCGAAGCCGAAGACCGAGGAGGCGAGCACCGCGATCCGCGGGACGCCGCCCGACACCCGGCCCAGCGTCTTCGGGCCCTGGCCGCGCTGGACGAGGGAGTAGGCGATGCGCGAGGAGCCGTAGATGTTGGCGTTCATGGCGCTCAGCAGGGCGACCAGGACCACCACGTTCATCAGCTGGCCGGCGCCGGGGATGCCGAGGTGGTCGAGGGTGGCGACGTACGGGCCCTTCTCGACGACCTCCTTGGAGTCCCACGGGACGAGGGTGACGACGACCGCCATCGAGCCGATGTAGAAGAGGGCGATTCGCCACATGGCCGTGCGCACCGCGCTCGCCACGCCGCTGACCGGGTTCTCCGACTCGGCGGCCGCGATGGTGACCGTCTCCATGCCGCCGTAGGCGAAGACGGAGGCCAGCAGGCCGATGATCAGGCCCTCGGTGCCGTGCGGCAGGAAGCCGCCCGCGCCCGTGAGGTTCGCGGTGCCCGGGGCGTCCGTGCCCGGCAGGACGCCCGCGATGGCCAGCCCGCCCAGCACCAGGAACAGTCCGATCGCGCCGACCTTCAGCGCCGCGAACCAGAACTCGAACTCGCCGAAGTTCTTCACGGCCGCCAGGTTCGCGCCGCAGAAGACGACCATGAACAGCGCCACCCACGCCCACTCGGGCGTGTGCGGCAGCCAGGTCGTGACGATCTTCGCGGCGCCGATGCCCTCCAGGCCGACGGCCGTGCAGAGCAGCACCCAGAACGACCAGCCGGCGGTGAAGCCCGCCCACGGTCCGATCGCCCGCTCGGCGTGCGCGGAGAAGGAGCCGGAGGAGGGGTACGCGGCCGACATCTCGCCGAGCATCCGCATCACCAGCATCACGAGGAGGCCGGAGATCACATAGGCGACGACGATCGAGGGACCGGCGGCGGCGATACCGGCGCCGGAGCCGACGAAGAGACCCGCGCCGATGACGCCGCCGAGGGCGATCATCGACAGGTGACGCTGCTTGAGGCCGTGGGACAGGGAGACGTCGTCCGCCTGCGGGGGCGCCTGAGCGGTGGAGTGGGGCATGGGCGCGGCTCGTCCAATGCGTGAGAGGGCAAAAAACGCCCACAGTCTGGGCAGCCTCTCCGCCCAGAAGGAGAGACTGCCCACTATGCGGACACTCGCCGCACTGTAGGTGACGCGGCGACTACGCGGCGGCCGGAGTGACGGCCGGCGCGGCGACCGACGTGTAGTGCGAGGCGTCGCCCTCGATCGAGTAGCTCTCCTTGCCCTCGACGCCGACCGGCACGTCGCCCGCGACGGTCACCCGGTGCAGGCGGCGCGGCAGGCCGTCGTAGTTGTCGATGGCGTAGTGCTGGGTGATGCGGTTGTCGAAGACGACCAGCTGGTTCTCCGACCAGCGGTGCCGCAGCACGTTCTCCGGCCGGGTGACGTACGCCTGGAGGAGGTCGAGGATCTTGCGGGACTCGCCCGGGGAGAGGCCCACGATCCGCTGCGCGAAACCGCCGATGAACAGCCCACGCTCACCGGTCAGCGGGTGGACGCGGACCACCGGGTGGACCGTGCGGTACTTGATGGAGGTGAACTGGGCGCGTTGGGCGGCCTGTTCCTCGTCGATCTCCTCGTCCGGCACGGCGTAGTCGTAGTCGTTGGTGTGCTCCGCCCACAGCGTGTCCGCGAACTGCCGCAGCGTCTCGGGCAGACCGCGGTAGGCGGCCGCCGAGCTGGCGATCAGGGTCTCGCCGCCGTACGGCGGGATCGTGATGCTGCGCAGGCTGGTGGCCTGCGGGGGGTTGAGGACGAACGTGACGTCGGTGTGCCAGTGGTTGGCGGCGCGACCGCGCTCGCTGTCGACGGGCAGGACGTTCGGGACGCCGGCGACGGAGGAGACCGTCGGATGAGCGGCGGTGACGTCGCCGAAGTGCCGGACGAAGGCCTGCTGCGTCTCGTCGTCGAGGTTCACGTCGTCGAAGACGAGGGCCTTGTGCGTGTTGAGGGCCTCGCGCAGGGCGCCGTAGGTCTCCTCGTCGAGCGGCTGGGAGATGTCGACGCCGGAGACGCGGGCGCCGATGCTCGCGGTGATCTTGCTGATCTCGATGGACATGGGTGAGGCCTTTCCGGTGGTGATGGTTCGGATCGATGGCGGCGAGTTCGGGTCAGATGGTGGTGGGTTCGGGTCGGGCGGTGGCGAGTTCGCATCGACGGCGGCGAGTTCAGCTCGACGGGTGCGAGTTCGGGTCGGGCGGTGGCGAGTTCGGGGCGACGGTCGTGGGTTCGGGTTGGGCGGTGGCGAGGTCGGGTCGGGGGGTGGTGGGTTCGGGGCGACGGTGGTGGGTTCGGGGCGACGGTCGTGGGTTCGGGTTGGGCGGTGGCGAGGTCGGGTCGGGGGGTGGTGGGTTCGGGGCGACGGTGGTGAGTTCGGCTCGACGGTCGTGGGTCCGGGGCGGGCGGTGGCGAGGTCGGATCGGGCGGTGGTGGGTTCGGGTCGACGGTCGCGAGGTCGGATCGGGTGGTGCGAGTTCGGGGTCAGATGGCGCGAGCTCGGGGTCAGACGGTGGCGAGGTCGGGGCTGGTGTGCTGGTTGGCGGGGCGCGGAAGGCCGTAGCGCTCGCGCAGGGTCGTGCGTGGGCCGTACTCGGTGCGGAGCAGCCCGCGGGCGCGCAGGATCGGGACGACGTGGTCGACGAAGGCGTCGAGGCCGGAGGGCAGGACCGGCGGCATGATGTTGAAGCCGTCGGCGGCGCCCTGGATGAACCAGGTCTCGATGGCGTCGGCGACCTGCTCGGGCGTACCGGCGAAGGTGAGATGACCGCGCCCGCCGCCGAGCCGCCCGATCAGCTGCCGCACGGTGAGCCGCTCGCGCCGGGCCAGCTCCACCACGAGCGTGTAGCGGCTCTTGGCGCCCTCGATGGCGTCCTCGGGCGGCAGGTCGACCGGGAGCTGGGCATCCAACTCCAGGGCCCCGGAGGGGAGTTGCAGAAGTCTCTCCAGCCGGTCCACGCCGTGCGTGTACACGATGTGGTCCTCCAGGGTCTGCTCCAGCGCCCGCGCCTCGGCCTCCGTCGAGCCGATCACCGGGACGATGCCGGGCAGCACCTTGATGTGCTCGGGGTCGCGGCCGGCCGCGACCGTACGGCCCTTGAGGTCGGCGTAGAAGGCCCGCGCGTCCTCGATCGTCTGCTGCGCGGTGAACACCGCCTCCGCGTACCGGGCGGCGAACGCCTTGCCGTCCTCGCTCGACCCGGCCTGCACGAGCAGCGGGTAGCCCTGCGGTGTGCGCGGGACGTTGAGGGCGCCGTCGACGCTGAAGTACGTCCCCTGGTGCCGGGGCGGATGGATCTTGGCGTCGTCGCCCCACACGCCGGCCGCCTTGTCGCCGACGATCGCGTCGTCCTCCCAGCTGTCCCAGAGCTTCAGGGCGACGTCCAGGAACTCGGCGGCCCGGGCGTACCGCTCGGCGTGCGCCGGCTCGGCGTCCAGACCGAAGTTCCGGGCGGCCTCGGCACCGGCGGTGGTGACGATGTTCCAGCCCGCCCGGCCGCCGCTGATGATGTCCAGCGAGGCGAACTTCCGGGCCAGGTTGTAGGGCGAGTTGTAGGAGGTGGACGCGGTCGCGATCAGCCCGATGTGCTCGGTGGCGGTGGCCAGCGCGGTGAGCAGCGTGAGCGGCTCCAGAGCACCGGCGGGGCGCTGCGCGAGGTTGCTCCACAGCTGCGGGCCGTCGGCGAGGAAGAGGGAGTCGAAGGCACCGCGCTCGGCGACGCGGGCCAGATTGACGTAGTGCTCCAGCGACACATGCGCGTACGGGTCGCTCTCGGGGAGCCGCCATGAGGCCTCGTGGTGGCCGGTGTTCATGAGGAAGGCGTTGAGGTGGAGTTGGCGGGGCATGGGAGTCCTTCGCTGCTGTGTCGTCAGCCTGTCCGGCGTTTGAGGACGGGGGCCGAAGGGGCTGTGTTTTCAGCCCGTCCGGCGTTTGAGGACGAGGCCCAAGGGGCCGATGGGGGTCCAGGGGGCGGAGCCCCCTGGCGGGGTGGAAGGGGCGGAGCCCCTTGAAGGGATGGGACGGGTAGGGGCGGCGGGGGCGAAAACCCGCTTGAGCCCACGGCAACCGACGCTCACCTCACGTCCTCGGTCACCCCCAGCGCCGCAAGCAGCCGCGACCGGTACTCGCCGCGCGCACCCGCATCGCGATCGATGGTCAGATCGACCCCGATCCGCCCCCGCTCCAGCACCAGCACCCGGTCCGCCAGCACGATGGCCTCGTCCACGTCATGCGTAACCAGCAGCACCGACGGCCGATGCCGCTCCCACAGCTCCCGCAGCAGGTTGTGCATCCTGATCCGGGTCAACGCGTCCAACGCCCCGAACGGCTCGTCGGCCAGCAGGAGCTCGGGCTCCCGAACCAGCGAGCGGGCAAGGGCGGCACGCTGCGCCTCACCCCCGGACAGCTCGCTCGGCCAGGCACGCTCACGGCCCTTCAGCCCGACCTCTTCGAGCGCCTCACGCCCCTTGCGTTCCGCGTCCTTGCCGTCCAGCCCGAGGAGGACGTTGTCCAGAACCCGCCGCCAGGGCAGCAGTCGCGAGTCCTGGAACACCACGGACACCCGTTCCGGCGCGCTGAGCCGCCCGCTGCCGGTCACCCGGTGGTCGAGCCCCGCGACGGCCCGCAGCAGCGTGCTCTTGCCGGACCCGCTGTGCCCGAGCAGGGCGGTGAACTGCCCGGCCGGCAGGTCGAGGTCGATGCCGTCGAGGACCGTCCGGCCGTCGAAGGAGCGGGTCAGCCCCCGCAGCCGGACGGCAGGACGGGTCAGCTGCTCAGTGTGCGGCGCCACGACAGCACCCTCCGTTCGATGATGCGGACCGTGCTGTCGGAGATCAGGCCGAAGATGCCGTAGACGACGAGGCCGACGAGGATGACATCCGTCTGGCCGTAGTTCTGCGCCTGGAACATCATGTAGCCGAGCCCGCTGGTGGCGTTGATCTGCTCCAGCACCACCAGGCCCAGCCAGGAGCCGGTCACCCCGAGCCGCAGCCCGACGAAGAAGCCGGGCAGCGCCCCGGGGATGACGATCTGCCGGATGAACTGGAGCCGGTTCAGCCCCTGCACCTCGGCGAGTTCGACGAAACGGCTGTCGATGCCGGACAGCGCGGCGTGGGTGTTGAGGTAGATCGGGATGTAGACGACGATGGCGATGATCGCGATCTTGAAGGTCTCGCCGATGCCCAGCCACAGGATGAACAGCGGGATCAGACCGAGGGTCGGGATCGCCCGGTTGAGGTTCACCGTCCCGTCGATCAGCGCCTCCCCGGTCCGGGTGAGCCCGGACGCCAGCGCGAGCGCGATCCCGGCGGCGAGCCCCAGGACGAACCCGGTGCCGGCGCGCTGCAGCGAGGTCAGGATGTCGTCGGGCAGCGTCCCGTCGGTCCACAGGTGGACGCCGGACTCCACCACCGTCCACGGCGCGGGGATCGCGCCGGGATCCAGCGCCCCGGCGGCCGACGCCACGGCCCACAGCACGACGAGGAGCGCGGGACCGACGAGCCGGGCGGCCGGGACCCGCTTGCCGGGGGAGAGCGAGCGGCGCCGGCGGACGCGATGGTCCGGATCCGGCTCCGCGAGGGGCGGTGCGGTCGTCACGGTCGTGGTGGTCATGGCCGTCACCTCCGGTATTCCGCGGGTACGGACTTCGCGGCGATGCCCTCGAAGCGGTGGTCGAAGAGCTCACCGACGTCGAACTTCTTCACGAACCCGCCCTCGGCGAGCAGATCGGCGGTCTCCTGCTCCCACTGGATGGCCTCGTCCCAGCTCGGCGGGAACAGCGGCTTGTTGGCGAGCTCGGTGATGGCCTCGGCCTGGGTGAGGGTCAGGTTCTGCGTCTTGACGTAGAACTCCCGGTTCCAGACGTCCGGGTGCTCGTACGTCCACACCTGGCTCCTGGCCCAGAACGGGATGTACGCGGCGATGGCGGCGGCCTTCGCGGAGTCGTTCAGCACCGACACCGGCGCCCACAGCAGGTTGAGCAGGTCGACCACGTCGGTGGTGATGACCCGGGCTCCCTTGCCCTCGTACTGCTTGAGATAGGCGGGCGCCTGGCTGTTGCCGAGCGGGGCGATGTCGACCTGGCCGGACTGCAGGGCGGTGAGGAACTGGTTGCTGGTCAGCGGGACCAGCTCCACCTCGTCGTACTTCAGCCCGGCCTTCTTCAGCGCCCGCAGCAGCACCACGCCCTGCGCCTGGCCCTGCGAGAACGCGAGCCGCCTGCCCTTGAAGTCCCCGACCGACCGGATGTCGCTGCCCGGCTTGGTGGCGAAGAGGTAGTTGGGCCTGCGGGTGATGTTGATCGCCACGATCTTCGCGTCGAAGCCCTGGTAGTACGCCTGGATCGGCGGGATCCCGGCGTTGTTGGCGACGTCCAGGGACTCGGCCCGGAAGGCGTTGATGACATCGGGTCCGGCACCGATGTTCAGCCAATTGCCCACCTTGAAGGGCGGATCACCCAACCTGGCGAGTCTGATCTGGAGTTGCTGTGCGTTCTGGTACGAGGCGATCTTCAGGCTGGTCCCGGCGGGGACCTTGGTGGCGAGCGGGGCGGTCGAGGCGCCCTCGCCGCCGGCGGCCGCGCTGGTGTCGGCGCAACCGGTGAGGCCGGTGAGTCCGGCGGCGGTGACGCCGACCAGGGAGGTGAGGAAGAGCCGTCGGTCGACACCGGGCACAGGAGACGTGGGCATGGGAGTACTCCGAGTTCGGAAGGAAAGAAGGCATGCGGAATTCCGGGCAGGCGAAGCCGGAGAAGGGGAATTCAGGCAGCAGGAAATGAGCGCTTCACACGCGGAAACGTGTCAGCAACAGTGGGTGCGACAGCTCACGAAAGGGCTCATGAGCAGGATGTTCCTGGTCATCGGCAGTCCCTGTCAATATTCCGAGTTTCTGAATTAAATAGCCTCAGGTGACGCGCCCAGCGGATCCCGGTAGAGCACGTCCAACGCCACCGATCCGCCCGCCACGGCAAGGACGGAATCCGCGAAACTCGTCGGCACCACCGCTGCCGCCCGCCGTGTCCCGACGGCCTTCCGCAGCGCGCCGAGGCAGTCCTCGCGGCTCAGCACGCCGATCTCGGTGACGACGACGGTCTCCGGGTTGAGCACGTCGAGCAGCAGCCCGACCGCCCGCCCGGTCATCCGCGCCCGCTCCCTCAGGAGCCGGGCCGCAACCGGGTTGCCGCCCGCCGCGGCGCGCACGACATGCGTCGGGTTCGTCCCGTCGACGACCCCGGCCTCCCGCGCCCGCCGGCACAACGTCCGTTCGCTCAGCTCCACTTGGAGGCAGCCGACCCGCCCGCAGTCGCAGGTCTCGGTGCCGCCCGGCACCGGCAGATGGGCGATCGCGCCGGCCTGCGAGCGCGGCCCGTGATGCACCTCGTCGTGCGTGGCGAACGCCGCGTCCACCACGTTGCCGACGAACAGATGCAGCACGCTCCCGCTGCCCCGCGCCCGCCCGAACAGCCGCTCCGCGTTCACCAACGCCCGCGCGTGCCCGTCCACATGGACCCGCAGCCCGGTGTGCGCGCCGAGCACCTCGCGCACCGGCACCTCGCGCCAGCCCAGCAGCGGGTGTTCGACGACGGTCCCGGAGTCCCGGTCCACCCAGCCGCCCGCGGCGAACCCGACGCCGAGCGGCCGGCTGCCCGGCGCCTCGTCCAGCAGCGCGGCGAGCCCGTCGGCGGCGCGGGCGAGGACGCCGTACGGACCGTACGGATCCGTGGCCCCCGAGTGCTTCAACTCCCGCTCGGCGACGACCCGTCCGCGCAGATCGAGCAGCGCCACCGTGGTGTGGGGGACCGCCACATGTACGCCGCCCACGACGAACCGTGAGTCGTCCAGGTCGACGGGCACATGGGGCCGTCCCACACCGCCCGACTGCCGGGGCGCGGCGGCCTCGCGGATGAGACCGCGGGCGGTGAAGCGGGCACAGTAGTCGGTCACCGAGGCCGGAGACAGCCCGGTCAGCCGGGCGATGGTGCTGCGCGCGACCGGCCCGTGCTCCAGGACGGATCGCAGGACGACGCTAGCACTGGTCCGGCGCCGGTCACGGTCGGCGACACGGGGAATCGGAGACGAAGGGGATGAAGGAGAAGGAGAAGGAGAAGAAAAGGTGGGTGCCGCGGTACGGGGCATGGGGAACTTCCTCGGGAGCCGGTCCGACACTGCGCCGTCTGGGACGGGCGAGCCGGGACCGGAACACCGGAGACCGACTCACCCCGGACGGCGACAGGCGGCCGCGCCCACGCGTCGCAGGTCGACGTGGCGACGCGACGAGAAGTTCCGGGACTGGGCGACCATGCGCTCGAAGCTAGCAAACAGGCCACCCGCTGCCCAGACGGCGACCGACGGGCGAGACAGCCCCTCCGTCCCCGCCCCAACCGATTGGTGAATCCCTACAGTCGGCCCCCGCCCCGGTCATGTGAGGTGAACGTCCCTGCCTCAGTGACCGGCATCACCCCGCACCCGGTGTAACCCCCACCCTTTGTCCGGAGCCCACCAATCCCACGAACCGCCCTTTGTCGACCACTGACGGTGAGGGACCGAAACCCTCTGGGATAGCGTCACAAGGTCCCGTACCGCCCTCACCCTCGCGGAGTCCCCATGAGCACCGCCGCTGCCGCCCCCGCCCGCCCCGGGCAGGTCCTCGCCGACCTGATCCCGGCCTCCCGACTCCGTGACATCGCGCTCGTCGTCGGCGGCGCCGCGCTCACCGGCCTCGCGGCCCAGATCTCGGTGCCCGTGCCGGGCTCCCCGGTGCCGGTGACCGGCCAGACCCTCGCGGTCCTGCTGGTCGGCACGGCCCTCGGCGCCGGCCGCGGCTTCCTCTCCCTCGCCCTGTACGCCCTCGCGGGCATCGCGGGCGTGCCGTGGTTCGCGGACGGTACCTCCGGCGCCGCCGCCCCGTCCTTCGGCTACATCCTCGGCATGATCCTCGCCTCCACGGTCGTCGGCGCCCTGGCCCGCCGCGGCGCCGACCGCACCGCGCTGCGCACCGCGGGCGCCATGCTGCTGGGTGAGGCGATCATCTACGCCGTCGGCGTCCCCTACCTGGCCCTCGCCACCGGCATGTCCGCGACCGCGGCCATCGCGGCCGGCCTCACCCCGTTCCTCATCGGCGACGCCCTGAAGGCGGCCCTGGCGATGGGCGCCCTGCCCACCACCTGGAAGTTGCTCAACCGCTGACGCCGTAGCTTTCGCCCAAGAGGTTCGCCGGGTCGTACCGCGACTTGATCCCGGCGAGCCTCTTCCGCGTCCCGGCGTCGTACAGCCCGACGCGGGTCGAGACGACGACCCCACCGTCGACCGGCCCGGGAACCCCAAGGCCCGTGGCTTTCACGCCGACGGTCAGTCGCCGCTCGGCCGCGTACGTACCGCGGCCGTCACGTCGGCGGTCCCGCAGGAGGGGACGACGAGGTCCGGCCGCTGCGCGAAGCCGGTCTGGAACCCGGCGAGTTCGTCGTCGTGGCCGGGGCCGCCGGGGCGGAGAAGGGGCAGGTCGGTGAGGTGTCGCGGGAAGGTCATGGCACAAAGACTGGCCGGATAACCTGACAACTGCGTCAGGTTATCCGGCCGATCTGTTCTCGTCGGGCCCCGCCTCAGTCGGCGGCGTGCCTCCTGGGCCGCCGCAACTGCGACCACCACAGCCCGGCCGCCCCGACCGCGATCAGCGTGCCGCCGGCCGCGCCCAGCGGCAGGACGTCACGGCCGAGGCCGGTCTTTGGTAGTTCGTCGGCGCCCGGCGCGACCGGCTTGTTGTCGGTGCCGAGGAGCAGCGGGGTGGCCGGGGCGTCGGGCGACGGATTCGTCGTACCGAACGGCACCGGGCCCTGCTGCCAGTACGTCTTCTTGCCGTCCCCGCTCTGGACGGGGAGGCATATCTTTCCGGTCTTGCCCAGGTCGTACGTGGCCTCGACGGCGTACGACTTCGACTCACCGGCCGGGAGATTGTCGACGGCACAGGCGAAACCGCTGTTCGAGCCTTCCGGGAGACTTCCCGCGGCGATAGCTGAACAGCCCTCCACATTCTTGACCGTGAGGCCGTCGAAACCGACGACCAAAAGCTGGATCTTTCCGCTGTCCTTGGTCCCTTCGTTCTTCACCGTCGCGGTGATGTCGGTCTCCCGCGAACTGTTGTCCACCGAGATTTTTTCGGGCAGCAGAGTCGTCAGTTCCACCCCTGCCGGCGCCTCGTCGATGACCTTTCCCCCCTTGCTGCTGCCAGGTCCCTGGTCGTCCGCGCCGGCAGTGGTGGAAAGGATCAGCACTGCCGAGAAAGATGTCGCGACCAGCGATCCCGCGATGGTCGTCGTGCGACGAGAACTCATGTTCGTCCCCCTTGCCTGCGCCTGAATTCGCAGTACTTGAAGAGCTACCACAAGATTTCTCCGCACTATGCTGATACGGCTGGAAGTGTGACCATTGTGTTTCAATGGCGGATGTCCGATGCGGCGTAGTGGGGGGTGCAGCGGATTGCCGGGAAACGTGGGAAACATGGGAATCCCAGGGAACGGCGGGGTTCCGGGTTCACTGGTGACGGGCCGATACCGACTGGTCGAAAGCATCGGCCAGGGGGGAATGGGGCGCGTGTGGCGAGCGGTCGACGAAATTCTCGACCGATTGGTCGCCGTCAAGGAAATGCGCATCGACGGCCTCGACCCCGAGGACACACGCACCCGCCGTGAACGCACCCTGCGCGAGGCGCGGGCGACGGCACGGATCGACCACCCCAACGTCGTCCGGGTCTACGACGTCGTCGACGAGGGCGAACGCCTGTGGATCGTCATGGAGTTGGTGGCCGGCCGCTCCCTGGAACGCATCATGGCGGAGGAGGGCCCGCTGGGCCCGTGCGAGACGGCCCGGATCGGCATCGGCCTGGTCGCGGCACTGCGCCAGGTACACGCCCGGGGCGTCCTCCACCGGGACATCAAGCCGGGCAACGTCCTCGTCGAGACCGAGGTGACCCGGACGCGCGGGCGCGGCCGGGTCGTCCTGACGGACTTCGGCATCGCGGCGATCCAGGACGCCAAGGCCCTGACCATGGTCGGCATGCTGGTCGGCTCCCCCGACTACATGGCCCCCGAGCGCATCTCCGGCCGCCCCCAGGGCCCACCGTCCGACATCTGGTCCCTAGGCGCCACCCTGAGCGCGGCCCTCGCCGGCCACTCCCCCTTCTCCCGCGACACCACCCTGGCAACCCTGCACGCGGTCCTCTACGAGGAACCCGAACTCCCACCCACCGCGGGCCCCTTGCGAGCCATACTCACCGCCCTCCTACAGAAGGACCCCACCCACCGCCCCGGCCTGGACGCCCTGGAGACCGCCCTGCACCCGGTGGCCTTCCCGGCGCCTACGCCGACGGTGAAGGTGGTGGGGGAAGGGGGGCTTTGGGAGGGGGCGGGGAGGCCTGGGCATGAAGGAGACGAGGTTGGGGGTGGGGATGGCCGCCAGGAGATTGAGGGTGAGGGTGGTTCTGGGTTTGGGGGAACGGGGGGTGAGTTCGGCTCTGGGCTTGGGGTGGCGGGGGTCGAGGTTGGCTCTGGGGGTCGGGGAGCGGGAGCCGAGTTCGGCTCTGGGGGTCGGGGAGGGGCAGACGAGGCTGGTCGTCGGGGGCGGGGAGCGGGGGCCGAGTTCGGCTCTGGAGGTCGGGGAGGGGGAGGCGAGGTTGGCTCTGGGGGTCGGGGAGCGGTTGACGAGGCTGGTCGTCGGGGTCGGGCAGCGGAAGCTGAGCCTGTCTCTGGAGGTGGGCGAGCGGAAGCCGCGGCTGGTGTCGGCGGTGGGGGAGCGGGGGTTGAGGTTGGCCCCGGGGGTGGAGGGCCGGGAGGCGAGGCCGGCCGCGGAGGTCAGGAGGCTGGGGCTGGCGTCGCGAGTGGGGGAGCGGCGGCCGGAGTCGGTCCTGGAGGGCGGAAGACGGACGTCGACGCTGGTCTTGGGCGTGGGGGAGTGGAGGTTGGAGCGGGTCCTGGGGGTTGGGGAGCGGATGTAGAGGCTGGCTCGCGGATTTGGGGAGAGCAGGCTGAGGCTGGTGCTGGGGGACGGGGAGAGAAGTTCGAGGCTGGTCCTGGTCCTGGGGGAGTGGAGGCTGGAGCTGGTTCTAGGGGGAGGGGACCGGAAGTCGAGGCCGGCCCGGGGACTTGGGGAGAGCAGGTTGAGGCTGGCCCTGGGGGACGGGAGGAGGAGCTCGAGGCTGGTCCTGGCCCTCTCCCTGGTCCTGGGCGTGGGGGAGTGGAGGTTGGAGCTGGTTCTGGAGGAGACGAGCCGGAAATCGAGGCCGGCCCGGGGATCGGGGGAGCCCTGGCTGAGGCCGGCCCCGGGGGACAGGCGGAGGAGTTCGCGGCTGGCGTCAGGCGTGGAGACGCCAGGGGCGACGTCGGTCCTGGGGACCGTGAGGCTGAGGTCGGTGTCGGGCGCGGAGGCGCTGAGGCTGACGCCGGCCGCGTGGGCCGGGAAGGCGAGGCCGTGCCCAGCCCTTGGCTCCCGGGAAGGGACGTCGAGGCCGCACCAGAGGGCGACGGGACGGGAGCGGCCGTAAGTTCCCAGCACCGGGACACCCGGGATGAGGTGGAAGCGTCAGGACAGGACGCCGGCTCCGGGGCGCGTGAGCCCGAGGCCGGGTGGGCAGGGCGTACTGCCGGGCACCAGGAGCCGAGCTGGGGCCAGCAGTTGGAGCCAGGCCCCGGGAAGGCGTGGGTTCCTGGAGCGGCGGGGGCGCCAGAGCAAGGGCCCGGACACGGGGCTCCCTCCGGGGCCGAGCGTCGGGGCGGTGCTGCGGACGGGGTACTCCACGAGGGCACGCCGCAGGACGGACCAACGCCGGATCCCGGGCGTCCGCGTGGACCGGAACCCGTAGGCGGCACCGGCCCAGACTCGGTTCGCGGCACCGGCCCAGACTCGGTTCGCGGCACCGGCCCAGACTCGGTTCGCGGCACCGGCCCAGACCCCGTACGCCACCCTGAGTCCAGTCCCCACCCCGGCCCGTCAGTCACGCCTGACCAGACAACGACGGCACTCCACGCGCCCGACCAGACGCAGACGCCGACGCCGACGCCAGAGCGGACACACACCTCAGTACACGCGCTCCACCCACCCCACGGCCAGGTTCCCGAACCTCAGCCACCGCATGGGCGCGAGCCCGGCGCCACCCCCGCACTCACACCCGAGCCCCACCCCAAGTCCGAGCCCCCAACGGAATCCCCCACCCCCCTCTACCTGGAGACCCCCCAAGTCCCCACGCCACCCGACCCCCGTCAACCGGACGACGTTCACGACGCCATACCGCCACAAGCCTCACCACCGACCAAAGGCATACGAACCGAAAACGCACGAACCGAAAACGCACGAACCGAAAACGCACGAACCGAAAACGCACGAACCGAAAACGCCCCCCGCCCACACCCCACGCCAACTCCCGTCTCCCAAGCCACGTCGGAGGCCCGCCCGGAGGCCCGTACACCCACACCGCCCGGCAACTCCGGAGCATCCGCCCCCCACCGCCCCGGCGTCTCCCTGGTCCGCTCCGAAGCGGTGACCGAGCAGCGCCCCCTGCCCACAGGCGCCCACCCGCAGGGCGTCATGCCACCCGGCGAGCTCCCCGGCCCCGCGGTCCCGGTGGGGCAACCCCGGCGAGGCCGCCGCCGTACAGGGAAAGTCGCCGCAGCCGGAATCGTCGCCGCGGGCGCCGCCGTGGCGGTCGTCCTGGCGATCAACCCGGGCGCGCCCGAGGACGATCACGCCGGCTCCGCGCCGGCACCGTCACCGTCGTCCTCCTCCGCGCCCTCGTCCGCCTCCCCCACGGTCGAAGGCACGGCGAGGCCGCAAAGCCTCCCGCCGGGATCCCGCAGGGAGGCGGGCGGCTTCGCATGGGTGCCGCCCGAGGACTGGCGGAGGGACGTCCAGACCGGGTCGGAGGTGCACTACACCTCCCCGGACGCCCAACAGGAACTCGCCGCCAAGTCCTCCCTGGCCCGCGACGACCTGATGGACTCCTGGCAGAAGTCGGAGGAGAACGCCCAGCAAGGACAGCAGTACCGCAAGATCCGCCTGGAACGGACGACGTTCCGCGGGCACCCGGCGGTCGTCTGGGAGTACACCTTCACGCTCCAGGGCGACCCCTGGCACGCCCGGCTCCTGGGCTTCACGGTGGAAGGCAGGTCGTACCAGATCAACACGTGGTACCGGCCGGAGAGGGAGACGGAGGCGCTGAAGACCTACGAGAAGGTGAGAGACACCTTCACGGTCCTGTAGGCAAAGCCAGCCGGGACAAGCCGAGACAAAGCCAAGGGGCCTCCGGAACGCGCAAGCGTCACCGAAGGCCCCTCGAACTCCAAGCCGTGCTTGGCCGTGCTCAGCCAGGCTCACCCGGAGTCAGTGGCCGAGGTCAGCAACCTCAGCCGGTCTTGACCTCATCCCGCGGCGCATCCGAAACGGCAGCCGCAGCCCCGTCCGCCACCGCACGCCCCCGGCCGACCTTCTCCTTCACGAAGGCCACGATCAGCACCGCCGCCGCCACCAGCAGCGACAGCAGCACGGTCTTCCGGCCGTCATGCTCGGTGTCGGTCAGCATGTAGCCCAGCACGAACACGATCAGCGCGGCCGTGGCCCAGGTCAGATACGGGTACAGCCACATCCGCACGACCAGCTTCTCCGGCGCCTCGGCCTGGATGATCTTCCGCATGCGCAGCTGCGAGAAGCAGATCACCAGCCACACGAACAGCGCGACCGCACCGGAGGAGTTGACGAGGAAGAGGAAGACGGAGTCCGGGAACTTGTAGTTGAAGAAGACGGCGACGAAGCCGAACACCACGGACACGAGGATCGCCGTACGCGGCACACCCCGGCCGGTCGTCCGCGCGAACGACTTCGGCGCGTCCCCGCGCTGGCCGAGCGAGAAGGCCATACGGGAGGCGGTGTAGAGACCGGAGTTGAGACAGGACAGCACCGAGGTCAGCACGATGAAGTTCATGATCTGACCGGCGTGCGGGATACCGAGGGAGTCGAGAGCGGCGACGTACGAGCCGTCGTCGGCGATCGACTTGCTGTCCCAGGGCAGCAGGGCCACCACGACGAGGATCGAACCGAGGTAGAAGACGGCGACACGCCAGATGATGCTGTTGGTGGCCTTGGTGACCGCCCGCTGCGGGTTCTCGGACTCACCGGCGGCCAGCGTCGCGATCTCGCTGCCCATGAAGGAGAAGACGACGAGCAGCACACCGGTGAGGATCGCGCCGGCACCGTTGGGCAGGAAGCCGCCGTGGTCGGTGAGGTTGCTCAGTCCGGCCTGCGAGCTGTCGACGCCCGGCAGCAGCCCGAAGACGGCGAGCCCGCCGATGACGATGAACGCGGCGATCGCCACGACCTTGATCCCGGCGAACCAGAACTCGAACTCACCGTAGGAGCCGACGGAGACCAGGTTGGTGGCGGTGAGCACCACCATCACGATCAGCGCCCAGCCCCACTGCGGAACGGCCGGTATCCACCCCTCGAGGATCTCCGCACCGGCGGTCGCCTCGACCGCCAGCACGACCACCCAGAAGAACCAGTACAGCCAGCCGATGGAGAAGCCGGCCCAGGGCCCCAGCGCCCGGTCGGCGTGGGCGGAGAACGATCCGGACGTCGGGTTGGCCGCGGACATCTCGCCGAGCATCCGCATCACCAGCACCACGAGCGTGCCGACGAGGGCGTACGACAGGAGGATGCCGGGTCCGGCGGTGGCGATACCGGAACTGGACCCGACGAAGAGTCCGGCACCGATGACGCCACCGATGGCGATCATGGAGAGATGACGGTTCTTGAGTCCGGCCTGGAGGCCATGGCCGCCGACGGCCGGCTCGGCCGTCTTCTTACTCGGCTGCGAAGTCATGGAGCGGATTTCCTTTGAGCCGTGGGGAGCGGTTCTCGTACGCGTCGTAGAGGAGCGGCGTACGAGTCGGACCAGTGAATCGGAGGAGAACGGATTCGGGAACCTTTGATTCGGGATTGTTACTTGAGGTTTTCTTGAGCTTCCATGGAATGCGTCACAGTAAACGCGATCGACACCCGGCGCTGCTGCCCCGAAACAGCCGTGTCACACTCGTTCCATGCGCGTGTATCTCGGCTCCGACCATGCGGGCTTCGAACTCAAGAACCACCTCGTCGACTGGCTGAAGGCGGCGGGTCACGACCCGGTCGACTGCGGTCCCCACATCTACGACGCCCAGGACGACTACCCGCCCTTCTGCCTCCGCGCGGCGGAGAAGACGGCCGCGGACCCCGACGCCCTCGGCATCGTCATCGGCGGCTCGGGCAACGGCGAGCAGATCGCCGCCAACAAGGTGAAGGGCGTCCGCGCGGCCCTCGCCTGGAGCGAGGAGACGGCGTCCCTCGGTCGCCAGCACAACAACGCCAACGTCGTAGCGGTCGGTGCCCGCATGCACACGCAGGACGAGGCCACCAAGTTCGTCGAGACGTTCCTCAACACCCCGTACTCCGGTGACGAGCGTCACACCCGCCGCATCACCATGCTGGCCACATACGAAACCACCGGCGACCTCCCCCCGATCCCCCCGCACCACCCCCAGCAGTAGCAAGCACCACGGGGACTCTGTCCCAGGCGCCCCCACCTGGTCCGGCGTTCGAGGACGAGCCACCACCGTCCCCAGCCCCACCCGCCCGCAGGCGCATGTTCAGCCTGTCCGGCGTTCGAGGACGAGCCACCGTCGTCCCGAGCCCTCACCCGCCCGGAGGGGCATTTTCAGCCCGTCCGGCGTTTGAGGGGCGAGCTACCGCTGTCCCTAGCCCCCGCCCGCCCGGAGGGGCATGTTCAGCCCGTCCGGCGTTTGAGGACGAGGCCCGAAGGGCCGACAGCGGGGTCGAAGGGGCGCAGCCCCTTCAAGGGATGGGACGGGTAGGGGCGGCGGGGGCGAAAAACCCTGGCGCCCCCACCCCCACACGACCAAGGAGCCACCGTGCCCGAGGGCCACACCATCCACCGCCTGGCCCTCGACTACGCCACAGCGTTCCGCGGCACGAAACCCCACGTCACCAGCCCCCAGGGCAAGTTCTCCGACGCCACCGCCCTACTCGACCACGCCGAACTCACCCACACCGAAGCCCACGGCAAACACCTCTTCCTAGGCTTCCGAGGCACCGACTGGATCCACATCCACCTCGGCCTCTTCGGCAAGGTCACCTTCGGCTCCACCCCCGCACCCCCACCCACGGACACCGTCCGCCTCCGCCTCACGAACAGCACCGCATACGTGGACCTCCGCGGCCCCACCACCTGCACCCTCATCACCACCCCCGAGAAGCAGGCGATACACGACCGCCTCGGCCCCGACCCCCTCCGCGCCGACGCCGACCCCCACCAGGCCTACCGCCGCGTCTCCCGCAGCCGCACGACGATCGCCGCCCTGCTCATGGACCAGAAGGTCATCGCGGGCGTCGGCAACGTCTACCGCGCCGAGGTCCTCTTCCGTCACCGCATCGACCCCTACCGCGCGGGCAAGGACATCACCCCCGCCCAGTGGGACGCGATCTGGTCGGACCTGGTGGCGCTGATGCGTGAGGGCGTCCGCAACAACCGCATCGACACCGTCCGCCCGGAGCACACCCCGGAGGCGATGGGCCGCCCACCGCGCGTCGACGACCACGGCGGCGAGGTCTACGTCTACCGAAGGGCCACCCTGCCCTGCCATATCTGCGGCGGCGAGATCCGCACCGCCGACCTCGCCGCCCGCAACCTCTTCTGGTGCCCGAACTGCCAGACCCCGTAGGGACGTTGCCGAAGCCGCCCCGGGTCCGGCCTCAGAACCCGTGCGGCAGCCACGGCGCCACGGCCGAGCCGAATCCCACCGAGGCCTCCGCCAGCGCCCCCTGCCGCAACTCCCGCACCCGCCCGGCCGCCCCCAGCGCCTCCAGGCCCACGCCGCCGAGATACGCCGCCCCCAACTCCCGTACGGACAGGGAGAGATCGGCCGCGTCGGTCGTACGCTCGCAGGACGCGCCCTTGGGATCCCCGGACAGCCGCCAACGCCCGGAGTTCCAGGGGCAGAAGGCGTCCTCGACCTCCAGCACCACATCGACCGGCGCCTGATAGGTCCGCGCCTCCAGCGCGGCCCCGAGGTCCACCAGCCGTACGTGCAGGGAGTCCCGCAACCGCAGCGCACACCGCCGGATGTCGGACACCTGGTACTGCCAGGCCTCGTCCACCGGACGCCCGTACATCTGCAGCGTGGACGTGAGGTCGATGTCGAACAGGAACCGCCACAGCGCGGCCTGCGCCGCCGGGTCCAGGGCCTCGGTGTCCCGCAGCTGGACGACGCCCTTCGGCCCGGCGGGGTCCCAGTCCGGCTTGACCCGGAAGCGCGCGTACCCCACGACCTCGCCGTCCCGCTCCGCCAGCACGCACTGCAACGGCGACGCGCCCTCCCGGTCGCTCTCCGGGTCGAGCAGCCTGAGCCGCTCCCAGCCGGGCGTGCGTACGAGCATCCCCGGCCGTCCGGGGACCTTGCGCGCGTACACGGCCTCGCAGACGTCGAGGACGTCGGCCGCGACGGCGTAGCGCAGACGTACGTCATCGGTGCCGGGCGGCACGGACAGCCGGACGCGGGTCGTGTCGATCTCGGAGTTCACATGGAAGGTGCCGACGCCGTACCCGAACCGGCCGTAGATCTCCGGCTCGGAGGCGGTGAGCACGGCCAGCGGCCAGCCCCACGCGTGTACGTCGTCGAGCTGGCGGCGCATCATCGACGTCAGGACGCCGCGCCGGCGGTGCGTCGCGGCGACGCTGACCATGGTGACCCCGGCGGCGGGCACGGCGGCCCCGCCGGGCACGGTCAGCCGGAAGCTGAAGGCACCGGCCGTGCCCACACAGGCGTCCCCGTCCCAGGCGCCGAGGGAACGGTCGAGTTCGGTGAGGGAGCTCCACAACTCCCGCTCCTCGGCCGCCTCCGGGACCCCGCCGAAGCCGCGGATCAGCGTGTCGTACCAGTTGTCCCACTCGTCCCGCCGCAGCACGCGCAGCTCGGGGTGGCTCGCACTGTCATTCGCCATGAACCATGCCTACCAGGGCATTGCGGGACGAGCGAGGGAATTTCTCGTTGGCGACTACGAGGTGGCTTTCCGTGAAGTTCACTGTGAAGTTGAACCTCGGACGGGGGACAAGTGGGACCTCCCGTGCCAAGCAGCTGGTCCGATGGATAGGGTCCCGAACTAATGGCAGCAGGACGAGAGCGGCGCACGGCGGCCGAGACGTTCACGGCCCGGTTGAAGATGCAGTGGCACCGGGCCCGCGTCGGCGTGCGCAGAAGCGCGGTGGACTACTTCCGCGGCGACGGCTCCGACTGGATCGCCCTGGCCGGCCTGCTGCTGACCGTCCCCCTGATCTGCGCCGTGACGATGGCCAACCCGGTCTGGTTCTCCCCGGCCGCACTGGTCCTCCCCATCGTCGCGGGCGGCCTGCTGCTGCGCCCGGCGAGCCTGCTGGGCCTGTACGCGGCGGCGGCGACGGCACTGATCGTGGAGTCGGTGCAGTTGGGCCCGTACACGGAGGGCCCCTCCCGGGTAACCCCGGGCGTGGTCCTCGTCGTGGCGGCCTGCGGCTTCTTCGGCCTGCTGATCGCGCAGTTCCGCAGCCGCGTGGGCGTGCCCTGGCGGCGCGGCGGCACGATGCTCTTCGACCTGCGCGAACGCATCCGCGTCCAGAGCAAGCTGCCCGGCCTGCCGCACGGCTGGCACCGCGAGATGGCGCTGCGCCCGGCGGGCGGCCAGTCCTTCTCGGGCGACTTCGTGGTCGCGGCCCGCACGAACGGCGGCCGCACGCTGGAGGTCGTCCTCACGGACGTGTCGGGCAAGGGCATGGACGCGGGCTCGCGCGCCCTGCTCCTCTCCGGAGCCTTCGGCGGCCTCCTCGGCAGCCTGCCCCCGCACGCCTTCCTCCCCGCGGCCAACGGCTACCTCCTCCGCCAGGACTGGGACGAGGGCTTCGCCACCTCGATCCACCTGGTCCTTGACCTGGACTCGGGCGACTACGAGCTCTACTCCGCGGGCCACCCGCCGGGCCTGCAGCTCAGCGCGGGCAGCGGCCGCTGGGAGGAAAAGGCCGCCGAGGGCCCCCTGCTCGGTGTCTACGACGGCGCCCAGTTCGACCCCGTCAAGGGCTCACTGCGCCCCGGAGACGTCCTGATGCTCTTCACCGACGGCCTCGTCGAGACCTCCGACCGCGACATCGTCGAGGGCATAGACCGCCTCACCGGCGAAGCCGACCGCTACGTGGCCGGCGGCTTCCACGGCGCCGCCTGGCACCTCATCGAAGCAGTCGCCAAGGACGTCAACGACGACAGAGCCCTCCTACTCATCTGCCGAGAGGGCCCCACATCCCAAACACCCCCAAACTGACCTCCACTTCCAGTCCATCGGCGTTCGAGGACGAGGCACAGCCGTCCCGATCCCCCACCCATGCGCGGGGGCACGCCGCCCCAGGCCTTTCAGCCCGTCCGGCGTTCGAGCACGAGGCGCAGCCGTCCTGAACCCTCACTCACCCGCGGGCACGCACCGCCCCAGGCATCTTCAGCCCGTCCGGCGTTGAGGACGAGGAACAGCCGTCCCGATCCCCACCCACCCGCAGGGGCACACTGCCCCAGGCCCGTTCAGCCTGTCCGGCGTTAGAGGACGAGTCTTTGCCGTCCCGAACCCCCACCCACCCGCGGGGGCTACGCAGGCCCAGGCACCCCAGCCCGTCCCGCGTTCGAGGACGAGGAACAGCCGTCCCGATCCCAGACCCACCCGTAGGGGCACACTGCCCCAGGCCCGTTCAGCCTGTCCGGCGTTGGAGGACGAGTCTTTGCCGTCCCGATCCCCCACCCACCCGCGGGGGCTACGCAGGCCCAGGCACCCCAGCCCGTCCGGCGTTTGAGGACGAGGCCCGGAGGGCCGATGGCGGGGTCTGGGGCGGCAGCCCCAGTGGGGTCGAAGGGGCGGAGCCCCTGGGGATGGGACGGGTAGGGGCGGCGGGGGCGAGGGCACACTGGACCGGTGACCGACACCGAGCCCCCAGCCCCACTGCCCCTGACCGCCGTAGAAACCATCGCCCGCACCGCCCACGCCCACCAGACCGACAAGGCCGGCCACCCGTACACCGAGCACCTCCGCGCCGTAGCGGAAGGCGTACGCACCCGCGGAGGCGACCCCGCCCAGATCGCCGCAGCCTGGCTCCACGACGCGATAGAAGACGACGCCCTCACCGACCAGTGGCTGGAAGAGGCCCCCCTCAGCCCCCGCACGAAGGCGATCGTCCGCGCCGTCACCAAGCACCCGGGCGAACCCCTCGAGGCCTACGCCACCCGCATCCTCACCACCCCGGGCGCCCTCCTCGTGAAGGAGGCGGACCTGGCCCACAACACCGACCCGTCCCGCCTCGCCGCCCTCGACGAACCCACCCGAAAACGACTGACCGAGAAGTACGCACGGATGCGCGCACTTCTCGGCCTGACCGGAGACTGACTCTCCGCGATCCAAGATCTTCAGATGTGCGGGAACGGCGCAGGGATCAGGCGCTGACCTTCTCCCGAGCGCCCGCACCTTCCCGCTTCTCACGCTCCCGAGCCAGTTCCGCCGCGTCCCGCTTGAACGCCCACTCCATCTTGGGCTCCATGGCGAACCGGAACACCCGCTGCACCGGGGAAGTGCACAGCAGCGTCACACCGACGGCCGCGACGACGGAGACGAAGATCTCGCCCAGCGGCCGGTGCAGCCAGGCGTGCTCGAACCACCCCTGGTAGTCGCCGGCCTTCACGAAGAACCCGTGCAGCAGATAGCCGTACAGCGTCCCCGCACCCAGCGCCGTGAACCACATGTGCCGCCGCGGCACCCACGCGAAGAAGCAGGCAGTCAGCAGCAGCGAGCAGCCGAACATCGCCAGCACCATGACGGGCCCGGCCCACCACGGCGCACCGAGCTCCTGCGCGGCGTCACGGTGGTAGAACCACGCGGTGTTCATCCGCGGCACGGCCCACCAGCCGAAGCCCAGCGCCACCGCGAACACGGGCACGGACAGGATCCGCACCGTACGCGTACGCACCATGTGGAAGTGCTCGGGCTTCATGACCAGACCCAGCACGAAGTACGGCAGGAACTGCAGCACCCGCTGGAGATCGAGGTCGTCACCGATCTCCGGGGTGACGGTCGCCGCCATGGCGACACCGAGCGCGAGCGGCAGCGGCCAGCGCACCATCTTCCAGATGGGGGTGGTCATCCGCCAGATGAACAGCGCGCACAGGAACCAGGTCAGGTACCACGGGTCCAGGAGGCTGATCTCCTGGCTCGGGTCCTCGGCGATCCAGCGCTTGAAGAGCGGGTAGGCCGTCTCGAAGACGATGTACGGCACCGCGACGCCGGTGATCAGGCGCTTCAGCCGACTGGGGGTCGCGTCGAAACTGCGCGAGAAGAAGCCGGAGATGATGATGAACGCCGGCATGTGGAAGGTGTACACGACGGTGTACACGGCCTCCAGGATCCGGCTGTCACCCTTGATGGGCTCCCAGCTGTGTCCTATGGCGACGAGCACGATCGCCAGGTACTTGGCGTTGTCGAAGAACGCGTCGCGCTGCTTGGCACCGCCGGACGCGGATTTCTTCTCCGCCTGAGCCTGCTGGGTGTGCTGGTTCTGCGGCGAGCGTGGACTGGGCACTCCGTCCGCCGACGACTCTGCCGGGGGGAGTGGCGCTCTGTTGTGGCCGTGCGGTCGCAGCGAGTTGTTCACAGACCCTCCCGCCGGAAGCCGGGGGAGTCGATCGAGGCCCTCGCTGCGCATGCGGGGGACGAGGCAGCATGGAACATCTGAGGCACCCTAGCGTTGCCTGTGGGATTTCGTAAAACCCGCGAGGTCATTCCCGGTTATTGCGCGCGACCTCGCGTGTACAGCGAACATGCACCAGGAGGACACCTGTTGGACACCCGTCTTGTCCGGATTCATCCGGACTAAGGGGTGCATATGGCCAGGAGCTAACCCCGATGGAATGATCAACTCACCCGTAATTCGAAATACCCGCGAACATGTTGTGTGTCGATGGAAACGAACCCGCCGAATTCCCTTCGCGGGTGTCCGTCCGAAATCCTGTACGGGCGTGACGGGAGAGGTGGTCGCGCCCGCCGGGCCCGCACAGATCCGGCACAGCTGTGGCGAACGAAACGTCACGTGCCGCATAGCGGGGCCCGGTTGGTGGCACGATGGTTCTGGCGGGGGTGCGCGGGGTCGCGTCCCCGGGCCGGGAGAGCGGACCGACCGAGGGTGTGATCTGTTGTGGCCATTTCGCTGTCAGTGGTGCTGCTGTTGGCGATCATCTTGGTGGTGTTGATCCGTGGCGGATCACTGAAGGCCGGTCCCGCCGTCGTCGCCGTGCTGTTCGGCTTCTTCCTCGCCTCGACGGGCATGGCCGACGACATCCAGAGATTCCTCAACTCGATAGCCGAGACCATCAACTCCATCCAGTTCTAGGTACCGTTCCGGGTCCGTGGGGCGACCCGGAACGGTACGGATACCCTCGTTCGAGATCGTCGAACGGTCCGGAACGGGGGGAACGTACGGATGGCGCTGCGCGAGGCGGACCCGGCGGAGGTGGGGGGCTACCGGATCGAGGACCGCCTCGGCTCCGGTGGCATGGGTGTGGTCTACCTCGCCCGCTCGGCCTCCGGCCGCCGCCTGGCCGTCAAGGTCGTGCACGCGCAGTACGCCGACGACGACGAGTTCCGCACCCGGTTCCGCCGCGAGGTGGCAGCCGCCCGCCAGGTCAGCGGCGCCTTCACCGCCCCCGTCGTGGACGCGGACGCCGACGCGCCGCGCCCCTGGATGGCCACGCTCTACATCCCCGGCGAGGACCTCGGCATCCACGTCCGCCGCCACGGCCCCCTGCCCCTGCCGCAGTTGCGCGAGCTCGCCGCCGGCCTGGCCGAGGCCCTGCGGGACATCCACCGCGCCGGCATGGTCCACCGCGATCTGAAACCGGCCAATGTGATGCTCGCCGAGGACGGCCCCCGCGTCATCGACTTCGGCATCTCCCGCGCTGCCGAGTTCGGGCCCTCCGACGTCCTCACCCAGACCGGCCGCGTCATGGGCACCCCGCCCTACATGTCCCCGGAGCAGTTCTCCTCCCCGCAGGACGTGGGCCCGGCCGCCGACGTCTTCTCCCTCGGCTCGGTCCTCGCGTACGCCGCCACCGGACGCGGCCCGTTCGACAGCCCGAGCCCGTACGAAACGGCCATCCGGGTCGTCGAGGGCGCCCCCGAACTCGACGGCACTCCGTCCGAGTTGCTCCCTTTCATCCGCCTATGCCTGGAAAAGCACCCCAAGTCCCGCGCCACTCCGGACGCCCTGCTGACCCTGCTGCGCGACGGCGCCCTCCCCGACCCGAGCCCCGCGGACGAGCCCACGACCGCGGTGGGCCTCGCTCGTCCGCGCCCCCGCCGCCGCGGACGCCTCTGGCCGGCCGCCGCGGCCGGAGCCGTGGTCCTCGCGGCCCTCGCCACCACGACGGTCGCCCTCACCGGCGACGACGGCGACCCGGGCGATCTGCCCCTCGGCTGGCAGGCCTGGCACAACAAGTCGAAGGACCCGAGCGTCGACAAGGACTCGGTCGGCGCCGACGCCCCGTTCACCCGCTGCGCCGCCACCGGCCGCTCCCTCGTCTGCGCCGGCGACGACGTCATGGCGACCCGCTTCGCCCTCGCCGACGGCCGCAACACCTGGGCCCGGCCGATCGACGAGACCGCCGACGACAACGGCAGCAGCAACCTGGGCACGATCATCGCCGCGCGCGGCGGCCGCGTGTACGTCTACGGCGCCGACGACCGGCCAGTCTCCGGAGACGCGTTCACCACCAACCACTACACCGTCCAGGCGCTCGACGCCGAGACCGGCGAGGTGATCTGGAAGACGGCCACGGGCGACGGCGACGAGGCCACGGAACCCAACGCCGAGCAGGGCTTCTCCACCGCCGTACCCGAGGGCGTCATCACCGCCTACGGCTCGAAGGGCCAGTACTACGCCCTGCTCGACGCCACCGACGGCAAGGTCCGCTGGAAGCGTCCGATGCCCAGCCCCGCCACCCAGACGTGCCTGCTGCGCGCCGCCGCCCGGAACGCGTACCTGGTGTGCCAGACGTGGGGCGAGGAGGACAGCGCCTCCAGCACGAGCGTCGCGCAGCTGGACCCGGCCACCGGCCGGCCCCGCTGGACCGTGCGCGTCAAGGGAGAGAAGGACGTCGTCGGACAGGCCGACGGCCGCCTGGTGGTGCTCGACACGACCGGCGTGCGCCGCACCCTCACCCTGATCCACGCCACCTCGCACGTCATGACGACCGTACGGCTGTCACAGCCCCAGCCCGAGGGCACCACCCCCACCCTCCTGGGCGACCGGCTCTACGTCACCTCGCCCAGCGGCAGCGTCCGCGCCCTCGCCCCCGACAGCGGACGCCAGCTCTGGGAGAGCAACTCCACCGTGGAGTCACCGGGCGTGCCCCTCGCCACCGCGTCCCACCTCTACCTGGCGTCCCCGAGCGGCCGCCTGGCGGCCCTGAACGTGCGCACCGGCGCCGTGGAGGCCACCCTCCAGGGACGCGACGACGGCGGCACCCCCGACTTCACCAGCGTGGGAGCTCCCCCGACCCTCGTCGGCGACGCCCTCTACGTCCCGTACGGCATCCGCTCCGTCTACACGGTCGACGTCCGCACCCTGCGCGCCGACTGAACCGGCCCCGGAAACGATCAGGGCCAGGTCGGGGGACGAACCCTCTGACCTGGCCCTGAGCCGTATGGAGCGGGCGACGGGAATCGAACCCGCGTAGCTAGTTTGGAAGACTAGGGCTCTACCATTGAGCTACGCCCGCACAGGACGCGCCGCAGGTCAGGTGACCGCGGCACAGAAGGCATCGTAGCGGGTCGGCACCCCTCACCGCACACCCCGTAAATGCGGCGGCCGCACTGTCCGCGGGCATGTACCCTACGTGTCGCACCAGCACGGGGTGTGGCGCAGCTTGGTAGCGCGTCCGCTTTGGGAGCGGAAGGCCGTGGGTTCAAATCCCGCCACCCCGACCACCGACCGGTCCGCACCGGTCATCCGCGCGGTCACCTCGCTTGATCCCCTTTGGGGCGTTGAGCCGCTGCGGTTACTATGCAAGCTGCGCGCCCGTGTGTCTCATCCACAGGAACCTCTGGAAGTCCTCCGGGCGACGAAATCCGCCGGACCAGTCTGGCCCCGGCAGAAACCAAGAAGTCAGCCCCCAAGGAGACCGAACCGTGAAGAGCGCCGTGGAGACCCTGAACCCGACTCGGGTTCGGCTCAGCATCGAGGTGCCCTTCGAGGAGCTCAAGGACAGCCTCGACGCGGCGTACAAGAAGATCAACCAGCAGGTCACGGTGAAGGGCTTCCGCAAGGGCAAGATCCCGGCCCGCGTCATCGACCAGCGGTTCGGCCGTGGCGCCGTGCTGGAGGAGGCCGTCAACGACGCGCTGCCGAAGTTCTACACCGAGGCGGTCAACGAGGCGGAGATCGACGTCCTGGGCCAGCCCGAGGTCGACATCACCGAGCTGAAGGACGGCGAGACGCTGAACTTCACCGCCGAGGTCGACGTCCGCCCGACCATCGAGATCCCGGACTACTCCGGCATCGAGGTCGAGGTCGACGCCGTCGAGGTGACCGACGAGGACATCGAGAAGTCGGTCGAGCAGCTGCGCGAGCGCTTCGCCTCCACCTCCCCGGTCGAGCGGGCCGCCGAGGACGGCGACGTCGTCACGATCGACCTGCAGGCCAAGGTCGACGGCGAGGTCCTGGAGGACGGCGTCGCCGAGGGCGTCTCCTACACCATCGGCTCCGGCGAGCTGCTGGACGGCATCGACGACGCCGTGAAGGGCCTTCAGGCCGGTGGCGAGGCCACCTTCACCTCCGAGCTCAAGGGCGGCTCGGCGGCCGGCAAGGCGGCCGAGGTCACCGTCAAGGTCACCCAGGTCGCCGCGCGCGAACTGCCCGAGCTGGACGACGACTTCGCGCAGCTCGCCTCCGAGTTCGACACCCTCGACGAGCTCAAGGCCGACAGCCGCAAGCGCCTCGAGAACATGAAGCAGTACGACCAGGCCACGCAGGCCCAGGAGCGCGTCCTGGAGAAGCTGCTGGAGCTCGTCGAGGTGCCCGTCCCCGAGAAGCTCCTCGAGGACGAGATCAACACCCGCAAGCACAACCTGGAGCACCACCAGCTCGGCCAGATGGGCCTCGACCTCGAGAAGTACCTCGAGATCCAGGGCAAGACGGTCGAGGAGTTCGACGCCGAGACCAAGGAAGCCGCGGTCAAGGGCATCAAGACGCAGTTCGTCCTCGACGAGCTCGTCAAGCAGGAGAAGCTGAACGTCAACCAGGAGGAGCTCACCGAGCACCTCATGCGCCGCGCCGCCTCCTCCGGCATGTCCCCCGACCAGTTCGCCCAGGCCGTCGTCGAGGGCGGCCAGGTTCCGCTCCTGGTCGGCGAGGTCGCCCGCGGCAAGGCCCTGGCCGTCGTGGTCGAGAAGGCCGTCGTCAAGGACACCAACGGCGAGGTCATCGACCTCGACGACGAGGACGAGGTCGAGCAGGCCACCGAGACGGTCGAGGCCGCCGAGGGCACCGCGGACGCCTCCGACGAGGAGAAGTCCGAGGGCTGAGCCCACGGCGCCGCGTAGCTCGTAGGAAGGGCCCTGGGGAGGTGAAATCCCCGGGGCCCTTCTTTCATACGCCCGTACTCACAGGCCCCGGGGCGCTACGCCCCCGGCGAACACCCGCTGAACCGGGATTGCAGCACAGGGCCACCGCGTTAGGGTCCATGAGTATGAGGGCAGGGGAGCCCCCGTTGCCCGCAGAAGACGTAAGACGGCCCGGCGCCGTCGTAAGACGAGCAGGTGGATACGTGACGAATCTGATGCCCTCCGCCGCCGGCGAGCCCTCCATCGGCGGTGGCCTCGGCGACCATGTCTACAACCGGCTGCTCGGCGAGCGGATCATCTTCCTCGGCCAGCCGGTCGACGACGACATCGCCAACAAGATCACCGCGCAGTTGCTGCTCCTTGCCGCCGATCCGGACAAGGACATCTACATGTACATCAACAGCCCGGGCGGTTCGATCACGGCCGGCATGGCGATCTACGACACCATGCAGTACATCAAGAACGACGTGGTGACGATCGCCATGGGCCTCGCGGCCTCCATGGGCCAGTTCCTGCTCAGCGCGGGCACCCCCGGCAAGCGCTTCGCGCTGCCGAACGCCGAGATCCTGATCCACCAGCCCTCCGCCGGCCTGGCCGGCTCGGCCTCCGACATCAAGATCCACGCCGAGCGGCTGCTGCACACCAAGAAGCGCATGGCCGAGCTCACCTCGCAGCACACCGGTCAGACGATCGAGCAGATCACCCGTGACTCGGACCGTGACCGCTGGTTCGACGCCTTCGAGGCCAAGGAGTACGGCCTCATCGACGACGTCATCCCGACGGCCGCCGGGATGCCGGGCGGCGGCGGCACCGGGGCGGCCTGACGGCCCCCTGCACAGCCCCCAGCCGACCGCCTCAGCCCCTAGGAGACAGACAGTGAACGACTTCCCCGGCAGCGGCCTGTACGCCCGCACCGAGGCCGAGTACACCGGCCCGCGCGCCGAGTCCCGGTACGTGATCCCGCGCTTCGTCGAGCGCACCTCGCAGGGCATCCGCGAGTACGACCCGTACGCGAAGCTCTTCGAGGAGCGCGTGATCTTCCTCGGCGTGCAGATCGACGACGCCTCCGCGAACGACGTCATGGCGCAGCTGCTGTGCCTGGAGTCGATGGACCCCGACCGGGACATCTCGGTCTACATCAACAGCCCGGGCGGCTCCTTCACCGCGCTCACGGCCATCTACGACACGATGCAGTTCGTGAAGCCGGACATCCAGACGGTCTGCATGGGCCAGGCGGCCTCCGCCGCCGCCGTCCTGCTGGCCGCCGGTACGCCCGGCAAGCGCATGGCGCTGCCGAACGCGCGTGTGCTGATCCACCAGCCGTACAGTGAGACCGGCCGCGGTCAGGTCTCCGACCTGGAGATCGCCGCCAACGAGATCCTCCGGATGCGCTCGCAGCTGGAGGAGATGCTGGCCAAGCACTCCACCACGCCGATCGAGAAGATCCGCGAGGACATCGAGCGCGACAAGATCCTCACGGCCGAGGACGCGCTGTCGTACGGGCTGATCGACCAGATCATCTCCACGCGGAAGATGAACAACGCCGACGTTCGCTGACGCGGACCCGGTAGTGTCTGCTGCCCCTTGGCACGGTTTGGGACGGTGCACGTCAAAGTGAACCGCGCCAAGGGGGGCCCGAACGGGGGGCCAGGCAAGGTACCGTCGACATAAGGCAGCACCAGGAGCCGCTGGATTCGAAATCGTCCAGGCGTCTCCCAGGCGAAGGGGAAGCACACCGTGGCACGCATCGGTGACGGCGGCGATCTGCTCAAGTGCTCGTTCTGCGGCAAGAGCCAGAAGCAGGTCAAGAAGCTCATCGCAGGCCCTGGTGTGTACATCTGCGACGAGTGCATCGATCTCTGCAACGAGATCATCGAGGAAGAGCTCGCGGAGACCAGTGAGGTCCGCTGGGAGGAACTCCCCAAGCCGCGCGAGATCTACGAGTTCCTCGAGGGGTACGTGGTCGGCCAGGAAGCGGCCAAGAAGGCGCTCTCCGTCGCCGTCTACAACCACTACAAGCGCGTGCAGGCCGGCGAGAACGGCGGCGCCCAAGGCCGCGACGACGCCATCGAGTTGGCGAAGTCCAACATCCTGCTGCTGGGCCCCACGGGCTCCGGCAAGACGCTCCTCGCGCAGACCCTGGCCCGCATGCTGAACGTCCCGTTCGCCATCGCCGACGCGACGGCGCTGACGGAGGCCGGGTATGTCGGCGAGGATGTCGAGAACATCCTGCTGAAGCTGATCCAGGCGGCGGACTACGACGTCAAGAAAGCCGAAACGGGCATCATCTACATCGATGAGATCGACAAGGTCGCGCGGAAGAGTGAAAATCCGTCGATCACCCGGGATGTCAGTGGCGAGGGCGTACAGCAGGCCCTGCTGAAGATCCTCGAGGGCACGACGGCCTCAGTGCCCCCGCAGGGCGGCCGTAAGCACCCCCACCAGGAGTTCATCCAGATCGACACGACGAACGTCCTGTTCATCGTGGGCGGCGCGTTCGCCGGTCTTGAGAAGATCATCGAGTCCCGGGCCGGCGCCAAGGGCATCGGCTTCGGCGCGACGATCCGCTCCAAGCGCGAGCTGGAGGCCAAGGACCAGTTCGAGGACGTCATGCCCGAGGACCTGGTCAAGTTCGGCATGATCCCCGAGTTCATCGGCCGCCTCCCCGTCATCACCTCGGTCCACAACCTCGACCGCGAGGCCCTCCTGCAGATCCTCGTCGAGCCCCGGAACGCCCTGGTGAAGCAGTACCAGCGCCTCTTCGAACTCGACGGCGTGGAGCTGGACTTCGAGCGCGAGGCCCTCGAAGCCATCGCCGACCAGGCCATCCTCCGCCAGACCGGCGCCCGCGGCCTGCGCGCCATCATGGAGGAAGTCCTCCAGGGCGTGATGTACGAGATCCCGTCCCGCAAGGACGTGGCCCGCGTCGTCATCACGGCGGACGTCGTCCACTCGAACGTGAACCCGACGCTGATCCCGCGGGACGCGCGGGGGCGCGGGTCGGGGGAGCAGAAGACGGCGTAGCCACAGCACAGACGTACAGAAGGGGCCCCGGTCGACCGACCGGGGCCCCTTCCGCGTGAGGGCCAGGGGCGTCAGGCCTTGACGCGGATCTCCGCGCGCACCTTCGTGGTGATGTCGATCGCCACGTCCTTGGAGACGCTCGTCGTGGCGTCGGTCGGCGACACCAGGGCGATGGTGCTGTAGTCGGCCCAGACGCAGAACCAGTTGTTCGTCTCCTGCTTGGTGATGACGTTCTGGCCCTTGGCCGACTGGCACTTCATGACCGCGCCGTCCAGGTCGGCGGACTCGGGCTCGCCGACCAGTTCGGTCTTCGGGCCGCTGCTGCTGCCGGAGTCCTCCTCGGCGGCCTTCTTGAACGAGGCGAAGAACGCGTCCAGAGCCTTCTCCGGGTCGGAGATCTTGCCGTAGGCGCCCACGTACGAGATGTTCTTGGCCTTCGCCAACGCGCCCAGATCGGGCATGGAGCTGTTCGGGTCCTCGGGGTCGTAACCCGAGAGGTCCGCGGTCGAGTAGACAGCGGTCACGTCGGTGGCGTTCTTGACGCCGCTCTTCTCCAGCTCCGACGCCGAGTCGCTGCTGCCGGTGGACGAGTCGCCGCCGTCTCCCATGCGGGTGTACTCGCTCAGCAGCTTCTGCGGAGTCGCCAGCTTGTGCGCGCCGTCGTCCTCGAGGCTGCCGCCCGCACCCCCACCGCCGCCGATCACGAAGTACGCCCCGACGCCGATCGCCGCCACGACCGCCACTGCGCCGATGATCAGGCCGGTCTTCTTGCCGCCGCCACCCGGGGCCGGCGGCTGCGGCATGCCGTAAGGGGCCTGGCCGTACGGGGGCTGCTGCTGGCCGTACGGGCCCGGCTGCTGGGGCGGGACGCCCGGGGCCTGCTGCGGGTAGCCGTAGCCGGGCTGGGGCGGGGGAGCCTGCTGGGGGTAGCCGTAGCCGGGCTGGGGCGCCTGCGGCGGCTGGCCGTACGGACCCGGCTGGCCGTACGGACCGGGCTGCTGGGGCTGCCCGCCGTACGGGCCCGGCTGGTTGTAGCTCATTTCTGGGTTCCCCTCCAGATGCTTATGTGTTCCTGACATCCTGGCGCAGACACAGACAACGCACGGCATCGGGGTGCCCACCGTTACAGAAGAATCGCGTTTCGGGACACGCCCGGGACACCGTTCCTACAAACTGAGCGGGAGTGAGTCCTGTTGCCAGGACTGGTGCTCAGCCGGACGCCCCGAACGGTGTTGGGCGTCCTGGGTCCCCGCGTTCGCTCCGCGTCCGGGCGGCACGCATCTGGTGCGTGGTCCGGGGATGCGGGGGCGGTTTCCCTCGCGTCCCGGGGTGCCCGGCCAGGCCTGGACGGTCCGATGCCCCGCACGATCGCTCTGGTCGTGCGGGGGCGGTGTCGTCCGTCGCCGGATCGGGTGCCCCAGGGCGCGCCTTCCGATCGCCACGGCGGCAGCGTCGTGGCGAGTGGTCTTCCTGGTTTTGCTGGTGAGGGGCTTCTGCCAGTGCTGGGCGCCCCACTTGGAGGTGTAGGCAGGATCCACGGCGACGATCTGCAGGCCCAGTTCGGCGGCCATCGACACGAGTCGGGCCCGGAGTCTGCCGGTGGGCATGCCGGAGATGAGCTGCCGGAACTTCTTGCGGCATCCGTGTTTCTCGCGGGTGCTCTCCCCAGTGAAGTCCAGGTTCTCCATCGCGATCGCGAGGTTGTGCCGCCTGGCCCAGTGCAGGAGGCGGATGAGGGCGTGGCGCACCTGCGCGTCGCGGTGGTCGGCGGTGCCGGTGAGGTCGTAGTCGAAGCGGCGCGGCTGACCGGCCGGGTTGCCGTGCTCGTCGAGGCGCCAGGCGGCCAGGTGGTCGGCGTTGGTGTCCACGCCGATCATGCCACCGGCGCGGGCCGTCTCCAGGGGCACGGTCTGGACCGGGGGGATGGTCCAGGACGCGGTGAGGTACCAGCGCCCGCGTGTCACGTCTTCGTGGATGCGGTAGGCCACCGCCCGGTTCGCGGCGATGCGGTCGCGCCAGGTATCGCCCCGGTGTGGGAAGGAGACCTTCGCGGCCAGGATGTACCGGCCGTGCTTCGCGTTGGCCAGATGCGCGAGGGGGGCGGGGAGCTTGAGGGACACTTCGCCGCCGGGGGCGACGCGGATCGTCTCGTTGCCGTACCGCTTCCCGGACTCGTCGTCGGCGGCCAGGAACCGGCGCGACGCTTCCCACCGTTGCCGCCACTGGGTTTCGGTGAGCTGTGCCTCCTCAAGGTGGTGCCGGGTGCCCAGCAGGCGTTTCCCGCCCCACACGACATGTACCCGGCCCGCCTGCCGGTCGGCCCGTACACGCTCCAGCCGGTCCTCCAGCACGTGCAGGCGCCGCGTCTTGTGGAACCGCTCACGCTCACTGCGGTATCCGCCCGGTGCCTGCTTCGTTCCCTTCTCCCCTACCGGCAGGGACAGTCGGCGGGTGATCGTGTCCACTCCGGCTTGGAGGGACTGGATGTGGGCGAGCTGGCTCCGGCGGGCGAGCGCCCACTGGTCGTGCGTGGTCTTCGTGATGCTCCCGGCCCAGCGGGAGGAGGACTGGCAGGTCAGCGCCTGCTTGCGCGCCGCCCACCGGTCGCTGTCGTGCTCCAGCCCGTCACGGCAGCGGGTCTTGAGGTCACGGGACGCGAGCGACCCGAGATGGCCGCCAACCGCACGCAGGATTTCCTCGTCCCTGGGCGTGAGGCCCTTGAGTCGGTCCCGGATCGCGACGCCGGACGGGCCGGGCACCACGAACGGCGCCGCCACCTCCCGCAACCGACCCAACTCCGTCCACACCCAGCATCGAAGATCTCGTCACCCCCCCAACGAATCCCATCCACAAAGGTCACGCATTCGACAGGCAAACCACCGTTCCCATCGACCGGACGGCCATCCGCACGCTCGGCCGTCGGCGCCGACGCTCACCCATGCCCGTAAATGCCCTCTCGTGCACGGTCAAGTGGCAGCCGCCTCGACCCCCTAAACTGAGCGGGTGACCGAGAACGCTCAGCAGCAGCCACCAGCGCCCGACACCGAACTGCCGACCCAGTACGCGCCGGCCGATGTAGAGGGGCCGCTGTACGAGCGCTGGGTAGAGCGCGGTTACTTCGAGGCGGACGAGAAGAGCGACAAGCCGCCGTACACGATCGTGATCCCGCCGCCGAACGTCACGGGCAGCCTGCACCTCGGGCATGCCTTCGAGCACACGCTCATCGACGCCCTGACGCGTCGTAAGCGCATGCAGGGGTTCGAGACGCTGTGGCAGCCCGGCATGGACCACGCCGGTATCGCCACGCAGAACGTCGTCGAGCGCGAGCTCGGCAAGGAGGGCAAGTCCCGGCACGACCTCGGCCGCGAGGCGTTCGTCGAGCGCGTCTGGCAGTGGAAGGGCGAGTCCGGCGGGCAGATCAGCGGTCAGATGCGGCGCCTCGGTGACGGCGTCGCCTGGTCCCGTGAGCGCTTCACCATGGACGAGGGCCTGTCCCAGGCCGTCCAGACCATCTTCAAGCGGCTCTACGACGACGAGCTGATCTATCGCGCCGAGCGCATCATCAACTGGTGCCCGCGCTGTCTGACGGCCATCTCGGACATCGAGGTCGAGTACCAGGACGACGACGGCGAGCTCGTCTCCATCCGGTACGGCGAGGGCGACGACTCCATCGTCGTGGCGACGACCCGTGCCGAGACGATGCTCGGCGACACCGCGGTCGCCGTCCACCCCGAGGACGAGCGCTACCGCCATCTCGTCGGGCGTGAGATCGAGCTGCCGCTCACCGGCCGCCGTATCCCCGTCGTCGCCGACGAGCACGTCGACCCCGAGTTCGGCACGGGCGCCGTCAAGGTCACCCCGGCCCACGACCCGAACGACTTCGAGATCGGCCAGCGGCACAGCCTGCCGTCCCTCGCCGTGATGGACGAGCACGCGGTCATCACCGCCCACGGCCCCTTCCAGGGCCTGGACCGCCTCGAGGCCCGCTCGGCCATCGTCGCCGCGCTGCGCGCCGAGGGCCGGATCGTCGCGGAGAAGCGGCCGTACGTCCACTCGGTCGGCCACTGCTCGCGCTGCAAGACCACCATCGAGCCGCGCCTGTCCATGCAGTGGTGGGTCAAGGTCGGCCCGCTCGCCAAGGCCGCCGGTGACGCGGTCCGCGACGGCCGGGTCAAGATCCACCCGCAGGAGATGGAGAAGCGGTACTTCGACTGGGTCGACAACCTCCACGACTGGTGCATCTCGCGGCAGTTGTGGTGGGGTCACCGCATTCCGGTCTGGTACGGCCCGAACGGCGAAGTCGTCTGCGTCGGTCCGGACGAGGAGCCGCCGAGCGGTGAGGGCTGGCGTCAGGACACCGACGTCCTCGACACCTGGTTCTCCTCCGGCCTGTGGCCCTTCTCGACCCTCGGCTGGCCCGAACAGACCGAGTCGCTCGCGAAGTTCTACCCGAACTCCGTCCTGGTCACCGGCTACGACATCCTCTTCTTCTGGGTCGCCCGGATGATGATGTTCGGCCTGTACGCGATGGACGGCACCCCGCCGTTCCACACCATCGCCCTGCACGGCATGGTCCGTGACCAGTTCGGCAAGAAGATGTCGAAGTCCTTCGGCAACGCGGTCAACCCGCTGGACTGGATGGACAAGTACGGCTCCGACGCCCTCCGCTTCACCCTCGCGCGTGGCGCCAACCCGGGCGTCGACGTCCCGATCGGCGAGGACTGGGTCCAGGGCTCCCGCAACTTCGCCAACAAGATCTGGAACGCGACGCGCTTCGCGCTGATGAACGGCGCGACGGTCGACGGCCCGCTCCCGGAGCCGTCGGCGATGTCCTCGACCGACCGCTGGATCCTCTCCCGCCTGAACTCCGTCGTCGCGGAAGTCGACGCGTTCTACGAGGACTACCAGTTCGCCAAGCTGTCCGACGCCCTCTTCCACTTCGCGTGGGACGAGGTCTTCGACTGGTACGTCGAGCTGTCCAAGACGACGTTCCAGGCGGGCGGCGAGGCGGCCGAGGTCTCCAAGCGCGTCCTCGGCGAGGTCCTCGACGTCACGCTGAGGCTGCTGCACCCGGTGGTCCCGTTCGTCACGGAGACCCTGTGGACCACGCTGACCGGCGGCGAGTCGATCGTGATCGCCGAGTGGCCGGCCGACAGCGGCTTCCGTGACCGGGGCGCCGAGCAGGAGATCGAGTCGCTCCAGTCGGTCATCACCGAGGTCCGCCGCTTCCGCGCCGACCAGGGCCTGCAGCCGGGCCAGCGGGTCCCGGCCCGCCTCACCCTGGACGGCACGGCCCTCGCCCCGCACGAGCCGGCCATCCGCCAGCTGCTGCGCCTGCAGCCGGAGGGCGAGAACTTCGCGGCCACGGCGACGCTGCCGGTGGCAGGCGCGGAGGTCGCGCTGGACCTCTCCGGCGTGATCGACGTCGCGGCCGAGCGCAAGCGCCTCGCGAAGGACCTGGCCGCGGCGGAGAAGGAAAAGGCCCAGGCCACGGCCAAGCTCGGCAACGAGGCGTTCCTCGCGAAGGCCCCGGACAACGTCGTGGAGAAGATCCGCGGCCGCCTGGCGAAGGCGGACGAGGACATCGCCCGCATCGCCGCCCAGCTGGACCGCCTGCCGCCGGCGTAGGTGCGCGTACGTCGATGAAGGCCCCCGGAGCTTCTTGGTTCCGGGGGCCTTCGCCGACCTTCTCGGGGGCGCGGGGCTGTGTTGAATTTGCGGCTACCGCCGCGTGGGCGCGACCAGCCCCACCGACCTGTCACCCGCCCGACAACCCCCACCACCCCACTCCCTGGGCGCACTGTCAGTCGCCCTCCGTAGACTGGCCCCGTGAGCGACCAGAACGAGCCTGACCCCCTCGACCCCTTCGACGAGATCATCGCGGAAGAGACCGACCGCGACCCCGATCTGGCGGTCATCGAGGCCGGCAGCCGAACCCTGCGCACCCAGGGCGGCAAGCCCCAGGCCGACGTGCCCGCCCGCCCCGAGGACCCCGAGGTCGACAAGGCCCTGCGCGAGGTCGAGGCGGAGCTCGCGACGCGCTGGGGCGAGACCAAGCTGGAGCCTTCCGTCAGCCGTATCGCCGCGCTCATGGACGTCCTGGGCGAACCGCAGCGCTCGTACCCCTCGATCCACATCACGGGCACCAACGGCAAGACGTCGACCGCCCGCATGATCGAGGCCCTCCTCGGCGCCTTCGAGCTCCGCACCGGTCGCTACACCTCACCGCACGTCCAGTCGATCACCGAGCGGATCAGTCTCGACGGCGCCGCGATCTCCGCCGAGCGCTTCATCGAGACGTACCAGGACATCAAGCCGTACATCGAGATGGTCGACGGACAGCAGGAGTACCGGCTGTCCTTCTTCGAGGTGCTCACGGGCATGGCGTACGCCGCCTTCGCCGACGCGCCCGTCGACGTGGCCGTCGTGGAAGTGGGGATGGGCGGCTCCTGGGACGCCACCAACGTCATCGACGGTGACGTCGCCGTCGTGACGCCCATAGACCTCGACCACACCGACCGGCTCGGCGGCACACCCGGCGAGATCGCCTCCGAGAAGGCCGGGATCATCAAGCAGGACGCCACCGTGATCATGGCCCAGCAGCCGGTGGACGCCGCGCAGGTGCTGCTGAAGAAGGCCGTGGAGGTCGACGCGACCGTGGCCCGTGAGGGCCTGGAGTTCGGGGTCGTGGCGCGTCAGGTCGCCGTCGGCGGACAGCTGGTGACGCTGCGCGGACTGGGGGGTGAGTACCCCGAGGTGTACCTGCCGCTGCACGGTGCGCACCAGGCGCACAACGCCGCCGTGGCCCTCGCCGCCGTGGAGGCGTTCTTCGGCGTGGGCGCCGCGCGGGCCGAGGCGCTGGACATCGACACCATCCGCAAGGCGTTCGCCGCGGTCGCCTCGCCGGGGCGGATGGAGGTCGTACGGCGGTCGCCGACCGTCGTGCTGGACGCCGCCCACAACCCGGCCGGCGCGCGGGTCACCGCCGACGCGATCGGGGAGGCCTTCGACTTCAGCCGGCTCATCGGGGTCGTCGGCGCGAGCGGCGACAAGAACGTGCGGGGGCTGCTGGAGGCCTTCGAGCCGATCTTCGCGGAGGTCGTCGTCACGCAGAACTCCTCGCACCGCGCCATGGACGCCGACGAACTGGCCGCCATCGCCGTCGAGGTGTTCGGTGACGAGCGGGTGCAGGTCGAGCCGCGGCTGCCGGACGCCCTGGAGGCCGCGATCACGCTGGCCGAGGAGGAGGGCGAGTTCGCCGGCGGCGGTGTGCTCGTCACCGGGTCCGTCATCACGGTCGGCGAGGCCCGGCTGCTGCTGGGGAAGGGCTGAGTCCGAAGATGCGTACGCTCTGTTCCTCGACCCTGATCGGCGAGTTCTTCGTTATCGGCTTCGCCGGTCTGGTCGCCATGAAGGACCCCGACCTGTCCATGTCGACGGTGTGGACGGTCAGCGGCATCGCGATGTTCCTGTGCGTGCTGCTGTGCGGTCTGGTGACCCGGCCCGGTGGGGTCGCCCTCGGCTGGGCGCTGCAGATCGCCCTCATCGCCTCCGGCTTCATCGTGTCGACGATGTTCATCCTGGGCGTGATCTTCGCGGCGCTGTGGTGGGCCTCGGTGCACTACGGGAGGAAGGTCGACGAGGCGAAGGCGAGATTCGCCGCGCAGAGCGACTCCTCCACACCTGACGCTGCGTAACAAGGGCCTGGACACGCCCTGTAACCTCATCCCACCGCACCACCGGCAGTAAGCAAGAAGGAGCCCTCCCGTGACCCAGCGCACCCTCGTCCTGCTCAAGCCCGACGCCGTCCGTCGCGGCCTGACCGGCGAGATCATCAGCCGTATCGAGCGCAAGGCCGGCTGGCAGATCACCGCGCTGGAGCTGCGCACGCTGGACCAGGACACGCTGGAGCAGCACTACGGCGAGCACAAGGGCAAGCCCTTCTACGAGCCGCTGGTGGAGTTCATGGCCTCCGGGCCGGTCGTCGCCCTGATCGTCGAGGGCGAGCGGGTCATCGAGGGACTGCGCGCGCTGGCCGGTCCGACGGACCCGATCGCCGCCGCGCCGGGCTCCATCCGCGGTGACTTCGGTGTGATCGTCCGGGAGAACCTCATCCACGCCTCCGACTCCGAGGAGTCCGCCGAGCGCGAGGTGAAGATCTTCTTCCCGGGCCGCGCCTGACCCCTCTCAACCGGTCCGACCTGGGGCGGCCGAAGAAACCCGGCCGCCCGGCGGCATATGCGCGGCGATCGAGGGAACGAGTGCCCCCGATGGCCCGTCTCCACAAGCGGGGCGGCTCGCCATCTGCTGACAATGGCGAAGACCCTCCCGCAGTGTTCGCGAAAGCGCGTCTACGATAGAAGCCTTCACGTCACAGCACCCACTTCGCCGACCTGAAAAGCCATCAAAAGCTCCCAGGGAAGGCCAGACGAATCCTGATGGGGAACTCAATGTCGTTCATCGGCCGTGACATGGCTGTCGACCTCGGGACCGCCAACACGCTGGTGTACGTCAGGGGTCGCGGGATCGTACTCAATGAGCCGTCCGTCGTCGCGATCAACACCAACACCGGTGGCATCCTCGCGGTCGGCGCCGAAGCGAAGAAGATGATCGGGCGCACGCCCGGCAACATCGTTGCCGTACGTCCGCTGAAGGACGGCGTCATCGCCGACTTCGAGATCACCGAGCGGATGCTCCGCTACTTCATCCTGAAGATCCACAAGCGGCGGTATCTGGCTCGTCCGCGGGTCGTCGTCTGTGTGCCCTCGGGCATCACCGGCGTCGAGCGCCGCGCCGTCATCGAGGCGTCGTCCCAGGCCGGCGCCCGCCAGGTGCACATCATCGAGGAGCCCATGGCCGCGGCCATCGGCTCCGGCCTGCCGGTCCACGAGGCCACGGGCAACATGGTGGTCGACATCGGCGGCGGCACCACGGAGGTCGCGGTCATCTCCCTCGGCGGCATCGTCACCGCCCAGTCCATCCGTGTCGCGGGCGACGAACTGGACAACGCGATCATCCAGCACATCAAGAAGGAGTACTCCCTTCTGCTGGGTGAGCGGACGGCCGAGCAGATCAAGATCACGATCGGTTCCGCGTACGACCTCGACGCTGACGAACACACCGAAATCCGCGGCCGGGACCTCGTCTCCGGTCTGCCGAAGACCGTCGTCATCTCCGCGGCCGAAGTGCGCAAGGCCATCGAGGAGCCGGTCAACGCGATCGTGGACGCGGTGAAGACGACCCTCGACAAGTGCCCGCCGGAGCTGTCCGGCGACATCATGGACCGAGGAATCGTTCTGACCGGCGGCGGCGCCCTGCTGCGCGGCCTCGACGAGCGGCTGCGTCGCGAGACCGGCATGCCGATCCACATCGCCGAGGACCCGCTGGACAGCGTGGCGCTCGGCTCCGGCAAGTGCGTCGAGGAGTTCGAGGCGTTGCAGCAGGTGCTGGACGCCCAGCCGCGCAGATGACGTAACTCTTCGATTCCGCCGTACGGGATGATCTCCTCTCGTACGGCGGATCGTTGATATAGAGGCATAAGCTTCCAAGAGCCGCCAAGCGCGTCATTCAAGCTCGCATACAAGCTCCGCACACAAATTCCGTATATGAACCCCACGGGTTTCCCCGGGGTTTCCCGAACTCCTATGAGGAAGGGCACGGCCGCCGCACGTGAGGGACACACGAGAGAGCCGGCTGCTCCTGGTGCTGCTGATCGCCGTCGCGTTCGCGCTGATCACGGTGGACATCCGCGGCGGAGAGGATTCCCCGGTCGACGGCGCCCGGTCCGCCGCGGCCACGGTCTTCGGCCCGATCGAGAACGGTGTGTCGGCGGCGGTCGACCCGGTCGGCAACGCGGTCGCCGCGATCCGTGACTCCGGAGAGCGCCACGACCGGCTCGCCGCGCTGGAGCAGGAGAACGCCGCTCTCAAGGCGAAGCTCGGCAGCGACGACCGCAACCGCAGCCGGCTCAAGCAGCTCGACAAGATGCTGAAGGTCGCGGGCGCGGGCCAGTACGGCATCAAGGGCGCCGAGGTCATCGCCATAGGAGCGGCCCAGGGCTTCTCCTGGACGATCACCATCGACGTCGGCGAGAACGACGGCATCCGGCGCGACATGACCGTCCTGAACGGCGACGGCCTGGTCGGGCGGGTCACCACGGTCGGCCCGAACACCGCGACGGTGCTCCTCGCCAACGACCCCGACTTCACCGTCGGCACCCGCATGGAGGCCAGCGACGAGCTCGGCTTCGCTTCCGGCCAGGGCGACCGCCCGCTGCGCGTCGAACTCCTCAACGGCAAGGCCGAGGTGAAGAAGGGCGACCGGCTCGTCACCTTCGGCTCCCAGGCCGACAAGCCCTTCGTGCCCGGCGTCCCCGTCGGCGTCGTCTCCCGCGTCGACCCCTCTGGCGGCGGCCTGACCCGCACCCTGTACGTCACGCCGTACGCCGCGTTCTCCAAGCTCGACATCGTCGGCGTCGTCGTCCAGGCCCCCACCAAGGACCCGCGCGACACGGTCCTCCCCGACAAGCCGAAGCCGACCCCCACGCCGACCGTCACGGTCACCGTCACGCCGGGCGCCGACGGCACGGTCGACGGCCAGGACCAGCCCCGGACGGACGATCAGAACCAGCCTCAGGCGGACGGCCAGTACGAGCCGCAGACCGACGGCCGGTATCAGCCGCCAGGCGACGGTCAGAACCAGTACGAGCAAGAGCAGTAGGAGCTGAAGCCCCATGCGCGTCAACCGAATCCTGCTCTCCTCCGCACTGATCGTCGTCGCCCTGGTGATCCAGGTGAGCGTCCTGGCCCGCCTTCACCTTCCGGGCGCCGTCCCCGACCTGCTGCTCCTCACCGTCCTGGGCCTCGCCATGGTCTACGGCCATGTCGGCGGCGCCCTCGTCGGCTTCGGCGCCGGTCTGCTCGCCGACCTGGCCCCGCCCGCCGACCACGCCGCCGGCCGCTACGCGCTGGTGCTGTGCGTCATCGGCTACCTCGTCGGGCTCATCAAGCCCGACAACGGCCGGCTCAAGTCGGCGACGGGGCCGATGGTGGTCGTGGTCGTCGCCGCGATCGGCACGACCCTGCTGTACGCCGGGGTCGGCGCCCTCGTCGGGGACACCGCCGCCCGCCATGTCGGCCTCGGCAGCCTGCTGTTCACCGCCGCGCTGTACGATCTGCTGCTCGCCCCGTTCGTGGTCCCGGGGATCATGGCGCTGGCCCGGCGCGCGGAGAACGACCCGCTCGCCGACAGCAACTCGCAGACGAAGAAAGCCGACATCTCCACCGGCTGGCTCTCCGGCGGGACCGGGCTGCGCATCGGTGGCCAGCGCGGAGGGCTGAAGGGCGGACTGAAGGTGAAGGCGGCGCGGGCACGAACGGCCCGGGCCGGGCGCATCAAGGGGGTCAAGCGGCTGTGAGAGCAGCGGAGTTCACCCGGGAGGGTGAGTCCAGGAGGAACCGGACCGCACGGGCCGGCCGTTCATCACTCGTACACACACAGTCGTATCCGCACTGGTCGCACCGGTGCACCCATCGGTACGCGCACTGAGAGGGGGAGGCAGCCACAGTGACCAACATCCCCGAGACCGGCCGGACGCCACGCGTCCAGATCCGGCTCATCGTCATCCAAGTCCTCGTCCTCTCTCTCCTCGGCACCCTCGGCGGACGCCTGTGGTACCTCCAGATCCGCGAGGGCGACGCCTACGCCAAGGAAGCCTCCGGCAACCACGTGCAGCAGGTCGTCCAGCCCGCCGTGCGCGGCTCGATCCTGGACGCGCGCGGCGTGCCGCTCGCCGACAACGAGACACGGCTGGTGGTCTCCGCCTCCCGCACCGACCTGCTGAAGATGAAGGACGACGGTGAAGCCGTCCTCACCAAGCTGGCCGGTGTCCTGGGCATGACGCCCAAGGAGGTCGAGGAGAAGGTCCGGCTCTGCGACGCCAAGACCCCGCAGCCCTGCTGGAACGGCTCGCCGTACCAGCCGATCCCCATCACCGACGAGGCCACCCCCAAGCAGGCCCTGCAGATCCGTGAGCGCGCCGAGGACTTCCCCGGCATCACCGCCGAGCCGCAGGCCCTGCGCCGCTACCCGAGCCCCGGCAAGTCCAACACCGCCCAGGTCCTCGGCTATCTCTCCCCGGTCACCGACCAGGAACTCCAGCAGGCGCAGGACACCGACTCCCCGTACCTGCGCTCCGACCAGGTCGGCCGCTCCGGCCTGGAGCGGCAGTACGACAAGGAGCTGCGCGGCAAGGCAGGCGTCACCCGCTACGAGGTCGACAACCTCGGCCGGGTCATCGGCCAGGCCAAGGCCGACGCCGCCCAGCCCGGCTCCAACCTCGTCACCAGCATCGACGCCCGGGTACAGCGGGTCGCCGAGTACGAGCTGAACGACGCGATGAAGCAGGCCCGCAAGGAGTGGGACCGCAACACCAACGAGCCGTACAAGGCCGACTCGGGCGCCGTCGTCGTGATGGAGGCCAAGACCGGCCGCATCGTCGCCATGGCGTCCAACCCGACGTACGACCCGAACGCGTGGGTCGGCGGCATCTCCGCCAAGGACTACAAGACGCTGACCGGCAAGTCCTCCAACTACCCGCTGCTCAACCGGGCGATCCAGGGCCAGTCGGCCCCGGGCTCCATCTTCAAGGTCATCCCGACCGCCGCCGCGGTGAACGCGGGCTACTCCTTCGACGGCCCCTACCAGTGCTCCAGCTCGTACTCCATCGGCGGCCAGGTCTTCAAGAACTTCGAGTCCAAGGGGTACGGCCCGATCAGCCTCGGCCGCGCCCTGGAGGTGTCCTGCGACACCGTCTTCTACCGGCTCTCCCACGAGGAGTGGAAGCGGGACGGCGGCACCAAGCCGAAGAAGAACGCCAACGACTGGTTCTACAAGACGGCCCACCAGTTCGGCCTCGGCGCGGAGACCGGCATCGACCTGCCCAACGAGGTCACCGGCCGCGTCCCGGACCGCCAGTGGAAGCTGGACTACTGGAAGGCCAACAAGGACGCCTGGTGCAAGTACGGCAAGAAGGACGGCAGCTACGCGGAGAAGATCGCCTACGAGAACTGCCTCGAAGGCAACCGGCTGCGCGCGGGTGACTCCGTCAACTACTCCATCGGACAGGGTGACACCCTCGTCACCCCCATCCAGATGGCCACCATCTACGCGGCCATCTCCAACGGCGGGACCCTCTACGACCCGACGGTCGGCAAGGCCGTCGTCAGCGCCGACGGCAAGACCGTCGAGGAGATCAAGCCCAAGTCGCACGGCAAGCTGCCGATAAGCAGGCAGACACTGGCCGCGATGGACGACGCCCTCGCCGGCGTCGCCACCCGCGGTACCGCCGCCTGGCGGTTCGCGCAGGTCGGCTGGCCGCAGGACAAGATCCCGATGCACGCCAAGACCGGTACCGCCGAGGTCTACGGCAAGCAGACGACCTCGTGGTTCGCGACGTACACCAAGGACTACTCGATCGTCATGACGATCTCCCAGGGTGGTACGGGTTCCGGTGCCTCGGGTCCGGCCGTGCGCAACATCTACGACGCGCTGTACGGCGTCTCCGACGACGGCGCGATCAACAAGAAGAACGCGCTGCTGCCCACGCCCGCGAAGAGCCTGCCGAAGGTCCGCACGGACGGCACCATCACCTCGCCCAAGATCGCCAAGGACCCGGCGAAGGACCAGCGGGTCAGCCAGAAGGGCGAGGCCGGGCCGGACGAGCAGCAACTCGCCGGGACCGTGGCGCCGCCGACGAACGAGAACCGGGACACCCGGCGCAGGCGGCGCAGGAGCCGTCGGCGGGGAAGCCGGAGGATGCTCACATGACCGGCGCCAACAGCTTCCAGGTCTCCGGGTACGGGCCGGAACGGGCGGGCTGGACCCGCCTGTTCGCCCGTGACTCGCTCGCCCGCCGGCTGGACTGGCCGATACTGCTGTCGGCGATCGCGCTGTCGCTGATCGGCTCGATCCTCGTCTTCTCGGCGACCCGCAACCGGACCGAGCTCAACCAGGGCGACCAGTACTACTTCCTGATCCGGCACATCCTGAACACCGGTATCGGGATCGCGCTGATGATCGGGACCGTGTGGCTGGGGCACCGCACCCTGCGCACGGCGGTGCCGATCCTGTACGGCGTCTCGGTCTTCCTGATCCTGCTGGTGCTCACCCCGCTCGGCTCCACCATCAACGGCGCCCACTCCTGGATCAAGCTCCCCGGCGGCTTCTCGCTCCAGCCCTCGGAGTTCGTGAAGGTCACGATCATCCTGGGCATGGCGATGCTGCTGGCGACGAGAGTGGACGCGGGCGACAAGCAGTACCCGGACCACCGCACGGTGGTGCAGGCCCTGGGCCTGGCCGCCGTTCCGATGCTGATCGTGCTGCTCATGCCCGACCTCGGCTCGGTCATGGTGATGGTGGTGATCGTGCTGGGCGTGCTGCTCGCGTCCGGTTCCTCCAACCGCTGGGTCTTCGGGCTGATCGGCGCGGGCACCATGGGGGCGGTCGCGGTCTGGCAGCTGGGCGTCCTGGACGACTACCAGATCGCCCGTTTCGCGGCCTTCGCCAACCCCGAGCTCGACCCGGCGGGCGTCGGCTACAACACCAACCAGGCGCGGATCGCGATCGGCTCGGGCGGGCTCACCGGCTCGGGGCTGTTCCACGGCTCGCAGACGACCGGCCAGTTCGTGCCGGAACAGCAGACCGACTTCGTCTTCACCGTCGCGGGGGAGGAGCTGGGCTTCGTCGGCGGCGGGCTGATCATCCTGCTCCTCGGCGTGATCCTCTGGCGTGCCTGCCGCATCGCCCGCGAGACGACCGAGCTGTACGGGACGATCGTCGCGGCCGGCATCGTGGCGTGGTTCGCCTTCCAGGCCTTCGAGAACATCGGGATGACCCTGGGCATCATGCCGGTGACCGGTCTGCCGCTGCCCTTCGTGTCGTACGGAGGGTCGTCGATGTTCGCGGTCTGGGTGGCGGTGGGGTTGCTGCAGTCGATTCGGGTGCAGCGGCCGATGTCGGCGTGATCGCTCCGCTGGGTTGAGCCGGGGCGGCGGGGGCGGGGCGGGGCTGGAGTGCTGGCCGGGGATGGATGTCGGCGTGGGGCTGGTTGGAGTGCCGGTCTGATGTGCCGGTGCCGGTGCCGGTGCCGGTGCGCTGGGCGGAGGCTGCGGTGGCTGCCGCTGACTGTGCCGAGCGTTCCGCCCAGGCGGTCCAGGGTGCCCCGCCGAAGCGGTGCGCGTGCGCTTCGCCAACCGTATGCAGGGTGCCCCGCCGAATCGGTGCCGGGCGTTCCGCCCAACCAGTGCCGGGCGGTCCGCCGAACTGGCTTCGTGAGCCCCCGCCGAACTGGCTCCGTTGGCCTGCCGCCGAAGTAGCTCCGCGAGCCCCCCGTCGAACCCGTGCCGGCGCCTCGGTCGGCGAGGGCTCTTCGGCCGGTTTTCTCGCCATCAGCCCCCTGTCCGCCTGGGGTTCATGGCCGGTGAGCACTGTCGTCCGGTCGTGGCTGCCACTAGATTCGGGTCATGGCGGACACGAAGCGCGAAATCGAGCGGAAGTATGAATCCGACGAGAGTGGCCTGCCCGACCTGACCGGCGTGGCGGGGGTCGCGGCCGTGATCGACAAGGGGGTCGCGCATCTCGACGCCACCTACTACGACACCGCGGACGAGCGGCTCGACGCGTCGTCGATCACGTTGCGCCGCAGAACGGGTGGCTCGGACGCAGGCTGGCATCTGAAGTTCCCGGTGGCGCCGGGTGTGCGGGATGAGATTCAGGCCCCCTTGTCGGACACGCTGCCCCGCACCCTCGCCGGGCTCGTCCGCTCCCGGGTCAGGGACGCCGAGCTGGTGCCCGTGGTCCGGCTGCGCTCCGACCGGGACGTGCGCGACCTCGTGGACGCCGAGGGGCGGCTGCTCGCCGAGGTCAGCGTGGACGCCGTACAGGCCGAGCGGCTCACCGGAGGCGGCCGTACCGCTCAGTGGACCGAGATCGAGGTGGAGCTGGCCGACGGCACCGACCCGGCGTTCCTCGACAAGGTCGAGAAGAAGCTGAAGAAGGCGGGCGTACGGCCCTCCGCCTCGGCCTCGAAGCTGAAGCGGGCCCTGACGGAGACGGCGCCGAAGAAGAAGCGGGGCAGGAAGGCGGGGGAGGCCGGGGCACAGGCGGAGCCGGTCACCGCCGGGGATCACGCCCTCGCCTACCTCCGCGCGCAGCTGGACGCGATCGTCGAGCTCGATCCGGCCGTGCGGCGGGACGTGTACGACTCCGTGCACAAGATGCGGGTCGCCACCCGGCGGATGCGCAGCGCCCTCAAGTCGTACGGCAAGGTCCTCGACCGCGAGGTGACCGACCCGGTCGGCGCGGAGCTGAAGTGGCTGGCCGGGGAGCTGGGCGTCGACCGGGACCAGGAGGTGCTGACCGAGCGGCTGACCGCGGCCGTCGACGAGCTGCCGCGCGCGCTGCTGGTCGGGCCCGTCCGGACCCGGCTGCGTACCTGGTCGCGTGCCCGCGGCGGCGGATCGCGGCGGCGTCTGACCAACGTGCTCGACGGCGCGCGGTATCTGCGGCTGCTGGAGTCCCTCGACGCCCTGGTGGCCGATCCGCCGCTGCTGAAGGCGGCCGGCAGGAAGCCGGAGAAGGTGATCGGGAAGGCCGTACGGAAGGACCTGGCGAAGGTGTCCCGGCTGGTCGAGCGGGCGTTCGAGCTGGAGCCCGGGCAGGAGCGGGATCTCGCGCTGCACGAGGCGCGGAAGAAGGCCAAGCGGACGCGGTACGCGGCGGAGTCGGCGGTCCCGGCGCTGGGCGACCCGGCCACCGCCCTGGTGAAGTCGATGAAGAGCCTGCAGAACCTGCTCGGCGACCACCAGGACAGCGTGATGACCCGGGAGGCGCTGCGGGAGCTGGCCCGGCAGGCGCACGGGGCGGGGGAGCCGTCGTTCACGTACGGGCTGCTGTACGGGCGTGAGGAGCGCCGGGCGGCCGAGGACGAGGCCGAGCTGCCCGGGCTGTGGAAGGAGATCAAGGGCGGTACGAGCATCTGAGCGTGCGGGGGGCCGTCGCGGTCGCGTTAGGCTAGATGGTCACCCCTGTCAGTTCAGTCCCAGCTCACGAAGGTTCGCGACATGTCTGCCGAAGTCGCTGCGGCCGCCGAGTCTGTGTTCCCGCAGCTCGAAGCTCTGCTCCCGCATGTGCAGAAGCCGATCCAGTACGTCGGCGGAGAGCTCAACTCCACGGTCAAGCCGTGGGAGTCCTGTGACGTCCGCTGGGCGCTCATGTATCCCGACGCGTACGAGGTCGGGCTGCCCAACCAGGGCGTCATGATCCTCTACGAGGTCCTGAACGAACAGGAGGGCGTCCTCGCCGAGCGCACGTACAGCGTGTGGCCGGACCTGGAGGCCCTGATGCGGGAGCACCGGGTCCCGCAGTTCACGGTGGACAGCCACCGGCCGGTCAAGGCGTTCGACGTGTTCGGCCTGTCCTTCTCCACCGAGCTCGGCTACACCAACATGCTCACCGCCCTGGACCTGGCCGGGATCCCGCTGGAGTCCAAGGACCGCACCGTCGACGACCCGATCGTCCTGGCCGGCGGCCACGCGGCCTTCAACCCCGAGCCGATCGCCGACTTCATCGACGCGGCGATCATCGGCGACGGCGAGCAGGCCGTGCTGGACATGACGAAGATCATCCGCGACTGGAAGGCGGAAGGCCGCCCGGGCGGCCGCGAGGAGGTCCTCTTCCGCCTCGCGAAGACGGGCTCGGTGTACATCCCGGCGTTCTACGACGTCGAGTACCTCGCGGACGGCCGTATCGCCCGTGTCGTACCGAACAAGAGCGGTGTCCCGTGGCGTGTGTCCAAGCACACCGTCATGGACCTGGACGAGTGGCCGTACCCCAAGCAGCCGCTGGTCCCGCTCGCCGAGACGGTCCACGAGCGGATGTCGGTGGAGATCTTCCGCGGCTGCACCCGCGGCTGCCGTTTCTGCCAGGCCGGCATGATCACCCGCCCGGTGCGCGAGCGCTCGATCACCGGCATCGGCGAGATGGTCGAGAAGGGCCTGAAGGCGACCGGGTTCGAGGAGGTCGGCCTGCTGTCGCTGTCGAGCGCCGACCACAGCGAGATCGGCGACATCGCGAAGGGCCTGGCGGACCGCTACGAGGAGGACAAGATCGGTCTGTCCCTCCCGTCGACCCGCGTGGACGCCTTCAACGTCGACCTGGCCAACGAGCTGACCCGCAACGGCCGCCGCTCCGGACTGACCTTCGCCCCCGAGGGCGGCAGCGAGCGCATGCGCAAGGTCATCAACAAGATGGTGAGCGAAGAGGACCTGATCAGGACCGTCGCCACCGCCTACGGCAACGGCTGGCGGCAGGTGAAGCTGTACTTCATGTGCGGCCTGCCGACGGAGACCGACGACGACGTCCTGCAGATCGCCGACATGGCGATGAACGTGATCGCGAAGGGCCGCGAGGTGTCGAGGTCCAACGACATCCGCTGCACCGTCTCGATCGGTGGCTTCGTCCCCAAGCCCCACACCCCGTTCCAGTGGGCCCCGCAGCTCTCCGCCGAGGAGACGGACGCCCGCCTGGAGAAGCTCCGCGACAAGATCCGCGGCGACAAGAAGTACGGCCGCTCGATCGGCTTCCGCTACCACGACGGCAAGCCCGGCATCGTCGAGGGCCTCCTCTCCCGCGGCGACCGCCGCATCGGCGCCGTCATCCGCGCGGTCTACGAGGACGGCGGCCGCTTCGACGGCTGGCGCGAGCACTTCTCCTACGACCGCTGGATGAGCTGCGCCGACAAGGCGCTGGCCCCCTTCGGCGTCGACGTCGACTGGTACACCACCCGTGAGCGGACCTACGAGGAGGTCCTCCCCTGGGACCACCTGGACTCCGGCCTCGACAAGGACTGGCTCTGGGAGGACTGGCAGGACGCCCTCGACGAGACCGAGGTCGAGGACTGCCGGTGGACGCCTTGCTTCGACTGCGGTGTCTGCCCGCAGATGGACACCCACATCCAGATCGGCCCGACGGGCAAGAAGCTGCTGCCGCTGACGGTGAAGAACGCCGCGTCGGCGCCCAGCGGGCACTCGCACTGAACGACGCGCCGACCAGCCTCACCCGTACGCCGGCCCCTGACCGAATGTCCTGGTCAGGGGCCGTCGTACGGCTCCGGGTGCAACTGGTCTCCGGGTCCTACTGGACGTCCACGAAGTCGCCCGTCGCGTTGGCCGCCGGAGTCGTCGCGGTGCCCGCGAAGCTGTAGCGGAAGTAGCCGTCGGTGGAGGCGGTGACGGTGGTCTTGAGGTTGCCCGTGGAGTTGGACTTGATCGTCTTGACCGTGGTGTAGGTGGTGCTGCCCTTTTTGCGGAACTGAAGCTTCACCGGCTGGTTGGTGTAGCCGTGGTACTGGTTGTCCTCCCAGTTGGCCCGGGAGAGCTTGCCGGTGACGGTGATGGTTCGGCCCTTCTTCACCGGCTCGGGCGAGGCGTTGACCGTCAGCTTCGAGTAGCGCTGCACCTTGAACGTGGTGGCGGCGTCGCGGTGGATGTAGTCGTAGTCGTGGGCGGAGACCAGGGTGGCGAGGTTCCAGGTGGCCGCCGCCGCGTTGTTGACGAAGCCGGTCGAGGCCTGCGGGTCGAAGGTCAGCGTGCCGGTACAGGTCGAGGTGGTGGCGCTCGCCTTGACGCAGGTGATGTCGCCGTCGTCGTACCAGATCTGCGCGTAGTTCGGCTTGGGGCCGAAGGCGCTGATGTACGTGGTCTCGACGATGCCCGAGTCGTCCGAGGCGGTCACGGAGACCTTGGCGGACACCACGTTGGTGGTGCCGACCACGACTGGCTTGCCGCCGTTGACGACGACCCTGTCGATCGTGATGTTGCCCGAGCCGCCGTCCGTCGCCTGGGCGGCGGTGGCGCCGGTGGCGGTGGTGACCAGCACGATGCCGGTGCCGAGCAGGGCCAGGCGCATGGTCGCGCGCATGAACGTCCCCCCATGGAGTCCTTGTTGGATCAAAGGGAGCGTACGGCGTTGGCCAGAGGTTCACCACGTTGTTACCCGAGGCCGGTCCCGGGCCCGGTATCGGTGCCTGTCCCGGTCGCGAGCGGTGTGTCCGGCCCCGACGATGGGACAAGGCCCGGCCCCTTCGGATCCGGCGGGGAGGGTGACGATGGCGGTGACCCTTCCGGTGGGCGGTGAGTCCGGTCCGCGTCCCGGCACGCTGCTCCCCTGGGGCTGCTGTCGGAGCAGGTCAACCCGCCCAGAGGAGGGTTCATGGGCAACTTCCCCCAGACGTGCAGCCACCTCGGGATCATCGTCGGCGGCGTGAACCTCGCGGGGGCCCGGGCGGGGGCGTCGGCATGATCGACCGACTCGCCGTATTCGGCGCGACAGGGGACCTCACGGCCCGCTACCTGCTGCCGGCACTGGCCGCTCTCCAGGAGGCGGGACACCTCGGCGGCGGGTTCCAGCTGACGGGCGTGAGCAGGGAGGACTGGAGCAGCGAACAGTTCCGGGAGTGGATGGCCGCCCAGCTGGACCGGCACGGCGGGACGTATCCGGCCGGGGCGCGGCAGGCGCTCGTGGACGGGGGCCGGTACGTGCAAGCCGACGTCACCAACGCCGCCGACCTCACCGCCGCCGTCGCCGGGGACGGACCGGTCGCCGTCTATCTCGCCCTCCCGCCGGCCCTCTTCCCCCGTGTGGTCACCGCGCTGCACGAGGCGGGCCTGCCGATGGGCAGCCGGGTCGTGCTGGAGAAGCCGTTCGGCGAGGACCTGGCGAGCGCGCGGGAGTTGAACGAGCTGCTCGAAGACCTGGTCCCGGAACAGGCGGTGTTCCGCGTCGACCACTTCCTGGCCATGACGACCGTCCAGAACGTGCTCGGCAGCCGCCTGGCCAACCGCGTCCTGGAGCCCATCTGGAACAGCACGCACATCGCCGAGGTGGAGATCACCTGGGACGAGACGCTCGCGCTGGAAGGCAGGGCCGGCTACTACGACCACGTCGGCGCGCTCAAGGACATGATCCAGAACCACCTCCTCCAACTGCTCTGCCTGGTCGCCATGGAACCGCCGATCACCCTCGGCGAACGCGACCTGCGCGACCGGAAGGTCGACGTACTGCGGTCGGTACGGCCGCTGACCGAGTACGACGTCGTGCACCGCACGCGCCGCGCCCGCTATCTCGCCGGCAGGATCGGCGGCCACGACATTCCGGCGTACGTCGACGAGGAGGGCGTGCGCGGCGAGCGCCGTACCGAGACCTTCGCCGAGGTGGAGCTGGAACTGGACAGCTGGCGCTGGGCCGGCACCACCTTCCGGCTCCGCAGCGGCAAGGCCCTCAAGGAGGACCGCAAGGAGGTGGCGGTGCGTTTCCGTGCCGTGCCCCATCTGCCGTTCGGCCACGGCGGCGAGGCCCTGCCCAATGTGCTGCGCTTCCAGCTCGAACCGGAAGGACTGATCCTCGACCTGACCGGCATCGGCTCCCAGGCCCACGAGCTCACCCCGCTCTCGCTGACCGCGGGGATGGAACCCCCGGACCTGCCCGCCTACGGCCGGCTCCTCCTCGACGTACTCCACGGAGACCCCGCCCTGTCCATCCGCGGCGACGAGGCCCAGGAGGCATGGCGGGTCCTCGAACCCGTACTGGACGCCTGGGAGAAGGACCTCGTCCCGCTGGAGGAGTACCCGGCCGGCTCGGACGGGCCACAGCCGCCCTCCCCGTACGAGGACGGCCTCCAGCGCCGGGAGGACCTGCTGCACGAGCCGGCGGCCCCACCGGACGACGTCTGACGGCTCCCGCGACGCGAGAGCGCACGCGCCGGACGTTCAGCGCCCTCCGTCGTGCGTGGCGCCCGCCAGGCGGCCGTTCTCGCGGTCCAGCCAGTGGCGGCGCAGGGCCTCCAGGACGATCGAGACGTCGAAGGAGGTCACGCCGGGCAGCCGGGCGAGGTCGTGGGTGAGGAAGTCGGCGAGGCCGCGTTCGTCACGGAAGACGCCCTGGTGGACCACGCAGGAGTGGCCCGCGGTGGTGGAGACGTAGCGTGCCGAGGGGTGGGTTGACAGGGACGTGGCCACGTCCGTGATCGCGCCGGGGGAGACCGTGAGGGCCACGACGGCCTCCAAGGCGTAGCCGAGCAGGGACGGTTCGATCTCCACCCGGGGGCGGACCAGGCCGCGTTGGAGCAGGGACTGGGTGAGCCGGTAGGCCGTGGACTGGCCGAGGTCCAGTCGGCGGGAGACCTGGGCGGCCGTGGTACGGCCGTCCGCGGCGAGCAGGTGCAAGGTGCGCAGTTCGTCGCCGGTGAGCGGGGCCGGGCCGGGCGGGGGGCCGGTGGGGGTGGGCGTGGGAGTGTCCGGTGCCGCGTGGGCGGTGAGGCGGTGGATCTGGTCCTCGGTGAGGCGGGGGAGGCGCCAGGCGTCGGACTTGGCGGTCGCGGAGAGGACCAGTTCGGAGCGGGCCGAGCGGACGCCGGGGGTGGCCGGGATGCCCCGGGTCAGCAGGTCCCGTACGTCGGCCCGGCGCTCGGGCAGGACCGAGCAGTAGACGTCCGTCGTGCCGGCGGTGACGGCGACCAGGGTCGTGCCGGGCAACTCGGCGAGACGGCGGGCGACTTCGGGAGCGGCGCCTGGTTCCGCCGTCACCCAGACGTGCCAGGGGTGGCCTTCGCCGGACACCGACCAGTCGAGCTGCCCGATCACCCGCAGCAGACGGTCCGACTCCAGCCGGGCCAGCCGGCGCCCCACGGTGCTCGCCGACACCCCCAGGGCCTCCGCGAGCAGACTCAGCGGGGCACGCGGGGCGTGCTGGAGTGCGGCGACGAGGTCGAGGTCGTCATCGTCCAGGAGTGACATGCCGTACATGGTCGTACATCCGTACCTCCGGGGCGGTACCGAATCGGTCAGGGGTCGTTTTTTCTATGAACGATACGCTCGAAACTGACGCCGTTCTTGCATGAATCCTTCCGGTGGGGAGTCAATGGAAGGGTGGCTTCCAACCAGACCACCGAACAGGCCCCGCTCACCGGGCTGATGGCCCTGCTGGTCCGCATCGAGCGACTGGGCAACAAACTCCCCCACCCCTTCTGGCTGTTCGGCGTCCTCAGCGTCGTACTGGCCCTCGTCAGCTGGGCGTTGTCCGCCGCCGGAGCCTCCGCGCCGAACCCCGCCAGCGGCAGGACCGTCACCGTCCGCAGCCTCGTCTCCGGCGACGGGCTGCGGATGATGATCGACGACGCGGTGACGAACTACGCCACCTTCCCGCCGCTCGGCACGATCCTGGTCGTCATGCTCGGCGTGGCCGTCGCCGACCGTTCGGGCATGCTCCCGGCGATGCTGCGGGGCGCCGTCGCCCGGGTCCCCGCCCGCTGGCTGACGTTCACGCTGGCGTTCACCGCGATGGTCGCGCACGCCGCTTCGGACGCGGCCTACGTCGTGCTGGTGCCGCTCGGCGCGCTCGCGTTCAAGGCCGTGGGCCGCAGCCCGATGCTCGGCGCGGTCGTGGCCTTCGTGTCGGTGTCCGCCGGGTACGACGCGAGCCCGCTGGTCACCCCGACCGACGCCGTGCTCGCCGGGCTCACCACCGCCGCCGCGCAGACCGTCGACCCGTCCTACGTCGTCAACCCGCTGTCCAACTACTTCTTCTCCATCGGCTCCTCGGTGGTGCTCGCCGCCGTCATCACCCTCGTCACCGAGAAGGTCATCGCCCGCCGCGTGGCGGCCATGCCGGACGAGCCCGAGCCGGTGGACCAGGACACCGACGGCGGCGAGCACGCGCCCGCGCCCCTGACCCTCGGCGCCGACGAGCGGCGCGGGCTGCGCAACGCCGGATGGGCGCTGCTGGCGTACGTCGCGGTCGTCGTCGCGGCGATGATCCCGGGCTCCTCGCCGCTGCGGGGCGAGGGCGGCAGCATCGTGCAGTCACCGGTGCTGACCGGGATCGCGGTCGTGCTCGCCGTGGCCTTCCTCATCGCGGGCGCCGTGTACGGCCGGGCCGTCGGCACCGTGCGCACCGGCCGGGACATCCCCGACCAGATGGCGAAGGGACTGCGCGAGATGGCGCCGATCCTGGTGCTGTTCTTCGCGATCTCCCAGTTCCTGGCCTACTTCAAGTGGACCGGCGTCGGCGAGGTCATGGCGATCCGCGGCGCCGACCTGCTCAAGTCGGCGGGCATCACCGGCGGATGGGCGTTCCTCGGCATCCTGCTCGTCTGCACGGTGATCAACCTGCTGGTCACCAGCGGCTCCGCCCAGTGGGCCCTGGTCGGCCCGGTGTTCGTGCCGATGTTCATGCTCCTCGACATCCCGCCCGAGGTGACCCAGGCGGTCTACCGCATCGCCGACTCCTGCACCAACGCGGCCACCCCGATGAGCGCCTACTTCGTCATGACCCTCGGCGTCGTCCAGCGCTACCGCCGCTCGGCCGGCATCGGCACGCTCCTCTCCCTGACCCTGCCCCTGTGCCTGACCATGCTCGCGGCCTGGACGCTGCTGTTCTACGCCTGGTGGGCACTCGGCATACCGCTGGGCCCGGGAGTCCCCGTCCGCTGACCGCCCCAGCCGCCACGCCTGCCCTGAGGAGAACCGCCCGTGTCGCCGCGCCGCATCGAGTCCCTGGCCCGCACCGCCCTGCCCGACATCACCGACGACCTGCGCACCCTCGTCGAACTGGAGACCCCCAGCCACGACAAGGTCCTGCTGGACCAGGGCCTGGCGGCCGTGGAGCGGTGGACCCGCCGAAGGCTCGGCCCGCCCGACCGCGTACGACGCCATGACGGCGGCCCGCACGGCGACATGCTGGAACTGCTGTACGAAGGAACAGCCCCCGCGACCGTCCTGGTGCTGTGCCACTACGACACCGTCTGGCCGGCCGGCACCCTCGCCGACTGGCCGTTCCGGGTGACCGAGGACGGCTCGGCGAGCGGACCCGGCGCGTTCGACATGAAGCTCGGCCTGGTGCAGGCCGTGTGGGCGCTGCGGCTGCTGCGCGAACTGGAACTGCCGCGCCCCTCGGTTCGGCTCTTCCTCAACGGCGACGAGGAGATCGGCAGCCCCGCCTCGCGCCCGCACATCGAGCGGCTCAGCGAGGACGCGGCGGCCACGCTGGTGTGCGAGGCGGCGGCCGGGCCGGAGGGGGCGCTGAAGACGTCCCGCAAGGGCGTCGGCCTGTTCGAGGTGACGGCGGCCGGCGTCGAGGCGCACGCCGGTCTCGACCCCTACGCGGGCGCGAGCGCCGTGCACGCCCTCGCTGAACTGGTCACCCGGATCGCCGCCCTGGGCTCCCGGGAGCGCGGCACGACGGTCAACGTCGGCGTGATCAGCGGGGGCACGGGCACCAACATCGTCGCCGGGCACGCCCACTGCGCCATCGACGTACGCATCGCCCTGCCCGCCGAGGCGGCGCGTGTCGACGCCGCGCTGACCGAGCTGCGCCCCGCCGACCCGCGCGTCAGGGTCACCGTCACCGGCGGCTGGAACCGCCCGCCCATGGTGCCCGACCCCGGCTCCCAACTCCTGCTCAAGCAGGCCCAGTCCATCGCCGGCGAGCTGGGGTGGCGGCTCGCGGAGACCTCCGTCGGCGGCGCCAGCGACGGCAACTTCGTCGCTGCCCTCGGCCGGCCCGTCCTGGACGGGCTCGGCGCGGTCGGCGGCGGCGCCCACGCCCGCCACGAACACGTCCTGCTGGACCACGTCCCCGCCCGGACGGCACTGCTGGCGGGGCTGCTCACGGCGTACGCGCAGTAGCACGGAGCAGCTGCTCAGGAGCCTGTGCGGTAGTTGCCGGATCGTGTCCCTGGCCCGCATCCGACCGGCCGGTTCCGTGCGTCTACGACGGTATGGATCTCGAAAAGCCACCCCAGCCGCAGCGCCAGGCTCCCCAGGAACCCCAGGGGTGCCTGGTGGTCGCGATCCGCGTCCCGGTGCGGATCGTCGTCCTCGTACTGGTCGTGCCGGTACGGATGGCGTGGGACGCGCTCGTCGTCGCCGGACGCCTCCTGAACGACACCGTCCTGCGGCCGGTGGGGCGGGCACTGCTGTGGCTCGGCCGGGCGCTGTTCGTGTGGCCGTTCGTGGCGCTGTGGCGGTACGTCGTGGTTCCCGTCGCGCGGGGGCTCGCCTGGCTGGGCAACGTCCTCCTCGTCGTGCCGCTCGTGTGGCTGTACCGGTACGTCCTGACTCCCGTCGGGCACGCGTGCGCGTGGCTGGCGCGGGGAATCGGGGCGGGCCTGGGATGGCTCTACGCGCGCGTGCTCACGCCGATCGGGCACGCGGTGACGTGGGTCCTGCGCGGCCTCGGCCCCGTACTCGCCGCGACCGGGCTCGGCGTCTTCGCCGCGGTGGCCTGGCTGGCGCGGTACCTCCTCGTCATCCCCGCCCGGTGGGTGTACGAGTGGATCCTCACGCCGGTCGGGCACGCCGTCGCCTGGTGCGCGAGAGGCCTGGTGTGGCTCCTGAGCGCGATCGTCACCGGCATCGGGATCGCCCTGTACTGGACCGCCCGCGTGCTGTTCGTCCTGCCCGCGCTGGCCCTGTACCGCTGGGTCCTCGCCCCCGTCGGCCGCGTGCTCGCCGTCGTCGGCAAGGAGCTCCGGGACGCGCTCGGGCACGCCTGGCGGGTCGCCGGACGGATCTCGCTCGCCGTCGGACGGTTCCTCGCCGCCCTCTTCCGGTGGACCTTCGTGGAGCCGGTGCGCTGGGTGTACCGGACGGTGCTCACACCGGTCGGGCACGTCGTCCGGGACGCGGTGCTGCGGCCCGTCGCCGAGGCCGCGCGCAGCGTGGGACGGGCCACCCGGCAGGCCCTCACCGCCGCCCGCGAGTCCGTACGGCAGGCGCGGGCCGACTTCCGGCGGATGTTGTTCGGGGAGCCGGAGAAACCGGAAGCGGTGGCCGCACGGGAACCTCGGGGCCGCGAGACACGTACTCTTGGTAGTAGTACGACCGCTCTCACGAAGGACTGAACGACACTGGGCAAGCGACAGCCCGTAGGCCCGCCGCCCGCACCCGCGGTGCAGCGCATCCGACTGCGCTACACCAAGCGCGGCCGCCTCCGGTTCACCAGCCACCGTGACTTCCAGCGCGCCTTCGAGCGTGCGCTGCGCCGTGCCGAGGTACCCATGGCGTACTCGGCGGGGTTCACGCCGCATCCGAAGGTGTCGTACGCCAATGCCGCACCCACCGGCACGGGCAGTGAGGCGGAGTATCTGGAGATCGCGCTCACCACCGCGCGGGATCCGGAGCAGCTGCGGATCCTCCTCGACGAGTCGCTGCCCACCGGCCTCGACATCGTCGACGCGGTCGAGGCCCGGACCTCGGGGCTCGCCGACCGGCTCACGGCTTCCGTGTGGGAGCTGCGGCTGGCCGGTGTGGAGCCGGCCGAGGCCGAGCGGGCCGTGGCGGCCTTCAACACCGCCGAGGCGGTGGAGGTCCAGCGGATGACCAAGAACGGCGTCCGTACCTTCGACGCCCGCCCCGCGGTCGCACAACTTGAAACACAGAGTGAAACGGCTGATAGGCCGACCGACCAGCCCTGTGCGATACTGCGGCTGGTTGTTCGGCACGTGACGCCTGCCGTACGACCCGACGACGTCCTGTCCGGTCTCCGCGCCGTGGCCGACCTGGCGCCGCCGGTCCCCGCAGCGGTGACCAGGCTGGCGCAGGGGCTGTTCGATGAAGAGACCGGCACGGTGACCGACCCGCTCGCGCCCGACCGCGAGGCAGCGACGGCCCCAACCGAGGCCGAGAACGCTGCCGCCGCGACGGCGCCGGCGTAAGGAAGGTTCCGCGTAGGGACGGACGTCGAAGCGCCGCCCTCGTACTCGGGAGCCACCTGGGTCGGGCAGCGCACCGACCAGAAGACTTTCGCCAGGCCGTACGCATTCGGCGTACGGAACCGGCGAGACAGGACACAGAGAGCTCCCGTGCGGCGCCCGCGCCCCGGACGGCGGCAGTCGCGCATCGCGCGAGCCGCGGACGTCACCGGCACACCGCCGGACCAGGCGCGGCGCCCGGGAGCCTGACGGGAGAAACGCCCGCATGCTCGAACCGACCGAACCCAACGAGGGTTCCGAACTGAACACTCCCAGCGACACCCTGCCGCCGCGTCGTCGGCGCCGTGCCGCGTCCCGACCGGCGGGCCCTCCGTCGGCTGCCGCCGAGACCCAGCCCGCAGAGCTGGTCGAGCCGGCCATACCGGTCGCCGAGGCCGCCGATGTGGCGGCGCTGAGCGACGAGGACGAGACGGCTGAGAAGCCGGACGAGAGCGTCGAGGCCGTCGGCGCCGACGAGGGCGCGGAGACCGAAACGGCCGAAGAGACGGCGGAAGAGGTCGCGGAGGCCGCACCCGCCGGCCGTACGCGTCGCCGTGCGGTGCGCCGCGCGTCCGCGCCCGCCGGGGCCCCGGCCGCCGCCGAGGCCGCCGAGACCGTGGTCCCCGTGGCCGCCGCCGCGCCGGTCGCCGAGGAATCCCCGGCCGCGGCCGAGAGCACCGAGGTGACCGAGGAGGCCGCGCCGCCTCGTACGCGTCGTCGTGCGGTGCGCCGCGCGTCCGCCCCGGTCGGCGCCCCCGCCGAGGCCGCCGAGAGCACGGTCCCCGCCGAGGTACCGGCTGCCGCTGAGGCCGCCGCCCCCGCCGAGGCGCAGGAGACCGTAGAGGCTGCCGAGGAGGCCGCCCCGCGTCGTACCCGTCGCCGGGCCACGCGCCGGGTGTCCGCACCCGAGAGCGCTCCGGCCGCCGAGAGCGCCGAGGCGCCCGTGAGCGCCGAAGCCCCCGCCGAGCCGGAGGAGCCCGCCGAGACCGTCGAGGCTGCCGAGGAGGCCGCCCCGCGTCGTACGCGTCGCCGCGCCACCCGCCGGGTGGCCGCGCCCGCCGAGGCCGCTGCCGACGAGGCTCCGGCCGAGACCCCGGTGACGGCGGAGACGCCCGTGACCCCCGGCATCGAGACCGAGGCCGCCACCGTCGCCGGTGTCTCCGCGCCCGCCGAGGAGCCCGCGCCCGAGGCCGAGGAGGAGGCCGGTCCCCGCCGTCGCCGTCGGGTCGTCCGACGTGCCGCCGCCGGATTCGCCGCGCCCGCCCAGACCCCCGCCTCCGAGGCCCCCGAGGCTCCGCGCCCGGCGCGCCCCGCCGTGGCCGTGTTCCAGGCACCGGTGTTCACCGAGCCGCAGTTCCAGACGCCCCAGCGGGCGGCAGCCGAGGCGGCCGCCGAGGCGGAGACCGAGGACGTGGCGGAGGCCCCGGCGGAGGAACAGCCCGCGGCCGCGCGGCGGCGTCGTCGGCGCCGCGGCGCAGCCGAGGAGACCGAGACGCAGGCCGTCGAGACCGCCGTCGAGGACGAGACCGAGGAAGCCGACGAGGCCCCCGAGGACGTCGTCGAGGGCGAGGACTCCGACGAGACCGAGGAGACCGGGTCGCGTCGTCGCCGTCGTCGCGGTGGCCGTCGCCGTCGTCGCGGTGAGGCCTCCGACGCCGAGTCCGAGGGCGGTGACACCGAGGGCGACGAGGCCGCAGCCGAACAGGCCGCGCAGGACGCCGAGGACACCGCCGAGCAGGAGGAAGAGGACGCCGAGGACGCCCGCGAGGACGGTGGTTCCAGCTCCAGCAGCCGTCGCCGCCGTCGCCGTCGGCGTCGCGCCGGTGACTCCGGTACCGACACCGAGCCCGGCGAGGGCGACCCCGAGCGCACCGTCGTCAAGGTCCGCGAGCCCCGCCCGAAGGCCGAGCCGTCCGACGAGGTGCAGTCCATCAAGGGCTCCACGCGTCTGGAGGCCAAGAAGCAGCGCCGCCGCGAGGGCCGTGAGCAGGGCCGCCGCCGCGTCCCGATCATCACCGAGGCCGAGTTCCTGGCCCGCCGTGAGGCCGTCGAGCGCGTGATGGTCGTCCGGCAGAGCGGTGAGCGCACGCAGATCGGCGTCCTCGAGGACAACGTGCTCGTCGAGCACTACGTCAACAAGGAGCAGGCCACCTCGTACGTCGGCAACGTCTACCTGGGCAAGGTCCAGAACGTGCTGCCGTCGATGGAGGCCGCGTTCATCGACATCGGCAAGGGCCGCAACGCCGTGCTCTACGCCGGTGAGGTCAACTTCGAGGCGCTGGGCATGGCCAACGGGCCGCGTCGCATCGAGTCCGCCCTCAAGTCCGGCCAGTCCGTGCTCGTCCAGGTGACGAAGGACCCGATCGGCCACAAGGGCGCCCGTCTGACCAGCCAGGTCTCCCTCCCGGGCCGCTACCTCGTGTACGTCCCCGAGGGCTCGATGACCGGCATCAGCCGCAAGCTGCCCGACACCGAGCGGGCCCGGCTGAAGACCATCCTCAAGAAGATCGTCCCCGAGGACGCGGGCGTCATCGTGCGCACCGCCGCCGAGGGCGCGAGCGAGGACGAGCTGCGCCGCGACGTCGAGCGCCTCCAGGCGCAGTGGGAAGAGATCCAGAAGAAGGCCAAGAACGGCAACGCCCCGACGCTGCTGTACGGCGAGCCGGACATGACCGTCCGGGTCGTCCGGGACATCTTCAACGAGGACTTCTCCAAGGTCGTCGTCAGTGGTGACGAAGGATGGGAGACCATCCACGGATACGTCTCGCACGTCGCGCCCGACCTGGCCGACCGGCTGCAGAAGTGGACCTCCGAGGTCGACGTCTTCGCCACGTACCGGATCGACGAGCAGCTCGCCAAGGCGCTGGACCGCAAGGTCTGGCTGCCCAGCGGCGGTTCGCTGGTGATCGACCGGACCGAGGCGATGGTCGTCGTCGACGTCAACACCGGCAAGTTCACCGGTCAGGGCGGCAACCTCGAGGAGACCGTCACCAGGAACAACCTGGAGGCGGCCGAGGAGATCGTCCGCCAGCTGCGGCTGCGCGACCTCGGCGGCATCATCGTCATCGACTTCATCGACATGGTGCTGGAGTCCAACCGGGACCTGGTGCTTCGGCGTCTGCTGGAGTGCCTGGGCCGGGACCGGACCAAGCACCAGGTCGCCGAGGTGACCTCGCTGGGCCTGGTCCAGATGACCCGCAAGCGGGTCGGCCAGGGCCTGCTGGAGTCCTTCTCCGAGACCTGCGTCCACTGCAACGGCCGCGGTGTCATCGTGCACATGGAGCAGCCGACCTCCGTCGGAGGCGGCGGCAAGCGCAAGAAGCGCGCGCGGGCCGGCGCCGGTCCCGAGCACGTCCACGAGGCCGCCGTCGCCGTCGAGCCGGTCGAGACGGCCGAGGAGGAGGCGGAGACGGAGGCCGAGGTCGCCGCCGAGGCAGCCGAGCCCGCCGCGCTCCCGGAGCCCGCCTTCGCACCGGACGAGGAGCTGTACAGCAGCGTCGCCGAGGCGGAGGCCGCGGCCGGCCGTGGTGGCCGTTCGCGCCGTCGCGGCGGTCGGCGGGCGTCGGCCCCGGCGGGTGCGCCCAGGAAGTCCGAGGCCGTTCCCACGGCCCAGGACGTGACCGTCGCCGAAGAGGTCGAGCGTCCCGTGCAGCCGGAGTCGGCCGCCGAGGCGAAGGCCGAGCCGGTGGCCGTGGAGGACGCGGTCGTCGAGACCGCGGCCACCGAGGCCCCGGCCGTCGAGGAGGCCGCGCCCAAGGGGCGTACGCGGCGTCGCGCCACCCGCAAGGTGTCCGCGCCCGCCGGGTCGCCCGCAGGGGCCGAGGCCACCGTGGTGACCGTCGCCGAGACCGCGTCCGCGGCGCCCGAGCAGGTGGCGCAGGCCCCGGCCGAGGCTCCGGCGGAGCAGGCCGAGGCGCCCGCCGCCGAAGCGGTCGCCGAGAGCGCCCCGGCCCGCCCGCGGCGCCGTGCCGTGCGCAAGGCCACCGCGCCGACCGCCTCCGAGGACACGGCCGTCGTGGTCGTCCCGGCCGCGGAGGCCGAGGCCACCGCTGAGGCCCCGGCCGCGCAGGAGGGCGTCGAGGAGACGGCTCCCGCCAAGAAGGCGGCCCGCAAGACGGCCAAGAAGGCGACGGCGAAGAAGGCCGCCACCAAGAAGACCGCGGCCAAGAAGACGGTCGCGAAGAAGGCGACGGCCAAGAAGGCGGCCAAGAAGCCGGCGGCGAAGAAGACCGCTGCGGCGGAGCAGAAGGCGTCGACCGTCTCGGCCTCGACGGAGGACTGACCGGGACGACCCACGGCCTCGGGGTCACCCAGACCCCGGGATCACCTGGCCCAGCGCGAGCGCGGGGCACCGGAACCAACCGGTGCCCCGCGCTTCGGCGTTCATGGCGCCCTCCCGTATGACGGATCTCCGTATGGTCACCATGCCTGCACCGTTTCGTCACTCTCTGTTTCCCTTGTGAGGGACTGCACGTCAAGTCAAGATTTCGCTGTGATAACTCAGAGGCAATGTGTTGTCTTTGTGCTGGTAACGTGACCACGGTCCCGGCAGCTGAGACGCCCGCCGCCGTAGACCCAGCCGAGCACGCCCGGTCGTCCGACGCGGACCACGGCTGACTTCCCGCAAGGCACCCCACTGGGGGGTGGAGTGCTGCGCGAAAGCCGTTCGCCGCCGCGACAGAGTCGGCGAACGTCCAGGGATGCGGACGTGCTGCGCTCGACAAGCGTCCCTCCCGACCCGGCACGACGTGGTGCGCCCCTTGAGGTCGCCGAAGAGGAGGGGGAGTCGATGAGTGACGCCCAGGAGTTGATACCGGCTGCCAAGCCCGTCATCGACGAGCAGGAGATCGAGGCCGCGGTACGCGTGCTGCGCAGCGGCAGGGTCGTCCAGGGCCCCGAGGTGGCGGCCTTCGAGGAGGAGTTCTCGGAGCTGGTGGACGGGCGGTACTGCGTCGCGGTCAACTCCGGCACCTCCGCGCTGCATCTGACGCTGATGGCGCTGGGCCTCGGCCCGGGGGACGAGGTGATCGTCCCGTCGTTCTCGTTCGCGGCCTCCGCCAACGCCGTACGCCTCGTCGGTGCGGACGTGGTCTTCGCCGACATCGAACCCGACACCTTCTGTCTCGACCCGGCCGCCGTCGAGGCCGCGATCACCCCGCGCACCGCCGCGATCATGCCGGTGCACCTGTACGGCCACCCCGCCGCCATGGACAAGATCATGGTGATCGCCGAAAAGCACTCACTGGCCGTCGTCGAGGACGCCTGCCAGGCGCACGCGGCCGCGCTGAACGGCACGCCGGTCGGCGCGTTCGGCAGCGGCGGAACGTTCAGCTTCTACCCGACCAAGAACATGCACAGCCTCGAGGGCGGCATGGTCTCCACCGCCGACGCCGAGGTCGCCCGCACCCTTCGGCTGCTGCGCAACCAGGGCATGGAGCAGCGCTACGCCAACGAGATCGTCGGCGCCAACGTCCGGATGACCGACGTCTCCGCCGCGATCGGCCGGGTACAGCTGACCAGGCTGCCTGGCTGGACCGAGCGCCGGATCGCCAACGCCGCCTACCTCACCGAGCACATCACCGCGCCGAACGTGGTCACGCCGAAGGCCGCCGAGGGTGCTCGGCACGTCTACCACCAGTACACGGTGCGCGTCCGGGGCGACCGCGACGCCGCCATGGCCCGTCTGACCGAGGCCGGGATCGGCAATGCCGTCTACTACCCGACCCCGATCCACCGGCTGAAGCCGTACTGGGAGCCGGACCAGAAGGCGGGCCGCACCTGGGACCTGCCCGAGACCGAGCGCGCGGCCGCCGAGGTCGTCTCGCTCCCCGTCCACCCCGCTCTGGCCCAGCAGGACCTGGACCGCATCGTGACCGCTGTGAACACCCTGGGGGAGAAGCTGTGAGCACCGGGAGACCCTTGCGGGCCGGACTGGTCGGCCTCGGTTCGATGGGGCGTCACCACGCCCGTGTCCTGGCCGGTCTGGACGGCGTCGACTTCGTCGGCGTCGTCGACCCGATGGGCGACACGTACGGCGCCGCGCACGGTGCGCCGGTTCTCGACACCGTGGAGCAGCTGCTCGCGCTCGGCGTCGACTACACCGTCGTCGCCTGCCCCACGGCCCTGCACGAGGAAGTCGGCCTGCAGCTCGCCGAGGCCGGGGTGTGCGCGCTGGTCGAGAAGCCGGTCGCCGACACCGTCGAGGGCGCCCGCCGCATGGTCGAGGCGTTCGAGTCGCGCGGCCTGGTGGCAGGCGTCGGCCACATCGAGCGCTGCAACCCTGCGCTGCGTTCGCTGCGCGCCCGCCTGGAGGCCGGTGAACTGGGCGACGTCTACCAGGTCGTCACCCGTCGTCAGGGCCCGTTCCCGCACCGAATAGCCGACGTCGGTGTGGTCAAGGACCTGGCCACGCACGACATCGACCTCACCGGCTGGGTGACGGGGCGCGAGTATGTGTCCATCGCCGCGCACGTCGTCTCCAAGAGCGGTCGCCCGCACGAGGACATGGTCTCCGCGGTCGGCCGCCTGGACGACGGCACGATGGTCAACCACCTCGTGAACTGGCTCAGCCCTCTCAAGGAACGTTTCACCTCGGTCACCGGCGAGCGTGGCTGCTTCATCGCGGACACCCTCACCGCGGACCTCACCTTCCACTCCAACGCGGCCGTCGCCACCGAGTGGGAGGCACTGCAGGCCTTCCGCGGCGTCGCCGAGGGCGACATGATCCGCTACGCCATCCAGAAGAGGGAACCGCTGCTCGTCGAGCACGAACTGTTCCGGGACGCGGTCCTCGGCAAGCCGGCGGACATCTGCACGCTGCGTCAGGGCATGCGGACGGTCGAAGTGGCCGCCGCGGTGCTGGAGTCGGCGGTGTCGGGACGCAGTGTTGATCTTCGGTCGGAGGAATTGGCAACCCATGGCAGCTGAGAACCACGCGGCGGCGCGGCGGGCCACGCGCGGGCGGATCGTGATGCTCGTCGACAACGGCGTCAACGGAGACTCGCGCGTGCAGAAGGAGGCCCGCTCGGCCGCCGAGGCCGGCTGGGACGTCGTCCTGCTGGGCAAGGCCAGGGGCAAGAGGGACGAGACCTGGCAGATCGGTGATGCCGAGGTCCGCCTGATCCGGGTGCCCGGACCGATGGCGCGGCGGCGACACGAGTACCGGCGCGCCGTGCTGCGCTCCCCGCTGGCCTACAAGCCAGGCCCCCTGGCCGCGTACCGGCGGCAGCGGATCAAGGCCTGGCGTGCCGATCTCAACATCCGGCTGATCCTCGCCCAGCGGGAGGGTTCGGCCGTCGCCCGGCTGCGGCTGCTGGTGCCGCGTCTGACCGCTCGGCTGATGTACTCCTGGGTGAAGCTGCGGCACCGAAGGACCCTGGCGCTGGAGAAGCGCCGCAAGGCCATGGACTCGGCCCTGGACCGCTTCACCACGGCCTTCTGGCAGAAGACCATGGGCGACCGCAGCTGGCGCCGGCTCGACCCGCACCTTTGGGACTACGAGCTGGCCTACGGCAAGGTCATCGACGAACTCGAGCCGGACCTGATCCACGCCAACGACTTCCGCATGCTCGGCGTCGGCGCCCGCGCCACGCTGCGCGCCCGCGCCCGGGGCAGGAACGTCAAACTGGTCTGGGACGCCCACGAGTTCCTGCCCGGCATCAAGCCGTGGAACCCGCATCCGCGCTGGCATGTCGCCCAGTGCGCGCACGAGCGCGAGTACGCCCGGCACGCCGACGCCGTGACGACGGTGTCGGACACCCTCGCCGGAATGCTCCAGGAACGGCACGGACTGAAGGCGAAGCCCACCGTCGTCCTGAACGCCCCGGACGCGGAGGTCTCGCCCGAGCAGGCCGCCGAGCCCGTCCCGGACCTGCGGGAGCTGTGCAGCATCGGGCACGACGTGCCGCTCACCGTCTACAGCGGAGCGGCCGCTCCGCAGCGCGGCCTCGACATCATGGTCGAGTCCCTGCCGCTGCTGCCCGAGGTGCACACCGCGTTCGTGGTCCTCAACACCGAGTCCGAGTACATGCGGACCCTGCGGGCGCGGGCGGAGGAACTGGGGGCCGGCGACCGGCTGCACATCCTGCCGTATGTGCCGCACTACCAGGTGGTGCGGTTCCTGTCGGCCGCGGACCTCGGGGTCATCCCGATCCACCACTGGCCGAACCACGAGATCGCGCTCATCACCAAGTTCTTCGAGTACTCCCACGCGCGGCTGCCCCTGGTGGTCAGCGACGTGAAGACGATGGGCGCCATGGTCGAGAAGACCGGCCAGGGCGAGGTGTTCCGGGCGGAGGACTTGGAGGACTACGTGCGTGCGGTGAAGTCGGTGCTCGGTGACGCCGAGCGGTACCGGGGCGTGTACGACACGCCCGGGCTCCTCGACCAGTGGACGTGGGAGGCACAGGCCGAGGTACTGGACTCCGTCTACACCGGGCAACTGCCCGGCAGCGGGGCCCGGCAGACGTCCGTCCCGAGAGCGGCGGAGGCGCGGGCATGACCACCCCCGACGTCAGCGTGATCGTCGCTGTCTACAACACCATGCCCTACCTGACGGAGTGCCTGAACTCCCTGGTCGGGCAGAGCATCGGCCGGGAGCGGCTGGAGATCGTCGCGGTCGACGACGGCTCCACCGACGACAGCGGCGCGGAGCTGGACCGCTTCGCCGCTCTGCACCCGGACACCGTCAAGGTGATCCACCAGGCCAACTCCGGCGGGCCTGCCGCCCCCAGCAACCGGGCCCTCGACATCGCCAGGGGCCGGTACGTCTACTTCATCGGCTCCGACGACTACCTCGGCGAGGAAGCGCTGGAGCGCATGGTGGCGGCCGCCGATGAGCACGGCTCGGACGTCGTCGTCGGCAAGATGGTCGGCACCAACGGGCGGTACGTGCACCAGGCGCTGTACAAGGAGAACGCGGCGGACGTCAGCCTGTACGACTCCGCGCTGCCGTGGACCCTCGCCAACACCAAGCTGTTCCGGCGTGAGCTGGTCGAGCAGCACAAGCTGCGTTTCCCCGAGCACCTGCCCGTGGGCAGCGACCAGCCGTTCACCATCGAGGCGTGCGTGCGCGCGAAGAAGATCTCGGTGGTGGCCGACTACACCTGCTACTACGCGGTCAAGCGGGGCGACGCCAGCAACATCACCTACCGGGCCGACCATCTGGCCCGGCTGCGGTGCACCGCGGAGATCATGGACTTCACCGCGGGGATCGTCGAGGAGGGCCCGCAGCGCGACGCCGTGCTGCGCCGGCACTTCACCTGGGAGCTGGCGAAGCTCGTCCAGGACGACTTCCCGGCCCTGGACCGCGAACTGAGGCGGGAGATCTGCGCGGGCATCGCGCGGCTCGCCGACACCTACTTCACCGACGGCATCCGGGACGCCATGGACGTCAAGCGCCGGGTGCGGATCTGCCTGGCGCAGGCCGGCGCGGTCGACGAACTGTGCGAGGCGATCACCTCGGAGAAGCAGCACGGGGCGCCGCCGTTCGTCGTCGAGGGCGAGCGCGCCTACGCCCGCTACCCCGGCTTCCGCGACCCCCGTATCGCCCTGTCCGACCGCTGCTTCGAACTCGTCGGCGAGGCGGTCCCCGGCCGGCTCGCCAAGGGCACCGAACTGCTCACCTCCGCCTGGGAGCAGGAGGGCGAAGGCATCACCTACACGGCCTCGGTCAAGGTCGGCGTCCTCGGTGACGTCGACAGTGCCGTCCTGCGGTTCGCGCAGGGCGCCATGCCCAAGTCGGCCGACAAGCCCGGCGCCAGGAAGCTGCCGGCCGGGCACAGCCTCGCCGCGCCGGTCGGCGAGTTCAGCACGGAACTCGCCGAGGACGGCGCCGGCACGGTGCTGCACGCCCGCGTCCCGCTCGAGCGCCGGACGGCCAAGCTGGGCGTCCGCCTCTACGTGGACGTCGCGGGTGCGACGTACGAGATCCCGGTGCGCGGCAAGGGCAAGCCGATGCCGTTGGCGCGCCGCTGGGGCGCCTACGAGGACCCGTACCGGGCGTCGGCCCTGGTCAACCCCAAGGGACGCGTGGTGATCGACACCGCCCGGATGTTCCCGCCGAAGCCGTCACTGGCCGAGCGGGTGAAGGCGCGCCTCGCCCGCGGCGCACGGCCCCGACGATCCGCCGCCGCGAAGCCGAGCGGTGCCAAGAGGAAGTAGTAGCGACCGTCCATGAACATCTGTGTAGTAGCGCTCGGCAAGATCGGTCTCCCGCTGGCCGTGCAGTTCGCCTCCAAGGGCCACCGGGTCATCGGCGCGGACGTCAACGAGAAGGTCGTGGAGCTGGTCAACGCCGGCACCGAGCCGTTCCCCGGTGAACACGACCTGGACGTCAAGCTCAAGCAGGCCGTCGACGCCGGGCTGCTGACCGCGACCACGGACACCGCGGCCGCGGTCGCCGAGTCCGAGGCCGTCGTGGTGGTCGTCCCGCTGTTCGTCGACGCCGACGGCGTGCCCGACTTCGGCTGGATGGACGCGGCGACCAAGGCGATCGCGCAGGGCCTCAGGCCCGGCACGCTGGTGTCGTACGAGACGACGCTCCCGGTCGGCACCACCCGCACCCGGTGGGCGCCGATGCTCGCCGAGGGCTCCGGCCTCACCGCCGGCGAGGACTTCCACCTGGTCTTCTCACCCGAACGCGTCCTGACCGGCCGTGTCTTCGCCGACCTGCGCCGCTACCCGAAGCTGGTCGGCGGCATCGACGAGGCGTCGACGGCCCGAGGGGTGGACTTCTACGAGCAGGTCCTCGACTTCGACGAGCGCACCGACCTGCCGCAGTCCAACGGTGTCTGGGACCTGGGCACCGCCGAGGCCTCGGAGCTCGCCAAGCTCGCCGAGACCACGTACCGCGACGTCAACATCGGCCTGGCGAACCAGTTCGCGCGCTTCGCCGACGCCAACGGCATCGACGTCAAGAAGGTCATCGAAGCCTGCAACTCCCAGCCGTACAGCCACATCCACCAGCCCGGCATCGCCGTCGGCGGCCACTGCATCCCGATCTACCCGCGGATGTACCTGTGGAACGACCCGGCGGCGACCGTCGTGCGCTCCGCCCGTGAGGCCAACGCCGCGATGCCGGAGTACGCCGTCGACCTGCTCGCGGCCGCGTACGGCGACCTGACCGGGGCGGGCGTCCTCGTCCTGGGCGCGGCCTACCGCGGCGGCGTCAAGGAGACCGCCTTCTCCGGCGTCTTCCCGACGGTCGAGGCCCTCAAGGCACGTGGCGCCGTGCCGTACGTCTCCGACCCGATGTACACGGCGGAGGAACTGGCCGCGCTCGGCCTCACCCCGCACGCCGGCGAGAAGGTCACCGCGGCCGTCCTCCAGGCCGACCACGCCGAGTACCGGGACCTGACGCCGGCCGATCTGCCGGATGTCACGGTGCTGGTGGACGGGCGCCGTACTACCGACCCGGAGGCCTGGAAGGGCGTCCGACGCGTCGTCATCGGCGGCTGAGACAGCGGTCGTCACAGGATCCGGCCCCGGCCAGCAGGCCGGGGCCACCCCCACTGCCCAGGAAACCCCGTACGTGTCCGTCGCCCCCACCGCCCCCACGGCACCGGCCGAGCCACAGACCCCCGCCCGCGTGCTGCGCCACCGGGCTGCCCTTCCCCTGCTGGTCTGCGTCCTGTACGCCCTGCTCCAGCTCGCGGCGGGCCCGCAGTGGACGCTCTTCCCCGACTCCTACCGCTACGCCCGGGCCGCCGAGCAGTACCTCGGCGCCTCGCGCGAGGACGCGCACGGCACCGCGCTCGCCGCTTACTGCGCGAGTCGCGCCGCGCGCACGGCGCACGAGGAGGAGCTGCAGCCGTTGACCCGGCAGAGCGAGCGTGCGATCGAGGCGGGCGAGGAGCGCGAGTGCCTCGACCGGTGGGCCGACGCCCCCGACATCACCACGGGTGACGCCCGCTACCAGGCCATCTTTTCCACCCGGCCCGGCTATCCCCTGCTCGCGGCGCCCTTCGTGGGCGCCTTCGGGGTGCTGACCGGCATGCGGCTGCTGGGGCTGGTCACGGCCGCGGCGGGCTCGCTCATGGTGTTCGGGCTGCTGCGCGGCGCGGGACTGGGCAGGAGGGCCGCCGTCGCGGGTCAGGTGGCTTTCCTGGCCACTCCGCTCGGCTGGTGGAGCGCCCAGGCGCTGGGGGAGGGGCTCGTCACGCTCTGCACGCTCGGTGTGCTGTGGGGCGGTCTGCTGCTGATCCGCAACCGCCGGCTGCCGACAGCCTTGGCGATCACGGTGGTGTCGTACGCGACGGCGGTGATCACCCGCTACTCGTCGGTTCTGGTGCTCGCGGCGCTCCTGACCGCCGCCACGGTCGGCGCCCTCTGTGCCTCGCGACGGCTGCGGCACCGGGGCACGGTCGTGTTCGCGGGGGTGTCCACGGCTGCCGCCGGCTCCGTCGCCGTGGCGATGCGTGTTCTCGGCCTGCCGTCCTCGCAGATCACCCTGCAGGACACCTTCACCCGGCACTTCACCGCTCCCGAGGTCTCCGATCCGTGGGGAGCGCTGTTCGGCCTGGCCGCCGGATTCTGGCGGCACTGGTTCGCCGAGCAGGCCGCCCTGCCGTACTTCCTGCTGCTCACAGCCCTTGCGGCATGGGCCCTGGCCACATACGGTGACGGGCTCGGCTGGCTCGCGCTCGCGACCGCGCTCACGGGTGTCTGCCTGGTCACCGCACACCCTCTCGTCCAAGAAGCCGACCGGCTCGGAGTCCTGATGTGGATGCCCGTCGTCCTGGGCCTGCCCCTGATCGTCGAACGCCACTGGGCCATACGTCCTGTGCGGGAGCTGGAGAAACTCCGTGCCGGTGCCTCGGACAGTCGCTGAGAGGCTGATCAGCCTCACCGCCTCGGTGAGCTCCGCCCTGGCCCGGGCGGGGGTGCCGGCAGGCCCGCAGGGCGCCCGCACGCTCTTCCCACCGGAGCGGGTGGCCGGTACGCCCGAGGAGGCGGCGCGGAGGATCCTCGCCACCACCGCCACCGAGGAGACCTGGCTGAAGGCGGGCCAGGCGGCCGCCGAACACGCGCTCTCCGCCTGGGACTGGACCGTCGTACGCGACGATTTCGACCGGCTGCTGATCGGCGGCCACAGGAAGGTTCAACAGTGAGCTACACCATCAAGCCCACCGCTCAGGTCGACGACAGCGCCGAACTGGGCGACGGGACCACCGTGTGGGAACTCGCGCAGATCCGCGAGAAGGCCCGCCTCGGTGCGGGCTGCGTCATCGGCCGCGGCGCCTATGTCGGCACGGGCGTGCGGATCGGCGACAACGTCAAGCTGCAGAACTACGCCTTGGTGTACGAGCCGGCCGAGCTCGGCGACGGCGTCTTCGTCGGCCCCGCCGTCGTCCTCACCAACGACCACTACCCGCGCTCTGTGGACCCCGAGGGCAAGCAGAAGCGGGGCGGTGACTGGGAGGCCGTCGGCGTCAAGGTGGCCGAAGGGGCCTCCCTCGGTGCCCGTTCGGTCTGTGTCGCCCCGGTCCACATCGGCCGCTGGGCGCTGGTGGCGGCCGGCGCTGTCGTCACCAAGGACGTTCCGGACTTCGCGCTGGTGGCAGGCGTCCCCGCCCGCCGCATCGGCTGGGTCGGCAGGGCCGGGGTGCGCCTCGTCGAACGTGAGGGCGAGCCGGGCACGTGGGAGTGCCCGCAGACCGGCGCCCGCTACGCGGAACGGCCGGTCGAGGACGCCGATGGCACGACCGTGCTGGTGGAACTGCCGGCCGAGTGACCCACGGCGCCGTCGACGCGCCCCCTCGGCGACCTCGTCCGGCAGCGCTGTGCAGGTTGCACGCAGCCCCCACCCGACCGAGATGGGGGCTGCTGGACCTCAACGCACCAGGCTCAGCATCGGCTTGAGAAGGTGTGCTCCGTGTCGTACGAACGGGCAGCCACGCCGTTCGCCGACAGCGTCTCCCACGCGGTGTCGTGGCAGTGCTGCGAAGTTCCGGCCCTGACGGTGCCGAACAGGGCCGCATCGACTTCCGCGATCTCGTCGGAAGCGTTGACCGCAGACCGCCTGGACGCCTCCGGCATCAGCCGCACCGCAGGCGGAGTCCTGTCCCAAGGGCGGGGCGGTTGCGCCACTTGTGAGGGTCAAGTGATGCACGTCACCCTCATTGATCACATACGTGTATTGCGTGTGCATATCAAGTAAAGGAATGATCCTCTGGCCTTTAATCGCTCTTTATCTTGAGGTGTCTGTGCCAAGGGTGGGGAAAACATGGCGGCGTAGTGCGGCCGCTGTTATCGCAGGGGCGTTCCTGGCCTGGGGGGTGGGGACCGGCGGCACGCCTGCTGCGGCCGCCGTCGCCTGCCCGTCGGGCGTCGAATCCGACTTCAACGGCGACGGGACCAGGGACACCGCCGTCGCCGATCCCGAGGCGACCGTCGACGGCGTGGCGAAGGCCGGTGCCGTGCACGTCGTCTACGGCGGCGGCAAGGGGACCACGACGCTGACGCAGGCGCTCGACGCCATACCGGGTGCGGTCGAGGCGGGGGACCAGTACGGCTATTCGATGGCCGTCTACGACGCCGACCTCGACGGTTGCAGCGACCTGGTGGTCGGCGCGCCCTACGAGGACATCGGCGCCGCGGCCGACTCCGGTTTCGTGCATGTCATCTACGGCTCCACCAGTGGGCTGAACGCCGGGAGCAAGCCGGTCAAGGAGTTCCTCCAGGGCACCGACAAGCCGCTCGGGGGCGGGGCGGAGGCCGACGACTGGGTCGGTTACACGGTTGCGGCCGGCAAGACCTCCTCGGGTTCGCCGTTCCTGCTGATCGGCTCCCCCGGCGAGTCGATCGGCACCATCGAGGACGCCGGTGCCTTCTACTACGTCAGCGGCACCGCGCAGAACGTCGTGATGGTCCATCAGGACACCGACGTCGCCGGCGCCGTCTCCGGCACGGCCGAGCAGGACGACCGCTTCGGCTCCTCCCTGGCCGCGACCCCGACCCACTTCGCGGTCGGCTCGCCCGGCGAGGCGCTCGGCTCCGTCACCTTCGCGGGCGGCGTGGGCTACTTCAACCACACGCTCACGTCCGGCTCCCCCAAGCCGCTCGGCGGACTCGGCCAGGACCAGGACACGATCAGTGACGCCGAGGAGGTCGGCGACCAGTTTGGCGACGCGATCGCCATGGTGCCGTATCGGCCCGCGGGCGCCACCTCCACCACCGAGTCGCTGCTCGTGGTCGGCGTTCCGGGCGAGGACCTGTTGACCACCGTCGACGCAGGCGCAGTCCAGGTCTTCCGCATCACGGCGAGCGGCTCGTTCTCGCAGACTGCCTGGATCGACCAGAACACCCTGGACGTCGACGAGGAGTCGGATGCGGGTGATCTCTTCGGCAAGCGGCTCGCCGCCGTCAACATCTCCCCGAACGTCACCTCCACCGGCAACACCACCCGGGTCGCGATCGGCGTGCCAGGCGAGGAGTGGGCCGAGGAGAACCCCGACAAGGGCGGCGTGCAGATCGTCCCGCTGGTCGGCGCGCCCGGCGCCTCCGACAACTGGATCGACCCCGGCTACGGCATTCCGTCCGCCGCCGCACCGCGCATGCTCACCGGCCTCGCCCTGGGCGCAACCCCCTCGCTGCTGTACGTCGGTGTGCCCTACGGCCCGGCCGACGGGCGGGCCGTCTACGGCTTCCCGTGGAACGTGCCCTCCGGCGGTGCGCCGACGCAGAACTTCAAGCCCGGTGAGGGCGGCATTCCGGCCGGCGGCGTCGCGTTCGGCGCGACGGTCCGCTGATCTGACGGGACAGGAACCATGACACTGATACACAGCGGGCGCCTGCCCGCGCACAGACCCGGCCGACCGCAGGGCACCGGAGTGCTGCGCCGCGCCGCACTCGCGGCCGTCGTCGCAGGTGCCGTACTCACCGGCACCCTGGCCGCCCTCCCCACCCCCAACCCGTCCCCCGACCCGACGGCCCCCGTCGCCGCCGACCGCCCCGCTCAGACCGAGCAGCAGGCCCTCGCCCTCGCGAAGAAGAGCGGCAAGGAGACCGAGGTCGTCGGCATGCGCACCGAGCGCCGGGAGATCTTCGCGGAACCCGACGGCACCTTCACCGCCCGCGAGTACACCGAGCCGGTCCGCACGGTCCGCGGCGGCACGTGGGTCGACATCGACGAGACGCTCGTCAAGCGATCCGACGGCACCTGGGGGCCCAAGGCCGCCACGGTCGACCTGAGCCTGTCCGCCGGGCAGGCGGGCAAGCCGTTCGTGACCATGCAGCGCGCCGGCCGCGAGTTCGCCCTGACCTGGCCGTACGGCAAGCTGCCCGGGCCCCACGTCGAGGGTGACACCGCCACCTACGTCGACGCCCTGCCCGGCGTTGACCTCACCGTGCGCGCCGAAGCCGACGGCTTCGGACACCTGCTGGTCGTCAAGACACCGGAAGCGGCGGCGGACCAGCGCCTCGCCCGGCTCGACCTGGGCATGACCACCGACGGTCTGAAGGTCGCCGAGGACGCCGCCGGGGCGATCGTCGCCGAGGACGCGGCCGTCGGCGGCACCGTCTTCCAGGCGGGCAAGCCGACGATGTGGGACTCGGCCGCCGTGGCCGAGGAGGCCGCCCGCAAGCAGGGCCCCAAGGCCGTGGCCAGGGCACTGACCTCCGCAGCGGCGGGCGTGGACGCCGACTCCACGCCCACCCCGCAGGCCGACACGGCCCCCGAGCCCGCACTCGAAGGCCCCGGTGGCGGCGGACGTGTCGCCCCGCTCGGCGTCGAGGTGGCCAAAGACAGGCTGAGCCTGATCCCCGACCAGAAGCTGCTCAAGGGCGAGGACACCGTTTTCCCGGTCGTCATCGACCCGATCCAGCGCACCACCTCGCGCACCTCCTGGACCGGCGTCATGTCCGGGATGCCCAGTGAGCAGGACTGGAAGTACTCGGGCAGCGCGGGCGTCGGCAAGTGCCCCACCGACTACAACCCGGTCTCCTGCAACGGCGTCGGCACGCGCCGCGTGATGTTCACGATGCCGCTCTCCTTCTACAAGGGGAAGCAGATCCTGGGCGCCACCTTCTCCGCCCGCGTCGAGCACATCTACAGCGCCTCCCCGACCGCGGAGCCCATCCGCCTCTACCGGATCGGCGGCCAGAACTACTCGCTCACCTCGTCCAGCAACTGGTCCAACACCTCGGACGACTGGGTCGACCACATCGCGACCGTCGACAAGGCGATCTCTCCGACCTCCTGCTCCAGCCAGGCCAACCTGCACTTCGAGAGCGGGGCGACCGGCGAGCTGACCAGCGAGATCAAGACGGCTGCCGCGGGCGGCTGGAACGCGATGACGCTGGGTCTGCGCGCGGCGGACGAGTCCCGGTTCGCCGAGTGGAAGCGGATCTGCGGCAACGCGTACCTGTCGATCAAGTACAACAACCTGCCGCGGCAGATCAAGACGTCGGACATGTCCACCGACCCCGGTGGCCTGTGCAAGTGGGGCTCCGGCCGCTCCTACACCGACGTCCCGCCGAAGCTCCAGGCCATCGCCAGCGACCCGGACCACGGCAACGGTCAGACCGACAAGGTGAAGGTCGAGTTCAAGGTGGAGTGGACCGACCCCAGCACGAACACCGCCAAGTCCTACACCTATCTGACCCCGGACTGGCTGTCCCCGACGACCAGCACCAAGTTCACGCACACCGTCAAGTCGACGATCCCGCAGAACACCACCATCCACTGGAGCGCCCGCGCCTACGACGGTGACGGCTACGGCCCGTGGAGCTGGGAGGGCGACACCGCCCAGCGCTGCGAGTTCACCTACGACAAGACGTGGCCGGGCAAGCCGCTCGTCAATTCCATTCAGTACCCGTCGGACACCGTCTACCACGACGGCGTGGGCACCTACGGCACCTTCACTTTCTCGCCCAACCCGAACGACTCCATCCCGGACACCGACGTCGTCAAGTACCGGTACTCCTTCGACGGCGCCGCGCTGAAGGACCTCACCCCCGGCACGCCCGGCGGCTCGGTCTCCACGCAGTGGATGCCGGCCACCCCCGGACGCAAGGTGCTCGAGGTGGTCGCCGTCGACAAGGCGAACCATGCCAGCAGCACCCTCTACGACTTCCTGGTCAGCGAGGGGAGACCGGTCCGCGCCCAGTGGAACCTCGCTGACCGGGCTGGTGCCTCCGAGGCACACGACGAGAGCGGCGATTTCTCGGCCACGGCCGGCCCCGCCGTCACCTTCGAGGTGGACGGTCCCGGCGGCAAGGTCGACAAGGCGGCCCGCTTCGACGGCAGCGCCGACGCCTTCCTGGACACCAGCGAGACGGTGCTCGACACGTCCAGGAGCTTCAGCGTCAGCGCCTGGGTGCGGCCCACGGCACTGGACCGCAGCATGACCGTCATCAGCCAGGACGGCACCGGCGAGCCGGGCTTCACCCTGGGCTACGACGCGTCCGCGCAGACCTGGAAGTTCGCCGTCCCGGTCAACGACGTCGACTCGCTCGGCGAGTGGAAGGCCGTCTCCACCGGCGTGTCCGTCGTCAAGGACCAGTGGGTGCTGCTGACTGGCGTGTACGACGCCGAAAGGAGCGGCGGCCCGCAGCTCCAGCTGTACGTCAACAAGGACCTCAAGGGCTCCGCCGGACGCCGCTCCACCTGGAAGTCGTACGGCCCGCTGCAGATCGGCCGCGCGACCGCCAAGAGCGGCTACCGCGACCACTTCACGGGTGACATGGCCGAGGTCCGGGTCTTCAACCGCGTCCTGCCGACGGCCCAGGTTGCCGAGCTGATGACGATCAAGCCGGCCCGCAAGGGGTACTGGCAGCTCGACGACGCGCCCAGCGGGGCCTCCGCCGAGACCGGTGGAGGACAGGCGCTGACCCTCGCGGGCAACGCCTCCGTCTACCGCCCGGACCCGGACGACGCGTTCGGCACCGCCGCCTTGGTGGGTGACGGTCACCTGGTGCTGGACGGAGACGGGGACTATGCGTCCACCGCGACCGCCCCGGTCACCGGCAACTCCAGCTTCACCATCTCCGCTCGCGCCCAGCTCACCTCGCTGGACCCGGAGAAGTCGCAGACAGTGCTGTCGTTGCCGGGCGCCAACGCCAATCGCCTCCAGGTCCGTTACCAGGCGGCCACCCAGCAGTGGGAACTGGCCGTGGCGAAGACCGACTCGGCGACCGCGGAGATCGTCACCTTCACCGACGACCAGGAACTGCCGGACACCGGCGGCTCCGGTCAGCACCTGGCGGTCGTCTACGACGCCTTCGCCAACTCGATCCGGCTGTACGTCGGGGGCCAGCTAGTGGCCGGTGCCTACGGCGAGGACGACACCCTGTGGTCCGCCAGCGGCGGTCTGCAGGTGGGCCGTTCAATGCGCGGGGCGAGCGAGTTCTTCGCCGGCGCGCTCGACGAGGTCCGCGTCTACAGCGGGGCCGCCGACCGGATCGCGGTGCAGCAGATGGTCGCGCTGACGGCAGTGCCGGACATGTGACGGTTCGCCACTTCTGAGGTGTGCCGGGTCCTGTGGGGCCCGGCACACGCCCCACGCCGCCTTCCGTCTCCCCCCAATCCATGACGTTCTCCTCCCACTTCTCCGAAAGGGAACCGACCACATGTTTCGTGGCCGCTCACTGAGCCGCCGCATGCCGAGACAGGCGGTCGTCGCGACAGTGATGGGACTCTCCCTCGCGCTGTCCGCGTCGACCGTCGAGGCTGTGGTGCTCGACGACGGCGCCAGGGGCCGCACCAGCCGCCCCGGCGTCCAGGACGACGGCGATGCCGTCAAGGGACGGGACGCCAAGTCCAAGTCCCGCCCCTCCGACCCGGCCCGCAAGGCCGCGGTCCAGGGCCTCGACAAGGCGGTGTGGCCCAAGCAGGGCGGCACCGAGGTGAAACTGGGAGCCACCGCGGAAGCGGGCGGCCTGCCGGTGAAGGTGCTCAAGCCCAAGTCCGTCAAGGCGGCCAAGGCGGCGCCGTCCGAGGTGCAGGTCGACGTCCTCGACCCGGCCCGCGCCGCGAAGCTCGGTGCCGGCGTCCTCCTCGGCGTCGAGCGGGCCGACGGCGGCGACAAGGCCGGCAAGGTCCGCCTGAGCGTCGACTACTCCGAATTCGCCGAGGGCTACGGCGGCTCGTACGCCTCCCGGCTGCGCATGGTGCAGCTGCCCGCGTGTGCCGCGTACGCGACCCCCGGCAGCAAGGAGTGCCCGGAGCAGCCCAAGGTGCTGCCCACCGTGAACGACGTGCGCACCGGCACGGTCTCCGCCGACGTGACGGCCGCCCCCGCGTCGGCCGACGGCGTCTCCACCATGGCCGGCGAGTCGACATCCCTGCTGGCGGTGGCGGCGGGCCCGTCCAGCGCCCAGGGCACGTACAAGGCCACCGCCCTGTCCCCGTCGGCCAGCTGGAGCGTGTCCACGTCCTCCGGCGCCTTCAACTGGAACTACCCGCTACGCTCCGTCCCGACCCCGGGCGGCCAGGTCCCCACCGTGGGCCTCGGCTACTCCTCCCAGTCCGCGGACGGCCGCACCTCGGCCACCAACAACCAGGGCTCCTGGATCGGTGAGGGCTTCTCGTACGACCCCGGCTACATCGAGCGCCGCTACAAGCCCTGCTCCGACGACGGCCACAGCAGCTCCGGTGAGCAGTGCTGGGCGTTCGAGAACGCCACCGTCATGCTCAACGGCTCGGCTGGCGAGCTGGTCAAGGACGACGACTCCGGCAAGTGGCACTTGTCGTCCGACGACGGCTCCAAGGTTGAGCGACTGACCGGCGCCGCCAACGGCGACGACGGCAGCGCCAACGACAAGGGCGAGCACTGGAAGATCACCACGTCCGACGGCACCGAGTACTACTTCGGCCTGAACCGCCTGCCGGGCTGGGCCACGGGCAATGAGGAGACCAACTCCGTCTGGGCCGCCCCGGTCTTCGGTGACGACTCCGGCGAGCCCTGCTACAACGCCACCTTCGCTAGCGCCCACTGTCAGCAGGCGTGGCGCTGGAGCCTGGACTACGTCAAGGACACCCATGGCAACGTGATGTCCTACTTCTACGAGCGTGAGAGCAACTACTACGCGCTGAACGGGAAGACGGACGTCAACGGCACCGCGTACCACCGCGGCGGCTGGCTGAAGCGCATCGACTACGGCCAGCAGGACGGCAAGGTCTATGCGGCCAAGGCCCCGGCGCGCATTGTCTTCAACACGGCCGAGCGCTGCCTGCCTACCGCCGACTTCGACTGCTCGGAGAGCAAGCGGACCAAGGCGAACGCTGCCCATTGGCCGGACGTTCCGGTCGACCAGGAGTGCAAGTCGGGCACAAAGTGCACCTCGCCGGTCCAGACATTCTGGACCACCAAGCGGCTGACGTCGATCGTCACGCAGATGCGTAAGGACGCCACGACCTACCAGGACGTGGACGCCTGGCTGTTCACGCACCTGTTCACCGACAACGGCGACGACTCCAAGACGTTGTGGCTCTCGAAGATCGAGCACGAGGGCCGCGCCGGCACTGCCGTCAAGCTCCCCTCTGTCGACCTCTTCGGTGAGCAGTTTGCCAACCGCGTCGACGCGGTCGGCGACAACATCGCGCCGTTCCACCGATTCCGCCTGTCGATGGTCCTCAGCGAGACGGGCGCCCAGCTCGACGTCAACTACGCCCCCACCGACTGCACCAAGGCGACGCTGCCTCAGCCGGGCGAGTCGACCAAGCGTTGCTACCCGGTGAAGTGGGCCCCGCCGGGCTCCGTCGACCCGATCACGGACTGGTTCCACAAGTACGTCGTCGCGGCGGTCATCGAGACCGACCGCACCGGCGGCAGCGACGGCATGGTCACCCGCTACGACTACCAGGGCGACGCGGCCTGGCGTAAGGCGAAGCCGGACGGCATCACCGACGCCAAGTACCTCACCTGGGGCGGCTGGCAGGGCTACGGCAAGGTCACCGTCACCAGCGGCACCGCCGACAAGCAGAAGACCCGCATCGACTACACGTTCATGCAGGGCATGAACGGCGACGCCGACCCGGCAGGCGGCACCCGCTCGGTGACGGTCAAGGACTCCACGGGCGCCACGTACACGGACGACGAGGAGTTCACCGGTCACCAGCTGGAGGCGGCGACCTACGACGGCGCGAAGCTGGTCTCCAAGACCATCGCCACGCCGTTCAGGCACTACACCGCCACCCAGACCCGCAGCTGGGGCACAACCCGCGCGGCGATCGTGCGCACGCAGACCGGCCGAGGCTTCCAGCTGGAGTCCGCCGGGACCTGGCGCGAGACGAAGTCCACCACGACATACGACACCGCCAAGGGCGGCCGAGTCACCCAGGTCGATGACCTCGGCGACGTCTCCACCGCCAAGGACGACTCCTGCACCCGTACCTGGTACGCGGACAACGCGACGGAGAACATCCTCTCCCTGCCCCGCCGCAGCGAGTCCGTCGCGGTGAAGTGCTCCGTCAGCGCGGACTACAAGACCCAGGTCCTGGCGGACGAGCGCACGTCCTACGACGGCGGCGCGTACGCCGCGGCGCCGACCAAGGGTGACGCGACCAGGACCGAGCGTCTGACGTCCCACGACGGCACGACGGGGACGTACCAGGTCACGGGCACGACGACCTATGACACCTATGGCCGTCCGCTGTCCCAGAAGGACCCCAAGCAGAACGAGACGAGAACGGTCTACACCGAGGCCAACGGCCTCCTCACGAAGACGGTCGTCTACAACGCCCTCAACCACGCCACCACCACCGACTACGTCCCGGCGTGGGGCATGTCGACGGGCCAGACGGACCCGAACGGCAAGCGGACGGACCTCGCCTACGACGCCCTCGGCCGTCTGACCTCGGTGTGGCTCGCGGACCGGGCGAAGACCCAGACACCGAGCATCAAGTACTCGTACAACGTCCGCAAGGACAAGGTCACCTCGATCAAGACCGAGAAGATCGAGAACGACGGTACCTATGGCGCCGAGTACCAGCTCTACGACAGCCTGTTGCGCCCCCGGCAGATCCAGACCGAGGGCCCGGACGGCACCCGCATGGTCGCCGACACGTTCTACGACGGCACCGGGAACCTCAGAAAGACCAACTCGACGTACAACGCGGCCAGCGCCCCCTCCGACGAGCTGCTGCTCGTCAGCAACAGCCAGGTCGGCGCGCAGAGCCTGCTGGAGTACGACGGCCTGGGCCGCACCACAGCCCAGATCTTCGCGGTCAGCGGCGCCGAGCAGTGGCGCACGACGACCACGTACGACGGCGAGCTGACCCACATCGACCCCCCTGTCGGCGGCGTGCCCACGACAACGGTCACCGACGTCCGGGGCAACGTCTCGGAGATCCGCCACTACCAGGGCTCCGCGCCAGGTGCGGGTGTGCCGTACGACTCGACGAAGTACACGTACAACACGCGCGGTCTGCTGGAGACGGTCACCGACGCCAAGGCCAACGTGTGGCGGTACGAGTACGACCAGCTGGGCCGCAAGACGAAGTCCGTCGACCCCGACGCGGGCACGTCCCGCACGGAGTACGACGAGCTGGACCGGCCGGTCGCCGCGTGGGACGGCCGGAACAAGAAGGTCTCCACGGTCTACGACAGCCTCGGCCGCGTGGCGACGACCTGGACGGGCGATCCCACCACCGGTACGAAGCTCTCGGAGACGAGGTACGACAAGGCGGGCTGGCTCGGCCAGGCCTACGGTTTCCTCAACTACGTCTCCCCGACGGAGTACTTCGCCACCGCCGTCCAGTCGATGGACGAGTTCTACCGTCCGCTCAAGACGGCCTACCAGGTTCCGGCCTCGCAGGGCTCCCTCGCCGGCACCTACGTCTTCAGCACCACGTACAACAGGGACGGCACCGTCCAGAGCGCCGGTCTGCCCGCCATCGGCGACCTGCCGGCGGAGGCGTTGACCTACACGTACGACGCTCTCCAGCGTCCGAAGACGATGACAGGCTCCACGTCGTACGTCACGAACACCGTCTACTCGCGCACCAGCCAACTCCAGCAGCTGGAACTGTATTCGGGCAACGGAAAGAAGGTCTGGCAGACCTTCAGCTATGAGACGGGCACCGACCGACTGACCCGCTCAGTCGCCGACGTCTACGGCGCCACCGCACCGGCGAAGGACTCCAAGTACTCCTACGACCAGGCGGGCAACGTCCTGTCCATCGCGGACACCGCAAACTCTGCCTCGCCGGACGTGCAGTGCTTCGCCTACGACGGCCGACAGCGTCTGAAGGACGCCTGGACCCCGGCGGCCACGGCGGCGACCGCGGGCGGCATGGGCACCCGTGGCTCCACCACCCCGGTGGACGGCACCGGACCGACCGCGTGTGACGCGACGGCGGGATCGAGCGCCCTCGGCGGCCCGGCCCCGTACTGGAAGTCGTACGAGACCGACGCCATCGGCAACCGCGTCTCGGACACCGTCCACGACATCGGCCTGGACGCCACGAAGAACATCACCCGCAGCTACGAGTACGGCACGACGGGTGCCCTGGGCGACGGCCCGCACCAGGTCACCAAGATCACCGAGAAGACGCCGACCGGTGACCGGCAGTCGACGTACGAGTACGACGACTCGGGCAACACCACCAAGCGCACCATCGGCGGCAACGCCCAGTCGCTGACCTGGACCGACACCGGCAAGGTCAACGAGGTCACCGAGGCGAACGGCTCAAAGACCAGCTACCTCTACGACGGCTCCGGCAACCGACTGGTCCGCAAGGACCCCTCCGGTACGACCGTCTACCTGCCCGGCACCGAGCTGAAGCTGTCGGCCGACGGCACCAAGAAGGAGGCGACCCGCTACTACGACTTCGCCGGCCAGACCGTCGCGGTCCGCACCGCGGCCAAGCTGTCCTATGTCGCCTCAGATCACCACGGCACGGGCGAGGTGGCGATCGATGCCACGACAGGCGCGATCAGCCAGCGCCGGTTCGACCCTTACGGCGTCGAGCGCGGCGAGAAGACCGGAACCTGGCCCGGGGAGAAGGGCTACGTCGGCGGCACCATCGATGCCTCGACCGGCCTGACCCACCTAGGGGCGCGTGAGTATGACGCGGTGATCGGCAAGTTCATCTCGGTCGACCCGATCATCGACTACACGCAGCCACAGCAGATCAACGGTTACGCGTACGCGACCAACTCACCGGTCACGAACGCCGATCCCAGCGGCCTGAAGAACGCGGCGTGCGAGGATCCGCGGATCGAGTGTCGCGGAGGCCAGCCTGTCAGCAGCACCCCCTCCGACCCGGCGGTCGTCCAGGCGCAGTCCGAGCACAACGCGGCGGCCGCGAATCTGTCCGGTGCGCAGCAGCAGCAGGCTTCCGCCAAGCAGCGGATCAAGTCCGCGGGCAAGGCCCTGGTCAAGATCGCCCGGGACATCCTGGGCGTGGATGCGGCCCTGGACTGCATCTCCAGCGGTGACGTCGGTGCCTGCGGCGAGACCCTGCTCAACATCGCCGGCAGCTTCGCGGGCGGCCTGGCGGGCAAGATCCTCGCCAAGTACGGGGCGCCGTGGAACTGGGCCAAGGGCTACAGGCTCGCCAAGCGGGTGACCGGCCTGGTCGGGGACCTGATCGGCGGGGCCAAGGACCTGTGGAAGGCCAGCAAGGCGGTCGCCAACGCGAGCGCCGGGCTCTCCAAGGCCGCGGACAAGCTGGCGGACGCCAGGAAGAAGGCGGCGGAGGCCCTCAAGAAACGAAAGAAAAACGAGGACGGCGGCTCCTGCCCGATCGAAGGCAAACACAGCTTCCTGCCTGGTACCAAGGTTCTGCTCGCAAGCGGCAAAACCAAGAAGATCGAGCAGATCAAACTCGGCGACAAGGTCGTGGTGACCGACCCGAAGACGAGGAAGACAAAGGTCCGTGAGGTCGTCGGCACGATCGTCACCGAGGACGACAAGCACTTCGTCGACCTGACGGTCAAGGGCAACTCGGGCAAGACCGAGACTCTGGTCTCCACCACGACCCACCCGTTCTGGGGTGACTCCGAGAAGGCGTGGATCGAGGCCGGCTACCTCAAGCCGGGCATGCGCCTGCACGCCGCGGACGGAACCAGCGTCGAGCTCACCGCAAGCCGGGCCTACGAGCAGCGTCAGCGCACCTACGACCTCACCGTCAGCGACGTACACACGTACTATGTGCTGGCGGGGGCCACGCCGGTACTCGTGCATAACTGTGGTGAGGCCGCGGAGGCTGCCTCTGAGGGGCCGCAAAGTCTCTACCACTACACGAATGAAGCGGGGCACGACGGAATCATTTCGAGTGGCGAGATGAGACCTTCCCTGAAGGCGAACAACCCGAAGGATGCTCGCTATGGAGATGGCCAGTACCTGACGGACATCCAGCCCGGGACGAAGACGCTCGGACAGCTCTCAGCAGCTTTCTTGCGGGTCCCATGGGCTGGACGTAAGTTCACTCACTACATCGAAATCGACGTCAGAGGGCTAGACGTAGTGGAAGGGAGGCCAGGAGTGTTCGTGATCCCAAACAGCGGGCCACTCGATCTAACCGGCCGCATCCTCAGCTCTGGAAGGAACTAGAGGTGAGGTACGTCAAGGTTGCATGGGTTCACGACTTCGCTGATGATCCTGTGCTCTATCTCAGCGAACTCGGCGACGATGGATATGAGACTCGGAAGGTGCAGTTCTATCGGGACGGTCGATCCGAGTGGGCGGACGAGAGTTTCGAAACTGCAACTGTCGGCCTCTCGGAAATCCCTTTCCCGCCACTGGAGGAAATTTCCAGTCAACCGGAGTTCACTGCCCAAGTGATTACTCCGGAAGAGTTCGAGCGTGCATGGAACGAGGCGCACACGGACTTCTGACGCGCCGCTGAATTCGTCTTGTGGCGCGCCAGAGCGTAAGAAGCGCTTCCATTCTGGCGGTGAAAGAAGCTCGGGGCCCTGCTGACTTCCAGCAGGGCCCCGAGTTGTTTGACGGCAACGCTGACGGCAACGTCAGCGGACGACGGCTGCGGCGGGTGAGTCGTCGTGGTCGCCATCGGTCGACCTGAGGGCGTTGCCGAGGGTGTCGATGGCCTGGCGCTGGAGGCGGAGTCGGACGTGAGCGTAGACGCCGGCGGTGACGCCGATGTGGGCGTGACCCAACAACTCCTTGATCACGACGAGGTCGACGCCCTGTTCCAGAAGCAGGGTGGCGGTCGAGTGCCGTAGGTCGTGGAACCGGATGCGGCGGAGCCCGGCCCGGTTGAGGAGTCTGCTGAAGCTGCGGGTGAGGTTGGCGGGTTCGAGAGGGCTGCCGGCGGGGGTGGTGAACACGAGGCCGTTGTCCGACCAGTCCATTCCCGCGGCCCGGCGTGCTTCCTCCTGTTGTTCCCGGTGAATCTTCAGCGAGTCGATGCATTCGGTGGGGAGGACGATGCGACGTTCGGATGCGCGGGTCTTGGTTTGCAAGACGGTCAGTCCGCCGGTGCGGGTGCGCTGGAGGGAACGGTGGATGGCGGCGGTTCCCGTGTTGAGGTCGAGGTCGTCCCAGTGCAGCCCGAGAAGTTCGCCCTTGCGGAGCCCGGTGCGCAGGGCGAGTTCGTACAGGGCGTGGAGCCGGTCGCTGCTGGCTGCGTGGAGGAACTGCCGGGCCTCGCTCGCGGTGAACGGCTTGAAGCGCCGGGGGCGGGGTGCCGGGATCTTGACATTTCGGGCGACGTTACGAGGAAGATCGTCTTCGCGGACGGCGTGTTCCAGGGCGGACTTGAGGACCGAGTGGACGTAGGTCACGGTCAGCGGGGAGAGCCGCTTGTTGCAGCACTGGCCGATGGCGCAGCAGGAGCGCCGGTCGGTGTCCCGCCCCTGGGTGCAGCACTGGCAGGCGACGCGGAGGCGGTCGAGGAAGGTGCGGACGTCGCGGGCGGTGAGCCGGGCAAGCTTCTTTGCCCCGAGCCCGGGGGTGAGATGGAGGCGGACGCAGGCGGCGTAGCGGGTGTGGGTGTTCTCCCGTACCTGGTGGACGGCGACACCGTTCAGCCAGTACGTCAGGTACGCACTGACGGTGCTGTCGGCCGCCGCCACGGGCAGGCCAAGGTTGCTGGCGGCGATCTTCTCGGTCAGCTTGGTCAGCGCTGCCTTGCGGGTGTTGCCGTAGACACGCACGCGCTTTCGGGTGTTGCCGGGGGCGAGGACGTATCCGGCGGCTTCCCAGCGGCCATCCTTGCGCCGGTAGACGGTTCCGTCCCCATTGGACAGCCCGGGCACTCCGATCTTTGCAGGTGTGACCCAGAGAAGCCCCGCAGCGAGGTTGTCCTGGACACGGACTCGTTCGAACAGCCAGAAACCAGGCCCTGGACATCGTGGGGCCCATCGACGCCGGTTCGTGGCAGCGTCGGCAGGGGACGATGGAGTCCGCGGTCGACACCTTCGGCAGGGATACCGGGTTCACCGCGACCAGTGGTGGAGAGTACAGGTCATTCCGTCTGGATACCGATGGCAGAATCGGCCCGCACATCAATGTGATGACGGGCAAGGGTGCGTCGGTTCGGAAATGGGCGATAAGGTTCCCTGGCGGGGGCATTTCGACGTGGTTGAGGCGGAACGTATGACCGACGGTAGTTCTTATGGGAGTCGCCCGGAATACCTTCCGGACTTCATGAACGACCCGCTTGACGATGACGGCCGGCAGGTGGTGAAGCTGGATCTTGCCGAGAACCGTGCACTGGCGGCAGCGACGCTGAGTAGATTTCCGGCTGCCACCGGCGATGTGATCGACTTCGAGTCCGTTCCGTTCGAAGACCGCCTCTGGTGGGACGATGAGGAGCACTGGACGAGGGTGGCGGCAGAGCTGCTCTCCTCATACGTACAGCGCGGTGAGCGGATCGCCGTCATCTGGGGCAACTATCTGATGCCGGCCGTGACCATGCCTGCGGACGTCGCAGTACGTCACGCGCGGGACATCCTGGACGCCGGGCCGCACTTCTGGATCCACCCGCTTGGCGGTTCGGTGCTCATCGAATGCCTGATGGATGGACAGGTGACGGTCGCCACGATTCCGTCAGACTAAGTGCAGAACCCGTGAGAATGCCCCTCCGAGCAATCGGTGGGGCGTCCTCACGGGTTTCCATCCGTAACGCTGGCATCCATATGTGCAGGGTGGGTCATCTGGAAAGAGATGTTTACGGCGGCGATTTCGCCCACGGTTTCCCGCGAGGAACGGCTCGATTCGGGTGAATGCTGGCCGCGCCCGCAGGATGGACTCGAAGGGGCAGGTTGTAGCGATTAGCCCGCTCGGCTCTTCGGTGCGTAACTCGTCACAGATAGGCCCTGCCGGATGTGATCTGGCAGGGTCTGTTTGGTTCTTTGGGTTTGTGTAGGGCCACACCTGGAAGGGTCGAGTGCCGGAAGTAGTGGAAGCGGATGCGGCGGAGGCCGACCTTGCCTTGCGGAGGCGCGGCGAAGGCGCGGCTGAGGTTGGTCGGGTCGATCGGTTCGCCCTGCGCGGCGGTGAACGCTCGGATGCTGCCGGAGGTGCACCGTGAAGGGCGGCACCAACGAGGTCTTCCACGGCCATGTGCGGACCACCTCGATTCGGAGCCCGGCATGGCCAAGGCCAAGAGCGCACGGCGCCGAGCGCTCGAGAACGGAGAGGGCGAAAGTGGCTAGTGAGCTCGGCACCCCACCCGGCGGCCCTGCCGGGTCACCAGGGTCTCCAAGGTCTCCAGGGTGTCGCGACGCCCTGACGGCCGACATCCGGGGAACCGACGCCGGCCGGGCCACCAGCGCCCTGCTCGCCTTCACCTACGAAGAGCCGGACCGTGAGGTGATCGAGGCGCTGCTGTCGGCGTGCCTCGACCCCGCCGGCCCCGCCGTCGACCCGCAGGTCCGCGCGCTCGCCGTGACCTGCGTGGGCCACGTGGCGAGGACCCACGGCGAGCTCGGTCCCGGCCTGGTCGCCCGCGTCCGGGGCCTGCTACAGGACTCTGGCCTGGGCGGCCGGGCGGAGGACGCCCTGGACGACGTCGCGTCGTTCGCCCCGCACGCGCTGGAGCCGCGGGGCGGGACCGGCTGACCCCGGTTCGCTGTCGCGCGGGGCCCGGTTTGACCCCTCAAGCCGGGCCCCGTAACCTTGACCGTCGGCGTGTCCGTAGATATAGGCGCGCCACATCCCCGTAAACCTCTTCCTCCGGAGCACTGGGTGTCCTGGAGAGGCTGTCCGCGTGCCGGGCGGCTGGACTGCGGGGGTGCCGTTCCCGAGCGAGAGAGTGAGATCCGCGTGTACGCCATCGTGCGCAGCGGTGGTCGCCAGCACAAGGTTGCTGTCGGCGACATCGTTGAGGTTGACAAGATTTCCACTGCCAAGGTTGGCGACACGGTCGAGCTCTCGACCCTGCTCGTTGTCGACGGCGACGCTGTGACCAGTGACCCGTGGGTGCTGGCCGGCATCAAGGTCCAGGCCGAGGTCGTGGACCACCACAAGGGCCAGAAGATCGACATTCTGCGCTACAAGAACAAGACCGGCTACCGCCGTCGTCAGGGCCACCGCCAGCAGTACACGGCGATCAAGGTCACTGAGATCCCCGCGGCTGCGAAGTAAGGGACTGAGGAGAGATGGCACACAAGAAGGGCGCATCGTCCACCCGTAACGGTCGTGACTCCAACGCTCAGCGCCTCGGCGTGAAGCGCTTCGGTGGTCAGGTCGTCAACGCGGGCGAGATCCTGGTCCGTCAGCGCGGCACCCACTTCCACCCCGGTGCGGGCGTCGGCCGTGGCGGCGACGACACGCTGTTCGCCCTGCAGGCCGGTTCGGTGCAGTTCGGCACCCACCGTGGCCGCAAGGTCGTGAACATCGTTCCGGTCGCCTGATCGGAAGCTTTCGCGAGGCGGACCTCACTTCCCTCACGGGAAGCGGGTCCGCCTTTCGCGTGTTAGTTCTCAGAGAACACCCCGTACGTAACTGGAGGCACATCCCATGACCACCTTCGTGGACCGCGTCGAGCTGCATGTCGCCGCGGGTAACGGAGGCCACGGCTGTGCCTCCGTCCACCGTGAGAAGTTCAAGCCGCTCGGCGGGCCCGACGGCGGCAACGGCGGGCGCGGCGGGGACGTGATCCTCACCGTGGACCAGTCGATCACCACGCTGCTCGACTACCACCACTCCCCGCACCGCAAGGCCACCAACGGCAAGCCCGGCGAGGGCGGCAACCGGTCGGGGAAGGACGGGCAGGACCTGGTCCTTCCCGTGCCGGACGGCACCGTCGTCCTCGACAAGGCCGGCAACGTCCTCGCCGACCTCGTCGGCCAGGGCACCTCGTACGTCGCCGCGCAGGGCGGCCGGGGCGGGCTCGGGAACGCCGCGCTGGCGTCGGCCCGGCGCAAGGCGCCCGGCTTCGCGCTGCTCGGTGTGCCGGGGGACCTCCAGGACATCGTGCTGGAGCTGAAGACGGTCGCCGACGTGGCGCTCGTCGGGTATCCGAGCGCCGGCAAGTCCTCGCTGATCTCCGTGCTGAGCGCCGCCAAGCCGAAGATCGCGGACTACCCCTTCACGACGCTCGTGCCGAACCTCGGCGTGGTGACCGCCGGTTCGACCGTCTACACCATCGCCGACGTCCCCGGACTCATCCCGGGTGCCAGCCAGGGCAAGGGCCTGGGCCTGGAGTTCCTGCGGCACGTCGAGCGGTGCAGCGTGCTGGTGCACGTCCTGGACACCGCGACGCTGGAGTCCGACCGCGACCCCGTCTCCGACCTGGACATCATCGAGGCGGAGCTGCGGGAGTACGGCGGGCTCGACAACCGGCCGCGGATCGTCGTCCTGAACAAGATCGACGTACCGGACGGCAAGGACCTCGCCGAGATGGTGCGGCCGGACCTTCAGGCCCGTGGCTACCGGGTCTTCGAGGTGTCCGCCGTCGCGCACACCGGGCTGAAGGAGCTGTCGTTCGCGCTGGCCGAGCTGGTCGGCCAGGCACGTGCCGCGAAGCCGAAGGAAGAGGCGACGCGGATCGTGATCCGGCCGAAGGCCGTCGACGACGCCGGGTTCACCGTGACCCGCGAGGAGAGCGGCGGCGAGCCGCTGTTCCGGGTGCGCGGCGAGAAGCCCGAGCGCTGGGTGCGGCAGACCGACTTCAACAACGACGAGGCGGTCGGGTATCTCGCCGACCGGCTCAACCGGCTCGGTGTCGAAGAGGAGTTGATGAAGGCGGGGGCCCGCTCCGGTGACGGTGTCGCCATCGGCCCCGAGGAGAACGCCGTCGTCTTCGACTGGGAGCCGACCGTGATGGCCGGCGCCGAGATGCTCGGACGCCGTGGCGAGGACCATCGCTTCGAGGCGCCGCGGCCCGCCGCGCAGCGGCGACGGGACAAGCAGGCCGAGCGGGACGAGGCGACGCAGGAGTTCGACGACTTCGAGCCGTTCTGAGACAGCCGTGACTGAGGGGGCGCCGGACGTTGCCGGTGCCCTCGCCTGGGGGCCGTCGCCCTCAGGCCGCCGCCCCCGGTGGCCGGTTTGGTCAACGTCGGGAAGATCCCCGGCGAATCCCAGGGCAACCCCCTCGCTCCCCGGTGAGTCGTACTGGGCGGCGCGGACGAGGATCTTGAACCACCTCGCCGCGCACACCAACTGCCCTTCGGATTCCCGGAGTCGACGTGGTCCCAGAAAGCTCGCCCTCGCCACCGGTATCGCCCTCGGCGCGCTCACGGCACCCCGCCGTCAACGCCACCCCCGCGAACGCCCGCGCCGCCGCGCCGAGCGGCAGGCCCGCGCACGACGACTTCCACGGTGACGGCTACGCCGACCTCGCGGTCGCGGCACCCGAGGCGACCGTCGACGGCAAGGTGCGGGCCGGGTACGTCGCCGTGGTGTACGGGGCGGCGAGCGGGCAGGACACCGGCTCCCACCAGGTGGTCAGGCAGAACGCCCCCGGCGTCCCCGACTCCGCCGAGACCGACGACGGGTTCGGCGGCGCGGTCGGCAGCGCCGACCTCGACCAGGACGGATACGCGGACCTGACCGTCGGCGTCACCGGCGAGGACTCCGTCGAGGGCGGTGCCGGGACCGGGCTCGTGCAGGTCGTCCGGGGCGGGGCGGACGGGCTCTCCGGCGGGGCGGCACTGGCGTACGGACACGACACCTACGACCGGCTCAGCGCCCGGGCGCAGCTCGCCGTCGGGGACGTCGACGGCGACGGGGCCGGGGACCTGGTCGTCATCGAGGGGCTCGCCAACCCGCGGGTCGTCAAGGGCCTCTTCGGACGGGACGGTTCCACGGGCGCCGGCGAGCGGATCGTCCACGACGATTCCGATCCCCGTTTCCTGGCTCCGCCGAGCGCTCCGACGGCCGGCGACGCCTTCGGTCGCCGCACCACCCACCTGGTCGACGGCGACGGCCGCGCGGAACTCGTCGTCGCCGCACCGGGGGAGGACGCGAACGCCGGGTCGGTGTGGGTGCGGTCGACGTCGGCCGGGACCACCGCGAGCGGCTGCTTCGCCTTCGGAGCCGGGACCCTCGGCACGGTCGCGGCGAACGCGAAGCTCGGCTCCGGGTTCACCTACTGATCGACCGCCAGACCCGTTGTGGCAAGGGCACGTTCCCGTGCCGCGACGGGTCTTCTGTTGTCTCCCTAGTTGTCATGCACGCGAAGTTCGCAGTTCAGCAGCCGGACCGCCCACGGGCGTGAGCATCCGAAGTGTCCAAGAGGCCAGCGAGGCAGGGGAGTTCGTTGATGACCGGTGTTTCCGGATCCGTATCGCCCGACCGACGCCGCTTTCTGACCGCCGGAGCGGCGGTGCTGGGCGCGGCGGCGTCCGCCCAGCTGTGGCTGCCGACCGCCGCGCGGGCCGCGGAAACCCCGCTGCCCGACGGCGTGTTCAGCCTGGGCGTCGCCTCCGGTGACCCGCTGCCCGACGGCGTCGTGCTGTGGACCCGCCTCGCCCCGAACCCGCTGAACGGCGGCGGCATGCCCGACCGCGTCGTGTCCGTGGAGTGGGAGGTCGCCGAGGACGAGCGGTTCAGAAAGCCCGTGCGCCGCGGGGTCGCCCAGGCCCGGCCCGAGCTGGGGCACAGCGTCCACGTCGACGTACGACGGCTGCGCCCGGGCCGGACGTACTGGTACCGCTTCCGCGTGAGCGGACAGATCTCGCCTGTCGGCCGCACCCGCACCGCACCCCACCCGGCGAGCTCCGGTGGCCGGCTGCGCATGGCGCTGGCCTCCTGCCAGAACTGGCAGCACGGCTACTTCACGCCGTACGCCGACATGCTGGACCAGGACCCCGACTTCGTGCTGTTCGTCGGCGACTACATCTACGAGTCGACGCCGTCGGCGACGGGTGTGCGCCGGCACGAGGGCACGGGGGAGCCGTACAGCCTGGTCCAGTACCGCAACCGGTACGCCCAGTACCGCACCGACCCGGACCTCGCCGCGATGCACGCGAACGCGCCCTGGGTGGTCACCTTCGACGACCACGAGGTCGACAACGACTTCGCCGGCGACATCCCACAGGACCCGGACAAGCAGCCGCACGACGCGTTCGTGGCCCGCCTCACCGCGGCCTACCAGGCGTACTACGAGCACATGCCGGTCAGGGCGAGCGCCGTCCCGAACGGACCGCACATCCAGATGTACCGCCGCCTGGAGTTCGGCCGCCTCGCCCGGCTCAGCGTGCTGGACACCCGCCAGTACCGCAGCGACCAGGCCACCAGCCAGGAAGGCGCCCAGGACCCCTCGCTCACCATGCTCGGCGCCGGGCAGAAGCAGTGGCTGCTCGACGGACTGCGGCACTCGCCGGCCCGCTGGAACATGATCGGCTCGCAGATCATGATGGCCGAGACCGACCTCAAGGTCGGCGAGGGCAAGCTCTGGTACTACGACGCCTGGGACGGCTACCAGGCCGAACGCAACGCCCTGATGCAGGAGTTGAAGAACGTCCGCAACCCGGTCGTGTTCACCGGCGACCGCCATCTGACGATGATCAGCGACCTCAAGGAGGACTACGCCGACCCGGGCTCGGCCGTCGTGGGCGCCGAGTTCGTCGGTACGTCCGTCTCCAGCAACGGCGACCAGGACCAGGCCGCGTTCCACAAGGAGTGGGACCCGCGCGTGCCGGACAACCCGCACTGGAAGCTGCTCGACGCCCACCGCGGCTACCACCTCTTCGACATCCGCCGCGACGGCATCGACGCGCAGGTGCGGATCGTGGACACGGTGCGCCAGCAGGCGGCCACGCCGAGCACGCTGGCGAGGCTACGGGTCGAGGCGGGGCGGCCGGGCGTCGAGGTCGTGTGACCCCGTAGCGCTCGGACGCTCCACAAGTCCCGTGACGGCTGGTGGGGGACCTGGGACTCATCCGTGTCCCAGGTCACTCTCAGCACAGTCTCAGGAAGCCCTCTTACCGTCCTCTGACCATGGAGACGGACTGTACGAGAGATGAGTCCCCGGCCCACGGCGGCGTGATCACCCCGCTGCCCACCGGGACCCGGCTGCTGCACATCGGCCCGCACAAGACGGGCACCACCTCGATCCAGGGTGCCCTGTTCGCGGCGAGGGACGAGATGGCCCGGCACGGTGTCGCGTGGCCTGCCACCACCCGGCACCCCATGGAGGCGGTCCTGGCCGCCTGCGCCCGCCCCGGGATGATGGGCGACACCGCGCCGACCGAGCGGCACTGGGAGCGGTTCCTCGAGCAGGTGCGCGCCACCGGCCGGAGCACCTCCGTGATCAGCAGTGAGTTCTTCGCCGACGCCCCCGAAGGCGACACGATCGGGCGGATCGTCGAGCGGCTCGGCGGCGACCGCGTGCACGTCCTGGTCACGCTGCGCCCGCTGGCGCGGATCATGCCCTCGCAGTGGCAGCAGTACGTGCAGAACGGTCTGCGCATGGGCTACGGGGACTGGCTGGAGCACATGCTCAGGAAGCCGCCGTACGAGAAGCCCAACCCCAGCTTCTGGCACCGGCACCGGCACGACCGGCTCGTCGAGCGATGGGTCCGGGTGGTCGGCCCGGAGCGGGTCACCGTCGTCGTGGTCGACGACCGCGACCGGGAGGGCCTGATGCGTGTCTTCGAGGCACTGCTGGGACTGCCCGCGCGGCTGCTGAACCCCGTTCCGGACACGGCGAATCGCTCGCTCACCCGCGCCGAGACCGAAATGCTGCGGAATCTTAATAAGGAATTCCGCGCCAATGAACTGCCCGCGGAGCTCTATTCACGGCTCGTCCGGAACGGCGCTGTGATGCATATGAAGAACACGTGCACCCCCGGTCCCAAAGACGTGAAGATCCGGACCCCGCAGTGGGCCGTCGAGGCCGCCGCCGAGATCGGTGCGGAGATCGCGGAGCGTATTGACGGGACGGGCGTACGGGTCATCGGCGACATGCGCCTTTTGTCCGCAGTGCAGTTGGCCGCCGCGCAGGGCTGCGCGCCCCGGTCCGACCAGGAGCCGCGCATCGCCCCGGAGGCTGCGGCGCAGGCGCTCTACGGGGCTCTCGCGGCAGTGGCCGCCGCACCCGCACGGCACACCGGGGCCGCCGGGTCGCGCACCGTTCACCGGACGTCGTCGAAGGAACTCGTGCGGGTACTCGGCCATCGTTGCCTCAAGCGGCTACGGCTTCGCTGAGCCTGTGCCGTTACTCACAGCAATTAACGTGAACCGCCGGAGGGCCTCTCTGCAATGACCATGCGTACAAGGTGAATGACAGGTTGCGCGCACATATGCGGCCGGGGACGCTCACCTTGCACTGCGGTAACCCCAAGTGGGACCATTTCCAAGTTCCCAGTCGCCACAAGGTAGGTCACCTGTGTCCCAGCACATAGCCAAGCCCCGTACCACCGCAGTGATCCTGGCCGGTGGTACCGGTCAGCGCGTGGGTCTGTCGATCCCCAAGCAGCTGCTGAAGATCGCCGGCAAGGCAGTCATCGAGCACACGCTGACCACCTTCGAGAAGGCGGACTCGATCGACGACGTCATCGTGCTGATGGCGCCCGGTTATGTACCGGACATCGAGAAGATCGTCGCAAAGGCCGGATTCACGAAGGTCAAGAAGATCATCGAGGGCGGCTCGACCCGGAACGAGACCACCGAGCGCGCCATCGACGCCCTCGGCGAGGGACTGGCCGAGGGCGAGGACCTCAACGTCCTCTTCCACGACGCCGTACGCCCCCTGCTGTCACAGCGCGTGATCGACGACTGTGTCGTGGCGCTGGAGCGGTTCCAGGCCGTCGACGTCGCCATCCCGTCCGCGGACACCATCATCGTCACGCGCACGCACGGCGAGGACGGCGAGTTCATCACCGAGATCCCGGACCGCTCCCGGCTGCGCCGCGGCCAGACGCCGCAGGCGTTCAAGCTGTCCACGATCAAGCGGGCCTACGAGGTGGCCGCCGGCGACCCCAACTTCCAGGCCACGGACGACTGTTCCGTCGTGCTCAAGTACCTGCCGGACGTGCCGATCCACGTCGTCGCGGGTGACGAGTACAACATGAAGGTCACCCAGCCCGTCGACGTCTTCATCGCCGACAAGCTGTTCCAGCTGGCCTCCACCGCCACTCCCGAGCAGGTCAGCGAGGAGACCTACCGCGAGCTGCTCACCGGCAAGACCGTCGTCGTCTTCGGCGGCAGCTACGGCATCGGCAAGGACATCGCCGAACTCGCCGAGTCCTACGGCGCCAAGGTGTACGCGCTGGGCCGCTCCACCACCGGCACCCACGTGGAGAACCCGGAGGAGGTCGACGACGCGCTGTCCAAGGCGTACGCCGAGACCGGCCGCATCGACTACGTCGTCAACACCGCCGGCGTGCTGCGCATAGGCAAGCTCGCCGAGACCGACAACGCCACCATCGAGGAGGCGCTGAAGGTCAACTACCTGGCCCCGGTGCAGATCGCGCGCTCCTCGTACAAGTACCTGTCCGAGACCAAGGGCCAGTTGCTGCTGTACACCTCCAGCAGCTACACCCGCGGTCGCGCCGAGTACAGCCTGTACTCCTCCACCAAGGCGGCCATGGTGAACCTCACCCAGGCCCTGTCCGACGAGTGGGCCGGTGACGGCATCCGCGTCAACTGCATCAACCCGGAGCGCACCGCCACCCCCATGCGCACCAAGGCCTTCGGCCAGGAGCCCGCGGGCAGCCTGCTCTCCTCCGAGGCCGTCGCCCGGACCTCCCTCGACGTGCTGCTCTCCGAGCTGACCGGCCATGTGATCGACGTCCGCCAGCAGGACCCGACGGCCCCCGCCGGAAAGGCGTCCGGCTTCGAGCAGGCGCTGGCCAGTGTTCTGGACCGCCAGGACGGCATGGCATAATCATCAGTTAATAGCCTTATGGAATTCAGGCCTCTGCGATTCTTCGTTCACGAAGAATTCACAGGGGCCTGAGTCCTTCCCCCTTCAGACCGGCCCCTCTCCCTGAGCAGGTTCTCCGTGATATCCACCGCTATTCGCGTCGCCCGGGTGGGCAGCGCGGCCGAGCTGGCCGCGGCGGCCTTCATGATGCTGGGCTTCCCGGCACTCATGCTGGCCGCGCTCGTCCCGAGCGTCCCCGCCTTCGCGGCCGCGGCCGCCGTGACGTACCTGGCGGACCACTATCTGCACCGCAAGAGCAGCTATCTGGTCAACCGCCTCAGCAAGGTGCGGGCAGGTCTGTCGATCCGGTTCCTGATCAGACAGCTCCTGCTGATCCTGTTGCTGGCCCGGCTCGGCCTCGCGGACGACCTGATCTACTACGGCGCCATCGCCTGCTTCATCGCCTTCTACGGCCTCCAGGCCCCGCACGGCGCGCTGGTCACCCTGATCCGCAACCGCCGCCGTATGCCGGTCGCCACCCGCAACATCGACCTCGCCTCGCGCATCCGCATCCCGGACGCCCCGCCGCGCGCCCTGCTGCACCGCTCCGCCGAGAAGATGCTGCACCTCGACCTCGCCGCCGTCGCCGGCATCCTCGTCTCGGCGACCCTGGAGTCGGCCGTGGCCGGCTTCGCCGGCATCGGCATCACGGTCGGCGTGGGCTGCCTGTACGTGCTGGCGCTCGTCCCCTACGTCCGCGGCGCGAAGATCCCGCCGAACGCGGACAAGGTCCTGGCCGCCGTCGACGCCTGGCTGGCCGAGTACCGGCCCGAGACGGTGCTGTACTTCTCCGGCTCCAAGGACTCCGCCTACCAGGTCAACATGTGGCTGGAGACCATGGAGCAGCTGGACTCCAGGCCGCTGATCATCCTGCGTGAGCGGGCCATCCTGAACAACCTGGCCCCCACCACGGTCCCCGTCATCTGCGTGCCCGGCGGTGTGCACCTGATGAACCTGGACCTGTCCAACGTGCGCGTCGCGCTGTACGCGGCCAACGTCGGCAAGAACATCCACCTGCTGCGCGTCCCCACCATGAAGCACGTCTTCATCGGCCACGGCGACAGCGACAAGCTGGCCAGCGTCAACCCGTACAGCAAGGTCTACGACGAGGTGTGGACCGCCGGCCGCGCGGGCCGCGACCGCTACGCCATAGCCGACGTCGGCGTCCGCGACGACGACATCGTCGAGGTCGGCCGCCCGCAGCTGGCGCCGATCCAGGGCTGGAGCGGGGTGCCGGACGGCCGTGTCCCGACCGTCCTGTACGCGCCGACCTGGGAGGGCTGGGACGGCAACCCCGGCAACACCTCTATCGTGCTCGCCGGTGAGAACATCGTGAAGAAGCTGGTCAAGGCCGACCCGCCGGTCCGCGTCCTGTACAAGCCGCACCCCTTCACCGGCACCGTCAGCAAGGCGGCCGGCGCCGCGCACCGCCGGATCACCGCCCTGGTCGAGAAGGCCGCCGCCGAGCGCGCCGCCGACCCGCGCTTCACCGCCGACACCGCCGCGCAGACCGCCGCCAAGGCAGAGCTGGCCCGCATCGAGGCCCGCCTCGCCGAGCTGGCCGGCAAGGCCGGCGGCAACGGCAAGGGCGGCGACGAGGCCGAGGCCACCCGCGACGGGCTGGTCGACGTGGCCCGGCACGAGGAGGTCGCCCGGCTGCGCGCCGAGTGGAACGCCGCGTACTGGCGTTCCTTCGGCGGCCATGAGCACCGCGTCATCACGGGTGCCGAGCCGCGTCTGTACGACTGCTTCAACGTCTCCGACGCGATGGTCTCCGACATCTCCAGCGTGGTCTCCGACTTCATCGCCAGCGGCAAGCCGTACGCCGTGACGGACTCCGCCGAGGTGGGCGTGGAGGAGTTCAAGCGGCAGAACACCGCGGTGCGCGCGGCGACGATCCTGTCCAACAGCGCGGCCGAGCTGGGCGAGCTGCTGGACGCCGTACGGGACCCGGCGGCCGACCCGCTGGCCGAGGACCGGGGCGAACTCAAGCGGTATCTGCTCGGCCCGGACGAGCCGACGTCCATCGACCAGTTCAACACCGCCGTGGCGAACCTCGCGATCAAGGCGGAGGCGCGCAACGTCGGCCAGGAGTCACGGGCGGCGGCCGGAGCCGCCGAGGCCCTGCCGGGGGGCGTGCCCGCCCAGCGGGTCGTGACGGCGGAGGACGACGTGACCGCCTGACCCCGCGGAACGACCGACGGCGCGGCCCCCGAGGAACCAGTCCTCGGGGGCCGCGCCGTTTCTGACGGGCCTCTTACCTTGCCCGATTGACGTAATCCCATGTCAGTTGATCTTTGTGATGTGGGTCACGAAAACACAGGTTCTAGGCAACCGGTTGCACCCCTCGGCCGTCTATCAGGTAGCCAAGAGGCGATACGGGGGAGATATCCCGTTAACAAGGGGGAAACGTGACCGCTGCGCAGCCTGATGTGAGCGTGATCATCGGGGCGTACGAAGCGATGCCGTATCTGGTCGAGTGCCTGGCATCCGTCGAGGCACAGACCATCGACCCGGAGCGCATCGAGGTCATCGCCGTCGACGACGGTTCGACGGACGGGACGGGTGAGTGCCTGGAGGAGTTCGCGGCCCGGGTGGCGATGCCCGTGACCGTGATCCGCCAGGAGAACTCCGGCGGGCCCAGCGGCCCGCGCAACGTCGGCCTGGGCAAGGCGTCCGGGCGGTACGTCTTCTTCCTGGACGCCGACGACCGGCTGGGCCCCGAGGCCCTGCAGCGCATGGTCGCGATGGCGGACAAGAACGGCACGGATGTCGTGCTCGGCAAGGTCGAGGGCGTCAACCGCACCGCGCCCAAGTCGATGTGGGGCAAGACGCTGGACCGCACCGACGTCTACTCCTCCAACATCAAGTTCACGCTGAGCGCGCAGAAGCTGTTCCGCCGCGAGCTGCTGACCCGGCACAACATGCGCTTCGACGAGTCCCTGTTCACCGGCGAGGACGCGCTGTTCACGATGGAGGCCTATCTGCGGGCCGACGGCGTCTCCGTCATCGCCGACTACACCTGCTACTACCTGGTCGGCCGCGACGACGGCAAGCACGTGACGAAGAGCGGCGGCTACACCCTGCGCTTCGACTCCGCGCGCGCCCTGATGAGCCTGATAGCCGAGCTCGTACCCGCCGGCGACCGCCGCGACCTGCTCATGGTCCGCCCGTTCCTCATCACCCTGCTCCCGCAGTTCGGGCCCGTGTACGCCAGGGACAGCGAGAAGGTCAGGCAGCACAAGCTGGAACTGGCGGGGCCCCTCATGGACGCCTACTGGACGCCGGACATCGCCCGCCGCCTCAAGGTCGGGGAACGGCTTCGGCTGCACCTGGTCGCCGCCCAGCGCGCCGACCTCCTGCTGCCCGTCGTGGAGTTCGTCAAGGCCAAGAAGCAGGCGGCGGCCCTCCTGGAGAAGAAGGGCCGCCGGGTCTACCTCGTCTACCCGCACTTCCGGGACCGGGCGGCGGGGATACCCGACTCCGTGTACCTCGCCGAACCCCGCGAGGCCCGTGCCTTCCACGGGTACCGCGAGGGCGGCGCGGACTCGTTCCTGCGGCGTGCGGCGGGCAAGGCGCGCCGGGTGCTGAGGGCCTCGGGTGGGGCTACGCCGGGTGGGGCTACGCCGGGTGGGCGGGCCGCCGCGGCGTGACGGACCGCCGCTGATCGGGGATCTCCGGGGTCTCCGCCGCCAGCCGCTCGGCCATCCGGGCCCGGTGCTCCAGCGCCGCCGAACACAGCGACTGCACGGCCTCGTTGAAGCGCACCTGCGACGTCGGCTCGTCCGGCCCCAGCAGGTGACGCTTCAACTCCTCCCGCGCCTCGACCAGTTCGTCCTTCTCCGGGTGCCGCACCGCGTCCAGCAGCTCCGGCACCCCGGCGGCGTCCGGCGTCAGCACGGTCGCCGCGCGCACGGTCGGGAAGGCCTTGCGGAACACGTCCTCCGCGAGGCCGCTGGTGTTCGCCACGGCATAGGGCTTCCCGCTCGCCAGGAAGTCGCTGATCACGCTCGACACATCGCTGACCAGCAGGTCCGCCTGGTTGTAGCAGGCGTACAGCGTGGGCCGGACGTCGGTGACGATCTGGTGCTCCCACTCGGGCAGCGACGCCCAGTACGCCTCCTCCCAGGCTGCCGTGGCCCGCGCCACCGCCTCCGCCCGCCCCGGCTCCGGCGCCGACTGGAGCAGCATCCGCTCCACCTGGTCGGCACTCGCCCGCCCGGCGATCGCGGTCAGCCGGTCCAACTCGGCGGTCAGCCGGGCGAGTTCCTCGCCTCCGCCCGGCCGCTCCCCGGTCCGCTCCCGGTTCGCCGCCCTGATCAGCTCACGGATCCGCAGATCGGCCGCCCCGGCCCGCGGATCCACGGACCCCGTCAGCGGGTGCGGCTTGTACAGCAGCCGTACGCCCGGGTCCGCGAGCAGCGCGCGCACGAGGTTCTCACCGGCCTCGATCACCGAGGTGTTGCCGGGATTGCCGTCCCAGCCCTCCCAGGTCGGCGCGTACAGGACGGTCGTGCACGCCCCGGTCGGCGCGCCCTCGTACGGCCGTACGCCGTCCAGCTGCGGGCGGCCGATCTCCACCACGTCCTTGTCCTCGACCCCGACCTCGGCGTACGCGTACCGCTCGCGCGCCGCCGGACCGGCCACCCACACCTCGTCGTAGGCCTTCGCGTACGGGTTGCAGGACGACAGCTTGTCGCTCTCCCCGTGGTTGACGAAGGTGTGCTTGAGCGTGGGGATGCGCAGGACCTGGGAGGTCTTGCCGGAGTTCGAGGGGTGGATGAGGACCTGCAGCGAGGACTCCTCCAGCCGCATCAGCGTGGAGACCTTCGGCAGACACAGGATCGGGACGTCGGTCGGCGCGATCTTCTGCACCATGAACCGCTCCCGCAGCACGATCAGCGGCCGGCCCTCCAGCTTCGCCAGCGGCTCCAGCCACATGTTCGCCTGGTACGCCGAGGACGCGCCGCCGGAGAAGTAGAGCCCGACCGTCGGCCGGTACTCCGCCAGCCAGGCGTCCAGCCACTCCAGGGCCTCCCGCTCGCTCGCCGGGCGACGGCTCGGCAGCAGCCGTACGACGAGGTCGTACAGGCCGAGGAGGGCGAGCCCCAGGGAGAGCGCGACACCGAGGGCACCGCAGCGCGGGTCGTCGGTGGCCGCCGTGGCGAGCAGGCCCGCGGTGGCCGGGAGGCCGAAGACCAGCAGCCGGTGGGCGGGGCGGCGCAGCAGGACCGACGGGGCGGCGGACAGACGCAGAGCGGAGGCGTCGATGTTACGGGTGACCACCGGCAGCGTGCGGGTGCGGCGGACCAGCACCGAGACCGCCTGGATCGCGCAGTGCAGGGCGTAGAAGGCGAGCAGCCCGGCGACGAGCGGCGTGTACAGCGTCTCCCGGTGCTGCTCGCCGAGCCGCAGCAGCGCCACGACCAGCAGCAGGTCCCGCAGCACATGCCGCACGGTGATGTCCGCGTGCGACTTGGCGAACACCGACAGCACACCGCGGTGCCAGCGGTACAGCACGCCCTCGACGGCCAGGGACACGACCGTCGCGGCGAGCAGCAGCGGGACGTGCGGGCGCAGCGCCGCCACGGCCTGGGCGCAGAAGGACGCGGCCAGCAGAGCCGTGACGAGTGCTCTGGCCGGGATGCGGGGCAGGGGTACGGGCAACGCGGTCACTCCAAGGTCGGCGCGGACGTCGTGCGCCCGGGTTAACGCGCGGCGGCCTGCAGACGACACGCATGTGTCCCGGGGGTCCCGGAGCGGGCGCGGACGGTCTCCGCCCGCCTGTCCGGGGGCTGGAATCCCCGCGCGCCGAACGATCCACTTCGCGTAGATTGCCGAGCAGGCAACCCGATGGACGCGAGGGGAAAGAGCACAGGTGGCAGGGGCAAGGCAGGGTGTGCGCGAGGCCCGCAGGATCGTCGTCAAGGTGGGCTCCTCGTCGCTGACCACCGCGTCCGGCGGCCTGGACGCCGACCGGGTGGACGCGCTCGTCGACGTCCTCGCCAAGAGCCGCAGCGGCGGGGAGAAGGAGGTCGTCCTCGTCTCCTCCGGCGCCATCGCCGCCGGACTCGCCCCGCTGGGCCTGCGCCGCCGCCCCAAGGACCTGGCCCGCCAGCAGGCCGCCGCCAGCGTCGGTCAGGGCCTGCTCGTCGCCCGCTACACCGCGTCCTTCGCCCGGCACGGCGTCCGTGTCGGCCAGGTGCTGCTGACCAGCGACGACATGAGCCGCCGCGCCCACCACCGCAATGCCTCGCGCACCCTCGACAAGCTCCTCGCGATGGGCGCCTTCCCGATCGTCAACGAGAACGACACCGTCGCCACCGACGAGATCCGCTTCGGCGACAACGACCGCCTCGCCGCCCTCGTCGCGCACCTCGTCCGCGCCGACCTGCTGGTCCTGCTGTCCGACGTGGACGGCGTGTACGACGGCGACCCCAGCAAGCCGGGTACCTCGCGGATAGCCGAGGTGCGCGGGCCGGAGGATCTGGCGCACGTCGAGATCGGCAGCACGGGCAAGGCCGGCGTCGGCACCGGCGGCATGGTCACCAAGGTCGAGGCGGCCCGGATCGCGGCCGCCGCCGGTATCCCCGTGGTCCTGACCAGCGCGATCCACGCGGCCGAGGCACTGCACGGCGGCGACACCGGTACCTACTTCCACGCCACCGGCAAGCGCTCCGCCGACCGTCTGCTCTGGCTCCAGCACGCGTCGACCCCACAGGGCTCGCTGACGCTGGACGACGGCGCGGTCCGGGCGGTCGTCGAACGCCGCAAGTCGCTGCTGCCGGCCGGCATCGCCGCCGTCGAGGGCGACTTCAGCGCGGGCGACCCCGTCGAACTGCGGGACACCGCCGGGCGCGCCGTCGCACGCGGGCTCGTCAACTTCGACGCCAAGGAGATTCCGCAACTGCTCGGCCGTTCGACACGGGAGCTGGCGCGGGAGCTGGGCGCGGAGTACGAGCGCGAGGTCGTGCACCGGGACGACCTGGTGATCCTGGAGCCGTAGCCACCTCGGTGAGCCGACGCCGGCCCGGCGTCCTCCAGCCGAAAACGGGGGGAACGCCCCGCTTCAAACGTCGCCCTGAGGTGGACGTTCCGCGCTGCATTGCCCGGGGGTCAACCCCCGGACCCCCGGCCGAAAACGGGGGGAACGCCCCGCTTCAAACGTCGCCCTGAGGTGGACGTTCCGCAAAACCGCCCCGCGAGCACTTGCGGCCTGCTCAACTTTGTCTCAGGGACATTCCGTACGACCACTGAGTCGGTCACTGCGTAAAGGAGGCCGTCGTGAGACGAGTGCGCCCTGGGACGGCGTCCCGCAGTGCCGGTGGGGCCTCGTCCCGCGCGGCCGGTGAGGAGCGCGCCTTGACGAGCGTGGCAGCCGGGGGCCGGTACGAGGAGCCCAAGGACCTGCCCCGTCTGTGGCACGTCACCCTCAGCGTCTCCGGTCAGGAGGCCCCGCTGCAGGAGGTGCGGCGCGCCCTCGAACAGCTCGCCCACGACCACCCCTTTCTGCTGACCAGCCGGTACGCGGGCGACCACGCCGAGATCCGCTACTGGGAGGAGGCCCGCGACCTGCACGACGCGGCCGCCGTCGCCCTGCGCCTGTGGGGCGAGCACCGGCAGAGCGCGGGGCTGCCGCCCTGGGAGATCGTCGGCCTGGAGGTCATCGACCGCGAGACCTACCACCAGCGGATCGCGGAGGGGTACGGGCTGCCCCCGGCGAGCCCGGTGGGAGTGCATCCCTACTGACCGGCCTCGTGCGACCTGATCGACCGGCCTTGTGACCTGCGGTGCTCGTCTCGGGGTTTGGAACGAGCGCTGAACCGGCCTCGCAGTCGCACTACCCTTCTTTCATGACCACGCTCTCGCCGTTCGACTCCATGTCCCCGGTCAACCGGGCCGCCTACCGCGCCAAGTCCGCCGCCGCCGACCTCGCCCCGCTGCCGCGGGCCGAGAAGGACGACGCGCTGCTCGCCATCGCGGACGCGCTGGAGGTCCGTACGAGCGAAATCGTCGAGGCCAACGCCAAGGACATCGCCAAGGCCCGGGAGGCCGGCACCAGCGAGGCGATCATCGACCGGCTGACGCTGACCCCGGAGCGCGTGCGGGCCATCGCCTCCGACGTGCGGGACGTCGTCGCGCTGCCCGACCCGGTCGGCGAGGTCGTCCGCGGTTCCACCCTCCCCAACGGCATCGACCTGCGCCAGGTCCGCGTCCCGCTGGGCGTCGTCGGGATCATCTACGAGGCCCGCCCGAACGTCACCGTGGACGCCGCCGCCCTCTGTCTGAAGTCCGGCAACGCCGTCCTGCTGCGCGGCTCGGCCTCGGCGTACGAGTCGAACTCGGCACTCGTCCGGGTGATCCGCGACGCCGTCGGCGGGGCCGGGCTGCCCGCCGACGCCGTGCAGCTGGTACCGGGGGAGAGCCGCGAGAGCGTGCGCGAGCTGATGCGGGCCCGCGGCCTGGTCGACGTGCTGATCCCGCGCGGCGGAGCCTCGCTGATCCAGACCGTCGTCACCGAGTCCATCGTCCCGGTGATCGAGACCGGCACCGGCAACTGCCACGTCTACGTCGACGCCCACGCCGACCTCGACATGGCGATCGAGATCCTGATCAACTCCAAGGCCCAGCGCGTCAGTGTCTGCAACGCCGCCGAGACGCTCCTGGTCCACCAGGACATCGCCCCCGAGTTCCTGCCGCGCGCCCTGGACGCCCTCGCGGAGGCCGGCGTCACGGTGCACGCCGACGAGCGGGTGATGGCCTACGCCAAGGACTCCAAGGCGACGGTCGTCGAGGCCACGACCGAGGACTGGGAGACGGAGTACCTGTCGTACGACATCGCCGCCGCGGTGGTCGACTCCCTCGACAAGGCTGTCGAGCACATCCGGCTGTGGACCTCCGGCCACACCGAGGCCATCGTCACCACCTCGCAGCAGGCCGCCCGCCGGTTCACCCAGCTGGTCGACTCCACGACGGTCGCCGTGAACGCCTCCACCCGCTTCACCGACGGCGGCCAGTTCGGCTTCGGCGCGGAGATCGGCATCTCCACCCAGAAGCTGCACGCCCGAGGGCCGATGGGGCTGCCCGAGCTGACCAGCACCAAGTACATCGTCACCGGGGACGGGCACGTACGGCGCTGAGCAATCCCCCGCGCCGGGGGCGCGCCCCGCTGACAGGGGGCGCGTCGGAGCGCCGTTCGGCGCGGGGTGCACCCGAGGTGTCTCGCCAGCTGGATGAATTTCCATACCGTCTGCCCAAATTGACCCCCCACGACTACTCTGGATCCGTGCCGGAGGACGTGGGGGGCACGCCGTTCCCTGACGGCTGGGAGCCCGACGACGACCACGACCGCGGGGTGTCGGACGAAGAGTTCGCCTCCGTGGTCTTCGACGAGGCCTTCGTGCGGGCGGCCGTGGTGCACGAGCCGACCGCCGTGGAGCGCCTCCTTGCCGCCGCCCAGGCCAGAGCGGAGGCCTCCGAGGCCGAGGCCCGCCGGGCACACGGCCGGGGCGAGCGATACGACGAGGGGTACGGTCGCGACGGCCGCACCGCTTTCGGCCATGATCCCGAGCTGGACGATCTGGACGACCCGGACATCCTCGAAGATCGTTACGGTGCTCCCGGGACGTACGGCAAACAGGTCCGCTGGCACCGTCCCGTCGCCTGGATGCTCGCCCTCGTCATGGGCATCGGCATGGTCGCGCTGGCCTTCACGGCGGTCTACCGGGGCGCCTCCTCGAACAGCAGGGACCAGGTTCCGCCGCCGGCGTCCACGGGCCTCGAACAGGGCAGGGAGGCGTCGCCCTCGGCATCCGCCGACTACTCCCAGCCGGCCGTCTCGGCGACACCGCGCAGGCCCTGACCGGAACCCGACCCAGGGCCTGAGCACTACCCAGGGCAGCCTTCCCGTCCTGGTGAGAACCTGTCAGAACTTGTCGTGTACCAGGGCGTTTACCTGACCTCCCGGCGACCTACCCTGAAGATATGGGAGGGCCAGGAGACCCACCTGAGGGGACACCCGAGGGCAGCCCCGGAGGTGGCGAGGACGAGTACCGATCCGTCGTCTTCGACGAGTCGTTCGTCCGTGCTGCCCGCCTCCAGGAGTTCTCCGCGCAGGAGCGCATGGCCGACCACGCGCCCGCCGTACGCCGCCGCGCGCCGATGCGTCGGGGGCTGTCCCGGCAGGCGCTGGTCCTGGTCCTGCTGATCGCCGTGGCCTTCGGTACGGCGATCTACATGGGTGTACGGCACCCCTACCAGACCCCCGCGAACTCCGGGCCGCCCGCCGAGCCGCTGCGCATGACCGTCATCCCGCTCGCCCCGCAGGGCGAGGTGCCCGGGGCGACCGATCCGGAGTACCTGTACGCGCACAGTCCCGCCGCCCAGTTCCGCATCGGCGCCGAGGGCATCCCGCTGCCGCCCGCGCGGCGCACCGCGCACTTCTCGGACAGTCAGGTGACGAACGCGCTGAGCATCGCGAAGGACTACATCGTGCGGTCCGCGCTGTATCCGGAGGTGCTGACCGGCGAACAGATCCGTCCGGTGCGGGTGCTGCTGGATCCCGACCAACTGGACCAGTTCGATCAGAGCTTCGGGCATCCGGCCGCGGACGGGCGGCATGCGCCGACCGGGTGGCTGGTTCGCTTCGACGCCTCCCAGGCCGAGCTGGCCGATCGCAAGGTCCGGGTGCAGGGCACGCTCCAGGCGGCGGAGACCGACTCCGCGACGCTGGAGGTCACGGCCGATCACACGTTCGTGTACGCGTTGCGGGCCGCGGAAGCGGGGGAGAAGGCAGGCGAGGCCTCGCTCTTCACCGTGCGGCGGGAGCTGCACTTCCGCTTCGACCGCGAGGACCTGCGGCTGCGCCAGGCCCAGCTGGTCGTCTCCTACGTCCAGGCGGGGCCGCTGTCCTGTGCCGAGGACTCGACGAACCGGCTGCACCCGCTTCTGGCGGGGCAGACGGCCAAGGAGGGCGGACCAGCGGGGACCGACCCGTACGCCACGGGTGGGGCTACGGCGCTGTGCGGGTCGTTGGCGGTGGGGTCACAGCCGAAGGTCTGAGCCGCGTGCTCAGCCCCTCCGGCGTTCGAGGAGCGGGGTCTGGGGTGGAGCCCCAGAAGGATGGGACGCGTAGGGGCGGCGGGGGCGAGAAACTGCTGCGGGAGCCGGGGGCGGCCGTCAGGTGTTGTCCCCCTCCTCCTCCCGGCGTGGCTGCTCCTTGGGCGGCGTACCCGTGAAGCCGCCGAAGCCTCGGCGAACGCGGCCGCCGAGGTCCCCCGCGCCGTCGGCGATGTCCGTGACCAGCTTCATGAGGGGGTCCTTGGAGGACTTCACGTGCGTGGCGTAGTGGGAGGCCGACTCGCGGAAGGAGTCGGTGACCGAGGTGTCCTTGTCCTCCGAGCGGCGCGGATAGTGGCCGTCCATGATCCGCTGGTGGTCACGGGACTCGGCCCACTTCTTCAGCTCGGCCGCACGGACCGTGGTGAAGGGGTGGGAGCGAGGCAGCACGTTCAGGATCTTCAGCACGGAGTCGCGCAGATCGCCGCCCGCCTCGTACTCCTCGGCCTGCTTCAGGAACGCGTCCACGTTCATCTCATGCAGATGGTGGCCGCCCGCGAGCTTCATCAGGCCGCGCATCGAGGCCGTGAGGTCCTGCCCGACGAGCAGCCCCGCCCGGTCGGCGGACAGCTCCGACTTGCGGAACCACTCCCGCAGCGCCGTCACGATCGCCATGATCGCTATGTTGCCCAGCGGGATCCAGGCGACCCGGACGGCGAGGCTGGTGAGGAAGAGCAGGATCGTGCGGTAGACCGAGTGGCCGGAGAGGGCGTGGCCCACCTCGTGGCCCACCACCGCCCGCATCTCCTCCTCGTCGAGCAGCTCCAGCAGCCCCGTCGTGACCACGATGATCGGCTCGTCCAGGCCGATGCACATCGCGTTCGGCACCGGGTCCTGGTTGACGTACATCGGCGGGACCTTCTCCAGGTCCAGGATGTAACAGGCGTCCCGCAGCATGTCGTTGAGGTGCGCGAACTGCTGGTCCGAGACCCGGACCGAGTCGGACAGGAACAGCAGCCGCAGACTGCGCTCGGGCAGCAGGCCGCTCAAGGCCTTGAAGACGGTGTCGAAGCCGCTGAGCTTGCGCAGGGCCACCAGGGCCGAGCGGTCCGCCGGGTGTTCGTACGCACGCGAGGAGATCCCCGGGAAACGCCTGCGCTGCCTGCTCGGCACGTTCTCGTGACCGTCGTGCTCGTGGCCTTCGGACATGTCTTCCCCCATGTGCGTCTGGATGGCTCTGTGCGGCCCTTTGCAGAGCCTTGTTCCGCCCTTTGCGCCCCCGAAGCAGAGCCCAGCCTAGGCGGAGTTACCGTGGACGGGCACTACAGCGAAGGAGTTCCGCGTCATGGAGCACAACCCCCCGGCCGCCTGGCTCACCGAGGCCGCGAGCGCGGCCGAGCAGCAGGGGGCGGGGAATCTGCTCCGGGTGGTGCTGATCGTGATGGTCGTGGGCTGTGTGCTGACCGCGTGGTTCCTGTTGCGGGGCTACAGGCGGAAGGACGACTGAGCCCCCGGGAAGGTTCCCCTCCGGCCGCCCAGGCGCCCCAACGGTGGAGTCGGCGTGATCCCCGTCATGGCGCCCGCTTACGATGGGCCGACATCTTTATCCCGCCCACACCCGATAGGTCACGCCGAAGATGAGCTTCCACAGCGCCGCTGCCCAGTTGGTCACCCTCGCCGCCGAGGGCGAGGAGCACGGCGGCAACCACCAAAGCATCAGCCCGTGGCTCACCGGGGGTGGCGCCTTCGTCATCCTGCTGCTCCTGCTGTGGATCACCACCCGCTTCAACCGCGACCGCTGAGTCACGGACAGGCCTGGGCCCTCAGGCGGGGCCGGTAGGGTCTGCACGCATGGGAGAGCAGGACATGCCTACCGGCCCCGGAAACGGCCCGTCGAACCCCGGCAAACGCCGCCTGGGCGTCATGGGCGGAACGTTTGACCCGATCCACCACGGCCACCTCGTCGCGGCCAGCGAGGTCGCCGCGCAGTTCCACCTCGACGAGGTCGTGTTCGTGCCCACCGGCCAGCCGTGGCAGAAGAGCCACCGGCACGTCTCCCCGGCCGAGGACCGCTATCTGATGACGGTCATCGCCACGGCCGAGAACCCGCAGTTCTCCGTCAGCCGCATCGACATCGACCGCGGGGGCCCGACGTACACCGTCGACACCCTGCGTGATCTACGCGCGCTCAACCCCGACACGGACCTCTTCTTCATCACCGGCGCCGACGCCCTGGGGCAGATCCTGACCTGGCGGGACTCGGAGGAGCTGTTCTCCCTCGCGCACTTCGTCGGGGTCACCCGGCCAGGCCACGACCTCACCGACGCCGGGCTCCCGGAGGGCGGCGTGTCGCTGGTCGAGGTTCCCGCTCTGGCCATCTCGTCCACCGATTGCCGCGCGAGAGTCGCAAAGGGCGACCCCATCTGGTATCTGGTGCCGGACGGAGTCGTGCGCTACATCGACAAGCGCGAGCTGTACCGCGGCGAGTGAGGCGAGTGAGCCGAGAGGGGCGACCGGTGAACGACCGATACGACGCGGGGGCCGCGGGATACGAGGCCGACCAGTACGAACTCGTCGGCTACGACGAGTACGGGCAGCCGGTCTACCGGCAGATCCCGGCCCAGCAACAGCCACACCAGCACCAGTACGACCCGTACGCACAGCAGGGCTACGGCTACGACCCGTACGCGACCGGCCGGCAGCAGCCGGTCCCGCCGTACGACCCCTACGGGACCGGCGACACCGGCCAGCAGCCGCCGGTGCCGACCTACGACCCGTACGGCACCGGCACGCACCCCCAGCAGGCCGGCGCGCACTCGCCGCCGTACGACCCGTATGGCCGAACGGCCACCAGCGGACAGCAGCACCGGGTCGCCGAGCAGACCGCCTACATCCCGCACCAGGCCGGACCGGTCGAGGAACCGCAGCCGCAGCCGCAGCCCCAGCAGGAACGGGGCGACCGGGAGTACCACACCGAGCAGTTCGCGTTCGTCGAGGAGCCCGACGGGGCCTCCGAGGACGTCATCGACTGGCTGAAGTTCACCGAGAACCGCACCGAGCGCCGCGAGGAGGCCCGGCGACGGGCACGCGCGCGCGTGATCGCCCTCGTGGTCGTCCTGGCGGTCGCCGCGGCCGGCGGCGTCGGCTACCTCTGGTACGCCGGGAAGCTGCCCGGTCTGTCGTCGAGCGACAGCAAGGAGGGCACGGCGACGGCCGTGGGCGCCCAGAAGCGTGACGTGATCGTCGTCCACCTGCACAACACCAAGAAGGGCGGCACCTCCACGGCGCTGCTCGTCGACAACACCACCACCAACCAGGGCACCACCGTCCTGCTGCCGAACTCCCTCGCCCTGACCGGCGACGACGGCACGACGACCCTGGCCAAGTCGGTCGACGACGACGGCTCCTCCGGCACCCGCGACGCGATCGACACGGTCCTCGGCACCCAGATCCAGGGCACCTGGCGGCTGGACACCCCGTATCTGCAGAACCTCGTCGACCTGGTCGGCAACATCGAGGTCGACACCAACGCCGACGTGCCCGACCCGGACGCCAAGGCCAAGGGCGGCGCGCCCCTCGTCCGCAAGGGCAACGCCCAGACCCTCAGCGGCAAGATGGCCGTCGCCTACGCCACCTACCAGGGCTCGGGCGAGGCGCAGAACGCGCAGCTGGAGCGGTTCGGGCAGGTCATGCAGGCCACCCTGCGCAAGCTGACCTCGGACGCCCAGGGCGCGACGGTCACCGTGCAGACGCTGGGCATGATCATCGAGCCGCCCCTGACCGACAAGGACCTCGGCGCCTTCCTCGCCAAGCTCGCCGAGCTCGCCAAGGGCGGCGACTACAAGACGGCCATGCTGCCCGTCCAGACCGACGGAACGCTCAGCGCCCAGGCGAGCGCCAGTGTCGTCAAGAACGTCCTCGGCGGCACCGCCAAGAGCCCCGACAAGGACGCCGCGGTCCGCGTGTCCATCCGCAACGCCAGCGGCGTCAAGGACAACACCGAGAAGGCCCGCGTGGTGCTGCTGAACGGCGGCTTCACCTTCCTGGAGGGCGGTACCGCCACCGCCGAGGCCACGTCCGAGGTCGTCTACGCCGACGCCGCCGACAAGGCCGACGCCACCGAGGTCGCCAAGACCCTCGGACTGTCCGCCGACGCGGTCACGAAGGGGGACGTGTCCGGGAACGCGGATGTCTCGGTGGTGCTCGGCCAGGACTACAAGCCGTCGTCGTGACCGCAGCCCGCACAGAACCGCAGGCCACCCCACGTGAGCCGGTAATCACGTGGGGTGTTGTCACCGGTCCGTGAGACCCTTGAGGTCGAGTGAAGCCAAGTGTCCACCGACCGAAAGCCTTGTAGTGACCGCTACCGACCGTTCCCTCGAGCTCGTCAACACCGCCGCCCAGGCAGCCGCCGACAAGCTCGCGCACGACATCATCGCCTACGACGTCAGCGACGTCCTGTCGATCACGGACGCCTTCCTGCTGGCCTCCGCGCCCAACGACCGCCAGGTCAAGTCGATCGTCGACGAGATCGAGGAGCGGCTCCAGAAGGAGCTCGGCGCCAAGCCGGTGCGCCGCGAGGGCGACCGCGAGGCCCGCTGGGTCCTGCTCGACTACGTCGACATCGTCGTCCACGTCCAGCACAGCGAGGAGCGCGTCTTCTACGCCCTGGAGCGGCTGTGGAAGGACTGCCCCGAGCTCGACCTGCCCGAGGACGCCAAAGCCACCCGCGGCAAGGCCGCGGAGCACGCCAAGCTCCAGGCAGCCGAGGAGGCGGCCGAGCTGGGCGGTGAGTGGCGATGAGCACCACCGACGAGGTGCCCACGGGCAGGCCCCGCCGCGTCATCCTGTGGCGGCACGGCCAGACCTCGTGGAACGTGGAGCGCCGCTTCCAGGGCACCACGGACGTCGCACTCACCGAGGCCGGCCTCGCCCAGGCCCGCCGCGCCGCCCGACTCCTCGCCGGCCTCCAGCCGGACGCGATCATCGCCTCCGACCTCCAGCGCGCCGCCCGCACGGCCGCGGAGCTGGCCGCGCTCACCGCGCTGGAGGTGACCCACGACGAGGCTCTGCGCGAGACCTACGCGGGCGCCTGGCAGGGCTTGACGCACGAGGAGATCATCGAGCGGTACGGCGACGAGTACGCGGCGTGGAAGCGCGGTGAGCCGGTGCGCCGCGGTGGCGGCGAACTGGAGACCGAGGTCGCCGACCGCGCCGCCCCCGTGGTCCTCCGGCACGCCGAGAAGCTCCCCGACAACGGCACGCTCGTCGTGGTCAGCCACGGCGGCACGATCCGTACGACCATCGGGCGCCTCATCGGCCTGGAACCCCGGTCCTGGGAGAGCCTCGGCGGCCTTTCCAACTGCTGCTGGTCCGTGCTCGGCGAGGGCGCCCGCGGCTGGCGTCTGCTGGAGCACAACGCGGGCACCCTGCCGGAGCCGGTACTCGGCGACGACGACTGACGACCGCGACGACGACTGGCGCCGGCCCGGATTTCACTTTCTGGCAGGTCGCAGGCTAAAGTTCTTCTTGTTCGCCCCGCCGAGCGGGGCGAAACACCATGTGGCTCCGCCACGTGGGACCTGGGGCTATAGCTCAGTTGGTAGAGCGCCTGCATGGCATGCAGGAGGTCAGGAGTTCAATTCTCCTTAGCTCCACAGCGAGACAACAAGATCCCGCCGATCGCTTCGATCGGCGGGATCTTTGGTATCCACGGCGGGCGCCCGGATCAACGGCCGGGTCGGTGCGGCCGGTTCGCGCACGGCCCCGGCCTTCGCCGAACTGTTCGGATCCGGCTTGAGTCACTCGGGCCCCGTCGGTCGTATACCTCTCATGAGGCGCTTTGGGGTGCGGGTCCGCACGGTCCGTACGGCGGCGAAGGCTGCCGTGTCCGGACTGGTACTGAGGCGTCGCTGACCGTATTGGTCCGGCCGTGGCAGAATCAAACGGCCGGAAGGGAGCGCGGCCCGACGGGAGGGAGTGGTGATGCCTGCGAGCATCCTCGAGGAGGTCGGTGGCCTCCTCGAAGCAGCTTTGACACGGGACACGATCACTCGCCTCAGCTGCCCTTCCTGCGGCTCCGTCCATGTCGCCCAGCTTCTTGGCGACAACGGCGGAATTTCCTACGTGTGCACGGCCTGCGGCCACATCTGGAGCTGATCGATGGGTGCACACAGGCGAAAGTGCGACTGGTGCGGCAGCGGAACGCCGATCGTCCGCGACATGGAACCGGTGAACCCCGACTACCAGTACTGGTGCGAGGAATGCGCACGGGCGCTGATCATAAAAGGCGACCCGATCGAGACCTACCGTGAACTCGAGGGCGAACCGATCTACGGCCGTCTCCTCGAAGAACACTGCACGCTCAAGCGTTTCTATTCCTTTGTCACGGCTTGAGCCTCCGGTCGGCGCATGGAATCCGACATTTGTGTACGTATCGGCGCCGGGTGGAAACGATTTGGTGCTGCACCGGGTCGCCCGGTAATGTTGGCGTCGCCGCCGGGGAAACCGGGCGGAACACCGCAAGGGGCTATAGCTCAGTTGGTAGAGCGCCTGCATGGCATGCAGGAGGTCAGGAGTTCAATTCTCCTTAGCTCCACAGTGAGATCCCGCCGGATCAGTTCGATCCGGCGGGATCTTTTTCGTGTCCGAACACCCCTGGCCGCAGGGCCGGTTGGGGAACGAACGAGGGGCCGTCCGGATCGGACGGCCCCTCTACGCGTGCGTGCCCGGCTTCAGCGGCCCAGCGCGCGCCTGCCGCGGCCCTGGGAGAGGACCGGCAGGTTGTTCCGCGAGGGGTCACCCGCGCGGGTGTCCTCCTCGATGCGCAGGGCGAGGGCGGGGCAACGGCGTACCGCGCGCAGGGCCTTGGCCTCGGCGTAGCGCGGGACCTTCGCCTGGGCGACGGTCGGGAAGCCGTCAGCGCCCAGTTGGAAGACCTCCGGGAGGATGTCCGCGCACAGGCCGTGGCCGCGGCACAGGGTCCAGTCGACGTAGATCTTCTGCCGACTGGGGCCGTTCTCCTCCGACTCGGCGCCGCCCGGGATGCCCGACGGGGCCCTGCCGCCCTCGAAGAGCGGCAGAACGCCCTCCACGGGCCGTCCGCAGCCGTTGCCGAGGACATGGGCCGCCAGGTCGTCGGTGAACGCCTTGATGGTCGACTCCAGGAACATCGCGGAGCCGTCCGGGTGCGAGCACGCGCCGCGCCGCTTCACGTTCTTCGCGACCTGCTTGAGCGCCTCCAGGGCGGCCGGACCACCGCCGTTGAGGATGTCCTCCATGCCGCGCGCGGCGGCCGGCAGACCGAGGTAGCAGGGGCCGCACTGGCCCGCGCTCTCCTCCGCCAGCCACTGCGCGACCCGCAGCGACTCGCCCAGCGGGCAGGTCTCCTGAGTGATCGGCAGGATCGCGCCGGCGCCGAGCGCGCCGCCCACCGCGTCCAGGGAATTGCGGGAGACGATCGCCTCGTTGACCGTGGCCGCGTCGATCCACTTGCCGTGGTAGCCGCCGGTCAGCACGCCCTGCGGGACGGGCGGGGCGCCGGCGAGCTGCAGGACGTAGCGCAGGGGTACGCCCGTGGGGACCTCGATGACCATCGGGCGGGCGACCGCGCCGGAGACCGTGAGCATGACGGTGCCCGGCTCGTCGTACAGGCCGGTGTTGCCGTAGCGCTCCGGGCCGATGCGGGCGGCGATCGCGAGCTGGGCGAAGGTCTCGGCGTTGGACAGCAGGGTCGGGGCGCCGCCGACGCCGTTCTGCGAGGCGCTGACCTTGCGGCCGGGCGGGATCGCCGGGCCGCCGTCGATCGAGCGGATCAGGGAGGCGGCGGCGCCGGTGACCATGCGGACCGGGTTGCGCTGGACGAACGCGCGTAGCGCGGAGCGCCGGCTGTTGCTGAGGCCGCGTTCGGCGAGGGCGGCCTCCATGGAGCGCTGGGTCGATTCCCGGGTGACCCCCACCACGAGCGTGCGGGCACCCAGGGCTTCGGCGCACAGCAGGGCGCCGTCCAGGATGAGGTGCGGGGCACGGTTGATCATCACCGTGTCCTTGCGGCAGGCCGGTTCGTCCTCACTGCCGTTGACGACCACGACCGGCCGTACGCCGCGCTTGATCGCGGCCTCCGCGACCGAGCGCAGCTTCTTGTGGAAGGGGAAGCCCGCGCCGCCGCGGCCCTTCAGATTGATGTTCTCGGCGAGCTTCGCGAGCTGCTCGCCGCCCATCGGTTCGAGCGGCCCGTGCACCTTCAGGTGCATGGGCAGATCGAGTCTCTCGACAAGGTCGAAGCCCGACGTGAGCTGGGGAAGACCGACCACGCGGACTTCGGGTACGTCGGGCAGGGCCTCGTTCACTTAAAGCCTCCGGAAGGCGTGTTCCAAGGTTCGCCCGAACCCGGTGCGTCGAAGTCGTAGGACGCACCGGGCAGTGTTTCAGTGGCGGGACCGCTGTTGTTGTACGTGTCGTTCTGGTTGTACGTACCGAAGACGGCGTTCGTCTCAGCGGTGTCGTACACATCACTCGAGCCGTAGCCCGCGGCGCCCGAGTTGTAGCCCTGGGTGCCCGAATTGCCGTAGACAGGGATGTTGTATCCCGTGTCGTTGAGCGGGTCGTAGGACGACGGGGGCGCCTCGCCCACGGGCGGTGGGGAGGGGATCGGCCAGCTGCCCGAGGTGCTGCCGCCACCGTCGACGCGGGGTATCGCCTCGGTCGGCTGCATGTCCATGGGCAGGTCCATACGGGCGGTCTGGTCGGCCGCGTAGGACTGCTGTTGCCCGCGGGAGCGGGGTGAGACGGCGCGGTAGGCGGCCGCGAAGCCGGAGCCGGACGCCTTTGCTGAGGGAGCCTGGTACAGGGGGTCGGGGGAGGGCGTCGCCCGGGGCTGGGTTCCCGTCGTCGGATCAGCCCGCCTCGACCGCCTTCCCCTCCCCTCGGAGCCCGGCAGTGCGGACTCCGACGACCGGGCCCTGCTCGCCTCCAGTTCCTCGCGGCCCGCGGGCTCGCCGTTGCCGATGAGCTGGGCGATCCGGTCGGCGACCTTGCGCTTGAACGGGCGCGGTGCCGCGCGCAGGGCGAGGGCGGCCGCGACCCCGACGACGCACAGCTCGTAGGACACCATGAAGAACGTCTTCGCCGGGCGGCCGGCGAACAGGCCGTGGACCAGTGCCGCGCACCAGGCCGGGTAGGCCAGCATGTGCATCGCCCGCCAGCGCGCCGCGACCGGCGCCGGGGACGCGAAGCGGTTGCGCAGCGCGCCGGTGACGCCGACGAAGATCATGAGCATGGCGGCCAGGGAGCCCAGGCCGACGAGGAAGGCGCTGCCCGGGATCTCGCTGCCGCCGGCGAAGAGAAGGCCGAAGGGGATCAGTGCGGCGATCGGGCTGGCGTGCTCCAGCGCCAGCTTGACACCGACGTGCACCAGCAGGAACGCGATCGACGCCACGGCGGTCACCCGGTGGACGGCCTGCGCGATGAGCCGCTGCCGGGTGTTGAGGATCATGCGGTCCTGGGCGACGAGACCCCAGATCACCGAGCAGGTGAGGCAGACGAGGGACAGTACGCCGGCGCCGAAGTTGAGGAACTCCAAGAAGGCGTCGTCCATCACGCTGTCGTTCGGATCCGTCGTCACGGCATGCCTCCCGAGAACGCGATGAGGGGAATGGGCGACCGAGTGTCAGCGACCGGCGCCCCCCGGGCCGGGAGATCCGTCCTGGGGGGCGGGCTGGTGTGGGGACGAGGGTTCATGGGGGCAACTCCGAACGGTTCGGGAAGGCGGTCCCGTTGCCGCACTCTAAGTGGCTCCATACCGGCGGGTACGGCGTTTGAGTTATTGCGCTGTTATCTACGTGCTGTGCGGTGCAAGTGCTGTCCCTTAGCGACTGTTACGCCAGGTAACAGTTGAGTGTTGTTCAACTTTTCGAGGTCTTCACAACTCTCAGGTACGGAACCCGGGGCGCCCATGTTCACGCGCGCCCCCCTTGAGAAGGCCGTCGCGCCCCCGCCGGAAGCCCGTCGCGACCCGCTCGGGCGCTGCGGTACCCTGACCCCATGCGTGCCGTACGCCTTCTGCTTAGCGGGCCGCGCTGATCAGTCCCGACCACCGGGTGAAACGGATGGTCGGCATCGGCGCGGCGTCCCCTCCTGTGCGAGGGGATTTTTCGTTTCCGGAGAACCGCAGCCGCCGGCAGAGACGATCGATGGAGCTTTGAGGATCATGAGCGAGACGAACCCCGCTGCCGCCGCCGAGGCGGCAGCGCCGCACCGCTACACGGCCGCCATGGCGGCCGACATCGAGGCACGCTGGCAGGACTTCTGGGACGCCGAGGGCACCTACGCGGCGCCGAACCCCAAGGGTGACCTGGCGGGCGACACCGCGCTGGTCGCCAAGCCCAAGAAGTTCATCATGGACATGTTCCCGTACCCCTCCGGTGCGGGCCTGCACGTCGGCCACCCCCTGGGCTACATCGCCACCGACGTCTTCGCGCGCTTCCAGCGCATGACCGGCCACAACGTCCTGCACACCCTGGGCTTCGACGCCTTCGGCCTGCCCGCCGAGCAGTACGCCGTGCAGACCGGCACGCACCCGCGTGTCTCCACCGAGGCCAACATCGAGAACATGAAGGTCCAGCTGCGCCGGCTGGGCCTGGGCCACGACAAGCGCCGGTCGTTCGCCACGATCGACCCGGAGTACTACAAGTGGACCCAGTGGATCTTCCTGCAGATCTTCAACTCCTGGTACGACGACGAGGCGAAGAAGGCTCGCCCGATCGCCGAGCTGATCGCCCAGTTCGAGTCCGGTGAGCGCGCCGTACCCGGTTCCGACGGCGGCACGCGCGCGTGGAGCGAGCTGAGCGCCGCCGAGCACGCCGACGTCCTGGGCGGGTACCGCCTGGCGTACGCCTCGGACGCCCCGGTCAACTGGTGCCCCGGACTGGGCACCGTCCTGGCCAACGAGGAGGTCACGGCCGACGGCCGCTCCGAGCGCGGCAACTACCCGGTCTTCAAGGCCAAGCTGCGCCAGTGGAACATGCGCATCACCGCCTACGCCGACCGGCTGCTGGACGACCTGGCCGAGCTGGACTGGCCCGAGGCCATCAAGCTGCAGCAGCGCAACTGGATCGGCCGCTCCGAGGGTGCCCGCGTCGACTTCCCCGTGGACGGCGAGCGCATCACCGTCTTCACCACCCGCCCCGACACCCTGTTCGGCGCGAGCTACATGGTGCTGGCGCCCGAGCACCCGCTGGTCGACAAGTTCACCCCGGACGCCTGGCCCGAGGGAACCCACGACGTGTGGACCGGCGGCCACGCGACCCCGGCCGAGGCCGTCGCCGCCTACCGCGCGCAGGCCGCCTCCAAGTCCGACGTCGAGCGCCAGGCCGAGGCCAAGGACAAGACCGGCGTCTTCATCGGCTCGTACGCGACCAACCCGGTCAACGGCGTGAAGGTCCCCGTCTTCATCGCCGACTACGTCCTGATGGGCTACGGCACCGGCGCGATCATGGCCGTACCCTGCGGTGACCAGCGTGACTTCGAGTTCGCGCGCGCCTTCGAGCTGCCGATCCCCTCCATCGTCGAGCCGACCGACGGCCGGGGCACGGACACCTCCACGTGGGAGGACGCCTTCGGGTCGTACGACGCGAAGATCATCAACTCCGCCAACGACGACATCTCCCTGGACGGGCTGGGCGTCGCCGAGGCCAAGGCGCGCATCACCGAGTGGCTGGAGCGGTCCGGCGTCGGCGAGGGGACGGTCAACTTCCGGCTGCGCGACTGGCTGTTCAGCCGTCAGCGCTACTGGGGCGAGCCCTTCCCGATCGTCTACGACGAGGACGGCATCGCCCACGCGCTGCCCGAGTCGATGCTGCCGCTGGAGCTGCCCGAGGTCGAGGACTACAGCCCGCGCACCTTCGACCCGAACGACGCCGACACCGAGCCCGAGACGCCGCTGTCGCGCAACGAGGACTGGGTCAACGTCACCCTGGACCTGGGCGACGGACCGAAGCGCTACCGGCGTGAGACCAACACCATGCCCAACTGGGCCGGTTCCTGCTGGTACGAGCTGCGCTACCTGGACCCGCACAACGGCGAGCAGCTGGTCGACCCCGAGATCGAGCAGTACTGGATGGGCCCGCGCGAGGGCCAGCCGCACGGCGGTGTCGACCTGTACGTCGGCGGCGCCGAGCACGCGGTGCTGCACCTGCTGTACGCGCGCTTCTGGTCCAAGGTCCTGTTCGACCTGGGGCACGTCTCCTCCGCCGAGCCGTTCCACAAGTTGTTCAACCAGGGCATGATCCAGGCCTACGTCTACCGTGACAGCCGTGGCATCGCGGTGCCGGCCGCCGAGGTGGAGGAGCGCGACGGCGCGTACTACTACCAGGGCGAGAAGGTCTCCCGGCTGCTGGGCAAGATGGGCAAGTCCCTGAAGAACGCGGTCACTCCGGACGAGATCGCCGCCGAGTACGGTGCCGACACGCTGCGGCTGTACGAGATGGCGATGGGTCCGCTGGACGTCTCCCGGCCGTGGGACACACGCGCGGTGGTCGGCCAGTTCCGGCTGCTGCAGCGGCTGTGGCGCAACGTCGTCGACGAGACGACCGGTGCCGTGACGGTGGTGGACGCCGAGCCCGACGAGGACACGCTGCGTGCCCTGCACAAGGCCATCGACGGGGTGCGCGGCGACCTGGAGGGCATGCGGTTCAACACCGCCATCGCCAAGGTCACCGAGCTGAACAACCACCTGACCAAGGCCGGCGGCCCGGTGCCGCGGTCGGTCGCCGAGGCGCTGGTGCTGATGGTCGCGCCGCTGGCCCCGCACGTCGCCGAGGAGCTGTGGCGCAAGCTGGGCCACGAGGACTCGGTGGTGCACCAGGACTTCCCGGTCGCCGACCCGGCCTACGTCGTGGACGAGACCGTGACCTGCGTCGTGCAGATCAAGGGCAAGGTCAAGGCCCGCCTGGAGGTCTCGCCGGCCATCTCCGAGGAGGACCTGGAGAAGGTCGCCCTGTCCGACGAGAAGGTCGTGGCGGCACTGGACGGCGCCGGGATCCGGAAGGTGATCGTGCGGGCGCCGAAGCTGGTGAACATCGTTCCGGCCTAGGTTCTCGCGGCTCGGGGTGATCCCCTACGGGCAGGTTCGGGGTTCTTCTGGAACTCCGGGCCTGCCTGCTGCGTTTACCGTGGAAGAGTGATGTGGCGTGCTGTGGCGTGGCCTGAGGCCGGGCGCGTCGCGGCCGGTCGGAGGAGGAGTTCGTGGAAGCAGTGATCGCAGTCCTCGCCCTGCTCTTCGTGCTCTTCGTCGCACTGGGTGCGTACGCCACGGTGAAGGTGGTCGGCGCCGCCAAACGCCGCGTGGACGAGACGATCACCCACGCCCGGCGCACGGTCGAGGACCACACCCTGCGGGCCAAGTCCTTCGCCCAGCCCGGAGCGGTCGGCGAGCTGGCGCAGCTGAGACTGAAGCTGCGCACCTCGATGCGGGCCACCCAGGACGCGCTGCACGCGGGCGTGGCCGAGGACGAGTCCCTCAAGGAGTCCCTCGGCCTCTTCCAGCGCCTCAGCGCCCACGGGCACGAACTGGACGCCGAACTGCGCCGCCTGGAGTCCGAGCCGGACCGCGCGACACTCACCGAGCGGCTACCCGACCTGCGCGAACGCACCGAGCGCATCATCCATGCCGCCGACTCGCTGCGCTGGGCCGCCCGCGACCGGGCCCACCGCTTCGCCGACGACGACCTGGACACCCTCAGCGCCCAGATCGACGTGGAGACGGGTGCCCTGCGGCACTGGCAGACGGAGGAGACCACGTCGTCGCCCTCCTCGCCGTCGTCGACCTCGACGTCCTCCGCGACGCCCCCGCCCCCGCCCCCGTGGCCGGAGGCACCCGCCGCGCAGGCCGATCCGACGGCCGAGCAGACCTGGTCGGACACCGCTCGGACGCAGCGGGCCGAGGAGCCCACGCGGCCCGCGATCACCCCGCCAGCCCCTCGCCCGACCTATCCCTGGCAGAAGAAGACCCGCCCCGAGAGCACGACTTGAGCCCGGGTGCACGCCAGTTGATCTGGTCAAGGCATTTCCAGGTGAGCGGGGTCGGGCTGCCGCCCGGGCGCTACGGCAGGTAACCTCCAGCTCATGTCCCGCCATGTCGCGATCGTCACCGATTCAACGGCCTACCTGCCGCCGCGGACGATGGAGCGCCACGGCATCACCTCAGTACCCCTGACCGTGGTCGTCGGCGGTCAGGCACTCGACGAGGGTACCGAGATCTCTACCCGTTCCCTCGCCCAGGCGTTGCAGAAGCGACGCCCCGTCACCACCTCGCGGCCCAGCCCTCAGGTCTTCGCGGAGCACTACCGCAAGGTCGCCGAGGCCGGCGCCACCGGCATCGTCTCCCTGCACCTGTCCGCCGAGCTCTCCGGCACCTACGACGCGGCGGTCCTCGCGGCGCGCGAGGCGCCGGTGCCGGTGCGGGTGGTGGACACCGGGATGGTCGCGATGGCGCTCGGGTTCAGCGCGCTCGCCGCGGCCGAGGCGGCGGAGACGGGCGGCACGGTGGACGAGGCCGTCACGGCAGCCGAGAAGCGGGCAGGCAGCACGGCCGCCTACTTCTACGTCGACACCCTCGACTATCTGCGCCGCGGCGGCCGTATCGGCGCGGCCCAGGCACTGCTGGGTTCGGCGCTCGCCGTGAAGCCGCTGCTGCAGTTGGAGGGCGGCCGGATCGGCCCGCTGGAGAAGGTGCGCACGGCTTCCAAGGCCATCGCCCGCCTGGAGGAGATCGCGGCCGACCGGGCGGGCAGCGCGCCGGTCGACATCGCGGTGCACCATCTCGCCGCTCCCGACCGGGCGTCGGCCCTGGCGGACCGCCTGCGGGCGCGGGTCCCTGGGCTCGCCGACCTGCATGTGAGCGAGGTGGGGGCGGTGATCGGGGCGCATACCGGGCCTGGGTTGTTGGGGGTTGTGGTTTCGCCGCGGTGACGGGGATCACGGGCTGAATCTCGGGGCGGGTGCCCAGGAGGCGGGCGCTTGAGGGGAGCCACTCGTGTGGGTGGCGGAGTTTTCCACAACTGGGTGGTAGTCCCCGGGAATTGAGCAAGATCATCGCGAGTGGGGCGGGGTGCCCGATCCTCGTCGCATGGCACTTCGATCACGCACACGTACCACGACGGCGACCAGCGGCCCGGGCCGCGGTCCTCACTCCGACAGCCGCACCCGCCATCGACGACGCACGCATGTCCGGGGTCGGGCTCGGCAGCATCATGCGTCGGCAGCGGAGTTACGGCGCAGGGCGGAGGTGATTTTCGCCGAACGGGCCGAGGAGTGGCGGGAGTCGGGAGCGGGGCCGCCGGGGGATGGGGGCGGTCGGTCTGCCGACTGGTCCGAGGGGGCTGAGGTGTTGGGCGCCGGGGCGGACTTGGGGAGTGGGGGCGGGGACGCTGCCGGGGTCGGAACCGGGGTTGCGACCGGGGTCGGGGACGCTGCCGGGATTGGGACCGGGGTCGGGGACGCTGCCGGGATTAGGACCGGGGTCGGGGGCGGCGCTGGGGCCGCAGCCGCTGCCGGTGACGCGGGTGGTGGGGCGGTGGCCTGGCGGACGCGGGCCGGGGCGGCTTTGCGGGAGCGGACGCCGGTGTGGTTGCAGGCGAGGTGTGGGCTGGAGCGGCGGAGCGTCGTCGCGGTCACCGTGGTGCTCGTCCTCGCCGCGGGGTTCGCTGTGCAGCACTTCTGGGCCGGGCGGGCGCAGTCCGTACGGGCGCCGGAGGTGGTGCGGGCGGCAGCCTCGTACGGGGGAGAACAGCAGGGAGGGGAGACCGGGGCAGGGCCGTCGGTGGGCGGTGCTGCGGGTGCACCGGGTGCTTCGGGCGCTTCGGGGTCTGTGGGCACGGCCGCGCCCGAGATCGTCGTGGACGTCAGCGGCAAGGTGCGCGAACCCGGTATCCATCGTCTGCCAGCGGGCTCGCGGGTCGCTGACGCCCTGCGCGTGGCCGGTGGGGTGCGTCCCGGGACGAACACCGACAGCCTCAACCGGGCCCGCTTCCTAGTGGACGGCGAGCAGGTGATCGTCGGCGCCCCGGCCGCCGTGCCCGGGGCCGCTGCCGGTGCGGGCGCGGGCACCTCGGCGGGCACGGGCGCGGTACCGACCGCACCGGTCTCCCTCAACACGGCCACCGTGGACCAGCTCGACACCCTCCCGGGCGTCGGCCCGGTGCTGGCCCAGCACATCCTCGACTACCGCACCCAGCACGGTGGTTTCCGCTCGGTGGATGAACTGCGGGAGGTCAATGGCATCGGCGACCGCAGGTTCGCCGATCTACGAAATCTCGTACGGCCGTGAGGGCCAGGACGGCAGGGGAGGCCGGGGCCGCTGGGAGGACTGGGACGGTTGGGAGGACTGGGACGGCTGGGAGGAGCGGGACGGTAATGGGGCACGGCGTCCGCGCTCCCGAACGGGCCGCCGTTCACGCCGAGTCCGGGAGCCGGCTGGGTGCCTCCCATCCCCGGCAGGAAGGGCCGACGGACCTCCGTCTCGTGCCTCCGGCGCTGGCGGCCTGGGCGACGGCGGCACTGATGCTGGACGCGTCAATGGAGTGGGCGGTCGGTGCGGCGGTGGTGGGCCTGGTCGCGGCGGGCGTACTGCTGCTGGTGCGGCAAGGAGCCGGCGATGGGACTGGTGATCGTGAGGCCACCCGCGCCACCGGGGCTACCCAGGCCACTCATCCCACCCAGGCCACCCGAGCCGTCCGGGTCCCGCGAGCAGCCCTGGCCACCTGCGCCACCCAATCGCGAGATCAGCGAGCTTCGCCCCCGCGGGCCACCTGGCCGCGCGTCTCGGTCGCCGCTGTGCTGCTGTGTGTTGCCGCGGCCGCCGTCTCCGCGGGGCTGCACGGGGCCGATGTGCGGCGTGGGCCCGTGCCCGGGCTCGCGCGGGAGTACGTCACCGTGACCGCGGAGGTCGAGGTCACCTCTGATCCCCGGCTGACCCGGCCCAGGGTCAAGGGCGATCACATGGCGCCGACCGCCGTGCTGATCAACGCGGATGTACGACGGGTGGAGGAGGCGGACGGCACGGCGGTGGAGACACGGACGCCGGTGCTCGTGATCATCGACGCGGGTCGGGGGTCGGGGGCCGCCAGGGCCGTCGACGGGAGGCCGAACACGCCCGGGAACGCCCAGGCCCCGCCGGGGTCCGCCGGTGGCCGGACCTCGCCCTGGCTGGGGCTGCTGCCCTCCACGCGTTTGCGGGTGACCGCGACGTTCGCGCCCTCGCTGATGGACGGGGACCGCGTCGCTGCGGTGCTGCGCGTGCGGGACCCGGGGGTGCCGGAGGTGGTGGGGGAGCCGTCGGATGCGCAGCGGTTGGCCGGGCGGCTGCGGGCCGGGCTGCGGGAGGCGACCGACGGGTTGCCGGCGGATGCGCGGGCGCTGCTGCCGGGGTTGGTCGTGGGGGACACCTCGCGGATCACTCCGGAGCTGGACGAGGCGTTCAAGGAGACCGACCTCGCGCACACGCTCGCCGTGTCCGGCAGCAACCTCACGATCATCCTCGCCCTGCTCATCGGCCCGCCCGGGAGGGCGCAGTCGGCCGAGCGGCGTGGACTCGCGCCCCGCCTCGGTTTCTCGCTGCGGACGACCGCGCTGCTCGGCGGCGGGCTCACCCTCGCCTTCGTCGTCGTGTGCCGGCCCGACCCGAGCGTGCTGCGGGCCGCGGCCTGCGGTGCTGTCGTGCTGCTCGCTCTCGCGACGGGTCGCCGCAGGTCGCTGATCCCGGCGCTGGCGACGGCCGTACTGCTGCTGGTGCTCTACGACCCGTGGCTGGCCCGAAGTTACGGCTTTCTGCTCTCCGTCCTGGCCACGGGCGCCCTGCTCACCCTCGCACCCCGGTGGAGCGCGGCGTTGCGACGGCGCGGGGTGCCACCGAGGTTGGCCGAGGCGCTGGCGGCCGCCGCTGCCGCGCAGGCCCTGTGCGCGCCGGTCGTGGCGGTGCTGTCGGCGCGGGTCAGTCTGGTGGCGGTGCCGTGCAATCTGCTGGCGGAGTTCGCGATCGCACCGGCCACGGTGCTGGGCTTCGCGGCGCTGGCGGCGGCACCGCTCACGATGCCGTTGGCCAAGGCGCTGGCCTGGTGCGCGAGTTGGCCGACCGGGTGGATCGCGGACGTCGCCCGGACGGGTGCCGCCCTGCCCGGGGCGGGTGTGGACTGGCCCGGCAGCTGGACGGGGGCGGCGTTGCTCGCCCTCGCCACGGCGGTCGTCCTGCTCGCCGGGCGACGGCTGCTGCGACACCCCTGGTGGTGCGGTGTCTGCGGGGTGCTGCTCCTGCTCCTGGTGGTGCAGCCGGCACCGCTGACCAGGGTGGTCACGGGCTGGCCGCCGCCCGGGTGGCGGTTCGCGATGTGCGATGTGGGGCAGGGCGACGCCACAGTGCTCGCGGCGGGCGAGGGCACGGGCGTGGTCGTGGACGCCGGACCCGATCCGACGTCGGTCGACCGCTGTCTGCGCGCACTCGGCATCACGCGGATCCCGCTCGTCGTCCTGACCCACTTCCACGCCGACCATGTGGCGGGCCTGCCCGGCGTCCTGCGTGGGCGTGCGGTGGGCGCGATCGAGACGACGGGGCACGAAGAACCGGTGGACCAGGTGGAGTTAGTGCGCAGGGAGGCGGCGGTTCGACGTATCCCCGTGACGCGGGCCGCCGCCGGGGAGGAGCGGCGCACCGGGTCGCTGAGCTGGCAGGTCGTCTGGCCGCCGGCGCCCTCGTCACCCACGGCCATGGCACCGGACGGTCCGAACGACGCCAGTGTCACCCTTCTCGTGCGCTCGGCCGGGCTGCGGCTCCTGCTGCTGGGGGATCTCGAACCCCCGGCCCAGCGGGCACTCTTGAGATCACCGGCGGGCGTGCTGTTGGGCGGAGTGGATGTGCTCAAGGTCGCCCATCATGGCTCGGCGTACCAGGATCCGGAGCTGATACGCAGGGCGGCGCCGCGGCTGGCGTTGATCAGTTGCGGTGCGGGCAACCCGTATGGGCACCCGGCTCCCAGTACGGTCGCGGCGCTGCGGGCGCAGGGCGCGGTGGTGCTGCGGACGGACGAGGACGGGGCGCTGGCGGTCGCGGGTACGGGCGCGGAGCTGCGGGTGGCGGGAGACTGGGGGCATGGATTCCGTTGAGGTTGATGCCTATCTCCGCCGCCTGGGGGTCGAACACCCGGCGTGGCCCACTGTGGACGTGCTGCGTGAGCTGCATCTGCGCCATCTGCAGACCGTGCCGTTCGAGAACCTGTCGGTGCACCGGGGTGAGGAGATCGTCCTGGAGGAGAAGCGGCTGCTGGACAAGGTGGTGGGGGCGAGGCGGGGCGGGTTCTGCTACGAACTGAACGGTGCGTTCGGGGCGTTGCTCGGTGCGCTGGGCTTCGATGTGACGCTGCTGGCGGCTCGGGTCCACGGGCCGGAGGGGAAGCTCGGGATTCCCTACGACCACATGGCGCTGAAGGTGCGGACGGTGGACGGCGGCACCTGGCTGGCGGACGTCGGCTTCGGGGCGCACAGCCACCATCCGCTGGCGTTCGGGGCGCGGGGCGAGCAGAAGGATCCGGCGGGCGTGTTCCGGATCGTCGAGGCCGGGCCGGACGCGGCCGGGGTGCGCGGCGGGCACGACGCGGCGGACGCGGCGGACCTGGACGTCGTCATGGACGGCAGACCCGAGTACCGGCTGGAGCGGCGGCCACGGGTGCTCGGTGACTTCGTGGCCGGGGCGTGGTGGCACAGCACCTCACCGGCCTCGCACTTCACGCAGTCGCTGGTGTGTTCGCGGGTGACGGAGGAAGGAGGACGGATCACGCTCAGCGGCCGCACGTTCAAGGCGACGGCGGCCGACGGGACACGGGAGGAGTGGGAGCTGGGCACGGACGAGGAGGTGCTGGGGGTGTACCGGGAGCGGTTCGGGATCGAGCTGGACCGGGTGCCGACGGTGCGGGAACTCGGCCGGGAGGGCTGATTCGGCCGGGGGCGCCCGGGGCTGGGCGAGTGCGTGACCCTGTACGCGTTCGGCGTTCCCCGGTGCCCGAGAATTGTCCCGTGAGCGATGTGAGACATGTGCTGGTGCTGCCCGACCGTGACGCGGCGGAGGAGGTCGCGGAGGCGCTCGGGGAGCGGTTCGGGATCGACGAGGAGCCGCGGCTGGTGCGGGACGCGTTGGCGGGGGAGGACGACGCCGAGGACGCGCAGTGGCTGGTGCTGCTGCGGGACGAGGCCGCGCGGCTCGAACCCGGGGAGCTGGACGAGTTCGTCGGAGGCTGGGACGGCTGGCGGGAGGAGCCGTAGCCTGGCTGGCGGCCTGAGCTGGGGCGTCCCGCGGGGTGTTCTGCGGCTGTGCCCCGCGCCCCGGCGCCCGCTGGGTACCCGCACCCGCCAGGCACCCGGCGACCCCGCGCCTCAGCCCCAGCCCGGCTGGGGCACCCGCACCCGCCAGGCACCCGGCGATCGCGCCCCCGCGCCCCCGCCGGAGACCCGGTGACCTGCACCCCCGCGCCTCAGCACCAGCCCCAGCCAAACCCAGGGCACCCGCACCCCGCGATCGCGCCCCCACTCCTACCCACCCTTCCCACCGGCACCGACTGTCAGTGCCCCGTGCCATGCTTGTCGCGATGGCCAGGAAGAGTGCGAACGACGATCCCCTCGCCCCCGTGACCCTCGCCGTGGGTCAGGAGGAGCTGCTGCTCGACCGTGCCGTGCGGGAGGTGGTGGTTGCCGCCCGGGCAGCCGACGCGGACACGGATGTGCGGGAGCTGACCTCGGACCAGTTGCAGCCGGGGACGCTGGCGGAGTTGACCAGTCCCTCGCTGTTCGCGGAGCGCAAGGTCGTGGTCGTACGGGGTGCGCAGGATCTGTCCGCCGACACGATCAAGGACGTGACGGCGTATCTGGGGGCGCCGGCCGAGGAGATCACCCTCGTGCTGGTGCATGCCGGTGGAGTCAAGGGCAAGAAGCTGCTCGACGCGGCCCGCAAGGTGGGGGCGCGGGAGGTGGCGTGCCCGAAGATGACCAAGCCGGCGGACCGGCTGGCGTTCGTGCGGAGCGAGTTCCGGGCGACCGGGCGGTCCGCGACGCCGGAGGCCTGTCAGGCGCTGGTCGACGCCATCGGGAGCGATCTGCGGGAGCTGGCGTCCGCGGTGAGTCAGCTGGTCGCGGACGTCGAGGGGACTATCGACGAGGCCGTGGTCGGGCGGTACTACACGGGCCGTGCCGAGGCGTCGAGCTTCACCGTGGCCGACCGGGCGGTCGAGGGGCGGGCCGCGGAGGCGCTGGAGGCGCTGCGGTGGTCGTTGGCGACGGGTGTGGCGCCCGTCCTGATCACCAGCGCGCTCGCCCAGGGCGTCCGGGCCATCGGGAAGCTCTCCTCCGCGCGCGGCGGCCGCCCCGCCGACCTGGCGCGTGAGCTCGGCATGCCGCCGTGGAAGATCGACCGCGTGCGCCAGCAGATGCGCGGGTGGACGCCCGACGGGGTGGCGGTGGCGCTGCGGGCGGTCGCCGAGGCGGACGCCGGGGTGAAGGGCGGCGGGGACGACCCCGAGTACGCGTTGGAGAAGGCGGTCGTGACCATCGCACGCGCGGCTCGCTCCAGGGGGCGGGGCTAGGGGTGTTTCGAAGGTCCCGCACAGCACCCGCGGCGCCCGGCACGCACCCTCGCCGCACCGGCCAAAGGGCCAAGTACGTCCAGTACGAGGGCCTTCGTCCGGCGCGCCGAGGGCACGCACCGGCTGCGACACCCGCTGCCGCGGCGGGCGCGGGCACCGCACGGGACTTTCGAAGCACCCCCTAGAGCCCGTCGTTTGGATCATGCCGACGTCGCGGCACGTGGCACGCGTTCCCTCACTGCCTCAAGGGCATGGGGGACGCCCAGCAGCGTTGTCGTCGGTTGCCGACTCCCCCCACGACCTGGCCCGAGCCCCCGCCTTCTGAATCCTGCTCCGGAAGACACGCCCCAGGACAAGAGGGGACAATCAGGCGTATCAGCCGTACAGCGTCGGATGGGAAAGGTGGCGACCGTCATGGCTGAACACCCGCACGCCGCAGTCGTCCGCAAGGGCTACGAAGCCTTTCAGCGCGGGGACATGGACACCCTGCGCGGAATGATGACCGGGGACTGCACACACCATGTGCCCGGCTCGCACCCGCTGTCGGGGGACTTCAAGGGGATCGAGTCGATCCTCGACGGGTACTACGGCCGGCTCTACTCGGAGACGGGCGGGTCCTTCCGGGTCGAGCTGCGTGACATCTTCGTCGACGGCCGTGGGCACGCTGTCTCGGTGCACCGTTTCACCGCCGACCGGGGCTCCAAGCACATCGACGAGAGCGGCGGCATCGTCTTCCGGATCGTCGGCGACAAGATCACCGACCTCGACGAGTGCGTCGCGGACATCGACATGGTCAACGAATTCTGGACGTGAAACGGCGACGATCCCGGCCGTGGCACCGACATGGACGTGGGTATGCCGAAGGCCCCGGCGCTCGCCCTGGGGAAGGGCGAGGCGCCGGGGCCTTCGGATCGAGATGCTGGATCCGCACCCGCGTGGCGAACGCAGGCCGCGTGCGGATCCGGGATGCCGGACGGGAGCGGATGAGAGAGGGCCCGCTCGATTCCCTCCGGCGGTCAGATCAGAGAGGTGTCAGCCCTTGAGGGACGCGACCTTCGAAGCAAGCGCCGACTTCTTGTTGGCGGCCTGGTTCTTGTGGATGACGCCCTTGGAGACGGCCTTGTCGAGCTGACGCGCGGCAGCGCGCTGGTACTCGGTGGCCTTCTCGACGTCACCCGCGGCAGCGGCCTCACGGGCCTTGCGGATCGCGGTCTTCAGGGAGGACTTGACGGCCTTGTTGCGCAGCCGAGCCTTCTCGTTGGTCTTGATCCGCTTGATCTGGGACTTGATGTTCGCCACGAATGAGCCTTTTCAGGTTCAGGCACGGGCCAGGAGCCTCCCCGCGAGGAGACCGAGTCCCGTGCCAGGTGATTTCTTGAGGATGTGCCTCGCGCTGAGAGGGCATGAGACACAGCCACCCAGACTACCAGTGGGCCCGCGGACGGCCCAAAACGGTCCCCGGTCGCCGCCCGTGGGACCATGGAACCTACGTATCGATCCGACCCGAGGCATAAGGCGCCTCAAGAGACAGGACCCTGCGTGCCCGCGACCCCTAACAATGTGCCCGAGCCGAGCCGTACCGACCCGGCTCTGATCCGCAATTTCTGCATCATCGCGCACATCGACCACGGCAAGTCCACGCTCGCCGACCGGATGCTCCAGCTGACCGGTGTGGTCGAGCAGCGGCAGATGCGTGCTCAGTACCTCGACCGGATGGACATCGAGCGCGAGCGCGGCATCACGATCAAGTCCCAGGCGGTGCGGCTGCCGTGGGCTCCCACCCACGAACCCGGCAACACGCACATCCTCAACATGATCGACACCCCGGGGCACGTCGACTTCACCTACGAGGTCTCGCGGTCGCTCGCCGCCTGCGAGGGGACCATCCTCCTCGTCGACGCCGCCCAGGGCATCGAGGCCCAGACCCTCGCCAACCTCTACCTGGCGATGGAGAACGACCTCACGATCATCCCCGTGCTGAACAAGATCGACCTGCCGGCCGCGCAGCCCGAGAAGTTCGCCGAGGAGCTCGCCAACCTGGTCGGGTGCGACCCGAACGACGTGCTGCGGGTCTCCGCCAAGACCGGTGTCGGCGTCGACGCGCTGCTCGACCGGGTGGTCAAGGAGGTCCCCGCACCGGTCGGTGTGAAGGACGCCCCCGCCCGCGCGATGATCTTCGACTCCGTCTACGACTCCTACCGGGGTGTCGTGACGTACGTCCGTGTCATCGACGGGCAGCTCAACAAGCGCGAGCGCATCAAGATGATGTCGACGGGCGCCACGCACGAGCTGCTGGAGATCGGCACGAACTCGCCCGAGATGCTGGGCGCCGACGGCCTCGGCGTCGGTGAGGTGGGCTATCTCATCACCGGTGTGAAGGACGTCCGCCAGTCCAAGGTCGGTGACACCGTCACCAGCCAGCAGAAGGGCGCGACGGAGGCCCTCGGTGGGTACAAGGACCCGAAGCCGATGGTCTTCTCCGGGCTCTATCCGCTGGACGGCTCCGACTACCCCGAGCTGCGCGAGGCCCTGGACAAGCTCCAGCTCAACGACGCCGCGCTGGTCTACGAGCCGGAGACGTCCGCCGCGCTCGGCTTCGGCTTCCGCGTCGGCTTCCTGGGGCTCCTCCACCTCGATGTGATCCGGGAGCGACTGGAGCGGGAGTTCGGCCTCGACCTCATCGCCACCGCGCCCAACGTGGTCTACCGGGTGGTCATGGAGGACGGCACCGAGCACACCGTCACCAACCCGAGCGAGTTCCCCGAGGGCAAGATCGACGAGGTGTACGAGCCCGTCGTACGCGCCACGATCCTCGCCCCCACCGAGTTCATCGGCTCGATCATGGAGCTGTGCCAGACCCGGCGCGGCACCCTGCTCGGCATGGACTACCTTTCCGAGGACCGCGTCGAGATCCGCTACACGCTGCCGCTCGCGGAGATCGTCTTCGACTTCTTCGACCAGCTGAAGTCCAAGACCCGCGGCTACGCCTCGCTCGACTACGAGCCCACCGGCGAGCAGACCTCCAGCCTGGTCAAGGTCGACATCCTGCTGCACGGCGACAAGGTCGACGCCTTCTCGGCGATCACCCACAAGGACCAGGCGTACGCGTACGGCGTACGGCTCGTCGCCAAGCTCAAGGAGCTGATCCCGCGGCAGGCCTTCGAAGTGCCCGTCCAGGCCGCCATCGGCTCCCGGGTGATCGCCCGCGAGACCATCCGCGCCATCCGCAAGGACGTCCTCGCCAAGTGCTACGGCGGCGACATCTCCCGTAAGCGCAAGCTGCTGGAGAAGCAGAAGGAAGGCAAGAAGCGGATGAAGATGGTGGGTTCCGTGGAGGTTCCGCAGGAGGCCTTCATCGCGGTGCTCTCCAGCGATGACAGCGCGGGGTCGGGCAAGGGCAAGAAGTAACCGCTGGTAACAGGCGGTGACCCGGCAAACCGGTGCAACAGGGGCTCGTCGTGCACAAGTGCGGCGAGCCTCTGCCTGTACCGGGGGTGACTCTCTGGTGGAAGTGACAGGCCTCGGACCCTTACGCGGTGGCCGGTCGACCTTTACTCTGATCCCTGCTCGATAGTTACTCGCGAGTTAAACAACGGCACGCGAGTGAAGACCGCCGTAATGAGCCGGCCGCACCAGCCGGCTATTGAGCCAGCCGCACAGTCGCGGGCCCCCGGAGGATGTCGTGAGCGACACACAGACACTGATCGAGAACCGTCCGCCGAGCGTGGCGGCCCTCTTCCTGGAGCGAGTGGCGGCCACACCGGACGCGGAGGCGTATCGCCATCCCGTGGCCCCGGCCTCGGGCGAGGGCTCGGACGACTGGAAGTCGCTGAGCTGGGCGCAGTCCGCCGAGCGGGTCTACGCCATCGCGGCCGGACTCATCGAGCTGGGCGTCCAGCCCGAGCAGCGCGTCGCCCTCGCCTCCTCGACCCGGATCGAGTGGATACTGGCCGACCTGGGCATCATGTGCGCCGGCGCGGCCACCACGACCGTCTATCCGCAGACCAACGCCGACGAATCGGCGTTCATCCTCTCCGACTCCGAGAGCCGGGTGCTGATCGCCGAGGATGCGGCGCAGCTGGCCAAGGCCGTGGAGAAGCGCGGCGAGCTGCCGAACCTCACCCACGTCGTCGTGATCGACCCGGCCGGCGTCGAGACCGCCGACTGGATCCTCACCCTCGACGAGCTGGAGAAGCGCGGCGCGGCCCGGCTGGAGAAGGAGCCCGGGCTGATCAAGCAGCGGGTCGGTGCGATCACCAAGGACCAGCTGGCCACCCTGATCTACACCTCCGGCACCACCGGCCGCCCCAAGGGCGTACGGCTGCCGCACGACAACTGGGCCTACATGGCGAAGGCGATCGCCGCGACCGGCCTGGTCGGCCCGGACGACGTGCAGTACCTGTGGCTGCCGCTCGCGCACGTCTTCGGCAAGGTGCTCACCTCCGGGCAGATCGAGGTCGGCCACGTCACCGCCGTCGACGGCCGCGTCGACAAGATCATCGAGAACCTGCCGGTCGTGCGGCCGACGTACATGGCGGCCGTCCCGCGCATCTTCGAGAAGGTCTACAACGGGGTCGCCGCCAAGGCCCGCGCGGCCGGCGGTGCCAAGTACAAGATCTTCCAGTGGGCCGCCGAGATCTCCCGCGAGTACGCCAAGGTCACCCAGGACAACTTCCGGCGCACCGGCACCCACTCCGCGCCGTTCGGGCTCGCCGCCAAGCACAAGGTCGCCGACACGCTCGTCTACGCCAAGATCCGCGAGGCCTTCGGCGGCAACCTGCGCGCGTGTGTGTCCGGCAGCGCCGCGCTCTCCCCGGAGATCGGCTACTTCTTCGCGGGTGCCGGCATCCACATCCTGGAGGGCTACGGGCTCACGGAGTCCTCCGCCGCGTCGTTCGTGAACCCGGGCGAGGCCTACCGCACCGGCACGGTCGGCAAGCCGCTGCCCGGCACGGAGGTGCGCATCGCCGACGACGGGGAGATCCTGCTGCGGGGCCCCGGCATCATGGAGGGCTACCACGGGCTGCCCGACAAGACCGCCGAGGTGCTGGAGTCGGACGGCTGGTTCCACACCGGTGACATCGGGGAGCTGTCCCCGGACGGGTATCTGCGGATCACCGACCGCAAGAAGGACCTCATCAAGACGTCGGGCGGCAAGTACATCGCGCCGGCCGAGGTCGAGGGGCAGTTCAAGGCGGTGTGCCCGTACGTGTCCAACATCCTGGTGCACGGGGCCGACCGGAACTTCTGCACGGCGCTGATCGCGCTGGACGAGCCGTCGATTCTCGCGTGGGCCGAGGAGAACGGGCTCGGTGGGAAGCCGTACGCGGAGGTCGTGGCGGCGCCGGCCACCGTCGAGATGGTCGACGGGTATGTGAAGCAGCTCAACGCCGGGCTTCAGAAGTGGCAGACGATCAAGAAGTTCCGGTTGCTGCCTCGGGATCTCGATGTGGAGCACGGGGAGATCACACCGAGTCTGAAGTTGAAGCGGCCGGTCGTGGAGCGGGAGTACAAGGCGCTGATCGAGGAGATGTACGCGGGTACGCGGGAGGCGTAGCGCCTACTGGGAGGGGTGGCGGGGACCGTTGGCGGCTGCGGGTTCGTTGTGGCTGGTCGCGCGGTTCCCGGCGCCCCTGAGGTGAGGATGGGCATCGCTAGCCGACAAGCCGGCGTATCTCGTGGACCCTGGCGCGTAGGTCGGTCATGTCCAGGGGGGCGTCGCCGGAGAGTTGCTGCTCAAGGGATGCCACCTGTGTGCTGAGCTCCTTGGTGTGGGCGTGCTCTCGGCTCAGTAGGCGTTCCAGCTGGCGGGTCTTGCGGTACAGGTCCAGGAAGACCGTCACCTTCGCACGTAACACCCACGGATCGAACGGCTTGGTCAGGTAGTCGGCGGCGCCGGTCGCGTAGCCGCGGAAGGCGTAGGCCGGCTCGTCCTCCGCGCCCGTCAGGAAGATGATCGGGACGTCCTTGGTCTGGTCGAGTCGTTTGATGTTGGTGGCGGTCTCGAAGCCGTCCATGCCCGGCATGCGGACATCGAGCAGGACCAGGGCGAAGCGTTGCCGGAGCAGCGCCTTCATCGCCTCCTCGCCGGAACGCGCGCGGACGAGCGGTTCGTTGAGGGACCCCAGGACGGCCTCCAGCGCGATCAGGTTGTCCTCCATGTCGTCGACCAGGAGGATGCCGGCACGCTCGTCGGTCGTTGCCTCAGCGCTCATGATGAAGTGGCCTCATTCGGTGATGGTCGGCGGGACCTCTTCCCCCTCGGAAGCGTCCGGTCCCGGTCCTACGGTGTTCGGCTCCGCGACCTCGGGGTCCAGGAGGTCGCAGACGACGGTCAGCAGCTGATCCAGGTCCACCGGTTTCGGCACGTAGTCGTTCGCGCCCCGCGCGATGGACTTCTCCCGGTCGCCTGGCATGGCCTTCGCGGTCAGCGCGACGATGGGCAGGTCCGTCCAGCGCGGGGTGCGGCGGATGGCGGAGATCGTCTCGTAGCCGTCCATCTCCGGCATCATGATGTCCATCAGGACGAGTTCGACGTCCGGGTTCCGCTCCAGTGTCTCGATGCCCTCGCGGCCGTTCTCCGCGTACAGGACCGGCATGCCGACCCGGCCGAGGACATGGGTGAGCGCGAAGACGTTGCGGATGTCGTCGTCCACTATCAGCACCCGCCGGCCGGGGAGGACCTGGCCCGCCCGGCCCGTCTGCCACGCCTCCAGCTTGGTCGGCGTCGGCCAGGATTCGTCGGCGTCGTGCGCGGCCGGGTACGTCTCGGCCGACAGCTGCTCCGGCACTGGCAGCGTACGGTCCTCGGGCGTCGGGCCGGTGGCCGCGTGACCGGGGCTGACGACCGGGACGTACAGCGTGAAGGTGGAGCCCTTGCCGGGTTCGCTCTCGGCGACGATACGGCCGCCCAGCAGGCCCGCGATCTCGCGGCTGATGGACAGGCCGAGGCCGGTGCCGCCGTACTTGCGGTTGGTCGTGCCGTCGGCCTGCTGGAACGCCTCGAAGATCACCGGGAGTTTCTCCCGCGCGATGCCGATGCCGGTGTCGGACACCGCGAAGGCGATCACCTCGTCGCTCTCGCGGACGTAGCGGTGCTCGGGGTCCTTCACCCGGTTCACGCGCAGCTCGACCCTGCCGGTCGCGGTGAACTTGATCGCGTTGGAGAGGAGGTTGCGCAGGATCTGCTGGAGGCGCTGCTCGTCCGAGTACATCTCACGCGGCACGTCCTCGCCGACCGCCACCTCGAAGGCGAGCCCCCGGTCCAGGGTGAGCGGGCGGAACGTGGCGTGGACGTAGTCCAGCAGCTTGATGAGCGGCAGTTTCTTCGGGCGTACGTCCATCCGGCCGGCCTCGATCTTCGACAGGTCCAGGATGTCGTTGATCAGCTGGAGGAGGTCCGAGCCCGAGCGGTGGATCGTCGTCGCGAACTGGACCTCCTGGTCGGTGAGATGGCCGTCCGGGTTGTCCGACAGCAGCCTCGCCAGGATCAGCAGGGAGTTCAGCGGGGTGCGCAGCTCGTGCGACATGTTCGCCAGGAACTCCGACTTGTACTGGGAGGAGGTCGCGAGCAGGGCCGCCTTGTCCTCCAGTTCGGCGTTCGAGCGCTGCAGCTCCGCCTGCTGCATCTGGAGTTCGTCCGAGCGTTCCTGGAGCTGCATGGCCAGGCGCTGGGACTCGCCGAGCAGGGACTCCGTACGTGAGTTGGCGATGATCGTGTTGATGGCGACGGCGATGGTGTTCACGAACTGGTCGAAGAACGCGAGGTGCACGTCGGAGAAGCGGGAGAACGAGGCCAGTTCGATCACGCCGAGGAGCTTGTCCTCGAAGAGGATCGGGATGATGACGACGCTGGTGGGTGCCGCCTCGCCGAGCCCGCTGTTGATCTTGATGTAGTCCGGCGGTGCCTCCTCCACCAGGATCCGCTTCTTCTCGCGGGCCGCCTGCCGGACCAGACCGTGCACCGGCAGCCCGCCGGTCTCCACGGTCGCGCCCTGCGCCGAGCCGTACCCGGCGATGAACGCCAGCCCCTTCGCGGGAACCGTCGTCCGCAGAGCAGCGCTCTCCTCGTCCGGGTCGGCCAGGAAGAACGCGCCGTACTGGGCGTTGACCAGTGGCGTCAGCTCGCGCAGCAGCAGGTCGGCGACCTCCATCAGGTCGCGGTGGCCCTGCATCAGCGCGGCGAGGCGGGCCAGGTTGGACTCCAGCCAGTCCTTGGCGCGGGTCGTCTCGCGCAGGTTGGCCACCATCAGGTTGATGTTGTCCTTCAGCTCGGCGACCTCGCCCCGCGCCTCGACCGTGATCGAGCGGGACATGTCGCCCTGGGCCACCGCGGAGGCGACCTCGGCGATCGCGCGGACCTGGGTGGTGAGGTTCAGGGCGAGTTCGTTCACGTTGGTCGTCAGGCGCTTCCAGGTGCCGTAGACGCCCTCGACCCGCGCCTGACCGCCGAGTTGGCCCTCGGAGCCGACCTCGCGGGCCACGCGGGTGACCTCGGAGGAGAAGGACGACAGGGTGTCGACCATCGTGTTGATGGCGGTCTTCAGCTCCAGGATCTCGCCGCGCGCGTCCACGTCGATCTTCTTGGAGAGGTCGCCGTTGGCGACGGCGGTGGTGACCTGGGCGATGTTGCGGACCTGTGAGGTCAGGTTGTCCGCCATGTAGTTGACGTTGTCGGTCAGGTCCCGCCACACGCCGGAGACGCCGAGCACCTGGGCGCGACCGCCGAGCCGGCCGTCGGTGCCGACCTCGCGGGCCACGCGGGTCACCTCGTCGGCGAAGGCGCGCAGCTGCTCCACCATCGTGTTGACGGTGTCCTTCAGCTCCAGGATCTCGCCTCGCGCGTCGACCGTGATCTTCTTCGACAGATCGCCGTTCGCCACGGCCGTCGTCACCTGGGCGATGTTGCGGACCTGCGAGGTCAGGTTCAGCGCCATGAAGTTGACGTTGTCGGTGAGGTCCTTCCAGACGCCACTCACCCCGCGCACCTGGGCCTGACCGCCGAGGTTGCCTTCGGTGCCGACCTCGCGGGCGACGCGGGTGACCTCGTCGGCGAAGGCGGAGAGCTGGTCGACCATCGTGTTGATGGTCGACTTCAGTTCGAGGATCTCGCCCTTCGCCTCGACCGTGATCTTCTTGCCGAGGTCGCCCTGGGCCACGGCGGTGGAGACGAGGGCGATGTTGCGGACCTGTGAGGTCAGGTTGTCCGCCATGAAGTTGACGTTGTCGGTGAGGTCCTTCCAGACGCCGGAGACGCCGCGCACCTGGGCCCGGCCGCCGAGGTTGCCTTCGGTGCCGACCTCGCGGGCGACGCGGGTGACCTCGTCGGCGAAGGCGGAGAGCTGGTCGACCATCGTGTTGATGGTCGACT
>NZ_JBIBIA010000004.1:635775-784362 GCF_042957325.1 Streptomyces sp. NPDC008086
GACTTCAGCTCCAGGATCTCGCCCTGGGCGTCGACGGTGATCTTCTGGCTCAGGTCGCCGTTCGCCACGGCTGTCGTCACCTGGGCGATGTTGCGGACCTGTGAGGTCAGGTTGGACGCCATGAAGTTGACGTTGTCGGTCAGGTCCTTCCAGACGCCGGACACGCCCCGGACCTGCGCCCGTCCACCCAGCTGCCCTTCCGTCCCCACCTCGCGGGCGACCCTCGTCACCTCGTCGGCGAACGCGGAAAGCTGGTCGACCATCGTGTTGACGGTCAGCTTGAGTTCGAGGAGCTCGCCGGTCGCCTCGACGGTGACCGTGCGGGTCAGGTCGCCGCGGGCCACCGCCGTGGTCACCAGGGCGATGTCACGGACCTGCGCGGTCAACCGGGACGCCATCGTGTTGACGGCCTCGGTCACGTCCCGCCAACTCCCGGACAGGCCCTGCACCTTGGCCCGGCCGCCGAGCCGCCCCTCGGTGCCGACCTCGCGGGCCACCCGGGTGACCTCGCCGGTGAACAGGGACAGCTGGTCGACCATCTTGTTCACGGCCCGGCCGAGTCGGCGCAGGTCACCGCGTAACTGACGGCTGCCGTCGTGCAGGTCGACGCGCTGCGTGAGGTCGCCGCCGGCCACCGCGTCCAGCACGCGCGTCGCGTTCGCCGCCGGGGCCACCAGCGCGTCGAGCACATGGTTGACGTCGTTGACGCGGGTCGTCCAGTCGCCCTGACCCGGGCTCGCCGAGAGCCGCTCGTCGAGCCGGCCGTGCCGCACCAACTCCCTTTTGACCCGCTGCACTTCACCGTTGAAGTGGGTGCTGCGGTCCATGATCTGGTTGAAGACGGCCGTCAGCTCGGCCACCACTCCCTCACCGGTCTCCGGGAGCCTGCGGAAGTCGCCGTCCCGAGCCGCGGTCATCGCGGCGAGCAGCGGGCGCAGTTCCGATGCTCGAATTTGACCGTCTTTCTGTCCGTCTTCGAGCACACGCGTAGCACGGTTCTCACTCATGGCGGCCCACTTCGGTAACTCGGTGCTTATGGGCGTGGCCAGTCTGTCACTCTGTCGGCGTCGACTGAGGCGTATTCGTCCGAACCGTTCGGGGAGCTGTCCATGGGGGCCATTCCGGCGCAACGGGAGACCGTTACCCGTGCCTCTGGTGTGCCTGTGCACGGGGGCGTGGGCGCGGAGACCCGCACCACCCTCCCCGGCAGCGCGCTCTCCCCGGGCTCCGCGCGCTCCCTCGTGCGCAGCGCCCTCACCGAATGGGCCGACTCCGGTCTGCCCGGCACCGAACACCTCAGCGACCGGCTCGTCGACGACGCCGTCGTGGTCGTCAGCGAACTCGTCACCAACGCCGTCGTGCACGCCGGTACCGACGTCGAGCTCGCCTGCCGTCTGGAGGACGACACCGGCGACCTGGTCGTCGAGGTCCTGGACCACCACCCCTCGCGCGCCCCGCGCGACGGCGAGGTCGAGGCGCCGTACGAGACCCCGGAGTACGGCCGCGGCCTGCGGCTGGTGTCCCGGCTCGCCGAGTCCTGGGGCGTCACCTACCGCACCGGCGCCAAGACGGTGTGGGCGCGGCTGCCCGCCGAGGACCCCGTGGCCGCCAGGGACGACATCGAGACGTACGCGCAGGAGCGTGCGCTGGAGCGCGGGCTGCGCGTCGCCGAGATCCTCGCGCCCGAGCCCCAGCGCGCCGAGCGCGACCGGGACTGGCTCAACCGGGGTGCCCTGTCCTTCCTCGCCGAGGCCTCCGACCTGCTCGCCGGACAGCTCGACGAGAACCTGGTCGCCGCGCTCGCCGGCCAGCTGATCGTGCCGCGGCTCGCGGACTGGTGCGCGGTGTGGCTGGAGGACGAGGTCGCCGGGCGCTGGGGCTACCCCAGGTCGGGCGAGGCCGAGGGCGGCTGGGCGGTCGACGGCACCGCGGGCACCGGGCCCCGGCTGGCCCGCGTCTGGCACGGCTCCGAGAACCTCATCGAGGAGCTGCGCCGCGCCCTGGAGAAGGAGCCGCCGCTGCCGCCCGATACCCACCGCACCGGACCCGCCCCCTACCCCTGGCCCGGTGACGCGCTCGGGGCGCGCGGGGTGCGCGGCACGGCGCTCGCGTACCGGCTGGTCGCCGGTGGCCGCCCGCTGGGCACGCTGGTCATCGGACGGGCCGACCTCATGCGCTTCCCCGACGAGGTCACCGGGCTCGTCGAGGACCTCAGCCGCCGGGTGGCCCTCGCCATCGGCGCGGCCCGCCAGTACGCCCGGCAGGCCACCATCAGCCGGGTCCTGCAGCGCGGACTGCTGCCCGGCGCGGTCGCGGAGATCCCCGGAGTGGTCAGCGCCCTGGTCTACGAGCCGTGCGACAAGGGCGGCCCGAGCGGCGACTTCTACGACCTCTTCCCGGCCGGCGACGGCCGCTGGTGCTTCGCCATCGGCGACGTCCAGGGCAAGGGCCCCGAGGCGGCCGTGGTGATCGGCATCGCCCGCCCCTGGCTGCGGCTCCTCGCCCGCGAGGGCTACCGCGTCGCCGACGTCCTCGACCGCCTCAACCAGCTCCTCCTCGACGACGCCACGGAGGCCGCCGACGCCGCCGCCCGCGCCCTCGTCGGCCCGGTCGCCCCCGGCGACGGCCCCCAGACCCGCTTCCTGTCCCTCCTCTACGGCGAGCTCACCCCCTTCGACGGCGGCGTCCGCTGCACCCTCGCCTCCGCCGGACACCCGCTGCCCCTGCTGCTGGGCTCGGGCGGCGAGGTCCACACCGCCGCACACCCGCAGACCCTCCTCGGGGTCGTCGAGGACGCCACGTACACCTCCGAGACCTTCGAGCTGCGCTCCGGCGACACCCTGCTGTGCGTCACCGACGGGGTCACGGAGCGGCGCAGCGGCTCCCGCCAGTTCGACGACGGCGACGGACTCGCGACCGCCCTCGCCGGGTGCGCGGGCCTGAACGCCCAGCTGATCGCGGAACGGATCCGCAGGCTGGTGCACGAGTTCAGCGGCCGTCCGCCGGAGGACGATCTGGCGCTGCTGGTGCTCCAGGCCGAGTAACCGGCGCGGTACGGGAGAATGGAGGACATGCCCTCCGCACTCCCCGACGGCGAACCCGTCCCCGCCGACGGCGCGCTCCCCGCGTCCGCGCTCGCCGGGTCCGCCGACCGCCCCCTCGGCTTCTACCTGCACGTCCCGTACTGCGCGACCCGCTGCGGCTACTGCGACTTCAACACCTACACCGCGACCGAGCTGCGCGGCACGGGCGGCGTGCTGGCCTCCCGCGACAACTACGCGGACACTCTGATCGACGAGATCCGCCTGGCCCGCAAGGCCCTCGGCGACGACCCGCGCGAGGTCCGCACGGTCTTCGTCGGCGGCGGTACGCCGACCCTGCTGGCCGCCGGTGATCTCGTACGGATGCTGGGGGCGATCCGCGACGAGTTCGGACTGGCGCCGGACGCGGAGATCACCACGGAGGCCAACCCGGAGTCGGTCGACCCGGCCTATCTGGCCACCCTCCGCGAGGGCGGCTTCAACCGGATCTCCTTCGGCATGCAGAGCGCGAAACAGCACGTACTGAAGGTCCTGGACCGCACCCACACCCCCGGCCGCCCCGAGGCCTGCGTCGCCGAGGCCCGCGCGGCGGGCTTCGAGCACGTCAACCTGGACCTGATCTACGGCACCCCCGGCGAGTCGGACGACGACTGGCGGGCCTCGCTGGACGCGGCCATCGGCGCCGGGCCGGACCACGTGTCGGCGTACGCCCTGATCGTCGAGGAGGGCACCCAGCTGGCCCGCCGGATCCGTCGCGGCGAGGTCCCGATGACGGACGACGACGTCCACGCGGACCGCTATCTGATCGCCGAGGAGACCTTCACCGCGGCCGGCTTCGACTGGTACGAGGTCTCCAACTGGGCGACCTCCGAGTCCGCCCGCTGCCTGCACAACGAGCTGTACTGGCGGGGCGCCGACTGGTGGGGCGCGGGGCCGGGAGCACACTCGCACGTGGGCGGGGTGCGGTGGTGGAACGTGAAGCATCCGGGGGCGTATGCGGGGGCGCTGGCGGCGGGGAAGTCGCCGGGGGCGGGCCGGGAGCTGCTGTCGGAGGAGGACCGGCGGGTGGAGCGGATCCTGCTGGAGCTGCGGTTGCGGGAGGGGGCGCCGCTGGGGTTGCTGCGGGAGGAGGGGCTCGCGGCGTCGCGGCGGGCGCTGGGGGAGGGGCTGCTTCAGGAGGGGCCGTATGCGGAGGGGCGTGCGGTGCTGACGTTGCGGGGGCGGTTGCTGGCGGATGCGGTGGTCAGGGATTTGGTGGACTGATCACTCGGACGTGTGAATCGGTGCGGAACGTCGGTTCGGTCCCTAACCTGATCCGTAGGCTGCCGCTAAAAGGACGCGGCGGATGTGGAGGGCCACGGAGATGACCGCTGTGGACGAGCGTGGGATGACCAAGTACTTCGAGGAGCTTGACCCTCCCGAGGGCGTCAAGGTCGAGCTTCTCCGGGGGGAAATCGTGATGATGGCCAGCCCTGATCTTGTGCACAACATGATCGTGGAAGATGTGCTGGACCAGATCCCACGTAAGCGGTGGTCTCGCCTACAGACCCAGGACGTCGACATTCTCGATGAGGCCAGTGAGCCAGTGCCGGACTTGGTGGTTCTTGAGCGCGAAGCCAGGCCCGCTTCGGGCCGCCTGCTGCCGTCCTCGCTGATCACGATGGTTGTCGAGGTGGTCTCCAAGACCAGCGTCCAACGGGATTACGAGATCAAGCGGTCCATCTACGCTGCCGGCAAGGTGCCCGTCTACCTCATTGTGGATCCGGTCATGGCGCAGTGCGTCCTGCTGACGAGGCCTGTCGGGAGGGGAGACAACGCCGATTACCAGCGGCAGCAGGTCACCAAGTTCGGGGCGCCCCTGCCGTTGGAGGAACTCGGGCTCGAACTCGACACCACCGAGTTCGGAACGTTCTCCAGCGTCAGGCCCCACCGCTACCCGTGACAAAGTCGATCAACTCCTCCACCCTCCCCAGCAACTCCGGCTCCAGGTCCTTGTAGGACCCCACCCGCTTCAGAATCGCCTGCCACACCGCCCCCGTGTTCTCCGGCGGCCACCCCAGCGCCCGGCACACCCCGGTCTTCCAGTCCTGCCCGTGCGGGACCTTCGGCCACCCGGCGATCCCCAGGGACGACGGCTTCACCGCCTCCCAGATGTCGATGTACGGGTGGCCCACGACCAGGGCGTGCTCGCTGGTCACCGACTCGGCGATCCGCCACTCCTTCGTGCCGGGCACGAGGTGGTCCACCAGGACACCCAGCCGGGCGTCCGGGCCGGGGGCGAATTCGGCCACGATCGCCGGCAGGTCGTCGACGCCCTCCAGGTACTCCACGACCACGCCCTCGATGCGCAGGTCGTCGCCCCAGACCTTCTCGACCAACTCGGCGTCGTGGCGGCCCTCGACGTAGATACGGCCGGCGCGGGCCACGCGTGCGCGCGCGCCGGGGACGGCGACGGAACCGGAGGCCGTACGAGTGGGGCGTACCGGCGCGGCCCCCGCGGGCCGTACGAGCGTCACCACCTTGCCCTCCAGCAGGAACCCACGCGGCTCCAGCGGGAACACCCGGTGCTTGCCGAAGCGGTCCTCCAGCGTCACCGTGCCCGCCTCGCAGCGGATCACCGCGCCGCAGAAGCCCGTGCCCGGCTCCTCCACCACCAGACCCGGGTCCGCCGGGACCTCGGGGGCCGGCTTGGGCTTCTTCCAGGGCGGGGTCAGGTCGGGGGAGTACTGGCGCATTCGGATGACGATAGGAGAAGCCCGGCCCGCGCGTCCCGCCGTTCAGCCCGACACGCCGAAGCGGGCGGCCAACGCGTCGCGCTGGCCTCGCACGAACCCCGCGTCCACCACCGCACCGTGACCGGGCACGTACAGCGCGTCCTCGCCGCCCAGTTCCAGGAGGCGGTCCAGGGCCGCCGGCCAGTGCGACGGTACGGCGTCGGGGCCGGCCTGCGGTTCACCGGACTCCTCCACCAGGTCGCCGCAGAAGACCACCTCCCGGTCCCCCAAGACCCCGGCCGGCACGAGCACGACCAGATCGTGGGCCGTGTGGGCCGGGCCCACGTTCGCCAGGAGGACCTGCCGGCCGCCGTCCAGGTCGAGCGTCCACTCGCCGCTGACCTGGTGGCGCGGGTGGACCAGCGCGTCGACCGCCTCGTCCGCCGCGTCCTGGTCCAGGCCGTTGCGCAGGGCGTCCGCGCGCAGCTCCGCCCGCTCGTGCGCGAACACGGTGTCCATGCCCACCGCCCCGTACACCTCGGCCCCCGCGAACGCCGCCGCCCCGAAGACGTGATCGAAGTGCGGATGCGTCAGCGCGAGATGAGTCACACGGTGACCGGCGAGCCACTGCGCCTGCGTCCGCAGTCGCGCGCCCTCCCCGAGGCTCGACCCGGCGTCGACGAGCAGCGCGCCACCGTCCCCGACGACCAGCCCCGCCGTGCAGTCCCAGCCCGGCAGCCGGCACCTGCCGACCCCGGCCGCCAGCCGTTCCCACCCCAGCTCTTCCCAAGTCACCGTCATACCGCGACGCTAAACGACACCACCGTCGGGCACGGTGGTGCGTGACCGGCCTTGCCCGGGGCGTACCCCACCGCCGTACACTGGCCGGGGACGGTTGGCACTCACCAGCGCAGAGTGCCAGGCGAGGCGCCGAGGGAACGACTTCTGGAGGTGTGCGCGATTGCTGAGTGAACGCAGGCTTCAGGTGTTGCGTGCCATCGTCCAGGACTACGTCGGGACCGAGGAGCCGGTCGGCTCGAAGGCCCTGACCGAGCGGCACAACCTCGGTGTCTCCCCGGCGACCGTCCGCAACGACATGGCGGCCCTGGAGGACGAGGGCTTCATCGCCCAGCCGCACACCAGTGCGGGGCGTATCCCCACCGACAAGGGCTACCGGCTGTTCGTCGACAAGCTCGCCGGCGTCAAACCGATGACCCCGCCGGAGCGGCGCGCCATCCAGAACTTCCTCGACGGCGCCGTGGACCTCGACGACGTCGTGGCCCGCACCGTACGGCTGCTCGCGCAGCTCACCCGGCAGGTCGCCGTCGTGCAGTACCCGTCGCTGACCCGGTCCACCGTCCGCCATGTCGAGCTGCTGTCCCTCGCACCCGCGCGCGTGATGCTCGTCCTGATCACGGACACCGGACGGGTCGAGCAGCGGATGGTCGACTGCCCGGCCCCCTTCGGCGAAGGGTCGCTCGCGGATCTGCGCGCGCGGCTCAACAGCCGGGTCGCGGGACGGCGCTTCAGCGATGTGCCGACCCTCGTCGAGGACCTCCCCGAGGCCTTCGACCTGGAGGACCGCGGCACCGTCTCGGCCGTGCTCTCCACCCTGCTGGAGACACTCGTCGAGGAGAACGAGGAGCGGCTGATGATCGGCGGAACCGCCAATCTCACCCGCTTCGGACATGACTTCCCCCTCACCATCCGGCCCGTTCTGGAAGCCTTGGAGGAGCAGGTCGTGCTCCTCAAACTCCTTGGCGAGGCCGGGGATTCGGGCATGACCGTGCGCATCGGGCACGAGAACGCCTACGAGGGACTCAACTCCACGTCCGTCGTGTCGGTGGGCTACGGTTCGGGCGGCGAGGCAGTCGCCAAGCTCGGCGTGGTCGGACCGACCCGCATGGATTACCCGGGAACGATGGGAGCGGTACGCGCAGTGGCACGGTACGTCGGACAGATCCTGGCGGAGTCGTAAGTGGCCACGGACTACTACGCCGTTCTCGGCGTGCGTCGCGACGCGTCGCAGGAAGAGATCAAGAAGGCCTTCCGGCGGCTCGCGCGCGAGCTGCACCCGGACGTCAATCCGGATCCGAAGACCCAGGAGCGGTTCAAGGAGATCAACGCCGCTTACGAGGTGCTGTCGGACCCGCAGAAGAAGCAGGTCTACGACCTCGGCGGCGACCCGCTGTCCCAGGCGGGCGGCGGCGGAGCCGGCGGCTTCGGCGCCGGCGGCTTCGGGAACTTCTCGGACATCATGGACGCGTTCTTCGGCACGGCGTCGCAGCGCGGTCCGCGCTCGCGTACGCGCCGGGGCCAGGACGCCATGATCCGGCTGGAGATCGAGCTCGACGAGGCGGCCTTCGGCACGACGAAGGACATCCAGGTCGACACGGCCGTCGTCTGCAACACCTGCAACGGCGAGGGGGCCGCTCCCGGTACCTCCGCCCAGACGTGCGACATGTGCCGCGGCCGCGGTGAGGTGTCGCAGGTGACGCGGTCCTTCCTGGGCCAGGTCATGACGTCCCGGCCGTGTCCGCAGTGCCAGGGCTTCGGCACCGTGGTCCCGACGCCGTGCCCCGAGTGCGCGGGCGACGGGCGGGTACGGTCCCGCCGGACCCTGACCGTCAAGATCCCGGCCGGTGTCGACAACGGCACACGGATCCAGCTCGCCGGTGAGGGCGAGGTCGGGCCGGGCGGTGGTCCCGCCGGTGACCTGTACGTCGAGATCCACGAGCTGCCGCACTCGATGTTCCAGCGGCGCGGCGACGATCTGCACTGCACGGTGACGATCCCGATGACGGCGGCGGCCCTCGGCACGAAGGTGCCGCTGGAGACGCTGGACGGCATGGAAGAGGTCGACATCCGGCCCGGCACGCAGTCCGGTCAGTCGATCCCGCTGCACGGGCGGGGCGTGACCCATCTGCGCGGCGGCGGGCGCGGCGACCTCATCGTGCACGTCGAGGTGCAGACGCCGACCAAGCTGGATCCCGAGCAGGAGCGGTTGCTGCGCGAGCTGGCCAAGCTGCGCGGCGAGGAGCGTCCGCAGGGGCAGTTCCAGCCGGGGCAGCAGGGGTTGTTCTCGCGGTTGAAGGATGCGTTCAACGGGCGCTGATGTGAGCTGCTGGGGGTCCGGGGGTCGTCCCCCGGGCAGGCACAGTCAGCCGGGGCAGCAAGGGTTGTTCTCGCGGCTGAAGGACGCGTTCAACGGGCGCTGAGCCCTGCTTCGACGGGTGCTGATCCCCTTGGGAAAATGTTGGCCTATGCCAAGGGGAAGGGCCGATTCGGACTTGTTCGGAGGACGTGACAACATGCCGTCATGTCCTCCGCGCTGACCGATCTCTTCCCTCATCCGATCGTGCAGGCCCCCATGGCAGGCGGCGTCTCCGTGCCGCAGCTCGCCGCCGCCGTGGCCGAGGCCGGTGGGCTGGGGTTCCTCGCCGCCGGGTACAAGACCGCCGACGGGATGTACCAGGAGATCAAGCAGCTCAGGGGGCTGACCGGGCGGCCGTTCGGGGTCAACCTGTTCATGCCGCAGCCCGAGTACGCGGACGCGGCGGCGGTGGACGTCTACGCCCATCAGCTCGCCGGTGAGGCCGCCTGGTACGAGACCGAGCTGGGCGATCCGGACAGCGGGCGGGACGACGGGTACGACGCCAAGCTGGCGGTGCTGCTCGACAACCCGGTGCCGGTCGTCTCCTTCCACTTCGGCGTGCCCAGCGGCGAGGTCCTGGAGTCCCTGCGGCGCGCCGGGACGTTCACCCTCGTCACCGCCACCACCCCGGACGAGGCCCTCGCCGTGCAGCGGGCCGGTGCGGACGCCGTGATCGTGCAGGGCGTCGAGGCGGGCGGGCATCAGGGGACGCATCGCGACAACCCGGAGACCGACGGTACCGGCATCGGGCTGCTCTCCCTCGTCGCCCAGGTCCGCGAGACCGTGAGCCTGCCCCTCGTCGCCGCCGGCGGCATCATGCGGGGCAGCCAGATCGCCGCCGCGCTCGCGGCCGGGGCGAGCGCCGCCCAGCTCGGCACCGCCTTCCTCGCCACCCAGGAGTCCGGCGCCAACGCCGTGCACAAGCAGGCGCTGACCAACCCGCTGTTCGTCCGGACCGAGCTGACGCGCGCGTTCTCCGGCCGCCCCGCCCGTGGCCTGGTCAACCGCTTCATGCGCGAGCACGGCCCGTACGCCCCCGCCGCCTACCCCGAGATCCACCACCTCACCTCACCCCTGCGCAAGAAGGCCGCCTCCTCCGGCGACCCGCAGGGCATGGCCCTGTGGGCGGGACAGGGGCACCGCATGGCCCGTGACCTGCCCGCCGGGCAACTGGTCGAGGTCCTGGCCGCCGAACTGGCCGCGGCGTCGACAGCGTTGTCAGCCTTCCCGCGGGGCGGTGCCGGCCGATGACCGCACCGGTGTTCGTCGTCGATTCCCTGGAGCGTGGTGTCGCCCCCTCGGGCGGCGAGTACGTCCTCGACGGGCCGGAGGGGCGGCACGCCGTCTCGGTGAAGCGGCTGCGGGCCGGCGAGGACGTCGTCCTCACCGACGGGCTCGGACGCTGGGCCGAGGGCGTCGTCAAGGCGGCCGAGGGCAAGGACCGGCTGGTGGTGGAGCTGGGGGCCGTCGCGCACGAGCCGCCAGCCCAGCCCCGAATCACCGTCGTCCAGGCCCTGCCCAAGGGCGACCGCGGGGAACTGGCCGTCGAGACCATGACCGAGACCGGCGTCGACGCGATCGTGCCGTGGGCGGCCGCCCGGTGCATCACGCAGTGGAAGGGTGAACGGGGCGCGAAGGCCCTCGGCAAATGGCGGGCCACCGCGCGTGAGGCGGGCAAGCAGTCGCGCCGGGTGCGTTTCCCCGAGGTCGCGGAGGCGGCCACGAGCAAGCAGGTCGCGGCGCTGCTCGCCGGGGCCGACTTCGCCGCCGTACTGCACGAGGACCGCGACTACGGCAGCGAGCCGCTGGCCACGGCGGCACTGCCCGCCGAGGGCGACATCGTGCTCGTCGTCGGACCCGAAGGCGGCGTGAGCCCCGAGGAGTTGGCCCTCTTCGAGGAGGCGGGGGCGAAGGCGTACCGTCTGGGCCGTACCGTCCTGCGGACCTCCACCGCCGGAACTGCGGCGACGGCACTGCTCCTCGGCCGCACCGGCCGCTGGTCCTGACCCGGGAGGTACCTACGCCGTGGAACTGGCCCAAGTACGACTGCTGGTCGGCGACTTCCCGGCCTGCTACCGCTTCTACGCCGACGTCCTCGGCCTCAAGCCGCAGTCGGGCGCGGTGAACGGGCCGTACGAGAAGTTCAGCCCCGCCACCGGCTCGGCCGGTATCGCCCTGCAGGACCGGGCGATGATGGCCGAGGTGCTGGGCGAACTCGGTGCCGCGGCCACCGGCCACCGGTCCCTGGTGGTGCTGCGGGTCGACGACCTGGACGCCTACTGCGCGCAGGTCACCGCACGCGGCGCGACCGTCCTGCACGGGCCCGCCCCGATGACGGACCGGATGCGCGTCGCCCATCTCAAGGACCCCGAGGGCAACCTGGTGGAGCTTCAGGAGTGGCTGCTGTTGCGGTCCTGATCCGGTGGGGGAGTGGCCGTATGCGCTCTACCGCGGCGGCCGGGACAGTGGCAGGCTGCCCTCTCATGGGGGCTTTCAGCAGGTTTCGGGGCCGTGCCGGCCGGCGCCCGCGAGTGGCGGGCGCGGTGGGAGTGGCCGTGCTCGCCGTCGGAGCGATGACCGCCTGTGATCCCGGTGGGCTCAGCAGCGCGACCGTGGCGTTCACCACCGACCAGACCGTGACGGCGGAGCTGGAGCGGCAGAAGGCGGACGTGCAGTGGCTCAACTGCACCGGCTCGTACGACAACGGCGACGGCAAGTCCGGCGCGGCGACGGCGAGTGCGAACACCGTCGTCAAGGTCGACTGCGAGGGCGAGACCTCCGACGGCAAGGACATCGTCGTCACCGGCCGGATCACCCGGGCCGTCAGCGGTTCCTGTGTGCGCGGGGACCTCGTCGCCAAGATCGGCGGCAAGGAGTGGTTCCACGTCAACGGGCTGGGCGACTGCGACGCCACGCCCTCGCCGGTCAACCCCTCCGGCGGCGGACAGCAGCCCGGGCCCACCGTCACCGTGACCGTCACCAAGACCGTCTACTGCAAGCAGCACCCGAACTGCTGGCCGGAGGGCAAGTGAGCGCTTTCGGCCGCGAGTTGGGCAAGTGATCCAAAGGTCTGTCCCCGGACGCCGCCCCTGCTTATGGTGATCGGGTGACTCAGCCCGCGACGCCCGGATCGTCTTCCTATCTCCGGTATCCGCATCTCCACGGTGACCTGGTCGCCTTCACCGCCGAGGACGACGTGTGGCTCGCCCCGCTCGACGGCGGCCGCGCCTGGCGGGTCAGCGCCGACAACGTGCCGGTCACCCTGCCGCGCATCTCGCCCGACGGCACGACCGTCGCCTGGACCTCCAGCCGCGACGGCGCCCCCGAGGTGCACATCGCGCCGGTCGACGGCGGCCCCGCCAGGCGCCTCACCCACTGGGGCAGCTGGCAGACCCGGGTGCGCGGCTGGACCCCGGACGGCCGGATCCTCGCCATCAGCACCCGGGGCCAGGCGGGCAGCCGCCGCACGTGGGCGCACACGGTCCCGCTCGACGGCGGCCCGGCCACCACCCTGCCGTACGGCCCCGTCGCCGACGTCGTGCACGGGCCGCAGCTCGTGCTCGCCTCCGCGCCGATGGGGCTGGAGGCCGCCCGCTGGAAGCGCTACCGGGGAGGTACGGCGGGGAAGCTGTGGATCGACCTCGCGGGCGACGGCGACTTCGTACGGCTGCACGCGGACCTGGACGGGAACATCGAGTACCCCGTGTGGGCCGGTGACCGGATCGCCTTCCTCTCCGACCACGAGGGGGTGGGCGCGCTGTACTCGTCCCTCGCGGACGGGTCGGACCTACGACGGCACACTCCTGTCGACGGGTTCTACGCCCGGCACGCAGCCGGCGACGGCACCCGCGTCGTGTACGCGTCCGCCGGTGAACTGTGGCTCCTGGACGACCTCGACGGGGCCGAGCCGCGCCGGCTCGACATCCGGCTCGGCGGACAGCGCACCGACCGGCAGGCGTACCAGCTGAACGCCGCCCGCGCCTTCGGGGAGGCCGCGCCCGACCACACCGCGCGCGGCAGCGCCGTCTGCGTGCGGGGTGCCGTGCACTGGGTCACCCACCGCTCCGGCCCCGCCCGCGCGCTCGCCGCCGAGCCCGGCGTGCGGGCCCGGCTGCCGCGCACCTTCCGGACGGAGGGCGAGGAGTGGGTGGTGTGGGTGACGGACGCGGAGGGCGACGACGCCCTGGAGTTCGCCCCGGCGACCGGACTCGCACCGGGTGCCACGCCGCGCAGGCTCGGCGCCGGACAGCTGGGCCGGGTCCTGGAGCTCGCCATGGCACCCGACGGGAGCCGGGCCGCGGTCGCCGCGCACGACGGACGGCTGCTGCTCGTCGAACGGGAGTCCGGCGAGGTCCGCGAGGTCGACCGCAGCGCCGACGGCGACGTGTCCGGTCTCGTCTTCTCGCCCGACTCGGCCTGGCTCGCCTGGTCACACCCCGGCCCGCGCCCGCTGTCCCAGCTGAAGCTCGCCAACACCACCGACCTGTCCGTCTCCGAGGCGACCCCCCTGCGCTTCCAGGACTACGCGCCCGCCTTCACCCAGGACGGCAAGCACCTGGTCTTCCTCTCCACCCGGGCCTTCGACCCCGTCTACGACGAGCACGTCTTCGACCTCGCCTTCGTGGTCGGCTCCCGCCCCCACCTGATCACCCTCGCCGCGACCACCCCGTCCCCCTTCGGTCCGCAGCGGCACGGCCGGCCCTTCGACGCGCCGGACAAGGAGGAGACCCCCGACAGCGAGGGCACCCCGACCACCCGCATCGACCTCGAAGGGCTCGCCGACCGGATCGTGCCGTTCCCTGTCGAGGCGGCCCGCTACACCAACCTGCGGGCCGCGAAGGACGGCGTGCTGTGGCTGCGGCATCCCGTGCGCGGCGCGCTCGGCACCACCCGGGCCACGCCCGACGACCCCGAGCCCAAGACCGAGATGGAGCGCTACGACCTCGTCCAGCGGCGGGTCGAGCATCTCGCCGACGACGCCGACCACTTCGAGGTCAGCGGCGACGGCAAGCGGGTCCTGCTGTGGACCGACAGCCGGCTCAAGGTCGTCCCCAGCGACCGGCGGGCCTCCGGCGACGACGACAGCGACTCGAACATCACCGTGGACCTGACGCGCGTACGGCAGACGGTCGACCCGTCGGCGGAGTGGCGGCAGATGTTCGACGAGACCGGCCGCATCATGCGCGACCACTTCTGGCGGCCGGACATGAGCGGCGTCGACTGGACGGGCGTACTGGACCGCTACCGCCCCCTGCTCGACCGGGTCGCCACCCACGATGATCTGATCGACCTGCTCTGGGAGGTGCAGGGCGAGCTGGGCACCTCGCACGCGTACGTCGCCGGGCGCGGCGGCTACGGCGGCGGGGCCCGGCAGGGACTGCTCGGCGCCGACATCTCCCGCCATCCGGACGGCAGTTGGCGCATCGACACGATCCTCCCCTCGGAGACCTCCGACCCCGACGCCCGGGCACCGCTCGCCGCGCCCGGGGTCGCGGTGCGGGCCGGGGACGCGATCCTGGCGGTGGCCGGGGTGCCGGTGGACCCGGTGACCGGGCCCGGGCCGCTGCTCGTCGGCACGGCGGGCAAGGCGGTGGAGCTGACGGTCTCACCGGCCGGGGGCGGGGAGCCGCGGCACGCGGTCGTCGTGCCGATCGCCGACGAGCAGCCGCTCCGCTACCACGCCTGGGTGGCCGACCGGCGGGCCTACGTCCACGAGAAGTCCGGCGGTCGGCTCGGCTACCTCCACGTGCCGGACATGCAGGCTCCGGGCTGGGCCCAGATCCACCGCGACCTGCGGGTCGAGGTCGCCCGCGAGGGCCTTGTCGTGGACGTCCGTGAGAACGGCGGCGGGCATACCTCGCAGCTGGTCGTGGAGAAGCTGGCACGGCGGATCGTGGGCTGGGAACTGCCGCGCGGAATGCGGCCGTACAGCTATCCGGCGGACGCTCCGCGCGGGCCCGTGGTCGCGGTGGCGAACGAGTTCTCCGGGTCCGACGGGGACATCGTCAACGCGGCGATCAAGGCGTTGGGGCTCGGGCCGGTGGTGGGGACGCGGACGTGGGGTGGTGTCATCGGCATCGACAGCCGCTATCGCCTGGTCGACGACACGCTGATCACGCAGCCGAAGTACGCCATCTGGCTGGAGGGGTACGGCTGGGACGTGGAGAACCACGGGGTGGATCCGGACGTGGAGGTGGTGCAGCGTCCGCAGGACTGGGTGGCCGGGCGGGACGCGCAGTTGGACGAGGCGGTGCGGCTCGCGTTGGCGGGGCTGGAGGAACGGCCGGCCAAGTCGGCACCGCCGCTGCCGGACCGGTGAGTTCTTCGCCCCCGCCGCCCCTACCCGTCCCATCCCCAGGGCTCCGCCCCTTCGACCCCGGGTCGTCTTTCGGGTGCGGGCCGGTGGGGGCTGGTCGCGCCCACGCGGCGGAGCCGCATATCGACACAGCCCCGCGCCCCTGAGGCACTCAGCCCGTCCGGCGTTTGAGGACGAGGCCCGGAGGGCCGATAGGGGGGTCTGGGGGGCGCAGCCACCGGGGATGGGACGGGTAGGGGCGGCGAGGGCGGGGAAGGGTGGGGCCCCGGCGATAGCATGCCCGTAAGAGATCATCCGGCGTGAGGAGGCACAGGCATGGCAGGGGAATCGAAGGACGACTGCTTGTTCTGCAAGATCGTCGAAGGGCACGTCCCGGCGACGATCGTCCGGGAGACGGACACGACCGTCGCCTTCCGGGACATAAACCCCCAGGCACCCACCCACGTCCTGGTCATCCCCAAGGCGCACTACCGGGACGCCGCCACCCTCGCCGCCGCCGACCCGTCCCTCGCCGCCGACGTCCTGCGCGAAGCCCAGGCCGTGGCGGACGAGGACAAGCTGGAGAGCTACCGCATCGTCTTCAACACCGGCTCAGGCGCAGGCCAGACCGTCTTCCACACGCACGCCCACGTCCTCGGCGGCCGCGGCATGCAGTGGCCCCCCGGATAACTCGCCGTGTCCGTACGTGAACTGGTCGTCCTCGGCACGGCCAGCCAGGTCCCGACCCGGCACCGCAACCACAACGGCTACCTGCTGCGATGGGACGGCGAAGGGATCCTCTTCGATCCCGGCGAGGGCACGCAGCGGCAGATGCTGCGCGCCGGGGTCGCGGCGCACGACCTGAACCGGATCTGCGTCACCCACTTCCACGGTGACCACTCGCTCGGCCTCGCCGGCGTCATCCAGCGGATCAACCTCGACAAGGTCCCGCACCCCGTCACCGCCCACTACCCGCTCTCCGGCCAGCGCTTCTTCGACCGGCTGCGGTACGCCACCGCCTACCGGGAGACCGTCGACCTCGCGCAGGCCCCGGTCAGCGAGGACGGGGTCATCGCCGACACCGGCGGCTACACGCTTCAGACCGCCCGGCTGTCGCACCCCGTCGAGTCCTACGGCTACCGCCTCGTCGAGCCCGACGGCCGCCGCATGCTGCCCGAACGCCTCGCCGCGCACGGCATCAAGGGGCCGGACGTGGGGCGGCTCCAGCGGGACGGCGTGTTCGGCGGGGTCTCCCTCGCGGACGTGAGCGAGGTGCGCCGCGGGCAGCGTTTCGCGTTCGTCATGGACACCCGGCTGTGCGACGGGGTGTACGCCCTCGCCGACGGCTGCGACATGCTCGTCATCGAGTCCACCTTCCTGGACGACGACGTCGAACTCGCCGTCGAGCACGGCCATCTGACCGCCGGTCAGGCCGCCCGCGTCGCGCTGGAGTGCGGCGTACGGCATCTCGTGCTCACCCACTTCAGCCAGCGCTACAGCGAGCCGGACGAGTTCGAGCGGCAGGCGCGGGACGCCGGTTTCGACGGGGAGCTGACGGTGGCGTACGACCTCCTGCGGGTGCCGCTGCCGAAACGTCGGTAATACCCCCGTACGATGCTTTGATGCCTCTCCCGAAAGCAGAACTGCACCTCCATATCGAAGGCACCCTCGAACCCGAGCTCGCCTTCGAACTCGCCGCGCGCAATGGCGTCGAGCTGCCGTACGTCGACACCGACGAGCTCCGCAAGGCGTACCAGTTCGAGGACCTCCAGTCCTTTCTGGACCTGTACTACGAGCTCATGGCGGTCCTACGCACCGAGCGGGACTTCGAGGACCTCGCGAACGCCTACCTCGCCCGGGCGGCCGCGCAGGGCGTGCGGCACGCGGAGATCTTCTTCGACCCGCAGGCGCACACCAAGCGGGGCCTGGAGCTGGGCACGGTTGTCGAGGGGCTGTGGCGGGCGCTGGGGAGCAGCGAGGCGAACCACGGGGTCTCTACCCGGCTCATCCTGTGCTTCCTGCGCGACGACTCCGCCGAGTCGGCCATGGCGACGCTGCGGGCCGCCGAGCCGTATCTCGACCGGATCGTGGGCATCGGCCTCGACTCCGCCGAGGTCGGCCATCCGCCGGTGAAGTTCCGCGAGGTCTACGAGGCCGCCGCCGCGCTCGGTCTGCGCCGCGTCGCGCACGCGGGCGAGGAGGGACCGCCGGCGTACATCACCGAGGCCCTCGACATCCTCGGCGTCGAGCGGATCGACCACGGGCTGCGGTGCATGGAGGACCCGGCGCTGGTGGAGCGGCTGGTCCGGGACCGGGTGCCGCTGACGCTGTGCCCGCTCTCCAACGTGCGGCTGCGGACCGTCGACGTCCTCGCCGACCACCCCCTGCCCGCCATGCTCGACGCCGGCCTGATGTGCACGGTCAACTCCGACGACCCGGCCTACTTCGGGGGCTACGCGGGCGACAACTTCGACGCCGTCCACCAGACCCTGGACCTGTCCGAGGATCGGCTGCGGGAACTCGCCCGCAACTCGTTCCTCGCCTCCTTCCTGGAGGACGACGAGGAGCTGCGGGGGCGGTATCTGGCCGAGGTGGAGGCATACGAGTTCGGGTAGCCGGGCCGACGCCGGTTCAGGTCGCCGCGGTCAGGCGGTCCGGGGCCGCCGGGGTGGCTTCGTTGGTGTCCAGGGGGATCTCGACGATCTCCATGATCTCCGTGCCCTCGGCCACCTCGACCGTCTCCTGCGGGCGTCGGGCCAGTGCCACGGCGGTCATGGGCACGGCGACGATCAGCAGGCCGGTCGCGAGGACCGTGCCCATGGTGGGGAAGCCGGCCTGGGCGGACAGGACGCTGCCGGTCAGGGGGCCGGCCGCGGTGCCCAGGGAGGACGCCGAGCCCACGAGGACCGCCCAGCGGCCGCGTGGGTCCAGGGAGGCGGCGAGGCCGATGACGTACGACAGGACGATCGGGTAGAGCGTGTTCCAGGCGATCTCGCCGGTCGCGAAGCTCGTCAGGTCGGTCGCGGACGCGCTGAGCGCGATGCACACGGCGATGAGGGCGGTACCGGCGCCGATGGGGAGCGCGCGGCCGAGGCGCGGGCCGAGCGCCCCCGCCCCGGTCACGCCCAGCAGGCCTGCGCCGAGGCCCACGGCGAACACCGCGCCGACCGTCGCCTCCGTCAGCTGTGCCTGGGTCAGGCCGATCCGGCCGCTGACGCCCCACAGGGAGTTCTGGGCGAGGGACCAGCACAGCATGCAGGCGGCGAGGGCGAGGCCGTGGCGGAGGTGGGGGAGGCGGGTGGTGGCCGCCCGGGCCTGGGGTTGTGAGGCTCCGCTCGACGTCAGACGGGCCGTCAGCGGCCATACGGCGAGCGCGGTGAGGGCGATGGCGGCCAGCGGTTGACCATGGCCCGCGCCGAGGTGCGGCACCGTCAGATAGACGGCGCCCGCGAGCGCGGAGACGCACAGGAGACCGAGCGTGGTGGCCCGGTGCGGATCCCGCAGGGCGGCTATGCCGGTGGCGGCCACCGCGGTCGCCGTACCCGAGCCGAAGCCGCCGACCAGGACGCCCAGCACGACGGCCGGCAGGGCGTGGGCGAGCGCCGCGCCGCCGTAGCCGAGCAGGGCCAGGGTGAGGCCGATCCGGGCCAGCCGCTGTGCCCCGACCCGGTCCACCCGGGAGGCCAGCAGGAAGCCCGCCGACGCCGAACTCAGCAGCAGCGCACTGCCGACGGCACCCGCCTGGGTGGGGGTGAGCGGAAGTCCGGAGTCGAGTCTGCCGACGACCGTAGGCAGCAGATACGGAGCGAGGTACCCGGCCGTGAAAAGGGCGACGAGGGGCCGGGGAGTGGTGCGAGGGGCGAACACGGGCGTTCCCAGGGCATGCGAAAGGAGCGGCTCAAGAGGGGGAGGGGCGCAGGCCGTCGACGGACAGGAACGCGCGGGCAATTTGTATCAAGCGGGGGGAGGGGTGAAGAAGCGCGGGGGGTGTGATCTGGGGCACTTCCTGTTTGGGGTGGGGGATCGCGGGTAGAAGCCGCCCTCATCTGTACCGCGAGGGCACCCTCGTCCGTGCCGAAAAGAGGCCCTCACCTGCGCCAGTGCACGGCCCCGCTCCCGCCGGGGACCGTCGCCTCGATCTTCGCCCTGATCTCCCGCATCACCGCCACGATCCGCTCCTCGTGGCCCGCCGACAGCCGTGCCACCGGCACCGAGCAGCTGATCGCGTCCTGGGCCGGGGTCTCGTAGCGCAGCGCGAAACCGAAGCCGACGATGCCGGGGACGCCCTCCTCGCGGTCGATCGAGTAGCCGCGCGCCCGTACTTCGTCGAGGTCGGCGGCGAGGGCCTCGCGGGTGGTGCGGGTGTGGGGGGTCAGGGGCTCGTACGGGCCGTCGGGGAGGTGGGTGTCGGGGCGTTCGGCGAGCAGGGCCTTGCCCAGGGCGCCCGCGTGCGCGGGCAGACGCCGGCCCACCCGGCTGATCGTGCGCAGGTATTCGTGCGACTCGCGCGTCGCCAGATACGCCACGTCCCGGCCGTCCAGCCGCGCCATGTGGATCGTCTCGCCCAGCGCCTCCGACGCCTCGTCGAGATACGGGCGTACGACCCGGACGCGCGGGTCGGAGTCGAGGTAGCTGGTGCCGGTGAGCAGGGCGTGGATGCCGATGCCGTAGAGGGAACCGGTGACGTCCGTGCGGACCCAGCCGCGCGAGATCAGGGTCTGGAGCAGGGCGTACATGGAGCTGCGCGGCACGTCCAGCGCCTCGGCCAGCTCCTGGAGGCGGGCGGGGCGGTCGCCGCGCGCGGCGAGCAGTTCCAGCAACTCCACGGTGCGCGCCGCCGACTTCACTTCGCGGACGCCGCCTGTCTCTGACATGGGGCGATGGTAATCGTCGCGCCTCGCACGGACCGCGCCATTGACGCTCGTGGTTCGTCTATCTAATCTCGATTCTCATACGTGGATGACATCTACAAATGGAGATGGGGAAGATGGCGAGGGTGAGCCTCGATACGGATACCGGCGTGCATACGGTCACGATCCGGCGCCTGCGGGACGGCATGGCACAGGGCGTGCTGTCGTTCCCGCTCACGAGCTTCCACGACGACGGCACGCTGGACCCGGACGGCTTCCGCGCCCACGTCGCCGCCCAGCTCGCCACCGCCCCCGGCGCGCTCTTCCCCGCCTGCGGCACCGGCGAGTTCTTCTCGCTGGACGAGGACGAGTACCGCCAGGTCGTCTCCCTCGCCGTGGACGCGTCGGACGGGCGCGTACCCGTCGTCGCCGGGGTCGGCTACGGCTGGGCGCAGGCCGCGCGGTTCGCCCGGATCGCCGAGGAGGCCGGCGCCGACGCCCTCCTCGTCCTGCCGCACTATCTCGTCGCCGCCCCGCAGGACGGCCTCGTCGCCCAGCTGGAGCAGCTCGCCGCCCGGACCCGGCTGCCGCTCATCGCCTACCAGCGCGGCCAGGTCGCCTACACCGCCGACTCGCTGAAGCGCATCGCCCGCATCCCGAACGTCATCGGGCTCAAGGACGGCCACAGCGACCTCGACCGCCTCCAGCGCCTCACCCTCGCCGCCCCCGAGGACTTCCTCTTCTTCAACGGCGCCTCCACCGCCGAGATCCAGGCCCGCGCCTACGCCACCGTCGGCGTCCCCGCCTACTCCTCCGCCGTCCACGCCTTCGCCCCCGAGATCGCGAACGCCTTCTTCACCGCCCTCCACGGCGGCGACCAGGGCACGGTCGACAAGCTGCTGCGCGACTTCTACGTCCCGCTCGTCGAGATCCGCGACCGGGTACCCGGCTACGCGGTGTCCCTGGTCAAGGCGGCCGCCCGGCTGCGCGGCCGCCCCGTCGGCCCCGTACGCGCCCCGCTCACCGACCCCTCGGCCGCCGACCTCGCCGACCTGCGCGCCCTCCTCGCCACCGGCCTCGACCTCGTAGGAGCCGCTCTGTGAACCTCACGATCACCGAGGTCCGCCTCACGCCCATCCTGGTCGCCGACCCGCCCCTGCTGAACACCCAGGGCGTCCACCAGCCGTACACACCCCGGCTGATCGTGGAGGTCGTGACCGCCGACGGGGTCACGGGCGTCGGCGAGACGTACGGCGACACCAAGTACCTGGAGCTCGCCCGGCCGTTCGCGGACAAGCTCGTCGGGCGCCAAGCAGGCGATCTCAACGGCCTGTTCGCCGTCGCCGACGAGGTCGCCGTCGACCGGTCCCGGGTCCAGGGGCAGGTCGACGTCGGCGGGCTGCGCGGCGTCCAGACCGCCGACAAGCTGCGGCTGTCCGTCGTCTCCGGCTTCGAGGTCGCCTGCCTGGACGCCCTCGGCAAGGCACTCGGACTGCCCGTGCACGCGCTGCTCGGCGGCAAGGTGCGCGACGCGGTCGAGTACAGCGCGTACCTCTTCTACAAGTGGGCCGAGCACCCGGCGGGCGTCCCGGCCGAGAAGGACGACTGGGGTGCCGCCGTCGACCCGGCCGGAGTCGTCGAGCAGGCCCGCAAGTTCACCGAGCGGTACGGCTTCACCTCCTTCAAGCTCAAGGGCGGGGTCTTCCCGCCGGACGAGGAGATCGCGGCCGTACGGGCCCTCGCCGAGGCCTTTCCCGGGCACCCCCTGCGGCTCGACCCCAACGGGGCCTGGTCCGTGGAGACCTCGCTGAAGGTGGCGCGGGAACTCGGCGACGTCCTGGAGTACCTGGAGGACCCGGCGCTCGGCACGGCCGCGATGGCCGAGGTCGCCGCGCGGGCCGGGGTGCCGCTGGCGACCAACATGTGCGTGACGACGTTCGCGGAGATCAAGGAGGCGTTCACCAAGGACGCCGTGCAGGTCGTGCTCTCCGACCACCACTACTGGGGCGGGCTGCGCAACACCCAGCAGCTGGCGGCGATCTGCCGCACCTTCGGCGTCGGCGTGTCCATGCACTCCAACACCCACCTGGGCATCTCCCTGGCCGCGATGACCCACGTCGCGTCCACCGTCCCGGACCTCCACCACGCCTGCGACTCCCACTACCCATGGCAGTCCGAGGACGTCCTCACCGAGCGCCTCACCTTCGAGAACGGCGAGGTCACCGTCTCGGACGCGCCCGGCCTCGGCGTCGAACTGGACCACGAGAGGCTGGCGGAGCTGCACCGCCGGTGGCTGGAGGACGACGGCTCACTGCGGGACCGCGACGACGCCGCCGCGATGCGGGTCGCGGAACCGGGGTGGGTGACGCCTTCGGTGCCGCGCTGGTAGCGCCCCGCCGACCGGGCGGGTGATCCCGTCCACGCGGGGCGCGGGCTGGATCACGGTGGCGTTGTCGGTGACGTGGTGCACACTGGCCAGATCAGCACCACGTCAGGGAGCGCACCGTGACCACGCCCACCGCGCCGACCGGCAAGGGAGCCCTGCCGCAGCGTCCGTCGTCCAGAGCAGGGGGGCCGCACCGCCGCAGCCAGGTCGACCCCCTCGCCGGTCTGCGCACACCCGCCGACCCGCCCTGGGACGTGTACCTCACGGGCACGGTCTTCCTCGACATCATCTTCACCGGCCTCGACTCGGCCCCGGTGCGTGGCACCGAGTCCTGGGCGCGCGGGATGGGCTCCAGTCCCGGCGGGGTGGCGAACATGGCGACCGCCCTGGCCCGGCTCGGCCTGAAGACGTCCCTCGCGGCGGCCTTCGGCGACGACCACTACGGCGAGTACTGCTGGGACGCGCTGGAGCACGGCGAGGGCATCGACCTCTCGCCCTCGCGCACCGTCCCCGGCTGGCACTCGTCGGTGACGGTGTCGATGGCGTACGAGGGGGAGCGCACGATGGTCTCCCACGGCCACGAGCCGCCCCCGGAGGAGCCCGCGCCGGACTGCCCGCCACGCGCGCGCGCCGCCGTGGCCTCCCTCGTCCCGGGCCGGCGGGCCTCCTGGATCGCGCAGGCCGCGAGCAAGGGCACCCGGATCTTCGCCGACGTCGGCTGGGACGACACGGGGGCGTGGAACCTCGCCGGGCTGGCCGACCTGGAGCACTGCGAGGCGTTCCTGCCGAACGCCGAGGAGGCCATGCGGTACACCGGCGCCGACTGCCCGCGCGAGGCGGCCCACGCCCTCACCGCGTACGTCCCGGTCGCGGTGGTCACCCTCGGCGCGGAGGGCGCGTACGCCGTGGACGGGCGGACCGGGGAGACGGCCGTCGTGCCCGCCATCGCCGTGGAGGCCCTGGACCCGACGGGCGCCGGGGACGTCTTCGTGGCCGGCTTCGTCACCGGCACCCTCGCCGACTGGCCGCTCGCCGACCGCCTCGCCTTCGCCGGGCTCACGGCAGCCCTCTCGGTCCAGGAGTTCGGCGGCTCCCTGTCCGCCCCCGGCTGGGCCGAGATCGGCGCCTGGTGGCGCAAGGTCCAGTCCCTCGACCGGCAGGACCCCGAGGCGCTGCGCCGGTACGCGTTCCTGGCGGACCTGGTGCCGGAGGAGGAGGGGAGACCGTGGCCGCTGCGGCGGGCGGTGCCGACGATCGGGTTCCGTCGGTCGGCGTGAGAGCAGGGGGCAGGCGGGAGGCCCTGGTCAGGTCGGTGGGGCCGGCTTCAGCACCACGAAGTCCGCGTTCGCCGGGTCCAGGCAGACCGCCAGCCGGCCGACGCCCTCCGCGTCGTCCGGTCCCATCTGCACACCGCCGCCGTTCCCGGTGACCCTCGCCACCGCCGCGTCGCAGTCGTCGACGTTGAACACCGGGTGCCAGTACGGCTTCCCGTCCGCCAGCGCGAGGTTCTCCGCGGGCAGTTCCATCAGGCCGCCCTGCATCCGGTCCTCGGGCTTTCCGGCCGGGGTGATGAGGGTGTACGTGCCTCCGCCGCCCGGCAGTTCCATCTCGCTGTACTGCCAGCCGAAGATCTGGCCGTAGAACTCCTTCGCCGCCGCGGCGTCGCTCGTGTACAGCTCGGTCCACGACAGCGAACCCGTCTCGTCCGCCAGCTCGAAGCCGGAGTTGGTGCCCGGTTGCCAGACCGCGAACTGGCCGCCCAACGGATCGTTGAACTGGGCCATCCGGCCCCAGTCCTCGAGATCCATCGGCGCTACCCGTACGGTGCCGCCCGCTCGCTCCACCGCCTGTGCCGTCGCGTCCGCGTCGTCGACGGTGTAGTAGATCATCCAGGCCGAGCGGGCGCCGGCCTCGGTGAGCTTGCCGAGGCCGGCGACGGTCTTGCCGTCCTTCTTGAACATCCCGCCTTCGAAGTCCTCCGAACCGCCCATGGACTCGTACTCCCAGCCGAGCACCGTGCCGTAGAAGGACGCGGCGGTTGTGACGTCGGGGGTGCCGAGGTCCAGCCAGCAGGGGGAGCCGGGGGTGAGGTCGGTGGTGATCATGCCGATTCCCTTCGCAGATCCTCTGCCCTCAGCCTGACACCCCCCAGAGTCCCCCGCCCTTCGAACCTCGCCCCCGCCGCCCCTACTCGTCCCATCCCTGGGGGCTCCGCCCCTCAGACCCCCACTGTCGGCCCTTCGGGCCTCGTCCTCAAAACGCCGGACGGGCTGAGAATGCCCGGGCCCGTGTAGCCACCGGCAGGGCACATTCAGCCCCTCCGGCGTTTGAGGAGCGAGGTCTGGGGCGGAGCCCCAGGAGGATGGGACGGGTAGGGGCGGCGGGGGCGAGGAAAGGGCCCGGAGGTCAGCCTGCCGTCACCGTGGCCCGGACCACCCCGTCCAGCCCCGCCACCAACACCGGCGTCCCCGGCCCCCCAAGATCCCGCACAGCCGCCCGATCCTCCGCCGGAACGGCCTCCGCCTCCGTCACCACAGCCGCCGCCTCCAACGCCGCGGCCCCGGAAGCCACCGCCATCGCCACAGCGGTCCGCAGCGCGCTCAGCTTGAGGGAGTCCAGTTCGACGGTCCCGGCGACATAGGTACGGCCGGTGTCGTCCCGCACGGCCGCCCCCTCGGCCACACCGTTGCGGGCCCGCGCGGAACGGGCCAGGGTGACGATCTTGCGGTCCTCGGGGTCGAGCGCGCTGTTGTCGGTCATGCGCTGAGCATACGTAGAGCCACCCGTCCTACCCCGCCACGGGGTACATCGCCCCGCGCCGCCCCTCCGGCGAGGCCAGCCACTCCAGCTTCGCCGCCGTGTTCGCCTCGTCCAGCGGCGTGTGCAGGACGATCGACAGGTCGGGCCGCACCGGCATCTGCATCACGCTCGACTCCAGGCACAGCAGCCCGACGAGCGGATGGTCCAGCTCCTTGCGGATCTGCCCGGCGTCCTCGATGTCCCGCCGCTCCCACAGCGCCGTGAACTCCGGACTGGACGCCCTCGCCTCGGCCAGCACGGACTGGAAGCCCTCGTCGTCGGGAGAGGCCGAGCACAGGGCACGGAACTGCGCCACGACCGTACGGGCGTTCTGCTCCCAACTCCGCGAACGCGACCGGTACATCGGGTCCGTGAAGAAATCGATCAGGCAGTTCCACCGCTCGCCGGGCCGCATACCGAGCACGCTCGCGGCGGCGTCGTTGTAGAGCACGCCGTTGTAGTACCGGTCCATGATGTGCGCCGGATAGGGCATCCACGCGTCGATCAGCCGCCGCAGCCCGTCGCACATGTCCCGCTTCTCCGGCGCCACTTCGCGCTCCGGCGGATTCAGCCCGGCCAGCAGATACAGATGCCGGCGCTCGGCGTTGCTCAGCCGCAGCACCCTGCCCACCGAGTCCAGCACCTGCGGCGACACGGAGATGTCCCGCCCCTGCTCCAGCCACTGGTACCAGGAGGCACCCACCCCGGCGAGCACGGCGACCTCCTCGCGCCGCAACCCGGGCGTACGGCGCCGCGCGCCACCGTCCGGCAGTCCCGCGTCGGCCGGGGTCACCCGGGCCCGCCTGCTCATCAGGAACTCGCGCAGCTCGCGCCGCCGATGACTCTTCAGCGTGTCCACGGACACGTACGGATCCCCCTCGTTCTGTTGGCTGGTGGTGCCACCACCAGCACAACTTGCCGCTCCCCACGGCTATTCCGACGCCAGCAGGCTGTTACCCATGGCGATCGACACCACCAGTCCCACCACGACACCGACCCCAGCCCCACCGCTCGACACCCCGAGGATGTCGACGCGCGACAAACTCGTCCTGTTCGTCCTGTGCGCCGCCCAGTTCATGGTCGCGCTGGACTTCTCCGTCCTGAACGTCGCCCTGCCCGTCCTCGGCGCCGACCTCGGCATGAGCCAGTCGGCACTGCAGTGGGCGGTCACGGCGTTCGCGCTGCCGTCCGGCGGCTTCCTCCTGCTCTTCGGCCGCATCGGCGACCTCTACGGCCGCCGCAAGCTGTTCCTCACCGGCCTCGCCCTGTTCGCCGCCGCCTCGGTGCTCGCGACGTTCGCATGGGACCCGGCGTCGTTCCTCGCGGGCCGCGCCCTGCAGGGTCTCGGCGCCGCGGTCATCGTCCCGACCGGCATGTCCCTGCTGACCACGACCTTCGCCGAGGGCCCCGCCCGGGACCGCGCCCTGGGGATCTCCGGCACGCTGATGTCGCTCGGCTTCACCATCGGCATGGTCGCGGGCGGCGTCCTGACCGACGCGTTCGGCTGGCGCTCCACCATGGGTCTGCTCGCGGTCTTCGCCCTCGTCGTGCTGCCGCTCGCCCCCGGCCTGCTGCCGGAGTCCCGCACCCCGGACCGCCCACAGCTGGACGTCCCGGGGGCCGTGACCGTCACCGGCGGTCTGCTGTCCCTGATCTACGCCCTGACGACGGCCGCCGACCACGGCTTCGCCCGCATCGACGTCGTCACGACCCTGATCGCCGGCCTCGCGCTCCTCGCGGCCTTCGCGGTCATCGAGTCCCGCACCGCGGCACCCCTGGTCTCCCTGCCCATGCTGCGGCGCCGCACGGTGGCCTGGGGCAATCTGGGTGGCCTGGTCACCTTCTCGATGATGTCGACGGTGATCTTCGTCCTCACCCTGTACCTCCAGGAGATCCTGCGTCTGTCGGCGTGGCAGACCGGCCTGGTCTTCGGGGTCCAGGGCGTCATGTCGGTGCTCGCGGGCACCCTCGTCCCGAGGTTCGTCAGCCGTCTCGGCGCCCGCCGCACACTGGTCGTCTCGCTCGCGGGGCAGGGCGCCTTCGTCGCCGGCCTGGTCTTCCTGAACGCCCACACCTGGTCCGTCTGGCTCGCCACGGCCGCCGTCTCGCTGGCCAGCATGTTCCACCTGGGCGCGATCATCTCCTACGGCCTGACGGTCACCTCGGGCGTCCCCGACGAGGAGCAGGGCCTGGCCACCGGCCTGGTCACCTCCACCCAGCAGGTCGGCCTCACCGTCGGCATCCCGCTGCTCGGCGTCCTCGCGACGACCTCCGGCGACCTGCTGTCCGGCACCCGCACGGTCCTGGCGCTCGACGCGGGGATCGTGCTCGCCGCGGCGGTGCTGGTCGCGATCGGCCTGCGGACCAGGCGGACGGCCCGCTCGGTGTGACGGGCGGCTCAGGGGCGGTCGAGACGGAGCCGGTCCGCCCTCGGCAGACCCGCCACGACCAGGTCGTACGAGTCCTCGACGAGCTCCCGGACCAGCCGGTCCGGGAGCTCGCCGTCGACCGTCACCGTGTTCCAGTGCCGCTTGTTCATGTGATAGCCGGGGATGATCAGGCCGGGATGCTCGTCGCGCAGCCGGACCGCGTCCTCCGGGTCGCACTTGAGGTTGACGGTGAGCGGGCGGGCGTCCATCCAGCTCAGGGCGAACATCTTGCCCAGGACCTTGAAGACGGAGATGTCCGGGTTGAAGGGGAAGTCCTCCACGGCGGCGTTGAACGACAGACAGAGACCGCGCAGCTCCTCGGGGCTCACTCCGCCTTCGCCTCCCGCTCCTCCTCCGCCGCCGGCACCGAGGCCACCGGCTCCACCAGCACCGTCACGATCTTGTTCCGCCGGCCGGCCGCCGCCTCCGCGGTCAGTCGCAGCTCACGGGCGTCGGGCAGCTCGACCACCGACGACGCCCCGGCGATCGGGACCCGGCCCAGCGCCTTCGCCAGCAGCCCGCCGACCGTCTCCACGTCCTCGTCGTCGTACTCGTCGAGGCCGTACAGCTCGCCCAGGTCGGTGATGTCGAGGCGGGCGGTGACGCGGTAGCGGTCCTCGCCCAGCTCCTCCACCGGCGGCAGTTCACGGTCGTACTCGTCGGTGATCTCGCCGACGATCTCCTCGAGGATGTCCTCGATGGTGACGATGCCGGCGGTGCCGCCGTACTCGTCGATGACGACGGCGACGTGGTTGCGCTCCTTCTGCATCTCGCGCAGCAGGTCACCGGCGTTCTTGGTGTCGGGCACGAAGAACGCGGGCCGCATCGCCGTCGACACCAGCTCGCTCTCCGCATCCCGCGAGATGTGCGTCTTGCGGGTCAGGTCCTTCAGGTACACCATCCCCACCACGTCGTCCTCGCTCTCCCCGACCACCGGGATCCGTGAGAAACCGGAGCGCAGGGCGAGGGTGAGCGCCTGGCGGATGGTCTTGTACCGCTCGATGACGACGAGGTCGGTGCGCGGGACCATGACCTCCCGTACCAGGGTGTCGCCCAGCTCGAAGACCGAGTGCACCATCCGGCGCTCCTCGTCCTCGATCAGCGACTCCTTCTCGGCGAGGTCGACCAGCGCCCGCAGCTCCGCCTCGGAGGCGAACGGTCCCCGGCGGAAGCCCTTGCCGGGGGTGAGCGCGTTGCCGATGAGGATCAGCAGATACGGGATCGGGCCCATGATCCGGGCGAGCGGCAGCAGGACGTACGCCGCCGCCGTCGCCGTGTTCAGCGGGTGCTGGCGGCCGATGGTGCGCGGGGAGACCCCGACGGCGACGTACGACACCAGCACCATGACCGCTATCGCGACCAGCAGTGCCTCGGTGGTGCTGTCGAACTCCTGCAGACAGGCGTACGTGACGAGCGCGGCGGCGGCCATCTCGCAGGCCACGCGCACCAGCAGCGCCACGTTCAGATAGCGCGTCGGGTCCGCGGCGACCAGCGCGAGCTTCTCGCTGCCGCGCCGCCCGCCGCGTACGGCCTCCTCGGCGCGGAAGCTGGAGACGCGCGCCAGACCGGCCTCGGCGCAGGCGGCGAGCCAGGCCACGACCACCAGGGCGATGGCACCGGAGACGAGGGGAAGGCTCATGACACGGTCGGGGCCGGCGACGGGCCCGTCATGCCCTTCTCCGAACGCCAGCCGTCCACGATGGCGGCCTGGAGACCGAACATCTCGGCCTTCTCGTCCGGCTCCTCGTGGTCGTACCCGAGCAGATGCAGCACGCCATGGACGGTGAGCAGCTGGAGCTCCTCGTCCATGGAGTGCTGCGTGGGCGCCTCGGCGCCCTGCTTGGCGGCGACCTCGGGGCACAGCACGATGTCGCCGAGGAGGCCCTGGGGCGGCTCGTCGTCGTCCTTCGACGGCGGCCGCAGTTCGTCCATCGGGAAGGACATGACATCCGTCGGACCGGGCAGGTCCATCCACTGGATGTGGAGCTGCTCCATGGCGTCGGCGTCCACGACGATCACCGAGAGCTCGGAGAGCGGGTGGATGCGCATCCGCGCGAGCGCGTAGCGGGCGATGTCGAGGATCGCCTGCTCGTCGACCTCGGTTCCGGACTCGTTGTTGACGTCGATCGACATGGTGCTGCTCGGTCTCTACTTCCCCTTGTGCCCGGACTTGCCCCGGCTCTGCCCCTTGTGCGTGCCGTTCTGGGTGCCGTGCTTGTTGTCGAACTTCTCGTACGCGTCGACGATACGGCCGACCAGCTTGTGCCGGACGACATCCTGCGAGGACAGCCTGGAGAAGTGGACGTCCTCGACGCCGTCCAGGATGTCCTGCACCTGCCGCAGTCCGGACTTGGTGCCGTCCGGGAGGTCGACCTGGGTGACGTCACCGGTGATGACTATCTTCGAGTCGAAGCCGAGACGGGTGAGGAACATCTTCATCTGCTCGGGGCTGGTGTTCTGGGCCTCGTCCAGGATGATGAAGGCGTCGTTGAGCGTGCGGCCGCGCATATAGGCGAGCGGCGCGACCTCGATGGTCCCGGCGGCCATCAGCCGGGGGATCGAGTCGGGGTCGAGCATGTCGTGCAGCGCGTCGTACAGCGGGCGCAGGTACGGGTCGATCTTCTCGTAGAGCGTGCCCGGGAGGAACCCGAGCCGCTCGCCCGCCTCCACCGCCGGCCGGGTCAGGATGATGCGGTTGACCTGCTTGGACTGCAGGGCCTGCACCGCCTTGGCCATGGCGAGGTAGGTCTTGCCCGTACCGGCGGGACCGATGCCGAAGACGATCGTGTGCTTGTCGATCGCGTCGACGTACCGCTTCTGGTTGAGGGTCTTGGGGCGGATCGTGCGGCCGCGCGAGGAGAGGATGTTCTGGGTGAGGACCTCGGCCGGGGTCTCCTCCGGGCCCTCTCCGTTCTCGCTGGCTCTGAGCATGGCGATCGAGCGTTCCACTGCGTCCTCCGTCATCGGCTGTCCGGTGCGGAGCACCAGCATCATCTCGTCGAACAGGCGCTGGATGAGGGCGACTTCAGCGGCGTCGCCGACCGCGCTGATCTCGTTGCCCCGGACATGGATGTCGGCTGCCGGGAAGGCCTTCTCGACCACGCGCAGCAGGGAGTCGCCGGACCCCAGCACGGTCACCATGGGGTGCTGGGCGGGGACGGTGAACTGTGCTCTCGCCTGTCCCTGCGCGGGTGTGTGAGCTGTGGGTGTCTGAGTCATGGGCCGGCTCGTAGGCCTTGCTCGTCCTCCTCGATACGACTCGCCCGCCACATGGGCGGCCTGGCGATTTCCAGGGTACGCCGGGGGACTGACAACGCCGTAAGGCTTTTCAGCAGCCAGGTTTCACGAGGATGTGGAGGAGGTTCGCGGCCGGCGGTTCAGGCCGATCCAGGGCTCGCAGACCTCAGAACCCCAGCTTCCGCAGCTGCCGGGGATCCCGCTGCCAGTCCTTCGCCACCTTCACATGCAGGTCCAGGAAGACCGGCGTCCCCAGCAGCGCCTCGATCTGCTTCCGGGACTTGATGCCGACGTCCTTCAGGCGCTTGCCCTTGGGGCCGATGATGATGCCCTTCTGGCTCGGGCGCTCGATGTAGACGAAGGCGTGGATGTCGAGGAGGGGCTTGTCGGCGGGGCGGTCCTCGCGGGGGAGCATCTCCTCCACCACGACCGCGATGGAGTGCGGAAGCTCGTCGCGGACGCCCTCCAGGGCCGCCTCGCGGATCAGCTCGGCGATCATGACCTGCTCGGGCTCGTCCGTGAGGTCGCCCTCGGGGTAGAGCGCCGGGCCCTCCGGGAGCAGCGGGACGATCAGGTCGGCGAGCAGGCCCACCTGCTTGTCGCCGACGGCCGAGACGGGGACGATCTCGGCCCACTCGAAGCCGAGTTCCTTGCCGAGCTGGTCGATCGCGATGAGCTGTTCGGCGAGGGTCTTGCTGTCCACGAGGTCGGTCTTGGTGACGATCGCGATCTTCGGCGTCTTCTTGATCGACGCGAGTTCCTTCGCGATGAAGCGGTCACCGGGGCCGAGCTTCTCGTTCGCCGGCAGACAGAAGCCGATCACGTCGACCTCCGCCCAGGTCGTCCGGACGACGTCGTTGAGCCGCTCGCCGAGCAGCGTGCGCGGCTTGTGCAGGCCGGGGGTGTCGACCAGGATCAGCTGGGCGTCGTCCCGGTGCACGATCCCGCGCACGGTGTGCCGCGTCGTCTGCGGCTGGTTCGCGGTGATCGCCACCTTCTGGCCGACCAGAGCATTCGTCAGCGTGGACTTGCCCGCGTTGGGGCGGCCCACGAAGCAGGCGAAGCCGGCGCGATGGGGCGCCTCGGACGGCTCGGATGACTTACTGCGAACGCTCATGGCGCCCATTCTCCCTGATCCACAGAGCCCTGCCGCACACGCGCCCGACCGCGGCCCGCCCGGTGAGCTTCCGGAAACCCCCACGCAACGAAACGTCGCCGAAACACACCCGTACGCGGCCGGAAACGCGAACCGGTGAATCTCTGACGAGCCCTCGCACCGTTGGAGACGACCGTGACCCTCGCCGCCGCAAGCGTCGACACCGGCGACACCGCCTGGCTGCTCGCCGCCACCGCCCTCGTCCTGCTGATGACCCCGGGCCTGGCCCTGTTCTACGGCGGCATGGTCCGCACGAAGAGCGTCCTCAACATGCTGTTGATGAGCTTCGTGTCCATCGCGCTCGTCACCGTCGTGTGGCTGGCCTGCGGGTACTCGCTCGCCTTCGGGGACGACGCGGCCGGCGGGCTGATCGGCGGGCTGGAGCACGCCGGGATGGCCGGTCTCGGTCCGGACAGCGTCCAGGGCACCATCCCGACCCTGCTGTTCGCCACCTTCCAGCTGACCTTCGCGATCATCACCGCCGCGCTGGTCAGCGGCGCGGTAGCGGACCGGGCGAAGTTCGGGGCATGGGTCGTGTTCGTGCCGGTGTGGGCGCTGCTCGTATACGTTCCGGTCGCCCACTGGACCTGGGGCCCCGGCGGCTGGATCCTCGAGCACCTCGGCGCCCTCGACTTCGCCGGCGGACTCCCGGTCGAGATCACCTCCGGCGCCTCCGGACTGGCGCTCTGCCTGGTCCTCGGGCCGCGGCTCGGGTTCAAGAAGGACGCGATGCGGCCGCACAATCTGCCGATGGTCGTGCTCGGAGCGGGACTGCTGTGGTTCGGCTGGTTCGGCTTCAACGCGGGTTCCGCGCTCGGCGCCAACGGGCTCGCGGCCGCCGTCTTCCTCAACACCCTCGCCGCCGGCTGCACCGGTCTGCTCGGCTGGCTCTTCGTCGAGCACAAGCGCGACGGCCACCCGACGACGCTGGGCGCCGCCTCCGGCGCGGTCGCCGGTCTCGTCGCCATCACGCCGTCCTGCGGCTCGGTGTCGCTGCTGGGCGCGCTCGTCATCGGCCTCGCCGCCGGTGTCGTCTGCTCGTACGCCGTGGCCTGGAAGTTCCGGTTCGACTACGACGACTCGCTGGACGTCGTCGGCGTCCACCTGGTCGGCGGCGTCATCGGCACCCTCCTGATCGGCGTCTTCGCGACGGCCACCATGACGGGCGGCGCCGAGGGGCTGCTCCACGGCGGCGGACTCGCGCAGCTCGGCAAGCAGGCGGTGGCGATCGTGGTCGTGGCGGCGTACGCCTTCCTCGTCACCTACGGCATCGGCAAGGTCATCGACAAGGCGATGGGCTTCCGGGCGAGCGAGGAGCAGGAGCACAAGGGCCTGGATCTTACGGTGCACGCCGAGAGCGCCTACGATCACGGGGTCCTGGGGCACGGTGCCCCGGTCACCTCGTACCTCTCCACGTCCGTCCCCGCCGCGCAGAAGGTCAAGAAGCAGGCATGAAGCTGATCACCGCGATCGTCAAGCCCTACCGGCTCGACGAGGTCAAGACCGCCCTCCAGGAAATCGGCGTGCACGGTCTGACCGTGACCGAGGCGAGCGGCTACGGCCGGCAGCGCGGCCACACCGAGGTGTACCGGGGCGCGGAGTACCAGGTCGACCTGGTACCGAAGGTCCGGATCGAGGTCGTCGTCGACGACGCGGCGGCCGACGACGTCATCGACGCCATCGTGAAGGCCGCCCAGACCGGCAAGATCGGCGACGGCAAGGTCTGGGCGCTGCCGGTCGACACGGTCGTACGGGTCCGGACGGGCGAGCGCGGCCCCGACGCGCTGTGAGCGCCGGACGCCGGGACCGCGCCCCCTGCTGATCGTCAGTCGAACACGAACGGGCCCGGCGACTGCGGCCCGGTCGCCGTGCAGGTGATGGTGATGCCGAAGACGGTCATCTGCAGAGAGCCGCCGAAGGCCTCCAGGCTGTCCCCGGAGGCGACGGTGCCGCTGAGCGGGCCGACCTGGACGGGGTCGCCGGCGGCCATCGCCGGGTTCTCCGTGCCGCTGAAGGCGACGGTCCCGCCGCTCGCCTTCACGAGGGTGAGCGTCGAGGAGATCGAGTCCTCCCCGAGCGCGATCGGCGCGGTGATCGCGGAGGAGTTGACGGTGAGGGTGGCGGCGGTGCCGTTCTGCGTCGCCGTGAGGGTGGCCTCGCCACCGCCGAAGCTGCCGCAGTCGGCGGTGATCGTGGCCGTGCCGGGGGCGACGGCGTAGGCGGCGGGCGCGAAGGCCAGTCCGGTGACCGCGAGGGCCCCGGCGACCAGCGTCGCACCAGCTCCGATTCGTATGCGTCTCATGGGGATTCGCTCCCTTTCGGGGGTGGGGGAATTCCGTCTGCCTTGCCTGTGGGGGTGGTGGAACTGCTCGGCAGGGTGGGTACGGACACACTGCTTGAGAGCCGAATCTGACGGTCCGTCGGAACCGCCGTTTCCATTGATACGCGTGGGGCGGGGGTCGGCAAGGGTGATTTCCGGCCTCAACTACCCATGAGTCACCTACGGAACGCTGGGCGACATGTCCTGAAGGCCCACCACGCGCAGCAGTTGCAGGCGCTCGTAGGCCTCCGTGCCCGGGCGGGCGGTGTGGACGACCAGGAGGTGATGGTGTTCGTGGCTGACCATGACCTCGCAGTCCAGTTCCAGGAGGCCGACCAGGGGGTGGACGAAGCGTTTCGTCGCCCGGTTGCGCTGGGACACCTCGTGCGCGTCCCAGAGGCGGGCGAACTCCTCGCTGGACGCCCGTAGTTCGGCCACCAGCGCGGCCGGTTCCGGGTCGTCGGGGCGGGCCGCGGCCACCGCGCGCAGGGTGGCGACATGGGTGCGGGCGTGGCCGGCGAGGTCCTCCTGCGGGAAGAGGGCGCGCGCGGTCGGGTCCAGGAAGAAGAGCCGGGTCAGGTTGCGCTCGCGCCGCGGGCGGGACATCACGTCGCCGACCAGGGCCTTCGCCATCGCGTTCTGGGCCAGCACCTCGCCGCAGTCGTTCACCACCTGCGCCGGGGTGTCGTGCAGCCGGTCCAGGATCAGCAGCAGCCCCGGGCGGACATGCGCCGACGCCGTCTCGCGCCGCGGGGGCTCCTCGCCGGCCAGATGGAAGAGGTGGTCCTGCTCGACGTCGGCCAGGCGCAGCGCGCGGGCCAGCGCCGTCAACATCTGGCGGGACGGGCGCGGGCCACGGGACTGTTCGAGGCGGGTGTAGTAGTCCACCGACATGCCCGCCAGCTGCGCCACCTCCTCGCGGCGCAGACCGGGCGTGCGACGCCGGGTGCCCGGTGTCAGGCCCACGTCCGACGGGGTCAGCCGGGCGCGGCCACGGCGCAGGAAGTCGGCGAGTTCGGCTCGGTTCACCCCTCCAGCCTGCGGCAGCGCGGCCCGCTTATCCAGGGACTGCCGATCCCCTGATCAACGGGTCTCTCCCGCTCTCCCCGGCCCCGTCCGAGGGTGGTCGGTGACGAGAGGAGCAGGACATGCTGACGTTGGTGACGGGGACGACAGGACAGGTCGGCCGACGCTTCGTGCCGAGGCTGCTGGCGCAGGCCAGGGCGGGGGAGCGGGTCAGGGTGCTGGTCCGGGACGCGGGGCGGGGCGAGCCGTACGCGGAACTGGGCGCCGAGGTCGTCGTCGGCGACCTGCGGGACGCGGAGGCGCTCGGCAAGGCGGTCGCCGGGGTCGACGCGGTCGTGAACGTCGCGGCGGCCTTCCGCGGGGTGCCGGACGAGGAGGCGTGGTCGGTCAACCGGGACGCGGCCGTCGAGCTGGGCCGGGCCGCGCAGACGGCCGGAGTGAGGAGGTTCGTGCAGGTCAGCACGGGTCTGGTGTACGGCACCGGACGGGGCCGCCCGCTGACGGAGGACGACGAGACGCGGCCCGGCGGGCCGATGTGGGGCGCCTACCCGGAGTCCAAGGCGGCGGCCGAGCGGGAACTGCTCGCGCTGGAGGGCCTGGACGTGCGCGTGGGCCGGCTCCCCTTCGTCTACGGCGAGGGCGATCCGCATCTCGCCCAGTCGCTGATGTGGGCCCGGCACTGGGCGGCCACCCAACGGCTCCAGATGGGCCATCACGCGGACGTCGCCCAGGCGCTGCTGCGCATCCTGCACGCGCCGGGCATCGCGGGCCGCGTCTACAACATCGCCGACGACGCCCCCGTCACGGCGGTCGAGTTGCACCAGCTGAACGGCGTCGACGTCCCGGCCGAACTGTACGACCGCACGGACCCCGACCCGTGGCACGTGATCACCTCCACCGTCCGTATCCGCCGGGAGCTGGGCTACCGCCCGCTGTACCCGTCGGTCTACGCGGCCCGGGAGGCCGGAGCGCTGTGACCGGCCTCCGGTTGCCTGACAGATGTCAGGGACCGGTGTCCTGAACCACGCGCGATGCTGGGTCACTCGGGGGCGGTCCAACTGACCACGGCTGCCCCGAGTGACCGAAAACGGAGGGGCGACATGATGAAGGCACGGTTGCGCAAGAAGGCCGGCATGGGTGTGGCGGCAGTGCTGATGATGGGTGCCATGGGGGTGGCCGCGGCGCCGCCGGCGACGGCCGCCCCCGCGGACTGCCCCAGGGAATACGTCTGCGTGTGGAACAACGACACGGCGTCGGGCAAGCCGACGTGGAAGTCGAAGGGGAACCTGTACGACCTGCGCTCGGCAAACGGGGTGACCATCGTCAACAACGGTGTGCGCCAGCCGGGTGCCGACCACATCTGGTACAACCTCACCACCACGCCGGAGAACGGCGGCAACTTCAAGGGGTGCCTGCACTACCCGAACGACACCAACATGGTGACCTTCGAGGGCCCCGTCACCCTGCACAGCGCACGGTGGGGCGGCGAATGCTGAGCTGACCCCGCTCGGGTTGGCAGAAAGGCGCTGTCTCTCTCAGCCAGCCTGATCCAAACGACAGGCCCTAGTCCACACCCCTGATCCGCCCCACCAGCACCGCCCCGGCCAGCCCCACCGCCGCCGCCACCGCGTACAGCACGCGATATCCGCCGAGGTGGGTGACGATCGGTGCGGCGAGGGCGGGCGCCGCGACCTGGGGCAGGGCGTTGGCCACGTTGATGACGCCCAGGTCCTTGCCCCGGTCGCGCGCCGTGGGCAGGACGTCCGTCATCAGCGCGAAGTCGACCGACATGAACACCCCCAGGGCCACGCCCAGCAAGGCCGCCACGACGATCGCGCCCGCCCAGGTCTGCCAGCCGGCCAGCAGGGCCGTGGCCGCGGCCATCAGCACCCCGGACCACCTCACGAAGGGCTTGCGGCGGCCCACGCGGTCGGACCAGACCCCGCCCACCACGACCGTGGCCAGCAGCGCCACGGTGTCCACGGCGGTGAGGATCAGCACGCCCTGCTCGGGGTCCTCGTGGTGGAGGCGGTCCCGCAGGTAGTACAACAGGTAGAGAAGCACCAGCGCGTTGCTGAGGTTGATCAGGAAGCGGGTCAGCCAGGCCCAGCCGAAGTCCGGGTAGCGGCGCGGGCTCAGCCAGAAGCCGCGTGCGAAGGCACCCCAGGACCACGCCGCACGGTCCGCGGCCCCGAGCCGCAGGTCGCGGTAGCGCAGCACGTACGGCAGCACCCCCGCCGCCGTGAACACCGCGCACGCCACGTACCCCGCCGCGATCCCGCCGGCCGCCGTCGCCAGGCCCGTGCCCACGACCGCCCCGAGGATCTGGGCCGCGCCCAACCACCCGCCCACCACGCCCCGTTGGAGCCGCGGCACCCGGTCCGGCACCGCCGCCGTCACCGCCGCGAAGGCCGCGTTCAGGGTCAGCTGCACCAGGCACCAGCCGACCGCCATCACCCACAGCCCGCTCGCCCCGGCGAGCAGCAGCAACGACAGCGCACCGCCCGCCGCACCGGCCACGATCCACGGCGTACGGCGGCCCCAGCGGGCCGCGGTGCGGTCCGACAGGGCGCCGAAGAACGGGTTCGCCGCCAGCGACACCGCCGCGCCCACGCCGGTCACCCATGCCAGCAGCGTCTCCTTCGACATCCCGGTGCCGGGCGCGAAGTCCTCCGCCTGCCGGGCCAGCAGGATCTGCAGCGGGCCGTACCAGCCCACCCAGATCGCCACGTTGGCCAGCGACAGCGCGGCGGTCCAGCCCCTGCCGACCCGGTCCGTGGGTTCGGCGAGGGCGTCGAGTGTCATCCCCGCGTCCGGAGGACGTCCCGCAGCCAGCGGTACGACGCCTTCGGTGTGCGCTTCAGCGTCGCCGGGTCCTCGAAGTCCACGTGCACGAGCCCGAACCGTCGCGCGTACCCCTCGGCCCACTCGAAGTTGTCCAGCAGCGACCAGACGAAGTAGCCGCGTACGTCCACGCCGGCCTCGACCGCCCGGTGCAGTGCGCGGATGTGGCCGTCCAGGTAGGCGATCCGCTCCTGGTCGTCGACGCCCTCGTACGAGCAGCCGTTCTCGGTGATGACGATCGGCGGGAGCCGGTCGCCGTAGCGGTCGCGGAAGCCGGCGAGCAGTTCCGTCAGAGCCTCGGGGACCACCGGCCAGCCGAAGTCCGTGGTCGGCACGCCCTCGATCTCCCGCACCGAGAAAGGCAGTTCGGCCGGCATGCGCACCCCGCCGAACTCGATCTCGGTGCCCTGCGGGGCGCCCACGCGGGTCGGCGCGTAGTAGTTGACGCCGTAGAAGTCGAGGGGTTCGGAGATCACCTTCAGGTCCGCTTCGACGTCCCCGGGCATCAACTCGCCGATGCCGTCCGGGTACTGGCCGAGCAGCAGGGGGTCGGCGAAGAGACGGTTGAGGAGGGTGTCGTAGAAGTCCGCCGCCTCCAGGTCCGCCTGCTCCTGGGAGGCCGGCCAGGTCGGGCCGTGCGAGTTGGCGATCCCGACGTCCGTCGCGCCGGCCGCGCGCAGCGCCTGTACGGCCCGGCCGTGGGCCAGCAGCTGGTGGTGGGCGACGGGGAGGGCGTCGAAGAGGAGCTTGCGGCCCGGGGCGTGGGTGCCCAGGGCGTGGCCCAGGAGGGTGTGCTCGGCGGGTTCGTTGATCGTGATCCACTTGCCGACGCGGTCGCCCAGCCGCTCGGCGACCACGGACACGTACGCGGCGAAACGGTCGGCCGTGTCCCGGTCGAGCCAGTCGAGACCGACCGGCAGGTCCCAGTGGAAGAGCGTCGGCACGGGCCGTACGCCCGCCGCGCACAGCTCGTCGACCAGGCGGTCGTAGAAGCCGAGGCCGTCCGGGGTGTTCACGCGGGGCCACGAGATGGAGAAGCGGTACGCGTCCACGCCCAGGTCGGCGAGGAGCGCCACGTCCTCGGGGTAGCGGTGGTAGTGGTCACAGGCCAACTCGGCCGTGGAACCGTCCTTCACCCGTCCCGGCTCGGCCGTGAAGGCGTCCCACACGGACCGCTGGCGCTCGGCCACGGCGCCCTCGATCTGGTGGGCGGACGTCGAGACGCCCCACAGGAAGCCGGCCGGGAACCGGGGTATCGGACTCTGCGTACCGCGCTCATCGATCGCCATGCGCCGGATCATCCGTACCGGCGGTAACGGAAGTCAACGCCCCGGCATGAACTGCCCGTTACGTGCCTTCCTCATGCGGCTGCCTCACGCACCCTCCTTCAGGACCCGCGAGATCAGCTTCCGCTGCTCGTCCGTGAGCCGCGGATCCGCGCAGTACACCGTCCGGCCGTCCACGGTGATCTGGTAGCTGAAGCCGTCCGGGACCCCGACGGGGGGCGTGCCCCGGCCGGACGCGACCGCTCTCTCGGCCAGGGCGTGCCACTCCTGGGCGTCGGACCGCCCCGAGGTGTCCACCTCGGCGTGCCGCTCGATGCCCGCGAAGCCGCCCGTGCGCCGTACCTGAATACGCATGAGTCTCTGTCTAGTACGGACTCACAGGATCCGCACCCCGACCTGCTCCCACGCCTTCGACACGGCCTGGAACTCGTCACCGCCGTCGCCGAAGCGCTCCCGGGCGGCCTTCACCGTGAGCCCCGCGAAGTCGGTGAACAGGGCCCGGTCCGAGAGCTCGCCGCCGGTCAGCACGTCGTACCAGATCTGTCCCGCCTTCTCCCAGGCGTGGCCGCCGAGGGCGGTGGCGGCCAGGTAGAAGGCGTGGTTGGGGATGCCGGAGTTGATGTGGACACCGCCGTTGTCGCGGCCCGTGCGGACGTAGTCGTCCATCGTCGCGGGCTGCGGGTCCTTGCCGAGGACGTCGTCGTCGTACGCGCTGCCCGGCTCCTTCATGGAGCGCAGCGCCTTGCCGGAGACGCCGGGCGCGAGCAGTCCCGCGCCGATCAGCCAGTCGGCCTCGGCGGCGGTCTGGCCGAGCGTGTACTGCTTGATGAGCGCGCCGAAGACGTCGGACATCGACTCGTTCAGGGCGCCGGGCTGGCCGTAGTAGGTCAGGTTGGCCGTGTACTGGGTGACGCCGTGGCTGAGCTCGTGGCCGATGACGTCGATCGGGATGGTGAAGTCGAGGAAGATCTCGCCGTCGCCGTCGCCGAACACCATCTGCTCGCCGTTCCAGAAGGCGTTGTTGTAGTTCTCGTCGTAGTGGACGGTGGCGTCCAGCGGCAGGCCGTCGCCGTCGATGGAGTGGCGGGCGTAGGCCTTGAGGAACAGGTCGAAGGTGGCGCCGAGGCCGGCGTAGGCGCGGTTGACCGTGGCGTCCTGGCCGGGGTCCTCGCCCTCGCCGCGGACCTTGGTACCGGGCAGGGCGGTGCGGTGCTCGGCGTCGAAGATGGTGCGCAGCGGCTGGTCCGACGGTGCCTTCGCCGTCGGGGCGGCCGCGAGGGCGAACTCGGTCGTCACGCGGCGCCTGCCGCGCAGCTCGCTGTCGCGCATCAGGGTCCGGCGAGCCGGACCGGAGAGTGCGGGGTCGTCGTTCCGGGCCAGTTTGTCGAGGACGTGCGGCGGTACGACGGTGCAGAAGACGGGCTCGAAGCCCCCGTTGGTCGTCATGCCCGGCACCTTTGCACTGGGTCACCGCCCTGTCACTACCCGCCACCATGATTGGTGAAATATGCGGACAGGGAGCCGCACGCTCCGTGACGAAGTGGTATGGGACACGTTTTGTCCTATTCGTCCCCCGGGTCCCGCATACTGATACGACGCCCCGCACGGGGAGCGGCTCGGCTAGCATGCTGCGCATCATGCGTTTCGGGCTGCTTCTTCTTAGCTGCCGCGGCGAGGGCCTGTAGTCCAGGTCGACTCCCTCCCCGCGGAGCTTCGCGTTGCGTCGTCGGCCGTCCTTCCGGACACCCTGAGGAGCCCGAAGCATCATGGCGAACCGCCAGCAGCCCAGTTCCATGCCGATCCACAAGTACGGCCGCTACGAGCAGGTCGACATCCCGGACCGCACCTGGCCGCAGAACCGCGTCACCACCGCCCCCCGCTGGCTCTCCACGGACCTGCGCGACGGCAACCAGTCCCTGATCGACCCGATGTCGCCCGAGCGTAAGCGCCGGATGTTCGACCAGCTGGTCAAGATGGGCTACAAGGAGATCGAGGTCGGCTTCCCCGCGTCGGGACAGACGGACTTCGACTTCGTACGGTCGATCATCGAAGAGCCCGGCGCGATCCCCGACGACGTCACCATCTCCGTACTGACCCAGGCCCGCGAGGACCTGATCGAGCGCACGGTGGAGTCCCTGAAGGGCGCCAAGCGCGCCACGGTCCACCTGTACAACGCCACGGCCCCCGTCTTCCGCCGGGTCGTCTTCCGCGGCTCCAAGGACGACATCAAGCAGATCGCCGTCGACGGCACCCGTCTGGTGATGGAGTACGCCGAGAAGCTGCTGGGCCCGGAGACCGAGTTCGGCTACCAGTACAGCCCCGAGATCTTCACCGACACCGAGCTGGACTTCGCGCTGGAGGTCTGCGAGGCGGTGATGGACGTCTACCAGCCCGGTCCCGGCCGCGAGATCATCCTCAACCTGCCCGCCACGGTGGAGCGTTCGACGCCGTCCACGCACGCGGACCGCTTCGAGTGGATGCACCGCAACCTGACCCGCCGCGAGCACGTCGTGCTGTCGGTCCACCCGCACAACGACCGCGGTACGGCCGTCGCCGCCGCCGAGCTGGCCCTGATGGCCGGCGCCGACCGCATCGAGGGCTGTCTGTTCGGGCAGGGCGAGCGCACCGGCAACGTCGACCTGGTCACCCTGGGCATGAACCTGTTCTCGCAGGGCGTCGACCCGCAGATCGACTTCTCCGACATCGACGAGATCCGTCGCGTGTGGGAGTACTGCAACCAGATGGAGGTCCACCCGCGCCACCCGTACGTGGGCGACCTGGTCTACACGTCCTTCTCCGGCTCCCACCAGGACGCCATCAAGAAGGGCTTCGACGCGATGGAGGCCGACGCGGCCGCCAAGGGTGTCACCGTCGACGACATCGAGTGGGCCGTGCCGTACCTGCCGATCGACCCCAAGGACGTCGGGCGGTCGTACGAGGCGGTCATCCGCGTCAACTCGCAGTCCGGCAAGGGCGGTATCGCGTACGTCCTGAAGAACGACCACAAGCTGGACCTGCCGCGCCGGATGCAGATCGAGTTCTCGAAGCTGATCCAGGCCAAGACGGACGCCGAGGGCGGCGAGATCACCGGCGGCGACATCTGGGCGGTCTTCCAGGACGAGTACCTGCCGAACCCGGAGAACCCGTGGGGGCGTGTGCAGGTCAAGAACAACCAGTCGACCACCGACACGGACGGCGTGGACACGCTGAAGGTGGAGGCCACGGTGGATGGTCAGGACACGGTCCTGACCGGGTCCGGGAACGGTCCTATCTCGGCCTTCTTCGACGCGCTGCAGTCGATCGGGATCGACGTACGGCTGCTGGACTACCAGGAGCACACGATGAGCGAGGGCGCGTCCGCGCAGGCCGCGTCGTACATCGAGTGTGCGATCGACGGCAAGGTGCTGTGGGGGATCGGGATTGACGCCAACACGACTCGGGCGTCGCTGAAGGCGGTCGTGTCGGCCGTCAACCGGGCTGCTCGCTGACGGTTCCCTCCGTGGGGGAGCGGCGCGACCACGGATGTGCCGATGTGTTGTCGGTCGTCTGCAGCGCCGTCGGGGCTGGTCGCGCCCCGCGGCGGAGCCGCAAATGTCACAGCCCCGCGCCCCTTCAGGGCGCCCCGCCCACCGTTTCTCGGTGGGCGGGGCGCGCTCGTTTTCGGCCATTGACCTGTGCAGGTCACGGAAAGGTCTCGTTCGGGGTACTGACTGCGCGTCCATGATGTGGCTAACATCACGCAAGCGCGGCGACGTTGCCGTGGGCTTACGGAGGTGCGACGTGCTGCCAGGACGGGGACGAGACGGCCGTGCCGCCAGGGCTGCGCGCATCCTGGGCACCCGCACCGCATGGTCGGCCGTCGGGGACGGGGAGTTCTTCTGCCCGGGCTGCGGGGGCGACCGCAACTACCAGCGGCTGAGCGGGCATCGCCGCTTCACCTTCCTCGGGGTGCCGGTGCTGCCGCGTGGTGAGACCGGGCCCGTCGTGGAGTGCGCGGCCTGCCGGCGGCACTTCGGTACCGACGTGCTCGACCATCCGACCACCACCCGCTTCTCCGCGATGCTCCGCGACGCCGTCCACACCGTCGCCCTCGCGGTGCTGGCGGCGGGCGGCACCTGTGCCCGGCCGGCCCTGGAGACGGCGGCGGTCACGGTGCGCGCGGCCGGCTTCGACGACTGCACGGAGGAACAGCTGGGCGCCCTGGTCGAGGCCCTCGCGGCGGACACCGGACGTGTCTTCTCCGAGCCCTGCGGTGCCGGTCTGGCCATAGAGCTCCACGAGGCGCTGGACCCGCTGGCCCCGCACCTCGCACCGCCCGGCCGGGAGTCGATCCTGCTCCAGGGGGCCCGTATCGCCCTGGCCGACGGCCCGTACACCCCCGCCGAGCGTGACGTCCTGGCGACGGTCGGCGCCGCCCTCACCATCGGCGCGGAGGACGTGCCCCGCCTGCTGGCGGCGGCGGCCCGCACACCGTCGTAGGGGGTGTTTCGAAAGTCCCGCACAGCACCCGCGGCGCCCGGCACGCACCCTCGCCGCACCGGCCAAAGGCCCAAGTACGTCCAGTACGAGGGCCTTCGTCCGGCGCGCCGAGGGCACGCACCGGCTGCGACACCAGCCGCTGCCGCGGCGGGCGCGGGCACCGCACGGGACTTTCGAAACACCCGCGCCGAGGGCACGCACCGGCTGCGACACCAGCCGCTGCCGCGGCGGGCGCGGGCACCGCACGGGACCTTCGAAACACCCCCTAGCCGTCGTGGCCCCGGCCCGTCAGCGGTACGCCACGGCCGCGGCCGCGACGCCCAGGACGACTGTGCCGGCGAGGACCTGCAGTGCCACGCTGACGAAGGCGCGCAGCAGGTACGGCAGCGCGGCGGTCAGCAGGATCACGCCGCCGGCGATGCCCACGTAGAGCCAGTCGACGGTGAACACGACGTCGGAGTTGTCCGCGCCCGGGTCGAAGGGCCGCCAGTCGCCGCTGACGTCGATGCCGAGCAGGAAGGCCGCGACCGCCCCGACGGCGTCGAGGACGAGCAGCCCGACCGCCAGGGCGATGTCCGCGGCGACGGGCAGGTACCGGCGTCCGGTCGGCGGGGGCGGCACGTTGGTGCCGCGAAAGTGCGGGAGGCCGGCGGGGGTGGTCATGCGGTCAGCATCGCCGGGAAACGAGGGGCGGGGCCTGAGTACGGATACTCAGGTGCCGCGTTCCGCCGTACTCCCCGGGGAGTAGTCGTCCCGTCGTGCCGACCCCGGCAGTAGGCCCCAACTCGCCCTCCCGCCCGACGAATCCGCGCCCCCGCGCCGGAAGTCTGGAAACCGACCCAGACATCCGACCCGGAGGGGGGCCCGTCTCATGGGGGCCGCAAGGACAAGTACACGGCGGAGGCGGGCCGTGCCCTGGCTCGTGCTCGGGCTGTGGATCGCCGTGCTCGCGCTCGCGTCGCCGTTCGCGTCGAAGCTCGCGGACGTGCAGCGGGACCGGGCCGTCGACTACCTGCCGGCGAGCGCCGACTCCACGCAGGTGGCCAGGATCGAGGACCGGCTGCCGGGTGGCGAGGCGACCGAGATGGTCGTCGTCTACCACCGGGACGGCGGGCTGACCGCGCGGGACCGGGCGACCGCCGCCGGGCAGATCGAGCGGATCGCCGGCGCCCACCGGCTCACCCGTGAGCCACGGGGCATCCCGTCCAAGGACGGCACCACCCTGATGTACCCGGTCGCCAGCACCGAGCCGGGGCAGGACGAGAAGGCGCGGGACGTGCTAGTGGGCGACGTACGGGACATCGCGCGGGGCGGCGACGGGCTGAGCGTCGACGTCGGCGGGCCGGGCGCGCTCGCCACCGACGCGGGCGAGGTCTACGACTCGCTCGACGGACCGCTGCTCTACACCACCGCCGCCGTGGTCGCCCTGCTGCTGGTCCTCATCTACCGCAGCCCGTTCCTGTGGCTGGTCCCGCTCGCCGTGGCCGGCATGGCCGACTATCTGTCGATGGCCGTCGCCTACGGCCTCAACCAGGGGTTCGGGACGTCGGTTTCCGGCCAGAGCTCCGGGATCATGACCATTCTCGTGTTCGGAGCGGGGACGGACTACGCACTGCTGCTCGTCTCGCGGTACCGGGAGGAGCTGCGGCGGATCGAGCGGCCGTACGACGCCATGGCCGCCGCCCTCAAGGGCTGTGGGCCCGCCGTGCTCGCCTCCTCCGGCACCGTCGCCGCCGGACTGCTGTGCCTGCTCGCCGCCGACCTCAACTCCAGCCGGGGCATGGGCCCGCTCGGCACCGTCGGCGTGCTGTGCGCGCTCGCCGCGATGCTGACGCTGCTGCCCGCGATCCTCGTCCTGCTGGGCCGCCGCGTGTTCTGGCCGCTCGTGCCGCGCTACGGCAGCACGCCCAAGGCCCGCCGGTCCCTGTTCACGGCGATGGGCGGCTCCGCCGGACGCCGCCCGCTGACCGTCCTCGCCGGCGGTGCCGTCCTGCTGGGCGCGCTCGCGCTCGGCGTCCTGAACCTGCCCGGCAGCCTCAAGCAGGAGGACTCCTTCACCAGCAAGCCCGACGCGGTCGCCGCCATGGAGACCCTCGCCGCCGCCTACCCCGAGCGGGGCACCCAGCCCATCAGCGTCATCACGCCGCGGGAGCGGGCCGACGAGACCCTCGCCTCGATCCGCGGCACCCGCGGGGTCGACAGCGCTCGGGAAGGCCGTACCGGAGACGGCTGGACCGAGATCTCCGTCCTCGCCACCGCGCCGCCCCAGTCCGCCGGGGAGACCGCCACCATCGAGGCCCTGCGCGACCGGCTCGACGGCTCCTACGTCGGCGGGGCGAGCGCCGAGCAGCTCGACCTGAAGGACACCAACGCCCGGGACCGGATGGTCGTCGTGCCGATCGTGCTGCTGTCGGTGCTGCTGATCCTGGTCGTCCTGCTGCGTTCGGTCGTCGCGCCGCTGATCCTGGTGGCGGCCGTGGTCGCGGTGTGGGGCGCGGCGCTCGGCATCGGCGGGCTTGTGTTCGAGCCGCTCTTCGGCTTCGAGGGCACCGATCCGGGACTGGGCCTGCTGTCCTTCGTGTTCCTGGTCGCGCTCGGCGTCGACTACGGCATCTTCCTGATGCACCGGATGCGCGAGGAGTGCCTGAACGGCGCCGAACCGGCGACGGCCGCGCTCACCGCGCTGCGTACGACGGGCGGCGTCATCGCCTCCGCCGGGCTGGTCCTCGCCGCCACCTTCGCGGTGCTCACCAGCATGCCGCTGGTGCCGCTGGTCGAGCTGGGCTTCGTCATCGCGGTGGGCGTCCTGCTCGACACGTTCCTGGTGCGCACCTACCTGGTGACCAGCGCGAGCGTCGCCCTGGGCCGCACGGTGTGGTGGCCGGGCCGGCTCTCCCGCGAACCCGGCGGGGCGCGGCCGGCCGTCCCGCCGAAGGAACCGGATCCGGTGACCGTCCCCGTCCCCTGACCGCACGGCGCCCCTCCCCTGACGGAGGGGCGCCGCAGTCCCGGAAGATGAACCCCGTGCAGGCAACCACGACAGCCCAGCGGCCCCGCGTCGGCGAGCGGGTCATGGCCGCCATCAACCGCGACCCCCTGACCGCCCCGCACCGCACCCGCAACGACGCCCTGCTGGCCGTCGCCTGGGCCGCCCTCGCCACGGCCCTCGCACTGCTCGGCGACAAGGGGATGCGGCCCGACGCGCTCGGCTGGACCCTGCTGCTCGCCGCCCACGTGCCGCTCGTGTGGCGGCGCGGCCGTCCGCTGCTGGTGCTGCTCGCGGTGATGCTCTGCATCGCCCCGTACCACGCCCTGGAGAACAACCACGCCGCGCCGATCTTCGCGACCATGGTGGTGCTGTACACGGTCGCGGCGACCGGCACGGTGCGCCGCACCCTGCTCAGCGGCGTCGCCGTCCTCGGCGTGACCCTGCTCCTCAACGCCCTCACCAACCCCGACGGGACGATGGAGCTCCTGCGGATCTCCGGCTGGGTCTTCGCGTTCCTCTTCTGCGGCATCGACGTCCGCTACTACCGCCAGTACGTGGCCTCCATCGTCGAACGCGCCGAACGCGCCGAACGCACCCGCGAGGAGGAGGCCCGCCGCCGTGTCGCCGAGGAACGCCTGCGCATCGCCCGCGACCTGCACGACCTGCTCGCCCACAGCATCACCCTCATCGGCGTGCAGACATCGGTGGCCGCACACGTCCTCGCGGCGGACCCGGAGCGGCTGGACCGCCGGTCGATCGCCAGGTCCCTCGACGACATAGCCGAGACCTGCCGCACGGCCCGCGGTGAACTCCGTACGACGCTGGAGGTGCTGCGCGAACAGGGCGCGGCGGGCGAGGCACGCGGCCCGCTGCCCGGCCTCGACGGCGTGCCGGACCTGGTGGCGGCGGCCCGGCTGGCGGGGGCGCGGGTCGAGTCGACGGTACGGGTGCGTCAGGCGCCGCCCGCCGTCGGAGCCGCCGCGTACCGGATCGTGCAGGAGGCGCTGACGAACGTCGTCCGGCACGCGGGACCCGAACCGGCCGTACGGGTCGAGCTGTACGAGGAGCGCGGCGCCCTGCACCTGACCGTCACCGACGACGGCCCCTGCCCCGCCGCCGGCACACGGGGCAACGGCTACGGTCTGGTCGGGATGCGGGAGCGGGCGCGCAGTGTGGGTGGCACACTCGACGCCGGACCGCGTGACAAGGGGGGCTTCGAGGTGAGCGCCGTGCTGCCGGTCGGCGCCGGCCTCGTCACCGACGGGGGAGGAGACCGATGATCCGCGTCCTGCTCGCGGACGACCAGACGCTCGTACGGGAGGCGTTCGCCATGCTCGTCGAGTCGGCGCCGGACATGGCGGTCGTCGGCCAGGCGGCCACCGGCCGTCAGGCCGCGGAACTGGCCCGCAGCGCCCGCGCCGACCTCGTCGTCATGGACATCCGCATGCCCGACCTCGACGGCATCGAGGCGACCCGGCTGATCGCGGCGGACGAGGACCTCGCCGGGGTGCGGGTCCTGGTCCTGACCACCTACGACACCGACGAGAACATCGTGGACGCCCTGCGCGCCGGTGCCTCCGGGTTCCTCGTCAAGGACACCCGCCCGGCCGAACTCCTCGACGCGATCCGCACGGTGGCCGCGGGGGAGGCGCTGCTGTCGCCCGGCCCGACCGCACGGCTGATCGAGCGGTTCCTGCGCAACCCCTGCGCGCCCACGACGGCCGGACCCGACTGCCTCTCCGAACGCGAGCGCGAGGTGCTGGCCCTGGTCGCGCGCGGCCTCAACAACACGGAGGTCGCCGAGGCGTTGGGGCTCAGCCCGCTCACGGCGAAGACCCACGTCAGCCGCATCATGGGCAAGCTCGGGGCACGGGACCGGGCGCAGCTGGTCATCGTGGCGTACGAGTCGGGGATGGTGACACCGGGAAGCCTGTGACGGACAGGTCGATGCTGACACTCCGTCAAGGCAACCTCGAGGGAACTCGATGACCATCCTGAGCCGCACACTCGGACGTACCCACCTGGTCACCGCGGTCGTCCTCCTGACCGCCCCGCTCACGACGGCCGGCACCGCCTCGGCGGACCCCGGCTGCACGTCCTCCGTCCCGTACGTCTCGGGCGAAGGCGGCTACGACACGTACCGCATCCCGGCCACCCTCACCACCGCGCGCGGCACGGTCCTGGCCTTCGCCGAGGGCCGGCACGACGGCGCGGGCGACACCGGCGACATCGATGTCGTCCTCAGACGCTCCCTCGACGGCGGCTGCACCTGGGGCCCGCTGACAGTGGTCGCCGCCGGGGAGGGGGACACGCGGGGCAACCCGGCGCCGGTCGTCGACCCGGCCACCGGCGCGGTCGTGCTGGTCACGTCCTACAACAGCGGGGACGTGACGGAGGCGCAGATAATGCGGGGCGAGGTGACGGCGGAGGACAGCCGTCGGGTGTTCGTGCAGCGGAGCGCGGACGACGGACGGCACTTCACGGCGCCACGCGACATCACGGGCCAGGTGAAGCCGGCGAACTGGCGCTGGTACGCGACCGGCCCCGGCCACGCGGTCGCGCTCACCCGCGGCAGGCACGCGGGGCGGCTGGTCGTCCCGTCGAACCACTCGGTGGCCCCGGCGAGCGGGTCTTCCGACACGGGACAGGAGGCCAGGTACTACGGCGCACACGCCATCTACAGCGACGACGGCGGACGCTCCTGGCGGACCGGCTTCGTGGACGACACCTACGACGGCTACAGCAACGCCAACGAGTCCACCGCCGCCGAACTCCCGGACGGCAGGCTGTACTTCAACTCCCGCGACCAGCTCGGCACCAGCACCGGCAACCGTCTCGACAGCGTCTCCAGCGACGGCGGCCAGACCCTGGACCGCCCCTACACGGTCCAGCCGTCACTGAACGACGTGCCGGTGGTGGAGGGAAGCGTCCTCCAACTTTCCGGCCGCGACGGCCCGTTGCTCTTCTCGGGCCCGTCCGTGCCCACCGCCCGTCAGTCGATGGCCGTGTGGCGCAGCACGGACGGCGGGGCGAGTTTCACGAAGGCGCTGACGCTGTCCCAGCAGCGGGCGGCGTACTCGGACCTGGTGCCGCTGGGGCGGCGGACGGTCGGGATCCTGTACGAGACGGGCGCGGCGGGGCCGTACGAGTCGATCGAGTTCCGGCGGCTGCCGGTCGGTGGACTTCAAGGCGCCGTCACGGGGCCGACCGGATGACGAAGACCTGACTGTCCTTCGGACGGCACGGTTCCACCACGGCCTCGGCTCCCTCGGCGGTGTCCGCGTCCCTGATGGCCACGCAACCCCGGCCGTCGACACGCAGCGAGTACCGCCGGCTTCCGTCGGGCCCGGCCGGCTCGATACGCAACGGTGTCGTCCGCCCGCAGTCGTCCCACGGCTCCAGCAGCCCGGCGCCCGGCCCCTCGGCGAGGGCGGTCAGACAGCCGGGGCCGTGGTCGGGGTGGTACCAGCGGATCCGGAAGGTGTTCCCGCCGAGCGGCACCAGCGTCGTCTCCTGGGGCGCGACCTCGTCGCACGGCCGCTGCACGGCGACCAGTGACGCGTACCGACTGCCGAAACCGTCCGTCAGACACAGGCCGTCCGCCAGGGCGGGACGGATCTGCGCACGGCCCCGGGGCAGCCCGGACCGCGCGTCCGTCGCGGCGGGGCCCCCGTTCCCGGAACCCTTCGTGTCACCGTCGCCCCCGGCAGGGGCCAGGGCCCACGCGGCGGCGCCCAGCAGCGCCACGAGGACCACCGACGCCGGCAGGACGGGGACCCCGAACATCCGCGCACCGAGGCGGCGGCCGTCCCGCGCGGGAGGCACGCCGCTCTCCTCGGCCCCCTTGCCCCGGGCCAGCTCGTCCCGGGCCGTCAGCCACTGCGCGGACCGCTCGCCGTCCCCGCAGGCCCGTACGAACGCGGCCAGCAGTTCCGGCCGCGGCAGGGTCCGGCCGCGCAGGACGTCGGCCAGGGTGCTGCGCGGCAACACCTCGCCCTGCTTGGCGGCACGCTCCTCCAACTGGCGGTACGTCAGCCCCGACCGGTCCTTGAGCTCCCGCAGGGCAGCGACGAACTCGGCGGTGTCACGCGCCTGTTGAGGATCCGTGTCCCCCCTGGTCTCCATGACGCACATGGTCGGCCCTGCCCGAACCGTCGCACAATCCCGTTTCCCGCCAGCGTCACCCCGCTCCGGACAGGACCCGGACACGGCGCTGACCAGGCCGGACAGCGAGCGGGCTGTCCGGGACAGCGACGGCTCTTGTTCCGGTCAGGACCGCCCCGGCAGGCTCGGTGCTGCCCCGGCCGGAGCACCCATCCACCGACTTGTCGATCCCAGGGGACATCTCATGCCCATGCGTCAGCGCATCGCCGCCACCGCCGTCACGGTCCTGCTCGCGGGCGGCGCCGTCGGACTCGCCCCGGCGGCCCAGGCCCGCGACCTCGCGCCGGCCTCCTGCTACGGCAGTGCGAACGGCTACCTCAAGCCGGCCGGCACGTACTGGCTCCCGGCGGGCGACGTGTTCAGCACCTCCAGCGCCTGCGCCGACATCAACATCAAGCCCAACACCAACCGGTACGTGAAGGTCTGCTTCGAGACCAACGGCCGTCTCGAGTGCCAGGCGGACTACAAGCTCGCCCGCGCCGGCCAGTGGAACGTGATCGCGACGAACGTGCGCGACGGCGCCCGGTTCGCCTTCGAGTTCCGCTCGGACGCGAAGTCCACCGGCAGCTGGGCCGCCTGACGGGGGAACGGGGGAACGAGGGAAACGGGGGAACGGGGGAACGCGGGGGCCGGGCTGTCTACAGCAGCCCGGCCCCCGCAAGGTACTTCCCCACCCGCTCCACCTCCGCCGCCGACAGCGGCACCTGAGGCTCCGCCGTCGCTGGGCAGTCGATCACGCCCCGCAGGTGCAGGGCCGCCTTGAACGCGCCCAGCGCCGACGAGCTGCCGCCCATCCGGCCGGGGTCCCCGACCCGCACCATGCCGAACAGCCCGCACAGCCGCTCCTGTTCGGCCCGGGCCGACCGCAGGTCGCCGGACCGGTACAGGCGGTCGAGGCGGACGTAACCGTGCGGGTCGACGTTGGCCAGCCCCGGCACCGCCCCGTCCGCGCCCACCTCCAGCGCCGCGTCGACGAAGAGCTCGGAGCCGGTCAGCACGCTGAAGTCCTTGACGTCGGGACGGCTGCGGGCGCCGACGACGACCTCGCGGAAGCCGGCGAGGTCGCCGCTGGAGTCCTTCAGGCCCGCCAGCGCGCCCTCGGCGGCCAGGTCGAGGACGACCTCGGAGGGGAGCTTGGTGTGGACGGCGGACGGGATGTCGTAGGCGACGACCGGCACCGAGGAGGCGGCCGCGATCAGGCGGTAGTGGCGGGCGATCTCGGCGGGATGGGTGCGGGCGTAGAACGGGGCCGTCGCCACCACGGCGTCGGCACCCGCCTCCGTGACGTCCCGTACCCGGTCCAGGACCCTCGGGGTGGTCATGTCGATCACGCCGGCCAGGACAGGCAGCCGACCGGCCACATGCCCGGTCACCGACTCCACCACCAGCCTGCGCTGCCGGTCCGTCAGATACGCCGCCTCCGACGTCGAACCCAGCACGAACAGGCCGTGCACCCCGCCCTGCACCAGGTGGTCGACCAGCCTGAGCAGGGACGGGACGTCCACCTCGCGGTCCGGTGTCAGGGGCGTGCAGACGGGCGGGACGACACCGGTGAGCGGGGTGGGGCTCGTCATCAAGGCTCCTTGGCAAGGTTGCTCTGTCGTACGAGGTCGCGGGTGGCCTCGCCCTCCTCCACCGGATGGTGGCACCTGAAACGGTGCTCCGGGCTCGACGCGGCCGTGAAGTCCGGCATCTCCCGCGCACACATCTCGTCCGCCTTCCAGCAGCGCGTCCGGAAGGGGCACCCGCTCGGCGGCCGGGTCGCCGACGGGACCGGCCCGACCAGCGGGATCGGGTCGATCGGGTCCAGCAGGCCGGGGGTCGCCGAGAACAGGGCACGGGTGTACGGGTGCCGGGAGCCGTCGGTGACACCGCCGGCCGGGGCCTCCTCGACGATCCGGCCGAGGTACATCGTGATCACCCGGTCGCTCATCCTGCGCACCGTCTGGATGTCGTGCGAGACGAACACCAGGGCCAGGTCCAATCGCTCCTTCAGATCGAGGAGGAGGTTCAGGATCTGGGCGCGCACCGACACGTCCAGCGCGCTCGTCGGCTCGTCCGCCACCACCAGGTCCGGTTCCAGGGCCAGTGCCCGGGCGATGGCGACGCGCTGGCGCTGACCGCCCGAAAGCTGGCCGGGCAAGGCATCGGTGAGGGCGCGGGGCAGGCCGACCAGGGACATCAACTCCCGTACCCGCTCCTCGCGTCCGGCTCGGGTCCCGCGGTCGTGCACGTCCAGCGGGTCCCGCAGGATCTGCCGGATCGTCAGACGGCGGTTCAGCGCGGTCGACGGGTCCTGGAAGATCATCCCGGTTCCGGCGCCGACCGCCGTCCGGCGCTCGGCCGGGCTCATCGCCCACAGGTCCCGGCCCCCCAGGGACACCGTCCCGGCCGTCGGCCGCTGCACTCCCACCAGCACCTTCGCCAGCGTCGACTTGCCGCACCCCGACTCGCCGACCACGCCCACCGTCTCTCCCGCCGCGATGGTGAGATCGGCGCCGGTCAGGGCGTACACCTTGTCCCGGGTGAACAGCCCGCCGCTGCGGGCCTTGTGCACGACGTGCGCGTCCGACAGCTGCACCAGCGAGTTCACCGGACCGTCCTGCGTCTTCGTGTTCACTGGACGACCCCGCTCTCCTCGCGATCCGTCGGCGCCAGCAGGATCGCCGGGTGGTGGCAGGCCGCCGTGTGGGTCGGCGGGCCGGTCAGGACGGGGGCCGTCGTGCGGCACACCTCGCTCGCCAGCGGGCAGCGGTCCGCGAAGCGGCAGCCCGCCGGGAAGTCCGCCGGGGAGGGGACGACGCCCTTGATCTGCGTCATCCGCTCCTGCGCCGACTCCAGGGACAGCACACTGCCCAGCAGGCCGCGCGTGTAGTGGTGCGCCGGGGACTCCACCAGGTCCGCGGTCACGCCCGTCTCCACGATCTGCCCGCCGTACATCACGACCACCCGGTCGGTGACGTCCGCGATCAGCGCGAGGTCGTGCGAGACCAGGATCAGGGCGAAGCCCAGCTCCTCCCGCAGCCTCAGCAGCAGCTCTATGATCTGCGCCTGCACGGTGACGTCCAGCGCGGTCGTCGGCTCGTCGGCGACGATCAGCTTCGGGTCGCGGGACAGCGCCATGGCGATCAGGACGCGCTGGCGCTGGCCGCCGGAGAGTTCGTGCGGGTAGCTGCGCAGGGTGCGGTCGGGGTCGAGGCCGACCATCGCCAGGAGGTCGTGCGGGGTACGGCGGCCTCCTCGGCGTACGACCTGCCCCAGCTGGGAGCGGATCGTCATCGCCGGGTTCAGGGACGACAGGGCGTCCTGGTAGATCATCGCCATCTCGTGGCCGAGCAGCTTGCGGCGCACGCGCATCGGCTCGCCCACCAACTGCCGCTGGTTGAACCGGACATGGCCGCGCACCCGGGCGCCCTTCGGTTCCAGACCCATCACCGCGAGTGCGGTCAGCGACTTCCCGCAGCCGGACTCGCCGACCAGCCCCAGCACCTCACCGGGCCGCACCTCGAAGCTGATGCCGTCGACGATGTCCACGCCGCCGTGGCGGCCTTCGAACCCGATCGCCAGGTTCTCGACCGCGAGCACCGGCAGCCGCCCGCGCGGCAGGGGCCGGGCCCGGGACCGCAGCCGTGCCGCCGCTTCCGTCAGCCCCGGCAGCCGCAGCACCTCACCGCTGCCCGGCTCCGGCGCCTCAAGGCGGTCCGCGGCGTCCGGTACGTCGACCTCGCGCGCCGAGGGTGCCGCCCAGGCGTCCGACACGCCCTCGGAGAGGATGTTCAGCGAGAGCACCGTCACCAGCATCAGCAGGCCGGGGAAGACGGTCGCCCACCAGCCTCCGGTCAGCACCATGTTCTTGCCGTCGGCGATGACACTGCCCCACGACGGGTCCGGCGGCCGTACGCCCGCGCCGATGAAGGACAGCGACGCCTCGAAGACGATCGCCTCCGCGACCTGGACCGTGCAGAACACCAGCACGGGCGCGGCGCAGTTGATCGCCACGTGTTTGATGACGATGTGGGGCGTGCGGGCGCCGATGACCCGTTCCGCCGTGACGTAGTCCTCGCCGTACTGGTCGAGGACGTTCGCCCGGACGACCCTCGCCACCGGCGGGGTGAACAGGAAGGCGATGGCGCAGATCAGGACGGTGATCCCGCCGCCGAACACGGCCACGAGCACGGCGGCCAGCGCGATGCCCGGGAACGCCATCACCACGTCCAGGCAGCGCATCAGCGTCTCGTCGACCGCCTTGCGGGAGGTCGCCGCGACGGCCCCGATCAGCGCGCCCACGACCAGCGCGAGCCCGGTCGCGCCGAGCCCGATCGCCAGCGACCAGCGGGCGCCGTACATCAGCCGGCTGAGGATGTCCCGGCCGAGACTGTCCTGGCCCATCCAGTGGTCGGCGGACGGGTGGCCGGTGCCGTCGACGGGCGGCTGCTGGTCCAGCGGGTCGTGCGGGGCGAGGAGCGGGGCGAACAGCGCCAGCAGGACCACGACCGTCAGGAAGCAGACGGCCACCTTCGACAGCGACGGCAGCCGGCGCCAGCCGCGCAGCCGGATGCCGGGCCGGGACAGGACGTCGGCCAGACGCCCCCGGTTGAACGTCATGTCGCCTCCCGCAGGCGCGGGTTGACCAGCAGATACAGGATGTCGATGACGAGGTTGACGACGACGAAGCCGGTCGCCGTGGTGAGCACCACGCCCTGGACGACGGCCGGGTCACCGTTCTTCACCGCGTCGATCATCAGCTTCCCCATCCCCGGAAGGGAGAAGATCGTCTCGATGACCACCGCTCCCCCCAGCAGATAGCCGACCCGCAGGCCGAGGACGGTGAGCGGGTTGATGAGCGCGTTCCTGAGCACGTTCCGGCCCACGACCACGCGCGGCGGCAGCCCGCTGCCGATCGCCGTGCGGACGTAGTCCTTGTCGAGCTCCTCCACCACCGCCGTCCGTACGATCCTGGTCAGCTGGGCCGCCACCGGCAGGGACAGCGCCAGGGCGGGCAGGGTCATGGTCTTCAGCCAGCCGGTGAAGGAGTCCGCCGGGTTGATGTAGCCGCCGGTCGGGAACCAGCCGAGGTCGACGGCCAGGTACTGGATCATCAGCAGCGCCAGCCAGAAGCCGGGCGCGGCCACCCCCGTCAGTGACACGACCCGGATGATCTGGTCGGGCAGCCGGTCGCGGTAGATGGCCGCGGTGACGCCGCCGACCAGGGACAGGACGACCGCGATGCCCAGGCCCAGGAAGGTGAGCTGGAGGGTCAGCGGCAGCGCGGTCATCACCTGGTCGACGACCGGCGCCCGGGTCAGGGCGCTGATGCCCATGTCGCCGTGGAGCAGGTCGCCGATGAAGGCGACGTAGCGGACGGGGAGGGGGTCCAGCAGGCCGTTCTCCTCGCGGAAGTCGTGCAGCTGCTGGGGGGTGGGGTTGGCGCCCTGGAAGAACGCGGACGCCGGGTCGACGTCCGAGAAGCGCATGACCAGGAACACGAACAGCACGATGCCGAGCATCAGCGGGACGAGCAGGGCGACACGGCGGGCCAGGATCCTGGCGACGGCGATCACGGGCCGGCTCCTAGGCCCACTTGGCCTGGAGGAGGTTGATGCCGGGATACGGCTGTGCCCTTATGCCGCTGAGCTGCTTCGGGTTCCAGGCCGTCATCAGCTCGTTGTGGACGACCGGGTAGAGCACCGCCTGCTCGGCGACGATGTCGATGTAGTCCTGGACCATCGTCTTCTTCTGCTCGGCGTCCGGCTCCCGGGTCGCCCGGTCCATGTCCCTGAACAGCGCCTTGGCGACGGAGTCGTCGGCCCAGCGCGTGTACTGCATCCAGAGGTTCTCGGGGCCGTAGTTGTAGTGCATGATCAGGTCGGCGTCGAGGCCGAACTGGTTGGGGTTCGAGGCGGCGGCGACCACCTGGTAGTCCTGCTTCTGGTCCATCTTGGTGAAGACGGCGGTCGTCTCCTGCGGGGACAGGGTCGTCTTCACCCCGATGGCGTCCCAGGACGCCTTGATGGTCGGCAGGCAGTCCACGATCCAGCTCACGTTCACGGCCAGGATCTCGATCTCGAGACCGCTGACCCCGGCCTCCTTCAGCAGCGCCTTGGCCTTGTCCGGGTCGTGGTCGTAGACGTGCTTCGCGCGCCGGTAGCTGGGGTTGGCCTCGTTGAGGAAGGACGAGGACGCCTTCCCGTGCCCCTTGAGGGCCACCTCGATCATCTTGCCGGTGTCGATGGCGTAGTGCAGGGCCTGCCGGACACGGACGTCGTCGAACGGCTTGTGCTGGGTGTTGAACATCAGGAACAGGTTGTTCATCCCGGCACCGCCGGCCACGGTGAGTCCGCCGCTCTCCAGCTGCTGGATGTTGGCGTACGGGATGTTGTCGGCGATCACCGCACCCGCGCTCGCCCCGGAGATCCTGGCCACGCGGGGCGCCGCGTCCACGATCGTCAACCAGTTCATCTTCTTGAAGGCGGGCTTGCGCGGGCCGTTGTAGTCGGCGAACGCCTCGAAGGTGGTGTTGGACTTCGGGTGGTGCGCGGTCTGCCGGTACGGCCCCGACCCGATTGCCTTGCCCTTGATGGCGTCGTCCCAGGCGCCCGGCTGCGAGAACACGTGCTTCGGCATGATCTTGGCCAGGGTGAGCCGCGAAAGCCCGTCCGGGAGGGGGAACTTGAGCACCAGCTCCACGTTCTGCGCGTCGACCTTGCGTACTTCCTTCAGCCAGCTCGCGAAGAACCCCTTGGCGAGGGTCTGGGTGCCCGGGTCGAGGATCCGCTCGAAGACGAAGACGACGTCGTCGGCGGTGACGGGCTTCCCGTCGTGGAACCTCGCCCCCGCCCGCAGCGTGAACTTCCAGGTCGTGGCGTTCGGGTCGGCCGGCACCTGGGTGGCGAGCGCGGCGTACGGCTCCCGGGAGATCGGGTCGGTGTCCAGCAGCCCCTCGTAGATGTGGTTGTTGGCGGCCATGCAGAACGCGGACGCCGTCTGGGTGGGGTCCCAGCTGCCGTCGTTGCCGTAGCCGATCACCGCGGTCAGCGTCCTGTCCCGGCCACCGCCTCCGCCGGTCTCGTTCGTGGACTCCGGCCCCGACGAACAGGCCGACAACGACGCGGAGACGGCGGCGGCCGCGCCCAGCGCGCCGGTGTACTTCAGGAACGACCGGCGGTGCAGCGCCGGCACGTCGTGGGTCACGTCGCGCACGGGTCCTCCAGCGAGGGATACGAGGTATACGAGGAATGCGTCGTGCCCCGGTGAGGAGATACGACGTCCTACGTCCTCCCGGTCAGCGCGACCATAGGTGGGGTGGTGGGGGCGGTCAAGGGATCTCACACGAATGGCGCATCTGCCACAGGTCGGACCAATGGCGCTGTGAAATGGCGTGAATTGACCCCCTGTCAGGTCTGTATCCCGCAGACATGGGACGTGGGACGTCCGGGTGCGCGTACGATGCGCCGCATGCCCGGGCAGCCCAGGAACAGTCGTACGTCCGAGGAGCCGGAGTCCAGGAACAGCCGGATCCAGCGCCAGGTCATGCAGCTGATCATCGACCGCAGGCTCCAGGCGGGCGCGCTGCTGCCCACCGAGGCCGAGCTCATGGACGACCTCGGCGTCAGCCGCAACTCCGTCCGCGAGGCGCTCAAGGCCCTCCAGGCCCTCGACATCGTGGAGATCCGGCACGGCTACGGCACGTATGTCGGCCAGGCCTCCCTCACGCCGCTGATCGACGGGCTGACCTTTCGGACGCTGGTCCGGCACGAGCGGGACGACTCCGGGGCGCTGGCCGAGATCCTTCAGGTGCGGGAGGTGCTGGAGGAGGGGTTGATCCGACGGGTGGCGACGAGTGTGACGGAGGTCGAGCTGGATCGGCTGGACGCGGTGGTGTCGCGGATGGAGGTGGCGGGGCGGGCGGGGCGGTCCTTTCCCGACCTCGACCGTGAGTTCCACGAGCTGCTGTACGCCTCGCTCGGGAACGATCTCGTGCCGCAGCTGTTGGCCGCGTTCTGGACGGTCTTCCGGCGGGTCAACGGAGCCCGGGGGCGCCCCGAGGATCCGTCTCCCGCGCTGACCGCCCGGTGGCACCGTGACATCGTGACCGCGCTGCGGGCGCGGGACGTGGAGGGGGCTCAGCAGGCGATGACCCTGCATTTCCACGGCATCGCAACCCGCGCGGCCACCCCCGACTGACGTTCCTCGCCCCCGCCGCCCCTACCCGTCCCATCCCCAGGGGCTGCGCCCCTTCGACCCCGGGGTCGTTCCTCGGGTGCGGGCCGGCGGGGGCTGGTCGCGCAGTTCCCCGCGCCCCTGAAGGCCTTCAGCCCGTCCGGCGTTTGAGGACGAGGCCCGGAGGGCCGACAGCGGAGCCGCCCAGGGATGGGACGAGTAGGGGGCGGCGGGGGCGAGGAAACGGGGGGAGGTGGGGTTCGTCAGGAATCGAGAAGCGGGGCCCCCGGCCCACGGCTAGCGTGACGGACATGGACATCTCGATTCACGCCAGCTTCCTCCCGCACGACGACCCGGAGGCCTCCCTCGCCTTCTACCGCGACGCCCTCGGCTTCGAGATCCGCACCGACGTGGGCCAGGGCAAAATGCGCTGGATCACGGTCGGCCCCCCGAACCAACCCGCCACGTCCATCCTCCTCGCACCCCCCGCCGCAGACCCCGGCGTCACCGACGACGAACGCCGCACCATCGCCGAGATGATGGCCAAGGGAACCTACGGCTGGATCCTCCTGGCCACCGCGGACGTCGACGCCACCTTCGAGAAGGTGCAGGCCACCGGCGCCGAGGTCGTCCAGGAACCCACGGACCAGCCGTACGGCATCCGCGACTGCGCGTTCCGCGACCCCGCGGGCAACCTGATCCGCATCCAGGCCCGAGGCTGAACCCACACCCACCCGTAGCCGTAGATGGAGACACGATGACCGCGCCGCACATCGCCGACAGCCACGACCTGATCCGGGTGCACGGCGCTCGCGAGAACAACCTCAAGGACGTCAGCATCGAGATCCCGAAGCGCCGTCTGACGGTGTTCACCGGCGTCTCCGGCTCGGGCAAGAGCTCGCTCGTCTTCGACACGATCGCCGCCGAGTCGCAACGGCTGATCAACGAGACGTACAGCGCCTTCCTGCAGGGGTTCATGCCGAACCTCGCCCGCCCCGAGGTCGACGTACTCGACGGCCTGACGACAGCGATCACGGTCGACCAGCAGCGCATGGGGTCCGACCCGCGCTCCACCGTCGGCACCGCCACCGACGCCAACGCGATGCTGCGCATCCTCTTCAGCCGCCTCGGCACACCGCACATCGGCCCGCCCGCCGCGTACTCCTTCAACGTCGCCTCGGTCTCGGCGAGCGGCGGCTTCACCGTCGACCGGGGAGCCGAGAAGACCCGGACCGAGAAGGTCAGCTTCAGCCGCACCGGCGGCATGTGCACCCACTGCGAGGGCCGCGGCACGGTCTCCGACATCGACCTCACCCAGCTCTTCGACGACTCCAAGTCGCTGTCCGAGGACCCGTTCACCATCCCCACCTACACCGGCGACGGCTGGGTGGTCCGGGTCATCGCCGAGTCCGGGTTCTTCGACAAGGACAAGCCGATCCGGAAGTACACGAAGAAGGAGCGGCACGACTTTCTCTACCGGGAGCCGACCAAGGTCAAGGTCAACGGTGTCAACCTCACCTACGAGGGCCTGATCCCGAAGCTCCAGAAGACCTTCCTGTCCAAGGACCGCGAGTCGATGCAGCCCCACATCCGGGCCTTCGTGGACCGCGCGGTCACCTTCGCCCGCTGTCCGGACTGCGACGGCACCCGGCTCAGCGAACTCGCCCGCTCCTCCAAGATAGGCAGGATCAACATCGCCGACGCCTGCGCGATGGAGATCCGCGATCTGGCCGAGTGGGTCCGCAAGCTGGAAGAGCCCTCCGTGGCGCCGCTGCTCACCAAGCTCCAGCACACCCTCGACTCGTTCGTGGAGATCGGCCTCGGCTATCTCTCGCTGGACCGCGCCTCCGGCACGCTCTCCGGCGGCGAGGCGCAGCGCACCAAGATGATCCGCCACCTCGGCTCCTCGCTCACCGACGTGACGTACGTCTTCGACGAGCCGACGATCGGTCTGCACCCGCACGACATCCAGCGCATGAACAACCTGCTGCTGCGCCTGCGCGACAAGGGCAACACCGTGCTGGTCGTCGAGCACAAGCCGGAGACGATCGCCATCGCCGACCATGTCGTGGACCTCGGCCCCGGCGCCGGCACGGCGGGCGGCACCGTCTGCTTCGAGGGCACCCTGGAGGGGCTGCGGGCGAGCGACACCGTCACCGGGCGCCATCTCGGTGACCGGGCCGCGGTCAAGGAGACCGTCCGCAAGGCCACCGGCACGCTCGCGATCCGCGGCGCGACGGCGAACAACCTGCAGAACGTCGACGTCGACATCCCGCTCGGCGTGCTCACCGTGGTCACCGGCGTCGCCGGCTCCGGCAAGAGCTCGCTCGTACACGGCTCGATCCCCGCCGAGGAAGGCGTGGTCTCGGTCGACCAGACCCCGATCCGCGGCTCCCGGCGCAGCAACCCGGCGACGTACACCGGCCTGGCCGACCCGATCCGCAAGGCCTTCGCCAAGGCCAACGGCGTCAAGCCGGCCCTGTTCAGCGCCAACTCCGAGGGTGCCTGCCCCACCTGCAACGGCGCCGGTGTCATCTACACCGACCTGGCGATCATGCAGAGCGTGGCCACCACCTGCGAGGACTGCGAGGGCAGGCGGTTCGAGGCGTCGGTGCTGGAGTACCGCTTCGGCGGCCGGGACATCAGCGAGGTGCTCGCGATGTCGGTGACCGAGGCCGAGGAGTTCTTCCGCGCCGGCGAGGCCCGCACCCCGGCCGCCCACAGGATCCTGGAGCGGATGGCGGACGTCGGCCTCGGCTACCTCACCCTCGGCCAGCCGCTGACCACCCTCTCCGGCGGCGAGCGGCAGCGGCTGAAACTGGCCACGCACATGGCCGACAAGGGCGGCGTCTACGTCCTCGACGAGCCGACCACCGGCCTCCACCTCGCCGACGTCGAGCAGCTGCTCGGACTGCTCGACCGGCTAGTCGACTCCGGCAAGTCGGTCATCGTCATCGAGCATCACCAGGCCGTCATGGCGCACGCCGACTGGATCATCGACCTCGGCCCCGGCGCCGGCCACGACGGCGGCCGGATCGTCTTCGAGGGCACCCCCGCCGACCTCGTCGCCGAGCGCTCCACCCTCACCGGTGAGCACCTCGCGGCCTACGTCGGCGGCTGACCGCGGATGTGCACGGCGTCCGCACCGGTGCTGGCCTTCCTCTCGTCCCGCGCCCGGCAGAGCCGGACCCGGGAGTGGACGAGGCGGGAGGCGGCCCGGGAAGATACGGGTGTGCGATCCAGCCACCCGTCCTCGACCTCGACGACCTCGACGTCGGAGGAACAGCGTCTGCGCACCCTCGTCGCGCTGCGCCGCGTCCGCGACCGGATGGACCGCGAGTACGCGCAGCCGCTGGACGTCGAGGCCCTCGCACGGGGCGTGCACATGTCGGCCGGGCACCTCAGCCGCGAGTTCAAGGCCGCCTACGGCGAGTCCCCGTACGGCTACCTGATGACGCGGCGCATCGAGCGCGCGATGGCGCTGCTGCGCCGCGGCGACCTCAGCGTCACCGAGGTGTGCTTCGAGGTCGGGTGCTCGTCGCTGGGCACCTTCAGCACGCGCTTCACCGAGTTGGTCGGGATGTCGCCGAGCGCCTACCGGCGGCTGACGGCGGACGCCGCGGCGGACGCGACGGCGGGGATCCCGTCGTGCGTGGCGAAGCAGGTGACCAGGCCCCTGCGGAAGCGGGAGACGCCGTTCAGCCTGGCGGCCGCGGTCAACGGGGCGATGCCGGTCGCCGAGCCGTAGAGGGGGCGACCGGTGACTGGTGACTGGTGACTTTCGACTGTGACGGGCCGGGGCGGCGACCCCCGTGCGGCGCCCCGGCCCGTCGGTACGGTCGGCCCTACGGCAGGGCCCGCTGGTAGTACTTGTCGTCGTCGGAGTCGTAGATCAACGTGCCGTCGGCGTCGTACCCCTTGATGTGCGGTGCCAGGGTGACCTGCTGGTGCAGTACGCCGGACGCCACGAACCGGCCGTCGTCGAGGGCCGCTTCGGCGCTGGAGTCGCCGTAGGTGACCGCCACCCGGGCCACCGACGGCTTGACCGTGCCGATCACACCCCACCGGAACGGAAGCTTCCAGTGGCCGCGGTCCAGGAACGACTGCTGGAAGAGCCTGCCGCTGTTCGGGTCGACGAACACCGGGCCCTCGTCCGGGACGGCACCGGCGTCGTCGCCGAAGCCGGAGACGGCCTGGGTCTCGCCGTTCTTGATGTTGCAGACCACGTGGACCCGCTCCGGCTTCTCGCGCAGCGCGACGACGTACATGCCGTCGCCGGGCGCGTTGGAGTCGCCGGTGCTGTTCATCGCCAGCAGGATCCGGTAGTCGGCCGGTGCGCCCGGGTCGGCGGCGCCGGAGATGCCGCCGGACCGCTGGTACTCCAGGCAGCTCTCCAACCCCTCCGCCGCCTGCGCGAAGGTGATCCCGTCCAGCAGCTGCCCCGCGGTGGCAGGCCGCGCGGGCCCGCCAGGAGCCGGGTCTGCCGTCGACGTCGGCGTCGGGGAGGCCCCCCGCGTGGCACCGGTCGACGGCCCCGGCGTCCTCGCCGTGTCCGCGCCCGTGCTGCCGCCGCCCAGCGCATACGCCCCGACCGGCATCGCCACCAGCGTCACCAGCACCGCGCCCGCCGCGGCGACCCGGCGCCGCCGCTCGATCACGCCCCGGCGCCGGATCACCGGATAGGGCGCGGACGGCGGCCGGAACGTGTGCGCGGTCTCGGCGAGCAGTTCCCGCAACTCCTCCTCGAAGTCCGTACCCTCGCCGCCGCCCGCGCCCTGCCGCTGCTCGTCGTCGTTCACCTGCTGCCTCCCTGCACGGACGGCGTCATCCGGGCCAGACCCGGGTACGCACGCAACTTCGCCAGCCCCTTGGACGCCTGGCTCTTGACCGTGCCCGTGGAACAGCCGAGCACCTCGGCCACCTCCGCCTCGGACAGGTCCTCCCAATAGCGCATGACGACCACCGCCCGCTGTTTCGGCGGCAGTTGGGCCAGGGCGTCGAGGAGCGCGCCGCGCTCGTCCACGTCCGCGAAACCCTGTTCGCGTCCCGGGGTGTCCGGCGGCGCGGCCGTCAGTGACTCGGCGACCCGGCGCTTGCGGAAGCGGTCGCTGTTGCAGCTGACCAGCATGCGTCGGACGTACGCCTCCGGGTGGTCGGCTCGCGACACCCTGCGCCACGACCGGTACGCCTTCGCCAGCGCCGTCTGTGTCAGGTCCTCGGCGTGGTGCGCGTCGCCGGTCAGGAGATACGCGGTCCGCACCAGGTGGGACCATCGCGCCCTGACGAATTCCTGGAACTGGGCCTCATGTTCGGCCTGCATCAAGCACCCTCCCTCGCCCTCCAGACCGCCGAACCGACCATTTCGGTTGCCCCGGAATCCGCCCCCGCCGCCCTACCCGTCCCATCCCCAGGGGCTGCGCCCCTTCGACCCCGGGGTCGTTCCTCGGGTGCGGGCCGGTGGGGGCTGGTCGCGCCCACGCGGCGGAGCCGCAAATTGACACAGCCCAGCGCCCCTTCAGGCCCTTCAGCCCGTCCGGCGTTTGAGGACGAGGCCCGCAGGGCCGATCAGGGGGTCTGGGGGCGGAGCCCCCAGGGATGGGGCGGGTAGGGGCGGCGGGGGCGAAGGAATGGTGGTGGGGGCGGGGCCTCAGGTGAGGGTTTCGGTCAGCAACTTGGCCGTCTCGACGATCAGGGCATGGTCCGGTACCGCGTCCTGCTCCGGCTTCGTCGTCTGGACGACCAGGACGAGCGGCGTGCCGTCGTCGGTCCAGGCGATCCCGGCGTCGTTGTTGGTGCCGTAGGACCCGCCCCCCGTCTTGTCGGCGAGCGCCCAGGACTTGGGCAGAGCGGCGCGGAAACGGTTGACGCTGGTGGTGTTGTTCAGCATCCAGTGGGTGAGAAGGCCGCGGTCGGAGCGGTTCAGGGCGTCACCGAGGACCAGACGCGCGTACGTCCGCCCGATCGCGCGCGGCGTCGTGGTGTCCGTACGCCGCCACGGCTCGGCCGAGTTGAGCTCCGGCTCCCAGCGGTCGAGGCGGGTCGCCGGGTCACCGAGGGAGCGGGCGAAACGGGTGATCGCGGAGGGACCGCCGAGCTCGCGCAGCAGAAGATTGCCGGCGGTGTTGTCGCTGAACCGGATGGCCGCGTCGGCGAGTTCGGCGACGGTCATACCGGTGGCGACGTGGTCCTCGGTGATGTCGGAGTTCTCCACGACGTCGTCCGCCGTGTAATGGACCCGCTTGCCGAGCACCTCGCCGTCCCGGTCCAGGTCGCGCAGTACGGCCGCGGCGGCGAGCGTCTTGAACAGCGAGCAGATGGGGAAGCGCTCGTCGGCGCGGTGGTGAACGGTCCGCTTGGTGACGAGGTTGTGGGCGAACACGCCCAGCCGGGCACCGTGCCGTGACTCCAGTTCGCGGAGCCGGTCGGTGGTGGCGGCATGGGCAGGGGCGCCGGTGAGGAATACGGCGGCGGTGGCGGTGCCTGCGGTCAGCAGGGTGCGGCGGCCTAAGATCTCGGTCTCCTTCGTACGGATTTCGGCTGACGGACAAGGACGATCTCTTCAGTGATCGACGCCGTATGTCATTCCTTGGTTGCGGCGCCGTAGACCATCGGCCGACGGCGGCACGGCTCCGCGCTCGCGACAGTGGCCGTATGGAGAAGACCACGGGGATCAGCAGGGCAGGGTTTCTGGCGGGAGCGGCGGCCGTCGGACTGACGGGAGCGGTGCTGCCCGCGGGGCAGGCGGCGGGGCACACAGCGGGGCACCGGGGACTGAAGCACAGGGGCGTCGTCTACACCGTCGGCGCGGGGGAGACACCCGGCACCGCGTGGAGCGCCGCCCGGATGCGCGAGGACGTCCGGGTCATCCGCGACGACCTGCACGCCGACACCCTCGACGTCACCGGCGACGGCGTCGACCGCCTCGTCGCCACCGCCGCCGAGGCCGCCGAGCGCGGGCTGCACGTCTGGCTCCAGCCGACCCTCGGGGACGTGCCCGAGCGGGAGATCCTGGAGAGCATCGCCGAGTGCGGGCGGTTCGCGGAACGGCTGCGGCGGCAGGGCGCGAGCGTCGACTTCAGTGTGGGCTGCGAGTTCTGGCTGTTCGTGCCGGGGATCGTCCCCGGCGAGACGGTTCTGGAGCGCGTCGAGAACCTCCAGAAGGGCACGGTCGACATGGCCCGGATGCAGCGCCGCCTGGCCCGCTTCACCGCGAGGGCGGCGCAGGCCGGCCGCTCCGTCTTCCACGGCCGCCTCAGCTACGCCGCCGCCCAGGACGAGGAGTTCGAACCGGTCGACTGGCACCTCTTCGACGTCATCGGCATCGACTACTACTCGTACTTCCCCCAACACGCGGACCACGTACGGGAGTTGCGCCACTACCTGCGCTGGGGAAAGCCCCTTGCCATCACCGAGTTCGGCACGTGCGCGTACGTCGGCGCGCCGGAGGCCGGCGGCATGGGCTGGGACATCGTCGACTACACGAAGGAGCCGAACGAAATCAAGGGCCACGTCGTCCGCAGCGAGCGCACCCAGGCCGCCTACCTGGGCGACCTGCTGGACGTCTTCGAGTCGATGGGCCTGTACGCGGCGATGGCCTTCGAGTTCGTCACCCCGGACGCCCCGCACCGCCCCGACAGCCCGCGCCACGACCTCGACCTCGCGAGCTACGGCATCACCAAGGCCGTCAAGGACCGCCCCGACGACCCGGCCTCCGGCTGGCACTGGGAGCCGAAGGAGGCCTTCCACGCGGTGGCCCGCCACTACGGCCGACGGGCGTAGCCAGCCGTGCGGGGGGACCATGTCCGAGGAGGTGCGCTCATGGACTGGACCCTGGAAGTGATCGTCGTACCGGTCACGGACCTGGACCGCGCCAAGGCCTTCTACGTCGACCAGTGCGGCTTCCGCGCCGAGATCGACGCGCCCTTCTTCGAGGACGTAGGCCGCTTCGTCCAGCTCACCCCACCCGGCTCCCGCTGCTCCGTCGTCCTGGAGTCCGGCATGCCCCCACCCCCCGGCCGCCCCCGAATGGCCCCCGGCTCGATGCAGGGCCTCCAGCTCTGCGTCACCGACATCGACACCGCCCGGACCGAGCTCACCGGCCGCGGCGTCGAGGTGACCCCGGTGATGCACGTGAGCCCGTCCGGCTGGGCACCGGGCCGGGGCGAGGCCGGCTGGAACTGCTTCCTCTTCTTCCAGGACCCCGACGGCAACGGCTGGACGGTCCAGGAGGCCCCGACCCCACTCGCCCAACGCTGACCAGGGCAGGCCCTAGTCGCAGTACGTGTCCCCGCCCGGCCGCTCACCCGTCGCCAGGAAGCGGGAGACGGTCGCGTCCCCGCACGCGTTTCCGTTCTCCAGGTAGGCGCCGTGGCCGGTGGAGTTCACGGTGACCATGACGGCCCGGCGGCCGAGGGCCTCGCGCATCTTCAGGGCGCCGCTCAGCGGGGTGGCCACGTCCCGCTGGTTCTGCACCATCAGGACGTTGGACGGCCCGCGGTCGGTCACCCGGGGCGGTGCCTCGCTCGGCTGCCAGGGCCAGGCGGCGCAGACCATGGCGTTGCGCGGCATGCCCGCGGTCAGCGGGTACTTCGCCCGGCTCTCGGCGACGCCCTTCTCGTACACCGCGGCCGACCTCGGCCAGGCGGCGTCGTTGCAGATGGTCGCGGCGCCGACCGCCACGTAGTTCTGCAGCATCTCCTCCGGCGGGTTCGCCGGCGCCGGCGGCAGCTTGCCGGCGTCGGCGGCCCGCATCAGCTTCGCCAGTACCGGGTAGTCCTCGGGGTCGTACAGGCTGTCCAGCATCGTCTGGCGCAGCCCGTTGCCGTCGAGCTCCGCCGGATTGGCGCCGGGCCAGGGGAGCGGCGCGCGGTCCAGGCGGCCGGCGAGGGCGAGGAAGCGCGAGCGCACCTCGGCCGGGGTGCCGGCGACGCGGTCCGGGTTGCCGGGCCGGGAGGCCCACTTGGCGAACTCGGGGAAGTTGTCCTCGACGCCCGCCTCGAACGATTCCAGCCAGGCGCGTTCCGCCCGCACGGGGTCGGGGTTGTCGTTGCTGTCCAGCACGATGCGGTCGGTGCGGTGCGGGAACAGCGTGGCGAAGGTGGCGCCGATGTACGTGCCGTACGAGTCGCCCCAGGCGGACAGCTTGCGCTCGCCGAGGGCGGCTCGGATGCTGTCGATGTCGCGGGCGTTGTTCTTGGTGCTGATGTGCTTCATCAACTCGCCGCCGTTGCGTGCGCAGGCGTCCGAGATGCGCCGGGCGGTGGCCATGTTCCCGGAGACGGAGCCGTCCGGGGCGGGCCAGGGGCGCAGGGCCGTGCGCGCCAGGTCGCGCTGCTCGACGTCACAACTGACCGGCGTGGAGGGCGCGTTGCCGCGCGGGGCGAACCCGATCAGGTCGTAGGTTTCCCGCACCTTCTTCGGCAGCCGCTGCCCCTTGTCCGAGGGTTCGGCGAGGCTGTGCCCGCCGGGGCCGCCGGCGATCAGCAGCAGCGCGCCCCGGCGGGCGGACGGCTTCTCGCTGGGGATGCGGGAGACGGCGATGTCGATCCGCTCGCCGCCGGGGTCGGCGTAGTCCATCGGCACGGACACGGTCGCGCACCGCTGGCGTGGATCGAGCCCCTCGCCCTCGCACTCTCCCCACTTCAGGGGCGTGGGCGCACCGGTGGCGGACGCGGTGAGCGGGGTGACGAGCCCGAAGACGACTCCGGATGCGGCGGCGATCAGGGCGGCACTCTTCGTGATCTGCTTCATGCACAGCAGCCTGGCCGAGACGGACGGAACGTCACATCCCGGTAACTCCCGTATGGCACCGGGGGTTTACCCCCGTCGCCCGCTACCCCTGGCCCAACCCCAGTCTCATGATGAGCCGATCCTCTCCAGGCCCCAGATAGTCCCTGCGCACCCCGCCCTCCGCGGCGAACCCCAGCGTCCGGTACAGCATGATCGCCGCAGCGTTCGTCGGCTCGACCGTCAGCCGCACCTCGCGCACCCGCTCCCTGCGCAGTTGCCGCAGCACCTCCAGCATCAGCCGCTTGCCCAGCCCCCGCCCCCGCTGGTCCGCGCTGACGGCCAGGCTCAGCACCCACGTCACAAAGCCGTCCGAGGTGGTGACGAAGAGGACGTAGCCGTGCAGGCACTCCCCGTCGTCCAGGACGAGGACGCGGTCGCCGTGGACGTCCAGGTGCTGCCGCAGTACGAAGTAGGGGTACGGGTCCTCCGGGAAGACCTCCCTGTCCACGCGCAGGAGCTCGGGCAGATCCGCCTCGGTGACGCCCCTCATCGTCAACGGCCGATCACTGCTGTCGGCGAAGAACGCCTGGTCGGAGCGGCGACCCAGCGCAGGGAAACGTTCCTCCGGCATAGCCATCAACTGCCCCCTATGTGATGGATTGGAGTCACTCGTGCGGGTGAGCACCCGTTGCCTGCCGTTTCGGGCGCTCGGTTCGAGATCAGCCCATGGTTGAGCAGGGCCATTCCACGGAACAAGAGGGCGAGGGTCTTATGCCTCGACGCGCTCCCGGTGCGCCTTCTTTTGGTACCGTGAGTGAATGACCCAGAGATCGTCGGGGGACGTCCAGTTGAAGAACAAAGATGTGCGCTGGGCGGCGTTCGACCCGATCGCCTACGTTGATCACAACTACCGCGACTTACAGGCAGAGGACGCGGAGATCCTGCACATGATCCGGGATCATTTCGGCGATCATTTCCGGAAGCAGGGCAGCGGTCCCGTTTCCGGTATCGACGTAGGCGCCGGTGCCAATCTCTATCCCGCACTCGCGATGATGCCGTGGTGCGACGAGATCACCCTCTTCGAGCGCTCGCCCGCGAACGTCCGGTACCTCACCCGCCAGGTCGACTCCTACGACCGGAACTGGGACCAGTTCTGGGACGTCCTGTCTGAGTCCGAGGCGTACGACTCCCTTGGCGTGGACCCGCGTGAGAGATTCCGCAAGGTCGTCTCGGTGGAGCAGGGCGACCTGTTCGACCTGGCGCGGTACCGGCGCCAGTGGTCCATGGGGACGATGTTCTTCGTCGCCGAGTCGATGACCACGTCCCATCAGGAGTTCTCACTCGCCGTCGAACGCTTCATGCGCGCCCTGGCCCCCGGGGCCCCCTTCGCCGCCGCCTTCATGGAACATTCGAAGGGCTATCACACGGGTGAGCATTTCTTCCCGGCATGTGACGTGGGAGAATCCGAGGTGCGTGCGAGCCTAGAGGCATTCGCGGGCGACTTCAAGGTACGGCGACTCGAATCCGCGGCCGAGGTGCGCGACGGGTATTCGGGAATGATTGTCGCCTACGGTTGGCGGAATTCGGATTCGCTCATTCCGGTCGGCTGAACGGTGAGTCTTCACAACAGCACAGCGATATTCCTCAAGTGATGGCAGTGCGACCTGTGTGAGGGGCATGGGATGCAGATCAAGCCACGCCAGCATCTGCTGGACATTTGGCAGGCGGTGGCCCGCCACTCGTTCGAGAACGGCGAGTGGGAGTGGGGTAAATGGGGCAAGCAGAGCAGCGTCGCGGATGCCGAGCGCCTGCTCTGCCTGCTGTACCCGGCCACGGAGATCCCGGCGTTCCGCCTGGACCAGCCCGACACCACGCAGGATGACGTCCTTCAGGTGATGAGGAAGGCCGGTGGCCGACTGGACCTCCCGGCCAACATCGTCATGGCTGCCGCCGACTTCATGCGCACCCATACGGGGGAGGACAAGAGGCCCACCTTCGCGGGCGGTTACTACTACACGTCCCGGGACGAGACCAAGGACCTCAGCGAAGAGCAGCGTGAAATCGGCGTGGTCGACTCCTTCTCGATGTCGATCACCCTGTGCCTGGCCGTGCTCGGTTTCCTCAAGACCTACGAGTCCAAGACCCGGCGCAGCGACGTCCAGGAGACGATCGGGGAGCTGCGCACCGCCACCAGCAACCGGCTCACCGCCGCCATGGTGAGTCTGCTGCGCTCCTTCACCGTCAACGTCTTCGACACCGACTCCTCGCAGGGCCGTACTCTCGTCGAACTCCTCGGCCAGGGCAGACAGTCGCAGCGGCAGGTGCTGAACAAGTTCCAGAACCGCTTCCGTCCGCTGCGCGCCGCGATCGTCGAGAGCATGAGCCTCGGTATCGACGTCCAGGAAGGGCTCAAGGACGAGAACCAGCTCTTCGAATGCGGCTGGGCGTGGAGCCTGGTGCGGGACGCCCCCGAGATCGAGACCGACGAACCCATCGGGTCGCAGCCCGAGGGCGTCGCCAACCCGGTGCCGTACCTGTACTTCACCGTGGTCGCCCTCGACGGTATCCAGGACCTGTTCTCCGACCGCACCCTCACCCTGGGCCTGCTCAACGCCGAACAGCAGAAGCTCGCCGAGGCGCTCCGGCTGCGCTGGGAGCTGACCCAGCAGTTCTGGTCCGGCATCGCCCGCTTCGACCCGGACCGCTGGCCCCTGGAGGACATTCCCTGGCGCACGACGGGACAGAAGCTGGAGTCCGAGTACTTCTCCCTGTCCGTCGCCGCCATTCTCGTCCACGACCTGATGCGGCGCCGGGCCACCGACGACGACCTGACCCGCACGGTCAACATCATGGAACGCCTCGCTGAACGCGCCCGTATCACCAGCCGCATGACGCGTGACGACCCCGTCATCCAGCTGCACAACCCCGGCGTCACCCTGCCGTTGCAGGGCAGCGAGCGGACCGGCCTGCCGATGCAGTGGAAGATGACCGACTTCTCGGCCCAGCTGCTGAAGCGGACCGTGCAGCTGTGCACGCTCTCCCGCAACCTGAACGCCCACGACCGGCTGCTGCGGCTGGCCGAGGACGTCTTCGGCCATATGTGGCGGCGCCGAATCAGCGACGGCGAGGGCGTCGGCGTCTGGGACAACGTGTTCGCCGTGTATCCCGACTCACCCGCCCACCACGGGCCGGTGTCCTGGGCCATCACCGAGCGGGTCGTCGAGGCGATGGTCCAGGTCCACGAGATGTACAAGCAGCCGCCGATCCGCAGCCTCGAACTGACCGAGCTGACCCGGGCGTTACTCAGCGAGTCCACCCATCTCCTCGGCAACGAGCAGTTGGAGTCCGCGCCGAACGACGACGGCCGCCACGGGATGCAACTCCGCAACATCGAGGTCAAGTTGCGCCGCGCCCGGGATCTCGCGGACGAACGGCCCGGCACGGCCTACTCGTTGACGCTCGACGTGCTGGGACAGCTCGACTCGCTCGCCCGCGCCCGCGAGGCCGCGAACCGGGGAGTGTGAACCGTGCTGATCTTCGCCGCCTCCGACAAGGGAGGCACGGGCCGCTCCGTGACCAGTGCCAACCTCGCCTACCACCGGGCGCTGGCCGGGGACGACGTCTGCTACCTCGACTTCGACTTCGGCTCGCCCACCGCGGCGGCCGTCTTCGACGTGGCCGACGCCCGCCAGGCCACCGAGGACCGCGGCCTGCACGCCTATCTGACGGGCGAGGTCAGCGAACCGGCCCGGATCGACGTCTGGGCCGCCACCGAGCACCAGGTGCTGCGCTTCCCGCCGCCCGGCTGCGGCCGGCTGGTGCTGATGCCCGGCGACGTCAGCGGCGGCGAGTTCGCCACCAGCGACGACAACCTGCGCCGCTGCGTCGATCTGCTGACGACGCTGTACTACGAGTTCGACCTGGTCGTCGTCGACCTCAGCGCGGGCCGCTCCTACGCCGTCGACATGGCCCTGGAAGCCACCGCACAGCCCGAGATGCGCGAGGTCACCGCCCGCTGGCTGGTCTTCCACCGCTGGACCCGCCAGCATGTGGCGGCCGCCGCCAGCCTGGTCTTCGGCAAGCGCGGCATCGTCGCCGGCGGCGCCGACCGAGGCCACGACGAAGAGACCCTGCGCAACTCCATCCGCTTCGTGCGGGCCGCCGTACCCGACCCCGAATCCCCCCTCTGGTCCCAGGTCTCGCCCACCCAGTCGGCGTGGATGCGCAAGGCCGACGGCGACCTCAAGCAGCTCGCCTCCACCCACGGCATCGGCTACAGCCAGGTCCTCGGCTCCGTGCCCCTCGAACCGGTCCTCCAGTGGCGCGAGCAGCTCATCACCGACGAGGACGTGCTCGACAGCCAGATCGCCAACGAGGCGACCTGGCGGGCGCTGAGCCGGCTCGCCGTACGGCTGACCGACGACAAGTACTGGGAGGAGGCATGACCGACACCGCCTTCCGGGAGACCACCGCCGAGCCCGTCACCAAGTCCGTGCCGCTCGCCCACCTCTCCCTGGAACTGGGCCACCTCTACATGGAGGACTTCGAGGCGGGCCCCAAGCGGCTGGGCGAGCACTTCGCCGAGGTACGGGTCTGGGCGGACGCGGTACGCGCCTCGGCGGCCCGCCGCAGCAAGCGCCCGCGCATCAGCACCTGCTTCCTGATCGACGACTACTTCACCCGCTTCTCCACCCCGGCCGAGCTGATCCCGATGATCCTCAAGGAGGCCGAGAAGGCCGGCCTCGTCATCGACTACCTGGCCCGCGAGTCGAGCTGCGCGGTCGCCGACCGCATAGAACTCGCCGAATCGGTCATGCACCGCCTCGTCGAGTCCCCGCCCCCCGGCACCTACGGCTCCCGCCCACCCGTCAGCCAGACCGGCTGGCTCCCCAACGGCCAGCGCACCCCCTCGACGTCCCGCAGCGCCCTGGGCGCGGTCAAGGGCTGGGAACCGCCCCAGGAGACCGCGGCCCGCAACCACTCGGTCTTCATGGACGTCGAGCTGTGGTCCGAGCGGGACGGCAAGCGCCTGTGGTCCTGCCCGTTCCTGGCGGCCGTCTGGCAACTGGCCCGCCTCGGCCTGTTACGGCACCTGGGCGAGCCCGTGCTGGTCCCGAAGGACTGGGAGGGCGAGGACTTCCCGCACGACTGGGACCGGTTGCCCCCGCTGACCAGGCTCACCGACACCAAGGCGGCCTTCAGCGCCTACCGCACCTGCACCCTGATGCCGAACCGCTTCCTCGCCGTCGAGGACGCCGTACGGCTCATCCTCGACCAGACGGACGTCGACGCCGGTGCGCTGCGGCAGGTCGCCGAGCGGTCGGCGGCCGAGGGGATGCCGGTGCCGGCCGCGGTCGCCCAGCGCGCCACGTACGTCTTCTACGAGGAGCCCGGCGGCTCCTCCGAGGCCGAGGAGACCTGAGATGACGGCGGCCCCCGGCCAACCGGCGCGTTCGGTCCTCGCCTGCGGTGAGGTGCGCACCTGTCTGCTGCCGTCCGTCCAGGCCCTGGACGCCCGGGCCGCCGCCCAGCTGCTCAGGCTGCGCGCCGACGAACACGTCAGGGTCTCCGAACGGCCCAGCATGTACGCCCTTTCCCCCGAGATCCTCACCGGGGTGGACTGCCGGCTGCCCGCCTCCAACGGCACGAAGGTGCGCGGCGTCGGTACGGTCGCGGCGCGCGCCGTCCTGACCGAGGGCCGGCTGCTGCAGTCGACGGCGTACTTCAGCCTTCCGGCCACCGGGCCCGACATGCGCCGCCCGTGGGGCCAGTACCTCGTACGCCCCGGCCTGGTGGAACCCTTCGGCAAGCTGCCCCAACAGGCCACCGCCGAGGGTGTGTTGAAGGGCGCGGCGCGGGGCGAGCTCGACCTCGGGATGATCTCCGAGGGCCTGCTGGCCCAGCTCCGCCGCCATGCGCTGCTCGACCGCAGGGTGCCGTTCAAGTCCAGTCCCACGCGCCTGCGTTGGGTGGCACGCCGGGTCCCGGCAGGCGAGCGGGCGTCACTGGCGAACTTCACGGTCGCCGAGGGCGGACTGCGGACCATGGAGCTACGGCTGCCGGAAGACGTGCCCGCGTCTTCGGCAGCGGGGTTGTGCGAGGATCTCGCCCTGCACGACTGGCTTTTGACGACCGTTCAGCACATGCTGGACAACAGCCGGATCGGTGCCATAGACGGACCCTCGGTGGTCGAGGCGCTCCATCCGGTCGTCGTCCATCTGCTGCATCTATGGATGCCGCGCGCACACGTGGACCCCGCGCTGTCCCACCTGTGGGACGTGTTGGAGGACAAACCCGGGTTCTCCCGCCAGTGGGAGAACCTGAGCCGGCGCATCAGGGACCGACTGGCCCTCCAGGCCGTGGCGATGCCGCACCAGGCGCTCAGCACGAGTTGAGGCACGGGGCCCGAACCGAACACCCGACGGGGGATGAGAAATGAGCGGAGCGTCATCGTTAGGAACAGGCGGCAACGGGCAAGGGGCGCCGCGTCCGGAACAGCCGCGTATGCCCAAGATGTTCTGGCGCATAGTGATCACCGCGGGTGCCGCGGGCGGTGCCTTCCTGCTGACCAGCATCCTGGACCAGGACGACGGCAACATCTGGCAGTGGGTGGCGTCCATCGTCATCGGCAGCGCGGCGCTGATCGTGCAGTACCTGATCGACTTCGGCGAGCGGTTCGAGAAGGTCGACACGCGCTTCAACGAGATCCTCGCCGCGACGGAGCTGTTCAGTCAGGTCGACGGCTCCGTGCTGCGCTCGGACGAGGTGACCCGGCTGGTCCTCGGCTACACCAAGGTCCGTGAGCGGGGCGGCGACATCGTGCAGGCCTTCGCCGAGAAGGAGCTGGGCCGTCTCGCCAAGATGATGGAGGGCCTCGGCAGCGGCACCGCGGACTGCCCCGGCGAGAACCACGAGTGGCTGATCGACCTCACCGACTGCGTCAAGATGACCCTCGACGCCACCAGCACCTCGGTGGACCGGGAGTTCTGGACCAGCGGGCCCGCCGACCGGTACCTCGCCGCGCAGGAGAAGGCGATCAAGCGGCGGGGCGTGGAGATCCGGCGCCTGTTCATCGTACGGACCGAGGACGAGGTCACACCTGAGCTCAGGGCACTGTGCGACGACCATCGACGGCGGGGCATCGACGCGCGTATCGCGGTGCGGTCGCTGATGGAGTCCAACCCCAGGGTCAGCGACTTCATCGTCTTCGACGGCGAGCTCTGCCACGAGACGAAGCCGGACCAGGAGAACAACCCGGACAGCACCCTGCTCAGCGCCGAGCCCGACCATATCGAGGACCACATCACCCAGTTCACGGAGCTGTGGGCCGAGGCGGAGCGTCAGCAGACGGCTCAACCGAGGGGGCCCCGGGTCACCGCAGAGACGTGACGAACCTGTCCCAGGCGGGGGCGGTAATGAGGAGGACGGGGCTCTGCGAGGCGAGCTTGGAGTCCCGAACGGGCACGGTGCCGGGGACTCCGTCGGCTACCTCGACGCAACTTCCGCCCTCGCCGTTGCTGTAGCTGCTCTTACGCCAACGGGCGGCGCCGGGGAAGTCGTAGGCGACCTCGATGCAGTCGCCGCCCTCGCCGTTGCTGTAGCTGCTCTTGCGCCAGCGTGCGTTGCTCAGGTCGTACTCGCGCATCGTCTGAAGTCCTCAGCCGCCGATTCGATCAGGGCCAGGGACGCCGACGGCGACAGTGCGGTGCCCCTGAGCAGATCGTATGCGCGCTGGGCGCGCTTCACCACAGCCGGATCGTCAAGCAGCGTCCCCGAAAACGAGGTCTCTGTATAGGCGACCGGCGGCGCGTCATCGAAGGCCATGAGTTTCAGCGCCCCGATCATCGACGCGTGCGCTCCGGCCGCATACGGGACCACCATCACCCACACCGTGCGCTCGCGCATCAGCCGAGCGATGCGCTCCAGTTGCTCGGCCATCGCCGCCGGGCCGCCCACCGGGACACGCAGCACGTTCTCGTGCAGGATCACCCAATACTCGGGCCTTGTAGCGTCCTTGAGGATGTGCTGGCGCTCCAGGCGCGCCGCAACCTTCTCCTCGACGTACTCATCGGTGACGAACGGGTTGGCCGCCAGGGTGATCGCCTCGGCGTACGCCGATGTCTGCAACAGGCCAGGCACCACCGTGGGCGCGAACTCGCAGATCTTCGTGGCAAGCCGCTCCAGCTCCACCACCTCTGCGAAGTAATCCGCGTACCGCTGGTCATTGATGAGCCGTCGCCACATCCGCTCGAAAATACCGTCGGTTTGTAGCGCCTCATCAATCCTCTGCGCCGCGTCCAATTGGGGTTTTCGGATCGCCTGTTCGAACTGGCCGATGTATCCGCCGGAAACAAATACCCGGGCCCCCAGTTCCACCTGAGTAAGCCCCGCATCCTCCCTCCGCCGCTTCAGTTCCGCGCCGAAGAACTCCCACGCCGCCTGACGTGAAGCATTGGCCATGGCCAACCCCCTTGCACTTCCCCGCACTTGTAGGGCACAGACTCCTGCCGAGTGTAGGCGTCGCAGGTCAGGATGGAGATGAAATGAGTGAAACCCAAATAGAGGGGGAGTGACCGTGACGGCACGACACTCGGCGCACTGCGTCGAAGAAGCGGAGGAAGCAGTGAAGGAATTGCGGGCGGTGCTGCAGAAGGCAGGAATTACGCTCCCGACACTCCGGATCGACCCGGCGAGTCTTGCGCGTGAAGCCCCTTGCCCGCTCGTCGAATTGGGCCGGTGTTCGGTCGAGACCGCGCAGCGCCTCGCGGCGGTACTGCGATGAAGCCACCGATCGGGTCGTACGTCGTCGACACGCGCAACGGAAGAATCGGCATCGTCATGGGACACGAGGGACCGTACGTCCAACTCAGACCGTACGGCGGCGGCAAGGAATGGGACGCCGAGCCCGGGGTCGTCCGTACGGCCAGCCCCGCCGAGCGGCTGCGCGCGGCGACCGCGTACGCGAACGCGCGAAGCCGGGGTGAGGTTCCTTGACCGTCCCGTAGGGTGCGGCGGCATGGGCTTGTGGAGATGGAGATGGAGACGGAGAGGGCCGAAGGCCATCCGCCGCTACCCCGTGCCGCTCACCGCGCACCAGCTGTGGATGGTGTCGCTGAGCGCGCCGGTGACCAGGGACCGCAGTGCCTCGCGGACCACGTTGTACCCGTTCACGCGGATCGACGACGACGGAGCCCGGCGCTGGCTGGCCGAGCAGTGGGAGATCACCTCGCGTGCGCAGCTGGTCGGCCGGCTCGACGAGCTGTCGCGCAGCGGGTACCGGGCCCGGGCGTACCGGGTCACCGGCGTCTCGCCGCTCGCGTGGGACGCCGCGCTGTACGTCGACATCGCCCGCCGCGGCTTCGCGTGCGGGCTGATCGACGAGGCCGACGCCTGGACCGCGCTGAAGAACATCGTGCCGGCGGTGGTGGGGACGTATGCCTCCTGGCAGGAGTACGCCGCTCACTACCTGCTCGGCCGGAAGGTCTGGCGGGAGGGGCTGCGGGGGACGGCGGACGACGGTTTCCCGGCGCCGCAGGCGACCGCCGACGCGCATCTGCGTGCCCTGCTGGACCCGGAGAATCGTTCCAGCCCGTGGAACCTGGCCCCCTGGAACACCATCAGCCACCCCGACCGCGCCCGGTGACTCCGGGCGTACGCGAGAATGAACCCATGAGTCTGTTCCGCGACGACGGCATCGTCCTGCGCACCCAGAAGCTGGGCGAAGCGGACCGGATCATGCTGTGCCTTCCCGGGGGACACCCCCCGGCCCCCCGGCCGAAAGCCCGCGGAGGCGCGCGATGAGTCTGTTCCGCGACGACGGCGTCGTCCTGCGCACCCAGAAGCTCGGCGAGGCGGACCGGATCATCACGCTGCTGACGCGCGGGCACGGGCGCGTGCGGGCCGTGGCCCGGGGGGTGCGGCGGACCAAGTCGAAGTTCGGGGCGCGGCTCGAACCGTTCTCCCACGTCGACGTGCAGTTCTTCGCGCGCGGGAGCGAGCTGATCGGGCGCGGGCTGCCGTTGTGCACGCAGAGCGAGACCATCGCTCCGTACGGCGGCGGGATCGTCAGCGACTACGCCCGCTACACCGCCGGGACGGCCATGCTGGAGACCGCAGAGCGGTTCACCGACCACGAGGGCGAGCCGGCGGTCCAGCAGTACCTGCTGCTGGTCGGCGCCCTGCGCACCCTCTCCCGCGGCGAGCACGCCCCGCACCTCGTCCTCGACGCCTTCCTGCTCCGCTCCCTCGCCGTCAACGGCTACGCCCCCAGCTTCAGCGACTGCGCGAAGTGCGGCCTGCCCGGACCGAACCGCTTCTTCTCCGTGGCCTCCGGGGGCTCGGTCTGTGCCGACTGCCGGGTGGCCGGTAGCGTCGTACCGTCACCGCAGACCCTCGAACTGCTCGGTGCGCTGCTTACGGGAGACTGGGAGACGGCCGACGCCTGCGAGGCGCGGCACGTCCGGGAGGGCAGCGGGCTGGTGTCCGCCTATCTGCACTGGCATCTGGAGCGCGGGCTGCGCTCGCTTCGGTACGTGGAAAAGTAAGGGAGACGAGAAGCACATGGTCGTACGCGGGTTCCTGGGGCGTCAGCGCCGCGAGTACAGGGCGCCGGAGCCGCATCCGTCCGGTGCCCGCGCGCCGAAGCTCCCGGGCGAGCTGATCCCGAAGCACGTGGCGATCGTCATGGACGGGAACGGCCGCTGGGCCAAGGAGCGGGGGCTGCCCCGTACCGAGGGGCACAAGGTTGGTGCCGAGCGGGTGCTGGACGTGCTCCAGGGCGCGGTCGAGATGGGGGTGGGGGCGATCTCCCTGTACGCCTTCTCCACCGAGAACTGGAAGCGGTCGCCCGACGAGGTGCGCTTCCTGATGAACTTCAACCGCGACTTCATCCGCAAGACCCGTGATCAGCTGGACGAGCTGGGCATCCGGGTGCGGTGGGTCGGCCGGATGCCGAAGCTGTGGAAGTCGGTCGCCAAGGAGCTTCAGGTCGCGCAGGAGCAGACCAAGGACAACGACAAGCTGACGTTGTACTTCTGCATGAACTACGGCGGGCGGGCCGAGATCGCTGATGCCGCGCAGGCGTTGGCGGAGGACGTGCGGGCCGGGCGGCTGGATCCGGCGAAGGTCAACGAGAAGACGTTCGCCAAGTACCTGTACTACCCAGACATGCCGGACGTGGACCTCTTCCTCCGTCCGAGCGGTGAGCAGCGCACCTCCAACTACCTTCTCTGGCAGAGCGCTTACGCCGAGATGGTCTTCCAGGACGTGCTGTGGCCGGACTTCGACCGCCGTGACCTGTGGCGCGCCTGCGTCGAGTTCGCGTCGCGTGACCGGCGGTTCGGCGGGGCCATCCCGAACGAGGAACTGCTGGCCATGGAGGGCAAGCAGGACTGAGGGCCGGTGGTGTGGGCGGGACGCTAGGGTTCCGCCCATGGATCATCAGGGGCGGGACATCGGTCCGGGCGTGGACGCCGTCGAGCTGGCGTACCAGCCTGTGCGCGAGGATTTTCTCAAGGCGGTCCTCGTGCGGGAGCGCATACGTCGACTGCACCTGCTGCGCTGGGCTCTGGTCGCGCTGTTCGTGTGGCTCACCGTGACGCAGGTGATGTCGGGATGGCCGTTGTCGGCGGTGCTCACCTTGCTGTGCGCCGCCATGATCTTTGGGATTCCACATCTGCAGGCCCATCACGGGCTGCGTACGGTGTCCTGGCAGGGCGGGTACCGGACGACCGTCAGTGACACGGGGGTCACCACCGTCACCGACCATATGACGCTGGCCCAGCGCTGGTCGGTGTTCCGGGGGTACCGGGAGACCCGCGACCACCTGGTCCTTCTCAGCCGGGATCCGAACGTCCTGCTCGTGGAGGTCCTGCCGAAGCGCGGCGCGGCGGACCCGACCGACATCGACCGCCTGCGCACCCTGCTGGCCCACCACCTGCCCCGCGTGTAACCCCGCCCCATCCCTGCGCCCCTTCTGGGGGCGCAGCCCCCAGGGATGGGTCGGGTAGGGGCGGCGGGGGCGAAGAAGTGCTCAGGTCGACGCGCAGTCGGCGCAGGTGCCGAAGATCTCCACTGTGTGGGCCACGTTCACGAAGCCGTGCTCCGCGGCGATCGCGTCGGCCCACTTCTCGACCGCCGGACCCTCGACCTCGACCGCCTTGCCGCAGACACGGCAGACGAGGTGGTGATGGTGTTCGCCGGTGGAGCAGCGGCGGTAGACGGACTCGCCGTCGGCGGTCCGCAGGACATCGACCTCACCGGCGTCGGCGAGGGACTGCAGGGTGCGGTAGACCGTGGTGAGCCCGACCGAGTCGCCCTTGTGCTTGAGCATGTCGTGGAGTTCCTGCGCGCTGCGGAACTCGTCGACCTCGTCAAGGGCCGCCGCCACGGCGGCCCGCTGCCGAGTCGCGCGGCCCTTCACGGGCGGTCCAGCGACTGTCACCGGTTGCCTCCTCACGTCTGCACTTGCCGGGCCATTGTGCCAGCCCGGACTGTCAGCGGTCAGACGCCGACCTTGCCCGAGCCCTCACGGCTGGCCGGAATCGCACACTCCGCCGGGTCACCGGAGGGCTGCGCGGCGGCAAGCGCGCGGGCGCGGCGCCGGGCCAGCGGGGCCGCCAGCGCGGTCAGCGCGATGAACGCGCCGATGGTCAGCAGGACGATCGTCGCGCCGGGCGGGACGTCCTGGTAGTAGGACGTCACCGTGCCGCCGATCGTCACCGTGACGCCGATCGCCACGGCGATGGCGAACGTCGCCGCGAAGCTCCGCGTCAGCTGCTGGGCGGCCGCCACCGGCACCACCATCAGCGCGCTCACCAGGAGCAGGCCGACCACGCGCATCGCCACCGTCACCGTCACCGCCGCGGTGATCGCCGTCAGCAGGTTCAGGGCGCGGACCGGCAGGCCCGTGACCCGCGCGAACTCCTCGTCCTGGCTCACCGCGAACAGCTGACGGCGCAGGCCGAGGGTGACCAGGACCACGAAGGCCGCCAGCAGGATGATCGCCGTCACGTCCGACTCGCTGACCGTGGAGAGGGAGCCGAAGAGGTACGAGGTCAGGTTGGCGTTCGAGCCGTTCGGGGCGAGGTTGATCAGCATCACGCCGCCGGCCATGCCGCCGTAGAAGAGCATCGCGAGCGCGAGGTCGCCGCGCATCCTGCCGTACCAGCGGATCAGCTCCATGGCGACCGCGCCAAGGACCGACACCAGTGTCGCCATCCACACCGGGGACCAGGAGAGCAGGAAGCCGAGGCCTACGCCCGTCATGGCCACGTGGCCGATGCCGTCGCCCATCAGGGCCTGGCGGCGCTGGACCAGGTAGATGCCCACGGCGGGGGCCGTGATGCCGACCAGGACCGCGGCGAGCAGCGCCCGCTGCATGAAGTCGTAGTTGAGGAAGTCCATCAGCTCAGCAGTCCCGTCCTGATCGGTTCGGCGTCGTGAGCCGCGTGCGGGTGTACGTGGTCGTGACCGGGCAGCGCGTGCTGGCCGACGGCCTTCGGGGGCGGGCCGTCGTGCAGCACGCAGCCGTCGCGCAGGACGACCGCCCGGTCGATCAGGGGCTCCAGCGGGCCGAGTTCGTGCAGCACGAGCAGGACCGTCGCACCGGCCGCGACCTGCTCCCGCAGCGTCTGCGCGAGCACCTCCTGGCTGGCCAGGTCCACGCCCGCCATCGGCTCGTCCATGATCAGCAGCTCGGGCTGGGAGGCGAGCGCGCGGGCGATCAGTACGCGCTGGTGCTGGCCGCCGGACAGGGCGCCCACCGAGTCCTTCACGCGGTCCGCCATGCCGACCAGCTCCAGGGCGTGCCGTACGGCCGCGTGGTCGGCCTTGCGGAAGACGCCGAAGCGGGTGCGGGACAGACGGCCCGCGGAGACGACCTCGCCCACCGTGGCGGGCACCCCGCCCGCGGCCGTCGTGCGCTGCGGGACGTAGCCCACACGCGCCCAGTCGCGGAACCGGCGCCGGTCCCTGCCGAACAGCTCGATCTCGCCGGCGCTGACCGGCACCTGGCCGATGACGGTGCGCACCGCGGTCGACTTGCCCGAGCCGTTGGCGCCGAGCAGCGCGACTACCTCACCGCGGTGCACGGTGAGGTCGATGCCGCGCAGGACGGGGCGCGAGCCCAGCTCGGCGCGGACGCCGCGCAGCGATATGACGGGCTCGGTCATGCCGTCCTCCGTACGTTGGTCACTTGGCTCCCAGGGCCGTCTTCAGGGCCGTGAGGTTGGCCTGCATGACCTCGAAGTAGTCGTCGCCCTTGGACTTGTCGGTGATGCCCTCGAGCGGGTCGAGGACGTCCGTCTTGAGGCCCGCGTCGTCGGCGAGGGTCTTCGCGGTCTTGTCGGACACCAGTGTCTCGTAGAAGACGGTGGTGACGCCGTCGGCCTTGGCCTCCTGCTGGAGCTCCTTGATCCGGGCCGGGCTGGGCTCGCTCTCCGGATCGAGGCCGGAGATGGCCTCCTGGGTCAGGCCGTAGCGCTCGGCGAGGTAGGTGAAGGCGGCGTGGTTGGTGAAGAAGACCTTGGTCTTGGTGTTCCTCAGGCCGTCCGCGAACTCGGTGTTGAGCCCGTCGAGCTTCTTGACCAGGGCCTCGGTGTTCTTCTTGTAGTCGGCCGCGTGGTCAGGGTCGGCCTTCTCGAAGGCCGCGCCGACCCCCTTGGCGACCTCGGCGTACTTCACCGGGTCGAGCCAGATGTGCGGGTCGCGGGCGTGCTCTTCCTCCTCGGAGTGCGCCTCCTCGCCCTCGTGCTCGTGCTCGACGTCGCCGTGGTCCTCCAGCTTGGTGAGGGTGGCGGCGTCGATCTTCGTCTTGAGACCGGACGCCTGGCCGATGGCCTCGTCGACGGACGGCTGCAGACCCTTGAGGTAGAGCGCGGCGTCGGACTCCTCCAGCTGGGCGCGCTGCTGGGCGCTGATCTCCAGGTCGTGCGGCTCCTGGCCGGGTTCGGTCAGACTGGAGACGTTCACATGGCCGCCGCCGATCTGCTCGGCGAGGAAGGCCATGGGGTAGAACGACGCGACGACGTCGAACTTGTCCGTGTTGCCCGCGGCCGCGCTGTCCGAGGAGCAGGCGGACAGGGTGCCGGCACCGAGAGCGGTGACGGCCGCCAGGGCGAGCGCGGATATGTGATGTCGTCGTACGTTCATGACAGTCATTTTCAGCAAAATTGGAAACGATTGTCAACAAGCGTGATGAGCGGTCCACAGAGGGCAACCGATTTGGTTGAGGGGGATCCCCCGCCGGTACCCTGAAGCATTCGCTGTGAAGCGCCTCGCTTCGTCGCCCGTCGTCGTAATGAAGAGAGCACCGTGGCCGCCGACAAGATCGACACCATCGTCAGCCTGAGCAAGCGCCGTGGCTTCGTATTCCCCTGCAGTGAGATCTACGGCGGCCAGCGCGCCGCCTGGGACTACGGGCCGCTGGGTGTCGAGCTCAAGGAGAACCTGAAGCGCCAGTGGTGGCGCTACATGGTGACGTCGCGCGAGGACGTGGTCGGTATCGACTCGTCCGTCATCCTTGCCCCCGAGGTCTGGGTCGCCTCCGGTCACGTCGCCACCTTCACGGACCCGCTCACCGAGTGCACCTCCTGTCACAAGCGCTTCCGCGCGGACCACCTGGAGGAGGCGTACGAGGCGAAGAAGGGCCACCTCCCGGAGAACGGCCTCACCGACGTCAACTGCCCCAACTGCGGTAACAAGGGCCAGTTCACCGAGCCCAAGCAGTTCTCGGGTCTCCTCTCCACCCACCTCGGCCCGACGCAGGACTCCGGCTCCATCGCCTACCTGCGCCCCGAGACCGCCCAGGGCATCTTCACCAACTTCGCCCAGGTGCAGATCGCCTCGCGCAAGAAGCCCCCGTTCGGCATCGCGCAGATGGGCAAGTCCTTCCGCAACGAGATCACGCCCGGCAACTTCATCTTCCGCACCCGCGAGTTCGAGCAGATGGAGATGGAGTTCTTCGTCAAGCCGGGCGAGGACGAGAAGTGGCAGGAGTACTGGATGGAGCAGCGCTGGAACTGGTACACCGGCCTGGGCCTGCGCGAGGAGAACATGCGGTGGTACGAGCACCCCAAGGAGAAGCTCTCCCACTACTCCAAGCGCACCGCTGACATCGAGTACCGCTTCCAGTTCGGCGGCAACGAGTGGGGCGAGCTGGAGGGTGTCGCCAACCGCACCGACTACGACCTCGGCGCGCACTCCAAGGCCTCCGGCCAGGACCTCGCCTACTACGACCAGGAGGCCCAGGAGCGCTGGACGCCGTACGTCATCGAGCCGGCGGCCGGTGTCGGGCGCGCGATGCTCGCCTTCCTGCTCGACGCGTACGTCGAGGACGAGGCGCCGAACGCCAAGGGCAAGATGGAGAAGCGCACGGTCCTGCGCCTGGACCACCGCCTGGCGCCGGTGAAGGTCGCCGTCCTGCCGCTGTCCCGTAACGCGGAGCTCTCCCCGAAGGCCAAGGGCCTCGCCCAGTCGCTGCGGCAGAACTGGAACATCGAGTTCGACGACGCGGGCGCGATCGGTCGCCGGTACCGCCGCCAGGACGAGATCGGCACGCCGTTCTGTGTGACCGTCGACTTCGACACGCTGGACGACAACGCGGTCACGGTCCGCGAGCGGGACTCGATGAAGCAGGAGCGGGTGTCTCTCGACCAGATCGAGGGCTACCTGGCGAGCCGACTGATCGGTGCGTAGCACCTAGCCGGTGGAGCTGACGGGGGAAGTTGCGTCTCCCGTCAGCTTTTGTCCGTCGGGGCGGGCCACGGTGCACATGACGTAGCGGAAGCCCTTCTTCCAGTCGTCCTCGTGAGGCGTCCAGGTGTACAGCTGCGTGCTCTCCGGCTTGCTCACCGACTGGTATTTGTTCGCGCACAGCTTCGTCGACTCGGATTCGATGGCGCTGAAATCCATGCCCGCGGGCGCCTCTACGAAGCCGACGACCTCATCGTCGTGGGCGAGGGTGCAGCTCGCGAGGTAACTGGTGTAGGTGCCTCCGCTCTCCTGTTCGTTGAAGCAGTCTCCGACCGCGGAGTTGGTCACGCGAATCTGCTTGCCGACGTCGCGGAAGCTGCCGACCTGTCCGTACAGGGGAACGGACTTGTTGAAGACCAGGCAGGCCGTACTGCGCACGCCGGAGTCCCACCCCTGCTCGTTCGGCACGAGTGCGTAGGACTGGGCGTCGGCCATGCTGCGCACAGTCTTGTCCAGTGAGGACTTGCAGCGGTCGGCACCGTTCTCCCTCGCGTCATCGAGGGATGTGGCCGTTTCCGTCCTCATCACTTGCCCGTCCACCGAACTGGACTCTTCCAGGCAGTCGACCACCCCGACGGAATTGGGCTCACCCTTCAGCTTTCCCTGACCCCAGACCGTCGAGACACAGTCCCCCTGCTGCAACTCCTTGGTCAGATCCACGTTCTCCCCGTACATCCGCACCGGGCCGGTCGGGCTGGGCGTGTCCGAGCCCTCGCTCCCGTTCTCCGAGCCGACCAGGGACGCGCCCGCCCACAAGCCGCCTCCTATGAGTAGTGCCGCTACGGCGATGAGGGTGACGAGGACGCCGCGGGAGGGGCGGCGGGGTGAGCGGCGCTTTGGCTGGGCGTCGGCCGGGGGTGGGGTGTCGCCGGCGCCTGGTGGATGGTCGACCACCGTCTTGTCGGTGGGGGGCGGGGTCGGAGGGCTGTCCACCACGGTCTCGGCCGGGACGGGCGTCGGGGGCGGCTGCTCGGACCGGGCCGCCTCGGAGAGCAGGCGTGCCGCCTCCTCGCCTGGCATCCGCTGGTCGGGGTCCTTGGCCAGCAGCCCGGTCAGGACCGGGGTGAGGGGGCCCGCGCGGTCCAAGGGCGGGGGTTCCTCGAAGAGCAGGGCGGTCAGGGTGGAGGCCTCCGAGTCGCGGTCGAAGGGGCCGTTGCCGCTGACGGCGAAGTAGAGCGTGGCCCCGAGCGCGAAGAGGTCGGCGGCGGCACTCGGCGGTGCGCCGCGGGCCCGTTCCGGGGCGAGGAAACCGGGGGTTCCGACGAGCGCGGAGGTCGCGGTGAGGCGGGGTTCGCCGGAGTCGGGTTTGAGGGCGACGCCGTAGTCCGCGAGCAGGACCTGGCCGGGGAACTGGTGGAACGAGGCGTCGGTTCTGGAGCTCGCCAGCAGGATGTTGGCCGGTTTGACGTCGCGGTGGAGGATGCCGATGCGGTGGCCCGCCATGAGGGCGTCCAGGACGGCCAGGCCGATGCGGGCGGCCTCCGGCGCGTCCAGCGGGCCCCGCTCACGGACGACCTCCCCGAGGGTCGTCGCGCCAGGTACGTATGCCATCACGATGTACGGCAGCCCGTCCTCTTCGACGACGTCGTGCACCGTAGCCACGTGGGGGTGGTCGCGCAGGCGGGCGGCCAGGCGGGCCTCCTGCCGGGCCCGGGCCACGCGTCCGGCGATGTCCGCCTCCGGCAGGTCCTGCGCGAAGGTGATCTCCTTGACGGCGACCTCGCAGGCCAGATCGAGGTCGTAGGCGAGCCAGACGCGACCCATGCCGCCGGCGCCGATTCTGCGCAGCAGCCGGTAGCGTCTCGCGATCACCCGTCCCGCGCTGTCGTCGAAGCCCGACATCACAAGCCTCCGCCGAGACGTGAGTGGCCCCTGTTACGACCGTAGACCTTTGGTATTCGGGGTGCAATTCGGGCAATTGAGGCTGGAGTTGGTTGCCTGGTCAACCGCACGCGTTGGCCGTATTCCGCTGGCGGGCGCGGCACTCAGGGGACATGATCGCGCGCATGGCCTCAACGGTGACGAACATCGCGATCGAACTGTGCGGACGCCTATCAACTGGCGCGGTTCTGGGCGGAGGTGACCGGGCACCCGGTGGATCCCGAGGACGGGCCCGGGGACGCGGAGGCCGCGGTCTCGCTGCCCGGTGGGCCGGCCCTGTACTTCAACCAGGTGCCGGAGCCCAAGTCGACCAAGAACAGGCTCCATGTGTGTCTGCGGCCCCACACCACACGGGACGAGGAGGTTCAGCGGCTGCTGGGGCTGGGGGCCTCGGTGGTCGCTGATCGCCGTAAGGACGACGGGTGGGGGTGGGTCGTTCTCGCCGATCCGGAGGGCAACGAGTTCTGTGTGCTGCTGGCGGAGGCGGAGCGGGAGGCGTTGTCCGCGTCCGAGTAAGCGGAGGGCTCGTGAGCGGAGGGCTCGGGTTTCATTGGTCCCGGATACAGACGTCGCTTTGGCCCTGTAGGCGGGGCCACCGCGCGTCCAGGCTGGGGCGTATGAGCATCGCTTTCCTGCTGACCACCCTCGTGGTCGTCGCCACCCCCGGCACCGGGGTCGTCTACACCCTCGCCGCCGGGCTCTCCCGCGGCCGCCGCGCGAGCGTTGTCGCGGCCCTCGGCTGCACGGTCGGGATCGTGCCGCACCTGCTGGCCACGGTCACCGGGGTCGCCGCCGTGCTGCATGCGAGCGCCACGGCGTTCCAGGTCCTCAAGTACGCCGGTGTCGCCTATCTCCTGTACATGGCGTGGGCCACGCTCAAGGACACGGAGGCGCTCGGGGTCGACGAGGGGGCGGGGGGCGCGCCGGTGTCGGCCGGGCGCGTGGTCGTGCGGGGCGTTCTGGTCAACCTCCTCAACCCGAAACTGACCATCTTCTTCTTCGCGTTCCTGCCCCAGTTCGTGCACCCCGCCGAGGCGAACGCCCTGCCGCGGATGCTCGCGCTCGGCGGGGTGTTCATGCTGGTGACGTTCGTGGTCTTCGCGGCATACGGCGTCCTCGCGGCCTCCGTCCGCAGTCACGTCACCTCCCGGCCCCGGGTGATGACCTGGCTGCGGCGGGGCTTCGCCGGGTCGTTCGTGGCGCTGGGGGCGAAGCTGGCGGTGACGGCTCGCTAGGGGTGTTTCGAAAGTCCCGCACAGCACCCACGGCGCCCGGCACGCACCCTCGCCGCACTGGCCAAAGGCCCAGGTACGTCCAGTACGAGGGCCTTCGTCCGGCGCGCCGAGGGCACGCACCGGCTGCGACACCAGCCGCTGCCGCGGCGGGCGCGGGCACCGCACGGGACTTTCGAAACACCCCCTGGTTCGGTGACCGCATGGGTTCGCCAGGTCGGTGGTCCGTGCGCCCGGCCCGGCGACGTCACCGCGTGACGGTGATCACCGCAGGCAGGACATCGCGTCGGCGGCGCGGGGGTATCCGAGTTCGGCCAGGGACTGGGCGGCCTGCACGCGGTAGCGCCTTTCCAGGGTGGTGTCGTGGGCCAGGGCGTAGAGGAGGTCGGCGGCGCGGGGGTCTCCGAGATCCACCAGGGTCTCGGCGGCGTCCACGCGGTAGCCCCAGCTCAGGGTGGTGTCGTGGGCCAGGGCGTACAGCGGGTCAGTGGCCCGGGGGTCGCCGAACTCGGCCAGCAGTCCGGCGGCCATCACACGGTCGACGCCCTCCAGGGCGGTGCTGTGGGCCAGACCATGAAGGAGGTCGGGGGCACGCGGGTCGCCGAGTTCCGCCATGGACGCGGCGGCGGACACACGGTCGTCGCCCCAGCTCCGCCCACGGCTCCGACACCGTCACCCACACCCCTCAACCTGCTTGATAACGCTGTCAAGTTCACCGTAGAGCACCCGTCTCGCAAAAGGAGGCCGCAACCGACAGCTCGCGGTGCGACTCGTCGGAGAGACCGACGCGCGATTGATAGGCTGTTCGATCATGACGTACTTCTTCCCCCTCCGCTGACCGCTCCGTCGGCACGACGCGGATCCACCCGGCGCCGACGACGCGGGACGGTCATCCACCGTCCCGGGCTGCGACGTGGGAGAAGACGGCATCATGCGCACACGGCGCGTGTTCCTTCCGCATCCGCTGGTAGCGCGGTGTGTACGCGGGCTGGAGCCCGCACTTGGCACGGAGATTCTGCGGACCGGGTCCGCGACCATCGACTGGATCGGCCACCGTGAGGTGGGCTTCCGGAGCAGTACCGGTATCGATCACGGCAGGGACCTGCTGCTGCGTACCGCCGACGACCTCTTCCTGCTGGCCCGCCGCCAGGACGATGTCGGGCCGCACAAGGGCGACTTGGCCGCCCTGGCCGAGCTGGCCGGTGCGGTCGACCTGGCGGGGCTGGACCGGGAGCGGCGGGCGCGCGGTGGACCGGCCGGGTTCGGCGGGATCGAGGTCTCGGCGTCCTTCCTGGGACGCAGGACGTACAACCGCTACGACATCGAGGACGCCGTCGGCCGGGTACTGTCCGAGCGCGCCGGGGTGCCGTATCACGCGCGGCGGCACGGCGAGCCCGCGCCGTCCGGCCACAGCGGGTGGCGGCTGACGCTGGACGGCACCCATGCCACGCTGCTGCTCCGGTTGGGGCGGCGGCCCGCGCACCGGCGTGCCTACAAGAACGCGACCGTTCCGGGCACGCTGCATCCGCCGGTCGCCGCCGCCATGGCCCAAGCGGCCGAGCTACTCCCGGGACAGCGGGTGTTGGACCCGTGCTGTGGTGCGGGGACGCTGCTCATCGAGGCCCATCACGCCGTGCCCGGCACCACGCTGCTCGGCTTTGACCTCGATCCGGCCGCACGCCGGGCCGCACGGCGGAACGCCGGGCCGCTCCCGGTGACCGTCGAGCACGGCGACGCCGGGGCCCTCCCCGTCGCCGACCGCAGCATCGACCGCGTCCTGTGCAACCCGCCCTGGGGAGAACAGGTAGAAGCGGGCGGACGCCTCGCCGGGCACCCGGAGCGGTGGTGGCACGAACTCGCCCGGGTCCTGACCGACGGGGGGCGGGCGATCGTACTGCTGCCGGAGGCACGCGGACTGGGCCACGCCCTGGCGCTCGGCCTGACGCCCGTCCATGTGCAGCAACTGAGCCTGTTCGGCAGCCGCCCGCTGCTGGTCCGGCTCGAACGCCGACGGGAGAGGAGGCGCTCGCGGGGCCGGTCCGCAGGCTAGATCCACCTCGAACGGAGTTCGTCGCGCAGGCGTCGGGCGACCTGGCCCATGAGGGCGTCGGCGCCCGGCTGGCGGCCCGCGGCCACCCGGGACTCGGTCAGGACGGCGATCGCGTACGTCTGGCCGTCGGCGTGTTCGACGACGCCGACCTCGTGGCGCAGGTTGAGCAGCATGCCGGTCTTGGACGACCAGGTGGAGGCGTCGGAGTCGAAGTCCGGGGCGAGGCGGTTGCGTACGAGGTTGTTGGCCATGAAGCCGCGCACCTGTGCGGCGACCTCGGGGTGGACCGTCGAGGGCTCGACGGTGGGGCCGGGGCGCCAGAGGGCCTGGAGGAGGTCGACGAAGGCCCGTGCCGTGCCGGTGTTGGCGCGTGAGATGTCGAGTTGCGGGACCCGGTGTCCGCGGCCCGGGGTGCCGGCGTCGATCGCGAGGGCGTGCGCGAGGTGCACGTCCGCCGGGTCGAAACGCTCCACCGGCGTCTCCATCAGCTCGCGCATGGGGTGCCGTACGGCGATGCCGCGCAGCCCCAACTCCTCCAGGACCGAACCCACTTGGTCGGGTGGGGTGAGGGCGAACAGGGCGTCGGCGGCGCTGTTGTCGCTGATGCAGGTGCTGAGGTAGATCAGGTCCTCCACGGCGATATGAGCCGCGTGGCGGAAGCGGCTCACGCCGGTCGGACCGGGCGTGGTGATCCGCCCGGGCGGCACCTCGATCACCCGGGCGCCGTCGAGCTCCCCGCGCCGGATCCGCTCCAGCGTCACCAGAGCGAGCGGGATCTTCACGAGGGACGCCACAGGCAACTCGACGTCGGGCTCGATACCGATCTCGTCCCCCGTCTCCAGGTCCCGAACGAGAAACGACCCGAACAGCCCTCCTTCGCGCAGGTCCCGGCGCAGGGCGGTGAGGAGGCGGTCGGTGTCGGGGGTCATGGGGTTGCCTCTGGGGTGGTCTTGTCGGGGGGCAGGGGGCTGTCTCTGGGCCGGTGCCTTGTGGGTGGCCGGGGGAGGAGCCCTCGTGTGCGGGTGCGGCTCGATTCGACGCTGGGCGTCGGTCGGTCTCGTTGCGCGTCGGCGGTTTTCGGCGGGCGGGCGGGTCGTACGGGGCCTCCGCGCGCGGGGTGGTGGGGCGGCGTCGGTGTCGGGGGGTCATGTGGTCGGCTTCGGCGGGGCAGGTGCGGTCAGGCAGTGGGCGATGCCGTCCGTGCACGCGTGGCGGATGCGGGTCGCGTCGGGGTCGGACTCGTCCGTGATGGTCAGGGAGAAGCCGCGGGCGAGGGTGGGGCCCAGTTCGCCGAGGGGGCGCCAGTGGAGGTGGAGTTCTCGGGCCTGGGGGGCGGGGCAGAGGAGGACGTCGTCGTGGCGTAGTACGTGTGCTGCGGCGGCGGCCACGGTGGGCGCGATCGTCAGTTGGGACGGGCGTAGGCCCACCGCGTCGCGCAGGCGGGTGAGGCGGTCCCGGATGTGCGGGACGTCGTCCTCCGGCTGGAGCCACACGCGTCGGGGCCGCCGGTCGCGGTCGGACCGGCCGGGGCGCAGGGTGTCCAGGTAGATCGGGCCGCCGCCAGGGTCCTGGGCGACCGCAAGGCCAAGGGGGACCGTCCAGGTCGCCTCCGTGGGCGCCACGGCGAGCAGCGCCGCACGCACCTGGCGGGACGCCACGAGGTCGGCCCGCTCGGCGGGTCCGGCGGGGAACGGTTCGAGGTGGACCCCTTCCTCCTGGGCGTCCGCGATGAGGCGGGCCAGGGCGGCGGTCGGGCAGTCGGCGGGGACGGCCAGCCGCAGCGGCCGGTGCCGAGCGGCCTCCGCCTCGTGCTCCAACCGGTCGGCGAGCCGCACGAGTTGCCGTGCCGTCGGCAGCAGGTCCCGGCCGAAGGGCGTCAGCGTCACCGTCCGCGAGGACCGGTCCAGCAGCCGGTCGCCCAGGCGTTGCTCCAGCGCGGCGATACGGCGGCTCACCACCGACTGGGCCGTCCGGGCCGCCGCCGCGCCCACCGTGAAACTGCCGTGCTCACTGACACTGACGAACGCCCGGCATGCCGCGACAAGATCCACGCGCTCCACTATGCCAAAACAGCATGGAAGCGAGCGTTCGAGTCTTGGACCCCGGCACCCCGTCGGCCCGAGAGTGCTGGAGAACGGTCACCGCGGCCCAGGAGCCTGCCCTCGGGCCCTCGGGCCCTCGGGCCGGTGGCTCCTCATGTGCCCGTCCTCATGTCCTGATGTCCCATGTCCTCTACGGTTCGGAGGTCCATCCCATGACGTATTCGCCTTCACCGCGCACTCGCCGGGGAGCCGCCTGGACGGTGGCCGGAGTGCTCGCCCTCGCCGTGCTTCCGGCGTGCGGGAGCCAGGAAGCCGACTCCCGCACGGCTGCCGGCGCGGCGCGCCCCGCGTCGGCCACGGCCGCCACGAAGCCGACTGCCGGACAGTTCCGGGCGCTGGAGCGGGAGTTCGACGCACGGCTCGGAGTGTACGCCCTGGACACCGGCACGGGGCGCTCGGTCGGCTACCGGGCGGACGACCGGTTCGCGTACGCCTCCACGTTCAAGGCGCTGGCGGCGGGTGCCGTCCTGCGGAAGGTCGGCATGGACGGCATCGACAAGGTGGTCACGTTCTCGCGCGACGACCTGGTGGAGAACTCGCCGGTCTCGGAGAACTTCGTCGAGACCGGCATGAGCCTGCGCGGGCTGTGCGCCGCGACCCTCTGGTACAGCGACAACACCGCGGTCAATCTCCTCCTGAACGAACTCGGCGGGCCGGACGGCCTGGAGCGGGTCCTTGAGGACCTCGGCGACGACGTCACCGAGATGGACCGGTACGAGACCGACATGAGCGAAGGCAGGCCGGGCGACATCCGCGACACCAGCAGCCCGCGCGCGATGGCGGGGAGCCTGCGGGCCTTCCTGCTCGGCGACGCCCTGAAGCGGGACGAGCGGGACCTTCTGCGGCGGTGGATGACGACGAACGTGACCGGCGGCACCCTCATCAAGGCGGGCGTCCCTGACAGCTGGGAGGTGGCCGACAAGAGCGGTACCGCCGGCTACGGCGGACGCAACAACATCGCCGTACTGTGGCCGGACGACGGCGGCAATCCCATCGTCATGGCGGTCCTGTCCACCCGCGGCAAGCAGAACGCCGAGCGTCACGACGCCCTGATCGCCAAGGCGGCCACCGTGGCGGTCGAGGGCCTCGGACGTCAGCGGCCGTAGAGCAGCCCGCCTCGCTCAACGCCCCTGCAGCGACTTCACGTTGTCGCCGAACGTCCAGTTCTTCGAGCCGTCCCAGTTGACCGACCAGGTCATCAGGCCCTTGAGCGAGGTGCCGTAGTGCCGCCACGCCTGGGAGACCAGGCTCGGCGACATGTGGCCGCCGCCCGCGCCCGGTTGTGCGGGCAGGCCCGGCACCTGCTTGTCGTAGGGGACCTTGACGGTGGTGCCCTGGACGACCAGGCCCTTGGCGAGGCAGTCGGTCTGGGCGACGAAGCCCTCGACGGTGCCGGCGGAGTAGGAGTCGCCGGAACAGCCGTACATGCTGCCGTTGTAGTACTGCATGTTCAGCCACCACAGCCGGCCGTTGTCGGCGTACTTCTTGATGACGGGCAGGTACGCGCCCCAGATCGAGCCGTAGACCACGCTGCCCCCGGTGACGTACGCCGTCTCCGGGGCCATCGTCAGGCCGAAGTTCGACGGCATCCGGGCGAGGATCCCGTCGATGACACGGACCAGGTTGGCCTGGGACGTGGACAGTTGGCCGATGTTGCCGCTGCCGGTCAGGCCCGTCTCGATGTCTATGTCGACGCCGTCGAAGTTGTACTTCTTCAGGATCGGGACGATCGTCTCGACGAACCGGTCCGCGACGGCGGTCGAGTTGAGGTCGATGCCGGCCGTCGCACCGCCGATCGACAGCAGGATCGTCTGGCCGGAGGCCTTCGCCGCGCACATCTCGGCGGGCGTGGCCACCTTCACCCCGCTGTCCATGCCGTCCTCCCACAGGGCCGTTCCGTCGGAGCGGATGACCGGGAAGGCCGCGTTGATCACGTTGTAGCCGTGGGCCGCGATACGGGAGTCGGTGATCGGGGTCCAGCCGAAGGGCGGGTGGACGCCGCCCGCGGCGCCGTCCCAGTTCTCCCAGTAGCCCTGGAGGACCTTGCCGGACGGCCTCGACTTCACGGCGCAGGTGTCGGCCGTGGGGGCGGCGGACGCCGGGGTCGCGGCGGGGAGTTGGGCGAGACAGGCGGCGGTCGTCAGCGCGGTGGCGAGCAGGCGCAGGGCGCGGCGGAGCATGCGGGCCTCCCGGTGGGGGTGCGGTGAGGTGTCGTAGGCATGACAGTGCTCGTGGTCCAGACCTTCCGTCAATAGGTCTGGACCAATCTGGTTCCGAATGGGGCGTCGGCGAGGGTGTGCTGACAAGTATGGAATGACAGATGTTGAAATCTGTCAGCTGTTACGGCAGAGTGGAGGACATGACGACGACACGAACCCGCGCCCTCGGCACCACCGGCCCCCAGGTCTCCGCCCTCGGCCTCGGCTGCATGGGCATGTCCGGCATGTACGGCGAGGCGGACCACGCCGAGTCCGTCGCCACCATCCACGCCGCCCTGGAGGCCGGCGTGACCCTGCTCGACACCGGCGACTTCTACGGCATGGGCCACAACGAACTGCTCATCAACGAGGCCCTGCGCACCGCCCCGGCCGCCCTGCGCGAGAACGCGCTGGTCAGCGTGAAGTTCGGCGCCCAGCGCGGCCCGGACGGCGAGTGGTACGGCTTCGACGGCAGCCCGGCCGCCGTGAAGACCTCGGCCGCGTACTCCCTCCAGCGCCTCGGCGTCGACCACATCGACGTCTACCGCCCCGCCCGGCTCGACCCGGACGTGCCGATCGAGGAGACCGTCGGCGCCATCGCCGAACTGGTCGAGAAGGGGTACGTCCGCCACATCGGCCTCAGCGAGGTCGGCGCGGACACCATCCGCCGGGCCGCCGCGACCGCCCCGATCGCCGACCTCCAGATCGAGTACTCCCTCATCTCCCGCGGCCCCGAGCGGGCGGTCCTGCCCACCCTGCGCGAACTGGGCATCGCCGTCACCGCGTACGGCGTGCTCTCCCGCGGGCTGATCTCCGGCCATGTCACGGCCGGCCGGCAGTACGCCGCCACCGACTTCCGCGCCCACTCGCCCCGCTTCCAGGGCGCCAACCTCCAGCACAACCTCACCCTGGTCGAGTCCCTGCGCAAGATCGCCGAGGAGAAGGGCGTCACCGTCGCCCAGATCGCCATCGCCTGGGCGCTCTCCCGGGGCGAGGACATCGTGCCGCTGGTCGGCGCCCGTACCCGCGCACGGCTCGACGAGGCCCTCGGCGCCCTCGACGTGACGCTGGACGCGGCCGACCTCGCCGCCATCGAGGCCGCCGTACCCGCGGACGCGGCGGCCGGCGAGCGGTACGCCCCCGCCCAGATGGCCATGCTCGACAGCGAGCGCTGATCGCGGCGCCGGGCCCGGGTACCGTCTAGGCATGCCTCCGACCAGCGAGACCCTGACCGCCGAGCGCATCCTCGAAGCCACCGAGGAGGTGCTGCGCCGCCACGGACCGGCCAAGGCCACCGTGGTCGACGTGGCCCGCGCGCTCGGCGTCAGCCATGGCAGCGTCTACCGGCACTTCCGGACGAAGGCGGCGCTGCGGGACGCGGTCACGAAGAGGTGGCTGGACCGGACGTTCGAGTCCCTCTCCGGCGTCGTCACCGCCGACGACCTCGACCCGGAGGCACGCCTGCGCGCCTGGTTCACGGCCCTGTTCGCCGCCAAGCGGCGCAAGGCGGGCGACGAACCCGAGCTGTTCGCCACGTTCTCGGTGCTCGCCCTCGAGAACGGCGAGGCGGTCGGCCAGCACGTCGCCGACCTGACCGGCCAGCTGAGCCGGATCGTCCAGGCGGGCGTCGACGCGGGCACCTTCACGTCCACCGACCCGGCGACCACCGCCCGCGCCCTGTTCCAGGCCACGGGGCGCTTCCACGACCCCCGGTACGCCGGGGAGTGGGAACAGCCGGGCGCTGAGGGGGAGTTGGAGGCGGTCGTGGATCTGCTGGTGCGGGGGCTGCGGGCGCGCGACTGAGGGGTACTGAACTGCGAGGGGTTCCTGAGGTGTACCGAGGGTGTGCTGAGGGATCACGGGGGCCGAGTGGCCGTCACAGGCTGTCGAGTTCCCTCGTCGTACGCCCCAGGTAGGTGACCGGACCCGGCTCCGGGACGGCTATCTCGTGGAAGCCGAGGCGGTCGTAGAAGGCCCTGGCCGGGGTGTTGGCCGTGACCATGGAGAGGTGCACAGCCGGGACGCCCTTGTCCTGGAGGGCCCGCAGCAGGGCGCGCATCAGCGTGCGGCCGTGGCCCCGGCCCTGCCACGCCGGGAGCAGGTCGATGTGCAGATGGGCCGGGTAGGCGGCGACCTCCGGGACGAGCATGCGCTCCGGGTGGTGCAGGAGCCGGACCATCGCCTCGTCCGGGGTGGCCGGCGGCCCCACGGGCTCCGGGAAGCGCTCGGCCGCCGACGGGAGCCACTCGGCGCGGAAGGCCTCGACGAAGCGCGGGGTGTCCGCCGCGCCGAGGACATAGCCGACCGCCCGGCCCGACCCGTCGTCCAGGACGAACGCGAGGTCCGGTTCCAGGACGACGTACGGGAGCGCGAAGGTCGTCGGGAAGATGCCCGGGTCCTGGTAGTGGGGCCGGCTGTCGCCGCCCTCGTGGGCCGTGCGGACGCAGATGTCCTCGACGGCCTCCCGGTCCCCGGGGCGGTAGCGGCGGACGCGTGTCGTCATCGGTCGGACTGCGCCTCCGTCGGATCCACCGTCGCCTGATGCGCCTCCGCGAGATGCTCCTCCGCCTTCAGCCAGGGCAGGAACTGCGCGCCCTTGCGCCAGCCGCAGGTGTCGCATCTGATCGTGCGCTGCGCGCCTTTGCGCTGTACTCGTACGACGTGCTCGCGTCCGTGGTGGTCCCAGCGGCTCACCTTGCTCGTGTTGATCTCCAGCATGACGCCTCCAGCGTCCGAGGACATCGAAGTCTGCGTGTGCGTCGTCGTGCAGCAAGCAGTGTGCCGGACAGGCCCAGAGGCTCGCACTCGCTCGCAGGCATCAGTTTGGGAGTGACGGGCTTGATGGCAATACTTCGTCGGGTAGCTGAGATTGGTCTTGCTGCACACTGCTTCCTGTTCGCTGGGCAGATCTGCCCGCATAGGATGATTCGCTCTCCGCCCTGGTGGGCTGGAGTCCTGGACCGGCAGTCTGGTCCGGTGGCGATCGGCCCGTTCCTGGAGGATCTGCCGCACCCGCATGTGCGGTGTGTGCAGGGAAATGTCAGGGTCTCCATCTCGCTCCAGGATGTTGATCGCTCCCGCATGGTCTGCCTGCCATACGTCCCCGCACCGGGTGCAGTGAAGCCGGTCCCCTAGGCGCTTGCCGAGGATCTGGCAGCAGGGGGCGACTTGTGACGTGTAGGCCGCGTTGACCAGCGTCAGCGCAGAACCTCTGCGCTCTGACACGTGTGTGAGTGCTTCGGCCGTGATGCCTTTCGTCCATGCGGCGAGGCGGCGATTGGTGTTCTTGCCAAGTCTCTTCCGCGATACGAAGGGTTGGGTGAGGTCTTCGGCGATGATGTGATTCGCCTTGTCCACGACGGCATGGACGGCGGTGAAGGTCACTGTGCGCACGCGTGACTTGAACCGACGGCGGCGCCGGTCCCGCTTGATGGTACCGAGGTTGTTGGCCGTGATCCGGTCGGCCTTCGCATGGTTGCCCGCGTTCCGAGCCCTCTCGATGACGGCTCGGATTCTGGCCCGACGGGCGTTCTTGGTCTTGAGGTAGTCGGACTCGGTTCGCAGCAGATAGCCGAGTTCTTGGCCATGGTGCTTACCCTCGGAGTCGGTGAGAACCTCGCTGTATCCCTTGTCCACAGCGATCTTCGCCGTTCCACAGGGACGTAGTTCACGCAGGTCGGCCGCATCGACGGCGTAATGGACTTCAACGCGCCCGTCGCGAACGATGAGACGCAGGGTGCCGGTGGGCGTGACGGTGGTGTTCAGTGGAATGCTGATCATCTTCCGGCGCGCCAGAGACGGGACCGCGAGCCAGACGTTTCCCTCTCCGGGCAGGGTGAATGAGCGGTACTGGTCGGAGCGCACCACGATCTGGTTCACGGTGCGGGAGACACCGTGTCGCCAGTGCTTGCGCATGAGTCGGCACAGGAACGCATTGCTCGTCCAGGTGTCGCGCTTGAGCGCGGTGTAAGCATCCCTGCGCTCTTTTTCTGTGTGATAGTGACGATGGATTGCCTTACGGACCAGCACTTTTGCGGCTTCGCGAGATGCCTTGATATCGGCCATCGCGTCGCGCAGGGTTTCCTTCCAGGCATTTGCCAGGACGTCGAAAGCGGCAGCCGTGCCGTCAGCCAGCCATTGGTCGCGGATCTGCCGGTCCGAGATGCCGACTCCGTTGATGGATCCGTACCTGCGCCACACCAGGGCTCGTACCGCACCCAGTCGGTGCGCCTGCTCGGCGAGTTGGCCGTACTTCGCTCTGTTGAGGTTCTTGCTGTATGCGATGCGGGTGACCTTCACTGCCTGCCCGTGCCCCTGCCAGCGTGAAGGCGAGAGTGTGTCTTCCGTGGTCCGCCCATCCCCTACCCCTGTTCAGGTCCGCCATGACGGCTCCGTCTCTGATATCCAACGAGGTCCGTGAGTGGAGGTCACGCATTCGATATCGGAAAGTCTGTTCTCATTCGGAGATGGAGACGTCGGCTGACGCGCACGTCGGCAGGACGGCTCGGGTGTGACGGGGACAGCGGCGGCGGGTGTCGTTCAGGCCCGTACTCTCGGCACGTCGCGAATCTCAGCCGACTCCAACCTCTCAGCCGTACGTTCAGCCGTACGCCGAGCCCACGGCCCGCTGGTCACCAGCCCCGCCACGAGAACCACAAGCCCGCACCCGGTGAGGATCCACCACCCCGGCCCGGCGGCCGACACGAACGTGTCCTTGTACGACGACGCCCCCACCCCGGCCGCCAGCACGGCCCCCACCACCGCCACCCCCAGCGTCTGCCCCAGCTGACGGCTCGTGGAGGCCACGGCCGCCGCGACGCCGGCCTGCGCCCGCGGCATCCCGGACACCGCCGTGTTGGTGATCGGCGCGTTGACGAACCCGAATCCGATCCCGAACACGGCGTATCCGAGGACCAGCGTGACGTTGGACGTCTCGGCCTCGAACAGGGCGAACAGCGCCGCGCTCAGCGTCATCGCGGTACCGGCGATCAGCAACGGCAGCCGGGGCCCCCGCGTGCCGACCAGCCGTCCGGCGAGCGGTGCGCACAGGAACATCGGGGTCGCCATCGGGAGCATCCACAGCCCCGCGTGCAGGGCGTCCAGCCCTCGTACGTTCTGCAGGTACAGCGTCGACAGGAACAGGAACCCGCCCAGCGCGGCGAACGCGCCGATCGCGATCACCGTGGCGCCGCTGAACGGGGCCGAACGGAAGAACCGCAGGTCGATGAGGGGTTCGGTGCGGCGCGGCTCGTACCAGAGGAGGCCGAGCAGGGCCGCGAGGGCGATGATCGCGAAGGGCAGGACCGCGGGGAACCCGGCGTTCGGGGCCTCGATGATCGCGTACGTCAGCGAGCCGAACAGCGCGATCACCAGGAGCTGGCCGACGGGGTCGAGGCGGCGGGCCTTGGGGGCGCGGGACTCGGGGACGTGGAGGAGGGTGAGGAGGAGCGCGGCCAGGCCCACCGGCAGGTTGACCCAGAAGATCGCCCGCCAGCCCACCGAGTCCACGAGCAGGCCGCCGACCAGGGGGCCGGCGCCCATCGATATGCCGACGACCGCTCCCCACACGCCTATCGCCCGTGCGCGTTCACGCGGGTCGACGAAGGTGTTGGTGATGATCGACATCGCCACCGGGTTGAGCATCGAGCCGCCGACCGCCTGGACCATCCGGAACGCGATCAGGGAGTCGAGGTTCGGGGCGAGGGAGCACAGCGCCGAGCCGATGGTGAACAGGACGAGGCCCGCCATGAAGACGCGTTTGCGGCCGACGCGGTCCGCCGTGGAGCCGGCCAGCATCAGGAGGGAGGCCAGGACGAGGGTGTACGCGTCGATCGTCCACTGGAGGCCTGAGGTGCTGGCGTCGAGGTCGCGTTGCATCGCGGGGAGGGCGACGTTGAGGGCTGTCGTGTCGAGGCTCACGATCAGCAGGCTCATGCAGCAGATCGCGAGGACCAGCAGGCGGCGGCGGGGGCTGAGCTCCGGCATTCTTGAATAGTACGCCTAACTAATGAATTTCGCCGCTGTCGGTCCGGTACGTGAGAATGGGGGGATGTCCATGACCGTCCCGCCCGTCGTCCCGCCCGCCGGCTCGCCCGTTGTCCCGCCCCTGCGGATCGGGCCGCACACCGTGCAGCCGCCTGTCGTCCTGGCTCCCATGGCCGGGATCACCAACGCGCCCTTCCGGACGCTGTGCCGGGAGTTCAGCGGCGGCAAGGGGCTGTTCGTCAGCGAGATGATCACGACTCGGGCGCTGGTCGAGCGCAACGAGAAGACCATGCAGCTGATCCACTTCGACGAGAGCGAGAAGCCTCGTTCGATCCAGCTGTACGGGGTCGACCCCTCGACTGTCGGCAAAGCCGTCCGCATGATCGCGGAGGAGGGGCTGGCCGATCACATCGACCTGAACTTCGGGTGCCCGGTGCCGAAGGTGACCCGTAAGGGTGGGGGGTCCGCGCTGCCGTACAAGCGGAATCTGCTGCGGGCGATTCTGCGGGAGGCGGTGAGCGGGGCCGGGGAGCTGCCGGTGACGATGAAGATGCGCAAGGGCATCGACGACGACCACATCACCTTCCTGGACGCCGGGCGGATCGCCGTGGAGGAGGGCGTGACGGCGATCGCGTTGCACGGGCGTACTGCCGCTCAGCACTACGGGGGGACCGCGGACTGGGATGCCATCGCTCGGTTGAAGGAGCATGTGCCGGAGATTCCCGTGCTCGGGAACGGGGACATCTGGTCGGCCGGGGACGCGGTGCGGATGGTGCGGGAGACCGGGTGTGACGGGGTCGTTGTCGGGCGGGGGTGTCTGGGGCGGCCGTGGTTGTTCTCGGATCTGGTGGCGGCGTTCGAGGGGCGGGACGGCGACGTCGCGCGGCCTGCGTTGCGTGAGGTGGCCGACGTCATGGTGCGGCATGCCACGCTGCTCGGGGAGTGGATCGGGGACGAGGCGCGCGGCGTCATCGACTTCCGTAAGCACGTGGCCTGGTATCTGAAGGGCTTCGCGGTCGGCTCGGAGATGCGCAAGCGACTGGCGATCACGTCGTCGCTGGCGGAACTCCGGGACGGGTTGGACGAGTTGGACCTGGATCAGCCGTGGCCGGTGGGGGCGGATGGGCCGCGGGGGCGTACGTCCGGGAACAACCGGGTGGTGCTGCCGGATGGGTGGTTGCGGGATCCGTATGACTGTGCGGGAGTGGGGGAGGAAGCCGAGCTGGATACCTCCGGTGGTTGAGCGGGGATGCCTGCGGCGGCCTGTTGGGGTTGGGTGGGGGTTCGCGTAGCGCGGTTCGGCGGGTGGCTGGGTCGGGGCCGTGCCGGGGGGTGTCCGTCCTCGGTCCGGCGGGCGGGCGTGGGCCAGGAGGTGCCGCGTGTTGACACCGGACTCTGCGGGCGGACACCCCCCGACACGTCCCCTTGCCGCCGTGGGCGACCGCGGGTTCGGTGGGAGTACGCCGTCCAGCGACTTGTTGGGCATACGGCCCCCTGCCCGAAGCCACGTTCCGCGACGCGCCGAGGGGACTCCGTCCTCAACCCCCACCCACCCGAAGGGGCTGGCGTGCAGGGTATCGGGTTGCGTCCCAGGGGCTATGTCAGTGCCGATGACTCGGGGGGATCGGTCGTGCCGCGGCATGGTTGCCGGCGGATCTCGCCGATGCCACTTGGCTGACCGGCGGCGAGGCCATTGAGGACCTGACCGCGCTGCGGGGCCAGGCAGGCGCGTTCGGCTCCGTCGCCTCAAGATTCTTCTGGCCCGCGACGCCTTCGGTTGCCCGCTCGCGCTGCTACGCCGTTGGAGCGACGCCTCAAGCAGACGGGATTCCAGGCCCGGCCCGGAAGGGGAAACGCAACGTTGTGACAGGTCATGCAGCAGGACATGTGATTCCGTACGAGGTACAGGGCAGCGGTCCGGAGCGGGTCCTCGCACTCCACCACTGGCTCAGCGACAGGTCGAGTTTCGGCCAGCTGCGGCGGTACCTGGACGGGAGCGCGTTCAGTTACGCGTTCGTGGACTGCCGTGGGTACGGCGAGGCGATGGACACCCCCGGCACGTACACGATGGAGGAGGTCGCGGCTGATGCTCTCGCCGTGGCCGACGATCTCGGCTGGAACACCTTCTCGGTCATCGGTCACTCCATGGGCGGCAAGGCGGCTCAGCTGATGTTGCTGGACGCCCCCCTCACGGGTCCGCTCGATCGTTGGCATCTCGCCGGTACCCGCGTCCGGGTTCCCGCTCGAAGGGGAGATGTGGGAGCTGTTCGTCGGGGCCGTGGAGGATTCCGGCAACCGCAGGACGATCTTTGACATCACCACCGGCAGTCGCCACGACGGTGCATGGCTGGATGCCAGGGTGAGCAGCTCGGAACGCTCCTCGTCGGCGGCCCTGCGCTCGTACCTCGAATCCTGGACTCGCGGCTCCGACATCCACGAGCGGGTCGAGGGAAATCCGACTCCGGTGCTTGTCGTAGCCGGTGCGAACGACCCGGCGATGGGCCCTGACACCATGCGGTCCACCTGGTTGCAGTGGTATCCGAACGCCGAACTCGAGGTCTTCGACGACGTCGGCCACTTCGCCCCGGATGAGAACCCAGAGGCCCTGGCGACAGTGGTCGAAAGATTCCTCGGCGGCTAGCCTGCGCGTTTCACTTGCAGGTGACGTCCAGATCTTGACCAGAAAGGCGAATAGGGACTAGGCCCTTTGGGCCGATGACGGGGGCTGAGGCGGCAGCCCCCGTGGGGTGGAAGGGGCGGAACCCGTGGGGATGGGACGGGTAGGGGCGGCGGGGCGAGGGAGTTGGGGTTAGTTGGAGGGGTGGGGGGTGGAGCCGTAGGCCGTGAGGAAGTGGTCTCGGAAGGCGCTCATCTTCCAGACGGGGGCCTTGGGGGCGGGGCGGAGGCCGTCCGTCCAGTGCCAGGCGGTGATTTTGTCCAGGATCTTCGGGTCCTTGGCGACGATGGAGATCGGGACGTCTCGACTGGCCTTGGTGCCACTCACCCGGGAGATCGGCTGATGGTCGCCGAGGAAGACGAGGACGGTGTCGTCGGTGCCGTAGCGCTCCAGCCACTGGGTGAGACTCGTGACCGAGTACGAGATCGACTTGCCGTACTCCTGCTTGGAGCGCGTGGAGTCGGAGATGATGTCCGCCGGTTCGGTGCCGGCCCGCTGGATCGGCTGGAAGAGGGAACCGTCGCCGAGGTCGTTCCAGTCGACCATCTCGGGGATCGGGGCCCAGGGTTGGTGGCTGGAGGTCAGGATGATCTCCGCCATGAGGGGCTTGTCGCGCTTCCTGCCGTGGACCTGGCGCTGGAAGGCCTCCAGGGCGTATTGGTCGGGCATGGTCGACCAGCTGAACTTCGGTCCCTGATAGCCGAGTTGGAAGGCGTTGTAGACCTTGTCGAGGCCGTAGTACTGCTGTTCCGGCCAGCCCTTCTGGACGCCGGGCATCACGCCGACCGTGTCCCAGGCGCCGGTCTTCTGGAAGGCCTTGGTGAGGCTGAGGTGGTCGCTGGCCATGACGGTGCGGTAGCGCTGCTGGTTGTCGATCCACAGCCCGGAGAGGGTGGTGGAGTGGCCCAGCCAGCTGCTGCCGCCGTACGTCGCCGAGGTGAGCCAACCGCTCTTCGCGTGGAAGCCGGCGTCCGCCAGGGCCTTGGTGCTGGTGTCGAGGGTGCTGGTGACCCCGGGGGCGATCAGGGGGTCTTCGAGGGCGCTGCGGCCGTAGCTCTCTATGAAGGTGAACAGGACGTCCTTGCCGCGTAGGTCCGGGACCAGTTGGGCGGGGGGCGTGTTGCCGAACGTGTCCGACTTGGCGTCCTTCGCGAACGCCGCCTCGTCGTGGAGGGTGTCCATCGCGCGGCGGGCGTGGACCTTGATGACGCCGGCGGTGTGGTCCGCGGCGAGGGGGACGCCGGCGATCTGGAGGCCGAAGGCCGTGCAGGTGATCCAGACGGTGCCGGCGATCAGGGCGCCCTTGGAGGCGGTGGGTTTGTGGTGGGCGAGGGTGTTGGCGACGCGGATGGTGGCCAGGGCGACGAGGGTGATGAGGAGTACGACGAGGAGGATGACGCCGATGGCGAGGAGGGTGGTGGTCGTGCCGCCCAGGGAGTCCTTCAGGTAGGACTGGGCGTCGTCGAGGAGTTCCCAGTCCAGGATGATGTTGAAGTGGCGGCCGAGGTATTCGTTGTAGCCGATGTCGAGGATGTTCAGGGCGGTGAGGGCGCCGAGGGTGGCGCCGGATATCGCTGCGGTGATCAGGCGGGGGCGGCGGGGGAGGCTGAGGAGGAGGGCGGCTCCGATGACGGCCTCGGCCGGGAGACGTAGGAACTCTGTGGCCTTGAGGTTGCCGAGGGTGTTCGGCATTTGCAGGCAGATGTGGATCAGGGCGGCGGAGAGGGCGGTCAGGGTCCAGCGGAGGTAGGGGGCGGGGGCGTTCGGCTTGCCGGCCTGGGCCTGGGCCTCGGCTTCGCCTTCGGCCGAGTCGTTCCCACCCGCACCACCCGTGCGGCTTTCGTCGTCGGGTGCGGGTGGCCCCGGCGGGGCGGCCTCGCCGTCGGCGGCCGCGGGTTCGGGGGTGGGGGCCGGCTCGGTGATGGGCTGCGCCGACTCGGCGGTGGATGGCGCGGCCTCTCCGGCCGACGTGCTGGCCTGGGCTGTCGGTTGCGCGGACTCCTCCGTCGACCGGGTGGCCTCAGCCGTCGCCAGCACGGCCCCCTCGGTCGCCAGCGCGGCCTCTTCGTTCGGCCGCGTGGACTCCTCGGTCAGCAGGGCAGCCCCACAGGTCGCCGCCCCCGCAACCCCGTCCACCGACCCACCGGCCCCCTCACCCGATCCCGCAGCCTCGTTGCTCGGGTGCCCGGCCTCGTTGCTCGGCTCTCCGGCCCTGTTGCTCGGGTCCCCGGCCCCGCTGCTCAGTCCTCCGGCCCCGGTACTCGGCCCCCCGACCCCGGTACTCGGCCCCCCGACCCCCTCACCCAACTCCCCGGCACCCTCACCCGCCCGCGACGCCCCCGGCGTATTCGCGGTGGTGGCGGGCGGTGGGTCGTTGGGGGAGGTGGGGGTGGTGTTGGCCGGTAGGCGGCGTAGGCGTGTGAAGACGGGCACCCGGGGTCCTTCCGTGGAGTGTGTGGCGGGCCTCGCTGGGGAGGCTGGGGGCCCGCCACACCCTCGTACGGGGCGCCCTCGGGGCGTGTTCAGCCGGGGCGCCCCAGCGCTCGGCAAACACCCGGCAAACGCCGGGCCAACACGTCCGCGGTGGGCCGCTACGCTCCGCCGACCGCCGTGAGCAGGGCCAGGGGGGCCGCCGCCGAGCGGGATTCGCGGACGCAGGCGTGGGGGTACGGGACCGGTTCGGGGTGGGTGTCGCGGCCGTAGCCGGCGAGGACCTCGGGCAGGCGGTGGCCGGTGGTGGTGGCCGCGTCCACCAGGGCGTGGGCGACCGTGCGGGCCTCGTCGTGCAGGCCGTAGCGGGCCAGGCCCAGGGTGATCAGGGCGTTGTCGTGCGGCCAGACCGAGCCCCGGTGATAGGAGAGGGGGTGGTAGGCGGGCTGGCCGGAGGCCAATGTGCGCACGCCCCAGCCGGAGAAGAAGTCCGGTTCGAGCAGGCGGCGGCCCACCGCCTCGCCGTACTCCTTGTCGAGCAGGCCGGACCAGAGCAGATGGCCGGCGTCCGAGGCGAGGGCGTTGACCTGGTGTCCGCCGCCGTCGAGGGCGAGGGCGGGGAAGGAGTGTTCCGGCATCCAGAAGTCCTGCTGGAAGCGGTCGCGCAGGTCGGCCGCCGCCTGTTCCAGCAGCGCCGCGTAGGTCTCGTCCTGCCAGACCGTGCGGGCCAGCCATGCCGTGCGGCGCAGGGCGTCGTAGGCGTAGCCCTGGGCGCCCGCCGCCATGACGGGGCCGCCGGGGCGGGTGCCGTCGGCGGAGCAGATGGCGCCGGGGGAGTCCTTCCAGTTCTGGTTGGCCAGGCCGCCCTGGTCGGCCCGGTAGACCAGGTAGCCGCGGGAGGTCAGGCCGCCGTGGTCCAGCATCCAGCCGATCGCCGCGCGGGCGTGGGGTTCGAGGCGGTGGGCGAGGGCGGTGTCGGCTGTCTGCTCCACGTACGCGCCCAGGAGGATCAGGAAGAGCGGGGTCGCGTCCACCGAGCCGTAGTAGCGGCCGTACGGCACCTGGGCGAAGTGCGCCAGCTCGCCGTGCCGTACCTCGTGCACGATCTTGCCGGGCTGGGAGACGGCGTCGGGGCCGGTCTCGGTCGCCTGGGTCGCGGCGAGGGCGGGGAGCGTGGCGGCGGCCAGGCGGGGGCGGTAGGGGAGGGCGAAGAGGGAGGTGAGGAGAGCGTCCCGGCCGAGCAGGGTCAGGAACCAGGGGGCGCCGGCCGCGGGGACGCGGAGTTCCTCGCTGTCGGGGCCGGTCGCGGGGACCTGGAGCGCGGCCAGGTCGGCGAGGCCGCGGGCGCAGGCGGCGGCCAGTTCGGGCCAGCCGGTCGGGAAGGCCACGCCCTCGACGAACTCGCCTTCCAGGGAGAGGAGTTGGGTGGTGAGGGAGGAAGGGGAGCGGGGGACGCGCAGGGCTCGTTTGTCGCCGTGGGGGCGGGCCATCACCCGGAGGGTCAGTTCCTCGGTGCCGTGTGGGGGCAGGTCGAGGGTCCACAGGAGACGGCGGGCTCCGGTGCCTGTCTCCTCCACCGTGTCGGGGGGTGGGTCGGCCGTGACGGTGGTCAGTGAGCGCCAGTCGGCTCGCTGGTACGTGAACTCCACTCCGTGGTCCAGGACCTGGCGGGAGCGGGTGGCGCCGGACTTGGCGTAGGTGCGGTGGTCCGAGCGCAGTTCGAACTGGTCGGTGAAGTCGGCGTCGGCGGTGATCGCGAGGCGGATCGTCGTGGGGACGGGGCGGTTGCTGGTGACACGCAGGGACTCGATGAACGCGTTGTCGCCGACCGCCTGTTCGCGGAAGACGGTGTAGGCGGGGGGCTCGTTGCGGCCGCCGCGGGGGACCAGGACGCAACGGGCCGTGTCTCCGTCGGCGACCGGCGTCAGGGTCTCGGGCACCGCGCCGTCCACGGTGAGCTGCCAGCGGCTGAGGTGGCGGGCGTCGCGTACGAACAACCCCTCCGGGGAGCCGGCGGTCCGTACGCCGCTGATGTCGCCGCCGTCACCCACGGCGGCGAACGTCCCCCCGAACACGAGCAGATGATGCCGGTCCGTCATCCCCGGTTCCCTCCCTTGATTTCCTTGACCGCGGTGGGTTCGGTGTGGCTGTGCAGCAGGTCCAGCGAGAGCGCGGCGGTCCAGCTGAAGCCGGTCGCCCCGCAGGCCTCGCCGGTGTACGGGTCCACGTACTCCGCGAAGTCGGAGCTGTGCGCGATGTCCAGGACCGCTTGGCGCAGGGCGTCGGCCCGGCCGTGCTCCCCGTGTGTCCGCAGGCCCCGCTCCAGCAGCCAGTTGGTGTTGAACCAGGCCGGGCCGCGCCAGTAGCGGTGCGGGTCGAAGGCCTCGCCGAGGAGGTCGTAGCTCGGGACCAGGCGGGTGGAGGCGCCGAGGCCGAAGTGGGCGGACTCCGTCGTACGGACCAGGCGGGTGGCGATGCCCCTGGGCAGGTCGGGCAGGAGAAGGGGGACCAGGCCCGAGACGGCTCGCTCGGGGACGAGGCCCCCGCCGCGGAGGTCGCGGCACAGGAACATGTTCCTCGCGGGGTCCCAGAGGCGGTCGATCAGCGTCGCCGTCAGCCGCCGCGCGCGTGCCTGCCGGGCCGTGCCACTCGCGCCCAGCTCCTCGGCGATCCGGGCGAGCGCGTGCTCGGAGGCGATGAGCAGGGCGTTGAAGGAGGGGTCCTCGACGGCGAAGTCCCCTGCGCCGTCCGCGTAGCCGCCGTCGCGGTAGTCCGTCGCCAGTCGGACGTAACGGCCGTAGTCCAGGTCCGTCGGGCGGTCCTCGGGCGCCCCGTGGTCGAGGTCGGCGCGGCGGAAGGAGCGGGCCGGGGCGGGGCGGACGCGGGCCAGCGGGGCGTCCCAGCAGGGGCTGTTGTCCATGCCCTGTTCCCAGGGGTGCACGACCGACGCCAGGCCGGCGCCGCCCAGGTCCCGGCGGTGCAGCAGGTAGCGGTGCCAGGCGGCGAGGCGGGGATACATCCGGGTGAGGAAGCCGCGCGCCCGGGACAGGCCGGGGTCGGCGCGGTGCACCAGCCAGGCGGCCAGCGCGTGCACCGGTGGCTGCACGATGCCGGAGGTCTGTACGGTGCGCGGGGCGCCCGCGGCGCGGCCAGCCGTCGAGGAGCGCCAGAAGTCGGGGCTCGGGAAGTAGGCGTCGAGGGGGACCGAGGGGTTGAAGACGATGTGCGGGACACGGCCGTCGTCCCACTGGGCGGCGAGCAGTGTCTCCAGCTCCGTCTGCGCCCGTAACGGCGAGATGTGCCTGAGGCCGATCGCGATGAACGCCGAGTCCCAGGACCACTGGTGCGGGTACAGGCTGCGGGAGGGGACCGTGGAGCTGCCGGTCCAGTTGTCCTCCAGCACCTTCGCGGCTCTGACGTGCGGCGACGGCGGTCGACCAGGCGGATCGTATGCGATCGAGCGTTCCGTGGAACGGGCGACGAGTTGGGCGGTGCGATCCACTCGGCACTCCCCGAGAGACGTGCGACTGACCGGTTCGGCCAGTGCGACCGTAGAGTTACGTCTATTTAACACGCAAAACTCAATATGTAATGCACGCTTGAGAAACACAAGGGGGTGCGCATGACTGGACGGGGTATGGCTGGACGGGGTCAGACCGGCGCCGGAGATCTGCTCCAACTGGTGCGCAGCGGCCGGGCCGTGACGCGCGGAGCACTCCAACAGGTCACCGGGCTCTCCCGGGCCACCGTCGGCCAGCGGCTGGACCGGCTGTTCCGGGCGGGGTGGCTGCGCGAGGGCGCCGGAGGGCCGGTGGACTCGCCGTTGGGCGGCCGCCCCTCCATCACGTTGGAGTTCGACGACGAGCACGCCGTCGTCCTCGCCGCCGACCTCGACACCCGGCACGCCCGGGCCGCCGTGCTGTCGCTGACCGGCGAGATCCTCGCCGAGCACAGCGGTGCGCTGGTCGTCGAGGACGGGCCGGACGTGGTGCTGGGCGAGTTGGGGCACTGGTTCGCCGAACTGCTGGAGAAGACCGGGCGCCGGGCCGACGAGGTGGGCGGCATCGGGCTGGCGGTGCCGGGGCCGGTGGACAGCGAGACCGGCCGGGTCGTCCAGCCGCCGATCATGCCCGGCTGGGACGGCTACGACATACGGGAGCGGCTCGCCCGGGCCTTCGGCGAGCACACGGGCGCCGCGGCGGTGCCGGTCCTCGTCGACAACGACGCCAACCTCATGGCGTACGGCGAACAGCGCACCGCCTACCCCGACTGCTCGGCGTTCGTCCTGGTCAAGGTCTCGACCGGCATAGGCGCCGGCGTCGTGGTCGACGGCTCGATCTACCGGGGTGTCGACGGCGGCGCGGGCGACATCGGGCACATCCGGGTGGGCGCGGACGCGCTGTGCCGGTGTGGTTCGTACGGCTGTCTGGCCGCCGTCGCCAGTGGTGGTGCCGTGGCCCGGCGGCTGGCCGAGAGCGGGGTGCCGGCGGCGTCCGGATCGGATGTGCGGGACCTGCTGGCGGCCGGGGACCCGGGGGCGGCGGCGCTGGCCCGGGAGGCCGGGCGACAGGTCGGGGACGTGCTGGCGACCGTCGTGACCCTGCTCAACCCCGGGGTGCTGATGATCGCCGGGGACCTGGCCGGGACGGCCTTCCTCACCGGGGTGCGGGAGCTGCTGTACCAGCGGGCGCTGCCGCGCTCCACCGCTCATCTGGACGTCGTGACGTCGCGGCTGGGGGAGCGGGCCGGGCTCGTGGGCGCCGGGGCGCTGGTCGTGGAGCATCTGTACGCGCCGGAGCGGGTGGAAGAACGGCTGGTCGCGCTGGGTGTGTGACGGGGGAGCGGGCCGGTGCGCGCCGTCGTGCGCGAGGGTGCTTGTGACGGGCGCGTTTCCGTCCCGGGAGCACGTCCGCATGGTGAAATCCGGGCCTCTGTGGCAGCGTGATTCTCGCCACCCTTGATAAGGGTTGCGCTCAGATGAGCGGATCTTGAGCGGCTGCACTTCTCCAAGGGGTGGCACTGGGTGCCACCCCTTGATCGTTCATCGATCGAAATCAGACGTGCGGGATGGCCGCTCAGATGAGCGGGAAACCGCACTTGTGGACGCTCTTGCGTTCAAGAAGTGAAAACATCCGCCCGTCTCCGCTTGCCAAGCCTTGACTTTCGATCCACTGGCGGACGGGTGGTTACAGGCGTATGACGCGTGAGTAGACGTACCCAGACGCCTTCGATCTGGGTATGTTCCTCGCCGTCAGGGCAGCCACCGCGTCCTCGAGGGAGTCGAGACCGTGTCGGAAAACAAAGATCCTCACGTAGCGAAGTTCGTTTACGACTTCACCGAGGGAAACAAGGACCTCAAGGACCTCCTGGGTGGCAAGGGCGCCAACCTCGCCGAGATGACCAACCTGGGCCTTCCCGTTCCCCCCGGGTTCACCATCACCACGGAAGCCTGCAAGGTCTACCTCGACAGCGGCGAGGAGCCGGCGGCACTGCGTGACGAGGTGAGTGCGCACCTCGACGCCCTCGAGACCAAGATGGGCAAGAAGCTCGGCCAGGCCGACAACCCCCTGCTGGTCTCCGTCCGTTCCGGCGCGAAGTTCTCCATGCCCGGCATGATGGACACCGTCCTCAACATCGGGCTCTCCGACAAGTCCGTGAAGGGCCTCGCCGACCAGGCCGGCGACGAGCGGTTCGCCTGGGACTCCTACCGGCGCCTCATCCAGATGTTCGGCAAGACCGTCCTCGGCGTCGACGGTGACCTCTTCGAGGAGGCCCTCGACAAGGCCAAGGAGGCCAAGAAGGTCACGGTCGACACCGACCTGGAGGCCGCCGACCTGAAGAAGCTGGTCACCGCCTTCAAGAAGATCGTGAAGAAGGAGGCCGGCCGCGACTTCCCGCAGGACCCGCGCGAGCAGATGGACCTCGCCATCGAGGCGGTCTTCAACTCCTGGAACACCGACCGTGCCAAGCTGTACCGCCGCCAGGAGCGCATCCCCGGCGACCTCGGCACGGCCGTCAACGTCTGCTCCATGGTCTTCGGCAACCTCGGCCCGGACTCCGGCACCGGTGTCGCCTTCACCCGCGACCCCGCCTCCGGCCACCAGGGCGTCTACGGCGACTACCTCCAGAACGCCCAGGGCGAGGACGTCGTCGCGGGCATCCGCAACACCGTGCCGCTCGCGGAGCTGGAGTCGATCGACAAGAAGTCGTACGACCAGCTGATGCAGATCATGGAGACGCTGGAGAACCACTACAAGGACCTCTGCGACATCGAGTTCACGATCGAGCGCGGTCAGCTGTGGATGCTCCAGACCCGCGTCGGCAAGCGCACGGCGGGCGCGGCCTTCCGGATCGCGACCCAGCTCGTCGACCAGGGCCTCATCGACGAGGCGGAGGCGCTCCAGCGCGTCAACGGCGCCCAGCTCGCGCAGCTGATGTTCCCCAAGTTCGACGACGACGCGAAGGTCGAGCAGGTCGGGCGGGGCATCGCGGCGTCGCCGGGTGCGGCGGTCGGCAAGGCCGTCTTCGACTCGTACACGGCCGTCAAGTGGTCGCGTTCGGGTGAGAAGGTCATCCTGGTCCGCCGGGAGACCAACCCCGACGACCTGGACGGCATGATCGCGGCGGAGGGCATCCTCACGTCCCGTGGCGGCAAGACGTCCCACGCGGCCGTCGTGGCGCGCGGCATGGGCAAGACGTGCGTGTGCGGCGCGGAGGAGCTCGAGGTCGACACCAAGCGCCGCCGGATGACGGTCCCCGGCGGACACGTCGTCGAGGAGGGCGACGTCATCTCGATCGACGGCTCGTCCGGCAAGGTCTACCTGGGCGAGGTCCCGGTGGTCCCGTCCCCGGTGGTGGAGTACTTCGAGGGCCGGATGCACGCGGGTGCGCAGGACGCCGACGAGCTGGTGGAGGCCGTCCACCGCATCATGGCGTTCGCGGACCGCAAGCGCCGGCTGCGGGTGCGTGCCAACGCGGACAACGCCGAGGACGCGCTGCGCGCCCGTCGCTTCGGCGCCCAGGGCATCGGGCTGTGCCGTACCGAGCACATGTTCCTCGGTGACCGGCGTGAGCTGGTCGAGCGCCTCATCCTGGCCGACACGGAGGCCGAGCGCGAGGAGTCCCTCAAGGAGCTGCTCCCGCTCCAGAAGCAGGACTTCGTGGAGCTGTTCTCGGCGATGGACGGCCTGCCGGTGACGATCCGTCTCCTCGACCCGCCGCTGCACGAGTTCCTGCCGGACATCACGGAACTGTCGGTCCGCGTGGCGCTCGCGGAGTCCCGCCAGGAGCCGCACGAGAACGAGCTCCGCCTGCTCCAGGCGGTGCACCGGCTGCACGAGCAGAACCCGATGCTGGGCCTGCGCGGCGTACGCCTCGGCCTGGTCATCCCCGGCCTGTTCACGATGCAGGTCCGCGCGATCGCGGAGGCCGCCGCCGAGCGCAAGAACGCCAAGGGCGACCCGCGCGCCGAGATCATGATCCCGCTCGTCGGCACCGTCCAGGAACTGGAGATCGTCCGCGAGGAGGCCGACCAGGTCGTCGCGGAGGTCGAGGCCGCCACCGGGGTGAAGCTGAAGCTGTCGATCGGCACGATGATCGAGCTGCCGCGCGCCGCGCTGACCGCCGGTCAGATCGCCGAGGCGGCGGAGTTCTTCTCCTTCGGCACGAACGACCTCACCCAGACGGTGTGGGGCTTCAGCCGGGACGACGTGGAGGCCTCGTTCTTCACGGCGTACCTGGAGAAGGGCATCTTCGGAGTCTCCCCCTTCGAGACGATCGACAAGGACGGCGTCGGCTCCCTGGTCGCCGCCGCCGCGAAGGCGGGCCGCGAGACCCGCCCCGACCTGAAGCTCGGCGTCTGCGGCGAGCACGGCGGTGACCCCGAGTCCGTCCACTTCTTCCACGAGGTCGGCCTCGACTACGTCTCCTGCTCGCCGTTCCGGATCCCGGTGGCGCGGCTGGAGGCGGGGCGGGCGGCTTCGGAGTCGGTGGGGAGTGATCACCGGTAGGTCCTGCGGAGCCGGTAGGTCCTACGGCCACTGACCGCCCCCACGGCCACCACTGGTCCGTAGGGCCGGCGAAAACTCCGGAGTCGTCGCCTGTCCCCGACCCTCAAGACCGATGGGCGGCGACTCCGGTGCACGAAAGAGGGCGGCACCCTGTGCGGGGGTGCCGCCCTCTCCCGCGTTTTCTGCAGGGGTCTTCGACGCGTTCACCAAGCGGTGTAAAAGAATGCGCCCCATTTTTGCTGCAGGGCATTTCGGTACATATCCTCTCGATCGGGTGCGGCGCCCCGAGGGGAGAACGGGCAATCGGGAGTATTCGCCAGTAACGCTCCATTCCCTCATGGATCCACAGAGGTTGATCAAATCCATTGTTGTTTCCTTGAAGTTGTAAAGACGCTGCAAACGATCTTGTGGAATTTAGTGACGCTGCGTGAAGATCAACTCTGTCGGGAAACACCGACTTCGGATCAGCTGAAATCGGGGGGTGAATCAAATGGAGAACACTCACGAGGCTCTGATCGTCGTGGTGGAGAACGAGGGCGAGTCCCTGCTCTGCTTCGACACCGTCGACTAATCACGGCGGATCCGGTCGACGTAACGGCTCCTTGAGGCTGTGGCGTCGACCCGGCCCGGATCTGAGAACAGGGCAGTCCAGGAAACAATGAAAGTACGTTTGGTCAACCCGGTGTTCCTGAGCCTGAGTGGGGCGGACATATTCGCCTCGTCTCCCCGCGTGGAAAAGCGGGTCCGGCTTCACCCAAAGGTGGCCGACCTGCTCGTCTCGGCGCGCGAACCGGTGGACTTCGAGGCGCTGACCTCGGGTGATCCGGCACTTCAGGGTGCGGCTCGCAACCTCATCGACCTCGGCTTCCTCGCGGAGGCGGGCGATGTCGACTCCTCCGAAGAGATCCCCAGCCCTTGGCGTGAATGGGGAAACGTTGCTTGGCAGTTTCATACCTCCATACGCAACGCGCCATTCGTCAGGGGCAAGCAGGGTGATATTCCGGAGTATTATGCCGGACTGGCCGAGCGCGGAGAGAAGCCGGCGAACAGCAAGGCGTATGGCCGTGAGGAGGAGATGGTCTTCCTCCCTCGGGTCTGGACCGACATGAACACAAGCTTCAAGTCGGTTCTCGAAGGGCGCAGAACGCACCGGGATTTCAGCGACGCCCCCATTGAACTCGATACGTTTTCTTCCCTGCTTCACTACACCTTCGGACCGCTGCGGTTCGTCGATGCCGGCACTCTGGGAGTACTGCAGCTGCGGGCCAGTGCGTCCGGCGGTGCCCGGCATGAGGCCGAGGCCTACCCTGTGGTCTTCAATGTGCGCGGCGTTCAGCCGGGTGTATATCGCTACGACGCGATCCGCCACGGTCTCGTGCCACTGGGCGATGCCGTACCCCCAGAGGAGATCGAGCGGCTGATCCACCACCAGACCATCGCCAGAAACGCCGCGTTCTGCGTTTTCACTACGGCGGTCGCGTCCCGGATGTCGTGGAAGTACCCCCACCCCAGGGCCTACAAGATCCTTCTGCACAACGTCGGCCACCTGTCGCAGGTGTTCGCCATGACCGCCGAGGCCCTCGGCCTCGGCGCCGCGCTCACGGGCGCGTTCCGCGACGACGAGGTCGAGGACCTGTGCGCACTGGACCAGGCTGACGAGTTCCCGACCTTCTTCATGGCCTGCGGTGTGCCGCTCCGCCAGGACGACGGCATGCCTCTGCGCTACAACGCGCCGGCCCGTCCCTCCCCGCAGTGACTTCGGAAAGCAAAGGAGATGACGTGGCCGGCGACAAACGCTCGCTGCTGCCTCTGCAGCACGCCGCCTTCAGGAACGTTGTCGCGGGCCGCTTCGTCAACTATCTCGGCAACGGCATCGCACCCATCGCACTGGCCTTCGCGGTACTGGATCTGACAGGGTCCGCGTCCCAGCTGGGTCTCCTCGTGGCCGTGCGCGCCGTGTCCAGTACCGCCGTCATGGTGCTGGGCGGCATCCTCGCGGACAGGATGCCCCGCGCCCTGCTGATGCGGGGTTCTGCCCTGGCCGCGGGAGTCGTCCAGGCCATCGCCGGAACAGCCGTCATCCGCGGCTGGTCCTCGATGTCCCTCCTGGTCTGCCTCGCGGCCGTGAACGGCGTGTTCTCGGCGCTGGCCCTGCCGGGCAGCATGGCGGTGGTTCCCCAGACAGTCCCGAAGGACCTCCTGCGCCAGGCAAACGCCTTGCTGCGCATGACGACGAACCTCGCGGTCGTCGTGGGATCTTCGGTGGGCGGCATGCTGGTCGCACTGTGCGGCTCGGGGTGGGGCCTGATCGTGGACGCCGCGACCTACGCGGTTGCCGCCTTCTTCTTCGGCAGGGTACGCACGACAGGCACGGTCGCACCTCCCAGGCGCAGGAGCCTGCTCTCGGACATGCGCGAGGGCTGGTCCGAGTTCGTCTCGCACACCTGGCTGTGGATCGTGGTCCTGCAGGCGACGGTGTGGCAGGCGGTCTGGGCCGGGTGCATCCAGGTTCTGGGCCCGTTCATCGCGGTTCAGGGAATCGGCAAGGCCGCCTGGGGCTTCGTCCTCGCCTCCTACACGGCCGGGACCATCGCCGGTGGACTGGTGGCCCTGCGTTGGAAACCGCGCCGCGGCGTGGCGGTCGGCGTGGCGCTCACCTCGGTGAGCGCGGTCCTTCCTCTCGGACTCGCCCTGGGCGACTCCCTGCCGCTGTTGCTCGGCGCGGGGTTCCTCGCGGGACTGTGCATGGAACAAGTCATGGTGGCCTCAGGCGCCGCGGTCCAGAGCAGTGTCCGGCCGGACCGCCTGGCCCGGGTGGCGTCCTTCCAGATCATCGGCTCTCTGGCGGCGGTCCCTCTGGGGCAGGCACTGGCCGGGCCCCTGGCGGACCGGACCGGGACTCGCGACTTCCTGGTCGGTGGCGCTTTGATCATCGTTCTCGCCGCGGCCCTTTCTCTTTCCAGCCGAAGCGTGCGCAACGCGGGCCCGCCTGACGAGGAACCCACAGCCTCACCCGACCGCGAGAGCCGATCCGTAGTGGAAGGAACACGATGACGACCCGCGCGCAGTCGCCGGTAGCCCTGGCTCCCATGACCCGGGAGGACTTCGACTCCTACGTCCCCTACGTCGTCGCGGACTACGCCTCCCGAACCGCCGCGGCGGGCGTGACCTCCAGGGACGAGGCACTGACGCGTGCTCACCACGAGTTCAGCCGGCTCCTCCCGCGGGGCCTCGACACACCGGACAACCACCTCTACATGATCACGGTGGCCGGCGAAGCATCCCCGATCGGCCGTTTGTGGTACGCACTGCGGGGTTCCGTCGACAGCCGGTACGCCATGATCCTGAACATGGAGGTCGATGCCGCCCACCGCGGCCGCGGGTACGGAAAGTCCGTCATACGCGCATGTGCCGCGTCGGCTCTGGCAAACGGCGCGAAGGGGCTGCGTATCAACCTGCTGGGGGAGGACACCGAGAACAGACGCCTCTACGAGAGCCTGGGGATGTCACCGATGAGCATCCTGATGAACTGGGATCTCACGGCAACGGAACAGCACCCCGGCGAAGGGCAGGCCCCACTGAGTGCGGCCTGCCCGGCTCCGCCACGAACGCCACGGACCGTTACGAACGGAACGGCCCCCGCACCTCGTACGTGATCCCACCTGACGAACTCCCACTGGTCCCCCGCTGGCTGGAGAAGTACAGCCGGCTGCCGTCCGGGGAGAACGCCGGGCCGGTGATCTCCGAGCCGGACTGGCCGTCGATGCGCAGGAAGGGGGCGATGACGTCGTCCGGGGTGATGACGCAGATCTCCATGTTGCCGCCGTCCTCGGCGACGAAGAGGTCGCCGGAGGAGGAGCCGGTGATGTTGTCGACGCCGGTGAGGGGGGCCGTGCCGGAGGTGACGAGGGAGTCGTCGTACGCCAACTCGTAGGTGTTGGAGGTCAGGTTGAGCTGCCAGACACGGTTGTCGCCCTTGGTGGTGAACCACACCGTGTCGTCGGCGTAGTGGCAGCCCTCGCCGCCGTTGAAGGACTTGGAGCCCGAGACCTGGGAGCGGGTGGCGGTCGGGGAGCCGTCCGGGTCGGGGACGTTGGCCCAGGTGAAGGAGCCGGACGTGGCGCTGCCCGCGACCATGACCTGGAGGGTGCCGGAGGAGAGGTTGCCCCAGGTGTTCGGGACGAAGCGGTAGAAGCGGCCGTCCGTCTCGTCCTCGGTCAGGTAGATCACCTTGCGCACCGGGTCGGCGGCCGCCGCCTCGTGCTTGAAGCGGCCCATCGCCGGCCGCTGCACCGCCGCGTTCACCCCCCAGGGGTCGGTCTCGTAGACGTACCCGAGGGAGACCTCCTCGCAGGACAGCCAGGTGTTCCACGGGGTCTTGCCGCCGGCGCAGTTCTGCCGGGTGGAGGACAGGATGCGGTACGCGGCCGTGATCGCGCCCGTGGAGGAGAACTTGACCGCGCTCGCGCCGCCGGAGGGGTTGATCTCGGAGTTGGAGACGTAGATCCAGCCCGACCCGTCGGCGTAGCAGGCGCCGCCGTCGGGTGCGTTGTGCCAGGTGTAGGACGTACCGGTGACCGTCTGGCCGGAGCGGGCGATGACGCGGCTGGTGAAGCCGCCGGGGAGTCTGATGCCGTTGGCGTCGGGGGAGCCCAGTGCCCCGTAGGGGCCGGTGCCGGGCTGGGCCGGGGCCGCGTACGCGGCGCCTCGCCACAGGGTTCCGCCGAACACGGCGGTCGAGCCGCCGAGGACGGCCGCACGCAGAAGGCTACGACGTTCCACTCTCACTCCAAGAGGTGCCGTATCGCCCCGTCGCCGGTCGACGACGGGGTCGTGCGTGGGGGGCGGCATGGAACCTAGGGGAGCAGGGTGGACGGACCGTAGCCAGTTGGTGACCGCCGGGCGGCGTACCTGAGAGCTGCCTGTGGGTGCCCATGCGCCCGGTCCGTGTCCGAAGCTGCCAGTCGGTGCTCACGCGCGCAACACCGGTATCACCCGCTTTCGCGGGGCGGGCCGGTCGACGCCCGGACCGTGTCCCTCGCGCGGCGGCTCCGCCGACGGCAGCCGGATCACCGCGTCCAGTCCGCCCGCGGCCGAGGCGTGCAGGCTCGCCTCGCCGCCGCTCGCGTGGGCGAGGCGCTGGACCAGGGACAGGCCCAGTCCCGTCCCGCCCTTGGGGGCGCCCGGCGCCCGCCAGAACCGGTCGAAGGCCCGGGCGCGCTGGTCCGCCGTCATGCCGGGGCCCTCGTCGGTGATGTGCAGGTCGACCCAGGCGGGGCGGGCGTCGCGCAGGGCGCGGCGGGCGGGGACGTGGAGCCGTAGCTCGATGGTCACGGTGCTGTCGGGCGGGGAGGCACGCAGGGCGTTGGAGAGCAGGTTGTCCACGATCTGCTCGACGCCGCCGGGGACGGCGAGGACCGGTCCGACACTGCCCGCGAACAGCACCAGGGAGACCCGCCGCTGTGCGAAGAGCGGCAGCCAGGTGCGGTGCCTTTCGGCGCAGATCGCGCCCACGTCGACCGGTGCGGGCGTCGCGGAGGCCTCCTCCAGGCGGGCCATGGCCAGGAGGCCCTCCACCATCCGGGCGAGCCGGTCCGTCTCCGTCACGGCGGCCGTGAGACTGCCCAGGCCCGGGTCGGAGACGTTCGGCTCCAGGTTCTCCAGTCTCAGCCGCAGCGCGGCGAGCGGTGTCTTCAGCTGGTGCGAGGCCTCGCCCGCGAACGCGCGCTGCGCGGCGAGGAGATGGGCGAGCCGGGCCGCCGTACGGTTGAACGCGGTGGCCAGCCGGCGGACCTCGGGCGGCCCCTTCGTCATCGTCACCGGCCTGGCCCGGCCGCCCTCCGCCAACTCATGGGTGGCACGTTCCAGTTCACGGATCGGCCGCCCCGCCCAGCACGCGATGGCGAACCCGACCACGGCCACCGCCGTCAGCACCCCGAGCCCACCGAGCGCCAGCAACAGCCAGACGTGGTGGACGCGTTCGTGCACCGTCCGCGTCGGCAGCGTCAGCCATACGGCACCCTGGAGCCGCCCGTCGCGCCGCACCGGCCCGGCGACGGACAGGTACTCGACGCCGCCGATGGTCGACGTACGGACGTCCACGGTGGACGTGCCGCGCAGGGCGGCCGCGATGCCGGGGCGGGAGGCGAGGTTCGACGACATGATGGCGGCCAGCGGATGGGAGGTGGCGAGCAGGGCGCCCGAGGCGTCCACGACGACCACCTTCCCGCCGATCCGCTCGGCGCAGTGCGCCACCCGGCGCGCCAGGTCCCGTTCGGCCCGGCCCGTGCTGAGCGACAGCGAGGCGTACGCGGAGACCGACTCGGCCTCGTCCTTCGCCGCGTTCACCACCCGCTCCCGCTCGCCGCGCGAGTACACGAAGCCCAGCGGCACCTCCAGGCAGAGCAGTACGAGCGCGGCGAGCGAGAGATAGCTGAGCAGCAGCCGGCGGGTCATGGCGAGGACACCCGGGGCCGGCCCGGCTCGGTCTGCACGGCCAGCCGGAACCCGACCCCGCGCAAGGTCTGGATCCACCCCGGGTGCCCCAACTTCCGCCTGAGCGCGGCGACATGGACGTCCAGTGTCTTCGTCGGTCCCTCGTAGTGCGGGTCCCACACCCGGTCCAGGATCTGCTGCCGGGAGTACACCGCACCGGGATCCTCGGTGAGCAGCGCCAGCAGCTCGAACTCCTTCGGGGTGAGGGTGACGGGGAGCTCGCCGACCCAGACCTGACGGGTACGGCGGTCCACGACGAGGGGGCCGGGGGCGGTGTACGACGGCTGGGGGTCGGAATCCTCGTACGCGGCGGGCGGCGCGACCTCGTACGACGGCGCCGCGGCGGGCGGTGCGGGGGCGGCCACCGGCGCGTTCACCGCCTCCGCGCGCAGCCGCTCCACCAGCGCTTCCGTACGCCCACGCCCGCCCAGCGCTTCGGTACGCCCACGCCCGCCCGGCATCTCCGCGCCCGCCGGCTCGGCCACCACCGCCTCCGTGCGCTGGGTCCGCCGGGTCACCGCACGCACCCGCGCCACCAGCTCCCGCACGCTGAACGGCTTCGCCAGATAGTCGTCCGCGCCCAGTTCCAGCCCCAGCACCCGGTCGGCCTCCTCACCCCGCGCACTCAGGATGATGACCGGCACGTCCGAGACCTGTCGGATGCCGCGGCACACGTCGATGCCGTCCATGTCCGGCAACCCGAGGTCGAGCAGGACGACATCGCCGTACGGCCTTCTCAGTCCCTCGGCGCCGGTGGTCACGTGATCCACCGTCAGACCGAAGTGCCCGAGGCCCTCGGCGAGCGGTTCAGCGATCGTCTCGTCGTCCTCGATGAGCAGCACTCGTATGCCCATACGTCCTGTCTCTCCGTGAATTCACATTCTCTGCCCTGACGGCGACACGCTACAAGAAACAAGCGCTTGCGGGGCGTTGCGACAAAGAATGTCCAATTCCTGGACGCGCTCTGGCCTTTACTTAACCTTCCGCTGGCATGCGCTCCCCTACGGTGCTGTCAACTGGCCGAACTCCCCATCGAGGAGGCATCGTTGAAGGCGTTGCTGGACCGTGCCCGCTCGTTCAAGCGTCGGGTGGATTTCGAGAGCGGCGAATACCGGAAACTGGCCGAGGGGCAATATCCCGAGGCTCTCTTCATTACCTGTTCGGACTCACGGGTGATTCCCGCGCTGATTACCGGCGCACGCCCAGGAGAGATGTTCGAGCTGCGCAACGCGGGCAATATCGTGCCGCCGTACGGCAGCCCCGGCGTGTCCGGGGAGGCCGCCACCATCGAGTACGCACTGGAGGTGCTCGGGGTTCAGGACATCGTCGTGTGCGGTCACTCACACTGCGGTGCGATGGGCGCGCTGAAGGCGGGCGACGACCTGTCCGCGCTGCCCGGCGTGGCCGCCTGGCTGGGGCTGGCCCGCCCCGACCTGACGCCGGTCCTCACGACCGCCTCCGACGACCCGTCCCTGCCCGACGTGGCCCAGGGCAATGTCGTCAACCAGCTGGACGTACTGCGGACCTACCCGGTCGTCCGGCAGCGGCTGGACGGCGGACGGCTGCGGCTGCACGGCTGGTACTACGAGGTCGACACCGGGCAGGTGCACGAGCTGGAGGGCGACGGGCTGTTCCGGGTGCATGCCGGATGAGCGGGGCGCATGCGCGCGGGCGGGGTTCGGGGCGTACGAAGCCGGCGGCGGCGAAAACGGCGCCCAGGACCGCGACCGCGAGGACCGCGACCGCCACGGCCGCGGGGGCGTCGCCGGCGAAGTCCGGCCCCAAGCTCGACCTGGTCAACGAGATCACCGCCTCCCTCGTCGTCTTCCTCGTCGCCCTTCCCCTGTGCATCGGCGTGGCCGTCGCCTCCGGTGTCCCCGCCGAACTCGGCATCATCTCCGGGGTGATCGGCGGTCTGGTCGTCGGTGCGGTCCGGGGCAGCACGCTCCAGGTCAGCGGGCCGGCCGCCGGGCTCGCCGCGCTGGTCGCGGAGACGGTGCTGGAGCACGGCGTGGCGATGCTCGGCGTGATCGTGCTGTTCTCCGGCATCCTCCAGATCGTCCTCGGCGTGGTGCGCCTCGGGCGGATGTTCCAGGCGATCTCCCTCGCCGTGGTCCAGGGCATGCTGGCCGGCATCGGGCTGCCGCTGATGTTCAGCCAGGCCTACCCAATGGCTGACGCCAAGGCGCCCGGCACACCGATCGAGAACATGGCCGGCATCCCGGGCCTGTTCGCCGACATCCTCACCGACCCGCAGGCGATGATCGCCACGCTGCTCGGGGTCGCCACGATCGTGCTGAGCTTCGTGTGGAAGAAGGTGCCGGGCCCGGCGAAGAAGATCCCGGCCGCGCTGGTCGCGGTCGGCGTCGGCATCGCGGTCGCCGCGCTGCCCGGCGTCGACGTGAAGACGCTCCAGGTCGGCAATCTGCTGGCGTCGGTGCGCGTGCCGGGGGCCGAGCAGTTCGCGGGGCTCGCGGAGCCGGCCATCCTCACCTCCATCCTGACGTTCACGGTGATCGCCTCGGCGGAGAGCCTGTTCACGGCGGCCGCGGTGGACCGTATGCACAGCGGCGCCCGGACCCGCTACAACACCGAACTCATCGCCCAGGGCGCCGGAAACACCGTCGCAGGCGTCCTCGGCGCCCTGCCCGTCACGGCGGTCGTGGCCCGCAGCTCGGCGAACGTCCAGGCCGGCGCGAAGACCCGGATCTCCCGCACCCTGCACGGCCTGTGGCTCCTCGCCTTCGCGCTGCTGCTGCCGCAGGTCCTGGCGCTCATCCCGATCTCGGTGCTCGCGGGCGTCCTCGTGCACAGCGGCTGGAAGCTGTTCGCGCCGGGGGAGTTCCCGAAGATGTGGCGGCAGGACCGGGGCGAGTTCATGGTGATGACGACGACAACGCTGGTCATCGTGGCGACCGCGCTGCTGGAGGGCGTCCTGATCGGCCTCGCGGCCGGGATCGTGCTGGCCGCGCTGCGCATGTCGCGGACGGTGATCGGGCAGCACGTCGAGGACGACACCGCGAAGGTCGTCATGGCCGGCAACGCGACGTTCCTACGACTGCCCCAGGTCATCGAGGCCCTGGAGGCCGCCGCCGCCTCGGGCCGGCCCCGTATCCGCCTCGACCTGACCGGTGTCACCCATCTGGACCACGCCTGCCGCAACCAGGTCGAGGAGTTCACGGCACAGCAGCGAGGACTCGGCCTGCGGGTGGAGCTGCTGATGCCGGGCCCGGCGAAGCAGGCTCCCACGACCAGCGAGCCGGCTGCCGCGCCCACTCAGCCGACGCCGACACCAGCGGGGACGCCGATGCCCGCACCGCCCCCGGCCGCCCCGGCCGCTCCCGGCCCCGACGCCGAGTGGTTCTACCTGGACACGCGGCCCCTGCCGGACGACGCCACCGGCTACGCGGAGCGCCCACCGCTCGTGGGCTGACCGGCGCCGAGACTCGCTGCGCTCCGCGCGGGCGGCGCCCCACTGTGACGCGATGGCCCGGCCGATGCCGAGGTGCTCGACGAGGTCGGCCATCGACGTCGCCTCGAAGCCGCGCTGCCAGAACAGCTCCAGGGCTGCCTGCAACGCGGCTTCGGGATCGAACTCCTTGGTCCTGGCGATGCCAGGAAGCCTCGGTTCAATCAGAACGATCAGTCAAGAAATCCGCTCTCCGCGGCTGGTCGCTACGCGGCCCGCACCTCGTACGTGGCCACCCGCACCGACTCGTCGTCCAGGCACACCCCGGTCTCCAGGTCGAAGCGCTGCTTCAGCAGGGGCGAGGCGACGAACGGACGGCCCTGGTGGGTGCCGGTCAGGCCACGGGAGAGGACCGCGGCGCCGCCGAACGGGTCGCGGTTGTCGATGGCGTACAGCTTGCCGGAGCGGTCGCGGAACAGGGCGGCCTGACGGCCGTCGGGCAGCAGGGCCGCCACACCGCGGCCGGGGAGCAGCCGGGCCAGCTCGCAGACCGTGAACCAGCCGCTCTCCAGCTGGAGTTCGATCTTCAGGTCGGTCGTCTCGGGTGCCAGGGTCATCGCTGGGCGCTTCCTTCCAGGGGGCGGTGGCCGATGGTCAGCAGCGGCAGGTCGGGCTTGATCTGGTCGCGCTCGGGGACGAAGCCGACGACCGGGTCGGGGGTGTCGGGGGCGTTCACGAAGGACACGAACCGGGCGAGCTTCTCGGGGTCGTTGATGGTGGTCGCCCACTCGTCGGCGTAGTGCGCCACGTGGGCGGTCATCAGGGACTCCAGCTCCTCGCAGATGCCGAGGGAGTCCTCCACGACCACGTCACGGACGTGGTCCAGGCCGCCCGGGATGCGCTCCAGCCAGGTCGAGGTGCGCTCCAGGCGGTCGGCGGTGCGGATGTAGAACATCAGGAAGCGGTCGATCAGCTTGATCAGCTCGGCGTCGGAGAGGTCCTGGGCCAGCAGGTCCGCGTGGCGCGGGGTGGCGCCGCCGTTGCCGCCGACGTACAGGTTCCAGCCGTTGGACGTGGCGATCACGCCGAAGTCCTTCGACTGGGCCTCCGCGCACTCGCGGGCGCAGCCCGACACCGCCGACTTGAGCTTGTGCGGCGACCTCAGGCCCCGGTAGCGCAGCTCCAGGTCGATCGCCATGCGAACCGAGTCCTGGACGCCGTAGCGGCACCAGGTCTGGCCGACGCAGGACTTCACGGTGCGCAGGGACTTGCCGTAGGCGTGGCCCGACTCGAAGCCCGCGTCGACCAACCTCGTCCAGATCAGCGGGAGTTGTTCCACCCGCGCGCCGAACATGTCGATCCGCTGACCGCCGGTGATCTTCGTGTAGAGGCCGAAGTCGCGGGCGATCTCACCGATCACGATGAGGCCCTCGGGGGTGATCTCACCGCCGGGGATGCGCGGGACGACCGAGTACGAGCCGTTCTTCTGGAGGTTGGCCAGGAAGTGGTCGTTGGAGTCCTGCAGGGAGGCCTGCTCCCCCTCCAGGACGTAGCCGCTCGCGCCGATGGTCGGGGCGAGGGAGGCGATGATCGACGCGACCGCCGGCTTGCAGATCTCGCAGCCGTCGCCGCCCCTGGCGCCGTCGCGGCCGTAGCGGTCCAGCAGGTCCTGGTAGGTGTTGATGCGCAGGGCGAGGACGATCTCGTACAGCTCCTCGCGGGTCTGCGAGAAGCAGCCGCACAGGCCCTTGTCGACCTCGACGCCGGACGCCTCCAGCTCGGCGGTGACCAGCTGGCCCAGCACCTTGACGCAACTGCCGCACGTGCTACCGGCCTTGGTGCACTTCTTCACCTCGGGCACGGTGGTGCAGTTGTGCTCGGTGACCGCTTCGCGGATCGTGCCCTTGCGGACGTTGTTGCAGGAGCAGATGATCGCGTCGTCCGGCAGCGCGGTCGGGCCGAGCTGGACCGACTCGCCCGCGCCGGCGGGCAGCACCAGCGACTCCGGCTTGACCGGCGGGACCGAACCGGTGAACGCCTTCAGCGTGCCGTACGCCTCCGCGTCGCCGACCAGGATGCCGCCGAGCAGCGTGCCGTCGCGGCCGATGACCAGCTTCTTGTACAGGCCCGAGCGGGAGTCGGAGTACACGACGTCCAGGCAGTCCTCGGCGGTGCCGTGCGCGTCGCCGAAGGACGCCACGTCCACGCCGAGCAGCTTCAGCTTGGTGGACAGATCGGCGCCGGTGAACTCCGCCTCGTCCTCGGCGATCGTCGCGGCGGCCGTCTCGGCCTGCTCGTAACCCGGGGCCACCAGGCCGTACACCCGGCCGTCGGAGGCCAGCGCGCACTCGCCGATCGCGAAGACGTGCGGGTCGGCGACCGTACGGCACTGCTCGTCGACGGCGATGCCGCCGCGCTCGCCGACCGTCAGGCCGCAGTCGCGGGCCAGCTGGTCGCGGGGGCGGACGCCGGCGCTGAACACCACCATGTCGGTGGCGAGTTCGGAGCCGTCGGACAGCTTCATACCGGTGACGGCGCCGTCGGCGTCGACCACGATCTCCTGCGTGCCCACACCCGTGTGGACGCTCAGGCCCATCTCCTCGATGGTGCGCAGCAGCGCGGCGCCGCCGCCGTCGTCCACCTGCACCGGCATCAGACGCGGCGCGAACTCCACGATGTGCGCCTCGACGCCCAGGCCCTTCAGCGCGCCCGCGGCCTCCAGGCCCAGCAGACCGCCGCCGACCACGGCACCGGTCGTGGCCTTCGTCTTCGCGTACTCCTCGATCGCGAGGAGGTCCTCGATCGTGCGGTAGACGAAACAGCCGGTGGCGTCCTTGTTCGGGACGGGCGGCACGAACGGGTAGGAGCCGGTGGCGAGGACCAGGGTGTCGTACTCGTAGACCTCGCCGGACCGGGCGGTGACCTTCCGTGCCTCGCGGTCGACCGCGACGGCCGGGTCACCGACGTACAGCTCGATGCCGTGGTCCTTGATGAACTCCATGTCGGTCATGGAGAGGTCCTCGGGCGTCTTGCCCGAGAAGTACGAGGTGAGGGCGACGCGGTCGTACGCGGGACGCGGCTCCTCGCACAGCACGACCACGCGGTGCGTGGCGGTCAGGCCGCGCGCGGCGAGCGCTTCGAGGAAGCGCTGGCCGACCATGCCATGGCCGACGAGCACGATCGTGGGGGTGGCCCCCAGGGTGGCGGTCATCAGGAGCCTCCATCGTTGGTGAGCAGGTGGAGCAGCGGGCCGTCGTCGGGGAGCGGCTCTGCTCCCTCCCAGGCGCGGGCGAGCGCGCCGACGGTGCCGAGTTCGCCGACGAGAACCCCGCCGACCAGGCGGTCGTCGCGGACGACGACCTTGCGGTAGGTGCCGCGGGTGGCGTCCGCGAGCTGGACCACGTCGTCCCCGGGACGCGGCTCGGTCTCGCCGAACGCGGCGAGGTCGAAGAAGCCCTCGCCGGCCAGCGTCAGCCGGGTCAGCGCGCGGGTGCCGGTGTAGCGGGCGCCGCCGTCACCGGCGTCCGTGGCCAGCAACTCGGCCAGGACATCGGCCTGTTCGAGCGCGGGCGCGGCCAGCCCGTAGACCGTGCCGTCGTGCTGCGCGCAGTCGCCGATCGCCCGGATGTGCGGGTCGGACGTACGGAGCTCGTCGTCGACGACGATGCCCTTGCGGACGTCGAGTCCCGCGGCCTGCGCGAGACCGGCGCGCGGGCGGACGCCGCACGCCAGGACCACGATGTCGGCGTCGAGCGCGTATCCGTCGGCCATCTCCACCGAGCGGACCGCACCGCCGACGCAGCGCACGTCCCGTACCCGCAGGTCGGTGTGGACCTCGACACCGAGGTCGCCGAGATGACGCCGGACCAGCTTCGAGGCGGCCGGGTCGAGCTGGCGCTCCATCAGCCGCTCGGACTGCTGGGCGAGCACGACCTGGGCGCCGCGCATCGCGAGGGCACGCGCCGCGGAGACTCCGAGGAGCCCGCCGCCGATGACGACCGCCTTCACTCCCGGCCGGACCGCCTTGGACAGGCCCAGGCAGTCGTCCATCGTGCGGAAGGCGTGGACGCCCTCCGGCAGTTCATGGTCCGGGGTGAACAGCCCGCGCAGCGGCGGCAGCACCGGGTTCGAGCCGGTGGCCAGCACCAGCGTGTCGTATGCGATCTCCGACCCGTCCGCGAGATGTACGGCTCGCATCTCGCGGTCGATGCCGGTGACCCGGCCGCGCGTCAGCTCCGCGGGCGCCGGGAGGGCGATCACCTCGGGGCTGTACCGTCCGGCCAGCACCTCGGCGAGCAGCACCCGGTTGTACGGGCGGTGCTCCTCGTCGCCGACGAGCGTCACGGGCGTGCCGAGCTCGCCGAGCCGCCGGGCGAGTCGTACGCCCGCGAGTCCGGCGCCGATCACCACCACACGCGTATTCGAGGTCATGGCATCGAGCGTGCGGTGCCGGTGTTTCCCGACCGCATCGCATCTGTTTCCCGTGAGGAACGCTGCCCTCAGCGGGCGCGAGGGGCGGGTGTGAGGGTTCGGCGGGCACGGCGCGGGCGGGCTGTGAGGTCGGGCGCGGCCGAAGCTCAGATACTCCTCATGTACATGGACGGCACACGCATCGCCTGCCTAGGGTCGCGATCATGCCCGACATATCGCTGACCATGGTCGTCGGCCTGTGCCTCGCGGCCCTCGTGGCCGGCTGGATCGACGCCGTGGTCGGCGGCGGCGGCCTCCTGCTCCTCCCGGCCCTGCTGCTCGGCCTCCCTGCGAACACCCCGGCCGCCTACGCGCTCGGCACCAACAAGGCGGTCGCGATCGTAGGCACGACCGGCGCCGCCGTGACGTACGCCCGCAAGGCGCCCGTGGACGTCCGGCTCGCCGTACGCATCGGCCTCGCGGCGCTCGCGGGCTCCTCCGGCGGGGCCTTCTTCGCGGCCGGCATGAGCACCGAGGTGCTGAAGCCCGTGATCATGGTGGTGCTGCTCGCGGTGGCCGCCTTCGTCATCCTGCGCCCCGCCTTCGGCACCGCCCCGGCGACCGGCCCGGCCTCCCCGCGCCGGATCCTCGCCGCGATCGGCCTGGCCGGCCTGGGCATCGGCTTCTACGACGGCCTGATCGGCCCCGGCACCGGCACCTTCCTGGTCCTCGCCCTCACCGCCGTCCTCCACCTCGACCTCGTCACCGCCTCCGCCACCGCAAAGATCGTCAACTGCTGCACCAACGCCGGCGCGCTCGCCACCTTCGCCTGGCAGGGCACGGTCCTGTGGCAGCTGGCCGCGGTGATGGCCGTCTTCAACCTGGCGGGCGGCACGCTGGGGGCCCGTACGGCGCTGAAGAAGGGCAGCGGGTTCGTCCGGGTGGTGCTGCTGAGCGTGGTGTTCGCGCTGGTGGCGAAGCTGGCGTACGAGCAGTGGATCGCCTGAGGAGTGTCCGCGACGTCCCGTCGTGGTCAGCGGCTGCCGGTGAGGTGCGCGAACACGACCACGTTGCCCTGATAGCCGGTCGTGCGTGAGTAGCCGCCACCGCAGGTGATCACCCGGAGTTCGGGGCGCGGGGCCGCGCCGTACACCTTCTCGTCGGGGAAGGCCTTCGCGTCGTACACCTCGACGGCGTCGACCGAGAAGACGGCCGTGCCGCCGTCCCGTCGGTCCACCTCGATCGTGCTGCCCCGCTTGAGGGCGCCGAGGAGGTAGAACACGGCCGGTCCGTCGGCGTTGTCGACATGGCCGGCGACGATCGCGGTGCCGGTCTCACCGGGCGTGGTGCCGGCCTCGTACCAGCCGGCCAGGTTCTTGCGCTCGGCGGGCGGGACGTCGAGGCTGCCCGCTCGCGTCAGGCCCAGGCCCATGAGGGGGGCGTCGACGCGCAGCGAGGGGATGCGGATGCGGTCGGGAGGGGAGGGGGCCAGCGCGGGGGCGGCCGCGTGGCGGGGGTGCGGGTCGCCCTGCGCGGCCGACGGCTGCGGCGGGGCGTGCGTCGCGGTGCCGTTGCGCAGCAGCCAGGCGCCGGAGCACAGGGCAAGGACGGTGACCGCGGCTATGACGCCGTTGCCGACGTTCCTCTGGATGCGCACGCGAGCCTCCTCGGACTCTCCTCGGGCCGCCCGGTCCCCCTCCGGGCCGCGAGGGGCGTCGGACCCGGAGGGGGAGGGGACATGCGGTACCGGCGGACGGACAGCGGAGGGTGTCCGTCAGATCCCGTCGCCTCTCGCCCGGCGATGCAGGAGCCAGGTACCGCCCGCGGCGGCCACGGCGAGAGCCGTCACGCCGGCCGCGGTCTGCACGGGGTCGTGGCCGAACGCGCCGCCGACCCCCGTCTTCACACTTCCTCTCGGATGCGCCTGCCCCGGCGTCGACGTCAACGTGACCACCAGGTCACCCGCCACCCGCCGACCGCCCGCGGCGCAGGTCGCGACGATCTCGTACGTCCCCGGCTGCGCGCTCGGCGGCACCCGGAACCGCCCGCCCCCGTCCTCGTCCGAGCCCGGCGCCAACGTGAACGAACCGGCCCCCACCGCGCTGGCGTCCCCCGCCGCACCGCCGTTCCGGCAGGCGGCCGTGTGCGCCGTGACCTCCCCGCCCGGCACCACCGACGACGGCCGCAACTTCAGATCCCCGTCCCCGTCGTCGTCCCCGTACGCGGGCGCGACGACGAGCCCCACGGCACCGACGGCCAGCGCGGTCCGGGCCAGCACACGGGCGCTACGTCGCATCGAAGCTCCTCTGAGCGCACGGACCCACGACCCGCGACACCCCCAAGTGCCGCCGCCTCGGCCGAGCCCCTGCTCTTCCGAGGTAAGGGGGTCAGCGGCGCGGCCGCTTGTCGAGGAAACGGCGAAAGCGCGGTGAACGGGTGGAACGAGGGAGGGCACGGGGCGCCGACGCGACGGTGTTTGAGCAGGTCATCGCCGTGTCGAGGGTGCGTCGGCGCAGAGAATCCGTTGGCTGGGGGCCGGGGGTGTGAACGGGTGATTTTCCGCGCCCCCGTGGCGTCGCCGACGCCGCGACGGTGTGGGCGGCCGAAGGGGATCCGGTTGCCCGGGAGGAGATCACCGTGGAGCCGACCGGACGGGTGCGGCGTCCCACGGCGGGATCCGGAGGAGGCCCTGGCCTGAGGGGCACGGAGCGTGTCCGCGCCCCACTCCAACGCCGGCCACCCTTTTTCCCACGTCAGCCCGGCCGACCCGATAGGGGCGCGGGAGTGTTTCGATGTGCGGTTACGCCGCGGGGGCGCGGCCGGCCGCGAGCCATCCGCACCCGGCCACGTACCCCGTACCGCACCCCGCACCCCTACGGCGCCAAGCCCCCTCAGCCCACATTCACCGCCTTCCAGGCAGCCCCCACAGCCCCGTACTCCACACTCCCGGCCCCGTACAGATCCTTCGCCGCACTGAGCATCGAAGCCCGCGCCCCCGCGTAGTTCGTCGAGGACGTCATGTACACAGTCAGCGCCCGGTACCAGATCTTGCCCAACTTGTCCCGCCCGATCCCCGTCACCGAAGACCCGTCACAGGTAGGCGAGTCGTACCTCACCCCGTTCACCGTCCTCGCCCCGCTGCCCTCGGCCAGCAGATAGGCGAAGTGATTCCCGACCCCTGACGAATAGTGCACGTCGAGATCCTTCGTCCCCGCACTCCAGCAGTCGACCGACACTCCGTCCTTCGACGGCTTGTCCATGTACCGCAGGGCGTTCCGCGGGAACCCGGACCGCACGATCTTCTCGCCGATCAGATAGTCCCCGGGATCGGCGGGGTTGCCCGCGTGGAACTCCACCAGCGTGCCGAAGACATCCGACGTGGCCTCGTTCAGCCCGCCGGACTCGCCCGAGTACGTCAGCGCAGCCGTCTTCGACGTCACGCCGTGCGTCATCTCGTGCCCGGCGACGTCCAGCGACACCAGCGGACCGAGCTGGGTGCCGTCACCGTCGCCGTACGTCATGCAGAAGCAACTGTCGTCCCAGAAGGCGTTGTTGTAGTCGTTGCCGTAGTGCACCCGGTTGAACGACCCCTTGCCGTCACCCGCGATGCCCTTACGGCCGTGGACGTCCTCGTAGTAGTCCCACGTCATGTCCGTGCCGTACTGCGCGTCCACGGCGGCCGTGGAGCGGTCGGTCGCCGCGCCCGTGCCCCAGTGGTTGTCGGCGTCGGTGAAGACCGTCGACGGGGCGCGGTTCAGGCAGACGGCGAGGATGCACAGGTCCGTCTTGTTCGCCGCGTCACCGGTGTACGTGCCGCCGCGCGTCGCGTCCTTCAGCTGGTACGTCGATCCGGACGCGGTCGTCTCCAGCGGCACCGTGCCCGAGTACAGCGACTTCCCGTCGCCCGCCGCGTGCTCGACGCTGTCCCACGCGTCGATCTTCGCGCCGGTGCGGGCGTCGGTCAGCGTGGTGCGGGCGACCGGGTTGCCGGCCGAGTCCTGGGCGACGGCGTCGGTCCGCCAGGCCAGCTTCGGGGCGCCGTGCAGGGCGTCGACGACCAGCTCGGGCCTCGACGTCAGCCGCTTCAGCGTCTCGCCGACGTTCGCGGCCCGCAGCACCGCAGCCGCGAGGTCGGCCGCCTTCGGCGCGGAGACCTTCGGCGTCACGCTCGACAGGGAGATCGCGTTCCCAGTGGCGCGGGAGGCGCCGCGGTAGGTGCCGTCCTTCGCGAGGTGGAGGACGAAGTCACCGCCGAGGACAGGCAGTTGGCGGTACGTGCGGTCGTAGCGGACGTGCTGCGTGCCGTCCGCGTCCACGATCACGTCCCGCACGCTGGTGCCCTGAGCGGCCGTCAGTCCCAGACTCCCCGCCCGGTCCTTGAGGGCCGCCGCCGCGTTCTTGATCGCGGTGGCCCTCGTCGGACTCTCGTCCGCGCCGGCTGTGGGGGAGAGTGCGGTGGCCAACAGGGTGGCGGTGGCGGCGACGATGCCCGCCGTGGCAAGTCGGGAACCTCGGATGTGCGGCCGTATTCGGCTCATCGGTCTCCTTGAACTGGGGCGGCGCAGAGGATGCCCAAGATTCAAGGGGGCGTGCACATGCCGTGACCAGGGTGAATACGTGGAGGTGTGTGAGGGGAGAGAATCGTTTCCGTGACCCTCTCTCCCCGACTCCCGTTCTTCGTCTACGGCACCCTGCGCCCCGGAGAGTCCAACCACGACCACTTCCTGCGCGGCCGCACCCTCACCGAGGAGGCCGCGCGACTGGCCGGAGCGGTGTTGTACGACGGCCCGGGCTACCCGTACGCCGTCGAGGAACGCGGCGACGGCGGCACCGTCCACGGCGAGCTCGTCACCGCCCGCCCCGAGGAGTACCCGCAGCTCCTGGCCGCCCTCGACCGCCTGGAGGAGTTCGCCCCGGGCGACCCGCGCAACCTCTACGAGCGCGTCGCCCGCGAGGTGTTCCGCGCCGCGGACGGAACGGCCGTACAGGCCTGGGTGTATGTCGCCGCCCCGTCCGTCGCCGCCCGACTGCGCGCCGACGGCAAGCTCATCGAGAGCGGCGACTGGGCTACGGCTTCACGGCCTCCACGCGCACGGCACACGCCTTGAACTCCGGCATGCGCGACGTCGGGTCGAGCGCCGGGTTGGTCAGGGTGTTGGCGCGGCCCTCGCCCGGCCAGTGGAACGGCATGAAGACGGTGTCCGGGCGGATGCCGGTCGTGATGCGGGCCGGTGCCACCGCCCGGCCCCGGCGCGAGACCACGGCCACCGGGTCGCCCTCGGCCGCCCCGAGCCGCGCCGCCAGCCGGGGGTGCAGCTCCACGAACGGGCCCGGCGCGGCGGCGTTCAGCTCGTCGACGCGGCGGGTCTGGGCACCGGACTGGTACTGGGCGACGACCCGCCCCGTCGTCAGGAGGACCGGGTACTCGTCGTCGGGTTCCTCGGCGATGGGCCGGTAGGAGACGGGGGCGAAGCGGGCCCGGCCGTCCGGGGTGGCGAAGCGGTCTAGGAAGAGACGGGGCGTGCCGGGGTGGACACCGCCGACGGCGACCTCGCCCCGTGCGGCACCGCCCAGGCCACCCTCCGCGGGACCGTCCAGGCCTCCGTCCGGCGCCGGGCACGGCCAGAACACCCCGTTCTCCTCCGCCAGCCTGCGGTAGGTGATGCCTGAGTAGTCCGCCGGGCCGCCCGCGCTCGCGCGCCGCAGCTCATCGAAGACCTCCTCGGGGTCGGTCGGGAAGCCCTTCTCCAGGCCCCGTTCCCCGCCCAGCCGGGCGGCGAGCTCGTGCATGACCTCCAGGTCGCTGCGGACGCCGTCCGGCGGAGTGATCGCGCGCCGCCGCAGCAGCACGCGGCCCTCCAGGTTGGTCGTGGTGCCCGTCTCCTCGGCCCACTGCGTGACCGGCAGGACGACGTCCGCGAGGGCCGCCGTCTCCGACAGCACCACGTCGCACACCGCGAGGAAGTCCAGGGACTTGATGCGCTCCTCGATGTGCGCGGCACGCGGCGCCGACACCACCGGGTTCGAGCCCATCAGCAGCAGCGACTTGATGTCCTTGCCCAGCGCGTCCAGCAACTCGTACGCACTGCGCCCCGGCCCCGGCAGGCTGTCCGGGTCCACACCCCACACCCCGGCGACATGCCGTCGCGCCGCCGGGTCGTCCAGCTTGCGGTAGCCGGGCAGCTGGTCGGCCTTCTGGCCGTGCTCGCGCCCGCCCTGTCCGTTGCCCTGCCCGGTGAGGCAGCCGTAGCCGGACAGCGGGCGGCCCGCCCGGCCCGTCGCCAGACACAGGTTGATCCACGCGCCCACGGTGTCCGTGCCCTTGGCCTGCTGCTCGGGGCCGCGCGCGGTGAGCACCATCGCGTGCTCCGGCTCGCAGAACAGCCGTACGGCCTCCCGTAGTTGGGGAACGGACACCCCCGTGATCCGCTCCACGTACTCCGGCCAGTGCGCCATCGCCGCGGCCCGCGCGTCCTCCCAGCCGGCCGTGCGCCGAAGGACGTACTCCTCGTCCACCCGCCCCTCGGCGACGACCAGGTGCAGCAGACCGAGGGCCAGCGCGAGGTCGGTGCCGGGCCTCGGCATCAGGTGCAGGTCGGCCTGCTCGGCGGTCTTCGTGCGGCGCGGGTCGACGACGATCAGCGTGCCGCCGTTCTCACGCAGCTCGGTGAAGTACCGGAGCGACGGCGGCATCGTCTCCGCCGGGTTCGAGCCGACGAGGATGACACAGCCCGTCCTCGGGATGTCCTCCAGCGGGAACGGCAGCCCCCGGTCGAGCCCGAACGCCTTCATCCCGGCCGCGGCCGCCGACGACATGCAGAAGCGGCCGTTGTAGTCGATCTGCGAGGTGCCGAGCACGATCCTCGCGAACTTGCCGAGGCTGTACGCCTTCTCGTTCGTCAGACCGCCCCCGCCGAAGACCCCGCACGCGTCCGGGCCATGTTCCGTACGCGTGCGTGTGAGGCCCTCGGCGACGCGGTCCAGCGCCTCTTCCCAGGTGGCGGGCACGAGCGTGCCGCCCGAGCGCACCAGCGGCGAGCTCAGCCGGACGCCCGACGCCAGCACCGCGGGCGCCGTACGGCCCTTGCCGCACAGCGCCCCCTTGTTCACCGGGAAGTCCGGGCGCTCGACCACCGTGACACCCCCGTCCTGCGAGGGCGTGAGGTTCATACCGCACTGCAGGGCGCAGTACGGGCAGTGCGTGGGCGTCACGGAGTTCGGCATACCGTTCAGCGTGCTTCCGGCGTGTTACGCGCACGGCGGCTCCCTGTTACGCGGCCGGGACGGTGACCTCCCCGTCGCCGCCCGGCCGCCGTGAGGCGCGTAGGCGCTCCGCTTTAGTCGCCGCTGAGTGGGACTGTGGTTGCCGTTGGTGCGGAAGTCGCCACGCGTGTCTTGTTCCGCACCGTAGTTGGCTTGTCACGCCTTGTTGAGAGTTGAAGGGCAGCTACTACAGTCGTTCGTCTGCGGCGCAGTCGTGGCTGGTCGCGCAGTTCTCCGCGCCCCTGTGGGGCGTTGCCCCACCCGCACCGCAAGTCGCGAGGCCTGCCCGGCGCACCGTATCTCCGCACGGCGTTCGAAATACCGCATCTCGAAACAGCCCGTCAGGAGGTCCCCCGACCATGCCCTCGCACTCTCCCGGCCCGCTGAGCCATCTCACCCCCCGCGACCAGCACCTCTTCTGGCACTACGGCCGGGGCCCCACCGTCCCCGTCCCCGACCCGCTCCTCCACCGCGCCGTCGAACGGCGGGCCGCCGCCGCCCCGTACGCCGTCGCCGCCGAACACCGGGGCGCGACGATCATGTACGGCGAACTCGACCGGTACGCCGACGCGGTCGCCGCCCGCCTCGCCCGTGAGGGCGTACGCCCCGGTGACCACGTCGGACTCTTCGTGCGCCGCTCGATCCCGATGCTCGTCGGCCTGCTCGGCATCCTGAAGGCGGGTGCCGCCTACGTCCCGCAGGACATCGGCCTCGCGCCCCCGGCCCAGCTGGCGCACGTCGTCCGTACCGCCCGCACCCGCGTCGTCCTCACGACCGCCGAGCACGCCCACCGCGTACCGCTCCCCGCGCTCCCCGACGGCCACCTGGTGATCACGCTGGACGCGCCTCAGCCGTACGCCCCGGCGCCCCGCCCGCCGATCCGCCCCGACGACGGCTGCTACGTCCTCTTCACCTCCGGCACCACCGGCCGCCCCAACGGCGTGAAGGTCACCCACCGCAACGTCGCCAACATCCTGCTCACCGAACCCGGCGGCCTCGGCATCCGTCCCGGCGACCGCGTGGCCCAGCTCCTCAACGTCGCCTTCGACATGGCCGCCTGGGAGATCCTCGGCTGCCTCAGCCACGGCGGCACCCTCGTGATCCGCGGCAAGGACGCCGCGGCGGCGGCCCGCACCGCCGACGTGATCATCGCGACCCCGACCGTCCTGTCCGGCCTCGACCCCGCCGCCTGCCCCCGCGTCCACACGGTCGCCGTGGCCGGGGAGCCCTGCCCCCGCCCGCTCGCCGACCGCTGGGCCCGGCACGCCGCCTTCCACAACTGCTGCGGCCCGACCGAGACGACCATCGTCAACACGATGCACCGCCATCGCCCGACCGACCCCCTCCTCACCATCGGCCGCCCGACCCCCAACAACACGGTCTACGTCCTCGACGCCGACCGCCGTCCGCTGCCCGTCGGCGAGGTGGGGGAGATGTGGGCGGGCGGCGACTGCGTGTCGGCGGGCTACCTCGGCAACGACGCCCTGAACGCCGAGCGCTATGCCCCGGACCCCTTCCTCGGCGCCGGCCACCGCATGTTCCGCACCCGTGACCTGGGCCGTTGGACCCCGGACGGCGAGCTCGAACACCTCGGCCGCACCGACGACCAGGTCAAGGTGCGCGGCTTCCGGGTCGAACTCGACTCCGTCTCCTCGGTGCTGGAGTCGGTCGAGGGCTGCGTACGGGCGGTGACGCTGAAGAAGGACGCACGGACCCTGGTGTCGTTCGTGTGCCCGGCCGACGTCGACCCCGGCACGGCCCGGCGCGCGGTGGCGGACGCGCTGCCGTACTACTGCGTGCCCGAAGATGTCATGCCCCTGCCATCCTTACCCGAGACCGACCGCGGCAAGATCGACAAGCAGGCGCTGCTGCGGATGGCGGAGGAGCGGACGGCGGAGGCGCGGACCTCGGGGGAGCGGACCTCAGGGGAGCGGACGGCACTTCAGGGGGCGGCCCGATGACCACCTCACTGGAACGGCGGTCCACCGACCTGCCCCCGCTCACCGCACTCCCGCGCCGCCTGCTCAAGCACCCCCGCCTGATGCACTACAACCGCCTGGCGGCCCTCGTCCTCCTCGCCAACCTGGCCTTCCTGTGGGCGAGTTGGTCCCCTTCCCCGCGGACCATGGGCCACGCGGCCCTCGCCGACCTCGCCCTCGCCGTCCTCGTCCGCCAGCAGTACGTCATCAACCTCTTCTTCCGGCTGGCCACCGCGGCGCCGACGACCTGGCCGCTGAAGATCCGCTGGACGCTCGGCAAGGTCTACCATTTCGGCGGGCTGCACGTGGGCGGGGCGCTGGCGGGGACGGGCTGGTTCCTGGCGCTGGCCCTCACGACGACCGACCCGGCCCTGCTGGCCGTGAGCTGGACCCTGATCGCCCTCCTCGCGGTCCTCGTCGCCACCGCCCTCCCGCCCTTCCGCTCCCGCCACCACGACCACTTCGAGAAGATCCACCGCTTCGGAGGCTGGACGGCCCTGGGCCTCTTCTGGGCGCACACCCTGCTGTCGGCGTCCGGCCCGGTCCCGCTCACGGTCCTGGCCGTCGTCACCTTCAGCGTCGCCCTGCCCTGGCTACGGCTGCGCAAGGTGGCCGTACGCCTCGAACGCCCCTCCCCGCACGTCGTCCTGGCCCGCTTCGACCACGGCGAGACCCCCTTCGCGGGCTCCTCGACCGCGATCAGCCGCAGCCCGCTGAAGGAATGGCACTCGTTCGCCAACGTCCCCGCCCCCGGCGAGCCCGGCTTCCGGCTGACCATCTCGCGCGCCGGGGACTGGACGGGGGCGTTCATCGACGAGCTGCCGTCGAAGGTGTGGGTCAAGGGCATCACCACGGCGGGCGTCGCCAACATCGAGACGCTGTTCACCAAGGTCGTCTACGTCGCGACCGGCAGCGGCATCGGCCCCTGCCTTCCGCACCTCCTCGCCGCCGAGGTCCCCTCCCGCCTGGTCTGGGCGACCCGCGACCCCCGCGCGACCTACGGCGACGCCCTGGTCGACGAGATCCTCGCCGTCCAGCCGCACGCCCTGGTGTGGGACACCTCCCGGCACGGCAAGCCCGACATGGTGCGGCTCGCGTACGAGGCGTACCGGGACTTCGGGGCCGAGGCCGTCATCTGCATCTCCAACAAGAAGCTCACCTGGCAGGTGGTGCACGGGCTGGAACGGCGCGGAATTCCGGCGTACGGCGCGATCTGGGACTCATGACCGGGAGGAACCCCGTGAACAACCTCAAGACCGAACGCGACGGCGCCGTGGTGACCGTACGCCTGCACCGCCCGCATGTGCTCAACGCGCTCAGCGGCGACCTGCTGACCGAACTCCTCGACACGCTCGGCCCGCTGGACGCCGATCCCCAGGTGGGCTGCTTCGTCGTCACCGGCTCGGAGAAGGTGTTCGCGGCCGGCGCCGACATCAAGGAGATGGCGGGGAAGACGGCCGCGCAGATGGCGGAGGAGGACTACTTCGCGACCTGGGAACACTTCACGGCCCTGCGCACCCCGAAGATCGCGGCCGTCAACGGCCTCGCGCTGGGCGGCGGTTGTGAACTGGCCATGATGTGCGACCTGGTCGTCGCGGGGGAGTCGGCCGTCTTCGGCCAGCCGGAGATCAAGCTGGGCGTGATCCCGGGCATCGGCGGCACCCAGCGGCTGACCCGGCTGGTCGGCCGGGCGAAGGCGATGGACCTGATCCTGACCGGCCGCACGATGGACGCCCAGGAGGCGGTGAGCTGCGGCCTCGTCTCCCGGGTGGTACCGGACGACCGGGTCCTCCCCGAGGCACTGGAGGCGGCGGCGACCATCGCCTCGTACGGCCGCGCCGCGATCACGGCGGCCCGCGAGTGCGTCGACCGGGCCCTCGACACCGGGCTTCGCGACGGCATCCTCTTCGAACGCCGCGTCTTCCACGCCCTGTTCGCGACCGAGGACCAGAAGGAGGGCATGAGCGCGTTCCTGGAGAAACGCCCACCGCGTTTCACCGGCCACTGAACCCGGGACCGGGACGCCGGAAGGCACGCGAGGGCCTAGGGCGGGAGCAGGGCGACGGCCCCACTCCCGCCCGATCAGGGACGGCCCTTGGTCAGCCGGCCCCCTGAGTCACCCGTACGTCCGTTTCGGCAGCCGCGCCGCCGAGTCAGCACGCGTAGGCGTAGTACGGCTCGTCGCCCGGCTCCAGACCGGTCCTCCCGACCGCGCCCGGACCGATCTGGATGCACGGCGGATCGAAACCGTCGACCTCGACGGTCGCGAGGATCGTGGACCCGCACTCGTTCCAGGTGTCCGCCCAGCCGTAGCCCTGGCGGCGACATGGGCACGGCCCGGCTCCCTGGCCTGGGCGTCGGCCGCGGCGGTGGCGGTTCCGGCGGCGATGCCAGCGCTGATCAGTACGGCCGCGGCGGCCACGGCGAGTGCGCGCGCCCGAGGCATACGCCGCTCCCGCCGGGCGCCGTCACCGCTCCGCCGCCAACGCGTTCGTCACCCCGGTCTCCCGCGGCCCGAGGAACCGGGGGTCGGGCTCGAAGACGGCGTCCAGGGCCGCCTTTCCGGCCGCGAAGACCTCCCGCGCGCCGCCGTAGTACCAGGTGGCGTCGTGCTTGGCGTCGACCCCGACGCCGTACGACTTCACCCCCGCCTCCTGGCACAGCGCGACCGCCCGCCGGATGTGGAAGCCCTGGCTGATCAGCACCGCCTCGTCGACGCCGAAGATCTTTTTGGCGCGCACGCAGGAGTCCCAGGTGTCGAAGCCGGCGTAGTCGCTCACGATCCGCGAGTCGGGCACCCCGTGCCGGGTCAGATACGTCCGCATGGCGTCGGGCTCGTCATAGTCCTTGCGGCTGTTGTCGCCGGTGACCAGGACGACCTCGATCCGGCCCGCGCGGTACAACTTCGCCGCCGCGTCGAGCCGGTGGGCGAGGTACGGCGAGGGCTCACCGGCCCACAGACCGGCGCCGAAGACGACGGCGACGTCGGTGCGCGGCACGTCCTCCGTGGTCCGCAGCCGGTCACCGGTGACGAGGTACATCCAGGTGGCCGGAAGCAGCCCCAGCACACACCCCGCCATCACGGCCTGCACCAGCCTCCGCTGCCCGGTGCGTGTGCGCGGCAGACGTGGTCGAGGCAGCTTCGGTCGGCGCATCGGATGGTCCCTCCCCGTTCGGCTCACGGCCCTTTCCCGACAGTCAGGGACGTCCCACCGGCCCCCGCGGTTCACCGCCCGTGACGTGATCAGCTTCACTACGGCCGTGGAAACCGCAGGTCACGTCCCCTCACACAGCCTCCGTACCGCATCGTGAAGCCGGTGTAAGAACCCGTCATTCCCGCGAAACGGGAAGGCAACGTCCCGCCGCCACCATCGGTTCATGACGGCGTCGAACCCTCTTCACGACGAGTCCACGACCGCCCACCTCGACAGTACGGCGCACCTCATGAACCGGATCAGCAGCCAGCTCGCCAGCCAGCTCAGCCTCGTCTCCCGCGACGGCAGGCGACGCCCCGACGCGCCCGCGCTCGTCGTCGTGGCCCACGGCAGCCGCGACCCGCGCGCCCTGAGCACCGTACGCGCCCTCCTCGACAAGGTCCGCGCCCAGCGCCCCGGCCTGCCCGTCCACCTCGGCCACATCGAGCTGAACGAACCCCTGCTCCCGGACACCCTCGCCGCCCTCGACACCGACCGGGCGATCCTCGTCCCCCTCCTCCTCAGCCGCGGCTACCACGTCAAGCGGGACATCCCCGAGATGGCCGCCGAGGCCCGGGTGCACGCACGCGTGGCCCCCGCCCTCGGCCCCCACCCCCTCCTGGTCGAGGCCCTGTACGCCCGCCTCGTCGAAGCCGGCTGGCGCACCCGTCTGGACGAGCCCACCCGCCGCCGGACCGCGGTCGTCCTGGCCGCCGCCGGCTCCCGCGACCCCGAGTCGAAACTCGACACGTCCCAGACGGCCCACCTCCTGGCCAACCGCCTCGGCGTCCCGGTCATCCCGGCCTACGCGACGACGGCGTCCCCCACGGTGGCCGACGCTCTGCGCACCCTGTCCGCCCGAGGCCGCACCCGGGTCGCCATCGCCTCCTGCTTCACGGCCCCGGGCCGCTTCGCAACGGAGTCCGCGCAAGCGGCCCCCTGGATAGCCTCGGCCCCCCTGGGCACCCACCCCGCGATGGCCCGCCTCCTCCTGCACCGCTACGACCAGATGCTGAACACGCGGGTCACGACAGCGCAGGAACTGGCATCGGCTTGATTCGCCGGGGACGGAGACGTCCCTCCAGGGGCGCGGGGAACCGCGCGATCAACCCCATGCGGCCCGCACTCGCCCCACAACAGAACCTGGCACCCGACTAGGCGCAACACACCCCTCCGTTTGTCAGTGTCTGCCCGTACTGTCGGTGCATGCACTACGACGAGTCAGCAGTCGAACGCTGGGCCCCCGAACCCGACAAACGCCCAGGCCGCACGGCCTTCCAACGAGACCGCGCCCGCGTACTGCACTCCGCCGCCCTGCGAAGGCTCGCCGGCAAGACCCAGGTGGTCACCCCGGGAACCCACTCCCACACCTGGGACCCGAGCCCCCGCACCCGCCTCACCCACTCCCTGGAATGCGCCCAGGTAGGCCGGGAACTGGGCGCAGCCCTCGGCTGCGACCCCGACCTCGTGGAGGCCGCCTGCCTCTCCCACGACCTCGGCCACCCCCCGTTCGGCCACAACGGCGAAGTCGCCCTGAACGAGTTCGCCGAGGACTGCGGCGGCTTCGAGGGCAACGCCCAGTCCCTCAGACTCCTCACCCGCATCGAACCCAAGCGGTTCACCCCGGAGGGCTCCGTCGGCCTCAACCTCACCCGCGCCACCCTCGACGCCGCCACCAAGTACCCCTGGCCCCGCGGCGCCCACCCCACCGCCCCGAACTCCCCGAAGTTCGGCGTCTACGAGGACGACCGCCCCGTCTTCGACTGGGTCCGCAAGGACGCCCCCGGCACCCGCACCACCTTCGAGGCCCAGGTCATGGACTGGTCCGACGACGTGGCGTACTCCGTGCACGACGTCGAGGACGGCCTGCACGCCGGCCACATCGACCCCAACTGCCTGCACGCCGAGCCGGAACGCCAGGCGGTCTTCCAGGTCGCCATCGGGCGGTACGTCCCCGAGGACACCGACCCGGTGGACCTGTCCGCCGCGCTCGACCGCCTCCAGGAAGAACCGTGGTGGCCGCACGGCTACGACGGCTCGGCCGTCGCCCAGGCCCGCCTCAAGGACGCCACCAGCCAGCTCATCGGCCGTTTCTGCCTGGCCGCCGAGAGCGCCACGCGCGCGGCGTACGGCGACGGACGGCTCTCCCGCTACGGCGCCGAACTCGTCGTACCGCACGAGACCCGCCTGGAGTGCGCGGTCCTCAAGGCCGTCGCCGACCGGTACGTCATGCAGCGCGCCGAGCAGGAGCGGCTCCGCGCCGACCAGCGGATCGTCGTCGCCGAACTCGCCGAGGCGCTCACCGCCCGCGCGCCCGAGGGGCTGGACCCGCAGTTCCGGGCCCTGTTCGACACGGCCGAGGACGACCGCGCCCGCAAGCGCGTGATCGTCGACCAGATCGCCTCCCTGACGGACGCGTCGGCGCGCTCCCTGCACGCGCGGCTCACGCGCGGAGCGTGAGGCGCGGGCGCTCACCCGCGCGGGACGGGTGAGGCCCAAGAGGCGAACGGGCACTCGAAAGTGACCCTGCGTGGCCTGATCGGGTCACCCCCTCTTCCCGCATCACGCTGCGTGCGGGACGCTCATGTGGCGGCACCCTTACGAGGAGGCATCAAGTGGTCGACGCGGATCAGACATTCGTCATCGTCGGAGGAGGACTCGCCGGCGCGAAGGCGGCCGAGACCCTTCGCGCGGAGGGCTTCACCGGGCGGGTGATACTGATCTGCGACGAGCGCGACCACCCGTACGAACGGCCGCCGCTGTCCAAGGGCTACCTCCTCGGCAAGGAGGAGCGCGACAGCGTCTTCGTGCACGAACCCGCCTGGTACGCGCGCCACGACATCGAGCTGCACCTCGGCCAGACCGTCGACGCGATCGACCGTACGGCGAAGACGGTGCGGTTCGGCGAGGACGGCACCGTCGTCCACTACGACAAGCTCCTGCTGGCCACCGGCGCCGAGCCGCGCCGCCTGGACATCCCGGGCACCGACCTGGCGGGCGTCCACCACCTGCGCCGCCTCGCGCACGCCGAGCGCCTCAAGGGCGTCCTCGCCTCGCTCGGCCGGGACAACGGGCACATCGTGATCGCCGGCGCCGGCTGGATCGGCCTGGAGGTCGCGGCGGCGGCCCGGGAGTACGGCGCCGAGGTCACCGTCGTCGAGCACAACCCGACCCCGCTGCACGCAGTGCTGGGCCCCGAGCTGGGCGGCCTCTTCGCCGAGCTGCACCGGGAGCACGGGGTGCGGTTCCACTTCGGGCGGCGGCTGACGGAGATCGTCGGCCAGGACGGCATGGTGCTGGCCGCGCGCACCGACGACGGCGAGGAACACCCCGCGCACGACGTCCTCGCCGCGATCGGCGCCGCTCCCCGTACGGGGTTGGCGGAAGCGGCGGGGCTGCGGATCGCCGACCGCGCGGACGGCGGCGGCGTGGTCGTGGACGAACAGCTGCGCACCTCCGACCCCGACATCTACGCCGCCGGCGACGTCGCCTCCTTCCCGCACGCCCTCTTCGACACCCGGCTGCGCGTGGAGCACTGGGCCAACGCGCTGAACGGGGGGCCGGCGGCGGCGCGGGCGATGCTCGGGCAGGACGTCACGTACGACCGGGTGCCGTACTTCTTCTCCGACCAGTACGACCTGGGGATGGAGTACAGCGGGTGGGCGCCCGCCGGGTCGTACGACGAGGTGGTGATCCGGGGGGACGCGGGGAAGCGGGAGTTCATCGCGTTCTGGCTGAAGGACGGGCGGGTGCTGGCGGGGATGAACGTGAACGTGTGGGACGTCACAGAGCCGATCCAGCAGTTGATCCGGTCCGGGGCACGGGTCGACACGGAGGCCTTGGCGGACCCGCACATTCCACTCGAAAGCCTCGCGCCGTAGGTGTCAGTCCGCCCCCGTGCCGCATTTCCCGGGGACAGCCCCCGGACCCCCGGCCGGGGCCGGTATCTCGCCCCAGGGGTGTCAGTTCTGCCCCGTAGAATCACCCTGTGGCCGGACGGATCAACGACGAGGACGTGAAGGCGGTACGGGACGCGGTCCCGATCGACGCCGTGGTGTCCGAGTACCTCCAGCTGCGTAACGCGGGTGGCGGGAACCTCAAGGGGCTGTGCCCCTTCCATGACGAGAAGTCGCCGTCCTTCCAGGTCAGCCCGAGCAAGGGACTCTTCCACTGCTTCGGCTGCCAGGAGGGCGGCGACACCATCACGTTCGTGATGAAGGTCGACCACCTCACCTTCTCCGAGGCGGTCGAGCGCCTCGCCGCCCAGGCCGGCATCACCCTGCGTTACGAGGAGGGCGGCTACAACCCCTCCCACCAGCGCGGCGAGCGCATCCGCCTGGTCGAGGCCCACAAGATCGCCGCCGAGTGGTACGCCGAGCAGCTGGCGACCAGCCCCGAGGCCGACACCGGCCGGATCTTCCTCGCCGAGCGCGGCTTCGACCAGGCCGCCGCCGTGCACTTCGGCGTCGGCTACAGCCCCCAGGGCTGGGACCACCTCACCCGTTTCCTGCGCGGCAAGGGCTTCACCGACAAGGAGATCCTCCTGTCCGGCCTGGCGCAGGAGGGCCGCCGCGGCCCCATCGACCGCTTCCGGGGCCGGCTCATGTGGCCGATCCGCGACATCGGCGGCGACGTCGTCGGCTTCGGCGCCCGCAAGCTGTACGAGGCGGACAACGGGCCGAAGTACCTGAACACCCCCGACACGGCGATCTACAAGAAGTCCCAGGTCCTCTACGGCATCGACCTCGCCAAGAAGGACATCGCCAAGGCCAGCCGCGCGGTCGTCGTCGAGGGCTACACCGACGTCATGGCCTGCCACCTCGCCGGCGTCACCACCGCCATCGCCACCTGCGGCACGGCCTTCGGCGGCGAGCACATCAAGATCCTGCGCCGGCTGCTGATGGACAACGGCTCGGCCCGCGTCATCTTCACCTTCGACGGCGACGCGGCCGGCCAGAAGGCGGCCCTGCGCGCCTTCGAGGACGACCAGAAGTTCGCCGCCGAGACGTACATCGCCATCGCGCCGGACGGCATGGACCCCTGCGAACTGCGGCTGGCGAAGGGCGACGACGCGGTCGCCGACCTGGCCGAACCACGCACCCCGCTCTTCGAGTTCGCCCTCCGCCAGATCGTCGGCCGCTACGACCTCGACACCCCGGCGGGCCGCGCCTCCGCCCTGGACGAGGCCGCCCCGATCGTCGCCCGCATCAAGAACAGCGGAGCCCAGCACGAGGTGGCCGTCCAGCTCGCGGGCATGCTCGGCATCCTGGACACCCAGTTCGTGGTCAAGCGCGTGGCCCAGCTGGCGCGTTGGGCGAGGGACCGGGGCGGCCGCGGCCCGGCACCGACCTCCCGCGACGCACACCAGCCGTACGACGCCGCCCCCGCGCCCCGCACCGCCGGCCCCGCCCTGACCCTGCGCAACCCCGTCTACGCCACCGAACGCGAGCTCCTCAAACTCGCCCTCCAGCGCCCCGAGCTGGTCTCCCCGGCGTTCGACGCGTACGGCGTCGACGAGTTCACCGCGGCACCCTACGCCGCCGTACGCCAGGCGATCATGGATGCGGGCGGCGCGGAGTACGGCATCCAGGACGCTCAGGAGTACCTGGTCCGCGTCCGGGACGCCGCACCCGACGACCAGGTCCGCGCGATGGTCACGGAGCTCGCGGTCGAGGCGATCATGCGCAGGACGGTCGACGAGAACTACGCCGGTGAACAGCTCGTCACCGTGCGCCGGCGCGCCGTCGAGCGCCGGGTCCGTGACATCCAGAGCCAGCTGACCCGACTTGGCGCGGGCGGCGACCCGGCCCAACTGGCCGCCGTGCAGAACGAACTGTGGGTGTTGCAGCAGTACGACCAGGCATTGCGGGGGCAGGGCGCGGCCGCCCTCTGAGCAGGGGGTCACGGACCGGACGCAAAAAGTCACCGCACGCCCCTCGTGGCGGTGATGTGTCGTACTCCACACTGGGTTCCGGTGCCTGAGTCCTCGGAGCGCGGCCGACCCGTTCCCCACGGGTCCCACACCCCCGCGGTTCCGCTCATCGCGTACGGGACGGACAGCGGCGAGGCCGCCGACTCCGCCCTCGAAGCAGCGCTGCCGTACGACTCGGCAGCGATCATCCTGGAGGTCGCCCCCGTGCAGACCCAGACCCTCATCCAGACCGACGCCAGTACCGACGGCACGGAGCCGGACGCGGAGACCGACGTTCTCGTCGCGGTGCCGCCGCAGAGCCGTGTCGCGCACCACCCGGAGACGGAGGCGGAGCCGGAGGCCTCGCCCGAGCCGGCGGAACCCCCCGCCGACGCCCTGGACGCCGATGCCGCCGATGCCCCCGAGCCGGTCGAGGCACCGGTGCCGGCCCGCGCCCGTGCCGCCGACACCAGCGGTCCCTCCTCCGACCTGTTCCGCCAGTACCTGCGGGAGATCGGCCGTATCCCGCTGCTCACCGCCGCCGAGGAGGTCGAACTCGCCCGCCGGGTCGAGGCCGGGCTGTTCGCCGAGGAGAAGCTGAGCAGCACACCCGACCTGGAGAGCCGGCTCGCCCTCGACCTGGACCGGCTGGTCGTGATGGGCCGCATGGCCAAGCGGCGTCTCATCGAGGCGAACCTGCGCCTGGTCGTCTCGGTGGCGAAGCGGTACGTCGGGCGGGGCCTGACCATGCTGGACCTGGTCCAGGAGGGCAACCTCGGGCTGATCCGGGCCGTCGAGAAGTTCGACTACGCCCGCGGCTACAAGTTCTCGACGTACGCCACCTGGTGGATCCGCCAGGCCATGTCCCGCGCCCTAGCCGACCAGGCCCGCACCATCCGGGTGCCGGTCCATGTCGTCGAGCTGATCAACCGGGTCGTCCGCGTCCAGCGCCGCATGCTCCAGGAACGCGGCTACGAGCCGACGCCGGAGGAGGTGGCCGCCCACCTCGACCTCCCGCCCGAGCGGGTCAGCGAGGTCCTGCGGCTCGCCCAGGAACCGGTGTCGCTGCACGCGCCGGTGGGCGAGGAGGACGACGTGGCCCTCGGCGACCTCATCGAGGACGGCGACGCGACGTCTCCGGTGGAGTCGGCGGCGTTCCTGCTGCTCAGGGAGCACCTGGAGGCGGTGCTGTCGACGCTGGGGGAGCGGGAACGGAAGGTCGTACAGCTCAGGTACGGCCTTGCGGACGGCCGCCCCCGCACGTTGGAGGAGATAGGCCGCATCTTCGGGGTGACCCGGGAGCGGATCCGGCAGATCGAGTCGAAGACTCTCAACAAGCTGCGGGACCATGCCTTCGCGGATCAGCTGAGGGGTTATCTGGACTGACGCCGGGTGCGGGCCCGGTGGGGGGGGGGGGGGGGGGGGGGGGGGGGGGCGGGGCGGGGGGGCGGGGGGGGGGCCCCCCCCCCCCCCCCCCCCCGCCGGGCCGCCCGCCCCCCCCCCCCCCCCCGCCGCCCCCCCCCCCCCCCCCCCCACACCGCACCCACCCCCC
>NZ_JBIBIA010000004.1:784372-830829 GCF_042957325.1 Streptomyces sp. NPDC008086
GGTCGATGTTGTCCTTCCTGCGGGGGGGGGGGGGGGGGCGGGGGGGGGGTCAGCCCCCCCCCCTTTTCAACGACACAACCCACCCCCCGGGCGCGACCAGCCACAACGGACGCGCGGCGTCAGTCCACCTCGGCCACCGCCTGCGCGAACTGCGCCTTGTACAACCGCGCGTACGCCCCGTCGGCCGCCAACAGTTCCCCGTGCGCGCCCTGTTCCACGATCGAACCGTTCTCCATCACCAGGATCGTGTCCGCGTCCCGGATCGTCGACAGACGATGCGCGATCACGAACGACGTCCGCCCGTGCGCGAGCTTCGCCATCGCCTTCTGGATCAAGACCTCCGTACGGGTGTCGACCGACGACGTCGCCTCGTCGAGGACCAGGATCACCGGGTCGGACAGGAACGCCCGCGCGATCGTGATCAGCTGCTTCTCACCCGCGCTGACCCCTGCCCCCTCGTCGTCGATCACCGTGTCGTACCCGTCGGGCAGCGTACGGATGAACCGGTCGGCGTGGGCGGCCCGGGCGGCCTCCTCGATCTCGCCCCGGCTGATGTCCCGAGACGCCCCGTACGCGATGTTCTCCGCGATCGTGCCGCCGAACAGCCACGTGTCCTGGAGCACCATGCCGATCCCGGCCCGCAGCTCGTCCCGGGACATGCGGGAGATGTCGACGCCGTCGAGCGTGATCCGACCGCCCGACACGTCGTAGAAGCGCATCAGCAGGTTGACCAGCGTCGTCTTGCCGGCCCCCGTCGGGCCGACGATCGCGACCGTGTGCCCCGGCTCCACCGTCAGCGACAGGTCCTCGATCAGCGGCTTCTCGGGGTCGTACCGGAAGGACACCCCCTCCAGCGCCACCCGGCCCTGCAGCTCCTCCGGCCGCACCCCCGGCACCGGATCGGCCTCCTGCTCCTCCGCGTCCAGGAGTTCGAAGATCCGCTCGGCCGACGCGACACCCGACTGCACGAGGTTCGCCATCGACGCGACCTGCGTCAGCGGCATCGAGAACTGCCGCGAGTACTGGATGAAGGCCTGCACGTCACCGATGGACAGGGAGCCCGACGCGACCCGCAGTCCGCCGACGACCGCGACGAGGACGTAGTTGATGTTCGACACGAACAGCATCAGCGGCTGCATCACACCGCTGTTGAACTGCGCCTTGAACCCGGCCTCGTACAGCGCCTCGTTCTGCTCGGCGAACTGCCGCGCCGACTCCTCCTGTCGCCCGAACACCTTCACCAGCGTGTGCCCGGTGTACATCTCCTCGACGTGCGCGTTGAGCTTGCCCGTCGTACGCCACTGCTGCACGAAGTGCGGCTGCGACCGCTTGCCGACCCGTGTGGCCACCACGAACGACAGGGGCACGGTCACCAGCGCGACCAGCGCCAGCAGCCACGACACCCAGAACATCATCGCCAGCACCCCGACGATGGTCAGCACCGAGTTGATGAGCTGCCCCATCGACTGCTGGAGCGTCTGCCCGATGTTGTCGATGTCGTTCGTGGCGCGGGACAGCACCTCACCGCGCTGACGCTTGTCGAAGTACGACAGCGGCAGCCGCGACAGCTTCGTCTGCATGTCCTCGCGCATCCGGAACATCGTCCGGTTCACGGCCCGGTTCACCAGCCGCGTCGCCACCGCCATCAGCAGACCGGCGACGAGGAACACGGCGAGCGCGAACAGCAGGACGTTCCCCACCGCGCCGAAGTCGATGCCCTGGCCCGGCGTGAAGTCGGTGCTGCGCAGCATGTCGGCGATCTGGCCGTCGCCGCGCTCCCGCATCGCCGCGAGGACCTGGTCCTTGGTCATCCCGGGCTCGAACTGCCGCCCGACGATGCCCGCGAAGACCAGGTCGGTCGCCTCACCGAGGATCTTCGGCCCCGCGACCGACAGACCCACGCTCACGACCACACAGAGCAGCAGCGCGTAGATCGTCAGCCGCTCGGGCCTGAACTGGGAGACCAGCCGTTTGCCCGACCCCTTGAAGTCCAGCGACCGCTGGTCGGGGCCGCCGCCGGCCATCATCCGCCCCATCCCGGCCATCAGGCAGCCTCCGCTTCCGTCAGCTGGGAGAGCACGATCTCCCGGTAGGTCTCGTTGTCCGCCATCAGCTCGTGGTGCCGGCCCGTGCCGACCACCCGCCCCTCGTCGAGGACGACGATCCGGTCCGCGTCCCGGATGGTCGCCACCCGCTGGGCCACGATGACGACGGTCGCCTCGGCGGTCTCCCGCGCGAGCGCGGCCCGCAGCGCGGCGTCGGTGGCGTAGTCGAGGGCGGAGAAGGAGTCGTCGAAGAGATAGATCTCCGGCCGCTGTACGAGGGTGCGCGCGATGGCGAGACGCTGGCGCTGACCACCGGAGACGTTCGTGCCGCCCTGTGCGATGGGGGAGTCGAGCCCGTTCTCCAGCCGCTCCACGAACTCCCTGGCCTGCGCCACCTCCAGCGCGTGCCACAGCTCCTCGTCGGTGGCGTCCGGATTGCCGTAGCGAAGGTTGGTCGCCACGGTCCCGGCGAACAGGTACGGCTTCTGCGGGACGAGGCTCACGGTCTTCGCCAGCAGCCGGGGATCGATCGCCGACACGTCCTCGCCGTCCACGAGGACCTGCCCGTCGGTCGCGTCGAACAGCCGGGGGACGAGCCCGAGCAGCGTCGACTTCCCGCTGCCCGTCGAGCCGATCACGGCCGTCGTCTCACCCGGCAGCGCGACCAGGTCGATCGCCTTCAGCACCGGCTCCTCGGCACCCGGGTAGCGGAAGCCCGCTCCCCGGATCTCCAGATGGCCGTGCCGGCGCAGCTCCCGCACGGGCGCCACGGGCGGCACGACACTCGACTCCGTGCCCAGGACCTCCTGGATCCGCTCGGCGCACACCTCCGCGCGCGGCACCATCATGAACATGAAGGTGGCCATCATCACGGACATCACGATCTGCATGAGATAGGCGAGGAACGCGGTCAGGTCACCGATCTGCATCCCGCCGCTGTCGATGCGGTGCGCCCCGAACCAGACCACCGCGATGGACGACAGGTTCACCACGGTCATCACGATCGGGAACATCAGCGCGAGCAGCCGGCCGGTGCCCATCGCCATGTCGGTGAGGTCGGCGTTGGCCTTGCGGAACCGCTGCTGCTCGTACTCGTCCCGCACGAACGCGCGGATCACCCGGTTGCCGGTGATCTGCTCGCGCAGCACCCGGTTCACCGTGTCGAGCCGCTCCTGCATGCTCCGGAACAGCGGCCGCAGCCGCCGTACGATCAGGGTCACGCTGATGCCGAGGACGGGCACGACCGCGACCAGCACCGCCGACAGCGGCACGTCCAGACCGAGGGCCAGCACGATGCCGCCCACGCACATGATCGGCGCCGACACCATCAGTGTGAACGTCATCAGCGCCAGCATCTGGACCTGCTGGACGTCGTTGGTGGTCCGGGTGATCAGCGAGGGCGCGCCGAAGTGGCCGACCTCCCGCGCCGAGAACGACTGCACCCGGTCGAAGACGGCGGCCCGCACGTCCCGGCCGACCGCCGACGCGGTCCGGGCGCCGTAGTACACGGCACCGATGTTGCACACGACCTGCGCCAGCGAGATGCCGATCATCAGGGCGCCGTAGGACAGGATGTAGCCGGTGTCGCCGTTGACGACGCCCTTGTCGATGATGTCCGCGTTCAGCGTGGGCAGGTAGAGCGTGGCGCAGGTCTGCAGGAACTGCAGCAGCACCAGCCAGGCGAGGGGTTTTCGGTAGGGCCTGAGGTAGGTCCGCAGAAGTCGTATGAGCACGCTGCTTCTCTCGGAGTGGGCGGATCGTCGATGGGGGCGTTTGGTTGCCCTTGGCCCCTATCGTCGAACACTCCACCCGCGTTACCTCAACCGATTAAGCCGTCAGCGCGGCCTCATACGGCCTTACGGGTACGACTCCTACCGGTCTCTTACATTCCGCTCCGTCCGCCCTACGCCCGGAACGCCCCGGGGTGCGTCTGCTCCCGCACCGACACGAACTGCTGCCGCACCGCCTGCCCCACCGCCAGCTCCTCGCCCGGCTCCAGCACCTGCGCGGCCGCGCCCTGCCAGATGGGCGGAGTGCGCGGATCGAGGGTGCCCTGCGATACCCCGAGCGCCCAGGCGGCCTGCCGGGCGGCGCCGATCGCCGCGTAGTCCGCCGGCTGCGGTACGACGACCTGCGCCCCGAACAGCGACGGCGCCGCCGCCTGCACCGCGGGCAGCTCGGCCGCCGCGCCAAGCAGGAAGACCCGCCGCACCTCCACGCCCCGGCCGCGCAGCACGTCCAACGCGTCCGCCAGCCCGCACAGCATCCCCTCGAACGCGGCCCGCGCCAGATGCTCCGGCTTCATGGACTCCCGCCGCAGGCCTGCCAGGGTGCCCGCGGTGTGCGGCAGACTCGGCGTCCGCTCACCCTCCAGATACGGCAGCAGCACGAGCCCGTGCGAGCCCGGAGTCGACTTCATCGCCAGGTCGGACAGCCCCTCCAGATCGGGCACCCCGAGGAGTTCCGCGGTGCCGCGCAGGGTGCGTACGGCGTTGAGGGTGGTGACGACCGGGAGATGCATGCCGGTCGCGTCGGCCAGGGAGGTGATCATCCCGGAGCTGTCGACGAGCGCCTCGGGATGCACGGCCATGACAGAACCCGACGCCCCGAGCGACACGACCGCGTCCCCCAGCCCGATGCCGAGCCCGAACGCTGCGGCCATGGTCTCGCCGGTCCCGGCGGAGATGAGCAGCCCTTCCGGGGTCGTACCGGCCGCCTCGGCCGGCCCGATCACCTCGGGCAGCATCGCCTGATGGCCGAGCGCCAGCTCGACGAGATCACTGCGGTAGGCGCCGGTGGCCGCGGACCAGTACCCCGTCCCGGAGGCCCCGCCCCGGTCTGTGGTCCTTCTCACGGGCCGTCCGAGCAGCTGCCACACCAGCCAGTCGTGCGCCTGCATGAGGACGGCGGCGCGTACGGCGTTCTCCGGCTCGGTCTTCGCCATCCACCGCAGCTTGGTCACCGGCTGCGCGGCCTGCGGCACACACCCCACGGCCTGCGCCCACGCCTCCCGGCCGCCCAGCGCGTCGACCAGATCGGCCGCCGCGACCTGGGCCCGCTTGTCGCCGCCGACCATCGCCGGACGCACGGTGTTGCCCTGCGCGTCGAGCGGGACCACGGCGTTCTGCTGCGCCGACACCCCGATGGCCTGCACACCTTCGAGCAGCCCGCCGCCGGCCGCCTCCCCGAGGGACAGCAGCCAGGCCTGCGGATCGACGTCGGAGGGCCGGGACCCGCCGCCCTCCGGCGCGTCCACCGGATGCGGGGCGTACCCCTGCCTGAGCACGGCCCCTGAGTCCGTGTCGCATACGACGATGCGCGTGAAATCGGGCGAACTGTCCAGCCCGGCGACTATCCCCATGGCCCAAATTGTGCCGTAGCGCTGCGCTGGCTTGGGCCGTGGGCGCCGTAGGGGTGCGTGTGGGTTTTGCGGGTGCGCGGCCGTTGTGGCTGGTCGCGCAGTTCCCCGCGCCCCTGGGCCGGCTGCCGTCACCGACGTCCAGAAGGGCTGCTAGGTGTTGCTGGTGCCCCAGTCGTCCTCTGCGCCTCCGTTGTGGGAGCTGCGTTCTCGGAGGGAGCGGACTCGGTCGGCGACCGAGGTGGGGACTCGGTCGGAGACCTTGTCGCTGACCGTGTGGTAGGCCTTGCCGGCGAAGTGGCGGCCCTGCTGGGCGGCCGACTCGGCGGTGTTGCGGACGGCGGGGTTCTGGGAGATCTCCCGGGCCGTCTTCTTCAGCTGCTCGTAGCGCTCGCGTCCGGCGCGTGTGCCGAGGACGTAACCGACGGCGAGCCCGATGACGAACGTGAGCCGGTAGCGCATGGCTGCCACCCTTCCCTTGCGTAGGTCCCTGGTGCGGCGTCGGTGCCGGGGGGGAACCGATTGGCGGAGCACCCCCCTGCTTGCGCTAATGTATGTGTCGCAGCGAGCGCACGCCCCCTGGCGAATACCCAGGTAGGTACGTTCGATGCAAAACGAGACCTTCCTCGGTAGCTCAATTGGCAGAGCAGCCGGCTGTTAACCGGCAGGTTACTGGTTCGAGTCCAGTCCGGGGAGCTCGGTCCTCCGTAGCTCAATTGGCAGAGCAGCCGGCTGTTAACCGGCAGGTTACTGGTTCGAGTCCAGTCGGGGGAGCAGTGAACGAGGACCCCGTCGGGGTCCTTTTTCATGTTCGGGTTGATCTCCTGGAACCGTGCAGGTCGCGGGGGAGTCCTTCAGGGCATGCGAAGTCGACCATACGAAGCAGGAGATCGTATGAGCGGCTATGCTGCGGCAGACGGCGCGCACACATGTACGCGACACGCCGCTATGGGGCGGTAGCTCAGCCGGTTAGAGCAGCGGACTCATAATCCGTCGGCCGTGGGTTCGAGTCCCACCCGCCCCACTTTCAGGGTTTGATGCAGGAACGTTTTCACCTGCGGTGCAGTGTCCACCCCCTCTGTACGGAGGGGGTTTCGTCGTCTCTGAAGATCGTTAGCTGGCCCGCTGCTGGCCCGAAAGCAAGATGATCAAGACATGGAGCGGCCCCGGCGGCAGTCGGGGGGTGCCTCTATGTCTTTCGTCAAGCGAGGCGTGGGGGTCGGGGTTCGTAGAAGGTGCCGTCGCGGAGCATCGCGAACAGCACGTTGATCCGTTGTCGGGCCAGGCGGAGAAGCGCCTGGGTGTGGGTCTTTCCGCGGGCTCGGCATCGGTCGTAGTAGGTGCGGGAGGCGGGATCGTGCAGGGCGGCGAACGCGGACAGGAACATCGCGCGTTTGAGCTGCCGGTTGCCGCCTCTGGGTGCGTGTTCGCCGTGGATCGAGGTCCCGGAGGACTTCGTGGTCGGGGCGAGGCCGGCGTAGGAGGCGAGGTGGGCGGCGGTGGGGAAGCTGGTGCCGTCGCCGACGGTGACCAGCAGTGCTGCGGCGGTCCTGACGCCGACGCCGGGCAGCGACGTCAGGACCTTGGAAAGAGGGTGGTCCTCCAGCAGGGCTGTGATCTGGGCTTCTGCCGCCCGCCTTTGTTCGTGAACGGCGCCGAGCGAGCGGGCCAGCGAGGGGATCACGATGTCCAGGGTGCCGGTGCCCGGGACCACGACGGTCTGCTCGTCGAGCGCCTCGAAGACGTCGTCGATCAGCCGCTTCGCCATGCGCGGGGCCTTGGGCCGGATTACCTCAACCAGTCCGCGGCGTCCGGCTTTCCGCAAGCTTGCCGGGGATCCGTAGCGTTCCAGCAGCCAGGTGACCGCCTGGTGATCCAGACGCGGGCCCAGGACTCGTTCCAGGGACGGGTGGAACTGGGTGAGCAGGCCCCGGATCCGGTTGCTGGTGCGGGTGGCCTCGGCCGCCAGGTCCTGGTCGAAGCCGATGAGGACGGTGAGCTCGGCGGTGATCTCGTCGGTCAGCTGAAGCGAGCGCAGGGTGTGCGGCATGGTGCGGGCGGCGTCTGCGATGACAGCGGCGTCGCGGGCGTCGGTCTTCGCCTCGCCTGGGTAGAGGTCAGCGATCCGCCGCATCGACAGGCCCGGCAGGTAGGCGACCTGGCAGCCCGTGTCGCGGGCCACCGTCAGCGGCAGAGCGCCGATCGAGGCCGGCTGGTCCACGACGACCAGGACGGTGCCGAACTTCTCGCGGAGCTTGTCGAAGACCTGCCTCAGCTTCGGTTCGGTGTTGGGCAGCTGCTTGTCGAAGACCTTCTTGCCGGCCGGGGTGAGTCCGTGTCCGTGGTGAGCGCTCTTCCCGACATCCAGGCCCAGGAAGACACCTATGTCGTCGTACTCGTTCAAGCCGTCCTCCTGAACGGGGCGTGCGGTGCTGGCCTGGGCGTTGGCGTCGTGCGCGCATCCACGTTATGCAGACCTGCCGCCCGTGTACGGCCGGGCATTGCGCTCGGCCGGGCGGTAGTCGGACCTCTCATCAGCGTCTCCAACGGCGCCTCTCGGGCCCGGTGGCACCACCCCCCAGGTCATGGGTTCGACAGGGGGGACCAGCCATGCCGGGCCCGGAGGCCAGCGGCCCTCTTGCAGGACCGCGAAGAAGATAACCGGGGCTGCCGGTCGGGGCCGCGGGTTGCTGTCAGGCGCGGGCGGACACGATCAGGGTCCCAACCGTGCGCCGTCCGGGAGGCGCCGACAACACTGTGGCCCGTGCCTCCGTGAATCCGTACTCGGCGAGCAGCTGAAGCCACACCGCGGGCTCGTAGTCCCAGCGCTTCACGACCATCGGGTCCTCGTCGGCTCCACGCGGGATGTACGACGCCTGGCAGCCGTAACAGCCCTCCACCGGGGGGCGCTGCGAGAACACGAGCCGGCCGCCGGGGCGCAGCCGCTCCCGCACGACAGGCAGCAGCAGGCCCGGGTCGGTGAACCACACGGCCCCGTACACCGAATAGGCCGCGTCGAACGGCTCCCCGGCGCCCTGCAGGTAGGCGACGGCATCCGTGTGGTGCAAGCTCCAGCCCCGGCACCTCGCCCCACCGTTGGCCGGCCGCACGCAGTTGCATGGGGGACACGTCCACGCCGACGGCGTGCATGCCGAGCGAGGCCAGGTGGACCGCGTTACCGCCCTTGCCGCAGCCCAGGTCCAGGACGCGCCCGCCGGCGGGCAGGGCGAGCAACTCGGTCCCCGGGCCGTGGTCTTCGTACTGGGTCCAGTTGAACGGCGTAGTCGACGGTGTGCAGGATGAACGCGTGCCAGCCGTAGTCGACCAGCTCGCTCGGGGAGAGGGACCGTCCCGGCTGCTGCCCGGAGGCGGCGATGAACGCGGCCGCCTGGCCGACGATACGGCGCGCGGTCGCACGGTCGACCTCCGGGTGGTCGGTGGTCACCCGCCGGACGAGTCGGTTGGCCACCTCGGGGTCGACCAAGGTGATCGGGATGGGAAAGGCCCCGGCCAACGGCTCAGGGCTCGGAGCGGGGGGCGTTAGCCGATGGGGGTGATCGTCTCCGCGTAGGAGTACGACCGCGACGCGGAGTTCACCCGGAAGTCCGCCGAGGACGCGATGAGGTCGACGAACGCTTGGACGATGGCGGCCATCCCGGGTCGTCGGGGTTTTCGGTCGTTGCCGTCACATTGAACGTGACGCCGTATTCGCCGATCGTCGTGAGGCTTTGCGCCGTGACCTTCTACTGGCTGGCGGTCGGCCTTCAGGGGTTCCGAGGGGCATTTAGACGCTGTTTCAGAGGGCGAGTCTGCGATAGCGGACGAGGCGGCAGGTCTCCGTCAGCAGTGTGAAAGCCTGACGTGATGAGTGCTGACTTCGTCGACTGGCCGTCGATCGCGGCCGACGACTTCCCCTTCCCTCAGGCGGTACCGACGACTCAGCTTGCCGACGAGTTGGCAGCCATGCTGCTCTCACCCGACCCTGAGATCCGTGACGACTGCGCATACACCGCAGCAGCCCGCTGGATCAGGGAAGGACATCTCGACGACGTCCTCGAGGCACTCGGCGACACCGCCGCCAGCCGATTCATCCACCCCGAGGTACAGGCTCGGACCTTCGCACCGCTGCTCCTCTGCTCCGTTCTGACGCGCGGACACACTGTCCCCGGCCTCGTGCCGAAGCAGGCTGCGGAGCGCTGGTATGCCGAATTCTCGGCCTGGTATCCGGTAGAGCAGGACACCCGCGGCTGGGACGACTCCCTGGGCTGGCTGCATGCCGTCGCACACGGGGCCGACGCTGCTGCCGCGTTCGCAAAGGCCCTGCCCGACCGCCGCACGGAACTACTTGAACTCTGTGCCCGCAGGATGACGGCAGCGCAGAGCGACTACCGATACGCGCAGTTGGAGGACGCGAGGCTTGCGCGAGCGCTCCTGCGTATCCTCCAGGCCCCCGGCCTGAACCGCGAACAGGCCACCGGCTGGCTGACCGCAGTGGCGGAGGCCCTGGCCGGAGGAGGCCCTGGGCCTGTCCCGGTCTGGGCGTTCAACACGTTTGCCACCCTCCAGTCCCTCCACCTGCACCTGGCTCGAGGCCTCGTGGACGAAGACATCCCGCCGCATGCCGAAGCGGTTGCCGCCTGTGCCGCCGATCTGCTTCGCCTGCCCTGCTACTGGCTCGCCTGACATGGCAGCTCCGGCATCAGTGCGGGCCGTTTCCCCTGCTGCGCGTAGCCTTCGCCGTGGTTTCACTTGGTCAGTTGGCGGTAGCCGATGAGAGTGGCGGCTATGCCGACGAAGGCGAGGAAGTGCTCGGCCTTGCGTTCGTAGCGGCGGTGCAGGCGGCGGCAGCTCTGCTGGGCAGGCAGGGAACGGTGTGGCGAACGCCTGACGGCCCCCGATCGAGCAGGACCGAGCAGAAACGTACCGACGTGCGGAAACGTTGTTGCGATCCGGGCGGCCGGGCGGCGGGCAAGGTCACTGACGGCGAGGGCGTTTCTCGAACGCCTCGGTCATCCGGGCGCCGATCTCCGGGGTCAGCCGGCCCGTCGGCTCGAAGCCGAGTTGATGCGCGACGTCACGACCGTGCATGTCGACCGAGGCCTCCACGAGGTCCGCGTACACATCGACCGAGCGGCGGATCCGGCGCGGTGACAGCGACAGCAGCCAGAGTGCCGGCACGAGCGCGGGCCACCAGTAGGCGCCGACGACCAGATAGGCCACGCCCCAGACCGGGGTGCGGGCGGCCGCGGCGCAACGCTCCTGGACCGCCGTCACCTCCGCCCGTGCCGCGTCCGGCAGTACCAGCCACAGCCGGGGCCAGGTGGTGGTCAGGTCGAGGCCGGTGCCGTGGCGGACACGGTCGGCGACGGCACGCAGCCGGTCACCCGCCCAGGTCGGGCAGTTCGGCTCGGTTTCGCAGATCGCGTCGCGGCGCAGCACGGCCCGGCGCGCCGTGGCCTTGGTCCGGCGGTCGTCCGGGTCGGCCAGCACCGCTCTGATCGCGGTGTCCGCCCGCGCCGCCGCCCGGTGCCAGCGGCGGTGGCGCAGCGCGGTGAACGGCCGGCCGAGGCCCGCGCCCGTCGCTCCCCAGGAGCCGATCACCGCCTCGCCCAGCGCCGTCACCGCGAGCCCCACCGCGGTGGACGCGGCGAGGAAGCCCACCGCGGTCCACACCAGGGCCGGCCCCGTGGACACCGCCGTCACCCGCGTCCGCAGCAGCGTGAGGTCGAGTGCGTGCGAGGGGCCGAGCACGAGCGCCGCCGTCACGACGGCCACGAACACCGCGGCGGGCAGCGCGAGTACGGCGGCCCAGCGACCTGCCAGGTTCTTGCCGAGCTCCGTGAGGAACGCGTTCACAGTTCGAGCCTGATCTCGCGGAAGGGCTGCCCGGTGAGACGGCACCACAGCTGCTCGGCGGTCGACTCGCGCGGGCACGCGCCGGTCGGGCACCTCCATGCCGTGACGACCACGGTCCGCGGTCCGGGCCACGGGGCGAGGTTGCGGTTCGGCCGTGTCAGATTGTCGATGCCGTGCTCGGCGAAGGCGTTGTCGAGCAGGTCGAGGTCGGCCTCGGACACCTCGCCCAGCGAAGCCGCCGCGACGACCCTGGCGAGCACGTCCGCCACGCCGTACCGGGCGGCGCGTTCCGCCAGCGCCTCTCCCGCCTGACCGCACAGGGCTCCGACACGCGGGCCAGTCGCTGCTGCCATGCCGACTCCGAACCCCCTTCGCCACGGATCCCGGCCACGCTACCGTGGAGGGAACGGATCGGGGGACCGCGTGTATGACGATGTCCGGTTGGTGGTCGAGAACTTCGAGTCTTCCGCTGATGTCGGCGCACTGCTCGCCGCCGCCCTCCCACCGCCGTCGCATTGCCCGCCGCACCTGCTGCCGCACCTCGCCCAGGCCCACTGGCTCCGCTACTGCGCGCAGAGCGGGTTCGACGGCTTGCTCGACCGGGAGTCCTGGGCGTCCCTCGTGGGCGCGGACACCGATCCCGCGGTCGCCGCCGTCACCGCCACCGAGGAGTACGGGGAGTTGATGGAGGCACGGGCGGATTTCGTCGAGCTCCAGGACCCCGAGTCGCTCGTTGACTTCGTGAACGCCTACACCGCGCTGCTGGACGCGGTGGACGACGAGCGGATGGAGGCCGCGCTCACCGTCGACCAGTCCGCCTTGCTGCTCATGCTCGACGAGTACGACGGCACGAGCGCCTACGCCGAGAAGGTCGTCAACGCGCTGGGCTGGGTGCTCGACCGCACACCCCACGGCGACCCGCAGCGGGCCCGCCGGCTGGTCGATCGGGCCCGCGCGCAGGTGAGCGCGGGCAGGCGACGCGGGCAGGTGCTCGCCGACTACCGGGCCGCCGCCAAGCTGGCACTGCGGGAACGCCCGGTGTGGCGCGATGTCGTGGTCGAGCTCGCGCAGTACGAGTCCGACCTCTACGCGAACGGCGCCGCGCCGATCTACCTGGCCGGCGCCTTCGTCACCTGCCGCGACCTCGCGGACGCGCTGGAGCGGGACTTCGGCAACACGATGACCCTGTCCGCGCTCGCCCAGCTCGAGCAGGAGGTGCGCGACCGGATCGGGCCGGACGTGGCGCGGTTCCTGCGGACCTGCCATCGCGATCCCCACGCTCTGCGGGCGCAGCGCGACAAGGTGACGGCCCTGCTGCGGCGGAACATCGTGCGCGGCGTACTGGTGGAACGGCGGGACCAGACGTGGTTGCTCGCCCTCGGGCTGCCGCTCGACCACGAGGACAGGCCGGCCGCGCTGCTGGACCTCTATCACCGGCACCTCGACCTCTGGGAGCTCGGCGGGGACACCGCGGCCATCGGGCTCGCCTACGACACGGTCCTCGAAGCGATGCTCACCACGCCGCCCGACGACGCCCACAGGGCCGAGCTGTTGAAGGCGCTCGCCCATGCCGCGGCGACCGTCTCCGTGCAGACCGGCTCCCCCGAGGACGCGACGGTCGCGGTCGCCGCGGCACGCGCCCTGCTGGAGATGCCGGCCCGCGACGACGAGCAGCGGGCACTGTGGCTCTCCACCCTGGCGTCCGCGCTGGTCGAGCAGTTCGAACGAGGCGCCAACCCGGCGGCCGGCCGGGAGGCCGTCACCGTGGCCGAGGAGGCCGTCGCGCTGACCGCACCCGACGACGAGAACCTCCCGCTGCGCTGGTCGACCTTGTCCATGGCGGCGCGGGCGGTGGCCGAGGCCGGGGACCACGACCTGTTCGCGCGGGCCGTCGAGGCGGGCGCCCAGGCGGTGGCCGCCATCCCCGCGGACGACCTGCGCCGGATCGGGATGCTCTACAACTACGCCTCCGCCGTGCAGACCCAGGCGGTCGCCACCGGCGTGACGGACGCCGAGCCGTTCCGCGAGGCCGAACGCGCCTACCGTGCCGCGCTCGCGCTGCTGGCTCCCGACCACCCCGACAACCCGCGGATCGAGAGCACGATCGCCGACGTGCTCTACCACCGGTACGACCAGTGCGGCGACCTCGAGGCACTGGACGACTCGCTCGACCTCGCCGTGAAAGCCGTTCGTGAGACGCCGCGGGACCATCACTGGTGGCCGCTACGGGCGTTCGCTCTCGCACGTTCGGCCCGTGCGCTGGCCTCGTTCGGCGGGCCGCGCGCCGACGAGCTGCGCGAACAGGCGATCACCCACTACCGGGCGGTCGCCACGCACCCGGCCGCCACCGCCCAGTACCGGATGGTGTGCGAGCGGGGGCAGGCCGAGATGCTCGCCGAGGCGCATCCCGCGACGGTGCTCCAGGCGCTGGAACGCGTGATCGCCGCCATCCCCGCGACGGTCAGCCGGGCGCTGCCGCGCACCCAGCGGCTGCGGGCCGTACGGCAGTTGGACGGGCTCGCCGACCAGGTGGTGGACGCCGGGCTGCGGTCGGGCGAGCCGGACCGGGCGCTGGAACTGCTCGAACAGTGCCGGGCCGTACTGTTCGGCGACGCGTGGGGAGTCCGCCGCGGCTGGGCGAAGCTGGTCGAGATCCGGCCGGAGCTCGCCGAGAAACTGAGCCAGGTGGAGAAGGATCTCGCCGACGCCGACTCCTACTCCGATCTGACGTTCACGATCGAGGTGGAGTTCCGCGGCCGGACCTCCACCAAGGACTGGGATCCGCGACCCCAGGCCGTGGAGCGGATCAGACGGCTCGCGGCCCGGCGGGACAGCCTGATCGAGAACGCGCGGGCGGTTCCCGGGTTCGAGAACCTGTTGATGCCGCCGGATCTGGAGGTGTTGCGCGAGCGCCTGATCGGGCACACCGCGGTGATCGTCAGCGCGGCGGGCGCCGCGTTCATCGTTCCCGGCGACTACTTGGGGTCCGTCGAGACCGTGCCGCTGCGGCGGTTGACCGAGTCCGCGGCCCGCGCCCAGGTCCGGAAACTACGGGCGGCCATCGCCGACGTGAAGGACCCCGCGTGCTCGTTCGACCGGCGCGAGCAGGCCCAGCTGGACGTGCACGCGGTGCTGGAGTGGCTGTGGGACACCACGGCCGGGCCGGTACTGGAGCGGGTCGGGGACACGCGGCTGTGGTGGTGCCCGATCGGCGTCATGGCGGCGCTGCCGCTGCACGCGGCGGGCAGGCACCGCGACCACGCCGGGCGGACCGTGTTCGACCGCGTGGTCTCCTCGTACACGCCGTCGCTCACCGCGCTGGCCGACACCGTCCACATGCCCGCGCCGCGCCACGCCCGCCCCACCGCGCTCGCCGTGGGCGTGGGCGGGAGGGAAGGCGTGCCGATGCTGACGAGCGCCCGCGAGGAGGCCGAGGCGGTGGCCGCGCTGTTACCCGGCTCCACCGTGCTCCTCGACGCCGCCGCCTCGGCGGACGCCATCAAGGAGGGCCTGCAGAGCCATGCGGTCGCCCACTTCGCCTGCCACGGCCGCGCGGTCAGCTCCGCCGAGCACCCCGACCTGGGCGGGCTGATGCTCAGTGACGGGATGTTCGTGCCGTCCGTCGTGCGGGACCTGCGCACCACACAGGCGCGGCTCGCGTTCCTGTCCGCGTGCGACACCGCCAGTCCCGACCCGGCGCTGTTGGACGAGCCGCTGAGCCTGGCGTCGGCGTTCCACCTCGCGGGCTTCCGCGGCGTCATCGGCACCCAGTGGCACACCGCGGACAGCACCGAGACCGCCGTGGCGGTGTACGAGGCGCTCACCGCGCACGGCACCCGGCCCGCCGACACCGCTCAGGCGGCCGCCACGCTCACCGACACACTGCGCCGCGTGCGGGACGCGTATCCGGCCGTGCCGACGCGGTGGGCCGCGCACGTGCATGTCGGCGACTGAGCTCGGGGATCGGCGGCTCGGGTGCGTTCAACCCCGCTGTCCTGTCGCCGTGTTCACGGCGCCCGCGTCGGCCGGCTCGCACTGTGCCGCAAGGTCCCGGGAGGCGATGCGGTCCATGTGGCGTGCGAACACGGCCTGGGCGTCGGGGTCCATGCGGGCCAGGGCGACCATGCCGGTGACGATGACGTCGCAGATCTCGGCCTTGACGTCGTCCCAGGTGTGCGAGTGTCCCTTGCGGGGGTTCTGGCCCATGGCACCGATCACCGCCTCGGCGACCTCGCCCGCCTCCTCCTGGATCTTGAGGAGCTGGAGCAGAACGCGTTGCTCGCGGGGGAGGGTCGAGTGGTCCTCCAGGAACTCGGCGAGGCGGGAGATCGTCTTCCAGGTGTCGGTCATGTGTGGCTCTCTTCTGTGCGGCGGGGAACTGACTCACGACGTGCCGCGGGATCGGCCGGATCGCCGCGGCCGGACTACTAGGGGGTGCGAAGTCCTCGACGAAGTAGCTGTCGTGCCGGATGCGGAACCGCTTGAGTTCCTCACCGCCGCGCTGCGTGATCTCCGCGACCCGCTCGAAGTATTCCTCGCGCGGGGCACCCGGGGAGAAGAGCATGAGCATGGACATGGGCTCGTCGGTCACGTTCTTGAAGGCGTGCGGGCCGCCGACCGGTACGTACAGGAAGTCGCCGGCGCGGCCCGTGACCCACTTCTCGCCGTTGTAGAGCTCCAGGGCGCCGGAGAGGATGTAGAAGGACTCCGACATCGCCTTGTGGAAGTGGGTCTTCGCGCCGGCGGAGCGTGCGCCCGGTTCCACCTTGTACAGGCCGAATTCACCGCCGGTCGACTCGTTGGTGGCGAGGTAGTGGGTAGAGCCGCCGGGTGCGGAGATGTCCGGCGGGGTGTCGGCGGGGCGGAAGGACGCGTTGATCACGCCCTTGTCCCGTGGTAGCGGGACACCGGGTACTCGAGGTGGTCCGGGTACGACATGTTGCGCTCCTCTCGACAGGTCCGGGACCGGGGCGAGGGCTGGAGGCCTACGTCTCGCCCAGCAGCACGCGTACCGAGTCCCACGCCGTCGCCGCCACCTCCCGTAGCGCCTCCGTGGTCGCGCCGTCCCGGGCGCGGTGGGACATGCCCTGGACGATGACGCCGGCGAACTCGGCGACCGCGCGGGCGTCGGTGGTGGGGGGGAGGGTGCCCGCTTCGACGTCGGCTCTGATGTGGGCCTCCAGGCGGTCGATGTTGGCGTTGCGGATGTCGCGGAGGCGGTCGGCGACCTGTTGGCCGGCCTCGGAGACGCGGCTGGCGGAGCCGATGACCAGGCAGCCGCCGGGGCCGTCGGTGTGGGTGTAGGTCTCGGCGGCCTCGTACAGCAGCCGCCGGATCAGGGCGGGGGCGCGGTCCTCCTCGTCGAAGGCGCGCTGCATGAAGCTGCCCCGGCCGTTGTTGTAGTACTCGACGGCGGCGAGGAAGAGGCCCTCCTTGCTGCCGAACGCGGCGTACAGGCTGGGGGCGTTGATCCCCATCTCGCGGGTGAGGGTGGCCACCGAGGTGCCGTCGTAGCCGTGCCGCCAGAAGGCGAACATGGCCTTCTCCAGGCTGTTTTCGAGATCGAACTTACGGCCCTGGCCGCGTACTCCTGCCATCGGGTGCTCCCACGTCGTCGTCGGTGAGCGTGCTCATGTCGGAGGCGCGGGCCGGGACGCGGCTTCACACCGGTGTGATCCACTATTCATGTAGCGATCAATAAACGAATGATAGTGTCGCCGGGCCGGTGAGAGGAACCGGTACGTCCAGCGGGCGTGGTTCCTCGCCGCACCTTCATGCGCTCACGCGGCGCGGCGACAGAGTGGTCGCCGGCCGGGACGCATCATGCCTGTCCACAGGGGGACTTCACGTGCACAACAGTGCCGCTTTCATAGATGGCTTAACCCGCAGTCACTCCGCCTCCCCGTCCTGGACCGTGGAGGCCATCAAACAGGTCCGGTACCACGTCGTCGAGGCGTCCGGCCTGTTCGAGCCCGGCAGCACCCTGCTGCTCTCGGGCTGCGCCGACGCCCCGCTGCGACCCGGCGACCGGCGTCTCGTCGTGATCGACTCCACCGTGGACGAACTCCACGGGGAGCGCATCACCCGCTACTTCGACCACCACGGCATCACGGTCACCCTTCTGCCCCTGCGCGCCGACGAGAGCGTCAAGCGGTGGAGCCTGGTCACGGACGTGGTCGACGCCATGAACGACTTCGGCATCGACCGACGGCGTGAACCGGTGATCGCGATCGGCGGCGGCGTCCTCCTCGACGTCGTCGGGCTCGCCGCCAGCCTGTACCGGCGCGGCACTCCCTACGTACGCATCCCCACCACCCTGGTGGGCCTCGTCGACGCCGGCGTCGGCGTGAAGACCGGGGTCAACTACGGGCAGGGCAAGAACCGGCTCGGCACCTACGCGCCGGCCGTGGCCACCTTCGTCGACCGCTCCTTCCTCAGCACCCTCGACGCACGTCACCTCTCCAACGGCCTCGCCGAGATCCTGAAGATGGCGCTGATCAAGTCGGCCGAACTCTTCGACCTGCTCGAGGACTTCGGGCCGCTGCTGATCGAGGACCGCTTCCAGGGCAGCACTCCCGCGCTGGAGACGGCGGCCCGCCGGATCGTCTCCGAGGCCATCCACCTGATGCTGGAGGAACTCCAGCCCAACCTGTGGGAACAGTGCCTGGAACGCTGCGTCGACTACGGGCACACCTTCAGCCCCACCATCGAGATGGAGGCGCTGCCGGAGCTGCTGCACGGCGAGGCCGTCGCCGTCGACATGGCGCTCACCACCGTGCTGGGACGGATGCGCGGCGACGTCACGGAGCACCAGGCCCAGCGCGTCCTGGCCCTGATGGACCGGCTGCGGCTGCCGCTGTGGACCGACGTCCTGGCCCGCCCCGGAATCCTGGACGGCGCCCTCGCCGACACGGTGCGCCACCGCGACGGACAGCAGCGCCTGCCCCTGCCGGTCGGCATCGGCCACCACCGCTTCGTCAACGACGTCACCCCCGAGGAACTGAACGCCGCTCTCGGCGAACTCGACGCCGCGCGACGGCGTACCGGGCAGGACCTCGAACCGGTCGCCGGACTCGTCGGGGCCGGTGAGGCAGCGTGAAGTGGGACAGTCTCTACATCGAGGGCTTCGGCTCCTATCTGCCCGAAGAGCGTGAGTTCGCCGCCGAGATGGTGGCGAGCGGACGGTACAGCCACGTCGAACACCGCAAGACCGGCCAGGTGTCGGCCGTCGTCGCCCGGCCCGAACGCGGCGAGACCGCACCCGAGATGGCCGTCGCCGCCGGCCGATCCGCGCTCACGGACTCCGGCACCGACCCCGCCGACATCGATGTCCTCGTCCACGCCGTGGTGCTGCACAACGGCCTGGAGGGCTGGAACTGCGGCGCCTACCTCCAGAGCGAGCTGGGCATAGAGGAGTGCGTACCGATCGAGATACGCACCGCCTGCGCGGGCGCCGTCGTCGGTATGGAACTCGTCGGCCGCTGGTGCGCGGGCTCCGGCAAGGGCATGGTCACCGCCTCCGACGCCTGGCAGCTGCCGCTGTTCGACCGCTGGGCCTCCGACAGCGGCCTCGTCTACGGCGACGGCGCCGGCGCCCTGGTCCTCGGCCACGACGGCGGCCCCTTCCGGGTCCTGTCGACCTCCGTGGTCAGCGACCCGCTGCTGGAGCGGATGCACCGCGGCAACGACTCGATGGCGATGCCGTACTACGGCACAGGCGAACCCATCGACCTGCGCCAGCGGGTCGCCGCGTTCGCCGAGGCCCGCAGCACCGAGGAGTTCTGGACCCGGAACACCGCCGCACTGTCGCGCTGCGCCGAGACCGCGCTCGCCGACGCCGGCACCGCGCATGCCGACATCGCCCACTGGCTGGTGCCGAACTTCGGCAAGGTCCTGCTGCGCAAGCAGTGCTTCGGCCCGCTGAAGATCGACGCCGGCCAGACGCTCGCCGAACGCGGCTGGGAGATCGGGCACACCGGCGCCGCCGACCCGGTCGTGGGCCTCGACCTGCTGCGCCGCTCCGGCACCCTCACCCCGGGCGACCGGCTGCTGCTCACCGGCATAGGCGTCGGATTCACCTGGGGCTGCGCGGTCCTGGAGTACACCGGCGCGCCCGCGCCCACCACCGACACGAACAAGACGAACGAGACGAAGGGGGGCGTCCGTTGACCGCCACCACCGGGACCGAGACCGCGACACCCGCACGGGAGGCGGGCGCGAACGCCGCCGTGTTCTGGATGCTGCTCGCCGTCTTCGGCGTCGGCACCGTCGAATACCTCGTGGCCGGCGTCCTGCCGGACATCGCCGGCGACGTCAAGGTCTCCGACGCCACCGCCGGCCTCCTGGTGACCGTCTACGCGGTCACCGTGATGATCGGCGGTCCGCTGCTCACCATCGTCACCACCCGGGTGCCGCGCACCGCCCTGATCGTCGGCTCCATGGCGGTCTTCGTCATCGGCACCCTCGGCACGGCGCTCGCGAACAGCTTCGCGCTGCTGGTCGTCTTCCGGATCGTCACCGCGCTGCCGCACGCCACCTTCTTCGCCCTGTGCCTGGTCCTCGCCACCTCGCTGGTGCCGCCGGAGTTCCAGGGCCGGGTGATCGCCCGGGTCTCGCTCGGCCTGAACCTGGCCACCGTGCTCGGCGTGCCGCTCGGCACCCTGATCGGCGGCGAGTTCGGCTGGCGCACCTCCTTCGTGGTCGTCGCCGTCTTCCAGACCCTGGTCACCGTCGGGCTCGTCGCCGTCACCCGGCGCGCCCCCGCCCGCCCGGCCGGGTCGATCTCCGCCGAACTCACCGTCTTCACCCGCCCGTCGGTGTGGGCGGCCCTCACCCTGACCGCGCTCAGCCAGGCCGCCCTGTTCGTCGTCTTCACCTACATCGCGCCCTACCTCCGCGACCACACCGGCTTCTCGGCAGGCCATGTCACCCTGCTCCTCTTCGTCTTCGGCATCGGCTCGGTCGTCGGCAACCAGCTCGGCGGACACTTCGCCGACCGCTCTATCGACCGCACCCTGTTCGTCGCGCTCGGCGCGCTCACCGTCGCGCTCGGCCTGCTCGCGGTCTTCGGCTCCAGCACCTGGTTCACCGCGCCCTGGCTCTTCGTCCTCGGCGCCGCGGGCTTCTCGATCATCCCGCCGCTGGCCTCCAAGCTGATCACCGCGGCGAGCGAGGCCCCCAACCTCGCGGCCACCGTCAACATCGCGGGCTTCCAGCTCGCCAACGCCGCCGGCGCCTGGATCGGCTCGGCCACCCTCTCCCTCGGCGCGTCGCTGGGCACCCTGCCCGCGGTCGGCGCCGGCCTCGCCCTGGCAGCCGTCCTGGCCCTCGCCGTGGGCACCCGCCGGACCCGTAACCGCCTGGCGGGTGAGGGCAGTTGATGCGGGCCGCCGTCATAGACAAACCGCACACCGCGACCCTCGTCGAGACCGCCCGACCGGTCGCCGGGCCCGGTGAGGTACTGGTCCGGATCGCCTACGTCGGCCTGTGCGGCAGCGACCTGGAGCTCCTGCACGGCACCTCCGCCTACCTCGCCGACGGGCGGGCCGTCTTCCCGCACCGGTTCGGCCACGAATGGGCCGGCACCGTCGAGGAGTACGGCCCCGGCGTCACCGGACTGCGGCACGGCGAGGTGGTCACCGGCTCCACCATGATCCCCTGCCAGTCCTGCCGCTCCTGCGCCTCCGGCCACCGCAACCTCTGCACCGAACTGCGCGAGGTCGGCCTGTACGGCTGGGCCGGCGCCGCCGCCGAGTACCTGGTGATGCCCCGCCACGCCCTGGTCCCCTTCGGCCCCGGCACCGAGCGGCCGCGCCCCGCACACGTCCTGGTGGAACCCCTGGTCACGGTCCTGGAGGCGGTCCGCGCGGCCGCCCCTGGGCCCGGTGACGAGGTCCTGGTGGTCGGCGCGGGCACCATGGGCAGCCTCGCCGCCGCCGTCCTCGCCCGCTACCCGGTGACCGTCGACATCGCCGAACCCGGCGGCGTCGGTCACCTCCCGCCCGGCAGCTACCGCGACCGGGTCACCAACACCGCCGACGCCCCGACCGGGTACGACATCGTCCTGGAGTGCTCCGGCGCCCCCGGCACCCTCAACGCCGCGCTGGACCGGCTGCGCCCCGGCGGCCTGTGCCTCCTGGTCGGCGTCCCGGCCGGCACCGAGACCGTCGACCCCGGCCGGATCGCCCTGGCCGGCATCCGTATCGCCGGCGTCCGGCACGGCGTCGACCACTACGCCCGTGCCGTCGCCCTGGTCGACGAACTCGCCGCCGGTCTCGTCGACCAGGTGATACCGCTCGACGAGGTGGCCCGCGCCTTCGACGTGCTCCAGCACGGCCGGACGCGCCCCAAGGTGGTGCTGAGCCTTGTCTGACCGGCACACCACCCTGATCACCGGGGCCAGCAGCGGCATCGGCCGGGCCACCGCCCGCGCGCTCGCCCGCCCCGGCCACCGGCTGCTGCTCGGCTACGCCACCGGCGAGGACCGGATCCGCCAGGTCGCCGAACAACTCGAGCGCACCACCGGCGCCGAGTGCGTCCCGGTCCGGGCCGACCTGCGTGACCCCGAGGCCGGCGTCGACAGTTGCATGGCCGCCGTCGAGCGGGCCGGGCGCATCGACTGCCTGGTCAACAACGCCGGCATCAACGACCGCTCCGCCGCCGACGCCCTCGAACTCAAGCGGGCCGACGAGGTGTTCGCGATCAACGCCGTCGCCCCCATGACGCTCGCCTCCGCGGTGGGCCACCACATGATCCGGGGCGGTGTCCGGGGCAGCATCGTCAACGTCACCTCCGTCCACGAGACCGTGCCCATCACCGGCGGCGCGCTCTACTGCGCCAGCAAGGCCGCCCTCGGCATGGTCACCAAGGTGCTCGCCCTGGAGTTCGGCCGGTACGGCATCCGCGTCAACTCCGTGGCGCCCGGCGAGACCGCCACCGCCATGAACGGCGTCCACGACGAGGACACCTACCGGGAGATCTCCCGCCCCGACATCCCGCTCGGACGCCCGGCCGGCGCCGAGGAGATCGCCACGGTCATCGCCCACCTCGCCGGGCCCGGTGCCGGCTATGTCACCGGCGCCTCGATCCTCGCCGACGGCGGCCTCGCCCTGACCGCGGCCGAGGCCAACGCCCGCCACGCCTTCACCACCGTCCCTCCGAGGGAGAACCCACCCGCATGAAAGCCGTCGTCTTCCACCGCACCGGCGACCCCGACGTCCTGGCCCTCGACGAGGTCCCCGAACTGCCCGTCGGCCCGCAGGACATCCGCGTCACCGTCACCGCGGCCGCCGTCAACCCGGTCGACGTCAAGACCCGCTCCGGGTTCCTCGACCTGAACCTGACCTATCCGGCCGTCCCCGGCTGGGACGTCTCCGGCGTCGTCACCGAGACCGGCGGCGAGGTCACCCGGTTCACCGTGGGCGACCAGGTCGTCGGCATGGTCGCCCAGCCGGCCCACCGCTACGGCACCTACGCCGAACAGGTCGTCGCCGACGCCCGCCTCTTCGCCCGCGCCCCGGGCACAGTGCCGCTGGAGGAGGCCGCCGCGCTTCCGCTCGCCGGGCTCACCGCCGTCCAGACCCTCGCCAAGCTCACCCTGCCGCCCGGCGCGCCGGTCCTCGTCACCGGCGCCGCCGGCGCGGTCGGCCGGATCGCCGTCCAACTGCTGCTGGCCGACGGGCACCCGGTCGACGCCCTCGCCCGCACCGGCGACACCGACGCCCTGCTCGCCCTCGGCGTCGGCACCGTCCACGCCCGGCCCGAGGACCTCCCCACCGCCGGCCACACGGCCGTCGTCGACACCGCGGGGGTGGCCGCCGCGATCCGTACGGTCGCCGACGGCGGCCAGTTCGTCGCCATCGACGACAACGAACAGCCGGCTCCCGAGCGGGGCATCACCCCCCGCAAGAGCTATGTCGAGCAGGACGGCGACCAGCTCCAGACCCTGAGCGACCTGGTCACCGCCGGCCACCTGACGGTCCCGACCGGCCGCCGCTACCCCCTGTCCGACGCCGCCCAAGCCCACCGCGACTTCGCCGCGGGCGGCCTGCGCGGAAAGGTCCTCCTCCAGCCGTGAGGCAGCCGCACCCGCGCTCGGCTGCCGGCCCGATTCCGGTACCGGTAGCCGGACACCACTCGCTCCCGGCGACCGTCCGGTACTCGCTCCCGGCGCCCGTCCGGCACCCGCGCCTGGCCACTGGCCGGCACCCGCGCCTGGCCGTCGGCCCGGTCGGGGCCCTGGCTCCCGGCTTGCCCCTGGCGCCCGGCCGGTGCTCGCGCCTGGCCGTCGGCCCGGTCCGGGCTCTGGCTCCCGGCTTGCCCCTGGCGCCCGGCCGGTACTCGCGCCCAGCCCCTGGCCGGTACTCGCGCCCAGCCCCTGGCCGGTACTCGTGCCCGGCCGTCGGCCCGGTCGGGGCCCTGGCTCCCGGCTTGCCCCTGGCGCCCGGCCGGTACTCGCGCCTGGCCACTGGCCGGTACTCGTGCCTGGCCGTCGGCCCGGTCGGGGCCCTGGCTCCCGTCTTGCCCCCGGCGACCGGCCGGTGCTCGCGCCTGGCCCCTGGCCCGCACCCGCGCCTGGCCACTGGCCCGCACCCGCGCCTGGCCACCGGCCGGTACTCCTGCCCAGCCCCTGGCCGGTACTCGTGCCTGGCCGTCGGCCCGGTCGGGGCCCCGGCACCCGCCTCGCTCCCGGCCCTCAGCTCCCAGACAACCCAGGTCGATCCGGCCCCGCATCCCGAAGGAATCCCCCTATGAGCACGGTCCCGGACGCCTCCCTGAACCCCGTCGCGGGCACCCGCACGCCGGCCCACCGGATCACCGTGGCGGTGCCCGACGTCGACGAGGCCACCGCCTTTCTCGCCGAGTTGGTCGGGCCCTCCGCCGTGGACCGGGACGGCGGGGCCGGCGTCGTGTCGTTCTCGGCCGGCGTCGAGGTGCGGCTCGTTCCCGCCGTGTCGGACACCGGCGCCGAGGCCCCGCCCCGCCTGGTCGACATCGGCACCAACCACCTCTGCCTCCGCGTCGCGGACATAGAGGCGGCCGTAGCCCATCTGGAGAAGCTGCCCGGCGTCGATGTCCTCGGCGACATCATCACCATCCCCGAGGGGCCGATCCGCGGGAACCGCTGGATCTACTTCCGGGCCCCCTGGGGCACCCTCTTCGAGCTCCAGCAGTGGCCCGACGTCCCCGGATACGCCGACAGCACCGAGGACCGGCTCCACCACGACCAGCGGCCGGCCGACGACGCGCCGCTGCCGACGCTGCTCGGTCTCGACCACACCGGCTACAGCGTGCGGAGCCTCGACGCCACCGTCGACCACCTGGTCACCCACCACGGCGCCAAGGTCGTCCTGCGCACCGAGATCGCCGCCGACCGGGCCTTCATGCTGCGCCAGTTCGGCCTCGACGTCGAAGGCACCTCGGCGATGGCCATGGTCGTCATCGACGACGCCCTCAACCTCGAACTCTTCGAACACGGCATCCCCGGCCAGGAACCGCCGCGCCCCCTCGACCGCCTCGGCGGCAACCTGCTCGAACTGCACGCCGCGCCGCACCCGGTCGACACCGCTCACCACGCCCCCTTCGGACTCACCCTCCCCGGGCCGGTGACCGCGTGAAATTCGGCATCAACCTGCCTAACTTCGGGGCCCAGATGACCCCGGAGGGCATGCTCACCTGGACCCGCGAGGCCGAACGGCTGGGCTTCGACACCGTCCTGGTCTCCGACCACCTCGCCCTCACCGACGACGCCCACCGCCGCTCACCCGCTCCGTTCTACGAGAGCCTCGCCACGCTGTCCTGGCTGGCCGGGCAGACCGAGACCGTACGGCTCGGCGCGGGCGTCCTCATCGCCTCCCACCGGCATCCGATCGCGCTCGCCCGCGCCACCGCCACCATCGACCGGCTCAGCGGCGGCCGCCTCGTCGTCGGCCTCGGCGTCGGCTGGGCCCCGCGCGCCTTCGAGGTCCTCGGCGTGGACTTCCGCAGGCGCGGCGCCCTCACCGACCACACCCTGGACGCCCTGGTCGCGGCCTGGACCTCCGACACCGTCACGTACCGCGGCCACCGGGTGCACACCGGACCCCGGCCCGTACAGGACCCGCACCCGCCGCTGTGGATCGGCGGCAACGGTCCGCGCGCCCTGGAACGTGTCAACCGCTTCGGCACCGCCTGGCACCCCCTGCACCCCGACCGGCAGCTGTGCGCCCGGGCCGCCGGGGTCCTCGCGGAGGGCAAGGAGTTCGCCCCGAGGATCTTCTTCCTGCCCACCACCACCCCGGTCGACCCGGACTCCCGGCCCCTCGGCTACGGCACCCCCGACCAGATCCGCGCCGACATCGCCTTCCTGCGCGACGCCGGCGCCGACCACGTGATCCTCGACACCGACCCCGGCGACCAGCGTCTGCGCAGGCACTGGAAGGAAGACCTCGAACTGGTCCGGTTCGCCGCCCAGACCCTGGAGATCGGATGACCGCCCCACGCGCCGTGACGGCCCGCGCCCTGCTCTTCGACATGGACGGCACCCTGGTCGACTCCGCCGCCTCCATCGACCGTGTCTGGGGGGAGTTCGCCGCCCGCCACCGTCTCGACCCGGCCGGCGTGCTCGCCGCGCTGCCCGGCCGCACCGCGCACGACATCGTCGCCGGGCTCCTGCCCGCCGCCGGCTTCGCCACCGTCACCGACGAGGTCGCCTGGATCCGGGCCCGCGAGGAGGCAACCGCCGACACCGTCACGGAGATCCCGGGTGCCCGCAGGCTGCTCACCGCCCTGCCGGCGCGCACCTGGGCCGTCGTCACCTCGGCCTCCCGCACCATGATGGAGCGCCGCCTCACCGCCGCCGGACTGCCCCTGCCCGCCGTCGCCGTCTGCGCCGACGACGTCCGGGCCGGCAAACCCGACCCCGAGGGCTTCCGCGCCGCCGCCCGTCTCCTCGACGTCGACATCGCCGACTGCCTTCTCTTCGAGGACTCCGCCCCCGGCCTGCTCGCCGCCCACCGCTCCGGCGGCACCCCCGTCGCCGTCGCCGCCCCCGCCGCGGAACCGGCCCCGTACCGCGTCGACGACCTCACCGCCGTCACCGCGCAGGTGCAAGGCGGCCGTATCCGCCTGGAGTTCCGGCAGCCCCTGGCCCACGCCGAACCGGCGGAAGGGATACGGCGGTGAGCGCGCGGGCCTCCGCCCTGGCGGCGGACCACGACGAGCGGGTACGCACCGACGTCGCCGTCGACCTCGGAGGGACCTGGCTGCGGATCCGCACGGGGTCGGGAGAGACCGTACGGCTGCCCGCGCCCAGCATCCTCAACCGGCCCGGCGAGGATCCGGCGGTGCTCCTGGAGCAGCTGATCGAGACCCTCGCCGAGGCGGTGCCGGAGGGCGCGCGGGTGGCGATGTCCTGCGGCGCCGCCATGGACGAGGAGCACGGCGTGCTGCACGGCTCGGGCCCGCTCTGGGGCGGCGGCCCGGACCGGCCCGTCCCGCTGCACGCCCTGCTCACGGCCCGCCGCCCGGACGTGAGCTGGCACCTGTTCAACGACGTCACCGCCGGTCTCGCGAGCTTCGTCGAGCGGTTCGCCCGGCCCGGGCACCGCCGCGTCGTGTACGTCACGGTGAGCAGTGGCATCGCCCTGCGCACCGCCGACCTCGCCGAACGCTCCGTCCCGGTCGACGCCCACGGTCTGCAGGGCGAGGTCGGCCACCTCCCGGCCGTCTCCACCGCGCCCGCCGCCGTCCGCGCCCTGAGCTGCCCCTGCGGCGGCACCGGCCACGTCGCCGCGCTGGCCGCCGGACCCGCCCTGCCGCACGTCGCCGCCGCGCTCGGCGTCGCACACCCCGAGGGCATCCGCGACGACCTCCCCGCCCGGCTGCGGTCCGGGGACCCCGCCGCCCGCCGTCTGCTCGGCACGGTCGTGGAACCCGTCGCCGAGCTCGTGCGCACCCTGCGCTGCCTCGACCCCCGTATCGACCTCATCGGCATCGGCGGCGGCTACGCGGAGGGACTCGGCGACCCCTACCGCGACGAGCTGGTCCGCCAGGTCGGCGAGGTGCGCAGCTACGCCGACCGCGACACCGGCCCCGACCGGGCCGCACAAGGTCTGCGGCTGTGCCGCCCCGGCGAGGTGGACCCGATGGCGGGCGCCGTCGCGCTCTCCCACGGAGCACTGACCGTCACCAAGCGGTAGGCCCCGCCCACCGTCACCACCCAGGAAGGACCCCCATGCCGGCCACGGCCACCCACCTCGCGATCGTCCGCCACGGCACCACCTGCCGTGTCGAAGAGGTCCCCACCCCGGACCCCGTCGACGGCGAACTCCTGCTCGCACCCGAGCAGGTGAGCCTCTGCGGCACCGACATCCAGATCCTGCGCCGCGACCGCGACGACCCCTCACCCGTCGTCGGACACGAGGGCGCCGCCCGGGTCGTCGCCGCCGGGCCCGGCGCCGACGGCTTCGCGCCCGGCGACCGGGTGATCGTCAACCCTACCCACCCCGGCGACCCCTCCTTCCTCCTGGGCCACAACGTGCCGGGCCTCTTCCAGCAGCGCGTCCTCATCGGCGCCTCGGCCGTGCGCGCCGGTCTGGTCTCCCGCCTCCCCGACGACCTCCCCGCCGCCCGCGCCACCCTCGTCGAGCCCTACGCCGTCGTCCGCTACGCCCTCTCCTGCCTGGCCACCTCGGCGCCCGACACCCTGGTCGTCCACGGCGACGGCCTCACCGGCAACCTCGCCGCGCTGCTCGCACCCCGCTTCCTCTTCCCCACGGTCCGGGTCGTCGTGGTCCACCGCACGGAGGCCGGGCTCAAGTGGACCCAGGCCCACGTCCCGCACGCGGTGAGCGTCCTCGCCTCCGACCCGCTCGACCGGCACGTCACCGGCGCCGTCGCGCTCCTCGTCACCACGCATCGCGGCGGTACCGTCCCCGCCGTCGAGGCCGCCGTCACCGCCCTCGGCGAGCGCCTGGTCGCCGTCCACCCCCTCGGCGGTGTCCCGCCCCGCGCCACCACCCCCCTGCTGCCCGGCGTCGACCTCGACGGTGTCCGTCGCGCCAACACCGGCGGCCCCTGGCCCCCGGCCACCACCACCTTCACCCGTCCGGGCCTGAGCCTCACCCTCACCGGCAACCGCGGCGTCACCAACGCCCAACTCGTCGCCGCCGCCGAAGCCCTGCGCACCGACAGCAGCGCCGACCCGCTCCTCACCCACGTCCTGTCCCTGGAGCCCGGCGTCCGCCACCTCAACCGGATCATCGGCGACCGCACCCGCACCGTCGACGGCGAACTCGTCCTCCGCCTCGTCATCGACCTGGAGAACGGCCCCGCCCGGCCCCCGATTCGGGCCTGATCCCGCCGCACTGCGGCTCGGGCGGCGCCCTTCCTTGTTCCGGCACCTGCCTCCGCGTGGGCTGCGGTGGTCGGAGCCGAAGTTCCTGCGGTACCCCCGCTGCCCACCCAGGCACCGCGAGCGTGGTGACCGGGCCGGGACGACGGGGGAATCGGCCGGCCCGGTCACGTCAGGGGGCGTGGTGTGCCGTGGTTGATCATGAGGGTGGCGGTGGCGTGGACTCAAGGGCCCGGGTGTGGGTATGTCAGGCGGCCGCACCGGCTTTTGAGCAGGCTTTGAGAGGTCAGGGCTGGAGGGTGACCTTGCCCGTGGTGCGCCGGGCCAGCAGGTCCTCGTGGGCGCGCCGGGCCTGCGCCAGGGGGTAACGGGGACCGGTGACCGGGCGGAGCCGGCCGTCGGCGGTGAGGGCGAGGAGTTCCCGCAGGGGCTCGGCGAAGGCGCCGGGGGCCTTCAGGGTGGGACGCAGCCAGAATCCGACGACGGACGCGTTGAGGCGGCTGAGGCGGGACGGGTCGAGGGGGGTGAAGGGCGTGCGGGCCGCGTTGCCGTAGGTGACGAGGCGGCCCGAGAGTGCCAGGGAGTCGAGGGCCTGGTCGAAGAGGGCGCCGCCCACCGCGTCGAGGATGACGTCCGCCGGATCGGGCAGGGGGTAGTCGGCGATGCCGTCGGCGCCGAGTTCCAGGGCGAGTCGCCGCTTGTCGGGGGTGGAGGCCTGGGCGAGGACGCGTGCGGCGCCGAACAGCCTGGCCAGTTGTACCGCCAGACTGCCCACTCCGCCGGCCGCGGAGTGGACGACCACCGTCTCGCCGGGCACCAGCCGAGCCGCGGTGCGCAGCAGGTGCCAGGCGGTCAGACCCTGGGTGAGCAGGGCCAGCGCGTGAGCGGCCGGGAGGTCCTCCGGGATGTCCACGAGGGCGCTCTCCGGGGCCAGGACCTGCTCGGCGTAGCCGTGTGGGACGCGGGCGAGGACGCGTCGGCCGTCCGGTGTGCGACCCACGACCTCGCTGCCGGGCACGTGGGGCAGCATGTCGGCGGTCAGGTACGAGCCGTCGGTCTGGTGGGTGTCCGCGAAGTTGACGCCTGCGGCCTCGACCGTGATCAGGGTCTGCCCGGGCTGTGGTTCCGGGACGGGCAGTTCCACGGTCCGAAGGACCTCGGGGCCGCCGAAGCGGTCGAACCGGATGGCGATCATGCGACAAGTATCGCGTTCCTTCCGCCCGTTGCGCAGCCGCTGCCGGATCCTCGGGCGTTGGTGACTTGTGCGGCGTTTGTGCGGCCTTTGAACGGACCGGTGCACGCTGGGGGCGGCCGGGCGCCGCACACGAGCGGCGTGGAGCACGGACATCCAGGGAGTGGCAGTGCAGGGCGAGTGGCTGCGCAGGTTCGATACGCCGAGTCCGGCTCCGCGGCGGGGTACCGGAACACCCCGGCTGATCTGCTTCCCGCACGCGGGCGGCGCGGCGAGCGCGTTCCTGCCGCTGGCACGGGCCCTCGCTCCGGCGCTGGACGTGCTGGCGGTGCAGTACCCCGGCCGGCAGGACCGCCGGCACGAGCAGCCCGTCGACGACCTCGGTCGGCTCGCCGACGCGCTCACCGCACCGGTGGCGAACCAGACAAGGCCGTATGCCCTGTTCGGGCACAGCATGGGCGCACTCGTGGCCTACGAGGTGGCCCGCCGGCTCGCCGCGCGGTCGCTGCCCGGGCCCGCGGCACTGATCCTCTCCGGCCGGGGCGCGCCCACCGCCCGGCCCGCCCGGTACGACCGGTTGCGTACGGACCAGGACATCATGCGGGTCGTCAGGCTTCTGGGCGGCACCACTCCACGCGTGCTGGAGGACCCGGAGTTGCGGGACATGGTCATGCCCGCGCTACGGGCCGACTACCGCGCGATCGGCGCTTACGTGTGGCGGCCGGGCCCGCCCCTGGACATACCGTTCACCGTGCTCGTCGCGGACGCGGACCCCGTGGTCGGCAGGGACGAGGCGGAGGCGTGGGGCGAGCTGACCACTGCCGGCTCCACGACACGGGTCTTCCACGGAGGGCACTTCTTCCTCGACGCCCACCTGCCGCGGGTGGCCGAGGTGGTCACCGCCGCCGTGAGCGAGGCAGGCGTGGGGCCTCTCGCGGTGACCGAGGGCCGATAGCGTGCGGGCCCGATGAGCGCGCAGGCAACCGGCCGGTGTCCGACGGTGACTGTCGGCCGTACCGCCACCGCGGGCGGGCGCGAGCCCTCGGGGCGACGCCACACCCGCGGCCGTTCACCGTCCTTGAGATCGAGGGGGTAGGCGTGTGACGCGCTGGGACGGCCTGTTCATCGGCGCGGCCGCGATGTCGCTGGGGGCCAGCCAGGACGTCCGGGGTGCGGTCGGCGCCGGGCTGTACGACGCCCGGCAGTACCGGCGGGACGCCTACCGTGCGGTGTGCGTGGCGGACGACGGCGCGTTGCCGGACCTCGTGGTGCGGGCCGCCGACCTGGCGCGTCGCCGCTCGGGCGTGCCGGCCGGCGAGGTGGACCTGGTTGTGCACGCCTCCTCCTGGGCGGTGCGGGCGGACGGCTGCCCAGCGGAGGGCGTGCGGCGGGCGCTGCGATGCCCGCGCGCCACCGCGCTGGAGGTCCGCGGGTCCGCAGGCAGCGGCCTGGTGGGTCTGCATCTGGCGGCTCAGTACCTCTCCGCGTCCCCGGACATGACCGCCGCTCTGGTCACCACCGGCGACGGCGCGACGGCACCCGGCGACCGGTTCCGCCGGGGGCCCGGACGGGTGCTCGCCGACGGTGCGACGGGAGTGGTGGTCCGCACCGGCACCGGACAGGCCCGGCTCCTGGCCACCACGGTGGTGGGGGAGTCGCCGCACCGGCTGGTCCTGCGTTCCGACCTGCCGTGGCGGATACCCGACGCCGAGCGGGCACCGGCTCCCGACGCGGCGGCCGGCCCCGAGGCGGATCAGGCCCGACTCGCCGAACTGCTCGCCGACCGGGAGCGTGAGGTCATGGAGCACGCCCTGGCGGACGCCGGGCTCGGCGTCGACGACGTCGCACGGTTCGTCTTCCCGCACCTGGGTTCGGGGCTACAACGCTGGGACAGGCGCGCGGTGTTGGGCATCGACGAGAAACGGACCACCTGGGACTGGGGCAACGGGGTCGGGCATCTGCCGTCCGGTGACCAGGCCGCGGGTCTCGCCCACCTGCTGGCGTCCGCCGAGCTCGCTGCGGGGGACAAGGTGGTGCTGGTCGGGGACGGTTTCGGCCACAGTTTCGGGTGTGCGGTACTGGAGGTTCTCTGACCGGCGGGTGACTCCGGTGGTTGGAGCTTGTATCAGATTTGTGTGGGCTTGGATCGCTCCCTTGCAGCATGGTGACCGGATTTTGACCGAGCGGGTGTCGATCTGGGGGAACGATGCAATTCCGGTTACTGGGTCCGATGGAGGTCGTCGCCGATGAGCAGAACGTTGCTCTCGGCGGCACGAAACAGCGTGCCACCCTGGGCTACTTGCTGCTCCAAGCCAACCGGGTGGTGGCCACCAGTCGGTTGCTGAACGCCCTGTGGGGCGTGGAGGAGGCGCCGACGACCGCCCGGAAGATCCTGCAGAACGCGGTCTACGGGCTGCGCGGCGTTCTCGCCTCGCATCGTGGCGACGACGGGCCGCCGCCCGCGCTGCTGACCCAGGCACCCGGCTATATGCTGCGCGTCGATCCGGAGCAGGTGGACCTCCATCTGTTCCACAAATGGGTGGGGTTGGGCCGGAACAAGCAGGCCGAGGGCGACGCTCCGGCGGCCGCGGCGCTGTTGCGCGAGGCGCTGTCCCTGTGGCGGGGTCCGGCCCTGGCCGACCTGGTGGAGGCGGGCCTGGACTGGCCCGAACTGGCCGCCGTGCAGAGCACCCGACTCGATGTCACCGAGGACTACTTCGAAGCCCAGCTGCTGTGCGGCTGCCACTACGAGATCCTGGCCGAGCTGGAGACCATGGTGCAGGCCGAGCCGCTGCGGGAGCGGGCCTCGGCGCAGCTGATGCTCGCGCTGTACCGGTGCGGGCGGCAGGCCGACGCGCTCAATACCTACAGCCAGGTGCGTGCGGCACTGGTGGAGAACCTGGGCCTGGAGCCCGGCCGGGGCCTGCAGCAGCTGCAACAGGCGATCCTCACCCAGGACCCGTCCCTGTCGATGGACCGCCCCGACCACCGCAGGGCCTTCGTCGAAGGGGACGCGGAGGAGGTACGGCCCAGGGTCCGGCTGCGCTCTCGGCCGGCGCCCTCCCAGGACACCCCCGCGCCGGCCGCTGCCGACACCCCCCTCCCTCGAGCCGCCCTTCCGGCCGCCGGTGTTCCGGCCCCTCGCGTTCCGGCGCCCCGCGTCCCCGACGCACCAGGCGCCCGGGCGCCGCGCGCCGTCAGCGACCGTCGTACGGTCAGCGTGGTTTCCGTGCGGACGCGGCTCGCCCCGGCAGCGGGCGCCGAGGTCCGGGAGGACCTGGACGAACTGCTGGACGGCGCCGCCGAACTGGTCAGGGCGCAGATCGAGCGTTTCGGCGGGACGGTCACGGCCAGCCTGGGCTCGGTGTCCCTGGCGGTGTTCGGTATGGACGGACCGGGCGAGGAGGACATCCGCAAGGCCACCCTGGCGGCCCTCGCCGTGCGTGACGTCCTGGACATCGCCACACCTGGCGCCCAGCACCTGCGTCTGACCGTGCACGTATGCGTCACCAGGGGAGAGGTGCTGCTGCGCCGCCGTGGCCAGGACGGTCCGCCGACGGTGGTCGGTGCGGCGCTCGACGAGTCCCAGTTCCTGCTCGCGGAGGTGCCGGCCGGACAGGTGTGGGCCAGCGACGCGGTGCGTACGGCCACGGAGAGCGCCGTCCTCTACACCCCCACCACCGTCTCGCCCGCCTCATGGCAGGCGATCGAAGTGCGCGAGCGGCACGTCGCCGACGGCACGGGCGCCGGCCGGGCCCATGAACTGGAAGTCCTCCAGGGTCTGCTCAAGCGGACCCGGCGCCATGTCGTGCCGCATCTGGTCACGGTCTTCGGGGAGAGCGGCACCGGAAAGAGCGAACTGCTCCGAGAGTTCGGCCGGTGGGCGTGCAGCCGTCCCGACGCGCCCCTGTTCCTGACCGGCGGTACGCCGACGGCACCCACCGGCCACCCCCTGAAGGCGCCGGCCGAGATCCTGGCGGCGTTCTGCGGCATCGAGGCCGACGACACGGCCGAGTCCGCGCGCGAGGCCCTGGCGGTAAAGGTGCGCGAGGTCATCGGGTCGGGGACGGCGGCGCAGCGCCTCTCGTCCCGGCTCGCCCCGCTCCTGCCCCCGGCGCTCGACGCCGCGCACCAGGCGCCTCGGGGCGGCGGCGCGGACCCGACGGGTGACGTCCTCGCCGCCTGGCGCGACCTGTTCCTCGCCGCCGCCCAGCACATGCTGCTGGTGCTGTGCGTCGACGACCTCCACCGGGCCGACGACCGGGTCCTGGACACGATCGAGGAACTGGTGGGCTCCACCGGATCGGGACGTCTGTTCGTGGTGGCCGCTTCGGCGCCGGAACTGCTGCTTCGACGGCCCACCTGGGCGGGCGGCCGCAGCCACGCCTCCTCGGTCACGCTGGTGCAGCCGACCGGAGCCACCGGGGAGCACCTGGTGGACCTGCTGCTGTCGGCCGCCCGCCGGCAACGGCCCAAGCACGCCCCCGGTAATTCGGCGCCCACTCCGCCACCGGCTCCGCGGAATGACCTCGGTATGACCGTCCGCTGGGACGCCCTGGAACAGGATGTCAGGACGCATCTCCAGGGTGCCCGAAAAGGAGTGGCATGAATTCCGAATCCGTGGCCCGCGAGCTCGCCGAACCCAATTTGCGTCGGTTGCTTTCCACGGCCGGTCTGGACGTCGAGTACGTGAGCGCGAGCGGCAACACGCTTTACCGGAAGGGCGCCAACGGCGAGCGGATACCCGTTCTCGATTACGCCGCCGGCTATGGGGCGCTCATCTTCGGGCACAACCATCCGGACATCGTCGCCCGCGCCCGGGAGCTCCTCGACGAGCAGACCCCGGTGCTCGCACAGTTCTCCTCGCATCCGTACGCCAACCAGCTGGCCGAGGCACTCAACCGGATCATCCGACGCGAGACCGGATCCGACGAGCCGTACTACGCCACCTTCGCCAACAGCGGCGCGGAGGGCATCGAAGCGGCGATCAAGCATGCCGAACTCGACCGGGTGCTGCGCCTTTCAGCGGTCCTCGAGGAGATCGAGGAGAGCAACCGGCGCGCACAGGAGGCCGTACAGGCGGGGACGGCGGTCGTGCCGGAGAGCCTGGGCGCCGGCCTCGGCCTGCCCCGGCCCGCCGCCGGACAGGACCCGCTCGACCTCCTGATCGCCGAGATCGACCGCCGCAACCAACGGCGGCGCGCCAGGCCTCCGGTGTTCGTGGCACTGAAGTCGGGCTTCCACGGAAAGCTGATGGGCAGCGTCCAGCTGACCCACAACGAGGCCTATCGCACCCCCTTCGCGGCACTCGGCGCACAGGCCCGGTTCGTGCCCTGCGACCGCCCGGAGGCGCTGAAGGAGGTGCTGCAGGACGAGCGGGGCACGCTGCTGCAACTGACCGTGGAGGACGGCGGCGTCCGGCTCGTCGAACGCGACCACCACACCATCTGCGCGGTCCTGCTGGAGCCGGTCCAGGGCGAGGGGGGCATCCGGCCGCTGTCGCGTGAGTTCGCCCAGGAGATCAGGGCGTTCGCCGAAGAGGCCGACTGCCCCGTGGTCATCGACGAGATCCAGAGCGGCATGGGCCGCACCGGCTCCTTCCTGGGCGCCACCCGGCTGGGCCTGCGCGGCGACTACTACGTGTTCGCCAAGTCCCTCGGCGGCGGCCTCGCCAAGGCCTCCGTGACACTGGTTCGCGAGGGGCGCTACCGCCCGGAGTTCGAGCTGCTGCACAGCTCGACCTTCGCCAAGGACAGCTTCTCCTGCCACATCGCCCTCAAGGTCCTGCAGATGCTGGAGGCCGACGGTGGACAGGGCTACCGTCTCGCGCGGGAACGCGGCGCCGCGCTGGCCGGCATGCTGCGAGGCCTGCGCAGTGACTTCCCCGACGTGGTCAGGGACGTACGCGGACACGGCCTGATGCTGGGCTTCGAGTTCCACGACCAGTCCGAGGCCACCGACGACACGCTGCGGGAAGCGGCCCGCTCATCGATGTTCGGCTATGTGATCGCCGGGCACCTGCTCCACGCGCACGCCATCCGGACCTTCCCGACCGCCAGCGCGGTGCACACCCTGCGCTTCGAGCCGTCCCTGCTGCTCACCGACGAGGAGATCGACCGACTGGAGCTCGCCCTGCGGGACGTGTGCACGCTGGTGCGCGACCAGGCCGGCCACCGACTGGTCCTCTCCTCCTGAACACCTTGCGCAGCACCTGTCGGTGAATCATTCGATTACTGCGTGGTGTGCGGGCGTTGGAGCACGCCCGCACACAATGCCGTAGTGCCTCCATCCCGGCTGTGCGGCACCTCCTCCTTTCAGAGCCGGCTTGTTGTTCAGAATTCCCGTTCTCCGGCGCCCGCCCGAAAAAGCAGAGTCGGTCCGCGGGGGAATCCAGTAGTGAAAGGGCAGCGGAAGTTCATGATGAGCGAGCATGGTCCGGCGGCCGTTGACGGCTCTCCTGAGCGCGACGAGCCGATCGCCGTCGTGGGGCTCTCCTGCCGGTTCCCCGGAGCCGCGTCCACCGGGGAGTTCTGGGAGCTGCTGCGCGGTGGCACCAGCGCCATCACCGACGTGCCCGAGGGGCGCTTCGACCCATCGGTGCCCACCGCGATCACGCGCGGCGGATTCCTGCCGGACGTCGGCGGCTTCGACGCCGCCTTCTTCGCCGTCTCGCCCCGCGAGGCCGCCGCCATGGACCCGCAGCAGCGGATCGTCCTGGAGCTCGCCTGGGAGGCCCTGGAGGACGCGGGCATCGTGCCGACGAGCCTGCGCGACACCAGGACCGCCGTGTTTGTGGGGACCCTGCGCGACGACTACACCACCCTGGTCCACCAGCACGGCACCGACGCCCTCACCCAGCACACGATGACCGGTGTGAACCGCGGTCTGATCGCCAACCGCGTCTCCCACCACCTGGGGCTGCGCGGGCCGAGCATGACCGTGGACTCCGCCCAGTCCTCCTCGCTGGTCGCCGTGCACCTGGCCTGCGAGAGCCTGCGCCGCGCCGAGTCCACCGCAGCGCTCGCCGCCGGTGTGAACCTCAACCTGCTCGCCGAGCACACCGTCACCGAGTCGCTCTTCGGCGCACTGTCCCCGGACGGGACCACATACACCTTCGACGCGCGCGCCAACGGCTTCGTGCCCGGCGAGGGCGGCGGTGTCGTCGTGCTCAAGACACTCCGGCAGGCCCGCGCCGACGGCGACCGGATCTACGGCGTCATCCGCGGCAGCGCGGTCAACAACGACGGCGGCACCACCCATCTGACCGTGCCGGGGAAGGTCGCCCAGGAGCTGCTCCTGCGTACCGCCCGGGAACAGGCCGGCGTCGCGGTCGAGGACGTGCAGTACGTCGAACTGCACGGCACCGGCACCCCGGTCGGCGACCCCATCGAGGCCGCGGCCCTGGGCTCGGCGCTCGGCGCCTGTGCCGGCCGGCCGGTGGGCGACGTGCTGCGCGTCGGCTCGGTCAAGACCAACATCGGACACCTGGAGGGCGCGGCCGGCATGGCCGGGCTCATCAAGACGCTGCTGAGCATCCACCACCGCGAACTGCCGCCGAGCCTGAACTTCGAGACCCCCAACCCCGCCATCAACCTGGGCGAGCTCGGGCTGGCCGTGCAGACCGAGCTCACCGCGTGGCCCGACCCCCGGCGTCCCCTGGTGGCCGGTGTCAGCTCCTTCGGCATGGGAGGCACCAACTGCCATGTCGTGCTCACCGAAAGCCCCACCACGAACATCGTCGAGTTCCGGCGGGCCGCCACCGTGCCGTCCATCCTGCCCTGGGTGATCTCGGGCGCCGACCAGAGCGCCCTGCGCGCCCAGGCGGACCGCCTGCACACCCACGTCGCCGGCACCGACGCCTCGCCCGTCGACGTGGGCTGGTCCCTGGCCCGCACCCGGGCCGTCCTGCGCCATCGCGCCGTCGTCCTCGCACCCGACGGGCCGGGTCTGCTCGCGGGCACCGACGCCCTGGCCCGGAACACCCCCTCGTCCGCCGTGGTCACCGGCAGCGTCCGTGAGGGCCGTACGGCCTTCCTGTTCACCGGGCAGGGCGCCCAGCACATCGGCATGGCCCAGCGGCTGTACCAGGACTTCCCCGTCTACGCGGCCGCGTTCGACGAGGTGGCCGCCGCCCTCGACCCGTATCTGGACCGGCCGGTGGCCCACACCGTGCGCACCGGTGACGGCCTGGACGAGACGGCGCGCACACAGCCCGCCCTGTTCGCCGTGGAGGTGGCCCTCTTCCGGCTCCTGGAGTCCCTCGGCGTCCGCCCGGACTACGTGGCGGGCCACTCCGTGGGCGAGGTCACGGCCGCCCATGTGGCCGGAGTCCTCGACCTGGCCGACGCGGCCGCGCTGATCACCGCCCGCGCCCGGCTGATGCAGTCCGCCGTCGCCGGCGGTGCCATGATCGCCGTACAGGCCACGGAGGACGAGGTCGCGGCCCTCCTCGCGGACCACGGGGGGAAGGTGGCCGTCGCCGCCGTCAACTCCCCGCACTCCACCGTGATCTCCGGTGACGCCGAGGCGGCGGAGGCCGTCGCCGAGCGGCTGCGCGCGCAGGGCCGCAAGACCACGCGGCTCACCGTCAGCCATGCCTTCCACTCGCCGCACATGGACGACGTCCTGGAGGAGTTCCACGACGCCGCGGCCCGGCTCACCTACCACGCCCCGACCATCCCCGTGGTCTCCAACGTCACCGGCGCGCTCGCCGACGAGGGGGAGCTGACCACGCCCGGGTACTGGGTCCGGCACATCCGGCAGACCGTCCGCTTCGCCGACGGCATCCGCACCCTGGAGGCCGTGGGCGTCACGACCTTCGTCGAGGTCGGGCCCGACAGCGTCCTGGCCGCGCTCGCCCAGGACAGCCTCCGGGACCCCGACGAGGCCACGGCCGTCGCCGTGCTGCGCCGTGAACGGCCCGAGACGCAGAGCCTGCTGACCGCGCTGGCCACCGCGTTCGTCCACGGCACCCATGTCGACTGGGGCGCGCTGTACGGGGCGCGGGGCGCCCGCCGGGTCGACCTGCCCACCTACGCCTTCCAGCGCAGGCACCACTGGCTGGACACCACCCGTCGGACCGCTCCGACCACGCCCGCCCCGGCAGCCGAGCCGCTCGACCACGCCGACCCGGGGGACACCGAAGGCGAGCTCAGCCCGCGCGGTGAGCTCGGCGCCCGTCTGGCCGGTCTGTCCGCCGCCGACCGCGAACGAGCCGTACGCGATCTCGTCGACACCCACATCAGGGCCGTACTGGCCTACCCGCCCGAGGAGCCCGTCGCCCCGCGTACCGCCTTCGGCGAACTGGGCTTCAGCTCCCTGATGCTCACCGAACTGCGCGCCGCCCTGGCCACCGCCACCGGCCTTCGGCTGCCGACCGGCACACTCTTCGACCACCCCACGCCCGCCGCCCTCGCCGAGTTCGTCACCGCCGAACTCCTCGGGGCCGAGGAAACCGGCCCCGACGGAGCCGGTGGCGCCGGCGACGAGCCGATCGCGATCATCGGCATGGCCTGCCGCTACCCCGGCGACGTCACCTCCCCGGAAGACCTGTGGCGGCTCCTCGTCGACGAGGTCGACGCCGTCTCCGCCTTCCCCGACAACCGGGGCTGGGACCCAGACCTGTACGACCCGGACCCCGAGCGGCCCGGCAAGAGCGCCGTGCGCCACGGCGGATTCCTGCACGACGCCGGTGAGTTCGACGCCGCCTTCTTCGGGATCTCGCCGCGCGAGGCGCTGGCCATGGACCCGCAGCAGCGGCTGCTGCTGGAGACCTCCTGGGAGGCCGTCGAACGCGCCGGTGTGCTGCCGGCGACCCTGCACGGCACCCGCACCGGCGTGTTCGTGGGCGCCACGGCGCTGGAGTACGGGACACGGCTGCAGGACGCCCCGCACAGCGTCCACGGCCACGTCCTCACCGGCAGCACCTCCAGCGTGATGTCGGGACGCATCGCCTACCAACTCGGCCTGCTCGGCCCGGCGGTGACGGTCGACACGGCCTGCTCGTCCTCCCTGGTCGCCCTGCATCTGGCGATCCGGTCGCTGCGCAGCGGCGAGACGAACCTCGCCCTGGCCGGCGGCGCCACCGTCATGGCCTCGCCCGGCATGTTCGTGGAGTTCTCCCGCCAGCGGGGGCTGGCCCCCGACGGACGGTGCAAGTCGTTCGCCGCCGCCGCCGACGGCACCGGCTGGGGCGAGGGGGTGGGCATGCTGCTGGTCGAGCGGCTCTCCGACGCCCGCCGCAACGGCCACCGGGTCCTCGCCGTCATCCGTGGATCCGCCGTCAACCAGGACGGCGCGAGCAACGGCCTGACCGCGCCCAGCGGACTGGCCCAGCGGGGTGTCATCCGCCAGGCCCTGGCCGACGCCCGTCTCAGCGCCGCCGACGTGGACGCCGTGGAGGCGCACGGTACCGGCACCCGTCTCGGCGACCCCATCGAGGCCGAGGCCATCATGGCCACCTACGGCAGCGGGCGGGCCGCCGGAGCACCGCTCCACCTGGGCTCGCTGAAGTCGAACATCGGGCACGCCCAGGCGGCGGCGGGCGTCGGCGGTGTCATCAAGATGGTGCAGGCCATGCGGCACGGCGTCCTGCCCAGGACCCTGCACGTGGACGAGCCCTCACCGCACGTGGACTGGTCCGCCGGCCAGGTCTCGCTGCTGACCGACAGCACGGTCTGGCCCGACACCGGCACCCGCCCGCGCCGTGCCGCCGTCTCCTCCTTCGGGATCAGCGGCACCAACGCCCATGTCGTCCTGGAGCACGACCCCGCCGCCGAGCCGGTCACCGAGCCCGAGCCGGGCTCGTCCACCGCAATCCCGGCGCCCTGGCTGCTGTCCGCCCGTGACGTCCCGGCGCTGCGCACGCAGGCCGCCCGGCTGCGGGCCCGGATCGGCGCGGCCGACGACGAGGCCGCCGTCGGCCGGTCCCTGGCCGTCACCCGCACCACCTTCGAGGAACGCGCCGCCATCCTCGGCGACTCGCTCGCGGAGCGTCTCACCGCGGTCGAGGCGTTGGCCACGGGTGACACGGCACCGAACCTCATCACCGGCCGGGCCGCCGACACCGGCCGCATCGCGTTCCTGTTCACCGGTCAGGGCGCCCAACGCCACGGTATGGGACGCGAGTTGTACGCCGCCGACCCGGTCTTCGCCGCGGCGCTCGACGAGGTGTGCGCCGCGTTCGCCGGTCGACTGGAACGGCCCCTGCGCGAGGTGATGTTCGCCTCCGAAGGCGACCCGGACGCCGCTCTGCTGCATCTGACCGCCTACACCCAGCCCGCGCTGTTCGCCCTAGAGGTCTCCCTGTTCAGGCTCCTCGCCCACCACGGCATGACACCGGACTTCGTGGCCGGCCACTCGATCGGCGAGCTGGCCGCCGCCCATGTCGCCGGGGTGCTCACCCTCGACGACGCCGCGACCCTCGTGGCCGCCCGGGCCCGGCTCATGGCGTCGGCCGTCACCGGCGGCGCCATGATCGCCGTACAGGCCGACGAGGAAGAGGTGCTGCGCACGCTGGCCGGGCACGAGGACAGGGTGTCGGTCGCCGCCGTCAACGGACCGCGCTCCGTGGTGATCTCCGGCGACGCCGACACCGCGCGGTCCGTCGCGGAGACCTGGCGGGCGCGGGGACGCAAGACCACCGAGCTCAAGGTCAGCCACGCGTTCCACTCGCCGCACATGGACGGTGTGCTCGCGGAGTTCCGCCAGGTCGCCGCCGGCCTCGCCTTCCAGCCGCCCGCCATCCCCCTGGTGTCCACCGTCACCGGAAGGCTCACCGACCCGGCCGAGCTGACCTCCCCCGACTACTGGAGCGGCCAGATCCGCGCCACGGTGCGCTTCCTGGACGCCACCCGGGAACTGGCCCGCCACGGCACCACCGTCTTCGTCGAGCTCGGCCCCGACGCCGTGCTCACCCCGCTCGTCCACGGCGCGCTCGACGACGCCGACGGCAGCGGCGAGACCGCGGACGCCGGTGACCACAGCACCACCGTCGCCCTCCTGCGCCCCGGCCGCCCGGAGACCAGCACGCTGGCCGAGGGCATCGCCCGCGCGCACACCGCCGGCGCCCCCCTCGACGGGGCCCGCCTCTTCCCCGGCGCTGCCCTGCTGGACCTGCCCACCTACCCCTTCCAGCGCGAGCACTTCTGGCTGGCCCCCGAGCCCGCCGCCGACCCGCGCGGCCTCGGTCTGGACACCGCCGACCACCCCCTGCTCGCCACCGTCGTCGACCTGGCCGACAGCCACGACACCGTGCTCACCAGCCGTATCTCGCTGAGCAGTCACCCCTGGCTCGCCGACCACGCCATCGACGCGACCGTGCTGCTGCCGGCCACCGCCTTCCTGGAGCTCGCCGTCGCCGCGGGCGACGCCACCGGCGCACCGCACGTCGAGGACCTCACGCTGCACGCGCCGCTGCCCCTGGCAGCAGAACAGAGCACACGTGTCCAGGTGACGGTCGGCGCCGCCGACGACTCGGGCCGAAGGTCCTTCACCGTGCACGCCAGCCCCGACACCGACGACAGCGCACCGCGCCGGTGGACCCGGCACGCCACCGGCACCCTCGCCCGGCAGGACGTCCCCGTCCCGGCGTTCACCGACGCGGCGCCCTGGCCGCCCGCCACCGCGGATCCCGAACCGCTCACGGACGTCTACGCCCGACTCGCGGGACTCGGCTACGGCTACGGCCCCGCATTCCGGGGCCTGGTGGCCGCCTGGCGCGACGGCGAGGACCTGTACGCCGAGATACGGCTGCCCGAGACCGCACGGGACGCCGTCGGTGGCTTCGCCCTGCACCCCGCCCTGTTCGACGCCGCGCTCCACCCACTGGTCCTTGCGGCGGCCGCGCCCCCCGGCCAGGAGGACACCATCCGGCTGCCGTTCGCGTGGTCCGGTGTCACCCTGCACGCCACCGGCGCCACCGACCTCCGGGTCCGCATCAGCCCGCAGGGCACGGACACCTTCGCCCTCTCCCTGACCGACACCACCGGCGCACCGGTGGCCGATGTGGCGGCCCTGACGCTGCGCCCCGTGGCCAGGGGTAGCACGGCCGTCCCTGCCGCTCCGGCCCCGGACTCCGCGCTGTACGAAGTGCGCTGGCCGGTCCTCGCCCCGGCCGCCGTGCCGGAGCCCACCGACCGGGTCGAGGCGGTCGACGGCCTCGACGCCGTGGCACCGGCCGATGTCGTCGCCGTGCGCCTGTACGACCTGCCTCCGCGCGAGGACGGCCGGCCCATCGCCGTGCACCGCGCCCTGCGGCTGATCCAGGAGTTCCTGGCCGACGCCAGGTTCACCGACACACGGCTGGCGCTGGTGACCCGGTCCGCGATCGGCGTGCGGCCCGGCGAGGACGTCGTCGATCTCGCCGCGGCCCCGGTGTGGGGCCTGGTCCGCGCCGCGCAGTCCGAGCACTCCGACCGGCTGGTCCTGGTCGACCTGGACGACGACTCCGGCGACGAGGAACTCAACGCGGCCCTGGCCACGGGCGAGCCGCAGATCGCCGTGCGCGCCGGAGAGCTGAGGGTGCCCCGGCTCGCGGCCCTCGCCTCCGGCGCGGACCCGGACCTGCCGCGTCTCGACCCGGAGGGCACGGTTCTGATCACCGGCGGCACCGGTGGCCTCGGCGCGCTGTTCGCCCGCCATCTGGTCACCGAACACGGCGTACGCCACCTCCTGCTGGCCGGGCGACGCGGCCCCGACGCGCCCGGCGCGAGCGAACTCGCCACGAAGTTGGGTGACTTGGGCGCCCAGGTGCGGATCGCCGCGGTCGACGTCTGCGACCGTACGGCCCTTGCCGCACTCCTGGACTCCGTCCCCGCCGACCGGCCGCTGACCGCGGTGGTGCACACCGCAGGCGTCCTGGACGACGTGACCGTCCCGTCGCTCACCCCCGAGCGGCTCGACGCCGTCCTGGCGCCCAAGGCGGACGCCGCCCGGCATCTGCACGAACTGACCGAAAGCCTCGACCTGCGCGCGTTCGTGCTGTTCTCCTCCGTCTCCGGGCTCCTCGGCACCGCGGGCCAGGCCAACTACGCGGCCGCCAACACCTCGCTGGACGCCCTGGCACAGCACCGCCGGGCCCACGGCCTGCCCGCGACCTCCCTCGCCTGGGGCCTGTGGGACACCGCCCACGGCATGGGCGCGGGACTCACCGACGCCGAGATCGCCCGCTGGGAACGGGCGGGCATCACCCCGCTCACCCCCGAACGCGGCCTCGCCCTCTTCGACGCGGCCCTGCGCACGGACGTCCCCGTCCTGGCCCCCGTACCGCTGCGACCGATCACCACGGCGGCCGACGCGACGCACCCGCTGCTGCGCGACCTCGCACCGCGCACCCGACGGACCGCGGCCACGACCCGGTCGACCGCCGGGGCCGCTTCCGACTGGGCGCGTGGCATCGCCGGACTCCCCGCCGACGCCCGCCAGGAGGCGATCCTCGACCTCGTACGCGGCAAGGTCGCCGCCGTCCTGGGCCACACCGGTGCCGGTGCCATCGCCCCCGAGCGGGCCTTCAGCGACATCGGCTTCGACTCCATGGCCGCCGTCGAACTGCGCAACCAGCTCACCCGGGCCACCGGCCTGCGGCTGCCCTCCACCCTCGTCTTCGACCACCCGGCACCGGGCGCCGTGGCCGCCTACCTCCTGGAACGAGTCGCCGAGCAGAAGAAGCCGGCCGGCACCGGACACACCCGGCCCCGCCGCGGGACCGACGAGCCGATCGCGATCGTGGGGATGGCGTGTCGTTTTCCGGGTGGGGTGGTGTCGCCGGAGGGGTTGTGGCGGTTGGTGGCCGACGGGGTGGATGCGGTCAGTGGGTTTCCGTCGAATCGGGGGTGGGATCTGGAGGGGTTGTTCGATCCGGATCCGGAGCGTGTGGGGACGAGTTACACGCGGCATGGCGGGTTCTTGCATGAGGCGGATCTGTTTGATCCGGAGTTCTTCGGGATGTCGCCGCGGGAGGCGACGGCGGTGGATCCGCAGCAGCGGTTGTTGTTGGAGACGGCGTGGGAGACGTTCGAGAGTGCGGGTGTGGACCCGGGTTCGTTGCGGGGCTCGCGCACCGGCGTCTTCACCGGCGCGATGTACGACGACTACGCCGCCCGGATCGCGTCCTCCGCCGGCGAGTTCGAGGGCTTCCTGCTCGCTGGCAACCTCTCCAGCGTCCTGTCCGGCCGCATCGCCTACACCTACGGCCTCGAAGGGCCCGCGATGACCGTCGACACGGCGTGCTCGTCGTCGCTGGTGGCGCTGCATCTGGCGGCCAACGCGCTGCGCAGCGGTGAGTGCGACCTCGCGCTCGCCGGCGGCGTGACCGTCATGGCACAGCCGACGACGTTCGTCGAGTTCTCCCGCCAGCGGGGGCTCGCGGCGGACGGTCGGTGCAAGGCGTTCTCCGCCTCGGCCGACGGCACGGGCTGGTCGGAGGGTGTCGGCCTGTTGTTGGTGGAGCGGTTGTCGGATGCGCGTCGTAACGGGCACACGGTTCTTGCTGTGGTGCGGGGTTCGGCGGTGAATCAGGACGGTGCGAGCAATGGGTTGACGGCGCCGAACGGTCCGTCGCAGGAGCGGGTGATTCGTCAGGCGTTGGCGAACGCGCGGTTGGGTGCGGCGGATGTGGATGTGGTGGAGGCGCACGGGACGGGGACGACGCTGGGTGATCCGATCGAGGCGCAGGCGTTGTTGAACACCTATGGTCAGGAGCGGCCGGACGGTGAGCGTCCGTTGTGGCTGGGGTCGTTGAAGTCGAACATCGGGCATGCGCAGGCGGCGGCCGGTGTCGGCGGGATCATCAAGATGGTGCAGGCCATGCGGCACGGCGTGCTGCCCAAGACCCTGCACGTGGACGAGCCGTCGAAGCACGTCGACTGGGAATCCGGTGCGCTGACCCTGCTGACCGAGCAGCGGCCGTGGCCCGCTGAGGGACGGCCCCGCCGCGCCGGGGTCTCGTCCTTCGGGATCAGCGGCACCAACGCCCACGTCATCATCGAGGAGGCGCCCGCATCGGCCGCATCGGCGGCGCCGGCCGCGGACAACACCGCCGACCCGGGAGCGACGGTTCCCTGGATCCTGACGGCCCGCACCCCGGACGCCCTGCGCGAGCAGGCGGAACGGCTGCACGCCCACCTCGGCGAGCACCCCGAACTCGCCCCCGCCGACGTCGCCCACTCCCTGGCCACCGGGCGCGCCGTCATGGACCACGGCGCCGCCGTACTCGGCGGCGACCGGACCGCCCTCCTCGACGCGCTGGACGCCCTGGCACACGAGACGTCCTCGCCCCAGGTGGTGCGCGGACGTGTCAGGAAGCCCGGCAAGACCGCGTTCCTCTTCACTGGCCAGGGGTCCCAACGCCTCGGCATGGGGCGGGAGTTGTACGGAACTCACCCCGTGTTCGCGCGAGCCTTGGACGAGGTGTGCGCCGAGCTCGACGCTCGCCTCGAGCACCCCCTGAAGAGTGTCCTGTTCGCCGCCGAAGGGACCGCAGAGGCCGCACTGCTCCACGAGACGGCCTACACCCAGGCGGCGCTCTTCGCCGTCGAGGTCGCCCTGTTCCGCCTCTTCGAACACCACGGTGTGACGCCCCACTTCTTGTTGGGTCATTCGGTGGGTGAGGTGGTGGCTGCGCATGTGTCGGGGGTGTTGGGTCTGGCGGATGCGTGTGTGGTGGTGGCGGAGCGT
>NZ_JBIBIA010000005.1:0-782044 GCF_042957325.1 Streptomyces sp. NPDC008086
AAACGCCCGGTTACATTCCGAACCCGGAAGCTAAGCCTTACAGCGCCGATGGTACTGCAGGGGGGACCCTGTGGGAGAGTAGGACGCCGCCGAACTCCTTTTAGAGCTCTGGCTCTCGGGCATATCGCCCGAGAGCCAGAGCTTTTTTGCGTTGAGGTAGGGTCAGGGGGCATCGTAAGTACGTTTCCCACAGGAGGCCCGCGGGTGGAGGTCCAGGAGACTCGCGTTCAGACGGACCGGGTCCTCACCATCCCCAACATCCTCAGCATGGCGCGGCTGCTTGGCGTGCCGCTCTTCCTGTGGCTGATTCTCAGGCCTGAGTTCGGCGGGCCGAAGAGTGACGGCTGGGCACTTCTGGTGCTGGCTCTGAGTGGCGTCAGTGACTACCTGGACGGCAAGCTCGCGCGGCGCTGGAACCAGATCAGCAGCCTCGGCCGGCTTCTCGACCCCGCGGCCGACAGGCTCTACATTCTCTCGACGTTGGTCGGTCTCACCTGGCGCGAGATTCTGCCCCTCTGGTTGACCGCTGTACTTTTGGCGCGCGAGCTGGTCCTGCTGGTCATGGTGGGCATCCTCAGACGGCATGGCTATCCGCCGCCGCAAGTGAACTTCCTCGGGAAGGCCGCCACCTTCAACCTGATGTATGCCTTCCCGTTGTTGCTGCTCAGTGACGGAACTGGATGGGTCCCGTCACTGGCTGCTATTTTCGGATGGGCGTTCGCCGGATGGGGTACGACGCTGTACTGGTGGGCAGGAGTCCTCTACGTGGTACAAGTCCGCCGCCTTGTCCGTGCGGACGCCATGGCCGATTGAACCCGTGGATTGAAGCGGCCGCAGTGGCTCGATGGCCCGCAGTGGAAAAGTGCGGGACAATCTGGACGGGTGAAGTCGGCTAGACCGTCGTCTCTTCGAGGAGGACGCTTCCGACATGAAGGCCGTCGTGATGGCCGGGGGCGAAGGCACGCGCCTTCGCCCCATGACCTCAAGCATGCCCAAGCCGCTCCTGCCGGTGGCCAACCGGCCGATCATGGAGCACGTTCTGAGGCTGCTCAAAAGGCATGGTCTGAATGAGACCGTCGTGACAGTTCAGTTTCTGGCCTCTCTGGTCAAGAACTACTTCGGTGACGGTGAAGAGCTCGGAATGGAGCTCACCTATGCCAACGAGGAGAAGCCACTCGGTACCGCCGGAAGCGTCAAGAACGCCGAAGAGGCGTTGAAGGACGATGCTTTCCTTGTCATCTCCGGTGATGCCCTGACCGACTTCGACCTCACCGAGCTGATCAATTTCCACAAGGAAAAGGGTGCGCTGGTCACGGTCTGTCTGACGCGTGTGCCCAATCCGCTGGAATTCGGTATCACGATCGTGGACGAGGAAGGTCAGGTCGAGCGCTTCCTTGAGAAGCCGACCTGGGGGCAGGTCTTCTCGGACACCGTGAACACCGGTATCTATGTCATGGAGCCCGAGGTCTTCGACTACGTCGAGGCCGACGTTCCCGTGGACTGGTCCGGCGATGTCTTCCCGCAGTTGATGAAGGAAGGCAAGCCGGTCTACGGATACGTTGCGGAGGGCTATTGGGAGGACGTCGGCACTCACGAGAGCTACGTGAAGGCGCAGGCCGACGTCCTGGAGGGCAAGGTCGACGTCGAGATCGACGGCTTCGAGATCTCGCCGGGTGTGTGGGTGGCGGAAGGCGCCGAGGTGCATCCGGATGCCGTCCTGCGTGGGCCTCTCTACATCGGGGACTACGCCAAGGTCGAGGCCGGTGCGGAAATCCGGGAGCACACCGTTGTCGGCTCGAACGTGGTCGTGAAGAGCGGGGCCTTTCTGCACAAGGCCGTCGTCCACGACAACGTGTACATCGGGCAGCACAGCAATCTGCGGGGTTGTGTCGTCGGAAAGAACACCGACATCATGCGCGCCGCCCGGATCGAGGACGGCGCGGTCATCGGGGACGAGTGCCTGATCGGTGAAGAATCGATCGTGCAGGGCAACGTACGCGTCTATCCGTTCAAGACCATTGAGGCAGGCGCCTTCGTCAACACCTCGGTGATCTGGGAGTCGAGGGGCCAGGCGCATCTCTTCGGTGCCCGTGGTGTCTCCGGGATCCTGAACGTGGAGATCACGCCCGAGCTGGCTGTGCGCCTTGCCGGCGCGTATGCGACGACCCTGAAGAAGGGGTCCACCGTCACGACGGCCCGCGACCACTCCCGGGGCGCGCGGGCGCTGAAGCGGGCGGTCATCTCCGCGTTGCAGGCCAGCGCCATCGATGTACGCGACCTGGAGAACGTCCCGCTGCCTGTGGCGCGGCAGCAGACCGCGCGGGGTAGTGCCGGCGGGATCATGATCCGGACGACGCCCGGAGTGCCGGACTCCGTGGACATCATGTTCTTCGACGGGCGGGGAGCCGACCTGTCGCAGGCCAGTCAGCGGAAGCTGGACCGGGTGTTCGCGCGGCAGGAGTACCGGCGCGCGTTCCCGGGTGAGATCGGGGATCTGCATTTCCCGGCCAGCGTCTTCGACTCCTACACCGGGTCGTTGCTGCGGAACGTCGATACGACGGGCATTTCCGAGTCGGGGCTGAAGGTCGTTGTCGATGCCTCCAACGGCAGCGCGGGGCTTGTGCTGCCCAGTCTGCTCGGGAAGCTCGGAGTGGACTCGCTGACCATCAACCCCGGGCTCGACGAGTCCAGGCCCACAGAGTCGGCGGATGCGCGGCGGTCGGGGCTAGTGCGGCTGGGAGAGATCGTGGCTTCGGCGCGGGCGGCGTTCGGCGTGCGGTTCGACCCCGTCGGCGAGCGGCTGTCGCTGGTCGACGAGAAGGGGCGGATCGTCGAGGACGATCGTGCCCTGCTCGTCATGCTGGACCTCGTGGCCGCGGAGCGGCGCAGTGGGCGGGTGGCGCTGCCGGTGACCACCACGAGGATCGCCGAGCAGGTGGCGGCGTACCACGGGACTCAGGTGGAGTGGACGACGACCTCGCCGGACGACCTGACCCGCGTGGGGCGCGACGACACGACGATCTTCGGTGGTGACGGCAAGGGCGGGTTCATCGTCCCGGAGTTCAGCAGCGTCTTCGACGGTACGGCGGCCTTCGTACGGCTGATCGGTCTGGTGGCGCGTACGCAGCTCACGCTCAGCCAGATCGACGCGCGGATTCCGCGGGCGCATGTCATCAAGCGGGATCTTGCGACTCCGTGGGCCGTCAAGGGGCTTGTGATGCGGCGGGTCGTGGAGGCGGCCGGAGATCGCTTTGTCGACACGACCGATGGTGTGCGGGTCGTGGAGACCGACGGGCGCTGGGTGATGGTCCTGCCCGACCCGGCAGAAGCGGTCACGCATCTGTGGGCGGAGGGGCCGGACGACGCGTCCGCGCAGGCCCTGCTCGATGAATGGGCGGCGGTCGTGGACAGCGCCGGCCGCTGAGGCGCGACCACGCGCGCGTGCCGGGCGGGTCTCCGCAAGGAAGCCCGTCCGGCACGCCAGGTGGGGCCATTCGGAGGTATCGGTGGCGACGTGCGACGATGTGCGGCATGCCGCAGCCCCCCGTTCGGAGCACATCTACGCGTCCCACGCGTCCGGACGCGTCCATGTCGCTGCTCACCAACGTCATGGATCACAGCCTCGACGACGGATATGCCGAGGCAGCCGCCCGTAAGAAGGCGGCCGGCGAGGGTGGGCTGCCGAAGACGCTCAGGGCGAAGCTGGGGCTCGCGGCCGGGCTGGTGCTCGCGGCGCTCGTGGTGACCGTGGGCGCCGCGCAGGCGCGGGTCGCTGCGCCTGTCGTGGCCAAGGAGCGCGAAGAGCTGGTCGACCGTATCGACCGTGAGACCGCGGCGGCGGACGGCTTGGAGGAGAGCGTCGACAAGCTGCGCGACGATGTGAGCGCGCGCCAGCGTGAGGCGCTGAAGGCGTCCGGCGACAGCGATCAGGCGGATCTCGTGGGCATCCTGGCGGGCTCCGTCGAGGTGCACGGGCCCGGGGTGAAGCTGGTCGTGAACGACGCCAAGGAGGCCGGTACCGGCGGCGACGGCGATCCGCGCGGGACGTCGGGATTCTCCGACACCGGCCGTGTGAAGGACCGGGACATGCAGCGCGTGGTCAACGGGCTGTGGGAGTCCGGTGCCGAGGCCGTCGCCATCAACGGGCAGCGCCTGACCGCGCTCTCCGCGATCAGGGCGGCGGGCGACGCGATACTGGTCGACAACAAGCCGCTGGTCCCGCCGTACACGGTGCTTGCGGTGGGGGACGGGGAGCGGCTCCGCGACAGGTTCCAGGCGAGCGCCAACGGGCTGTACCTGGACGCACTGCGCGAGGAGTACGGCATCCGCACCAGCATCTCCGTGGAGGACGACCTCCGTTTGCCCGCCGCACCGAGTGTGATCGTACGTACCGCACAGCCGTACACCGAGAAAACGGAGAAGGGCACATCGTGATCGCCGTACTGGGCCTCGTCGTGGGAGTCGTGGCCGGCCTGTTGGTCCGGCCTGAGGTTCCGGCGGTCGTCGAGCCTTATCTGCCGATTGCCGTCGTGGCGGCTCTGGACGCCGTGTTCGGCGGCCTGCGGGCCATGCTCGACGGCATCTTCGACGACAAGGTCTTCGTCGTGTCGTTCCTGTCCAACGTGGTCGTGGCCGCGCTGATCGTGTTCCTGGGTGACAAGTTGGGCGTGGGAGCCCAGCTGTCCACCGGTGTCGTCGTCGTGCTCGGCATCCGTATCTTCTCGAACGCCGCGGCGATTCGCCGGCACGTGTTCCGGGCGTGAGGCCGATGAGCAACCACGAGGAGAGCGCGGAGAACAGGTTGCGCAAGGAGCTGCCCGAGGAGGTTCCGGCCGCGGAGGCGACCGAGGCCGCGGACAGCGCGCACGAGGAGCAGTCCCCCCAGCTGACCGGTCGGCAGCGGCTGGCGCAGGGGCTGTGGCCGCCCCGGGTCACCAGGGCCCAACTCATCGTCGCCCTGCTGTTGTTCGGCCTCGGGTTCGGCCTGGCCGTCCAGGTCGCGTCGAACAGCGACGGTGACAGTGCCCTGCGCGGCGCACGTCAGGAAGATCTCGTTCGCATCCTCGATGAACTGGATGACCGTACTCAGCGTCTTGAGGACGAGAAGCAAGGTCTCGAGAAGCAGCGGGACGAGCTGGAGAACAGTTCGAACCAGGCCGAGGAGGCCCGCAGGCAGACGGTCGAGAAGGAGAAGCAACTCGGCATTCTGGCGGGCACGGTGGCCGCGCAGGGACCCGGCATCACGATGACCATCGAGGACACGAAGGGGACGGTCGAGGCGGACATGCTGCTCGACGCGATCCAGGAGCTGCGCGCCGCCGGCGCGGAAGCGATCCAGGTGAACGGCGTGCGCGTCGTCGCCGACACCTATCTGACCGATTCGGGCAACAGCGTGAGCGTCGACGGGAACAAGATCAACGCTCCCGTTCGTTTCAAGGTCATCGGCAAGCCGCAGGACCTCGAACCGGCGCTCAACATCCCTGGAGGCGTGGTGCAGACCTTCGAGAAGGAGCAGGCCACCGTGACCATCGAGCGGTCGGACAAGATCGTCGTGGACGCCTTGCGAGCGGCGAAGCGGCCTGACTACGCTCGGTCGTCCTCGCAGTGAACCGGGGGTGCATGGGGGACGTCCGGCGAGGGCATGAGGTTGCGGGGGGTCGGCGCACCGAATGGGTGGTGCGTGGTGGAAACTGTCTGGTGGAGACGGACGTTGTGAGGATGTCCGGGTCGGTCAGAGAGTGCAGTCAGGGTTCGTCCTGCCCCACGGGCGGGTCTGTTTCGGTCAAGGGGAATCGCCCGTGAAGTTGTTTGCGAAGTTGTTCGGCAAGAGCGCGCGAGAGGGTAGCGACAACGCGACCGCTCGTCACCGCGCACAGGGGGACGAAGAGGGCCAGCGCCCCCTGTTCCGGGACCAGGTGGCTGGGCCGGGCGGTGACATTTCCGGAGGTCAGGGCGCGCCGTCGGTTGACCCTGGCCAGTCCGGCGGCATAGGTTTCGGGCAACCGTCAACCTCAAGTACGGGTGGAGGGTTTTCCCCGATGTCGGCCCTGGTGTGTACGAGGTGCGGTAACCGCAACGCGGAGAACAGCCGCTTCTGTTCCAACTGTGGCGCGCCGCTGCGGGCCGGTGCGGCGCCCGAGCGTCCGTCCGAGACGACCTCCACGATCTCCATCTCCGGTCTGGAGGCCTACGACGCCGAGACCACCGGTCAGACTGCGATCCCGGCGCTGTCCCCCGAGGCGCAGGCCGCCGTGGACGCGCTGCCGCTGGGCTCCGCGCTCCTGGTGGTGCGCCGTGGGCCGAACTCGGGCAGCCGGTTCCTGCTGGACGGCGACCTGACCACGGCCGGGCGTCACCCGCAGAGTGACATCTTCCTGGACGACGTCACGGTCTCGCGCCGGCACGTGGAGTTCCGCCGGGCGCAGGACGGCTCGTTCACGGTGGCCGACGTCGGCAGTCTGAACGGCACGTACGTCAACCGTGAGCGGATCGACCAGGTCGCTCTGAACAACGGCGACGAGGTGCAGATCGGCAAGTACCGGCTGGTCTTCTACGCGAGCCAGCGGGGCTACTGACCCTCCCCCGGAGCCCGTCCGGGGAGAACCAGGGAAGGTCCATGCTGAAAACACCGAGCGGCGGTGCCGGGCACGGCATCGCCGCCACGGACGGTCGGCTGCTGAGCATCGGCGCGGTGCTGAACGTGCTGCGCGAGGAGTTCCCTGACATCACCATCTCCAAGATCCGTTTCCTGGAGTCGGAGGGTCTCGTCGAGCCGCAGCGGACCCCCTCTGGGTATCGCAAGTTCAGCGCGCGGGACGTCGAGCGGCTCGGCCATGTGCTGCGGATGCAGCGGGACCACTATCTGCCGCTCAAAGTGATCCGCGAGCACCTGGACGCCATGGAGCGTGGTGAGGCCGCGGCGCTGCCGACCGTGTGCCGCCAACGGGATGGAGAAACGGTCCTGGAGGCCGTCGAGGCGCCCACGGCGGCCCGGATCGGGCGGGCCGCGCTGCTCGCCGCGGCCGAGATCGGTGAGCAGGAGCTCGCGGAGTGGGAGTCGTACGGCCTGATCACGCCGCTGCCGGACGGGGCGTACGACGCGGAGGCGGTCACGGTGGCGGGGCTCGTCGCGGAGCTCGGGCGGTTCGGGATCGAGCCGCGGCATCTGCGGGTGATGAAGGGCGCCGCCGACCGTGAGGCCGGGCTGGTGGACCAGGTCGTGGCGCCGCTGCGACGGCACCGCAACCCGCAGACCAGGGCTCACGCCGAGGCGCGCGCCAAGGAGCTGGCGGGCCTCACGGTGAAGCTGCACGCCGCGCTCGTGCAGACCGCTCTCGGGGTGCGGCTGCCCTGAGCGGGGCATGCACAGGAAGGCCGGATCGGCCACCCGTTCTCTGCCCGACTACCCAAACGTCCCGAGCACGGCCTAGGGTTGCTGTGTGAACGAGCTCGATGTCGTAGGTGTCCGGGTCGAAATGCCCTCCAACCAACCGATCGTGCTCCTGCGTGAAGTGGGAGGCGACCGCTACCTCCCCATCTGGATCGGGCCGGGGGAGGCGACGGCCATCGCCTTCGCCCAGCAGGGCATGGCCCCCGCGCGACCGCTGACCCACGACCTGTTCAAGGACGTGCTGGAGGCCGTCGGCCAGGAGCTCACCGAAGTGCGCATCACGGACCTGCGTGAGGGTGTCTTCTACGCCGAGCTGGTGTTCGCCAGTGGCGTCGAGGTGAGCGCCCGCCCGTCCGATGCCATAGCGCTGGCCCTGCGCACCGGAACGCCGATCTACGGCAGTGACGGGGTCCTCGACGACGCGGGCATCGCGATTCCGGACGAGCAGGAGGACGAGGTGGAGAAGTTCCGCGAGTTCCTCGACCAGATCTCGCCCGAGGACTTCGGCACCAGCAGCCAGTGAGACCCCGAAGACGGTGAGGAGAGATGGGCGGCGGGGCTGCGGACTTGCGGTCCGTGGTGGCGCGGCCCACAGTCGGTTACAACTCAAATGCCGGCATTTGCCAGCGGCCAGGGAGAGCGTCCTGCGGCCCGCTCCGAGCGCATTCGGCTAGCCTTTCCCCGCGGTGGGGTACGGGAAACCACTCCTAGGGTGATTATCACTCGGCGTGCCGAGTGTGGCGATCGTTGACGCACCCCTGGTGACTGCCTACCGTCGAGAAGGCAGGTCAAGGACGGAGGTCGGCGTGAGAAGCAGCGGCGACGGTACGGCTGGGGGTGCCCCCGGACGTCTCGGGGCGAGCGGCCCGTACCCGCTTCACGGCAGCCCGCTCCAGGGCAGCGCGGCCGATCACGCTCCGCAGCGACCGACGGCCGTGCCGAGCAGCGGCGGAGGGGCGGCGTCCATGGAGACCGAGCAGATCGGCTATCGGGGTCCGACGGCGTGTGCGGCCGCCGGCATCACCTATCGGCAACTGGACTACTGGGCGCGTACAGGCCTCGTCGAGCCCAGTGTGCGGCCCGCCTACGGGTCGGGGACCCAGCGGCTGTACAGCTTCCGGGACGTCGTCGTTCTGAAGATCGTCAAGCGGTTCCTCGACACCGGTGTGTCGCTGCAGAACATCCGCACCGCCGTTCAGCATCTGCGGGAGCGGGGCTTTCGCGATCTGGAGCGCATGACGCTGATGAGTGACGGCGCGACGGTGTACGAGTGCACGTCGCCGGACGAGGTGCACGCGCTGCTTCAGGGTGGGCAGGGGATCTTCGGGATCGCTGTGGGTGTGGTGTGGCGGGACGTCGAGACCGCCTTGTCGCAGCTGCACGGGGAGCGGATCGACACCGGGGAGACGCTGGTCGGGCACAATCCGGCGGACGAGCTCGCGCGGCGGCGCAACCGGGCCGTCTGAGCTCGGTTTCGGCGTCGGCAGCCGTAGGCCTTGGCCGGAGGGCCGTGGAGCAGGCGGTCGTAGCAGCGCATTGTCAGTGGCGTGAGGCAGCATCGGAGATGTGAGGAACGCGCCTACGATCCTGCATCTCGACATGGATGCCTTCTACGCCTCGGTGGAGCAGGCGTCCAAGCCGAGCCTGCGCGGGAAGGCCGTGGTCGTGGGCGGGCTCGGGCCGCGGGGGGTCGTCGCCACCGCGTCCTATGAGGCTCGGGTGTTCGGGGTGCACTCGGCGATGCCCATGGCCCAGGCGCGTCGGCTGGCGCCGAATGCCGCGTATCTCGTGCCGCGCTTCGGGATCTACCGGGACATCAGCGAGCAGGTCATGGCGTTGCTGCGCGAGTTGTCGCCGCTGGTGGAGCCGTTGAGCCTGGATGAGGCCTTCGTGGATCTGGAGGCCGGGGGTTCGGCCTGGGACGAGGCTTCGGCGCGGTTGGTGGGGGCGAGGCTGCGGGCCGACATACGGGCGGTCACGGGGCTCGCGGGGTCGGTGGGGCTGGCGGCGTCCAAGATGCTCGCGAAGATCGCGTCGGAGCAGGCCAAGCCCGACGGGCTGGTGGTGATCGAGCCGGGGACGGAGCGGGCGTTGCTCGGGCCGATGTCGGTGCGGACCCTGCCGGGGGTGGGGCCGGCGACCGGGGACCATCTGCGGCGGGCCGGGATCCACACCGTGGACGAGATCGCCGAGGCGGGGGAGGACGAGCTCGTACGGCTGCTCGGCAAGGCTCATGGGCATGCCCTATACGCCATGGCGCTGGCCCATGACGATCGGCCGGTGGTGGCCGAGCGGGAGGCCAAGTCGGTGTCGGTCGAGGACACCTACGACGTGGACATCCATGACCGGGTGCGGGTGGGGCTTGAGGTGCAGCGACTGGCCGACCGGTGTGTGCGGCGGTTGCGGGGGGCCGGTTTGTCGGGGCGGACCATCGTCCTGAAGGTGCGCAGATACGACTTCTCCACGCTGACCCGTTCGGAGACGCTGCGTGGGCCCACGGACGACCCGGCGGTGGTGCGGGAGGCCGCGGCTCGGCTGCTGGACTCCGTGGACACGACAGGTGGGGTGCGGTTGCTGGGGGTGGGAGTCAGCGGGCTGGCCGACTACACGCAGGAGGACCTGTTCGCACAGGTGGCGGGGGACGGTGCGGAGCAGTTCGTGGAGGACGGTGAGGAGGAGCCGGCCGGGGAGCAGCGGGTGGCCGGGCCGGTGGAGCGTCGGTGGGTCGCGGGGCACGATGTGCGGCACGTCGAGTATGGGCACGGGTGGGTGCAGGGGAGCGGGGTCGGGCGGGTGACCGTGCGGTTCGAGACGCCTGAGTCGTCCGAGCCGGGGCGGGTGCGGACGTTTCGGGTCGATGATCCGGAGTTGGAGGGGGCGGAGCCGTTGCCGTTGGTGCGGGACAGACCGGCGGGGCCTGGGCTGCTGGAGAAAGGGGAGGGGGGAGTGGGGGACGTGCCTGTGGCGCCCGGTTGATGGGTGTAGCTGCTTCTGACCGGGTGGGAGTGCGGGTCAGGGGTGGGTCTGCCTGGGGCCGTTGTCCTCCGGGGATTCCAGGCCCGCGATGTTGCCGAAGTCCCGGTCCGGGGGCGGGGGCGGCGGGGCTACGTCGAGGCCGTAGTGGTGGTAGAGCTGGAGTTCCTGCTCGGGGGAGAGGTGGCGGCCCACGCCGAAGTCGGGGGCGTCCTTGATCAGGGCGCGGTCGAAGGGGATGTGGAGGCTGCCCTCCACCAGTTCGCTGGGCTCCAGGGGGACGAAGGCGTCGCGGGAGAACAGGCCGGTGCGTATCGCCGCCCATTCCGGCACTCCGGTCGCGTCATCGAGGTAGACCTCGTCGATGGTGCCGATCTTGGTGCCGTTGCGGTCGAAGGCCTTGCGGCCGATCAGATTGCGCGGATCGATGTCGGTCTGCACGGGCCCTCCACTTGTTCGCAACTCATACGGAAGCAGTCGTAAGCACTACGAAAAGGCAGATTGGTGAGCGCGGCCACTCGAAGGTCCGTGCGTCGACCCCGCTGGTAGGCTGGCTAGCGGCTGCTGACCCCGTGCGGGAGAGTCCTCCGGACACCATCCGGAGGCGCCGAAGGAGCAAATCCTCCCCGGAATCTCTCAGGCACACGTACCGCACGGACGAGGTCACTCTGGAAAGCAGGGCGGGTGTCGACGGCTTCCGCTCTCACCGACGGTGAAAGCCGGGCGCTCTGTGGTGACCCGGTGAAGCTCTCAGGTTGAGATGACAGAGGGGGAGGCCGTCGGGGTACCCGCGCCGTGGTGCCCCTCGAAGGTCGTGTCAGACCAGGAGGCCTCCGCAATGACCGCCCATCGCATTCCGCTCTCCGAGCTCGAACAGGGGATCCCTTTCGAGCAGCGTCACATCGGTCCTGATCATGAGGCGCGGGCCAAGATGCTCGCCCACGTCGGGTACGGCTCGCTCGACGAGCTCACCGCAGCCGCCGTGCCGGATGTGATCAAGAACGCCGACTCCCTCGACCTGCCGGGGGCGCGTACCGAGCCCGAGGTGCTCGCCGAGCTGCGGTCGCTCGCCGATCGCAACCAGGTACTCGACTCCATGATCGGCCTCGGGTACTACGGGACCTTCACGCCGCCGGTCATCCTGCGGAATGTCATGGAGAACCCGGCCTGGTACACGGCCTACACGCCGTATCAGCCCGAGATCTCGCAGGGGCGGCTCGAGGCGCTGCTCAACTTCCAGACCATGGTCGCCGACCTCACCGGGCTGCCGACCTCCGGTGCCTCGCTGCTCGACGAGGGGACCGCCGCGGCCGAGGCCATGTCCCTGTCACGGCGCATGGGCAAGAACAAGAAGGGGCTCTTCCTGGTCGACGCGGATGTGCTTCCGCAGACCGTCGCCGTGATCGAGACCCGGGCCGAGCCGACGGGGGTCGAGGTCGTCGTCGCCGACCTCAGCGAGGGGATTCCGGCCGACGTCGCCTCCCGTGAGATCAACGGCGTGCTCCTTCAGTACCCGGGTGCCTCCGGTGTCGTCCGCGACCTCAAGCCCGTCATCGAGCAGGCCCACGAGCTCGGCGCCCTTGTCACCGTCGCCGCCGATCTGCTCGCGCTCACGCTGCTGAAGTCACCCGGTGAGCTCGGGGCGGACATCGCGGTCGGGACGACGCAGCGGTTCGGTGTGCCGATGGGCTTCGGCGGGCCGCACGCCGGCTACATGGCCGTACACGAGAAGTTCGCGCGCAGCCTGCCCGGGCGGCTCGTCGGCGTGTCCGTGGACGCGGACGGGAACAAGGCGTACCGGCTGGCGCTGCAGACGCGTGAGCAGCACATCCGGCGGGAGAAGGCCACCAGTAACATCTGTACCGCTCAGGTGCTGCTCGCCGTGATGGCCGGGATGTACGCGGTGTACCACGGGCCCGACGGGCTGCGCGGCATCGCCCGGCGCACGCACCGGTACGCCTCCGTCCTGGCCGCCGGGCTCGCTGCCGGTGGTGTCGAGGTCGTGCACGGCTCCTACTTCGACACGCTGACCGCACGGGTGCCGGGGAAGGCCGCCGAGGTGGTCGCCGCCGCCCGGCAGAACGGGGTCAACCTGCACCTCGTCGACGCCGACCACGTCTCCGCCGCCTGCGACGAGACCACGAACCGGGCCCAGCTGGGTGCCGTGTGGACGGCGTTCGGGGTCGAGGGGGACGTCGAGGCGCTGGACGCGGTGACCGAGGACGCGCTGGCGGGCGGGCTGCTGCGGAGCGACGAGTACCTCACGCACCCCGTGTTCCACGAGCACCGTTCCGAGACCGCGATGCTGCGCTACCTGCGCAGGCTCGCCGACCGCGACTACGCGCTGGACCGCGGCATGATCCCGCTGGGGTCCTGCACGATGAAGCTCAACGCGACCACCGAGATGGAGCCGGTCACCTGGCCGGAGTTCGGGCAGCTGCACCCCTTCGCGCCCGCCGAGCAGGCGCAGGGCTATCTGACGCTCATCCGTGAGCTGGAGGAACGTCTCGCCGAGGTCACCGGCTACGACAAGGTCTCGTTGCAGCCCAACGCCGGGTCGCAGGGGGAGCTGGCCGGGCTGCTCGCCGTACGCGCATACCACCGGGCCAACGGTGACGAGCAGCGGACCGTGTGTCTGATTCCGTCGTCCGCCCACGGGACCAACGCGGCCAGTGCCGTCATGGCCGGGATGAAGGTCGTCGTCGTGAAGACCGCCGAGGACGGCGAGATCGACGTCGAGGACCTGCGGGCGAAGATCGAGAAGCACCGGGACGAGCTGTCGGTGCTGATGATCACGTACCCGTCGACGCACGGTGTGTTCGAGGAGCATGTCGCCGACATCTGTGCGCAGGTGCACGAGGCCGGTGGGCAGGTTTATGTGGATGGTGCGAACCTCAATGCCCTGGTGGGGCTCGCCAAGCCGGGCCACTTCGGCGGTGACGTCTCGCACCTGAATCTGCACAAGACCTTCTGCATTCCGCACGGTGGTGGCGGTCCGGGTGTCGGGCCGGTCGGTGTGCGGGCGCATCTTGCGCCGTATCTGCCGAACCACCCGATGCAGCCCGCTGCCGGGCCGGAGACGGGGGTCGGGCCGATCTCCGCCGCGCCCTGGGGATCCGCGGGGATCCTGCCGATCTCGTGGGCGTATGTACGGCTGATGGGTGGCGAGGGGCTGAAGCGGGCCACGCAGGTGGCGGTGCTGTCCGCCAACTACATCGCCAAGCGGCTGGAGCCGCACTACCCGGTGCTGTACACCGGGCCGGGTGGGCTCGTCGCGCACGAGTGCATCATCGATCTGCGGCCGCTGACGAAGGCGACCGGGGTGAGCGTCGACGACGTGGCCAAGCGGCTCATCGACTACGGCTTCCATGCGCCGACGATGTCGTTCCCGGTGGCGGGGACGCTGATGATCGAGCCGACCGAGTCCGAGGATCTGGGGGAACTCGACCGGTTCTGCGAGGCGATGATCGCTATTCGGGCGGAGATCGAGAAGGTCGGGGCGGGGGAGTGGTCTGCCGAGGACAATCCGTTGCGGAATGCTCCGCATACTGCTGGGGCGCTGAGTGGGGAGTGGGGGCACGCCTACAGCCGTGAGGAGGCTGTGTTCCCGGCCGGGGGGTCGGTCGCTGACAAGTACTGGCCGCCTGTGCGGCGGATTGATCAGGCGTTCGGGGATCGGAATCTCGTATGTTCGTGTCCGCCGATGGATGCGTATGAGGGCTGACGTCTGCGGGGTGTGCTTGCGGGCTTGTAGCGCCTCAGGGTAGGTGCGCCTGCGGGGCAGGTGCGCTGTGGGGGTAGGTGTGAGGGGCTCCGTCCCGGTCGTGGTTGGCCGGGGCGGGGCCCTTTTGTGGTTCATGTTGTTGTCGGTGCCACCTCTCTTGCCTTGATCAGTGCGGTGACGGGCATTTCGGGGGGCAGGGCGAGGTCTGTGGTGGCGTCGGTGGTGATGGCTGCGGTCAGGGCTGTGCCGTCTACGCGATGGCTGTGATGGTGCCGGGGAGTTGGTTGCGGATGCTCAGGGGCATGGGGGTGCCTCGCCGACGGCGGGGGTGGTGGGGGAGGGGGGCTCGGGTGCGCGGTGGCTGCTGGTCGGTTGCTACGGGCGGTTTCTCGCCCCCGCCGCCCCTACCCGTCCCATCCCTTGAAGGGGCTCCGCCCCTTCGACCCCGCTGTCGGCCCTTCGGGCCTCGTCCTCAAACGCCGGACGGGATGGGGGGTGCCGGGCGGGCTGGGGTGCCTGGGGCGACTGTGAGAGGAGCCTCGGTTCGTTGTTGAGCGTTGGGTGGGCTGGTCGTGGGCGGATTGGGGGAGCGCCCGGGGGGTGGGTCAGGAGAAGCCTGATGCTTTGAGGATGGCCTGGGTTGTTGCGTCGTCGATCTGGTGGGCCAGTTGTTCCAGTACGTCGGTGCCTTCGAGGAGGGTGCCGCGTTCACGGGAGCGGCGGACTCCGGTGTCGAGTTCGTGCCAGAGGAGGGGGTTGGCGATGAGGACGCGGGGGTCCAGGTCGAGGCGGTAGCCGTCTGTGTCGCGGAGGGTGAGGAGGGCGGTGACGCGGCCGTGCCGGCGTACGGCGACGAGTTCGTCGGTGCGTACGGTCTGGCGGCGTAGGAGGCCGCGGACCTCGAGCCAGCCGGGGCCGGCGGTGACGCGCTGGGGGAAGAGGATCGTGAAGAGCAGGGCGGTCAGGGCCAGCCAGAGGAGGGTGCGGGCGGGGGTGAGGGTCTCGCCGTCCAGGTCGACCAGGAGGGTCATGCCGAGGAAGAGCAGGGCGCAGCCCAGGGCGAACCGGGCACTGCCACGCCAGTGCCGGTCGCCGGTCGGGGTCGGACGCGGTCCGTATCCCTGCACAGTGCCGACGGTAGGGGTGCGGGCGCCCGAACGACCCCGTGCCTGCGGTGCTCTGACGCCTTACGGCGCAACCTTGACGCGATCCTGATGGGCGCGCCCGTTTCAGCCGGTGTGGACGCGGGGTCGGCGGTCCCGGTCCGGCTCGGCCTCGCGCAGCACCTCTCGGGTGACTGGGGCGACCTCGCCCTGGCCGAAGAGGAAGAAGCGCAGGAAGTTGGTGAAGGGGTTGCCCTCGGTCCACTCGAAGTAGATGTGGGGTATCCGGTCGGTGGTGTCGCGGACGTGGAGGAGGAGGGCGGCCAGGGCGTTGGGGATGGAGGAGGACTCCAGGGTCAGGACGCGGTAGCGGTTGTGCAGGACCTCGCCGCGTACGGTCAGGCCCGCCTCGAACTCGGACGGGTCGGTGACAGTCACCTCGACGAAGACGAAGTCCTCCTGGTCCGGGATGTCGTTGTCGGCCCGGATCTGCTCGATCTTGTCGCGGTACTCGGCCTTGTCCCGCCGGTCGGGCTCATTGGCGATGAGGCGGATCCTCCGGCTGGCCATATCTCTGACGAAACGTTCCGCCATGCCGTCGAGCGTCACGTCGGTCACGCGGAGCTCGAAGGCCCGGGCCAGCCTGGACAGGAGGGAGACCAGGATGATGCCGGCGATGAAGCAGGCGCCGATCTTCACGCCGTCGGGGCGTTCGATGACGTTGACGACGGTGGTGTAGAGGAACACCGCCGAGATGACCGCGAAGCCGATGAACCACTTCCGCTGGCCGGCCTCGCGGGCCGCGATGGTCACGGCGATGGCGGCGGAGCTGATGAGGACCAGCACGCCGGTGGCGTAGGCGCCGCCCTGGGCGTCGACGTCGGCGTCGAAGATCCAGGTGACCAGGAAGGCGACCAGGGTGAAGACGATGACCATCGGGCGGACGGCCCGCGCCCAGTGCGGGGCCATGCCGTAGCGGGGCAGATAGCGCGGCATCAGGTTGAGCAGGCCGGCCATGGCGGAGGCACCGGCGAACCACAGGATGGCGATCGTCGAGACGTCGTAGATCGTGCCGAAGGCGCCACCGAGGTACTCGTGCGCCAGGAACGCCAGCGCGCGGCCGTTGGCCTGTCCGCCCGACTCGAACTCCTTCTCCGGTATCAGCAGCGTGGTGATGAAGCTCGTCGCGATCAGGAAGCAGCTCATGATCAGTGCGGCGGTGGTGAGCAGCTTCTTCGTGTCCCGGATCCGGCCCCGAGGGTTCTCCTCGGTCTCGCCCGGGTCGCCCTTGACGTGCGGCATCACCGCGACGCCGGTCTCGAAGCCGGACAGGCCGAGCGCGAGTTTGGGGAAGACGATCAGGGCCACGCCGATCATGACGAAGACGTTGCCGTGCTCGGCCGTGAGGGCGTTGGACCAGTCGGTGACGACGTGGCCCTCGGTGACGACGTGGTACAGGCCGACGGCCACCACGACGGCGTTCAGCGCGAGGTAGGCGCCGACCAGGGCCACGGCGACGCCGATCGCCTCCAGGAAGCCCTTGAGGAAGACCGCGCCGAGCAGGGCCACCAGGATCAGGGTGATCAGCATCTGCTTGTCGTGCAGGGCGCTGTTCAGATGCGGGTTCTCGACCAGGTGTGTCGAGGCGTCGGCCGCCGACAGGGTGATGGTGATCAGGAAGTCGGTGGCGGCGAAACCGAGCAGGGTCAGGACGAAGAGCTTGCCCTTCCAGAAGGTCAGCAGCCGCTCCAGCATCGCGATCGAGCCCTGGCCGTGCGGGCTCTCCTCGGCCACGCGCCGGTACACGGGCAGGGCTCCGGCCAGGGTGACGATCACGAGGACGATCGTGGCGATGGGGGACAGCAGGCCGGCCGCGAGGGCCGCGATGCCCGGCTGGTAGCCGAGGGTCGAGAAGTAGTCGACGCCGGTGAGGCACATGACGCGGTACCAGGGCTGGCCCTTGTGCTCCTGCTCAGCCTCGGTCTCGGTCTGCTGTTCCTCGTGGCCGTGGTCCTTGCCCATGTCGGACAGGCCCTCCAGCATCCAGGCGCGCAGGCGACTGGGCGGGGGGTGTTCGGTCGTGGCCATCGGCGTGCTCCTGATGTGCGGGTCGGCGCGTGGTTCCGGCCATCACGCGGACGGCGGCACCAGCGTAAGCAGAGAGTGACGCACGGGCCCACGGATCGGGGCGCTGCGGGCGTCAAGCTTCCGTTAAGACTCGGCATGTCCGCGGCGGGCGCTATATGAGATGCGCGGTTCGGTGCTGGTCGGGGGGTGGCTGGGCCCGTCGGGCCTGGCTGGGCTGTGTGGGGGGACGGGTGGACGGCCTGCCCGCGCGGGGTGGGTACGCAGCGTGATCGCGTGTGCGCCGCTTGGCGGGAGGGGGCTTGTGCGGCGGGGCCGACCGGGGGTGATCGCAGGCGCGCGCGGGACGCGCGTCAACGCGGCGTCAAGGTCGGCCGGTTGGCGGGCGATGAACGCGCGAGGAGGGGCGGGGAGCGGCGGGATCCGGACAGAGCCCGGGTGCGGCACGCCCGGCCGTCTCGCGGTGCCCGCTCGTCGTACGGAGGAGCCCGCATTCCCTGTCCGGCCTGACCACCGAGCCCCGGGGGGTCCCTCGCCGCCGAGGAGCCGCCGGCGTCGGCGTCCGGCGAACGGCATCGGCTCACCGCCGTCACCGGCCTCGCCGCCCTGTCCCTCGGCGCCAGGGCGTCGGTGGCCTACGGGCCCGAGGTGATCTCCGGGGCCGAGTGGGACCCGGGGTGCCGCTGGTCCGGCTGACTTGTGAGCGGCGCGGTCCGGGCCGGCCCGTCGCCGCCCACGTCCGTGCCGTCACGGCCTCCGAGGCCGTCACGGCCTCGGAGCCGGCCTCCCGGGTCACCGTGCTGATCACCGAGACGGAGCGCAGGCGGGGGCGGCTTCCGCGGAACCAGTGGGGCGCCGTCGTCGCGCACGCCGTTCGGCGAGAGACCGACGCGGTGATCTGCCGACTGCGGTTCCGCCCGCCCTGACAGGCGCCGCCGACCGACCCGCTCCCACCCGACTCGCTCCCACCGGGTCCGCGTGACCCGTGCCGCGTATGAGTCCCGTCAAGGCCGCGCAGAGCGCCGTAAGGGACCCGTCAACGGCGGCCGAATCCGGCCGTACGAGCTGTTTCCTCTAGACGTCGCTGTCCGAACCGAACCCCACTCCAGGAGTCCACGATGGCCGATCTGGCCTTCGGCGTCGTCACGATCGCGTGCTTCGCGCTGGTGGCTGTCGTCGCCAAGGGGGTGACCAAGCTGTGACCGCCGAGAACGTCGTCGGCCTCGTCGTGGCCGTCGCCCTGCTGGGCTATCTCGTCCTCGCCCTGATCTTCCCGGAGAGGTTCTGAGCACAGCCATGGGTCCCGTAACCGCAGGCGTCCTCCAGTTGCTCGCCCTGATCGGCGCGCTGGCCCTCCCCTACACACCCCTGGGCACCTACATGGCCAGGGTCTACTCCGCCGACCGGCACTGGCGCGTCGAGAGGTGGATCTACAAGGGCATCGGAGCCGACCCCGACACCGAGATGCGCTGGCCCGCCTATCTGCGCGGGCGTTCTCGCCTTCTCCGTCGTCGGCGTGCTGTTCCTCTACCTGTTGCAGCGGCTCCAGGCCGTCCTGCCCGGTTCGCTCGGCTTCCGGTCCATCGACCCGGACCAGGCGTTCAACACCGCCGTCTCGTTCGTCACCAACACCAACTGGCAGTCGTACTCCGGCGAGCAGGCCATGGGCCACGTCGTGCAGACGGCCGGCCTCGCCGTGCAGAACTTCGTGTCGGCTGCCGTCGGCATCGCCGTCGCGGTGGCCCTCGTGCGCGGGTTCGCCCGCTCGCGTACCGGTGAACTCGGCAACTTCTGGGCCGACCTGGTGCGGGGTGTCGTCCGCGTTCTCGTGCCGCTGGCGGCCGTCGCCGCGGTCGTGCTCGTCGCCTGCGGTGCGATCCAGAACTTTTCCGGCATCCACGAGGTCGGGCAGTTCATGGGCGGCCTACAGCAGTGGAACGGCGGCGCGGTCGCCTCGCAGGAGGCGATCAAGGAGCTCGGCACCAACGGCGGCGGCTACTTCAACGCCAACAGCGCCCACCCCTTCGAGAACCCCACCCCGTTCTCCAACCTCTTCGAGATCTTCCTGATCCTCGTGATCCCGTTCGCCCTGACCCGCACCTTCGGCCTCATGGTCGGCTCGGTCAGGCAGGGCTACGCGATCCTCGCGACGATGGCCACCATCTGGATCGGCTTCACCGCCCTGATGATGTGGGCCGAGTTCGCCCACCACGGCCCGGCGTTCGACCTCGCGGGCGGGGCGTACGAGGGCAAGGAGGTGCGTTTCGGCGTCGGTGCCTCCTCGATCTTCGCGACCTCGACCACGCTCACCTCGACCGGTGCGGTGGACGCCTTCCACTCGTCGTTCACGGGTCTCGGCGGCGGCGTCGCCATGCTCGGGATGATGCTGGGCGAGATCGCGCCCGGCGGTACCGGCTCCGGCCTCTACGGCATGCTGATCATGGCGGTCATCGCGGTGTTCATCGCCGGTCTCATGGTCGGCCGTACGACCGAGTACCTGGGCAAGAAGATCGGCTCCCGCGAGATCAAGCTCGCGGCCTGCTACATCCTGGTGACCCCGGCGCTGGTGCTCGTCTTCACCGCGCTCGCGATGGCCCTGCCGACCCCGGCGAACTCCATGACCAACAGCGGGGGGCGCACGGGTTCTCCGAGATCCTCTACGCCTATACGTCGGCCTCCAACAACAACGGCTCGGCCTTCGCCGGGCTGAACGCGGACACGCAGTGGTTCAACAGCACGCTCGGCCTGTGCATGCTGTTCGGCCGCTTCCTGCCGATGGTGTTCGTGCTGGCGCTGGCCGGCTCGCTCGCCGAGCAGCGACCGGTTCCGGCCACCGCGGGCACCCTGCGCACCGACAAGCCCCTGTACGCGGGTCTGCTGGTCGGCACGATCATCGTCGTCACCGGTCTGACGTACTTCCCCGCCCTGGCGCTGGGTCCGCTGGCCGAAGGGCTGGCGTGATGAGCACCGACGTAACGAATCACGAGGACTCCATGTCCACAGCCACTCCGACCCGGGCGCCGCACAGCGACGTACCGACCGGGCACAAGTCCCCCGAAGGCCGTGTCGGCGCGGGTCTCTTCGAACCGAAGCAGCTGGGCAGGTCATTGCCGGCCGCCTTCCGCAAGCTCGATCCGCGGGTGATGGTCAAGTCGCCCGTGATGTTCGTGGTGTGGATCGGGTCGGTACTGACGACGGTCTTCTCCTTCACGGACCCGGATGACTGGTTCGGCTGGACGATCAGTGTCTGGCTGTGGCTGACCGTGGTCTTCGCCAACCTGGCGGAGGCCGTCGCCGAGGGCCGCGGCAAGGCCCAGGCCGACACGCTGCGCAAGGCCAAGACCGACACCGTGGCCAGGCGGCTCGACGGGTCGGCCGAAGAGCGCGTGCCCGGCACCGAGTTGCGGATCGGCGACCTGGTCGTCTGCGAGGCGGGCGACGTCATCCCCGGCGACGGCGACGTCGTCGAGGGGGTCGCGTCCGTCGACGAGTCGGCGATCACCGGTGAGTCGGCGCCCGTCATCCGGGAGTCCGGCGGCGACCGCTCGGCCGTCACCGGCGGCACGAAGGTCCTCTCCGACCGGATCGTCATCAAGATCACGACGAAGCCCGGCGAGACCTTCATCGACCGGATGATCAACCTCGTCGAGGGCGCGGCCCGGCAGAAGACGCCCAACGAGGTCGCGCTGAACATCCTGCTCGCGTCCCTGACCATCGTCTTCCTGCTCGCCTGTGCCACGCTGCCGCCGCTCGCGGCCTACGCGGGCACCAAGCTGACGATGGTCGTGCTGGTCGCCCTGCTGGTCTGCCTGATTCCCACGACCATCGGCGCGCTGCTCTCCGCGATCGGCATCGCGGGCATGGACCGGCTGGTCCAGCGCAACGTCCTCGCCATGTCCGGCCGGGCCGTCGAGGCCGCCGGCGACGTCTCCACGCTGCTGCTCGACAAGACCGGCACCATCACGCTCGGCAACCGCCGGGCGGCCGAGTTCGTGCCGGTGAACGGGACCACGGAGGCCGAGGTCGCGGACGCCGCGCAGCTGTCGTCGCTGGCCGACGAGACGCCCGAGGGCCGTTCCGTCGTCGTACTGGCGAAGGAGAAGTACGGCCTGCGCGAGCGCCACCAGGGCGAGTTGACCGGCGCCGAGTGGATCGCCTTCACCGCCCAGACCCGGATGTCCGGCGTGGACGTCGACGGGCGCAAGATCCGCAAGGGCGCCGCCGGTTCCGTCGTCGCCTGCGTGCGGGAGCAGGGCGGCACGGTCGCCGAGGACGCGGACCGGCTCGCCGACCGCATCGCCGAGGCCGGCGGTACCCCGCTGCTCGTCGCGGTCGAGGACGCCGACGGAGCGCGGGTGCTGGGCGTCATCCACCTCAAGGACGTCGTCAAGGACGGCATGCGGGAGCGGTTCGAGGAACTGCGCCGGATGGGCATCAAGACCGTCATGATCACGGGCGACAACCCGCTGACCGCCAAGGCCATCGCCGAGGAGGCGGGCGTCGACGACTTCCTCGCGGAGGCGACCCCCGAGGACAAGATGGCGCTGATCAAGCGGGAGCAGGCCGGCGGCAAGCTGGTCGCGATGACCGGGGACGGCACGAACGACGCGCCGGCCCTCGCGCAGGCCGACGTCGGGGTGGCGATGAACACCGGCACGTCGGCCGCCAAGGAGGCCGGCAACATGGTCGACCTCGACTCCGACCCGACCAAGCTCATCGAGATCGTGGAGATCGGCAAGCAGCTGCTGATCACGCGCGGTGCGCTGACGACGTTCTCGATCGCCAACGACGTCGCCAAGTACTTCGCGATCATCCCGGCGCTGTTCGCGGCCGTCCACCCCGGCCTGGACAAGCTCAACATCATGGGCCTGTCCTCGCCGGACTCCGCGATCCTGTCGGCGGTCGTCTTCAACGCGCTGATCATCGTCGCGCTGGTGCCGCTGTCCCTGAAGGGCGTGCGGTACCGGCCGGTCAGCGCGGACCGCATGCTGCGCCGGAACCTCACCGTCTACGGGCTGGGCGGACTGGTCGCGCCCTTCATCGGCATCAAGCTCATCGACCTGCTCATCTCTCTCATCCCCGGCCTGTAATTCTTCAGAAGCGTGGTGAACCACCATCATGAACAACTCCGTTGTGAACACCGGTCGGTTGCTGGCCGCGGGCCTGCGGGCGCTGCTGGTGTTGACCGTGCTCACCGGCGTGCTCTATCCGCTGGCCGTCACAGGCGTGGCCCAAGCCCTCTTCCACAACAAGGCGAACGGCTCGGAGATCAAGGCGGACGGCAAGGTCGTCGGTTCGTCGCTGATCGGTCAACAGGGCTACAGCCTGGACTACTTCCAGCCCCGCCCCGCGAACGGACTGGGGGTGAACTCGGTCAACACCCAGTACCGGCTGATCCTCTCCGGCGCCACGAACCGCTCCGGTGACAACCCCGAGCTGATCAAGTGGGTGAAGGAGGCGAAGGCCAAGGTCGTCAAGGACAACTCCACCGCCGACCACAAGGTCCGACCGGCCGACGTGCCCGCCGACGCGGTGACGTCCTCCGGCTCCGGACTCGACCCCGACATCTCGCCGCGGTACGCCGATCTCCAGGTCCACCGGGTCGCCGAGCGGAACGGCCTCACCGTCGCCCAGGTACGCAGGCTGGTCGAGCAGCACACCGACGGACGCGCCCTCGGCTTCATCGGGGAGCCGCGCGTGAACGTCCTCGAACTCAACGTCGCGCTCAGGGCACTGACCGAGGGCGACTGACCGATGACCCGGGTGCTGGTCGTGGAGGACGATCCCCGGCTGGTACGGGCACTCGCGATCACCATGCAGGCACGCCGGTACGGAGTGGACGCGGCGCCCGACGGCACCACGGCCCTCCGGCTGGCGGCCGCGCGTCAGCCGGACGTCGTCATGCTCGACCTCGGCCTGCCCGACATGGACGGGCTCGACGTCATCAGGGCGCTGCGCGGCTGGTCCCCGATGCCGATCCTGGTGCTGTCGGCCCGGCGGGCCTCCGCCGAGAAGGTGGCCGCACTCGACGCGGGCGCCGACGACTACGTCACCAAGCCCTACAGCATGGGCGAACTCATGGCCCGGCTGCGGGCCGCCGTCCGCCGTACCGAGGTCACGTCCCCGGCCCCGGGGACGCCGCACGTGGAGACGGCCGGGTTCACCATCGACCTGCCGGCCAAGAGGGTCCCGCGCGTCCACATGGCCCAACTGCGCAGAAGACTCGAGGCGGACCCCGCACACCCCCGCCATCTCATCACCGAACCCGGCACGGGTTACCGCTTCGAAGGGTGAACATGGCACGCGGCAAGCTTCGGATCTACCTCGGTGCGGCACCGGGCGTCGGCAAGACGTACGCGATGCTGTCCGAGGCGCACCGGCGCGTCGAACGCGGTACGGACTGCGTGGTCGCCTACGTGGAGCACCACGGCCGGCCGCGCACCGAAGTCATGCTGCACGGCCTGGAGCAGACCCCGCGCCGGGAACTGGAGTACCGGGACACCTCCTTCACGGAGATGGACATCGACGCCGTGCTGGCCCGGCGCCCCCGGGTGGCGCTCGTGGACGAGCTGGCCCACTCCAACGTCCCGGGCTCGCGCAACGCCAAGCGCTGGCAGGACGTGGAGGAGCTGCTGGCGGCCGGGATCGACGTCATATCGACCGTCAACATCCAGCACCTGGAGTCCCTCGGCGACGTCGTGGAGTCGATCACCGGCGTCCGGCAGCAGGAGACCGTGCCCGATGAGATGGTCCGCCGGGCCGACCAGATAGAGCTGGTCGACATGTCGCCCCAGGCCCTGCGGCGGCGCATGGCCCACGGCAACATCTACCGGCCCGACAAGGTCGACGCCGCCCTCTCCAACTACTTCCGCCCCGGCAACCTCACCGCGCTGCGCGAACTGGCCCTGCTCTGGGTGGCCGACCGGGTCGACGAGTACCTCAACGCCTACCGTAGCGAGCACGAGGTCTCCACGATATGGGGGTCCAGGGAGCGGATCGTCGTCGGGCTCACCGGCGGCCCGGAAGGGCGGACGCTGATCCGCAGGGCCGCGCGGCTGGCGGAGAAGGGTGCCGGCGGCGAGGTGCTGGCCGTCTACATCGCCCGCAGCGACGGGCTGACGTCGTCGTCACCGAAGGAACTGGCCGTGCAGCGCGAGCTGGTGGAGGACCTCGGCGGCACCTTCCACCACGTCGTCGGCGACGACGTCCCCAAGGCGCTGCTCGACTTCGCGCGCGGAGTGAACGCCACCCAGATCGTCCTCGGCGTCTCCCGCCGCAAGAGCTGGCAGTACGTCCTCGGACCCGGCGTCGGCGCCACGGTCGCCCGGGACTCCGGCCCCGACCTCGACGTCCACCTGATCACCCACGACGAGGCGGGCAAAGGGCGCGGACTGCCCGTGGCCCGGGGAGCGCGCCTCGGCCGGTCCCGGACCGTGCGGGGCTGGCTCGTCGGCGTGCTCGGGCCGGTCCTGCTCACCCTGCTGCTGACGCATGTCGCCCCCGAAGTCGGCCTCGCCAACGACATGTTGCTGTACCTGACACTGACCGTCGCGGCGGCGCTCCTCGGCGGCCTGCTGCCGGCACTGGCGTCGGCGGTGGTGGGCTCGCTGCTGCTGAACTGGTACTTCACCCCGCCCGTCCACACGCTGACCATCGCCGACCCGAAGAACATCGTCGCCATCGCGATCTTCGTCGGAGTGGCGGTGGCGGTGGCCTCCGTGGTCGACCTCGCCGCCCGCCGCACCCACCAGGCCGCCCGGCTGCGGGCCGAGTCGGAGATCCTCTCCTTCCTCGCCGGGAACGTGCTGCGCGGCGAGACCAGCCTGGAGGAGCTGCTCGAACGCGTCCGCGAGACCTTCGGCATGGTGTCGGTGGCGCTGCTGGAGCGGGAGAGCGACGTGGCCCCCTGGACCTGCGCGGGCAGCGTGGGCCCCCGCCCCTGCCGGAGCCCCGAGGAGGCGGACGCCGACATGCCGGTCGGCGACCACATGGCCCTCGCGCTGACCGGTCGTGTCCTGCCCGCCGAGGACCGGCGGGTGCTCGCCGCCTTCGCCGCCCAGGCCGTCGTCGTCCTGGACCGCAGGCGGCTGCGGCACGAGGCCGGCCGGGCCAGGGAACTGGCCGAGGGCAACCGGATCCGTACGGCGCTGCTGGCCGCCGTCAGCCACGATCTGCGCACCCCGCTCGCCGGGATCAAGGCGTCGGTCTCCTCGCTGCGTTCGGACGACGTCGAGTGGTCCGAGGAGGACCGGGCGGAGCTGCTGGAGGCGATCGAGGAGGGTGCCGACCGCCTCGACCACCTGGTCGGCAACCTGCTGGACATGTCCCGCCTGCAGACCGGCACGGTCACGACGCTGATCCGCGAGATCGACCTCGACGAGGTGGTGCCCATGGCCCTCGGCGGAGTCCCGGAGGACAGCGTGGACCTGGACATCCCCGAGACCCTGCCCATGGTCTCCGTGGACAAGGGCCTGCTGGAGCGCGTCGTCGCCAACGTCGTGGAGAACGCCGTCAAGTACAGCCGCCAGGACGAGCCGGTACTGGTTGCCGCCAGCGCCCTCGCCGACCGCGTCGAGGTGCGGGTGGTCGACCGCGGGCCGGGCGTCCCCGACGACGCCAAGGAACGCATCTTCGAGCCCTTCCAGCGCTACGGCGACGCTCCGCGCGGCGCCGGAGTCGGCCTCGGCCTCGCCGTCGCCCGCGGCTTCGCCGAGGCCATGGGCGGCACGATCAACGCCGAGGACACACCCGGCGGTGGGCTCACCATGGTGCTGAGCCTGCGGATGGCGCGGGGGCGGAACCCGGGGGAGCCGGAGACGCCGGCCGCGGTCGCTTCGTAGCGGCTCGGCAGTGGTCCGGTCGGTCGCTTCAGGGACGCCGGCGCTCCGCACCGTCAGCATCCCGTCAACGTCCGACCGAACTCCGTCAGCATCGCGTCATGGGGCATGGGGGACCCCGCCGCACCGGGCATAGCGTCGGTGACGAGCCCCGGTCCGCCTCCCCGCGTCCGGGGCTGTCAAGGCACTCGCCCGTCCCTCACGGAGGCACCCCATGGCAGACATCCTGTCCGACGAGGACCCCGAGCCCTCTGATCGGTTCCCGGCCGGCCCCCTGTACGTTCCGGTCCGGCCGGGACCCGCCGCCTGCGCGGCCCGCCTGTTCCGCACGCCCCTCGGCGACCGTACGGCCGTGGGGTTCACCTCGCTGCGGCGGCTGACCGCGACACTCGGCCCCGACCAGCCCTGGATCCGGCTCGCCGAGCCGGCCCTGCGCGCCTTGACCGCGCCCCTCGGCGTCACCACGGTCACGGTGGACCCCCAGTTCCACGCGCCCGCCCCGGCCCCCACCACGCCGGCCGACGCCGAGCCCGTGCGACAGCGGCCACCGGCACGGCGGTTCACGCTGCAGGGGGACCCCCGATGACCACCCTTCACGACCCCGCCGTCACCGCCTCGGCCGACGCGCTCTCGGTGTGGCCCGCCTCGGCCGCCGAGCCCCGGCCGGGCGAACTCACCGTCGGCGGGGTGCCGCTGGCCGAGGTCGCCGACCGCTTCGGTACGCCCGCCTACGTGCTCGACGAGGGCGAGGTGCGCGAACGCTGCCGCACCTACCGCCACGCCTTCCCAGAGGCCGACGTCCTCTACGCCGCCAAGGCCTTCCTGTGCCGGGCGATGGCCCACTGGGTGGCCGAGGAGGGCCTCGGTCTCGATGTCTGCTCGGCCGGTGAGCTGGAGCTCGCGGTCACCACCGGGTTCCCGCCGGAGCGGATCGTGCTGCACGGCAACGCCAAGTCGCCGCGCGACCTGGAGATCGCGCTGCGCCTCGGGGTCGGGCGGGTCGTCATCGACAGCCCGTCGGAGATCGCCCGGCTGGCCGCCGCGGTCGGGCCGGACGGCCACCAGAAGGTGATGGTCCGCGTCGTGCCCGGTATCAGTGCCGGCGGTCACGACAAGATCCGGACCGGTACCGAGGACCAGAAGTTCGGGCTGTCCATCAGGGACGGGTACGCCCAGCACGCCATCGCCCGGATCCTGGACCAGCCGCAGCTCCGACTGACCGGTCTGCACTGCCACTTGGGCTCCCAGATCACCGGCGTCAAGCCCTACATCGCGGCCGTGCGGCGCATGGTCGGCCTCATGGCGCGGCTGCACGAACGGCACGGTCTTGCCCTGCCCGAACTGGACCTGGGCGGCGGCCACGGCATCGCCTACCGCCCCGGCGAACCGGCCCTGGACCTCACCGCCCTCGCCCGCAAGGTGCGTGCGGAGCTGGCCGAGGCGTGCACGGCGGCCGGGCTCGCCGTGCCCCGCCTCGTCATCGAGCCCGGGCGGGCCGTCGTCGGCCCGGCAGGCGTCGCGCTGTACCGCGCCCTCGCCGTCAAGCGCACCGGCCCGCACACGTACGTGGCCGTCGACGGCGGCATGGGCGACAACCCCCGGCCCGCGCTGTACGGGGTCCGCTACGCGCCCCGGCTGGTGGGCCGGCACAGCACCGCGGCCCCGGCCCGGGTGACCGTGGTGGGCCGGCACTGCGAGGCCGGTGACATCCTCGCCGACGACGTCGAACTGCCCGGCGACATCAGGCCCGGGGACCTGCTGGCCGTCCCGGCCGCCGGCGCCTACCACCTGTCCATGGCCTCCGGTTACAACCTGGTCGGCCGCCCACCCGTGGTCGCCGTGAACGACGGCCGGGCCCGGCTGCTGGTCCGCCGCGAGTCCCTGGAGGACATCCGCAGCCGCGACGTAGGTGTTTAGAGGGCCGCGTAAGGTTCGCCAGCTGGATCGAATGTTTCGTTCTGCCTCGACGGCTGACTCCGTATTGACGATCAGCGAAAGATTCACCCTGTCCAAGGGGTTGCCACCGTTTGAAAGCTGTCTCTAGGGTGCGGCAGCAACGCAGCTTTCTGGATCAGGATCGAAACTTTCGAGGAGCGCATGATGGGCGACCCGGGACTGTCCCGCAGAGGCTTCCTGGCGGTCTCCGCCGCGGCCGGTGTGGGCATGACGGCGCTGAGCGGTTGCGGTGGCGACTCGGAGGGAGCGTCGTCGGACGGCACGACCACCATCGAGTGGTGGAACATCTCCACGACCGAGCCGACGAAGAGCGTCTGGGCGGCGCTGGCCAAGAAGTTCGAGGCCCAGAACCCCAAGGTCAAGGTGAAGATCGTCCAGCTGGAGAACGACGCCTACAAATCGAAGATGACGGCCCTGACCGCCTCCGGGAAGCTCCCCGACATCTTCCACACCTGGGGCGGCGGCGTCCTGAAACAGCAGGTCGAGGCCGGCCTCGTCGAGGACCTCACCGACCGCACCAAGGACTTCGCCGAGGGACTGCTGCCGGTCGCCAAGGAGCCGTACCTCCTCGACGACAAGGTGTACGGCATCCCGTTCGACATCGGCATGATCGGCTTCTGGTACAACAAGGCGCTCTTCAAGGACGCGGGCATAGCCGAGCCGCCGGCCACCTGGAGCGCGTTCCTCGACGCCGTACGGAAGCTGAAGGCGAAGGGCACCACCCCGCTCGCCCTCGCCGGCAAGGAGAAGTGGCCCGGCATGTACTACTGGGCCTACCTCTCGATGCGCACCGCGGGCGCCTCCGCCCTCCAGAAGGCGTACGACGACAAGGACTTCACCGGCGACCCGTTCGTCCAGGCCGGACAGCACCTCCAGGAGCTGGTCGACCTCCAGCCGTTCCAGAAGGGCTTCCTCGGCGCCGCCTACTCCAGCCCCACCGGGCAGGCCGCGACCGTCGGCAACGGCAAGGCGGCGATGGAACTCATGGGCCAGTGGGCCCCGGTCGTGCAGGCCGACGCCGGCAAGGGCCTCGGCGACGACCTCGGGTTCTTCCCGTTCCCCGCGGTCGACGGCGGCAAGGGCACGATCACCGAGGTGTTCGGCGGAGGCGGCGGACACGCCCTGCGCAGCGGGGCCCCGCAGGCCGCCGTCGACTTCCTGAAGTTCTTCGCCTCCGAGGCGACCGACGTGGAACTGGTCAAGAAGACCGGCGTCCTCCCGGTCGTCCCCGCCGCCGAGAGCGCCATCACCGACCCCAACATCAAGGCCGTACAGGCCCAGTTGAAGGCCACCACCGGCTTCCAGCTCTACCTCGACCAGGCCTACGCGCCCGCCGTCGGCCAGGAGGTCAACGACAGCGTCGCCGGGCTCATCGCCGGCTCCAAGTCGCCGCAGCAGGTCGCCGAGTCGATCACGCAGACCGCGAAGGAAGAGCAGTAGCCGGCGATGACCTCCACGTTCCTGCCGTCCGCCGACAAGCAGCCCGGCCCCGGCGTCGACCGCCCGCCCCCGACGGCCGGCGCGGCCCGGGGGCGGGCCCGGCGCCGACTGCTGCACTGGCTCACCGCGGTCGGCTTCCAGGTGCCCGCGCTGGTGCTCTTCCTCGTCCTGGTTCTGCTGCCGATGCTGTTCGCCCTGTACGCGGCCTTCTTCCGCTGGGGCGGCTTCGGCATGCCGTCCGACTACATCGGCGCCGACAACTTCACCCGCCTCCTCGACGACCCCGTCTTCCTCGGCGACCTGTGGCGCTGCCTGGTCCTGGTCGTGCTGTCCCTGGCGATCCAGCTGCCGTTCGCGCTCGCCATGGCCGTACTCCTCAACCAGAGGCTGCGCGGCCGGGCGCTCTACCGGATGCTGTTCTTCGGCCCGTACGTCCTGTCCGAGGCGATCACCGGCGTCCTGTTCGGCATGATCTTCGCCCCCGACGACGGCCTCGCCGACCAGATCCTCGGCGGCGTCGGCCTCGACGGGCTCGGCGGCGAGTGGTTCGCCGACCCCTCCACCGTGATGGCCACGCTGTTCCTGGTCATGACGTGGAAGTACTTCGGCTTCCACATGATGCTCTATCTGGCCGGACTCCAGTCCATCCCCCGGGAGTTGACCGAGGCCGCGCTCATCGACGGCGCGAGCGCCTGGCAGCGCTTCCGCAACGTCACCCTGCCGCTCCTCGCGCCCACGCTGCGGATCAGCGTGTTCCTGTCCGTCATCGGGTCGATCCAGCTCTTCGACCTGGTCTGGGTGACCACCGCGGGCGGACCCGACCACCACTCCGAGACGATGGCCGTGACCCTGTTCCAGTACGGCTTCAAGCGTTACCAGGTCGGCTACGCCAGCGCGATCAGCGTGGCCATGTTCGGCATCAGCCTCGTCTTCGCCCTCGCCTACCAGCGGTTCGTGCTCCGCCGCGACCTCCAGGGAGCCACCACGACGATGCGGGGAGGCGGCAAGTGACGGCAAGGCCGGACAGGCGGCGCAGGAGGAACCTGCCGCTGCACGTGGTCCTCGTGTTCGTCGGCGCGGTGATGGTCGTGCCGCTGCTCTACGCCGTGCTGTCCGGCTTCAAGTCCACCGACGAGCTCTCCCGCAACCCGGTCGGCCTGCCCGAGTCCTGGGTGACCGGCAACTACACGGACATCCTCGGCTCGGGGGACTTCTGGCGACTGATCGGCAACAGCACGCTGATCGCGATCGGTACGACCGTGCTGGTCGTGGCGGTCTCCGCGCTGTCGGCGTTCTCCTTCGCGCGGTTCGCCTTCCGCGGCCGGGAGGGACTGTTCACCCTCTTCACGATGGGCCTGATGTTCCCGTTCGCGGTGGCGGCCCTGCCCCTGTTCCTGCTGCTGCGCTCCATGGACCTGCTGGACAACCCGCTCGGCGTGATCCTGCCGCAGGCCGCGTTCGGACTGCCGATGACCATCATCATCCTGCGCGGCTTCTTCCGGGACATCCCCGGGGAGCTGGAGGAGGCGGCCACGCTCGACGGGTGCAGCTCCTTCGGGTTCTTCTGGCGCGTGCTGCTGCCCATGGCGCGGCCCGCGCTGGGCACCGTCTCGGTCCTCGCCGTCGTCACCAGCTGGAACAACTTCTTCCTGCCGCTGCTGGTGTTCACCGACTCCACCTGGTGGACCATCCCGATCGGCGTCCAGCAGTTCCAGGGCCAGTACTCGGCGGACTACGCCCGCGTCTTCGCCTACCTGGTGCTGGCCATGGTCCCCGCACTCGCCTTCTACTCGGTCGCCGAGCGCCAGCTCGTCGGCGGCCTCACCGCCGGCGCCACCAAGGGGTGACGCGCAGGCGGACGTACGGCTACCCACACATCCGCACCGTGAGGAGTCGCACCATGCGCAAGAACCGTCTCAGACTCGTCGGCGCCCTCGCCGCGCTCCTGGTCGCCGCAGGGATCGGCGCGGGACCGCCCGCCCAGGCACGGCACGAGCCGCCCACCCTCGCCGACCTCGCCCAGCGCCACGGCCGCTACTTCGGCAGCGCGACCGACAACCCCGAACTCGTCGACGAGCCGTACAAGGCGCTCCTCGGCAGCGAGTTCGACCAGATCACACCGGGCAACGGCATGAAGTGGTACGCCACCGAGCCCGAGCAGGGCGTGTTCGACTTCTCCAAGGGCGACGAGATCGTGGACCTCGCCCGCGCCCACCACCAGAAGGTGCGCGGCCACACTCTCGTCTGGCACAGCCAGCTGCCCGGCTGGCTCACCGGCCGCGAGTGGACGGCGCCCGAGCTGCGGGCCGTACTGAAGAAGCACATCCAGACCGAGGTGCGGCACTACCGGGGCAAGATCTACGCCTGGGACGTCGTCAACGAGGCCTTCAACGAGGACGGCACGTACCGCGAGACGGTCTTCTACAAGACGCTCGGCCCCGGCTACATCGCCGACGCCCTGCGCTGGGCCCACCAGGCCGACCCGAAGGCCAGGCTGTACCTGAACGACTACAACGTCGAGGCGATCGGCCCCAAGAGCGACGCCTACTACAGGCTGGCCAAGGAGCTGAGGTCACAGGGCGTGCCGCTGCACGGCTTCGGCCTGCAGACCCATCTGGCCCTCCAGTACGGCTATCCGACCACCCTGGAGGACAACCTGCGCCGCTTCTCGCGGCTCGGCCTCGACACCGCGCTCACCGAGGTCGACGTACGCATGCAGCTGCCCGCGACCGAGGAGAAGCTGGCCCAGCAGGCCGACTGGTACCGGGACATGACCGGGGCCTGTCTGGCGGTGCGCCGGTGCGTGGGGATCACCGTCTGGGACTACACGGACAAGTACAGCTGGATCCCGGCGTTCTTCCCGGGCGAGGGCGCGGCGCTGCCGTGGGACGAACAGCTGCGGCCGAAGCCGGCGTACTTCGCGCTGCGGGAAGCGCTGAAGTAGCCTCCGGCTACGGTGAGTGACCGTCTCCCGAAACACGTGGGGGCCGGCTCGCAGTCAGGGTCTGCGACCGGCCCCTGGGAGTACGCCGGGCGTTCGTCACTCCGCCCGGTGGTGCGACGCCGGGCAGGCGTCACGCGGCGGTCATCACCTTGCCGGTGCCCAGCGGACGGTGCGGGGCGATGATCTGGCCGTCCGGCAGGAGCTCACCGGTGTCCTCGAAGAGCAGAACACCGTTGCACAGCAGGCTCCATCCCTGCTCCGGGTGGTGCGCCACGAGACGGGCGGATTCCCGGTCGGCGGAGTCGGCTGAGGGGCACGGTGGCTGGTGCTGGCACATGGAGGGGATCTTTCGCTCTGTTGTGACGGGTGGAGTGGATGTCGTGACGGTGGTGGCTGTCGTGTCTGTTTCGCGGCGTGAAACTTCGTTCATGGCCGCCCCCCGTTGTGATTAGTCGGTCGGAACCCAGTGTTGCCCCACGGGCGTCAATCCGCAGGGATTTCGCGGCACCGCTTTCTCACAGGTTGATGACGCGTCGGGCACGTCGGCGGTTCATCCCAACTCCACTGTCACTTCGGGTGGTTCTGCGTGGCCGGATGGGGCTAGTCCGGGTGACCCGGACGCCCTGAGGAGCTCGTTCGAGCGTATTGTCGCTCGCGCGAGCGACACCCTTGCGTATTTACGTCGCTCGATTTCCTGTCGTCCGATACGAGCCTAGTCCCGTGGCCGGACAGCGGCGTACCCCGCCGCCCGGAAACCGGGTGACGGGGTACGGAGGCGCTCGCGCCGGGAGCTGTCAGGCGGGGGAGCCCAGCAGCGGGGGCAGGGGCGGCAGCGGGGCCGATGTCGCCCGGTGGGTCAGCACCGGGAGCAGCTCGGCGACCCGCAGCGGCAGGTGGGCCGCGATGCCGGGCGGGGCCGGGGCCAGCGGCACGAGGATGTCCGTCGCGGCGGGGTGGCCGCCGGCGCCGTCCGCGGTGCAGTCGCCGTGCAGCCACAGGGTGAGCATGTAGAGGCCGGGGAACGACAGCAGGCGCGGCTGGTAGGACTGGGCGATCGTCTCGGCCTGCTGCAGTGCCCGTTCGGTGGACGCGACGTAGGGTCCTTCGAAGAAGTGCGAGAAGGTCCAGCCGTCCGGGGTCAGCCGGGTCTCGGCCGCGGCCACCGCGCGTTCCCCGCAGCGGATCAGGAAGCGCCAGCCGGCCAGCCGGGTCGCGGTCACCCCTGCCGGGGTGATCTCGTCCAGGACGTGCACGGGCAGCGGGAGTTCGGGTGTGGCGGGCCCCTGCGCGGCGCGCAGGGAGGGTGTTCGGGCCTCACTGACCGCGGTGGGCGAGCCGAGGGCGGTGAGGACGGAGCGAAGTGCGGGCGCGGGAGCCGGGGGAACATGCAGCGGCATGGTGGGTCGCCTCTCATTCGGAGAGCCGGTGGCGCGAGGGCGTGACGGGGGCGGACGGCGCTGTCTGCTCACGGAGGTCAGAGAGGCGGGGGCCGGGGTCGGGAAGCGCGAGGGGGGTGAGTGGGGTCTGCCGTGACGTGACGGCAGGACTCCAGGGACCGTGGGCGCCAACCCTCTGCCTTGATTGCGGAGTTTATACGACGAGTGTTCAGACGATGTTTCATCTAGCCGATATCGGTGCACCCGGCAAGGGTTCATTCGGCCGGTGATATGCGGGAATCATCCTGAGTGCCGACCGATCATACGGCGATGACCTCGAAAAATACCCGGGGCGCGGACGGCCAATTCTCGTCGGCGTTTTTCACGAGTTCGTGAGGAGTCCGCAACTGCGGAGTGCCGCATGCCTGGTGAATGTGCCGCCGGTCACGTCCGACAGAGTAGCGGGCGCCGGGTGGAAGCGGGACGTTATCGATCGCTTCCGCTGGGCATCATCCCACCTGACCCGGGAGACCGGCGGCCGTAAACTCGGCCCGCCCATCCGAGGAGGGAAGCTTCGATGGGGGAGAAGGTCGTGGCAGGTCGGTTCGATCTGTCCGATCGCCAGCACTACCGCGAGAAGCTGCGGCGGTGTCTGACGGGCCTGGAGCGGCTGCTGGAGGAGAGGCGGTTCGACCGCCCCAGGAACCTGATGGGGCTGGAGATCGAATTGAACCTCACCGGCGCCGACGGCATGCCGAAAATGCTGAACATGCAGGTGCTGGAGCGGATCGCGAGCCGCGATTTCCAAACAGAACTCGCCATGTTCAACCTGGAAGTGAACATAGCCCCACACCCGCTCCAGGGCCGGGTATTCGACCAGCTCGCGGAGGAACTCCGCACCTCCCTGGCATATGCCGACCGAAAAGCCGGCGAGCTCGACGCGGGAATCGTGATGATCGGCATTCTGCCGACCCTCGACCGGGACGACCTGGTCTCCTCGAACCTCTCCGCCGTCGACCGCTACACCCTCCTCAACGACCAGATCGTGGCCGCCCGCGGCGAGGACTTCACGCTCGACATCGACGGCGTGGAGCACCTGACCTGCACCTCCGGCTCCATCGCCCCCGAGGCCGCCTGCACCTCCGTACAGCTGCACCTCCAGGTCACCCCGGGGCGCTTCGCCGACGTCTGGAACGCCGCACAGGCGGTCGCCGCCGCACAGGTCGCCGTGGGTGCCAACTCGCCGTTCCTGTTCGGACGCGAGCTGTGGCGGGAGTCGCGCCCACCGCTGTTCCAGCAGTCCACCGACACCCGCCCGCCCGAGCTCCAGGCCCAGGGCGTACGGCCGCGCACCTGGTTCGGGGAGCGGTGGATCACCTCGGCGTACGACCTCTTCCAGGAGAACCTGCGGTACTTCCCGGCCCTTCTGCCGATCTGTGACGACGAGGACCCGCTCGAGGTCATCGACGCCGGCGGCACACCGTCGCTCGCCGAACTCGTCCTGCACAACGGCACCATCTACCGTTGGAACCGGCCGGTCTACGGCGTCGCCGACGGCGTCCCGCACCTGCGTGTCGAGAACCGCGTCCTGCCCGCCGGCCCGACCGTCACGGACGTCATCGCCAACACGGCCTTCTACTACGGCGTCGTCCGCGCCCTCGCCGAGGAGTCACGGCCCGTGTGGACCCGGCTCCCCTTCGAAGCGGCCGCCGCCAACTTCGACGCGGCGTGCAGGCACGGCATCGACGCGCGGCTGCGCTGGCCCCGGCGCGGCCGGTACGGCGGGACGGCCGAGGTCGACGCGGTGAGCCTCGTACGCGACGAACTGCTGCCGCTGGCCGAGGTCGGTCTGGACGCGTGGGGCGTCGAGCGGGCCGACCGCGACTTCTATCTGGGCGTCATCGAGGAGCGGTGCCGCAGGCGGACGAACGGCGCGTCCTGGCAGGCGGCCACCTTCCACAAGGCCCTGGAGGCGGGCCTGACCAGGGACGCGGCCCTGGCGGCCACGACCCGCCGCTACCGCGAGCTCATGCACCGCGGCGATCCCGTCCACACCTGGCCGGTCGGCCTGCTGGAGCCGGTGCCGCTGGGCTGACGACCGGCGCGGAGCGGTGCGCAGGGGGTGCCTGGCCTCCTGCGCACCGTCGCGTCGAGGGGGTCGACGTCGCCCGGCCCATACTGATCGGGCAAGCTGTGACGTCCCATGACGGTGGTGCCCCTCCCTGTCGCGGACGAGGCGGAAATACTCACTGGAGGCAGGTGTGCAGGGCGAGGCAGGCCCCATGGCCGAATCTTTTCCGCATGAGCGGCCCTCACGACGGATCCTCCGTGACGAGACGCTGCTCGTCCTGGGCCTGTCGCTCGGCGCGAGCGGAGTGTCCGCCCTGATCAGCTTTGTCGGCTCGGTCACCAAGCCGGGCGGCCTCAAGGACCAGGCGGCCACGCTCAACGCCTCGGCCGCGCCCGGTCGCCCCTGGCTGGATCTCGCGTGGCAGCTGTTCGGGATCACCACCGCCCTGATCCCCGTCGCCCTCGTCGCGCACTTCCTGCTGAGAGAGGGCCGGAGCCTGCGCACCCTCGGCTTCGACCGCACCCGGCCCTGGCCGGACCTCGGCCGGGGAGCGGCCGTCGCCGCGGTGATCGGCAGCACCGGAATCGCCTTCTACCTGGCCGCCCGCGGTCTCGGCTTCAACCTCACCGTGGTGCCCGAGGCGCTGCCCGACGTGTGGTGGAAGTACCCGGTGCTGATCCTTTCGGCGCTGCAGAACGCCATCCTGGAAGAGGTCATCGTCGTCGGCTATCTGCTGCGCCGGCTCGGCCAGTTGGGCTGGACGCCCGGCACCGCGCTGGTGGCCAGCTCCGTACTGCGCGGCTCGTACCACCTCTACCAGGGCATCGGCGGCTTCATCGGCAACATGGCGATGGGCGTGGTGTTCGTGTACCTGTACCGGCGCTGGGGCCGGGTCGGCCCCCTGGTCGTGGCGCACTCCCTGCTCGACATAGCGGCGTTCGTCGGGTACGCGCTGCTGGCCGGGAAGGTCGGGTGGCTCCCGACCGCTTGAGCCGGGCTCAGGCGAGCAGCTCCCCCTCGATCACGGTCACCGCGCGGCCGCTCAGCAGCGTGCGGTCGCCGCGCAGCTCGGTGCGGACATGGCCGGAGCGGGGCGATGCCTGGAGGCCGGTGAGCTCGGCCCGGCCGAGACGTCCGGACCAGAAGGGGGCCAGGGCGGTGTGGGCGCTGCCGGTGACCGGGTCCTCGTCGATGCCGACGTTCGGGAAGAAGCAACGGGAGACGAAGTCGTAGCCCCGCCTGGAGTCCTCGGCGCGGGCGGTGGCGATGATGCCGCGCTCGGAGTGGGCACCGAGGGCCTTGAGGTCGGGGGACAGGCCGTGGACGGTCTTCTCGTCGGCGAGCTCGACGAGCAGGTCGCCGACGTTCGGGCCGGTGTCGAAGGCGACGAGCGGCTCGGCGCCCAGCGCCCGCGCGAGCCCGGCCGGGACCTCGACGGGGCTGAGCGGGGCGGTCGGGAAGTCCAGCATGATCGAGCCGTCCTCGCCGGGCGTGGCGACGAGAACCCCGCTGCGGGTGGCAAACCGCACAGGCCCCTCGTGGGCGCCGGTGCCGTGCAGCACATGGGCCGTGGCGAGGGTGGCGTGTCCGCACATCGCCACCTCGGCGACCGGCGTGAACCACCGCAGCGCCCAGTCGGCCTCCCCGCCCTCGGGCAGCCGGTGCGCGAACGCCGTCTCGGCGTGGTTGACCTCCATGGCCACGTTCTGCAGCCAGTCGTCGTCCGGGAAGCCGTCGAGAAGCAGGACCCCGGCCGGGTTTCCGGCGAAGGGGCGGTCGGTGAAGGCGTCGACGATTCGAATCCGCATGACGCCGACGCTAGGGGGGTGGGGGAGGGGACGACCAAGGCCAATTCGGGGGCGCTGGACCGTTTTCGGGAGGGTCGCCGGAGCCGGCCGGGGTTCGCCCACGGCTGCTCAGCGCGGCGCGGCGACGACGTGGCCGATGGCTGAGGCGACGTCATGGGCGGCATGCGTGGGCCGGTAGGAACCCTCGACCCAGTCGCGTCCGTTCGTCACCCACACGCTCCGTAGGCCCAGGGACGCGGCGCCCGCTATGTCGGCGTGCGGTGAGTCGCCGATGACCCAGGCGCCGGTCAAGGGGGCGCCGACGGTCGCGGCCGCCGCCCGGAAGATCTCCGGTTCGGGCTTCCTCCGGCCCACGGCTTCGGAGACCACCCAGCCCTGGACCAGCCGGTCCAGCCCGGTGTTGCGGATCTTCGCCTCCTGCTGGACGACCCGGCCGTTGGTGACGACCACACAGGTCCAGCCGGCGGCCCGGGCCCGGTCCAGTGCCCGGCGGGTGGAGTGCGCCAGAACGACGCGGTCGGCCACGCCGGTGTCGAGCAGGGAGCGGATGGCGCTGTCCGGCACCGCGCCGCCGTATCGGTCGGTCATGGCCGCGGCCAGCTCCCTGCGCGGGCCGTAGCCGCCGACGTCCATGGCCATCACCCAGCCGAGGTCGGAGGCGGGCAGGCCGTGCTCGGCGAGGAAGTCGGCGACGGCGTCACGGAACGCCGCGTCCCGGTCGACCAGGGTGTTGTCGAGGTCCAGCAGCAGGAGCGCCATGGCGGCAGTAGAGCACGGGGAGGGCGCACGGCGACCACCACCTGGTCCCGGGCTTCGGAGGGTCTTGCCATGCGAACTGTTCCGATATATCGTTGAGGCATCGCGACAGATCAACGATGGAATGGAGTGATTGCGATGCGTTCCCATGGATTCGAGCGTGGGCATGGTGGACACGGTCATCACGGCCGAGGTGGTTTCGAAGGCCTTCGCGGTGCGTTCGGGCCCTTCGGCCCGGGCGGACCCGGTGGTTTCGGTGGGCCCGGGTTCGGGCCCGGCCCCTGGGGGCCGAAGGGTGGCCGGGGCGGTGGCCCGCGAGGCAGGGCGCGGCGCGGTGATGTGCGCGCGTCGATCCTCGCCCTGCTGAAGGACCGCCCCATGCACGGCTACGAGATGATCCAGGAGATCGCCGAGCGCAGTGGCGGGGCGTGGAAGCCCAGCCCCGGCTCGGTGTACCCCACCCTCCAGTTGCTGGAGGACGAGGGGCTGATCGTCAGCGAGAGCGAAGGCGGCAAGAAGCTGTTCTCGCTGACGGAGTCGGGCCGCGAGGCGGCCGAGGCGGGGCCCGAGGCGCCCTGGGAGGAAGCCTCCCGCGGTGTCGACTGGGAGGCCCTCGGCGAGATCCGGCAGGCCGGGTTCGGGCTGATGGAGGCCTTCGGGCAGGTCTGGAAGACGGGCAGCAAGGAGCAGCGCGAGAAGGCGCTCACCGTCATCAACGACGCTCGCAAGAGGCTGTACCTCATCCTCGCCGATGAGGACTGACCCGGGCCGGCGGCCGGTCCGCCCCAGATGAAGGCGCCCCGTGGCTGAACCGCGGGGCGCCTTCGTGCGTCGAGGTGCCGCGTCTGCGGCCAGGGCGTTGAGCGGGTGCGCCGGCCGGGGCCGGGGGCGTGTCGAGGGCGCTCAGGTCACCAGGCCCGCCAGCTTGCGCAGTGACTCGTTCAGCGCCGCCGTGGCCGAGTCCTTGAGCTTGCCCGCCATCAGCGACACGGCCGCGCCCGTGAACTCCCCGTCGATCCGGACCGCCGTCGCGCCCTCGCCCTCGTCCCCGCCCACCGGCGTCAGCGTGTAGCGCGTGGCCACGGTCACCGCCATCGGCCCCTTGCCGCGTATGGCGAGCACCCGCGCCGGCTGAAGTTCCTCGATGGTCCACTCGACCTCGGCCGGGAATCCCATCAGCTTCATGTTCTCCTGAAAGGTCCCGCCCACTTCCAGGGCCGAGGGGCCGCCGCCCGGGAAGCTGGTGTGGGTCGCGTTCCACTCCCCGTACGCCGACCAGTCCGTCAGCTGTGCCCAGACCTTCTCGGCCGGTGCCCCGATGCGTGCCTCCGCGCTGACTTCGGCCATGCGACCACCTCTTCGTCTCGGGCTACGGTGTCGCGGAACGTAGCCCCGGGGCCTGGAACATTCAATACTGATGAACCGTCAGAAAATGTGGAGACGTGCAACGGGCACCCAGAGCAAGGCGGCGCGCGCCCCTTGGGGGTGTTCGGCGTGATCTCATCCGTAAGGAGGAGATATCGGCCGGCGGAGTCCACTCCGCGTGGGACGCGAAAATGCTTCCTCCCGGGGATGACCCGGCTCGAAGTGGTTGATGGGGTAGGGGGTGTGCAACCCCGTATTCCCCGGCAGTCGGCCCCGGAGCAGGACGGTCGGCCCCCGGCCGCCGCCGCGGACGATGCCAGGCTCAGCGACGAGCTGGCAGCGGTGGTCTCGGGCGCCCGCCGCCGGGCGGTCAGGGACGGGGACCGGCACATCGACACGGCCCATCTGCTGCACTCGCTCCTGGAGCACGACCGCGATGTCCACGCCGTCTTCGGCGACGGCCTCCAGATCGCCCGCCTCCTCGGCTACCTGGTGCAACGCACCATCGGCTACGGCCTGCGCTGGCAGGGCGCCGTCGAGGACTCCGGCGCCGTACCCGTGCTGAGGGACGGCGAGGGCTTCTCCCCGCTGGCCGCGAGCGCGATGGAACACGCCTCCCGACGGGCCGCCCGACGAGCCTCCCGGTGCGGCGACCCGCGGGCCCGCGGCATCGACCTGCTCGCGGCCATCGTGGTGGACCCGCAGGCCCGCGCCGTCGAGGTGCTCGCCCGGGCGGGCATCGACGCGACCGCGCTGCGGGCCCGGATCGACGAACGACGGGACGAGTACGCCGGTGGTGGCGGTGGCGGTGGCGGCGTAGGTGGTGTGGGTGGTGGCGGCGACACGGCTTTCTAGGCCGACGGCCCTCGACCTCACCGTCCACTCGGCCCTCGCCCTCACTGTCCACTCGGCCCCCGCCCTCACTGTCCACTCGGCGAGACAGGTGTCATTGGGGATGACGCTCATGTCATCGCCTGTCATCATGTGCCGGTGCGTATGTCTGAGAGCAGTGCGGCCGGCCGGGGCAAGGGCGTCGGGCTCGGTCTGGCCTTGGGTTCTGCGGTCGCCTTCGGCGGATCCGGGGTCGCGGCCAAGCCGCTGATCGAGGCGGGGCTCGACCCGCTCCACGTGGTGTGGCTGCGCGTGGCCGGCGCCGCCCTCGTGATGCTGCCGCTCGCCGTGCGCCATCGGGCGCTGCTGCGCCGCAGGCCCGCGCTGCTCGCCGGGTTCGGACTGCTCGGCGTGGCCGGCGTCCAGGCCTTCTACTTCGCCTCGATATCCCGGATCCCGGTCGGGGTCGCGCTGCTCGTCGAGTACCTCGCCCCGGCGCTGGTCCTCGGCTGGGTGCGGTTCGTGCAGCGACGGCCCGTCACGCCCGCCGCCGCGCTCGGTGTCGTCCTCGCGGTCGGCGGACTCGCCTGTGTCGTCGAGGTCTGGTCGGGGCTGAGCTTCGACGCCCTCGGCCTGCTCCTCGCGCTCGGCGCCGCCTGCTGCCAGGTCGGCTACTTCGTCCTGTCCGACCAGGGCAGCGACTCCGGCGCCGACGCCCCCGACCCGCTGGGCGTCATCGCGTACGGCCTCCTGGTCGGCGCGGGCGTCCTCACGGTCGTGGCACGTCCCTGGACGATGGACTGGTCCGTGCTGGGCAGCACCGCGCACATGAACGGCACCCCGGTCGCGGCACCCCTGCTGCTGTCCTGGATCGTCCTGGTCGCGACCGTCGTCGCCTACGTCACCGGCGTCGTCTCCGTACGCCGGCTCTCGCCGCAGGTCGCCGGTGTGGTCGCCTGCCTCGAAGCGGTCATCGCGACCGTCCTCGCCTGGGTCCTGCTCGGCGAACACCTCTCCGCCCCGCAGCTGGTCGGCGGGGCGATCGTCCTGGTCGGCGCCTTCATCGCACAGTCGTCGGCGCCCGCGAAGGGCTCCCCCGAGCCGGTGGCGAGCGGTGGGCCGGAAAGGGATTTGTCCACCCGCTCGACGCTCGCATAAGGTGCCGAACATGCCTTCGACGCTCGTTCTTCCGCCTCCGGCCGCCTGAGGCGGGCCCTCCGGATCGCCTGCCCGGCCTCACGCCGGGCGGAACGGTGCTGCCCGCAGACGAAGTCCACGGACCCCGCTGAGCCGCGGTCCTTCCAGTACTTCTGCATGTCTGCGGAGAGAAACTCGTGTCGAACGCCGCTGTCTCCGGCCTGCCCATCGGGCGTGGCCTTCTCTATCTGATCGTCGCCGGTGCCGCCTGGGGCACCGCGGGCGCCGCCGCCTCCCTGGTCTACCGGGCCAGTGACATGGGGCCGGTCGCCCTCTCCTTCTGGCGCTGCGCGGCCGGCTTCGTGCTGCTGCTCGCCGTCCGCCTCCTGCGCCCGCGCCCCCTTCGGGGCACCGGAGCGTCCGAACCCCTCGGCCGCAAGGCGCTGCGGGCCGGGGCCACGGGCATCGGCCTCGCCGTGTTCCAGACGGCGTACTTCGCCGCCGTCGACGCCACCGGGCTCGCCGTCGGCACCGTCGTCACCCTCGGCGCGGGCCCCGTGTTCATCGCGCTCGGCGCCCGGCTGACCCTGGGGGAGCGGCTCGGCCGGGGCGGTGTCGCGGCCGTGGCCGGTGCGCTCACCGGGCTCGCGGTGCTGGCACTCGGCGGCGAGGGGGCGACCGTACGGCCGTGGGGCGTGCTGCTGGCGCTGGTGTCCGCGGCCGCGTACTCCGTGATGACCCTGCTCACCCGCAAGTGGGGCCGGGGCGGCGGGGCCGACGCCGCCAGTACGTCCCTGTGGGCCTTCGCGGTCACCAGCCTCAGCCTGCTGCCCTTCGCCCTCGCCGAGGGCCTCGTGCCGCACACCACGGAACCCGTCCGGCTCGGCTGGCTCCTGATGTACATCGCGGCCGTCCCCACGGCGCTCGCGTACGCCCTCTACTTCGCGGGCGCGGCCGCCGTACGCTCGGCCACCGTGTCCGTGATCATGCTGCTGGAGCCGGTCAGCGCGGCGGTGCTCGCCGTCGTCCTCCTCGGCGAGGACCTGACGACCCCGACCCTCGCGGGCACCCTGCTGATGCTCGGGTCCGTCACCGGGCTGGCCCTGGCGGAGGCCCGGGGCGCGCAACGGCTGCCGGCCTGACACCGCTGGGCGCCCCCGCACCGCGCGGCGGAAACCGGGGGCGCCCCTGCGCTCATGCGGTGCGTCGGCCCAGCATGTGCTCGCGGGCCTCGGCGTCACCCGGGCCGGCCCGCCGGGTCAGCCGCACCGCGATCCGGTCCTGGACCTCCTCCGTCCGCTTGCCCGCGTACTTGAACTTGGCGCGGACACCGGTGACTTCGAGGCGCAGTCCGCGAATGCCGGACAGCAGACGGCCGAACGGAACCTCGCCGACCGCGACCTCCGCCGAACCGCCCTCGGGCTGGAAGTGCCCGACCTGGCGGTTGAGCAGCTCGGCCTTCTCGGCCGGGTCGTCCACGACATGGGCGCGGCAGCGGAGTTGGACGGCCGCGTAGAAGCTGGTCGGCACACCGTGCTCGGACGGGACGTCCGGGTCCGCCTGCCAGGGGCCGGGCACATAGACGTAGTCGTCGACCACGCTCAGCACGACCTCGGGGTGCGCCAGCAGCGCGGGCCACATCGGGTTGGGGCGGGCCAGGTGGGTGACGGCCTCGCCGCGCTCGCCGTCGTACGCGAAGTGCAGCGGCTGGACGTGCGGCGGTTCGCCGTCCAGGCCGTTGACGACGAGCTGCCCGAAGTCGTGGACGGCCAGCCACCGCTGCCACTCGGCGTCCTCGCGGGGCGCGTCCCAGGGGTGGATCAGCATCACAGGGCGCCGAGGTAGTCGGGGAGTTCGGTGCCGGGCGCCAGGCCGGGGTCGCCGACCGGCGTGCCGTACCCCTTGCGCAGCGGGACGACACCGGCCCAGTGGGGGAGGGCGAGGTCCTCGGGCTCGTCGTTGACGCCGCCGGTGCGGAGCTTGGCGGAGACCTCGTTCAGGTCGAGGCGGATGACGGCGGTCGCCGCCAGCTCCTTCTTGTTGGCGGGCCGCGAGTCACGGGACCGGCCCGCCACGACGTGATCGACCAGCGCGTCCAGAGCGACCCGCTTCTCCTCCGGGTCCGTCACGTCGTAGGCGGTGCCGTGCACCACCACGGACCGGTAGTTGATCGAGTGGTGGAACGCCGAGCGGGCCAGGATCAGCGCGTCGACGTGCGTGACCGTCAGGCACACCGCGAGGCCCGGGTCCGCCTGCCCGGTCATCCGCAGCGGGCGCGAGCCCGTCGAGCCGTGGACGTAGAGCGTCTCGCCGACCCGGCCGTACAGCGTCGGCAGCACGACCGGCGCGCCGTCGCGGACGAAGCCGAGGTGGCAGACGTAGGCCTCGTCGAGTATCGCGTGCACCAGTTCCCTGTCGTACGACGCCCGGCCCGGGGAGCGGGTGGGGACGGTGCGGTCGGTCGGCGTGTAGACGGCGGCCGGCGACGTCGACGTCTCGGTCCCCTGCATGACGGTCTCCCTTGCGTTCTGGTGCCCTCTTGCGCCGGGCATTGCACTAGTGCATAATCTGCTTTGTGCTAGGAGGATATAGGATCGAGGGGCGACGCGCAGCGGAGATCGCGGCGAGCGTCGAACGCGCGGTGGGCGCCGGCGAGCTGGAGCCGGGTCAACTGCTGCCGCCCATGCGAGAGTTGGCGGTCGAACTGGGCGTGAATCCCAATACGGTCGCGGCCGCCTACCGCACCCTGCGGGAGCGGGGTGTCATCGAGACGGCCGGACGGCGGGGCAGCCGGGTGCGGCCCAAACCGGCGACGACCGCGCGCGAGTCCATCCGGGTGGAGGTGCCGGAGGGCGTACGGGACGTGGCGACCGGCAACCCGGACCCGCTGCTGCTCCCCCGGCTGGCCAGGGCGTTCGCGGCGGCCGCCGAGGAGAACGACCGGGAACCCGTCATGTACGGGGACCCGGCCGTGGAACCGGAGCTGGCGCGCGCCGCGCGGGCCGCGTTCGACGTCGACGGCGTGCCGGACGGGCCGATCGCCGTCACCTCGGGCTCGCTCGACATGATCGAACGCGTCCTCGCGGCCCACCTCAAGCCCGGCGACACCGTCGCCGTCGAGGACCCCGGCTGGGGCAGCCTCCTCGACCTGGTCCCGGCGGTCGGTCTGCGGACGGCCCCGGTCGGCGTGGACGACGAGGGCCCGCTCCCGGACGACGTGCGCCGGGCGCTGGAAGCGGGGGCGCGCGCCCTGATCGTCACCGCCCGGGCGCAGAACCCGACGGGAGCGGTCGTGAGTGCCGCACGCGCGCGTGCCCTGCGTTCCGTGCTGAAGGCCCACCCGGACGTCCTGCTCATCGAGGACGACCACGGCCACGGCATCGTCGACCTGCCCCTGCGCACCCTGGTCGGCACCACCCGCACCTGGGCGTTCGTCCGTTCGGCCGCCAAGGCCTACGGCCCCGACCTACGCCTCGCCGTGTTCACCGGCGACCCCGTCACCGTCGACCGGGTACGCGGCCGCCAACGCCTCGGCCCCGGCTGGGTCAGCCGCCTCGGCCAGCGTGCCCTGGTCCGGCTGTGGGCCGAGGGCGCCGTGGACCCGAAGGCCGTGTCAGCGGCGTACGGCACCCGCCGGGACGCCCTGATCGCCGCGCTGGCGGACCGGGGCATCGCGGCACACGGAAGCAGCGGGCTCAATGTCTGGGTCCCCGTACCCGACGAAACAGGCGCCGTCGCCCGCCTCCTGCATGCCGGCTGGGCAGTGGCCCCGGGCGCCCGCTTCCGCATGAGCGCCCCACCCGGCATCCGCATCACCATCGCCACCCTTGCGGACGACGAGATCCCCCGGCTCGCGGACGCGGTGGCGAGTGCGGTGCACCCAGCACCGGAACGGGGCCACGTCTAGACGCGGCCGGGAGTGGCCAAACGCCGTTCAGGGGCGCGGGGCTGTGTCGACATGCGGCTCCGCCGCGTGGGTGCGACCAGCCACACGCGGCCTATGCACGCCAACACGCCCCGCACCCCACCCCCTAGTCGCCCCGTTTGACCTGAGTAAGCGCCGCCCCCACAAGAACGACCACCGCCCCCACCGGCGTCGACCAGCTGAGTGACTCCCCAAGCACAACCACCCCCGCAGCCGTGGCAATGACCGGAATGAAGTACGTCACCATCTGAGCCGTCGTCGGCCCCACCTCGGCGACCAACCCGTACTGAAGCAACACCGCAAGCCCCGTACCGAGCGCCCCCAACCCCACGATCGCGAGCAGGGGCACCACCGGGAAACTGCCGGGCATCGAGGTGAACACCGGTGTCACAACGGCCAGTTGAACCGTCGCCAACAACAACTGCGCCCCCGTCAGCGAAAGATGCGACTCACTCGACCCGGCCAGCGTCCGCCGGACGTATATCCAGCCGACCGGGTAACTCAACGAGGCCAGCAGCGCCATCACCGTCCCCGTGGCATCCAGCCCATGGAACCCCTGCCACGCCCCGAGCACCGTGAGCACACCGAGGAACCCGAGCCCGAGCCCCGCCACCCTGACCCGGGTCGGCCGGTCCTCCGAGAGCGCGACCAGGGACAGGGCCATGCCCCACAGCGGCGAGGTCGCGTTGCAGATGCCCGCCAGCGTGGAGGGGATCGTCAGCTCCGAGTGCGCGAACAACGAGAACGGCAGCGCGTTCAGCAGGAACGCGGCGACCGTCAGATGCCCCCACGTACGCGCCCCGCGCGGCAACCGCTCCCGCTTGACCGCCATCGCGGCCGCCAGTACCGCCGTACCGAACACCAGCCGCCCGAGGGTGACCTGGAAGGGGGCGTAGCCATGGGTGCCCACCTTGATCAGCAGGAAGCTGAACCCCCAGATCAACGACAGGGCGGCGAAACGCAGACGCCAGTCGAGGCGCGCGCGAGGGCGCTGGCCGGGGCGGAAGTCGCGGCGGGGAGCGGAATCGGCCGGAACACGGGAGACGGCGGCAGTGGTCATGGAAGCAACGATGCGGCACCCGACTTCGTAGCACAATCGAGATTTCGCACGCGATATCTCGTAGCATTGCTTACATGTTGAACCTGGAGCGCCTGCGCACCCTCGACGCCCTCGCCCGGCACGGCTCGGTCAGCGGCGCGGCGGAGGGCCTGCACATCACGACGTCCGCCGTCTCGCAGCAGATGTCCAAGCTGGAGCGCGAGGTCGGCCAGCAGCTCCTCGCCAAGAACGGCCGGGGCGTCCGGCTCACGGACGCGGGGCGGCTGCTCGCCGAGCACGCCTCGCGCATCCTGTCGCAGGTCGAGCTGGCCCAGTCCGACCTGGAGGCGCAGCGCGGCAAGGTCGTCGGCGAACTGAGAGTGGCGGCGTTCCCGACCGCCGCGCGCGGACTGTTCCCGGCCGCGCTCTCCGCCCTGCGCGCCGAGCACCCCGCGCTGCGCGTGCGCTCCTGCGAACTGGAGCCGGAGAACGGCATCGCCGGGGTGATCCGCGGCGACTTCGACCTGGCCGTCGTCCTCGACTGGTACAACAAGCCGATGGCGCTCCCCGAGGGCCTGGTCAAGGCGCACATCCTGGACGACCCGGCCGACGTGGCGATGCCGGTCGGGCACCGGCTCGCGGACCGGGGCGAGGTGGACCTCGCCGAGTTCGCCGAGGACGAGTGGATCACGTGGGGCGAGGGCGAGTTCTGCCACGAGTGGCTGATGTTCACCCTGCGCTCCAAGGGCATCGAGCCCCTGCTCGGCCACCGCGCCCCCGAGACGCACACCCAGCTCGCGCTGGTCGCGGCCGGACTGGGCGTCTGCATCGCACCGCTGCTGGGGCGCCATCCGATGCCCGCCGGAGTGGTGACCGTGCCGTTGAAGCAGCGGGTGCGGCGGCATGTGTACGTCGTCTGGCGCGCCGACGCCGACCGCCGCCCGTCGATCCGGGCGGCGGTGCGGGCGCTGCGGGAAGCGGGGGAGAACGTCTCCTGACCCCGCCCGCGACCTGCCGCCCGGTTCTACGCCGCACCCAGCTTCCGGAAGTCCCAGGACACGATCTTCTCCGGCGTCAGCCGCACCCACGCGTGCCGGCCGTCGTGCGGCATCTCGTCGAGGCCGAAGTTCTTGCGCGCGAACAGCGTCTCGGGGACGTCGAGTTCGGCGCGCAGCTCGCCGACGCGCGGGCTCTCGCCCACGAACTCGACGGAGCCGGACAGTTCGACACCGCGCAGCTGCTCGTACTCCTCACCCGTGTCGATCACGATCGCGACCCGCGGATCGCGGCGCAGATCGGCCCACCGCTTGCTGCGGACGACCGAGTACAGCCACAGCGAGTTGCCGTCCCAGGCGAACCACAGGGCGCTGACATGCGGAAAGCCATCGGTGGACACCGTGGCGACCCGGCAGGTGCGCTGGGTGGTGAGGAACTCGTCCAGCTCACCGGGCGTCATCATGATCTTCCGGCCCCGGCGCTGAGTGACGGTCATGCGGCCCCCTCTTCTCTCACGTCGTGCCAGAGGAGAGATCCTCTGACATCACGTCAGAAAAGGATGGGTCGTCTTCCCCGCGGAGGCAATGGTGGTTCCGTCCTCACTCGAACATGGCTACGCTCGCCCGCCCACGCCGCCGCCGTCGGGCACAGGGGGATCCATGCCGTCGTACGCCGAACTCAGCGAACTCCTCGACCCCGCGACCACCGTCCTGCTCACCGTCGAATGCCAGGAGGGAGTCGTGGGAACGATCAGCGCGCTGCCCGAACTCGCCGCCGAGGCCCGCTCGTCGGGCGCCCTCGCCAACACCGCCCGGCTGGTCGCCGCCGCCCACGCGAGCGGCGTCCAGGTGATCCACGCCCTCGCCGAACGCCGCCCCGACGGACGCGGGGCCAGCCGCAACGCCCGCCTCTTCCGCGCCGCCGAACGGCTCCCCGTCCAGCAGCTGTCCGGCAGCGAGGCGGTCCGCGTGGCGGCGCCGATCGAGGTGGCCGAGGAGGACTTCGTCGTACGCCGGCTGCACGGCCTGTCCCCGATCCAGGGCACCGACGTCGACGCCCTGCTGCGCAACGTCGGCTGCCGCACCCTGGTCGTCACCGGCGTCTCGGCCAACGTGGCGATCCCCAACACGGTCTTCGACGCCGTGAACCGGGGGTATGTCGTGGTCGTGCCGCGGGACGCCGTCGCCGGGGTGCCCTCCGACTACACCCCGGCGATGATCCGCCACACCCTCGCATTGGTCGCCACGGTCGCGACCACGGACGAGGTGCTGGACGGCCTCAAGCGTCCGCGCGTCAGGCGAGCGTGATCGAGTCGCCCGCCACGCTGATCTCCTTGGCGGCCAGCGGCTGGGTGGCCGGCCCCTTCTTCACGCTGCCGTCCAGCACGGAGAACTGGCTCTTGTGGCAGGCGCAGGTGATGGTGTCACCCTGCAGGTCCGTCATCGGACACTGCTGATGGGTGCAGATCGTCGAGAAGGCCTTGTAGTCGCCCGCCGTCGGCTGCGAGACCACCACCTTCTCGTCACTGAAGACCTTGCCGCCGCCCTCCGGGATGTCGGCGGTCTTGGCGAGCGCGGCACCGCCGCCGCCCGCCTCCGGGGACGAGCCGCCGCCCGCCTCCGTGCTCGCCCCACCGCCGGCGGGGGCACCCTGTTCGGTGGACGAGCCGGACGCGTCGTCGTCCGACCCGCACGCGGTCAGCGCCACGGCGAGCCCCGCCGCGCCGACCGCCGCCACGACGGTACGGCGGCTCGGACTCGACACCGGCTGAACTGATTCGCTGGTCATGCTGACGTTTCCTTCCGCGGATTCCTGATCTGCCGAGAGGTACGGTCCTTCGGGACCGGCTGTTCAGACGCAGTCGAAATCCTGACCCGGTCCGGTGAAGAGGTGGGTAAAGCGGAGCTGTCGGTTCACTGTCCAGAGCTGTCGATCCGCTGTCGGCGCAAACCCGTCGCCGCCGCCCGGCCCGTCCCGCACTCCCGCCTGTGCGCCAGTAACCTGGGGCGATGCTCAAGGAAGTCATCGCGACCCGCTACATCACGCCACTGCGTGAGGGCGGTTCGCTGCCGGGGCTCGTCGAGGCCGACGACTTCGGGACGTACGTCATGAAGTTCAGCGGCGCCGGACAGGGCCGCAAGACACTGGTCGCCGAGGTCGTCTGCGGTGAACTCGCCCGCAGGCTGGGCTTCCGGGTGCCCCGGCTGGTGACCGTGGAGCTCGACCCGGTGCTCGGGCTCGGCGAACCCGACCAGGAGGTGCAGGAACTCCTCAAGTCCAGCGGCGGCACCAACCTCGGCATGGACTTCCTCTCCGGCGCGCTCGGCTTCGACCCCCTCGCGTTCGACGTGAGTGCCGTGGACGCCGGCCGGATCGTCTGGTTCGACGCCCTGGTCAACAACGTCGACCGGTCCTGGCGCAACCCCAACCTGCTGATGTGGCAAGGCGAACCGTGGCTCATCGACCACGGCGCCACCATGATCTGGCAGCACAACTGGCCCGGCGCCGCGGCCTCGGCGGCGCGTCCGTACGACGCCTCCGACCACGCCCTCGCCTCCTTCGCACCGGACGTGCGGGCGGCAGCCGCAGAGTTGGCGCCACTCGTCACCGAGGAACTGCTCGCCGAGGTGACCTCCGAGATCCCGGAGGTCTGGCTGGCGGACGAGCCGGGGTTCGCGTCGGCGGACGCGCTGCGCGGGGCGTACGCCGCGCCACTCGTCGCACGGGCCGCCGTCATCCACGAACGCATCGAGGGGATCAAGTGAGCGAGCGCACGCTGGGGACCCGTTCCCGCACCCAGGACGTCTTCGAGTACGCGCTGCTGCGGGTCGTCCCGCGTATCGAGCGCGGGGAGTGCCTGAACGCGGGCGTGCTGGTGTACTGCCGCGCCCGCTCCTTCGTCACCGCCCGGACCCATCTGGACGAGACCAGGCTGCGCGCCCTGGACCCCGATGCCGACGTCGCCGGGGTGCGGGCCGCGCTCGGTGCCGTCGAGGGCGTCTGCGCGGGCGGCGAGGCCGCGGGGCAGGCCGAGGGCGACGACCCCGGCCGGCGCTTCCGCTGGCTGATCGCGCCCCGCTCGACCGTCGTCCAGCCGGGGCCCGTGCACACGGGACTGACCTCCGATCCGGCGGCCGAGGCGGAGCGGCTGCTCGATCTGTTGGTGAAGTGAACGGATCGGCCGGCGGAACGGGTAATGGATCACATGCGCGCGGTGGCCGTTGACACCGCGTGCCAGGGCTTCTAGCGTCACGTCCATCGAAGGTACTAAGCGGTCGCTCACCCGAGGAGAGTCATCCATGTCCACCACTGAGCAGAGGGTCGCCGTGGTCACCGGCGGAGCGCGCGGCATCGGCGCCGCCACCGCCGTACGACTGGCCGCCGAGGGCCGCGCGGTCGCCGTGATCGACCTCGACGAGGCCGCCTGCAAGGACACCGTGGAGAAGATCACCGCGGCCGGCGGCAAGGCCATCGCGGTCGGCTGCGACGTCTCCGACGAGGCACAGGTCGAGGCGGCCGTCGCGCGGATCGCCGAGGAGCTCGGCGCCCCGACGATCCTCGTCAACAACGCGGGTGTGCTCCGTGACAACCTGCTGTTCAAGATGAGCGTCTCCGACTGGGACACCGTCATGAACGTCCATCTGCGCGGCGCCTTCCTGATGTCCAAGGCCTGTCAGAAGCACATGGTGGACGCGGGCTTCGGCCGGATCGTCAACCTCTCCTCGTCCTCCGCGCTCGGCAACCGCGGCCAGGTCAACTACTCCGCCGCCAAGGCCGGCCTCCAGGGCTTCACCAAGACCCTCGCCAAGGAGCTCGGCAAGTTCGGCGTCACCGCCAACGCCGTCGCCCCCGGCTTCATCGCCACCGAGATGACCAAGGCCACCGCCGACCGCGTCGGCATGGGCTTCGAGGACTTCAAGGCGGCCGCCGCCACCCAGATCCCGGTGGCCCGGGTCGGTGAGCCCGACGACATCGCCAATGCCATCGCCTTCTTCACCGGCGAGGCGGCCGGATTTGTCTCCGGCCAGGTGCTGTACGTCGCCGGCGGACCGCTCGACTAGGGCCGGGGGAGGAACGAACATGACTGCACTGCCCGAACTCTCCGGCAAGGTCGCCCTCGTCACGGGCGCCAGCCGCGGCATCGGATACGGCGTCGCCGAGGCGCTCGTCGCGCGCGGTGACCGCGTCGTCATCACCGGCCGGGGCGAGGACGCCCTCAAGGAGGCCGTCGAACAGCTCGGCGCCGAGCGCGCCTTGTACGTGGCCGGCAAGGCGCACGACGAGGCCCACCAGGCCCTCGCCGTCGAGCGCGCCATGGAGGCCTTCGGCCGGGTCGACTACCTGGTCAACAACGCCGGCACGAACCCCGTGTTCGGGCCGCTCGCCGACCTCGACCTGGGTGTCGCGCGCAAGGTCTTCGAGACCAACGTGATCTCGGCGCTCGGCTTCGCGCAGAAGACCTGGCACGCCTGGCAGAAGGACAACGGCGGCGCGATCGTCAACATCGCCTCCGTCGCGGGCATCGCGCCCTCGCCGTTCATCGCAGCCTACGGCGTCAGCAAGGCCGCGATGATCAACCTCACCCAGCAGATGGCGCACGAGTTCGCGCCCAAGGTGCGGGTCAACGCCATCGCCCCGGCCGTGGTGAAGACCAAGTTCGCCCAGGCCCTGTACGAGGGCCGCGAGGCCGAGGCCGCCGCGGCCTACCCGCTGGGCCGGCTCGGCGTGCCCTCGGACATCGGCGGCGCCGCCGCGTTCCTCACCTCGGACCAGTCCGACTGGGTCACCGGTCAGACGCTCGTCGTCGACGGCGGCATCTTCCTCAACGCCGGCGTCGGCTGAGGCACGGCACCCGCGACAGGGGCGCCGCTGTACACCAGCGGCGCCCCTGTCGGCGTATCGGGAGATCAACGGCCGTTGACAACGTAGTCACCGAAGAGGTGAACAAGTGCTCCTGAGACGGGAGGTCCACCGGCCGGAACACTGCGGTATGTTTTGCCGACCCTTGGCATGGCAGATCGAGGAGCGTGCGCGTGTTCAACCGGATCCGACGCCTGCGGCAGGTGGCGGCCATCGCGTCCATATCGTCCCTGGTGGCAGGGTGCGGTGTCCTCTCGTCCGATTCCTCGGACGAGGAGGGGCCGATCGTCGTGGGGACCACCGCCGCCCCCAGCACCCTTGATCCCGCCGCGTCCTGGGACAGCTCCTGGGAACTGTTCCGCAACATCTACCAGACGCTGCTCAGCTACCCGTCCGGCTCGACCGCGCCCGAGCCCGACGCCGCGGAGAACTGCCAGTTCACCGACAACACCAACATGAAGTACCACTGCGAGCTGCGCGAGGGCCTGCAGTTCTCCGACGGGCACACCCTCGACGCGAAGGCCGTCAAGTACTCGATCGACCGCATTCGGAAGATCAACGTCAACGGTGGCCCGGCCGGACTGCTCGGCAGCCTCGAACGCGTCCAGGTGCTGAACGACCGCGAGATCGTCTTCCACCTGAACAAGGCCGACGCCACCTTCCCGTTCGTGCTCGCCACGCCCGCGATGTCGATCGTCGACCCCGAGGACTACCCGGCGGACAAGCTCCGCGAGGACGGCACGGTCGTCGGGTCCGGGCCGTACACCCTGGCGTCGTACGACGAGGGCAAGCAGGCCGAACTCGTCAAGAACGACAAGTACGAGGGGTACGCGGAGCGCAAGAACGACGCGGTGACCATCCGGTACTTCCAGGACTCGCCCACCATGGTCGCCGCACTGCGCGACCAGGAGCTCGACGTCGCCTTCCGTGGCCTCGCCGCCGACGACATCGTCGACATCCAGGCCGACGACAAGGACGACCTCCAGCTGATCGAGGGCTCCGGCACGGAGATCAACTACCTGGTCTTCAACCCCAAGGACCCCATGGCCGGCAAGACCGCCGTCCGCAAGGCCGTCGCCCAGGTCATCGACCGCCCGGCCATCGCCCACAAGGTCTACAAGGACACCGTCGAGCCGCTGTACTCCATGGTCCCCAAGGGCCTGACCGGACACACCACGGGCTTCTTCGACGACTACGGCGACCCCAGCGTGAGCAAGGCCCGCAAGCTCCTCACCGAGGCGGGCATCACGGCCCCCGTGCCGCTCACCCTCTGGTACACCAGCGACCGCTACGGCTCCGCCACCAAGGCGGAGTTCGAGGAGCTGAAGGCCCAGCTGGAGGACTCCGGCCTCTTCGAGATCACCCTCAAGAGCCGCCCCTGGAAGACGTACGTCACCGGCTACCAGAACGGCGAGTACCCGGTGTTCGGACGCGGCTGGTTCCCCGACTTCCCGGACGCCGACAACTTCATCGCGCCGTTCGTCGGCAAGCAGAACGCCCTCGGCACCCCCTACGTCACCCCCACGATCACCGACCGCCTGCTGCCCAACTCCCGCGCCCAGAGCGACCGGGCCAACGTCGTCAAGGACTTCGAGGACGCCCAGCGCATCCTCGTCGACGACGCGCGGTTGCTGCCGCTGTGGCAGGGCCGGCAGTACGTGGCCGCGAGCGCGGAGGTCTCCGGCGCGGAGCGGGCGCTGGACCCGTCGACGATCATGATGATGGGGGAGCTGTACCGCAAGACCAGCTGGTAGCGGGCCCGATGTGCGGTGGGCGGGGCGATTGTCAGTGGTCGCCTGTAGGTTCTGAAGCCTGGAGGTGACCGCCCCGCGGTCGCCTCCCACCGTTCGCCGCACACCGTAAGGAAGTTGACGTGACCGACATCGCCATGCTGCCCGAGTCCTGGCGCGGGGTTCTGGCCGACGAACTGCAGCAGCCCTACTTCAAGGAGCTGACGGAGTTCGTCGAGGAGGAGCGGGCGAAGGGTCCCGTCTATCCGCCGCGCGACGAGGTCTTCGCCGCCCTGGACGCGACGCCCTACGACCAGGTGAAGGTCCTGGTCCTCGGCCAGGACCCGTACCACGGCGAGGGCCAGGGCCACGGCCTGTGCTTCTCGGTCCGCCCCGGAGTGAAGACGCCGCCCTCGCTGCGCAACATCTACAAGGAGATGAAGGAGGAGCTCGGCCTCCCCGTCCCCGACAACGGCTATCTGATGCCCTGGGCCCAGCAGGGCGTCCTGCTGCTCAACGCGGTGCTGACGGTCCGCTCCGGCGAGGCCAACTCGCACAAGGGCAAGGGCTGGGAGAAGTTCACCGACGCCGTGATCCGGGCCGTGGCGGACCGGCCCGACCCCGCGGTGTTCGTGCTGTGGGGCAACTACGCCCAGAAGAAGCTCCCGCTCATCGACGAGACCCGGCACGTGGTGGTCAAGGGCGCGCACCCCTCCCCGCTGTCGGCGAAGAAGTTCTTCGGGTCGCGTCCCTTCACGCAGATCAACGACGCGGTGGCCGCGCAGGGCCACGAGCCGATCGACTGGCGGATCCCGGACCTGGGCTGAACCCGCGCCGGGCCGGGGCCTCGTCCGGTCCTCCGGTCGGATCGGCCCGGTGCCCGTACGGAGCCGCCTGACCGGGATCGTCGGTGACGGCGGTTAGCGTCGGGAGGGGGACCAGCCGACGAGGGCCCGGAGGACGCGGTGGCGGAGCGACAGGAGCGGACGGCACCGGAGGCCGTGCCCACGCGCATCGGGCAGGTCGTCATGCTGCACCATGCGGGGGACCGCGAGGAGGCCCGGCGCAGGCTGCTGGACCTGTGGACGGAGCTCGGCGAGGACGGCGACCCCGTCCACCGCTGCACCCTGGCCCACTATCTGGCCGACACCCAGGACGACCCCGCGGACGAACTGGCCTGGGATCTGCGGGCGTTGACGGAGGCGGAGGGCATGGGCGGTGCGCTCGGCGTACGGGCGCTCTACCCCTCGCTGCATCTGGAGCTGGCCGCCGACTACGTGAAGCTCGACCGCGCCGAGGCCGCCCGCGTCCATCTGCGCCGGGCGCGCGGAGCGGCGGGGGCGCTGGGGGACGACAGCTACGCGGACGGGGTGCGGGCGGAGATCCGGCGGCTGGAGGTGCGTCTGGGGGAGGGGACCTAGGTACTGAGGGGGCGGCGGGGCAGGGCAGGGGAGTGTGGGGAGCGGGCTGTGGGGGTAGCCCGCTCGCGGCTCAACGGCCGTACGTCTGCTCGCAGATCTTCGACTCCGGGCTGTCCGGCCGCCAGCCGCCGTACTTCTTCCCCAGCGCGCAGACATCGCCCTGCCCCGGGTTCCCTGTGCTCCCCGGGTTGCCCTGGACGCCCTTGCGGACGGACTCCGACACGTCCGGGATCTCGACGTGCGGCCGTTCGGGGCGGTCGGGCCCCGGGCGATGGGGCTCCCGGTGCTCGGGACGGGGGTGCGGATGGGGGTGCGAGCGTGTGGCCGGCGGTGTGTGGGCCGGCGCGGTCGGGGACAGGGGCCGTGCGGCGGACCTCGTCGGGGCCGGACGGGGGGACGTCTCGATGAGCGTCAGGGCCTCGCGGGCCGGCGCCTGCACGACCTCGGGATCCATGGATCCGCTCGGTCGCGGCGCCGGAGGCTGGGACGGTACCGCCGGCCCACCGGACGGCGGCGGGTACTCGACCGTCGTACAGCCCGCGAGGGCCGATACGGCCATGGTGACCAGGAGCGTTGCGGTGGTCGTCGTTCGATGCACGCGCGCAACTCTGCTGGTTCCGAAGGCCGTTGGGGCAGAGGAGAAGGTGACGTTGCTCCGTACGGGTGATCTCTGACCCCGTACGGACGGTGTGCCCCTGCCGCCGCTGACGTCAGTCGCCGGTGGCGCCGTCGACGCGTTCGCGGATCAGGTCGGCGTGGCCGTTGTGACGGGCGTACTCCTCGATCATGTGGGTGAGGAGCCAGCGCAGGTTGAACTGCTCGCCGCTGCGTCGGTGCCGGCCCTTGGAGAGGTCGTCCAGACCGAAGTCGGCCGCGTTGCGTCGGGCGATGTCGATCTCGGCCTGCCAGGTGGCGTACGCCTCCTCCCAGGTGTCCGCCTCGGTGAGGTGGAACTCGCCGTCCGGGTCCTCCTCGGAGAAGTAGATCGGTCCCGGGTCCATGTCCATGAGTACCTGGCGGAACCAGCCGCGCTCCACCTCCGCCATATGCCGTACCAACCCCATCAGTGTCAGCTTCGACGGTGCCACGGAGGCGGTCCTGAGCTGGGCGTCGGTCAGGCCTTCGCACTTCAGGGCGAGGGTCTGCCGGTGGTAGTCCAGCCAGCCCTCCAGCATCGTGCGCTCGTCGGCGGTGGTGGAGGGCTCATGGCGTTCGACAGTCATGGACCGCATCCTCGCGCACCGTGGGCCGGTTCACCAGGGGTTTTACGGTCGGCCGGTGCCGGGCGCGGCCTGGCCGAGCATCCCGTCGAGCAGTTCGCGCAGGCCCGCCCGTACCGCCGCCAGGCTCGGCACCTCCGAGTTGAACGACCCGGCGACACAGCTGAACATCAGCCCGTCCGCCCAGGCGACCAGGGACAGCACATGCCGGGACGGGTCCGTGGAGCCCGCCGCCGTCAGCAGGGCGGTGAGCTGGTCGCGGAAGCGGGCGCCCGTCGCGTCGAAGTAGGCGCGCAGCTCGGGGCGGCGCGTGGCCTCCAGGGCCAGCTCGTAGCGGGCGAGCGTCAGCTCGCGGTTGCGGGTCAGGGCGCGGTGCGTCGCCAGGGCCAGTCCGTCGGCCAGGGAGCCGGGACCGCCCCGCGGATCGGGCATCTCCTCCAGCGCCAGCACCCGCGCCTCACGCTCCGCGAGCCGGCGCACCGCAAGCTCCAGCAGCGCCTGCCGGGTGCGCGCCACATTGGACGTCGACCCCTGCGCCAGCCCGGCCGCCTCGTCGACCGCCCGGTGCGTGAGCCCCCGCATCCCGCGTTCGGCGAGCAGTGCGAGCGCGGTGTCGGCGACGAGGTCGGCGCGCGAGGCCGCGCTCGGGATGCGTACGGACATGGGGATCAACCTACCCGGGGCACTACGTCTGTAGTACGGTCGAGGCAGCGGGTAACTACATCTGTAGTCCCGGGAGCCGTCAGGGCGCGAGTCGCAAGGAGGAGCCATGGCACAGTCGAGGCGGGCCGTCGTGATCGGCGGCGGCATCGGAGGCCTGACCGCGGCCGCCGCACTGCACCGGAGCGGCTGGGACGTCACCGTCCTGGAGCGGGCCCCGTCCCTGGAGCCGGTCGGCGCGGCCATCTCCCTCGCGCCCAACTCCCTGCGCGCGCTGGACGTCATAGGGCTCGGCGACGAGATCCGCGACCTGGCCGCCTGGCAGGGCGACGGAGGACTGCGCACCCCCTCCGGACGCTGGCTCACCCGCATGGACGCCGCCGCCGTGGCCGCCCGCTTCGGCGGCCCGCTCGTCCTCCTCCACCGGGCCACCCTTGTCAACAGCCTCGCCGCACTGCTCCCGACCGGGGCGGTCCGCACCGGGGTCGCCGCCACCGTCGCCGACCCGGGAGACGCCGACCGCCCGGCGCGCGTCAGCACACCGGACGGCGAGCTGGCGGCCGACCTCGTGGTGGCCGCCGACGGCATCCGGTCCGCCGTACGCCGGGTGCTCTTCCCGGACCACCCCGGCGCCGTCTACTCCGGGTTCACCACCTGGCGGGTCGTGATCCCGGTGCCCGGCGCGCGGTTCGCCTCGCACGAGACCTGGGGGCCGGGCCGCATCTGGGGCTCCCACCCGCTCAAGGACGGCCGCGTCTACGCCTACGCCGCGGCGATCACGCCCGCCGCGCGGCACGCACCCGACGACGAGAAGGCCGAACTGCTGCGCCGCTACGGCGACTGGCACGACCCGATCCCCGCGATCCTCGCCGCCGCCCGCCCCGAGGACGTACTGCGCCACGACGTCCACCACATCGCCGAGCCGCTGCCCGCCCACCACCGCGGCCGGGTCGCCCTGGTCGGAGACGCCGCGCACGCCATGCCGCCCACGCTGGGTCAGGGCGGCAACCAGGCCATCGAGGACGCGGTGGTCCTCGCCCACCACTGCGACGACCTCGCCGCCTACACGGCGGCCCGCCTGCCGCGCACGACCGCCGTCGGCCGCCAGGCCGTCCAGGTCGCCCGCCTCAACCTGATGACCAACCGCGCCGGGATCGCCGTACGGAACACGACGCTCGCCGCCCTGTCCAAGCTCGCGCCCGCGCTGTTCCTACGCGGCTTCGAGGGCATCGCCGACTGGGGGCCGCCGCAGCGGCCGTATGCTTCCAGGCAGACCCCGGCAGGCAACCACCAGAGGAGATCACCCCGTGAAGGTCGGCTGCATCGGACTCGGTGACATCGCGCAGAAGGCCTACCTTCCGGTGCTCGGCGTCCAGCCCGGGGTCGAACTGCATCTGCAGACCCGTACGCCCGCCACGCTCGCCCGGGTCGCCGACACCCTCCACCTGCCGGCCGAACAGCGGCACACCGACCTCGACTCGCTCCTCGCCCAGGGCCTCGACGCCGCCTTCGTGCACGCCCCCACCGTCGCCCACCCGGAGATCGTGACCCGGCTGCTGGAGGCGGGCGTGCCGACGTACGTCGACAAGCCGCTCGCCTACCAACTCGCCGAGTCCGAGCGGCTGGTGGCGCTCGCCGAGCGGCGGAACGTGAGCCTCGCCGTCGGCTTCAACCGGCGCTACGCGCCCGGATACGCGCAGTGCGCGGACCATCCGCGCGAGCTGATCCTCATGCAGAAGAACCGGATCGGGCTGCCGGAAGAGCCGCGCTCGATGATCCTGGACGACTTCATCCATGTCGTCGACACGCTGCGCTTCCTCGTGCCCGGGCCGGTCGTCGACGTGACCGTGCGCGCCCGGGTCGAGGGCGGGCTGCTGCACCATGTCGTGCTCCAGCTCGCCGGGGACGGCTTCACCGCCCTCGGCGTGATGAACCGGCTCAGCGGCTCGGCCGAGGAGATCCTGGAGGTGTCCGGGCAGGACACCAAGCGCCAGGTCCTCAATCTCGCCGAGGTCATCGACCACAAGGGCCAGCCGACCGCCCGTCGGCGCGGGGACTGGGTGCCGGTGGCCCGGCAGCGCGGTATCGAGCAGGTGGTGCTGGCCTTCCTCGACGCCGTGCGCGCGGGCAAGGTGCTCGGCGCCCGGGACGCGCTGGCGACGCACGAGTTGTGCGAGCGGGTCGTCCGGGCGGTCGAGGACCTGGCTGCCTGAGCCAAGGCCCCGGTCCGGGGTCAGTGACCGGGGCGGGCCGGCGAGCCGTGGGTGGTGTGAGCGGGGTGTTCGCGCGGTTCCGGAGCGGGCTGCCGCCTCAGCCGTAGGCGCTGTGTCCGTACGCCCTCGGACGCGCCCCAGACGGCCATGATCAGCAGTGCCGCGTACACCGGCCACTCGCCGAAGCGGACGTACGGCGTGACACCGTCGGCCAACGGCACCTCGAAGACCGCGCTTGTGCTCGCGTCCGTGCCGAGCCAGGAACCGACGCGCTGCCCGCTCGGGCCGTACACGGCGGAGACGCCGGTCAGGGTCGCGTGCACCATCGGCCGGCCGGTCTCGGCGGCGCGCAGTGCGGCGAGCGAGGCGTGCTGCTCGGGGGCCCAGCTCTGCTGGAACGTGGACGTCGCCGACTGGGCGATCAGGATCTGGGCGCCGTGGTCGACGAGGTTGCGGCTCATGTCGGAGAACGCGGACTCGAAGCAGACCATCGGGCCGATCCGCAGCCCGTGCCCGGCGTTCATCACGACCTGTTCCGTGCCGCGCCTGCGGTCCTCGGCCGCCGCCTTGCCCACGGAGGTGGCCCAGCCCAGCAGTGAGCGCGCCGGTATGTACTCCCCGAACGGGACCAGCCGCATCTTGTCGTAGCGGGCGCCGGTGGGACCGTCCGGGCCGACGAGGATCGAGCTCTTGTAGATGCCGGGCTTGTCGGAGCGGCGCGCGTCCACGTTGACCAGGATGTTCGCCCCCGTCTCCCGGGACAGCGCCGCGAGGCGCCGGGCGAAGTCGGGCCGGTCGTCGAGGTCGTAGCCGACGCTGCTCTCACCCCAGACGATCAGGTCGGCGCCCTGGCCGGCCAGCTCGCGGGTGAGCTGCGCCTCCCGGTCGAATCGCCGCTCGGGCGCGCTCGCGCCCCCCACGACGCCCGGCTGCACCACGGCTATCCGGACCCGGTCCGTGACATCCGGGCGCGGGGACCACACCCAGGCGGCCGAGGCGACCACGGCGGTGGCCACGAGGCCGGCCACCGCGGCGACCCGGCACCGGCGCACCGCCACCAGCACGGCGACGGCCACATTGACGGCCACCACCAGGAAGCTGATCAGCCACACCCCGCCCACCGAGGCGAGCCGCAGCGCGGGCTCCACCTCCCACTGGCTGGAACCCAGTACGCCCCACGGCCCGCCCAGCCCCTGCCAGGAGCGGACGAGCTCGATCAGCAGCCAGCCGGACGGCAGCACCACGAGGGCCGCCGCCACGCGCCCCGGGGACGGCCGCGCGGGCAGGAAGCGGCGCACCAGCCAGCCCCAGGGCGCCCACAGGGCACCGAGCAGCGCGGCGATGACGAACGTGAACACATGGAGGTTCGGCAGCAGCCAGTGGTGCATCGCCAGCATGAAGCCGAACCCGCCCCACCAGCCGTCGTACAGCGCCCGCTTCCCGGTCGGCGCGGAGCGCAGCAGGGCCATCCAGGGGACCAGGGCGACGTACGCGAACCACCACCACGACGGCTCGGGGAAGGCGAGCACGGGCAGCGCCCCGGCCGAGGCGGCGGCGACCGAGCGGCGCCACGGGGAGGTGAGCCACTGACTGATCGTCTTCATGCAACACCTCCTACCCCGTGGTGCTTCCAGTGTGCTCACAGGCACTGACAACGGGACAGCGGGGGCGGGGGTCCGGCCGCCGCTCAGTCGATCATCGCCGGGGTGGTCCGTTCGGGCAGCCGGCGCCATTTCTCCTGGACGACCACCTCGCGCAGTCGCCATCCGGTGTCCGTGCGCAGCAAGGCGAAGGCGTAGCGGCCGCCGCACACGAAGTCGGGGGCGGAGGAGCCTTCGGAGGAGTCCTCGCCGTTCTGGGCGAACCGCATCGGGTTGATGTAGTCGGCCTGGACCCGGGCCGTGTCGCCGGTGTCCTGCTCCAGGACCCCGAAGCGCACCCTGCGGTTGACGATGAGGTGCTGCCGCATCGAGAACAGCCCCATGCTCTCGGCCAGCCAGTCGGCGACGCTGCCGGCGTCCCCCTCGATGCCGCCGGCCGAGCGGTAGTCCGCGCGTCCGTCGGGGGCGAACAGGCTCCGGTACGACTCCCAGTCGCCGTCGTCCACGGCCACCGCGTAGTCGGTGATCAGTCCGTCGACCGCCAGCCGGTCCCTCAGGGTGGCGAGCTCCACACGCTGCGTCATCGGCTCAGTGTTGGGCATGTGGTGCACGGAGCCAAGAGGGCGTGCGCTGATATTCGACGCGTTCGTTGTCAGTGGCCCCTCCTACGCTGTCGACCATGAGCAGATGGATGGGGAACAGGCAGGTCCTGGCAGAACAGGCCGCCCAGTACCGGCTGCTCGCCGAACGCGGCGATCTGCCGCAGCTGTCACGCGCCGTGCTGCGGGCGGCCTGCCACAACGGCTCCATGACCGGCGTGGGTTCGGAGAACATGGAGCTGCTGCGGGCCCTGCCCGACCGGGACCGGCTGGAGCTCGCCGGTATATGGGCGCGTTGGTACGCCGATGCGGAAGACGTCTGGTCGGCCGAGGAGTTCAGGCGAGACCAGGGATACTTCCGCACCGAACTGCTCATGGTGGCCTCCGGAGTCGCCCGTGGCCTCGACGGGGACCTGTTGGCGGGCGAACGGCAGGAGCAGCTCGCCGGATTGCGGGACCAGTACCTCGTCTGGTCGACCCACCGGATCTGGGAACTGGCCGACGCGGAACTCGCCGCCGGTCGTACCCCCGACCCGACCGTCCTGGCCGCCTTCCGGCGCACCGCCGCGGCCGCGAACCTGCCGGGCCACCGCCGCACACAGGCGGCGGCGAACGCCGCGGAACCCGGCATGCGGGACGTGCTCGCCCGGTTCCCCGGCCCGGTGCTCAACCCCGGTGAACCCTGGGCCGACGCGGCCCTCAAGGAAGCCGCGGCCGAAGGAGAGCCGTGGCTGCGACTGCTGGAGCATCCGGCCCCGGCGACGGCGGACGCACCGTCGGCGAAGTGGAGACGGACCGGGTCGGAGCTGCTGGACGCCGTCGGCCCGGCAGAGGTGCGACGAGCGGTGCTCAGGTGGTTCGAGCTCGTCCCCCTGGACCGGACCCTGCCGCTGGTCGGCCATCCGCACGTCCACTACGACGTGAACGTCTGTCTCGACCCCTTCAACTCCCATGTCCTGCGCGGACTCGCCTGGACGCTAGCGCTCCTGCCGCCTCGACCGGACACCACCGACGCCCTCGTCGCCCTCGTCGAGACCGCCCTGGACCAGCGGTCCGGGGACGCTCCCCGCTCACCCCAGGTGGCCGAGGCGGGCATCGCCGCGCTGGCTCTGATCGGCGACCGGGCGGCACGGGCGGAGCTGGAGACCCTGAGCCGCTGGGTCACGCACCAGGGCACGTCGCGGCGCCTGGACAAGGCGCTCGCGTCGCTCTGACCGGACCTGACTACAGCGACTGTCGCTCGACCCCGGCACGCAGTCGTTCAAAGGCGGTAGGCGTGGGGCGGCGGTTCAGGAAGTCCTTGATGCGGCGGGCGCATTCCTGAGGTGTGGTGTCGGTGGTGTCGCAGTCCACGTCGTAGACGCCGTGGGCGTGCACCTGTGCCAACTGGGCGGCGGCGAGACCGGCAGGCCGGTCGCCCCGGCCGCGCTCCCGGCGCTCCAGTTCCTCCGGGGCGCAGTGCACCTTGACCAGGACGACGTCCTGCGGAACGAAGAGTGAGAGACAGTCCCTGAGCCGCCACTCGGCGCTCAACACATGGTCGACGACGACGTTGTTGCCGGCCGCGGCCATCCCGGCGACCGCTCGGTGGAAGCCCTGCCAGGTGCGGTGGAGGACGGTCGGCAGCTGGTCCGGCGGGACCGGGGTGCGGGAGCGCATCGCGTGGAAGGCGTCGACGGGCAGATGGAAGTACGGCTCGTCGAGGATCCGCAGCAGCTCGGTGGCGATGCTCGACTTGCCCGAACTGGACGTGCCGTTCAGGAAGATGACGAGGCCGCGGCGAGCGGGGACGTGATCCAGATGCTCCATGGAGTGGATCTTAGGCGCAGGGCCCGCGGGCCTGACTCAGGCCGCCTCGATGACCTCACCGCGGATGGCGGCCGCCCACTCGACCACCAACAGCTCGTACTCCGCGCGCTCCTGAGCGGACAGCGAGCCGCCCGCGCGCAGCCACAGTGCGCGTATCTCCTCGTTCACCTCGGCAGCAGACCGCACGGAACCAGGGCCTAAGGAATGGGGGGACATGCGGACAAGCCTAGGGGCAAGGACTGACAGTCCGCTACCGGACGGCTACGCACAACGTATGTGATTGGTCACGGACTTGGGGCGGACCCGCCTGTACTGACCTGCGGGTCAGGAAGCGGGGCTCGGCCGGAGGTGCCCCGGAGGTGCGTCAGCTCGCCGACTCCGCCGCGTGCGGGCTCAGGACACCCGCTGCCACCAGCGCGATGATGACGATCCCGAGCGCGATGCGGTACCAGACGAACGGCATGAAGCTCTTCGTGGAGATGAACTTCATGAACCATGCGATGACCGCGTAACCGGACGCGAAGGCGATCACTGTCGCGAAGATCGTCGGACCCCACGACACGTGGTCGCTCTCCATCGCGTCCTTCAGTTCGAAGAGCCCGGAGGCGAGGACGGCCGGGATCGCGAGGAGGAAGGAGTAGCGCGCCGCGGCCTCGCGGTTGTAGCCCATGAACAGGCCGCCGCTGATGGTCGCGCCGGAGCGGGAGACGCCGGGGATGAGGGCCGCGGACTGGCACAGACCGAAGATCAGGCCGTCCTTCACGTTCAGGTCCTCGAGCCCCTTGCGCTGCTTGGGCGCGCGGTGCCGGCCACCCGACTCGTCACGGGCCGCCATCCGGTCGGCGATGCCGATGACGATGCCGACGACGATCAGCATGGTCGCCGTGATCCGCAGATCGCGGAACGGACCCTCGATCTGGTCCTTCAGCGTCAGGCCGAGCACACCGATCGGGATCGAGCCGACGATCACCAGCCAGCCCATCTGGGCGTCGTGGTCGCGCCGCATCTCCTTGTTCGTCAGCGACTTCAGCCACGCCGCGATGATCCGCCCGATGTCCTTGCGGAAGTAGATCAGCACGGCGGTCTCCGTGCCGATCTGCGTGATCGCCGTGAAGGCCGCGCCCGGGTCCTCCCATCCCGAGAACGCCGCGGTCAGCCGCAGATGCGCGCTGGAGGACACGGGGAGGAACTCGGTCAGCCCCTGGACGAGTCCGAGGATGAGGGATTCAAACCAAGACATGAAGTTACGGAGTCCAAGTGCTGATGGTGACAAGGGATGACGGCGACGGAGGACACCGCGTCGGCGGCACAGTGATCGCGCGTGTCGAGGGGCAGCGTAGCGCCCTCCGATGACGGCTCCGGCACAGGGGGCTCGGCAGCCGATCGCCGCCTCCGGTCGGACCGGTGTTGACCTGCGGTGGGGACGCCGCTTACGTTGCTGCGGACCGAAAGCGCTTGCTATCGCGTCGCGCATGAACTCGTCGTTGGCGCTCCGGAGGAGTCACACGTCCATGGCCGCATCCGAGATCGCCCCGCTCACCGGCCGCCCCGTCAGGGTCGCCGTGATCGGTACCGGCGCCATCGCACGCGACTCCCACCTGCCCGCGCTCGCCAGGCTCGCCGAGGAGGGCGAGACGGAACTCGTCGCCGCCGTCGACATCGACGCGGCCTCGGCCGGGTCCTTCTGCGTCGAGGCGGGCCCGGCCACGGCCGGAACCGAGGCACCCCACCCCTACACCGACCTGGACCGGATGCTCCGGGAGCAGCGGCCCGACCTGGTCGTCATCTGCACCCCGCCGACGCTGCACCGCGACCAGACCGTCGCCGCGCTGCGGGCCGGCGCCTGGGTGTGGTGCGAGAAGCCGCCGGTGCCGAGCCTCGCGGACTTCGACGCCGTGGAGGCGGAGGAGGGCAAGGACGGCGGCCCGTACGCCTCGATCGTCTTCCAGCACCGCTTCGGCTCGGGTTCCCGGCACGTTCGCCGCCTGCTCGCCGAGCGGGCCATGGGCCGGCCGCTCGTCGCGCACTGCCAGACCACCTGGTACCGGGACACCGCCTACTACGCCGTGCCCTGGCGCGGCCGCTGGGCGACCGAGGGCGGCGGCCCCGCGATGGGGCACGGGATCCACCAGATGGATCTGCTGCTCGACCTGCTCGGACCGTGGAGCGAGGTGCGTGCCATGGCCGGTCGGCTGGTGCACGACGTCGAGACCGAGGACGTGTCGACGGCCCTCGTCCGCTTCGCGAGCGGTGCGATGGCGACCGTCGTGAACAGCGTGCTGAGCCCCGACGAGGTCAGCCGCATCCGGATCGACTGCGAGCGCGCGACCGTGGAACTGACCCATCTGTACGGGCACCGCAACGACAACTGGCGCATCACGCCGGCCCGGGACGTCCCGGACGCCGAAGCCGAGGCCTGGCAGGACTTCGGCGCGGACCTGCCCAGTTCGCATCTGGAGCAGCTGCGGGAACTGGTCACGAGCATGCGCGCGGGGGAGCGGCCGCGCAGCAGCGGAGCGGACGGGCGTACGAGCCTGGAGCTGATCGCCGCGCTGTACAAGTCGGCGTTCACGGACGCCACGGTCAGGGCGGGGGAGATCGGCCCCGGTGATCCGTTCTACGCGGCGATGCACGGCGGCGCGCCCGGCTGGGCGCCTGTCATGGCCGAGCGGGCGGCGCCGGGCAAGGTAGCCGTCGTATGACCGGGCTGCGTATCGTCCACGCGCACGGCGACCGTGTCACGGTGACCGAGTCGGCCACCGGCGTGGAGCTCCTCTCCTACGTCTACCGGGCGGAGGCCGCCTGGGAGGCCCCGAAGCCGTACGTCCATCCGCTGCGGACACTCGCCGGTGACGTCGTCACCGACTACCGGCCCAACGACCACCGCTGGCACAAGGGGCTGTCGCTGACGGCCTCGCACCTGTCGGGGGCCAATCTGTGGGGCGGCAACAGCTACGTCCACGGGCAGGGGTATCTGGAGCTTCCCGAGCGCGTCGGGTCGATGCGGCACGTCGCGTTCGACGAGGTCTCCTCGGACGGTGACCGGGTCGTCATCGCCGAGCGGCTGACCTGGCATCCGCACGACGGGGACCTGTGGGCCGAGGAGCGGCGCACGGTCGAGGTGCACGACGTCGAGCCGGAGTCCGGCTCATGGGCGCTGACCTGGACGAGCGCCGTGACGAACCGGCGCGCCGAGCCGCTGCGGTTCGGCAGCCCCACCACCGCGGGGCGCGGCATGGCCGGATACACGGGCCTGTTCTGGCGCGGCCCACGTGCCTTCCAGGGCGGCCGGATCATCGCGCCGGACGCCGAGGGCCCGGGCCTGATGGGCGAACAGGCGCCCTGGCTCGCCTACTCCGGTGAGCACGACGGCACCGACGGCCACGCGACCCTCGTCTTCGCGCACGCCCCCGAGAACGACCACGCCGGTGACGAGGGTGCACACCCCGCCCACTGGTTCGTACGCAACGAGCCCTTCGCGGGCGTCGCCCCGTCCTGGGCGTTCCACGACGAGCTGGAACTGGCGCCCGGCGACACGCTCACCCGCCGCTACCGGGTCGTCGTGGCCGACGGTGCGTGGGAGCGGGAAGAGATCGGCAAGTACCTGGACGCCCATCCCTGGCTCTGATCGCGGACGACGGACGTCGCGGCCGATCTCACGCGGCCGACGGCCCCGTCACCGTCCATCCGGGCGCCTGCGGGTGGGCCGACAGGTCCTCGTGGCGCACCGGGTCGCCGCAGGCCCGGCAGGTGACGACCGGGACCAGTTCGTTGCGGCAGATGTGCTCGATCACCATGGGGCGGTCGTCGTCCGTGCGGAGGTGGCGGTCGCCCCACGCCATGAGGGTCATCAGGACCGGCTCCAGTTCCAGCCCCGCCTGCGTCGGCCGGTACTCGAACCGCTGCGGGCGCTCGCTGTAGGCGCGCTTGGTGAGGATGCCGGCGTCGACTAGGCGGCGCAGCCGGGTGGCCAGGATGTCGCGCGGGGCGCCGATGTTGCGCACGAGCTGGTCGAAGCGGCCGTTGCCGAGGCACACCTCGCGCAGAACGAGCAGCGAGTACTTCTCGCCGACGAGCGCCAGGGCGTCGGCGATGGAACAGGGGCGCGGGTCTTTGGTGGCGGCCATGCCGCTCAGTCTAGAGGGCGGGTTCGACTTTCCAACCGTATGGGTTTGTTTTTCCAACCCTCGGGGTTATGGTGAGTTCGGATTTCCTACTCACTGGTAATCGGGAGGCCGCACCATGCGTGACGCAGTCATCGTCGAAGCCGTACGCACTCCCATCGGGAAGGGCAAGCCGAACGGCTCCCTGGCGCACGTCCACCCCGTCGAGCTCCTCGCCCACACCCTGCGCACCCTCGTCGAACGCTCCGGGGTCGACCCGGCACTGATCGACGACGTCATCGGCGGCACCGTCGACCAGGTCGGCGAGCAGGCCATGAACACCACCCGCTACGCCGCCCTGTCCGCGGGCTTCCCCGAGAGCGTCCCGGCGACCACCGTGGACCGCCAGTGCGGCTCCTCCCAGCAGGCCGTGCACTTCGCCGCCCAGGGCGTCATCTCGGGCGCGTACGACCTGGTCGTCGCCTGCGGCGTCGAGTCGATGAGCCGGGTGCCGATGTGGTCGAACGTGCCGCCCGGCAAGGACCCCTTCGGCCCCGGTGTCGCCGAGCGCTATCCGGAGGGGCTCGTCCCGCAGGGAATCAGCGCCGAGCTCATCGCCGCCAAGTGGTCGATCACGCGCGAGCAGATGGACGAGTTCGCCGTCTCCTCGCACCGGAAGGCGGCGGCCGCCTGGGAGCAGGGCCTGTTCGACGCCGAGGTGGCGCCCCTGGACGGCGTCTCCCGCGACGAGTGCGTCCGGCCGGGCAGCACCACCGAGATCCTCGCCGGGCTCAGGCCCGCCTACCACGACCCGGTTTTCGCCGAACGCTTCCCGCAGATCGAGTGGAACGTCACCGCGGGCAACGCCAGCCCCGTCAACGACGGCGCCTCCGCCGTCCTCGTCACCTCCAGTGAGACCGCCGCCCGCCTCGGCCTGCGCCCCCTCGCCCGGCTGCACAGCTTCGCCGTGACCGGCTCCGACCCGATCCTCATGCTCACCGGTGTGATCCCGGCGACGGAGAAGGTGCTGCGCCGGGCGGGCCTGTCCCTCGGCGAGATTGACCTCTTCGAGGTCAACGAGGCCTTCTCCAGCGTGGTCCTGGCCTGGCGACAGGAGACCGGAGCCGACCTCGCCAAGGTCAACGTGCACGGCGGCGCGATAGCGATCGGCCACCCGCTCGGCGCCAGCGGTACCCGCCTGACCACGACCCTGGTGCACGCGATGCGCGAGCGCGGCGCCCGCTACGCACTGCAGACCATGTGCGAGGCGGGCGGCCTCGCCAACGCGATGATCCTGGAGACGGTGTAGCCGGACCGGCGGCCGCGTGGGCGGCGGAACGGTTCAGCGGCCGCGCAGATGGTGCCGCTTCCGCCACGCCACCACCACGCCCGCCAGCGCCGGTACGGCGATGCAGGCCAGCGCGATCAGGAAGGCCGGCGACGTCGGCGCGGAGGCACGGGCGCCGGCGACGACGTACGCGGCGGTGTTCGGGATCGACCCGAGCGCTGTCGCCAGCAGGAACGGGAAGTAGCCCATCCGGGAGACGGCGGCGGCGTAGTTCGCGGCCCAGAACGGCACACCGGGGAACAGCCGCACCGCCAGCATCGAGCGGAAACCGTGCCTGCTGAACTGGCCGTCCGCCGCCTTCAGCCACCGGCCGCGCAGCAGCGGACGCAGCGCCTCCTGGCCCAGCAGCCGGCCCAGCGCGAACGCGATCCCGGCACCCAGCACCGTGCCGGCGAGGGCCGCGCCGATGCCCCACTCGGATCCGAAGAGGGCGCCCGCCGCGAGGTTCAGCAGCGGCCGCGGCACGAAGGCCACCGTGACCAGGCCGTACGCCACCGCGAACAGCACCACCGCGGCCGAGCCCTCGACGTGGGGCGGCCAGCCGTTCGCCAGGAACTTCTGCGGCTCGAAGAGCAGCACGGACGACGCGGCCGCCGCCAGCAGGATGACGAGCAGGGACAGCCGCGCCCACGGCGACAGCAGCGTTCTCGTGCAGCGCGCGGCGAAACCCGCGGGCACGGGAACAGGGACGGGTACGGGGACTGCGAGCTCCGTGGCGGCGGCCCGGGGAGGGGCCGTGGCGGTGCCCCCAGAGCGGGTGGTGGCATCGTCGAGCATTCGGCGACAGTAACCGAGGAAGATGTGTGATCGCCGTATGGTTCGTCTCATGAGCGTCACAGGTGCGGGAACATCAGAAGTTCCGCGCAGTGTTCTGGCCGACACGGTCCTGGAGCGGCTCACCGCCACATACTCCGCCGCCGCGGACCCGGAACGGGCCGCCGCCGCGCAGGCGTACATGAAGGACGTCGCCCCCTTCCTCGGCATCCCCACACCCGAGCGCCGCGCCCTCTCCCGCGCCGTCCTCCAGGGCACCCCGCGCCCCGACGAGACCGACTGCGCCGCCGTCGCCCTGCGCTGCTGGCGGCTGCCCGAGCGCGAGTACCACTACTTCGCCGTCGACTATCTGCGCCGGCACGTCGGGCGCTGCTCGTCCGGCTTCCTCCCGGTGACCCGGCAGCTGATCACCACCGTCTCCTGGTGGGACACCGTCGACCTGCTCGCCGCCCATGTCGTCGGCGGACTCGTCACCGCCGACCCGGAGCTCACCGCGGACATGGACGCCTGGATCGTCGACGACGACCTGTGGGTCGCCCGCACCGCCCTGCTCCACCAGCTGCGTTACAAGGAACACACCGACTCCGGGCGCCTCTTCGCCTACTGCCTGCGCCAGTCCGGGCACACCGACTTCTTCATCCGCAAGGCCATCGGCTGGGCGCTGCGCGAGTACGCCAAGACCGACCCGGACGCCGTACGGGACTTCCTGGCGCGGGAGCGGGGACGGTTCGCGCCGCTGTCGGTGCGGGAGGCGCTGCGGAACGTCGGCGCCTGAAGTCCCGTACCGCGAAAAACCATTCGACGTCGGGCAAGGAGTCGACGATGATCGACGTCATGTTCCGGCACGCCTTCCTCCTCGCAGCATCCGCAGTCGCGGATGCGCCGAAGGCTGCCGTTCTCGTCTTCCTGACCGCTGTCGACGGCGCCCGAAGCTGACCCTCCCCGGACACTCCGGCGGACCCCCGAGGGGGAGGGTCGGCAGGTCCTCGGGGTCCCCATCTCCCGCGCGGAGATCCTCTACCCAGAGACTTCGAGGTACAGCCATGTCCAAGACGGCATACGTGCGCACCAAACCACATCTGAACATCGGCACCATGGGTCATGTCGACCACGGCAAGACCACGTTGACCGCCGCCATCACCAAGGTCCTCGCCGAGCGCGGCTCCGGCACCTTCGTGCCGTTCGACCGGATCGACCGGGCGCCGGAGGAGGCCGCGCGCGGCATCACCATCAACATCGCGCACGTCGAGTACGAGACCGACACCCGGCACTACGCGCATGTCGACATGCCCGGCCACGCCGACTACGTCAAGAACATGGTCACCGGGGCCGCGCAGCTCGACGGGGCGATCCTCGTCGTCTCCGCGCTCGACGGGATCATGCCGCAGACCGCCGAACACGTGCTGCTCGCCCGGCAGGTGGGCGTCGACCACATCGTCGTCGCCCTCAACAAGGCCGACGCGGGCGACGAGGAGCTCATCGACCTCGTCGAGCTGGAGGTCCGCGACCTGCTCACCGAGCACGGCTACGGCGGCGACGCCGCGCCCGTCGTACGGGTGTCGGGGCTGAAGGCACTGGAGGGCGACCCGAAGTGGACGGCGTCGATCGAGGCGCTGCTGGACGCGGTCGACACCTACGTGCCGATGCCGGAGCGGTATGTGGACGCGCCGTTCCTGCTGCCCGTCGAGAACGTGCTCACCATCACCGGCCGGGGGACCGTCGTCACCGGGGCCGTGGAGCGCGGCACCGTGAAGGTGGGCGACCGGGTCGAGGTGCTCGGGGCCGGGCTGGAGAGCGTGGTCACCGGCCTGGAGACGTTCGGCAAGCCGATGGACGAGGCGCAGGCCGGGGACAACGTGGCGTTGCTGCTGCGCGGGGTTCCGCGGGACGCCGTCCGGCGGGGACACGTCGTGGTCGCGCCGGGCAGCGTGGTGCCCGGCCGTCGGTTCTCGGCGCAGGTGTATGTGCTCTCGGCTCGTGAAGGCGGGCGCACGACGCCGGTCGGCACGGGGTATCGGCCGCAGTTCTACATCCGTACGGCGGATGTGGTCGGGGACATCGACCTCGGTGAGGCGGGGGTCGCGCGGCCCGGGGAGACGGTCACCATGACTGTCGAGCTGGGGCGTGAGGTGCCTTTGGAGCCGGGGCTCGGGTTCGCCATCCGTGAGGGTGGCAGGACCGTCGGCGCGGGGACCGTGACCGCCGTCGTGTGAGGGTGGTGCGGTTCGTGGGGGACTGCGGGGCCGGTTGTGGCTGGTCGCGCAGTCCCCCGCGTCCCTTTGGGGCGCGCCTCCGCGAGGGCGGGTCACGAATTCCACCGGCACAATGGGACGGTGAGTGAGCCCATACCCGTCACCCGGTCCGTCGACTACGGCACCGCCAAGCTGATGCCCGATGTCGATCGGAAGCGAGCCTGGCTGCTCACGGTCGACGGGGCGCCTCAGTCGTACGTCGACCTCGACGAACCGGAGCACCTGGAGTTCGAGTACGCGCGCCGTCTCGGGCATGTCCTGGACACCGTCGCGGAGCCGGGGCGGGCGCTGGACGTGCTGCATCTCGGAGGTGGGGCGCTCACGCTGCCCCGCTATCTGGCGGCCACCCGGCCCGGCTCGCGGCAGGACGTCGTCGAGGCCGACCGGGGGCTGCTGGAGCTGGTCGTGGAGCATCTGCCGGTTCCCGGCGGGGCCGGCATCCGGCTGCACGCCGGGGACGCGCGCGCCTGGCTGGAGTCGGCCCCGGACGACTCGGCCGACGTGCTCGTCGCCGACGTCTTCGGCGGTTCCCGGGTGCCCGCGCATCTGACGTCGGTGGGGTACGCCCGACAGGCCGAGCGGGTGCTGCGGCGCAGCGGCGTCTACCTGGCGAACCTCGCCGACGCCGCGCCCTTCGCCTTCCTGCGCTCCCAACTCGCCACCTACGCCACGCTGTTCGCGGAACTGGCACTGATCGCCGAACCGGGCGTACTGCGCGGCCGCCGCTTCGGCAACGCCGTCCTCGTCGCCGCCCACCACCCCCTCGACACAGCCTCCCTGTCCCGCCTCACCGCCTCCGACGCCTTCCCGGCCCGCGTCGAACAGGGTCTCGCCCTGCAGCAGTTCATCGGCAACGCGCGGCCGGTCCGGGACGAGGACGCCGTGCCTTCACCGGAGCCTCCCGACGGGGCGTTCAGCATCGGTTGAGCCGGGTCGGGTTCCGGTGGCAGCCGGTTCGGTGAGGTGAGGTGGCGTAGCTCCCGTGTGCGGTGTGCCGTCAGCCGACCCCGCCGACGGCACTCTCGGCTTCGGTCGCGTGTCGGGTACCGGCCGCCACCGGTTTCGTACGGCGCCGTAGGTTCCGCACGTCCGGTACGCACAGGACCGCCGCCGTGACGATGACGACGACGGCGGCGCAGCCCCAGAGGGCGGGGGTGCGACCGAAGGCCGTCTCGGCGGGGCCGGCCAGGGCCGTTGCGAGGGGGACCAGGGCGACGGAGCCGAACCAGTCGTACGCGGCCACCCGGGAGAGTTTCTCCTCCGGTATCTCCTGGTGGAGCGCGGTCATCCAGGAGACGCCGAAGACCTCCAGGGTCACGCCGGTCAGGAACATGACCGTGCACAGGACGGTGACCGGTACCGGTACGGCCAGGGCGGCGGAGGGAAGGGCCAGAGGGAAGACGCACAGGGTGCCGGCCAGGAGGAGGCGGCGTGGCTTCCAGCGGGTCATGAGCAGCGCGCCGGCGACGGTACCCGCTCCGAAGAAGCCCAGGGCCAGGCCCCAGGGGCCCGCGCCGCCCAGGTGGTCCCGGGCGACGAGAGGGCCGTAGACCGCGTCGGCCGCCGCGACGACCGCGTTGGCGATCGAGAACTGGACGACCACGCCCCACAGCCACGGCCGTCCCGCGAACTCCCGCCAGCCGTCCCGCAGATCGGCGAGCATGCCGCCGCCCGGCGCGCGCGCCGGAATGTGGCTCACGTCGAGGAACGCCCGCAGCGAACCGGCGACCGCGAAAGCCGCCGCGTCCGCCGCCAGCACCCAGCCGGGCCCGATCGCGGCCACCATGGCACCGCCCAGCGCGGCGCCGCCGACCGCCGCTCCCTGCATCGCCATCCGGAACACGGCGAAGGCCCGGCTCGCCTGCTCCCCCTGGACCGACGACAGCAGCATCCCCTCCGCCGCCGGACTGAAGAACGCCTGCCCGGCTCCGCCGAGGGCCGTCAGCAGCATCATCTGCCACAGCCGGGCCTCCCCGGTCAGGACGAGCACGGCGAAGGCGGCCTGCGAGACGCAGTTGAGGGCGTTGGCCGCGACCATCACCCGGTGCCGTGGGAGGCGGTCCGCGACGGCGCCGCCGATCAGCAGGAAGAGCACCAGGGGCAGCGTGCGGGACGCGGCCACGAGCCCCACGTCACCGCCGTCACCGCCCGCCTCCAGCACCGCGAACGCCGCGGCGATCAGCGCGCCGTGACTGCCGAGGTTCGTGACGAACGCCGAGGCGGTCAGGAGGCTGTAGTTGCGGCCCGCCCAGGAGGGGCGGCGGGAAGGACGCAGGAGGTCGGAGGCGGCAGTCACCGGCCGACTATCGCCGCCCGGCTCTCGATTTGCCAAGTCAATTGCAGGTCACCGGGTCGATGACGCCTTCCGGACGAGGTGATACGACGCTCGTCACACGGCCCTGTTCCTCACTCCTACTCGTGGGTAACATGACCGCCATGAGCGCAGACCAGATGTCCATAGGCGAGATGCTCGCCGCCACCGTGCCGATGGCCCGGACCCTCAACCTCCAGTTCCTGGAGACCACGCCGGACAAGGCCGTGGTGGCCCTGCCGGACCAGAGCGAGTACCACAACCACGTGGGCGGGCCGCACGCCGGCGCGATGTTCACGCTCGGCGAGTCCGCCAGCGGCGCGATCGTGCTGGCCGCGTTCGGCGACCAGCTCTCGCGCGCCGTGCCGCTCGCCGTCAGCGCCGAGATCTCCTACAAGAAGCTCGCCATGGGCGCCGTCACGGCCACCGCCACGCTGGGCCGCCCGGCCGCCGAGGTCGTCGCCCAGCTGGACGCGGGGGAGCGGCCCGAGTTCCCGGTGGCCATCGAGATCCAGCGCGGGGACGGGGCCGTCACCGGTGAGATGACCGTCGTCTGGACGCTGCGGCCGAACGGCTGACCCGGCGTAAGGCGGAAGGCGGTACGGCAGGGGGTCGTACGGCAGAAGGTCGTGCGGCAGGAGGTCGTACGGAGGTGTGCAGGGGCCCATGCAGGGGCCCCTGCACCTTTTGCTCCCCTGCACCTTTTGCTCCCCTGCACCTTTTGCTCCCCTGTACGTTTTGCTTCCCTGTACCTTTTGCTCCTCTGTGCGTTTGCTCGCCTGTGTCGTCTCGCGCCGCGACCGTGCTCAGGCGGCGAGCCGCCGCTCCCGGCCCTCCCCGCCGTTCTCCAGCTCTGCCACGAACTCCCGCAGCCAGGCCACGAACTCCGGCCCCAGGTCCGCCCGGTCGCACGCCAGCCGCACCACGGTGCGCAGGTAGTCCGCCTTGTCCCCGGTGTCGTACCGCAGGCCCTCGAACACGACCCCGTGGACGGTTCCGCCCGCCGCGAGTTCCTGAAGGGCGTCGGTCAGCTGGATCTCGCCGCCGCGCCCGGGCGGGGTGCGCTCCAGGATGCCGAAGACGGCCGGGTCGAGGACATAGCGGCCGATGACCGCGTAGTGGCTCGGCGCGTCCTCGGGCGACGGCTTCTCCACGAGGCCGGTGACGCGCACGACGCCGTCCTCGCCCGAGTCCTCTACGGCCGCGCAGCCGTAGAGGTGGATCTGCTCCGGTGGGACCTCCATCAGGGCGACCACGCTGCCCTCGTGGCGGTCGCGGACCTCCAGCATCCGGCTGAGCAGGGTCTCGCGAGGATCGATGAGGTCGTCGCCCAGGAGGACGGCGAACGGCTGGTCGCCGACGTGATGGCGGGCGCACAGCACCGCGTGGCCGAGACCGAGCGGGTCGCCCTGGCGGATGTGGTGGATGTCGGCGAGCCGGGCCGGGTCCCGCACCGCGTCCAGCCGCACGGAGTCACCCTTGGCCGCCAGCGCCTGCTCCAGCTCGAAGGCCTGGTCGAAGTGGTCCTCGATGGCCCGCTTGTGCCGGCCGGTGATCATCAGGACGTCGTCGAGACCGGCCGCCGCGGCCTCCTCCACGACGTACTGGATGGCCGGCTTGTCGACGACCGGCAGCATCTCCTTGGGCGTGGCCTTCGTCGCGGGCAGGAACCGGGTGCCGAGCCCCGCGGCGGGGACGACCGCCTTGCGGACCGTGCGGGCCGTGCGGGCCGGTTCGGGGGCGGAGTCCGACGGGGGCGTGGTGTGGGGGACGATCATGCGGCTCATGGTGGAGCACCGGGATGAGAGGACGCCGAGAGAAACCTCGGAGCCTGCTGTGCGACATGCGGAGTTGAAGATTCCGTGGACCAACCGTCTTTGCCCGCACACAACTTGGCGCTCGGCTCGACGGCTCTTTCGAATGCCGGTGCGGATACCGCCGGTAACTTTTCTGAATTCCTCGCTTTTTGAACGTCGGTCACTCGCACTTCTTGTTTCCTGTGCGTCGCTTGTGCGAAAGTGAGCGGCCCGATAGCCGGTCCCCATTCGACGCGGCCTAGGTATGCACCAATCAAGCACCCTGCTTTCCGGAGGACGGGCATTGCCCCTGCCGTCCTCCGGCCGGGAAGGAAATGGTTCAGTGCAATCCCCTTACCCCCCACGACCGCCGTACCCGCCACGGCCCGGGGTGAGCCCCGGAGAGTCCGACCGCGATCTCGTCGCGAGCCTGGGCAAAGCCGACGCGAACGCCCGTGCCGTCGCCCTGCTGATGGCCCGCCACTGGCGTGCCACCTCCGACTATGCGGCCATCTGTCTGGTCTCCACGGAGAGCTCGGCCGCCATGGTGGCCGCCGCGGCGTTCCACCGCGTGCTCGGCCGACCGGCCGCTGGCGCGCTGCGCCCCCAACTCCTCGCCGCCGTACGGGACCTGGTGAAGGAGTGGGCGGCCGACGAAGGTATTTCCGCCCTGCTGCCGGAACTCGGCAAACCGACCGGAGGGCGCGGGCTGCGGGCCGCGCGGCCCGTCACGCCCGAAAGGCGGCAAATCGCCGAGCGCGCATTCCGGGCGCTGCCAGGAGCCTCGCAATGCCTCCTGTGGCACACCGAGGCCGAAGCCGAACCGATAACCATACCCGCTGGTCTGCTGGGGGTGGATGCGGCCACCGCGTCGGCGGCGCTGGAAGGTGTGCGCGAGCAATTTCGCACGGGTTGCGTCCGCGCCCACCGCGAACTCGCGCCCACCCGGGAATGCCGCTACTACAACCGCCTCCTCGACGTCCCCATTCGACGGGGCGGCGCCCTGCTCCCCGATGTCCAGCAGCATCTGACGTCATGCCGCTACTGCCGTCACGCCGCCGAGCAGCTCAGCCATTTCGAGGGCGGCCTGGAAGTGCTGCTCGCCGAAACCGTGCTCGGCTGGGGCGCCCGGCGCTATCTCGACTCCCGGCCCGGCCGGGGCGGCTCGGGCTCGACGGCGTGCGACCGTCCGCGACGCGGCGGACGGCACCGCCCCGAGCGGCTCGACCTGCCGCGCGGACGCGCCAGGGCCGTCGCGATCGGGGTCGGCGTGACCGTCGCCCTGCTCGTCACCGTCCTCACCGCCAAGGGCTGGACCGAGGAGAACGGCGTCCCCGGCCCGCACGCCACCTGGGGCGCGCCCAGCGGCAGGACCGTCCACCCGGGCACCGTGTTCCCGCCCTCCTCCGGCGGATCACCCTCGGCCGCCTCGGCCGAGGAACCCGTCGAGATCGCCCAGGGCAGACTCCGCAACCTCGACCGCGGCCTGTGCCTCGACCTCCGTGACGGCGAGATCCGCGCGGGCGCCCGGGCCGAGCTGGCGCAGTGCTCGTCCACCGCGTCCCAGCAGTGGTCGTACCGGGACAACGGCCTGCTGCGCAGCGCCGCCGACCCGACTCTCTGCCTTCACTCCGACGCCGACGAACGCACCGTCGTCCTGGCGAACTGCCTCGCGCACGCCGGTGAGGTGCGCTACGACCTCACCGTCCACGGCGAACTCCTCCCGCGCGGGTCGGAGAGCCTCGCGGTCGCGTCCGGCAAGGACGCGAGCGTGGTGCTCGACGAGCGCGATGGATCCGAGGCGCAGCGCTGGATGCTCGACGGCGGGCTCGCGGACATACCCGAGGTGAGCCCTGAGAAGAAGCTCCAGGAGGAGGCGCCGCGGGGGGAGAAGCCGCACGAGGACAAGGGCGACGTGCCCGTTGCACCCGAGCGCGGCACACCGGACGACGACCCCGAACCCTCGCAGGTCGACCCGGCCGTGCCACAGGAGGACCCGCAACCGCAGTACGAGACGCGGTACGTCCAGGACGACCCCGGCTCTGACTCCGGCGCAGGCTCCGGCTCCGATGTCGGCTCAGGCGCCGAAGCCGAGCCGGCCACCCCCGCCGATGCCGTGGTGGTGGCCCTCCCGGCGGAGGTGCCGGTCACCGCGTCCAAGAGCGTCGCGGGCACCGCCGAGACGATGCTCGACGCCGCCCTCCGTTAGCCAGGCGGGGCGCCCGGTCGGAACACCTGCCGCGGCGCCCCCTGACTCCTGCCCTCTGCCCCCTCGCCTCTGACTCCTGCCCTCTGCCCTCTGCCCTCTGCCCCCTGGCCTCTGACTCCTGACCCCCTCACCCCTTCAACTCCTTCCACCCCTTCGACCTCCGACGGCATTCAGCCGTTTCCGTTCACATCATTGACACGAGTCACCGGCGTCCATAGTTTTCCCGCCGCGCCACTGGTGTCCCATGCTCACGAACGCGGAGGTGGACCCGTGAAACGTCGTACGTCCGTCGCACTGCTGGCCCTGGCGGCCGCGCTCCTCATTCCCGACGTCCCCGCGCAGGCGGCCGACGACCCGGTCGTCCGCACCACCGCGGGCTGGGTACGAGGTGAGACCACCGCCGAGGGACGCCAGTTCCTCGGCATCCCCTACGCCGAGCCACCCGTCGGCAGGCTCCGCTGGCAGGAGCCGCGCCCCGTCCGGCCCTGGCAAGGAGTCCGCGAGGCAGAGGACTTCGGCAACAAGTGTGTGCAGGGGGCGAGTTGGGACCCCGGCTATGAGCGGCCCAGCCACACCGAGGACTGTCTCGACCTCAACGTGTACGCCCCCGAGGGCGCCGCCCGGCGTGCGGTCCTGGTCTGGCTGCACGGCGGAGGGCTCACCGCCGGTGCCGGGCAGGACATCGTCCCCGACACGTTCGCGAGGCGGACCGGGACCGTTGTCGTGACCGTCAACTACCGCCTCGGCGCGATGGGCTTCCTCGCCACGGCCGGGCTGGACGGAGAGGCACGTGACGGAGTCTCCGGAAACTTCGGCATGCTCGACCAGCAGGCCGCCCTGCGCTGGGTGCGGGCCAACATCGGCCGCTTCGGCGGTGACCCGGGCCGCGTGACCATCGCGGGCGAGTCCGCGGGCGGCCGCTCGGTCTGCACCCAGCTGGCCTCGCCGACGGCGAAGGGACTGCTGCGGGCCGGGATCATCCAGAGCGGGGCGTACGGCGACTGCGGTGCCCGTCCGCACGAGACGGCCGTGTCCCAGGGCGCCGCCTTCGCGGAGAAGCTCGGCTGCGCCGACCTGGCCTGTCTGCGCGCCAAGCCGGCCGCCGAGATCCTGGCCGCGCAGGACGGCTTCGACTGGGCGCCCGTCGCCGGTGGCGTCTTCCTTCCCCGGCAGCCGAAGGACGCGTTCGAGCGCGGGGCAGCGGCCGGGGTGCCGGTCATGAACGGGGCCAACCAGGACGAGGGCCGAATGTTCGCCTTCGCGCGGTTCGACCTGAACGGCACACCGCTCACCGCCGACCAGTACCCCACGGTCATGCGGACCGACTTCGGCGACGAGGCGCTCGCACGCTATCCCCTCCCGTCCTACCCGTCCCCGACCATCGCATACGCCACCGCCCAGGGCGACCAGCTCTTCGCCTGCCCGGCCCTCCGCCTCGACGGCACGCTCGCCGGACGCGGCAAGGTCTACGCGTACGAGTTCGCCGACCGCACCTCCCCGCCCTTCGCCTCCCTGCGCGAGCTGGGCACGGACTTCGACTTCGGCGCGACCCACGTCAACGAGCTCCAGTACCTCTTCAAGCACTTCGGCCTGGAGTCACCCCTGAACGCCGAGCAGCGGACGCTGGCCCGGCAGATGGTCCAGTACTGGGGCTCCTTCGTCCGGGACGGGGTGCCACGCGCCGCCGGACAGCCGGCGATGCCCGCCCGGCCGGGGACGGTGCTGACCCTGCGCACCGCGTCCGCCGACGGAAATGTGCTGAGCGCCACCGCACATCGCGAGCACCGGTGCAACCTGTGGGACGCCGAGACCGTCACACAGAACGGGTAGGCTTCCCCGGCGCGCGCTCGATGTCGAGCGTGCGCCGGGAACACAGGGTGCAGGACAGCGAGAGGAAGCGGCGTTGCACGTCCAGGAATGGCTCGAAACGGTGCCCCCGCTCGCCATCTATCTGCTGGTCGGCGTGGTCATCGGGCTGGAAAGCCTGGGCATCCCGCTGCCTGGCGAGATCATCCTGGTCTCCTCGGCGCTGCTCGCCTCACAGCACGGTGACATCAACCCCTTCGTGCTCGGCGCCTGCGCCAGCGCGGGAGCGATCATCGGCGACTCGATCGGCTACGCCATCGGCCGCAAGGGTGGTCGCCCCCTGCTGGCCTGGCTGGGCAAGAAGTTCCCCAAGCACTTCAGCGAAGGGCATGTCGCCACCGCCGAGCGGTCCTTCCAGAAGTGGGGCATGTGGGCCGTCTTCTTCGGCCGCTTCGTCGCCCTCCTGCGCATCTTCGCCGGCCCCCTCGCGGGCGTCCTGCGGATGCCGTACTGGAAGTTCCTGATCGCCAACGTCTTCGGCGGCATCCTCTGGGCGGGTGGCACGACGGCGGTCATCTACTACGTCGGTGTCGTCGCCGAGTCCTGGCTGAAGCGCTTCTCGTGGCTGGGCCTGGTCGCAGCGGTCCTGATCGGCCTGACCTCGATGCTGATCATCAAGCGCAAGGCGAAGAAGGCCCAGACGGCACATCCGGAGCCGGAACCGGTAGTGGTCGGCGACTAGGGCGCCCTGTTTCTGAGGGGCGCGGGGAACTGCGCGATCAACCCCCACTCACCCGCAGACCGTGCACCACCCTCAGGCCCCGTGCTCTTCCCGGTGAGCCTTCGCCAACTCCGCGTACAAGGTGCCGTTGAGCGTCACCCCCTGCCGCTCTTCCTCACTCAACGCCCGCTTCACCTTCGCCGGCACCCCCGCCACCAGCGATCCCGGCGGCACCTGCATCCCCTGGGGCACCAAGGCCTGCGCGGCAACCAAGGACCCCGCCCCGATCACTGCACCGTTCAGTACGGTCGCCCCCATCCCGATGAGACAGTCGTCCCCGACGGTCGCCCCATGCACCACCGCGTTGTGCCCCACCGACACCCGCTCCCCGATGCTCACCGGAAACCCGGGGTCCGCATGCAGCGTGCAATTGTCCTGGATGTTCGACTGCGCCCCGACCGAGATCCGCTCGACGTCCCCCCGCACCACCGCCCCGTACCAGACACTCGCCCCCGCCTGCAGCGTCACGTCCCCGATCACCACGGACGTGGGCGCCACGAAAGCCTCTCCGTCGATCTTCGGCTCCCTCCCGCCGATGCCCTTGATCAGAGGCTTGTGCGTCATCACCGTCTCCTGTCGTCCGAGGTACACCGGAACGCTACCGGCACCCGGTAGGGCGAAGATCACAGCCCCTCGACCTCATGAGGACGCCGCACGCTCAGTACGGTGACCCCGTGCCCAAGCGCAAGAACACGTTCTCATCCTGGCGACGCCGACTGGCGCAGCGCGCCGTCCACGCGGGCTGGGCCTGGGTGCAGCGCACGGGTTCGGTGACGGCCGACAGCCCCGGCCGCTTCCGTTTCGGCTCGATCGGCGAAGCCACCCGGCTGGCCTTCCCGCTCGGCACGGTGTTCGGCGAACCCTGGATCCATCTCGGCTCGCACTGCATCGTCGGCGAGCAGGTGACGCTGACGGCCGGACTGATGCCCGACCTCGACCTCGGCCCGGAGCCGATCCTGCGCATAGGGGACGGGGTCGTGCTGGGACGCGGCAGCCATGTCATCGCGGACACGACGGTCACCATCGGCAGCGACTGCTACTTCGGGCCGTACGTCTATGTGACGTCCACGAACCACTCGTACGACGACCCGCACGAGCCCATCGGCAGGCAGTGGCCGCGGATGGAACCGGTCGAGATCGGCCCGGGGTGCTGGATCGGCACCGGGGCCGTGATCCTGCCGGGCGCGCGGATCGGGCGGAACGTCGTGGTGGCGGCCGGCGCGGTGGTCCGGGGCACGGTGCCCGACCACGCGGTCGTGGCGGGGGCGCCCGCCCGGGTCGTACGGCGCTGGACGGCCGACGAGGGCTGGCAGCCGCCGCTCAGGACGCCCGCGCCGGTGCCGATACCCGACGGGATCACCCCGGGCCAGCTCCAGGCGCTGGCCGAGTTGGACGAGGAGACGGTGGCGAAGCTCGCGGAGCTGGACGAGAAGGCGGCCGCCGACCTCGCCGAACTGGACGTGGAGTCCTGAGTCAGCCGGTCGCCAGCAGCAGCGTGCCCACCAGCGCGAGCCCCGCGCCCGCCGCCTGCACCGCCTGCAGCCGTTCCCGCAGGAAGCCCCGCGCGGCCAGGGCGGTCACCACCGGGTAGAGCGACGCGAGTACGGCCGCCACGGTGACCGGGCCGTGCTGGGCGGCGACCACATAGCTGCCGTTCGCCGCGACGTCCGCCAGCCCGACGAAGGCGAGCGCGGGCAGCGAGCGCCAGGGGAAGGTGCCGTCCGGGAGGGCGGTGCCACCGCGCCGCACCGAGGCGTACAGCGCGAGACCGCCGGCCAGCACGTTGACCACGCGCTGCACGAACAGTGCCAGGAACAGGCCGGTGAGGGTGGACGACGCCTCCGCGATCAGCGCGAAGACCGTGCCGAAGCCGAAGGCCGCGACCAGGGTCAGCAGGATGGCCTGCCGCTGCACGGGCGCGCCCCGCAGCTGTGGCCCGCCCGCGAGGACGACACCCAGCACGGCGACGGCGATCCCCGCGACCTGCACCAGTCCGGGCCGCTCGCCCAGGAAGAGGCCCACGCCGACCGGGACGGCGACGCCCACGGTGCCCAGCGGGGAGACCACGCCCATGGGGCCCAGCGCGAGCGCCTTGTAGAAGCAGAGCAGGGCGACCGGGCCGACGGCGCCGGCCGCGACCGCGAACCACAGCTGCGGGCCGGCCTCGCTCCAGCCGCCCGTGGCCACCACGATCGCGCCCAGCACGGTCGCCGCGATGGCCTGCGAGACGACGACCACCGTGAGCGCCGGGGTGCGTCGGGTCAGCAGTCCGCCGCCGAAGTCGGCCAGCCCCCACAGCAGGCTGGTGGCCAGGGCGAAGAGTGCTGTCACGGGGTGCCTCGCAGTACAGTTCGGTGCACGATGGGGTTCACCTCACAGTAGTGCAGTCAGGTAAACTCTGTCATCCACAATATTGGACTCCGCAAGGACGGAATGTGTCGGACCTCGACCTGCTGACCCAGTCCCTGGCGCGCAACGTCAAGCGCTGGCGCACCGAGCGCGGCTTCACCCTGGACGCACTCGCCGCGCGTGCCGGGGTCAGCCGCGGCATGCTCATCCAGATCGAACAGGCCCGCACCAACCCGAGCCTCGGCACCGTCGTCAAGATCGGCGACGCGCTCGGCGTCAGCATCACGACCCTCCTCGACTACGAGCAGGGCCCCAAGGTGCGCGTCGTCCCGCCCGAGCAGGTGGTCCGGCTGTGGCACAGCGAGGCGGGCGGCTACAGCAGGCTCCTCGCCGGCACCGAGGCGCCCGGCCCGCTGGAGATGTGGGGCTGGAGGCTGATGCCGGGCGAGAACAGCGGCTCCGACCCGCACCCCGTCGGCACCGTCGAGATCGCCCACGTGACGGCCGGTGAACTGACCCTGACCGTCGAGGGCGTGGAGTACCGCGTCCCGGCCGGCTCCAGCGTCACCTTCGAGGCCAACGCCCCGCACACCTACGCCAACCAGGGCGACGTCCCGATGGAGATGACCCTGACGGTGTCGGTGCCGCTCGTGCACTGAGACGCCCGGGTGGCGGCCCCGGCCGCCCTGTTAGCGTGCGCCCATGGACGCACCCATCGGACGCTTCGACGACGCCACCCCCGCCCCGGACCGCCTCGACGAACTCACCCGCCCGGTCGCCGAGGCCGTACGCGGCTGGCGCGGCAGCGTCCCCGCCGAGCAGATCGTCTACGTCGAGACCGACCCTCGGTGGGCCGACACCGCGGTCTTCGTCGAGCACTACGGACAGGAACTGCTCGAACGGTCCGCGAACTGCGTGGTCGTCGCCGGCCGGCGCGGCGGCGAGACCACCCTGGCCGCATGCGTCGTGCTCTCCACCACCCGGGTCGACGTGAACGGCGTCGTACGTCGCCAACTCGGCGCCCGCAAGGCGTCGTTCGCCTCGACGGACACCGCGACCGGCGAGACCGGCATGGAGTACGGCGGCATCACCCCGATCGGCCTGCCCGACGGCTGGCCGGTGCTGGTGGACTCGGCTGTCGTCGACCTGCCGTACGTGCTGGTCGGCAGCGGACGCCGGCGCGGCAAGCTGCTGGTGCCGGGTAAGGCGTTCGCGGAGCTGCCCGGGGCCGTCGTGCTGGAGGGGCTCGGCGTCGCCTGAGCGCTCGGGTTCAGGCCGCGGAGTGGTGGGCGAGGGCGAGATGCGGATCCGCCTCGCCCGGTGCCGGTGCCGGATCGGCGTGCACCAGGGCCGCGGTGAGCCGGGGGACCGCGTGCAGCAGGGCGTGTTCGGCGTCGACGGCGATGGCGTGCGCCTGCCGTACCGTGGCCTCCCCGTCCACCACGACCGCCACCTCGGCGCGCAGCCGGTGCCCGATCCACCGCATCCGCAGCTCGCCCACCTCACGCACCCCCGCGACTTCCCGGAGCGCCCGCTCGGCCCGGTCCACGAGCGCCGGGTCCACGGCGTCCATCACCCGCCGGAACACCTCGCGCGCCGCGTCCCGCAGCACCAGCGCGATGGCCGCCGTGATCGCCAACCCCACGACCGGGTCCGCCAGTTGCCACCCGAGCGCCGCCCCGCCGGCGCTCACCAGCACGGCCAGGGACGTGAACCCGTCCGTACGGGCGTGCAGGCCGTCCGCGACGAGTGCGGCCGAGCCGATCGCACGGCCGACCCTGATCCGGTACCGGGCCACCCACTCGTTGCCCGCGAACCCGACCAGCGCCGCCACCGCCACGGCCGGGATCTGCTGCACGGGACGCGGGTCCAGGAGCCGGTCGACGGCCGTCCAGGCCGCGAAGGCCGCGGACGCGGCGATCGTCAGCACGATGACGATGCCGGCCAGGTCCTCGGCCCGTCCGTAGCCATAGGTGAAGCGCCGCGTCGCCGCGCGCCTGCCCAGTACGAAGGCGATCCCCAGCGGTACGGCGGTCAGCGCGTCCGCGGTGTTGTGCACCGTGTCGCCGAGCAGCGCCACCGACCCGGAGACGACGACCACGAGCGCCTGCGCGAGCGCCGTGATTCCGAGCACGGCCAGGGAGACCCACAGGGCGCGCATGCCACGGGCCGAGGACTCCAGGGCGGAGTCGAGCTTGTCGGCGGTTTCGTGGGAGTGGGGTTTGAGGAGATGGGAGAGGCGGTGGCGCAGGCCGGCGGGGGAGTGGGGGTGCGGATGCCCGTGCGGACGGACATCGGGGTGGGGGTGGTCGTGGGCGTGACGGTGGCCGTGCCCGTGGTGGTGCGCGTGCTCGTGCCGGTCGCTCACGGTGGTCCCCTTCCGGTGCGCGGGAGTGGACGCGTGCCGCCCACGACGCCATTATGTGCGTATGAGCGCACGCATGCACCTATCACCTGCGAACGATGGGCACCCGCGCACCCCGGGCGAGGAGCAGTTCGCGCTCGCCGCCGAGGTTCTCGCCCTGCTCGGCGACCGCACCCGGCTCACGCTGCTGCACGCTCTCACGGCCGGGGAGGCCGACGTCACGACGCTCACGGAGGCATGCGGTGCGGCCCGCCCCGCCGTCAGCCAGCATCTGGCACGACTGCGTCTCGCGGGCCTGGTGACCACCCGGAAGGAAGGCCGCAGGGTGGTCTACTCCCTGCGCGACGGCCATCTGCGCCGCCTCGTCGACGAGGCGCTCAACGTCGCCGACCACCGGCTCAGCGACCGGCCCCTGCACGACTGACGCGGTCAGTACTCGGCGTTCTTGCCCAGGTACTGCTCCGCGAACGCCAGCGCGGCCGTCGGCGAGCCGAAGACACGGCGGAGGCGGGCGAGGGTGGTGCCCGCGCGGTACGGGTCGCCCGAGGACGTGCCGTGGTAGACCTCGGAGAGCCAGTGGGAGAACTCCTGGTAGTCCCACACCCGGCGCAGACAGGCCGCCGAGTAGCCGGCCAACCCGGTGTCGTCCCCCTTCGTGAGCTGGGCGACCAGTCCGTCGCCGAGCTGGAAGGCGTCGTGCAGGGCGAGGTTCATGCCCTTGGCGGCGATGGGGGCGGTGAGGTGGGCGGCGTCACCGGCCAGGAAGAGACGGCCGAACACCACGGGCTCGACGACGTAGTTGTGCATGTCGAGGACGCGCTTCTCGATCAGCCGGCCCTCCGTCAGCGGTGGCGCGCCGTTCGCCCCGAGCCGCTGCTGCAGCTCCGCCCAGACCCTGCCCTCGGACCAGTTCTCCGGGTCGTCGCCGGGCGGGCACTCCAGGTAGTAGCGGGTCACGTCGGCGCTGCGCGGCATGTGTCCGGCGAACCCGTTCGGATGCATGCCGAACAGCACGCAGTCGGCGGACGGCGGCGCCTCGGCGAGCAGCGCCAGCCAGCCGATGCCGTAGTCACTGCGGGAGATGTGGGCACGGTCGGCGGGCAGCGCGGTCCGGGTCACCCCGCGCGCCCCGTCGCAGCCGGCGACGAAGTCGCAGTGCACGACCTCCCGTCGGCCCGTCTCCGGGCAGGTGTACGACACAGCGGGACGCTCGGTGTCGAGGTCCTGCAGCTCCACGTCGCGCACGCCGAAACGTATGGTCCCGCCGCGCACGTCCGCGTACTCCCGCACCAGGTCCGTCACCAGCAACTGCTGCGGGTAGACCCAGTGATGCACGCCCGTGAGCCGTGTGTACTCGAACCGGTAGCGCTCACCGGCGAACCGGAACTCGCACTCCGTGTGCCGCTGCGCCCGCTCCAGCAAGGTGTCCGCCAGGCCCCGCCGCTGAAGCCCGCGTACGGCCCACTCCTCCAGCACCCCGGCCCGCGGCCGCTGCTCGATGAACTGCCGGGTCCCGGTCTCCAGGACCAGACAGTCGACGGAGGCCGCCCGCAGGATGTTGCCGACGGTGAGCCCGGCCGGGCCGGCGCCCACGACGACGACCGGAAAGCGTTGCGAGGGGCCGGAGTTGGGGTGGGGGGAGGTGGGGGTGGGGTTCACCCGAGCATTATGGGGTGGCCGGTGCGGGGAGGGGAGGGCTCCGGCTCGGGGCCGCCCTAGCCGAGACGCGGTATCTCGATCGCCGGGCAGCGGTCCATGACCATCTCCAGGCCCGCCGCGCGGGCACGGTCGTACGCCGCCTCGTCGATGACGCCCAGCTGGAACCAGACCGCCTTGGCGCCCTTGGCGACCGCCTCGTCGACGACCGGGCCCGCGAGGTCGCTGTTCACGAAGACGTCGACCACGTCCACGTCGAAGGGGATGTCCGCCAGGGAGGCGTAGCCCTGCTCGCCGTGGACCGTCTCCGCCTTCGGGTGGACCGGCACGACGCGCTTGCCGTAGCGCTGGAGGACCTGGGCGACTCCGTACGCCGCCCGCCGCTGGTTCGACGACAGGCCCACGACGGCCCAGGTGTCGCCCAGTTCGGTGAGGATCCTGCGGACCGCTGCCTCGTCGCCGTACATCCTCGGCCTCCCCGTGCTCGCCCGGGCCCGCTGCCGTCCAGCCGCCCTCACCCCCCCACAACGGCCGACGACCCCCGAGGATTCCCGCACGGAGTCCCGCCGGGCGCGGAAGATCCGCGGACTCCCGGCAGTCCCGGCTCCCGCCACGCTGACCGGAATGCGGGCCGGATGGCTGCGGAAGACCGCGTGTCCGCCTACGCTCGCTCCGTGCTGCGCATCATCGACGCCCGAACCGGCGAACCCGTCGACGCCGCGCCCGCCCGCCGGGGCCTGACCCGCGTCGAGGCCCATACCGAGGGCTTCGACGTCACCGCCCTGCGGGTGCTGCTCGTCGCCGACCTCCTGGTCCGCGCGCTCGAGCTCGGCGGTACGCCGGTCTGGGCGCTCCTCGACGAGGAGCGGCAGCGGGCGGAGCTCAGGGCCGGTGCCGCCGCGCTCGGCATCCGGCCCTTCGAGGAGGGCCGGGACGCCGCGGCGGGGCTCGGCGAGGCACAGGTCCTCCACGTCGTGCGCGAGGGCGGCGCGGAACCCGACGGCGTCCGGGTCGCCGTGGCGCCCGTCCACTCGGAGGCGCCCCCGGAGGAGGCCGACCCCGCCGCCCTGCGCCTCGCACTGCTCGCCGGACGCAGGCGCGTGCCCGTACGGCTCGACGTGACCGCGCTCGCCGAAGCCCACGACACCCTCGCCCGCTGGCGCCGGGCCGTCGCCCGCTGGGCGCAGCAGCCGTCACGGCCCATCCCCGACGAGGTGCGGACGGAACTCCGTACCGCCTGGGAGGACGACCTCGACGTGCCCGGGGTCCTCGGCGTGCTGCGCTGGGTGGAGAGCGCGCCGGAGCTGCCGGACGGCGCCCGCTTCGAGACATACGCCTACACCGACCGGCTGCTCGGCCTCGACCTCGCCCGCGACCTGGGAAACCCGGCATGACCGCGCGCCTGGGAGCGGGCCCGCTGCGCCGCCTGGTCGTCCTGCGGCACGCCAAGTCCGCCTGGCCGGACGGCGTCGCCGACCACCAGCGCCCGCTCGCCCCGCGCGGCCACCGGGACGCCCCGGTCGCGGGCCGGCTCCTCGCCGAGAACGACTGCCTGCCGGACCTCGCCCTGTGCTCGACCGCCGTACGCGCGCGTGAGACCTGGGAACTGGCCGCCGCCCAGTGGGGCACACCGCCGCCCGTACGCCTTGAGCCCCGCCTGTACGCGGCCGACGTGCCCGAGCTGCTGGCGGTCGTGCACGAGATGCCCGCCGCCGTCCGGACGCTGCTCCTGGTCGGGCACAACCCCGGCCTGGAGGACCTCGTGCTCGAACTCGCCGGGGACGGCCTCGACGACGCCCTGGACGAGGTCCGTACGAAGTTCCCGACCTCGGCGATCGCCGTACTGGCCTGGCACGGCACCTCCTGGCAGGCCCTCGCCCCCGGCACGGCGCTGCTGACGGGCGTGATGGTGGCCCGGGGCCGGAAGAAGTGAGCGGACCGGCGTCAACGGCGCGTCGGCATAGGCTGGCCCGATGCAGGACGAGTACCGCACCGTCGCCCACGCCGGCGTGCACGAGACCGAGGTCAACCGCTCACGCTTCCTCTGCGCGCTCGCCCCGGCGGCCACCGAACAGGAGGCCCAGGACTTCGTCGCCGCGGTCCGCAAGGAGCACGCGGACGCCACCCACAACTGCTGGGCCTACGTCATCGGCGCCGACGCCGCCGTCCAGAAAGCCAGCGACGACGGCGAACCGGGCGGCACGGCAGGCGTCCCCATGCTCCAGATGCTGCTGCGCCGCGACATGCGTTACGTCGTCGCCGTCGTCACCCGCTACTACGGCGGGGTCAAGCTGGGCGCGGGCGGGCTCATCCGGGCCTACGGCGGCGCGGTCGGCGAGGCACTGGACACCCTCGGCACCCTCACCCGCCGCCGCTTCCGCCTGGCCACGGTGACCGTCGACCACCAGCGCGCCGGCAAGGTGGAGAACGACCTGCGCTCCACCGGACGCGAGGTGCGCGACGTGCGGTACGGCGAGGCGGTCACCATCGAGATCGGCCTGCCGGACGCCGACGTGGAGCCGTTCCGCGCGTGGCTCGCGGACGTGACGGCCGGGTCGGCGGGGTTCGAGCTCGGGGGAGAGGCGTACGGGGACGCGTGACGGTCACGCCGTTCCAAGGTCGCCGCCACCATCGGGCCGACTGACTGACACTTCCTCAACTTCTGTCACTTCAGGCAGGTTTGACGTGTGAGTACTCCTCACGGCTCACCGGACTCGGATATCGTGACAAGGTGCTGGTAAGCCTGACTGTGGTGGGGGCGGCCCGCCAGTCGTTCACCAAGACGTTGGCCGTGACGGGTGCGGATGCCGAGGCGGTGGTGGCCTCCGCATGGCCGCCGGCGGCACCGCCGGGCCTCATGGCCAGTGTGGAAGCGGATCCCCGTCACCCGGGGCTCGTCAGGGTGACCCAGGAGGGACTCTGGCTCGGCAGCCCCGTCGCGCGGGACGAGGCCTTCGGGTATCTGCTGGCCCGGTTACGGTCGCTCGCCGACGCCGCCCAGCGGCTCGGCGGAGTCCTGCACGCGCCCGGCGTCTCGCTCGGCCCCTCCTCGCCGCCCGCCGCGGGCGATACGCACACCCTTTACGTCACCGACGCGGCGGAGCAGGAGGTGCTGGTCAATCTCCTGCGCCGGTACAGTCCCGCGCTCATCGCGCTCTGCGGCCGTGGCACGGTCGGGCCGCAGCCGGACCGGGTGGGGTCCCGCTGGCTCACCGACTCCCGTGAGCACCTCACCACGCGCTACCTCGCCTCGGCCGACCCCCGGCACCTGGAACACGTACGAGCCGACATCCGGCGCCGCGACGGAATCGCCGACCTGACACGGATGGACGTCGCCCCCGTGCCGGAGACCGACGACAGGCCCGCCGGGGTCCTCGTCCGGTGCATCGACGCACAGCTGTCGGTGACCGACCTGCGCGCCCAGGCGCTGCTGCTGGCGGCCCTCGCCCTGTACGCACGTCGCAAGGTGCGCGCGGGCAACCGCGAGGGCAACATCCCGCAGGCGGTCCTGGAGAAGAACCGGGCCCGTGCCGTCACCCAGGGCCTGCGCGCCCGGTTCCTGCCGGAGGGCGACCGCGCCGCCAGAGCGGCGGACACCGTCCCGGCCCGGGAGAGCGTCCGGCGGCTCCTGGACGAACTCCTGCTTCCGCTCGGCCGGTTGGAGGCGGTCCCCGAGGAACTCGTCCCGCTGCTCGTGCCCGTCGAGGGGCCCGACACCGGCCTTCCGCCGACCCGCAGCCAGGACGTCCTGACCGCCGCCGCCCGCCGTGGCCCGAACGAACTCGCCGCGCAGGCCGAGCTGTTGCTCTTCGACGCCCGCCCGGGAGGCCTGCTGCTGGAGTCCCTCCGGCGGGACGCTCCGGGCCGGGTCGAACTGCTGCTCGGCTCCTGGGCCCGCCGTCTGGCGCGGGCCGAGGACACCAGGCGTTCCGGCTCCGGTGGCGGCCGCCGCAAGGGTGGCGACACGCGGGGAGACAAACGCGGTGACAAGCGCGGAGAGAAGGCGGCCCGCGGCGGATCCGACCGCGCCGGGGCCTCCGGCAACCACGGCAGGCGCTCGGGCAGGCCGGACCGAACCGGGCAGGACCAGCGGGGAAACCCCCGTCGCAACCGGGGCGACCAGGACCGCGGACGCGACCGCAGGGGCGGCCAGCGCACCCGCGGCGGCTCCGGAGACGCCGGCACCACCGCCCGCGACAGCCGGCGCGGACGTGAACCAGGCGGCCCGGCCGGACCGGAACCCGGCACGCCCCGCGGCGGAATGAGTGATACGTGACCACAGCACCGACCACCGTTCCCGACAGCCAGGTGGACGTCGTACTCGACCTGCGTCACTGGCCCGCCCCCACGGACGGTCAGGAGGCCCTCGTCGGGCTCTGGCAGCAGCTGGAGCCCGCGCTGCACGCCAAGCCGCTCGCGGCCGGCAGCGTGCACGTGTGGGAGTCCGAGAGCGGACGTATCACGGTGGAGATCGTGCGCGTCGACGCCCACCTGGAACGGGCGAGCGCGGACACGCACTTCGCCATCGCGGCCGTACGACAGCGCTCGGCCCTGGTCTACCGGTGCGCCGAGTGCGAGCGCGGCAACCGCTCCGGGTACGGCTCGTTCCGCTGCCGCGGCTGCGCCGACGCGGGCCGCCCCGACCGGATCTGCGTCGACCACGCGGTGGTCCTCGACGGGGCGCTGCTGCCGTCCTGCGCCGACCACCGGCCCTCGTGCCGCGGCTGCGCCCGCACCGCGGTGTTCTGGTGCTCCGGCCGTGACTGCCGGACCACGGTGGCCTGGTGCGAAGAGCACCGCCGGCGGCACCCGCAGGACCCCGACACCGACTACTGCCCGGACTGCTACCGCCACGCCTTCCCCGTGTGCGAGCGACCCGGATGCCAGGCGGTGGGCACCGCGCGGTGCGACTGGCTCGACCCCGCCGGACACGCCTGCGGCCGCTCGGCCTGCACCCGGCACGCCCGCCGCTGGCAGGTCTTCGGGTACGAACGCGTAGGCATCGGCCTGTGCCAGGAGCACGACCGGGTGCGCTCCCTGACCGCCGACGAGATCCTCTGGCAGATCTGCGGAACCGCCGGCCGCCGCCGCGGGCAGCGCATGCCGTCCCTCGCCGCCTTCGGGCACAACCTGCGCACCGTCCAGCACGTCGAACTCGCCGTCGACTACCGCTCGATCCGAGCCCGCCTCGCCATGCTGCAGACCCGGCTGCGCGCCATGGCGCCGTCGCCCGCACTGCGCGCCGTGGAGCGGGCCGCACCCGACTGGGACCGCCAGCTGGAGGAGCTGATGGGCACCGCCCGGCAGGGCGAGGTGCTCGTCGAACGGCTCCGTGCGCTCGTACGGGAACACGACCACCGCTTCGGAGCCGAGATCGCGGCCGGGCTGACCCTCGCCGAGTACAAACCCCCACGTCCGCCGGAGTTCGGCGGCGGCCTGTGGGTCCGGGTGCCCGAGCATCTGATCGGAAAGTTCATCGGACCGCAGGGTTCCCGTATCAAGGACTACACCGCGCGCCTCGGCCTCAAGGTCGACCTGCACGGCCGCAGGAGGACGTCACGATGAGTGTGCCGATGCCCGGCGCCGACCGCCACCGGCTCCACCTCGTACCCGCCGAGGGGCCGCTGACCGGACAGCGGATCGGCGTCCCCGCGGGGAACCTGTCCGCGCACCCCGGGCACGACGGCCTGCCCGCCCTGCTCACGCTGAACGCCACCGTCGACCCGGTCTCCGCCGCCGTACGGCTCGTTCCGCTCGCCGCGGTGCCCGACGGTGTTGTCGCGGTCAACGAGGACCTGGCCGCGAGGCTCGGATTCGAGGAGGGCTCCGAGGTCCGGGACTGGCGGCTGGACGCCGTACCCGTGGAGCCGGTGAAGTCGCTGACGCTGGAATCCTCCCTGGAGGCGCCGTTCGACGTCCTGGCCCGCGAGATCGGCGAAGCGGGACTGCCGGGAACCCTGTTGTGGATCCCGCCGCAGGAGGACGCCGAACTCTGGGTCGACGTCCCGGGCTCCGCCTCCTTCCGGGTGCGGGGCCTGGAGGCGGGCGGCCGGCGCGGCGTCCTCGTCGAGATCGGCGAGCGCACCGACGTGGAACTGTTCGTCTCCAGCGCCCGCAACGGCGTCGACATCGTCATCCTCGCCGACTGCTCCGGCTCGATGAGCGTCCCCGACATCCCGGAGTACAGCGAGGGCAGCGCCTACGGCGGGTACTCGGCCCGTGGCCGCCCTCGTATGGACGTGCTGCGCAGCGCCCTGAACGACCTGTTGGAGATGCGGCTGCGGATCAGCGGGCGTGTCTCGCGGCTGGCGATGCTGAAGTTCACCCACGTCACCGAGCACGTCTTCCCCCGCGACGGCGGCATGGCCGAACTCGACGCCGGCTCCACCGGGCCCGCCGTGGAGGAGTTCCGCAACGCCGTGGCGGTCCTGCGCCCCGAGGACGCCGGCACGGACATCGGCAACGCCCTCCACGAGGCGGCCAACCTGCTGTACCTGCACGGGAAGCCCGGCAACGAGCGGCTCATCGTGCTGGTCAGCGACGGCGCCCACTGGTCGCGGCGCGGCAACGACGGGGTCGGCGAGGTGGTGTACGCCGACCGGGAGCCCGTGAGCCTCATGGAGTACCTCCACGTCAACACCAAGGTGCGGCTGCACGCGGTGGGCGTCAGCACCATGGCGATGTACCGGCGCTGGATCGCCGCGGGGAACCGGGGCGGAGAGGTCTTCGAGCCCAACCACGAACTGCTGCAACAGCTCGTCAGGGTCGGCGGCGGCGACGACGCGGCGATCGGCGGGTTCGACGTGCTGGCCCGCTACTTCTCCGGACTCGGCGCGGGCATGACCCGCCGCGTCTCCCTCGGCCGGAGCCGGCGCCCCCGCCCGGACGGCACCCTGCCGCCGCGCCTGGACCAGGCGCTGCGCCTCCTCGCCGAGCAGCACCGCGCGAACGCGTCGGCCGGGTCCGCCCACCAGGCCACGCACGACGCACGAACCCTCGGGCAGCGGCTGCTGGAGTCCACCGGCGTCGCCATCGGCGAGTCCCGACGCGCCCTGGGCAGGCCCCTGTTCCGCGACGAGCCGGTGCGGATGGCGGTGAACAGGGCCGTCGTCACCCTGCAGACCCGACCGCACCCCACCTTCGAGCGAGACCTGGCCTCCGCGTTCAGCCCCGCTCGCCTCGCCGCCGTCCCCGCCGAACTCGCCGATCCCCTGGACACCCTCGGCATGCTGCTGGAACAGCTGCGCGCGGCACGGCAGAACGGGGCCTGGGACACCGGGCGCCGGATCGCGTGGGTCGACGAGCTGGCCACGGCGATGGACGCACTGGTGGCGGCGCTGAAGTCCCTGCCGGACGCGCAGCGCCCGCCGGCCGACTCCGCGGGCGCCGCCGGGCCCGGCCGGGACGAACACGCCCGGGAGCCGTCGCCGGGTCCCCAGGGCGCGCGCCCGGCCCCCGTCCCGCAGCGGGACGGCCACGACAGCGCCGGGACAGGCTCCCAGGCACCCGCTGCGGCCACCCCCGGGGCCCCCACGCCGGCCGCCCGGGAAGCCGACCAGCCGACCCCGACCACCATGCCCCTGTTCCGCTACCGGGGTGAGGAGTGAACCGGGTACCCCGCTGGGCACCGGACTGGCAGTGCGGGCCTCCCGAGAAGCCCGAGGAGTACACCCTCGTCAGCCATCTGCACACCGGAGGTGAGGGCGAGGTCTGGCGTGCCTCCCGCAGGCTCCGGGACGGCGGCGAGAGCCACTGCGCGCTGAAGATCCTCACGTCCGAGGAGGGGGACGTCACGCCGGAGCAGCGCGCCGCCTGGCGGGAGCGCTGGGCCGACAGCGTGCACCGACGGTTCGGCCTCGACATCCCCGGCCTGGCCACCCCCTACCAGTACTTCGTCGGCCCGGTGCCGCGGCCGGCGCGGCAGCCCCCCTCGGGTGCACAGATCCTCTACCTCGTCTCGCCGTGGTACGACGGTACGCCCGCCGACCTGTGGGCCGAGTCCTCGACGGCCGACGCGGTGGCCCGGGCCGAGGTGCTGCGCGCGCTGTGCGTGATCGTGGACCGGCTCCACGACCTCGGCCATGTGCACCAGGACATCTCCGGCGGCAACGTCCTGGTCACCGCCGACGGTCAGGTCCAGCTGATCGACATCACCTTCCTCGCCCCGCTGGAGCGGGAACTGACGCTGATCCCGTACACACCGGGCTACGCCCCCGAGGGCCAGGAAGAGGGAGAGGGCGAGCAACGCGACGGACGCCCGGACCCCGCCCGGGACCGGTTCTCCGTCGGCGCCGTGGCCCGTGCCCTGCTGCTGCCCGACCTGGGCCCGCTGGGCGACTACGACGCGGCGCGGATGACGCACCGTCAGCTCGTGTCGTACGGCTACTCGGTTCAGGTCGCCGACTGCCTGGTGCGCGCTCTCGACCCGGAACCCGCCCGGCGCCCCGCCCCGTTGACGGACTGGGCCGAGGAGCTGCGGGACCTGCTGATCGCAGACCGGGACGCCCCGCACACCTGCGTCGACGTCCTGCCGGCGGGGATCGGTCATCCCCTGGTGGTGACCGGCGGACCCTCCGGACTGCGCTGGTACGGCCTACCGGGGCGGCCATCGCATCGCCCGTCGTCCGCCGTGGGCACTCCCCGCGGAGTACGGGACGTGGCCTGCCTCTCCGGCCCGCACGGCGGTTGCGGTGTCGCCGCGGTCGACGCGCGCGGCGCGCTCTGGCTCGGCACCGCCGACCGGTGGCGTGAGCTGGCCGGGGACGTGCGGAGCATCGTCGCTCTGAACACCCACGGCATGCCCGCGCTGCTCTGGGCGGGGCACGGCTCCGGCGTTCACCTGTACCGATGGCTTCCAGGCGACGAGGCCGACCCCCGGCCGGCACCGAGCCGGCTGTCGGCGTCGACCGGCGCACCGGCCGAGGTGCTGGCCGCCTCCCGTGACCGCGACGGCCGCCCCTGTGTCCTGGTCGGACTCCCGGACCTGGTGGAACTGTGGGCCTGGCCCGAATCGTCGGGCGGACCGCCCCACCGCCGCCCCGTCAGCGACGCTCCGGCCACCCGCGCCGCCCTCGCCCTCAACGTGTGGGGTGAGCTGGAGGCCGCCCTGCTGCGACCGGACGGCAACCGGGAAATCTGGTGCGACCACTTCGCCGACGGCTGGCTGTGCATGGAGGAGTCACGGCCCACCGGAGCCGCCACGACCGACGTCGCCCTGCTCGGGGACCGCCGCCTGAACGCCCGCGCCGACGCCGCCCCCGACGGGCTCACCGTGTCCGTGACCACGCCCGACGACTCCAGCACCTGGCACATCACGGACCCCGCCCACCAGGTCCGCCTCACCCGGACCGGAGACGGCCGTCTGCTCGCCGTCTACCTCGCCGAGGACGGGCCCCGGTCCGTGTGGGAGGAGTGGACCGGAACGCAGGGGCCCGTGCAAAGGCTCCAGATCGTCGGCGCGGACTGAGCGGGGGTCGCCCTCGGCGCCCACGATGGAGTTCGCATCGCCGTCGAACTCTGTGGATATCTATGGAAATACAGGGATATTCGGTGGCGGATGTCGAGGACGGTCCGAAGCCCGTGATGGTCCAGGTGCCGAGAGGCGTTAGCGTGGTCGGTGCGGAAGGCGAGGACCGTGCCGGTTCGGTGCCGGGTCCAGGTGAGGTAGGGGGAAGCGTGCGGGGCGGAGCGGTGTCTTGAGAATTCTGCACACGTCCGACTGGCATCTGGGCCGGGCCTTCCACCGGGTGAACATGCTCGGCGCCCAGACCGGGTTCATCGGTCACCTGGTCACCACCGTGCGGGAGCGCGGCGTGGACGCCGTGGTCGTGTCGGGGGACGTGTACGACCGGGCGGTGCCGCCGCTCGCCGCCGTCGAGCTGTTCGACGACGCGCTGCACCGGCTAGCCGACCTCGGGGTGCCGACGGTGATGATCTCCGGGAACCACGACTCGGCGCGCCGGCTCGGCGTCGGGGCCGGGCTGATCGGCCGTGCGGGCATCCATCTGCGGACCGAGGCAGCGGCGTGCGGTACGCCGATCGTGCTGCGGGACGACTTCGGCGACGTGGCCTTCTACGGGCTGCCGTATCTGGAACCCGCCCTGGTGAAGGACGAGTTCGGGGTCGACAAGGCCGGGCACGAGGCCGTGCTCGCCGCGGCCATGGAGCGGGTGCGGGCCGACCTCGCCGCACGCCCGCGTGGCACGCGGGCGGTCGTTCTCGCGCACGCCTTCGTCACCGGAGGCGAGGCCAGCGAAAGCGAGCGCGACATCACCGTCGGCGGCGTGGCCGCGGTGCCCGCCGGGGTCTTCGACGGCGTCGACTACGCGGCGCTGGGCCATCTGCACGGCTGCCAGACCATCACCGAGCGCGTCCGCTACTCCGGCTCGCCGCTGCCGTACTCGTTCTCGGAGGCCGACCACCGCAAGACCATGTGGCTCGTCGACCTGGACGCCGACGGCGCCGTCACCGCCGAGCGCGTCGACTGCCCGGTGCCGCGCGCGCTGGCCCGGATCCGCGGGACGCTGGAGGAGCTGCTCGCCGACCCCGGGCTCGCCCGGCACGAGGAGGCGTGGGTGGAGGCCACGCTCACGGACACGGTGCGACCGGCCGACCCGATGGCCCGTCTCGCCGAGCGCTTCCCGCACACGCTGAGCCTCGTCTTCGACCCCGAGCGGGCGCCCGACGACCCCGACGTGTCCTATGCGCGGCGGCTCGCCGGCCGAAGCGACCAGGAGATCGCGGAGGACTTCGTGGCGCATGTGCGCGGCGCCGGACCCGACGAGGACGAACAGGGCGTCCTGCGGGACGCGTTCGACGCGGTGCGGGCCGACGAGACCGTCCGGGAGGTGGCGCGGTGAGGCTGCACCGTCTCGACATGACGGCCTTCGGGCCCTTCGGCGGCTCGCAGAGCGTCGACTTCGACACGCTGTCCCTGGCCGGCCTCTTCCTGCTGCACGGACCGACCGGCGCCGGAAAGACCTCCGTCCTGGACGCGGTCTGCTACGCGCTCTACGGCTCGGTGCCGGGCGCCCGCCAGAGCGGCCAGGGCACGACCCTGCGCAGCGACCACGCCGCGGCCGGCACCCGCACCGAGGTCCGCCTCGAACTCACCGTCGCCGGACGCCGGTTGGAGATCACCCGGCAGCCGCCCTGGGAGCGCCCGAAGAAGCGCGGCACCGGCACGACGCTCGACAAGGCCCAGAGCTGGCTGCGCGAGTACGACCCGCGGGCCGGGGCGTGGAAGGACCTCAGCCGCTCGCACCAGGAGATCGGCGAGGAGATCACCCAGCTGCTCGGCATGAGCCGGGAGCAGTTCTGCCAGGTCGTGCTGCTGCCCCAGGGCGACTTCGCCCGCTTCCTGCGCGCCGACGCCGAGGCCCGTGGCCGGCTGCTGGGCCGCCTCTTCGACACCCACCGCTTCGCCGACGTCGAAAAGCGCCTCGCCGAGCGCCGGCGCGCCGCCGAGGCCCAGGTGCGGGACGGCGACGCCGCGCTGCTCGCCGACGCGCACCGGATGCAGCAGGCGGCGGGCGACGCCATGGCACTGCCCGACCTCGCACCGGGCGAGCCGGGCCTGGCGGACGCCGTCCTCGGCGCCGCGGCGGTCGCCCGCAGCACCGCCCGCGAGCAGCTCACCATCGCCCACTGCCGCCTCCTCGCCGCCGAATCCGCCCAGGCCGCCGCCGACCGTGCCCTGGGCGACGTACGCGAAGTCGCCAGACTCCAGCGGCGGTTCGCCGACGCGCGGGAGCGGGCCCGGCTGCTCGAGGAGCGGGCCGACGGCTACCGGCAGGCGCAGGTCAGGATGGAGCGGGCCCGCAAGGCCGAGGCCGTGGCACCCGCGCTGGAGCTGCGCGAGGCAGCCGAGTCGGAGCACCAAAGGGCGTCCGCCGCCGAGACACGGGCCCGTGCGCTGCTGCCGGAGACCTTCGCCGAAGCCGGCGCCGCCGGACTCGCCGCCGCCGCGCGCCGGGCCGCCGAGGAACTGGGCGGGCTGGAGTCCGCCCGCCGCGCCGAGCAGCGGCTGGCCGACCTCGTCGGCGAGCGCGACGAGCTGGATCGGCAGGAGCGGGCCGACGAGGGCCTGCTCCAGGACGCCGAGGACTGGCTCGCCGGGTGGGAGGAGAACCGCGCCGCGATCCAGACCCGTATCGACACCGCCCAGCAGGCCGCGACCCGCGCCGAGCAGCTCGCCGTACAGCGCGACCCCGCCCGGCAGCGGCTCGGCGCCGCACGGCTGCGCGACCAGCTGGCCGACGACACGGACACCGCCGCCGACCAGGCCCGACTCGCCCACCAGCGGGTCCTGGAGGCCAAGGCGCACTGGCTCGACGTCAAGGAGCGGCGGCTGAACGGCATCGCCGCCGAACTGGCCGCCCAGCTGGAGGCCGGCGCGCCCTGCGCGGTCTGCGGCGCCACCGACCACCCCGCACCCGCCCGCAAGGACGCCGGACACGTGGACCGGGAGGCGGAGGAGCACGCGCTGACCGCCTACCAGCAGGCGGAGGAGCGGCACACCGAGAAGGAACGGCAACTGGGCGTCGTACGCGAGGCGCTGGCCGCCGCGACAGCCGAGGCCGCAGACACCCCGACCGATCAACTCGCCGCGCACTGCGAGGAGTTGGAGCGCCTCTACGCGCAGGCCCGCCGGGACGCGTCCGCTCTGCACCCGGCTCACGAGGAGCTGCGCCGGGCCGAGGCCGAGTACGAGCGGCGGACCGTCGACCGGCAGCAGGCGGCGGTCAGGGTGGCCGCCCGGGTGGGGCACCGTGAGCGGCTGGACCGCGAACGGGCCGCTCTGGAGGCGGAGTTGACCCAGGCCCGGGGCGCCGCGGACAGCGTGGCCGCGCGCGCCGCCCAACTGGAGCGGCAGGCCCAGCTGCTCACCGACGCCGCCGACACGGCGCGCGCCGCCGAGGACGCCGCCCAGCGGCTCAAGGACGCCGACGCCCGCCTCGCCGACGCCGCCTTCCGCGCCGGGTTCGACACCCCGCAGGCCGCGGCCGCCGCACTCCTCGACGACGCCGCGCACCGCGAACTCAGGCGGCGGCTGGACGCCTGGCAGTCGGAGGAGGCCGCCGTACGGGCCGTCCTCGCCGAAGCCGACACCGCGGCCGCCGCCGAGCAGCCGCCCGCCGACGTCCAGACCGCCGAGCGGGCCGCTTCCGCGGCGGTCCAGCGGACCCGCGACGCCGCCTCCGCACGCGACGCCGCCGCCCGGCGCCGCACCGAACTCGACCGGCTGTCCGCGCACGCCACCGCCGCCGTACGCCAACTCGCCCCGCTGCGCGAGGAGTACGACCGTGTCGCCCGCCTCGCCGCCCTCACCGCGGGCACCTCGGCGGACAACGAACGCAAGATGCGCCTCGAGTCGTACGTGCTGGCGGCCCGCCTGGAACAGGTCGCCGCCGCCGCGACCGTACGCCTCCAGCGCATGTCGTCCGGCCGCTACACCCTCGTCCACTCCGACGACCGGGCCGGCCGGGGCCGCAGCGGCCTCGGACTGCACGTAGTCGACGCCTGGACCGGCCGCGAGCGCGACACGGCGACCCTCTCCGGCGGCGAGACCTTCTTCGCCTCCCTCGCCCTCGCCCTCGGCCTCGCGGACGTCGTCACCGACGAGGCCGGCGGGGTCCGCCTCGACACCCTCTTCATCGACGAGGGCTTCGGCAGCTTGGACGACCAGACCCTCGACGAGGTGCTCGACGTACTCGACTCGCTGCGTGAGCGCGACCGCAGTGTCGGCATCGTCAGCCATGTCGCCGATCTGCGGCGGCGGATCCATGCGCAGCTGGAGGTCGTCAAGGGGCGGTCGGGGTCGGTGCTGCGGCAGCGGGGGCACTGACCGAGGGGGCGGCTGACGGCGCGTGATCCTTCGTGTGCCGCTCTCAGCTCGCGATCTCGGGGCCCAGACACCCACTGAGAGCCGTCATGTCGTGCGTTCGACGAGTGATCACTGAGTGGGGCGAGAGGGCTCGGCACCTTCCGCAGACGGACCGGGAAGGGACTCAAGGGAAGGGACTCAAAGGGGCGTTCGCATGCGTCACTGGAGTACCTCGGTGCTTCGGCGGGCCGCGATCACGGTGCGGAGCGGGGCCGCGATGAGCAGTGCGACAGCGACCAGGAAGCCGCTCGACCACAGCGGCCCGAGGTTCCCGGCCGGGGTGCTGAGGGTGGTTGCGGCGATGAGGGGGCCGACAGCGGCGCCAACGTTGAGTGCCATGGTCGCGTATGAGCCGGCCATGGTCGGGGCTCCCGCGGCCTCGTAAAGGACCCGCGTGATCAGGGTACTGCCCAGTGCGAACGACAGGGCACCCTGGACGAACACTAGGGCGAGCAGGGTGACCGGCTGGTCGGCCAGCACGGCCATGGCCGACCAGCCCACGAGCAGCAGCGGGCCGCCGACCGCGATGACCGGGCCGGAGTGCTGGTCGGACAGCCGACCGGCGACCGTGACCCCGGCGAAGGAACCGATACCGAAGAGCACCAGGGCCACAGAGATCCACAGTTCACCGAGCCCGGCGGTGCCGGTCACGACGGGGGCGAGGAAAGTGAAGCCGGCGAAGGTGGCCGCGTTCACCAGCGCGCCGAGCAGCATCACCAGGAGCAGACTCCGCCGCGCCAGCTGGGCGAGTTCCGCTCGCAGGGCCGGCCCGCCAGGGGTCTGTTCCTTCGCCCGTCCTGCTGGAATCCCCTTCAGGATGCCGAGAGCCGCGGGCAGGCAGAGAGCGGCGACAGCCCAGAATGTGGCCCGCCAGCCGAGCAGCGTGCCGAGCACCGAGCCACCGGGGACACCGGCAATCGTGGCGGTCGTCGTGCCCGACAGAAGCACGGCCAGCGCACGTCCCTTCTTCTCGGGCGAGACCAGAGTGGTGGCAGCCGCCAACGCGATGGCGAGGAACCCTGCGTTCGCGAGCGCGGCGACGACCCGGGTGGCGAACAGGACCGGGAAGCTGGTGGTGACGGCGCCCACGGCGTGGGCCGCCGCGAAGGCGAGGATGAACCCGAGCAGGCTGGAGCGCCTGGACCAGTTGCGGGCGAGTGCGGCCGCAAGGGGGGCACCGACGATCATGCCGATGGCGAAGGCTGAGGTGAGCACCCCTGCCGTCCCGACGGTGACGTTGAGATCGGAGGCGATGTCCGGCAAGAGGCCGGCGAGCATGAACTCCGAGGTTCCCATGGCGAAGACGGCCACGGCAAGCAGATACAGCGGAAGAGGCATCGAGTGGCTCCGGAGCGAGGAGAAGCACGACAAGGTCATCTCGTCACCGCGGCCAGCCCTCAAGGGCACCCTCGTCGCACCGCAGAACGCGGCATGACGGCAGGCCTAGGAGCTCAGTGGTTCAGGGGGCTGACGGCGTGACCGAAAGCCCCCACCGTGTCTGACTCAGGACTCGACATGGCCCGCACGCTACCCGACCACTGTCCGTCGGGGCACCTTGGTTTCACCAGCGTCGGCCTGTGTCACCAACGTCATGTCCCGCAACAGACGGATGACATTGGCCCACGCTCAGCGTGGGCAACCTGGGCGTCGAAGTGCCGTCACCGGTGGTTCTGTCGAGGTGCTTGCGCTGCTTCGTGCACCTGGCCCATGGGGGGCTGTGCTGGCCGCACCGCTCTCTACCGCTCCCCCCAGTCCTTCAATTCAAGGCGCCCAGGGAGGAGAAGCCGTCGACAACATTGGCTGACATCACCTCCAGTACGGCGGGGCGGCAAGGGGAACAGAAAAGAGAGGGTCGGGGACTGACGTATGCAGAGGGAGGGCATCACTCCGGCCCGCTCGCCGCATGCCGCCCGACTCCCACCCCTCGCGCCGGCTTAAGGAGCTGCCGTGGACCGCCCTGTGCCCCTAGTTCTCGACCCGACCGGTCGCGCCCGCCAGGCCGAGGAGACCGCTCTGCACTCCGCCGGGCCCGCCGCCCTCGTGGACATCCTCGGCGTCACGGCCTGGTCGGTCAGCGACCCGGCCGTCCTCAAGGGCCTGTTGAACGATCCGCGGGTGTCCAAGGACGCCGGTCGGCACTGGCCTGCGTACATCAGCGGTGAGGTCACGGAGAAGTGGCCGCTGGCTCTGTGGGTCGGGGTGGACAACATGTTCACCGCCTACGGCGACGACCACCGGCGGCTGCGGCGCCTGGTCAGCAAGGCGTTCAGCGGCCGACGTACGACTGAGATGGCGCCGCGCATCGAACAGCTCACCACGCACCTCATCGACCGGATGGCCCGGAAACCGCCCGGCGAGGTCGTCGATCTGCGGGAGGTGCTGGCCTTCCCGCTGCCCATCCAGGTCATCGGCGACCTCATGGGCCTGCCCGAGGACGCCTGGCCCAGGTTCCGCGTCCTCGTCGACGGCGTCTTCGACACCACGCTGGACAGGCAGGAGGCCGCGGACAACACCATGGCCCTGTACGCCATCCTCACCGAGCTGGTCGCGGCGAAGCGGAACGCGCCCGGCGCGGACCTGACGTCGGCGCTCATCCATGCCCGTGACGACGAGGGCGACGGCTCCGTCCTCGACGAGAAGGAACTCCTGGACACACTGCTCCTCGTCATCAGCGCCGGCTATGAGACGACCGTCAACCTGCTCGACCAGGCCGCGACCGCCCTGCTCTCCGACCCCGCCCAGCTCGCCTACGTCCGTGCCGGGCAGGCGTCGTGGGACGACGTGATCGAGGAGACCCTGCGCTACGCCGCACCCATCAGCCACCTGCCCCTGCGGTACGCCGTCGAGGACATCCGTCTGCCGCACGGGATCGAGATCCGCCGAGGCGAGGCCATCCTCGCCTCGTACGGGGCCGCCGGCCGCCATCCGGATCTGCACGGCGCGACCGCGGGAGAGTTCGACGTCATGCGGCCCGACAAGCAGCACCTGACCTTCGGGCACGGCGCGCACTTCTGCCTCGGGGCACCCCTGGCGCGCGCCGAAGCCCGGGCCGCCCTCCCCACGCTGTTCAACCGCTTCCCGGACATGGCCCTGGCGGTACGCCCCGAGGAGCTCGAACCGGTGGCGAGCCTCCTCGTCAACGGCCACCGCACAGTGCCCGTCCGACTGCGGCCCGAGCCGTAGGCCCAGTCGGCCCCTGGCCTGCGCCGAGCGCGACTCAGTGGTCGTAGTCGATGGCCTTCGTTGGGGAGCCCTCGAACCAGGCCTGCCGCAGTGGGCGCTTGAAGCGTCCGGAGCATAGATTGTCGGAGGAACTACCGGCCAACTCGGGGAGCCCCCATGCCACTTGAACCCTCGCTCATCAACAGCAACGTGCCGCATTCGGCCCGTATCTGGAACTACTGGCTGGGTGGCAAGGACTGCTATGAGATCGACCGGCACGTCGGTGATCAGATAGTCGCCGCCAACCCCCACATCCTCGACATCGCCCGGGCTCAGCGGGCGTTTCTGGTCCGCGCCGTGGAATACCTGGTCAGCGAGGCCGGTATCCGTCAGTTCCTGGACATCGGCACGGGGCTGCCCACCGCCGGCAACACCCACGAGATCGCTCAGCGGGCGGCCCCCGAGTCGCGCATCGTCTACGTCGACCACGACCCGGTCGTGCTGGTCCATGCCGAAGCGCTGCTGACCAGCACGCCCAGTGGCAGAACGGCCTACATCGACGCCGACCTGCGCGATCCCGACGGCATCCTGGAAGGTGCGGCCAAGACGCTGGATCTCACCCAGCCCACGGCGCTGATGCTGCTGGGCATCGCCGCGCACATCACCGACGACGCCGTGTACGACATCGTGCGCCGCCTGGTCGACGCCCTGCCACCGGGCAGCTACCTCGTGTTCTGTGACAGCACCGAGGTCGTTCACCCCGATCAGCAGCGCGCGATGATCAAGCAGTGGAACGAAGCGAGCGACAACCCGCGCGTCAACCGCAGCCCTGAGGAACTCACGCGGTTCTTCGACGGCCTGGAGCTGCTGGACCCAGGATTGGTCTCGGTCTCACGCTGGCGCCCCGAGTCGGCCGCCTCCGAACCGCCGGCACAGGTCGACAGCTTCGGCGGCGTGGCGCGTAAGTCGTAGCCCTCAGGCCCGATCCGGGCGTTGGGGTGGCGCGAGGGCACCGTCAACTCACTGACCGAGCGGGCGTCTCGGCAGCGGTGACGAGTAGACCACGCTCGTCGTCACCGAGCCCAGCGTGCCGATCTTCCCGGACACCTCCTCCAGGTGCCGCATCGAGCGGGCCGCGACCTTGATGACGAAGCAGTCGTCGCCCGTGACGTGGTGGGCCTCCAGGATCTCGGGCGTCGCGGATACCAGGTCGTGGAAGGGCTTGTAGTTGCCGTTCGGATACCGAAGGCGTACGAAGGCCAGGATCGGCAGCCCCAGCCGCTCTGGGTCGACCACGGCGGCGTACCCCTGGATGACGCCGGCCTCCTCCAGGCGGCGCACCCGCTCGGTGACCGCGCTCGCGGACATGGAGACGGCTCGGGCGAGCTCGGCGAAGCTGGCCCGGCCCTCCCGTTGGAGGACGTCGAGGATGCGCCAGTCGGTGGCGTCCGGGGAAAACGTGGTCATGGGGGAGAAGTAGCAGGGGAATCCCCGGCGGATCAAGAGGGGTGCCGGGGATTGCGCCTTCTGGAAGTGGATCACCGGCCATAGGTTGTGGGCATGACGAACGCTGCCCCCGCCCCCGCCACTGCCCCGGCCCCCACCCTCTCCAATGCCACCGCCAACCCCGTCCTGCGTGTCCCTCCCGCCGCCCCCGCCGAGGCTGCCGCCTACTTCCGCGCGAGCCTCGTCTTCCACGCCGACGTCTCCGATGTCGCCGCCGCGCTCGCGGCCGACGGCGACCCCGGTTTCGTCGTCCTGGACTCCCGTTCCACCGAGTCCTGGGACCAGGGCCACATCCCGGGCGCGATCCACCTCCCCACCGCCCTGATCCCCGAGCAGGCCGAGCAACTCCTCGACAGGTCCGTGCCCGTCGTGACGTACTGCTGGGGCCCCGGCTGCAACGGAGCGACCCGTGCCGCCCTCGCCCTCGCCGAACTCGGCTACCAGGTCAAGGAGATGCTCGGCGGCTTCGAGTACTGGGCCCGCGAGGGCTTCGCGTACGAGACCTGGGAGGGCCGTGAGCGGCGTGCAGCCGACCCGCTGACGGCGCCGGTGGACGCGGAGAACTGCGGCTGCTGATCCACGAGTTGGGCACGGTGACCGGTGAGCCCGCTGTGCGTGTAGGTTCTGCTGCCATGGTGCGATACGCGGAACCGGGCGCGGTGGAGTGGGTGGAGTCGGGCGGCGGCCCCCTGATCGCGATACCAGAGACGGTGCTGCCGTTCTGGGCGGGCGCCGACGGCGACGAGACGGCCTCGGACTACGACCGGGCCTGCGAGGTCGACGGGTCCGTCGGCCTGCTGCCCGTGGGCGACAGCGCGGCCCTGGTGCTGGGCGACGAGCCCGCCTCCACCGCCTATCTGCCCGACCACGGCGTCTTCGTACGCTGGTGCGCGGCCGACTCCGAGGCGGAACTGCTGGCCCGGGTCCCGGCCGCCCTCGCCGGCGCCGTCTGGGAACACGAGGTGCGCTGGAAGGTCCCGGGCACGGTGGTCCTCTTCGACTCCGCCTGGCCGGGACCCGAGACCGAGCGGACCGAGCATCTGCGGGTGGCCCTGGAGCCGGGGGCGTACGCCGTGCGCGCCGCGCAGGTGCAGCCCGGACCGGAGACATGGCTGGGGCTGGTCCAGCTGGAGCGGCTGCCGCACTCCGAGTAGGCGGAGTTGCGCCCCGGCAATCAGGCGCCGCGCCTCGGGCAAGCAGATGCCGCGCCTCGGGCAAGCAGATGCCGCGCGGATCGGTCCCCGGCCGGGCCGCCGCGGACAACGTGGCGCGGGGCTCCGAACACTCAGGCGTCGCGCCTCGGCCAACCAGATGCCGCGTGGATCGGTGCCCGGCGGGCCACTCCGGACAATCGGGCGCCGGACTCCGACAATCAGGCGCCGCGCCCCGACAATCAGGCGCCGCACCTCGGCCAAGCAGATACCGCACCTCGAATAACCAGGTGCGCCGGACCCTCCCGTTCCCCATGATGGTCTGTCATGCCCCGCTTCCCCCACCCCGCCCCCGAAGACCTGCGCCGCGACCTCCTGCCCCTGCGCGGCCGCACCGCTCTGGTCACGGGGGCCAGCAGACGTGCCGGCATCGGACACGCCGTGGCCCGGCGGCTCGCCGCGTACGGGGCGAGCGTCTATCTGCACCACCATGTGCCGCACGACGCCGCCATGCCGTGGGGAGCCGACCGGCCCGAGGAGGTCGTCGCCTCCGTCCGCGAGGCGCTCGGTGATCCCGATGGCCGGGTCCTCGCCGGACCGGGCGACCTGTCCGACCCGGCCGCGCCCGCCGAACTGATCGCCACGGCCGCCGGGGCGTTGGGCGGACGGCTCGACATCCTGATCGCCAACCACGCCGTCAGCGGCTCCGACGGCACCCTCGACGAGATCGACGCCACGATGCTCGACACGCACTGGGCCGTGGACACACGTGCCGTACTGCTCCTCGTCCAGGCGCACGCCCGACTCAGGCCGGCCGGCCCCGGCGGACGCGTCGTGATGATGACCTCCGGCCAGGACATCGCGGGCGGCATGCCCGGCGAGATCGCCTACGCCCTCCAGAAGGGCGCCCTCGCCTCGATCACCCGCTCCCTGTCGACCACGCTCGCCGGACAGGGGATCACGGTGAACACCGTCAACCCCGGGCCCGTCGACACGGACTACCTGACCGGCGAGGCGTACGAGGCGGTGGCGGCCGCCTTCCCCGCGGGCCGGTGGGGCATGCCGGACGACCCGGCCCGCCTCATCGCCTGGCTGGCCACGGACGAGGCGGGCTGGATCACCGGTCAGGTCATCAACTCCGAGGGCGGCTTCCGGCGCTGATCAGAGCGCGGACAGCTCGTCGACCAGGTCGTCCAGGCCCAGCGAGCCCTGGGACAGGGCCGCCATGTGCCACGCCTTGAGGTCGAAGGCGTCACCGTGCCGCTCGCGGGCCTTCTCCCGGCCCAGCAGCCACGCCCGCTCGCCGAGCTTGTAGCCGATGGCCTGGCCCGGAATCGTCAGATACCGGGTCAGCTCGCTCTCCACGAAGTCCGCCGGACGGCTGCTGTGCGAACCGAAGAACTCCTGCGCCAGCTCCGGAGTCCAGCGCTCACCCGGGTGGAACGGCGAGTCGGCCGGGATCTCCAGCTCCAGGTGCATGCCGATGTCGACGATGACACGCGCCGCCCGCATCATCTGCGCGTCGAGGTAGCCGAGCCGGTGCTCCGGGTCCGTGAGGAAGCCGAGTTCGTCCATCAGCCGCTCCGCGTACAGCGCCCAGCCCTCGGCGTTGGCGCTGACCATGCCGATCGTGGCCTGGTAGCGGGAGAGGTTCCGGGCGACATGCGTCCACTGCGCGAGCTGGAGGTGGTGGCCCGGTACGCCCTCGTGGTACCAGGTCGAGACGAGGTCGTAGACCGGGAAACGGGTCAGCCCCATCGTCGGCAGCCAGGTGCGGCCCGGACGCGAGAAGTCCTCGGTCGGGGGCGTGTAGTACGGGGCCGCCGCACCGCCGGGCGGGGCGATGCGCGACTCCACCTTCCGTACCCGCTCGGCGAGTTCGAAGTGCGTGCCGTCCAGCTTCTCGATCGCCTCGTCCATCAGGCCCTGCAGCCAGTCACGGACCTCGTCGACGCCCTCGATGTGCTTGCCGTGCTCGTCGAGGTGCGCCAGCGCCACCCACGGCGTCGCGGCGCCCGGAAGGATCCGCTCAGCCTCCTTCCTCATCTCGCCGAGCAGACGGTGGTACTCGGCCCAGCCGTACGCGTACGCCTCGTCGAGGTCGAGGTCCGTGCCGTTGAAGTAGCGCGCCCAGCGGGCGTACCGCTCACGGCCCGCCGTGTTCGGCGCGCCCTCGATCGCCGGTACGTAGACGTCGCGCATCCAGTCCCGCAGTTCCACCACCGCGGCCGTCGCACCGCGGGCCGCCTCGTCCAGCTCCGCGCGCAGTGCCTGCGGTCCGGCCGATACGAAGTCCTCGAACCAGCCGCGGCCCTCGCCCGTGTCGGACCACTCGGTGAGCTGCTCGACGAACGTGGCGGTCGGCCGCGGAGCCGCGTACAGCTTGCGCTCCAGACCCAGTGCGAGGGACTCGCGGTACCCCGCGTACGCGGCCGGCACCGCGCGGAGCCGTTCGGCGATGGCGGCCCACTCCTCGTCGGTCCCGTTCGGTGTGACGGTGAAGACCTCACGGACCGAGTGGGCGGGCGTCGCCATGTTGCCGACCGAGCGCAGACCCTCGTCGGCGTCGTGCACGGCGAGTTCCGCGGTGAGCCGCTCGCGCAGCAGGCGCCCGCACCGGCGCTCGCTGTCACTGTCCGCGCCGGGCGTGCGCTCTGCCTCGTCGAGCCGTGCGAGGGTGGCCCGCTGGAGCTCCGCGACCGCCATCTGGCCCGCGGGCGAGAGGTCGGGGAGCCGGCTCGAACTCTCCTTCACACCGAGATACGTACCGGTGATCGGATCGAGGGCGATGAGCTCGTCGACGTAGGCGTCGGCGACCTCACGGGGCAGCGGGCTGTGAGTATCAGACATACGGGCCATCCTCGTACGGCGACCGCCGCCGCGTCAGCCCGGTTCCGCCGGTGCCCGCCCGCGTCAGCCGGATTTCGCTGAGGGCTTGTTCTCCGGCGCGCCGGGTGGCAGCAGCGGCCCGCAGTCCCACTGCTGGAAGATCAACCGCGTCTCCACCCGCGCCACTTCGCGCTGGGAGGTGAACTCGTCGAGCACCAGCCGCTGGAGATCCGCCATGTCCGCGACCGCGACATGCACGAGATAGTCGTCGGGGCCGGTCAGATGGAACACGGTCAGCGACTCCGGCAGCGCCCGGATCCGCTCCACGAACGGCCCCACCAACTCCCGCCGATGCGGTCTGACCTGCACGGACAGCAGTGCCTGGAGCCCGCGGCCCAGCTTGGCCGGGTCCAGTCTGAGCTGATGGCCGAGAATCACCCCCGATCGGCGCAGCCGGGTCACCCGGTCCAGACACGTCGACGGCGCCACCCCGACCTGCACGGCGAGGTCGCGATACGTGGTCCGGGCGTCGTTCTGCAGGAGCCGCAGCAGATGCAGATCGACCGGATCCAGTACGACAGATTCGGCCATGTGCCGAACGTAACACGGGGCCCTCTCCGTCAGCCCCGCCCGTTGTTCAGTCTTCCGCTCCATGGACCCAGCGAGCAGGGAGGCATACGCCGGTATGCACGGGTACGACGACGTACGCACCGCATCGAGAGCACTCGCCACCGAGGCCGTCCACGCCGGCCGCGACGACCTCGCCCGGCAGGGACTGCACGCCCCGCCGATCGACCTGTCCACCACCTACCCCTCCTACGACAGCCGCGGTGAGGCCGCCCGCATCGACGCCTTCGCGGCCACCGGCGCCGAGCCGGACGGCCCGCCCGTCTACGGCCGCCTCGGCAACCCGACCGTCGCCCGCTTCGAGACCGCCCTCGCCCGCCTGGAGGGCACCGAGGCGGCGGTCGCCTTCGCCAGCGGGATGGCGGCACTGACCGCGGTCCTGCTCGTACGGGCCTCGATGGGCCTGCGCCATGTCGTCGCCGTACGCCCGCTGTACGGCTGCAGCGACCATCTGCTCACCGCCGGACTGCTGGGCTCGGAGGTGACCTGGACCGACCCGGCCGGTATCGCGGAAGCGCTGCGTCCGGACACCGGCCTGGTGATGGTCGAGTCCCCGGCCAACCCCACCCTCGCCGAGGTCGACCTGCGTGCCGTGGCCCACGCCTGCGGATCGGTGCCGCTGCTCGCCGACAACACCTTCGCCACGCCCGTGCTCCAGCGCCCCGCCGAACAGGGCGCACGGCTGGTGCTGCACAGCGCCACCAAGTACCTCGGCGGACACGGGGACGTGATGGCGGGCGTGGTGGCCTGCGACGAGGAGTTCGCCGGACAGCTCCGGCAGATACGGTTCGCCACGGGCGGCGTCCTGCACCCGCTGGCCGGCTACCTCCTGCTGCGCGGCCTCTCCACCCTCCCCGTACGCGTCCGGGCCGCCTCCGGAACCGCCGCCGAACTCGCCCGCCGCCTCACCGCCGACCCGCGCGTCACCCGCGTTCACTACCCGCGCATCGGCGGCGCCATGATCGCGTTCGAGGTCGACGGCGACCCGCACGAGGTCATTGCCGGCGTCCGCCTGATCACCCCGGCCGTGAGCCTCGGCAGCGTCGACACCCTCATCCAGCACCCGGCGTCCATCAGCCACCGCATCGTCGACGCGGACGACCGCCGCGGCGCCGGCGTCAGCGACCGCTTGCTGCGGCTGTCGGTGGGCCTGGAGGACGTGGAGGACCTGTGGGCGGATCTGGATGAGGCGCTGGGAGCGCGGACGCGCCCCGGAAGGGGCGCGGGGAACCGCGCGACCAGCCACAACGCACCCGCGGCCGCCGCCCGGGCTTAACCCCTACGGTGCTCATGCGATGAGGCCCCGCCCGGCTCACCCGCACCGGACACGCGCCCCACGACCCCCAGGGCCCCCTCCGGCGCAACCGGCGGAGCCACCCGCGCGGTGATGACCAGGGTCCCCTCCTCGACCTGATAGTCGAGGGGGAGCCCCAACCCCCGCATCGCCGCGACCATCCCGGTGTTGGACGACTGCGTCACGGCGTACACGCTCTCGCATCCCGCCTCCACCGCCATCCCCACCAGCCTGCGCAACAACTCGGCGCCGATGCCCCGCCGTTGCCACGCGTCCTCGACGAGCAGCGCGACCTCCGTCTCGTCCCCGTCCCACAGCAGATGACCGAGCCCCACGATGCGCCCCGACGCCGTCTGCACCGCGATCGTCCGCCCGAACCTCGGACTGAGCAGATGGTTCAGATAGCGCTCGGCGTCCCCGACCGGCCCGTGGTACCGCATCCCGAGCGTCCGCGTGGAGCACCGTCCGTGCATCTCCTTCGCCGCCCGGAGGTCACCGGTGTCCACCCGGCGCACGGTGATGTCGTTGCCCTCGGGCAGCGTCAGGACGTCCTCGCTGCTCGGCACGCGTGGCCCGAGCCGGGCGTCGAGCTCCACCAGCGCCCGCGCCCGCGCGAACTCGGTCGGCGTGAACGGCAAATAAGGCCGCTCCACGGTGATCACTCCACCTTCCGGCGCCCGCAGCCGCATCACGGTCTCCTCGAGCGCCCCCTCCACCGGCACCGTCTTCGGCCCCCGGCCGCCCCCGGCCGGCACCGCGGGCAGTGAACGGATGGTGCACCGCCCCAGCAACTGCCGCAACGCCAGCGGGAGTTCCGCCGCGTCCAGGGCGGTACGGGTGGCGAGGCCCAGCACCCGGGTCGGCGCGTCCACCAGGTCATGGGCGTCGGCCCGCTCGATCCAGGTCCCGGTACCGCCGGCCACCGCCACCGCCTCCGTGATCTCGGCCGCCGCGAGCCCACCCGGCGTACGGATAAGGAACTCGTCCACCGTGCCCTCCGCCAACGGATGGGTCTGGAGGCTGAGGATGTCCACCCGCAGCCCGGCGAGCGCCGTGCACAGTGCCGCGAGCGACCCCGGCGCGTCCTTCACCGTCGTCCGCATCCGCCACAGCGCGTTCTCCTCGGCCACCGGCGCGGACGTCTCCCGCGCCTGCTCCGACGGCCCGGCCTGCTCCACCGAGGGCGGCCGGGCGCCGGTATCGCTCGTCGGCGGTGCGTGACCGTGGCGTCGTGACCACCAGGAGTGGAACCCCGCCGCCGCGGCCAGCGCCGTCGCCGGGACCAGCAGCAGCGCCGGTCCGTCGGGCCCGTTCCCGATCAGGCGCGTCACCCCGTCGACCGCGGCCACGGCCGTGAGGAGGGCGGCCAGGTGGATGGCGTTGCGTCGCCAGTGGTGCACGGGGCGTCCGTGCTTCGCCCGCGTCACATCAGATATGTCTCGACTCATGCAGCCACTGTGAAGGAAGGGTGTTGCGTGATCACGAACGCATTGTGACCGGGCGGTAAAGAAGGCTTATGCCGGTTTTGTCGTCTATTCAATTATGTTGCGCGGCGAGCGGAGGCAGACGCAGCGCGAGTGGAGAGGCCGGAGGGGCTGGAGGGGCCGGAGAGGCCGGGGTGCGGCAGGTGGTCGACGGATGCCGGTGGTCGACCGACGCCGGTGGTCGGGCGGGGCCGGTGGCGGGTCCCGTCAGGCGGCCACCCCCTGCGCCAGTGTGCCGCGCAGGCGCCGGGCCTGGGTCACCAGCCGGGACGAGCCACGACGGTCCGCCGTCCGCGCCAGGTGCGGTATCTCCTCGCGGGCTCCCGTGCGTTCCGCGCACTCCGCGGCGACGGCCAGGAGATCCGCGAGCCCCCGCGCCGGTGCGGCCGAACCTTCGCTCGCGAGGTCCGCGAGCAGGGCGGGCAGGGTGTGCCGGAGCATCCCCCATATGGTGGCGTTCGCCCCCGTGGCCACCGCTGTCCGCATCGACTCCACGAGGCGCGACGGCTTCACGGCCCCGAGTCGCGCCAACTGTCCCAGGTCCGCGCCGATCCGCGCCGTGTCGAGCTGACCACGCGCCGCCAGCACCAGCAGGGCGTCCACAGCGGCGAGCCGGTCCTCCGGATGCCGGGCACCGAGCCCGTACGCCACGGCCAGATGGACCGCCTCACCGGCCTCGCCGCCCGACTCGGCCAGCAGGGGCAGAACCGCCGCGTCCCCTCGGCTGTCGTTGACGGCGACCGAGGAGAAGTCGCGCAGCATCCTGACCGCCACGACCTCACGCTGCTCGGGGAGCAGGGCCAGCCAGTGCTGCCGCATACCGTCGCTCCAGTGGTAGCAGTGCCAGCGATCCCGGTAGACGCTCGCGGGCCGCCCCAACGGCCGGAAGCCGGACGGGAAGTCTCCCTGCAGCTCCGGCACTTCCGCCGATTCGACGAGTATCCGGTCCTGAGCCGTCCGCCGCCGGAACGCCGGCACGGCGGGAGCTCCGGACACCAGCCACGCGGAGAGCCGCGTCCCCTCCGGGGTGCCGAGCTCCGCCGCCCGCCGAGCTGCCGCCTCGGCCACCGCACGGTCGCCGCGCCGGACCCGCAGCAGCGCCTGCGCGAAGTCGGCGTCCGACACCCGAGCGCCGAGGTACCGGTACTCGTCCAGCCGTGCCACCAGCTCGTCCGGCTCCAGCAGGCCCGTGCCCCAGGTGGGCGTGGACAGCAGGAACGGCAGCGGCTCGGTGCGGATGCGGTACGCGACCTCCCAGATACGGGTCTCGAAGGCACGGGCGAGCGGGCTGTGGCCGCAGTCGGTGGTGACGGTCCAACGCCGGCGGGCCTTGTCGAGTGTGGTGGTCAGCAGGTTCCCTCGCAGTGTCGCGAGCAGGAGCTCAAGGCCGTGCGCCGCGTTGAACAGACCGTGGTTCCCGGTGAAGTGGTCGTCGGCGCCGAACCCGTGTCGAGGATCCCGCTGGTTCCACCAGCGCCCCGCGACGACCGGTTCCAGGGCCTCCATCAGCATGTCCCGGTCGCGGTACGCATGCCGCACGAGTCCGTCCAGGGCCCGCTCGAAGGTCGCCACGTCCCCTTCGGTGGCGAGCAACGCCCCTATCTCTTCGGCGAGTTCCGTGGCCGAATCGGGTGCGGGTGCGAGACGAACCGGCTGCGGTGCGGGTGGCAGGACCTCCTCGTACGTCACCGGCTCCGCCGCGACGGGGGACGCGCCGAGGCTCTGGGCGGCCCGCGCCCGCAGGGTGGGAATCAACTGGCCTGCCGCCGTGGCGAGTTCCTCCCGTACCTCGGCGGTGCCGGCCTTGCGGACATGCCGTTCCACCAGCTTCAGTGCCCGCTCCTGCACGTCCGAGTCCTCGTGACCGAAGGCCTGGGCCACCGCGGGCAGCAACTCGTCGGCTGTGGAGGCGTCCCGGGCGATCACCTTGCCCAACAGGACCAGCTGGGCCCGCACCAGCTTCTTCTCGGTGCGGAAGAGGACGGCGCCCGACAGCTCGGCCAGTTGACGTGCGGTCAGTTCACCATCCAGGGCCAGCGACGCCAGCACCGACTGGGCGTGTGCCGCCACGACGGACGCGGCCTCGGAGGCCAGGGCCAGCCAGTCGGCCAGGTGCTCCCGCTCCTCCTCGCGGGTGAGGGCGAAGGACTTGAGCATGCGCAGGAACACCCGGTGGTCGGCGGCCGGGCCGCCCCGCAGCAGCCGTGCCAGGCACGCGTCGACCGTCGCCCTCCGGTCCAGGACGCCTTCGACGGTGAGCCGCGCGAGCGCCTCCGTCCAGCTGTCCGGACCTTCGGTTGCCGTCCAGGCCAGCCGGCCGCCGATGTCGTTCGTCTGGAAGAGCGCCGCCGCGAGCCGCCCGAGGTGCGGGTCCTTGCGCAACCGGTCCAGGACCGTGTCGCCGTGCTGCCAGACGTGGCCGATGTGCTCCACCCACCCGTGGACATAGGCCTCCGTCGTCGGCACCGGGCAGCCGGAGAGCCTCACCAGGCCCGCCATCAACTCGTACGGCACCCGGGAGCTGACCGGACGCTCGGCCAGTCGGTGCACCACGTCGCCGAGCCAGCCGGGAGCCCGGTCGCCCAGGAGGTCGATCAGCACGCCCGGGGACGCGGGCCACCAGCGCATGTCGGAGGCCGCCAGCCAGCTCGCCACACCGGCCGCGCCGGTCTGGCACGCAGCCCCCGCCGCATGCAGGGTGGGATAGGCGCGGCGGGCCTGCGCCGTCCACTGGTCCGCCCTCAGTTCCTTGCGCAGTGCCTTCAACTCGGGGAAGCACGCCCGCCGTTCGGCGTCCGTCATCCCGTCCAGCAGGCTCACCGCCTCGGCCGTCCGCCCGGCCCGTACCTCGTCCACCAGTGAACTCATCGCGCACCCCCGTCGACTCGTGCCATGTCCAGCTCCGCCGCGGCGATGCCGCGCCGCACCATCCGTACCGCCAGGGCGTGCTTGCACGGGCCGCGCCCGCCCCGGTACTTCGCCCACCACAGGCAACTGCAACTGAGCACGCCCGCATGGTCGCGCACCCGGTGCACATGTCCGTCCTCCGCCGTCACCGTCCCGACGGCGCCGTCCAGCGTCACCGCGCCCGCCGCCACCAGCGCCCGGGCCGCACGCAGCCGCGGGTTGTGCCGCTCCACGCGTTCGGCGTCGTACGGCAGCTCCCGGTGGAAGTACGCCGCCTCCGCCGTGTCGTATCCGACCCGCCCCGACGTGCCCAGACGGACCAGGGCCGCCCGCACGCGCTCGGGTGTGAGGCCCGAGGCGGCCGCCAGGTCGGCCACGTCGACACGGGGCTCCCACGCGAGGAGCACCGCGATCAGCTCCGCGTCCCCGGCGGCCTCGTCGGTCGTGAGCGCGTCGAGGACGCCGCCCTCGCCGGAGAAGCCACGCGAGGCGTCGGGCGACAGGGTCAGCGTCAGCCGCATGCCCGGCAGGACCACCTCCCACGCACTGGCCGTGGCCGCCCCGCCGCCGGTGACCGCGGGGCCGTACACCCGCAGGGCCGTGGCATGCCGCAGCACCCGCTGCAGCGCGACCAGCCGCTCCGGGCCGGGCAGACACACCGCACCGGGCACCGCACGCGTGGTCGGCCGCAGCCCGCCGCTCCCCGACGGCACCACCCATCGTGCACCCACCGAGGCGCCCCGCGCCCCACCGCGCGGCAGCGCCCGCAGGAAACGCACGGCCTCGGCGGCCGGCAGCTCGGCCCGCAGATCGAAGCCCGCCGCTATGACCTGCGCCTCCGCGAAGCCCCGCAGCCAGCGGTCCGGGAGCGGCACCTTCTTCTCCACCACCGGACCGTCCAGCGTGGTCACCGCCAGCTCCTCCGGACCCACGCGCAGATGCAGCGGATCGTCCGCGCCCATCCTGGACAGGGCCTCGCGCAGCGGGTTGTTGACGTCGACGTTCGTCGTGCCGTGCCCCACCTCGCCGCCGTCCAGGCCCGACTCCAGCACGTCCAGGCGGGCGTACACCCCGCAGCAGCCGGAGAAGGACTCGAAGCGCAGCCGATCGCCGTTGCCGGTCACGACCGGGTCGAGGGAGGCGCCCAGCTGCCGCTGGTAGTACCGGGCGGCCGCGACGTCGGCGACCGCGAGCAACCCGGCGGAGGCCACCTGAGGAGACGTCAGGAAGCCCGCGAAGAACCGCGGATGGTCCTCGGCGCCCGAGGGCGTCGCACCCCGGGAGGTCTCGAGCCCCAGGCGCTGTCCGTCCGCCGCGGACTCCAGCACGGAGGGTCGGCAATAGGCCACGGCCTGCAAAGATCGCGTCATGGAAAAACCGTAGAGGCGACCACTGACAATCGGCTCTGACCTGCGAGAACATCGGCGAGAAAGCCAACTCTCAGGCCGAGTTCGCCCGGGCGGGCCCTCCGTCGGGGCAGGCGGACACGACCGTGCCGCGCACCGGGGGATGACACCGGTGCGCGGCACGAGGTCCAGGCTACGGGAGTTACTGACCGACCCGGCCCGGCTGCAGTACCTGGGTGAACAGCACGGTGCCGTCGGACTCGCGCAGCCGGACCGTCAGCTCGCCGCTGTCGCCGTCGATGTCGACCTCGCCGAAGAACTGGTAACCGCCGGCCGGCGAGACGTTCGCGGTCGTCGGCGCCTTGATGAACACCCGGTCCGGACCGAAGGTGTTGTCCAGCGTGTTCGCCGGGAATGCACCCGCGTTGAGCGGGCCGGAGACGAACTCCCAGAACGGCTCGAAGTCGGTGAAGGCCGCCCGGGACGGCTGGTAGTGCTGGGCCGAGGTGTAGTGCACGTCGGCGGTCAGCCACACCGTGCCGGTGATCCCGCGGTGCTTGATGAACCGCAGCAGTTCCGCGATCTGCAGTTCCCGGCCCAGCGGCGCCCCCGGGTCGCCCTGCGCGACGGCCTCGACGTTCGGCTTGCCGTCGCCGGTGTCCGGCACCACCAGGCCGATCGGCATGTCCGAGGCGATCACCTTCCACACCGCCCGGGAGCGGGTCAGCTCGCGCTTGAGCCACCGCAACTGCTCGGCGCCGAGGATGCCCTGCGCGTCCGTGGCCTGGTCGTCCGTGGAGTTGGCGTTGCGGTAGGTGCGCATGTCCAGCACGAACACGTCCAGCAGCGGGCCGTGGTTGACCACGCGGTAGACCCGGCCGTCGGGGCGGCGCAGCGTCGAGATGGGGAAGTACTCCGAGAATGCCTGCCGCGCGCGGGAGGCCAGTACGTCGACGTTCTTCTCGGTGTAGCGGGCGTCGGCCAGGATCTCGCCGGGGTACCAGTTGTTGGTCACCTCGTGGTCGTCCCACTGGATGATGGACGGGACCTGGGCGTTGAACCGCTTGAGGTTGTCGTCGAGCAGGTTGTACCGGAAGTTGCCGCGGAACTCCGCCAGGGTCTCGGCGACCTTGGACTTCTCCTCGGTGGTGATGTTCCGCCAGGTGCTGCCGTCGGGCAGCGCGACCGAGGCCGAGATCGGGCCGTCGGCGTAGATGTTGTCACCGCTGCACAGGAAGAAGTCCGGGTCCAGCGCGGCCATCGCGTCGTAGATCCGGTAGCCGCCGAAGTCCGGGTTGATGCCCCAGCCCTGACCGGCGAGGTCGCCCGACCACACGAACCGGACCCCGTCGCGCCGACGCGCCGAGGCCGTACGGAAGGTGCCGGTGACCGGTTGGCCGGTGCGGCGCGGGTCGTCCGGGTCGGCGAGGAGCACGCGGTAGTGGATCTGCTCGCCGGACGGCAGGCCGCGCAGCCGGGTCGTGCCGGTGAAGTCCGTGTCCGCGCCGAGCAGCGGGCCGTGCCATCTGCGCGGCTTGCGGAACGACTCGGTCGCGGACGTCTCCACGATCATCCGGGCCGGACGGTCGGACCGCACCCACACCAGCCCCGAGTCGCAGGTCACGTCGCCCGTCTGGACGCCCCATCCCGCCCTGGGCCGCCCCGACAGGGCGAACGCCGGTGCCGAGCCGAGCGCCGTGGGCAGGGTGAGCGCCGCCGAAGCGGCGAGCGAACCGCGCAGAACGCTGCGACGGCCCGGGAACGAACGGTGTGACATGGAGGCCTCCAGGGGCGGGATCCGGCCAGTGTGCAGTGCCACAACTACTGGTGCGCCGCAGCGCCCACGCAAACCACAAGTGAACAACTGACCGCATCCGCAAGGGAACCGGCACGCCAGAGGCGAGTCGTACCCAGCGCCGAGCGTTGCTCAGCTCCGACCCGTGGCGGTCGCCTCGGCCATGAGGCGTACGCCCGCCCGGATCCGTGTCGGCGGCAGATGCGCGTACCCCAGCACCAGCCGCACCCCCTGCCGCCCCGTCCGCACACCCTCCCGCCCGTCCTCTCCGGCACGCGCGTGTGCGTGGTCCGCGTGCGCGTAGTCCGTCAGCGGACGCACCGCCACACCGGCCTGGGCCACGCGCGCGAGGAACCGCTCCTGCGGCCCGTACCGTTCCGGCAGCGCCGCGATGACGTGCAGCCCCGCGGCGATCCCGGTCACCTCCGCGCCCGGAAAGTGCTCCTCCAGCGCGGAGACGAGGGCGTCGCGACGCTCCCGGTACGCGCGCTGGCACCGGCGCAGCTGGCGGTCGTAGTCGCCACGCTCCACGAACCGGGCGAACAGCGCCTGGTCGAGGGTCGGGTGCCCGAGGTCCATGGTCCGCTTCCGCTCGACGACGTCCTCGGCCAGCGCCTCCGGTACGAGCAGCCAGCCGAGCCGCAGCCCTGGGGCGAGCGACTTGCTGACCGACCCCGCGTAGGCGACGCGCTCCGGGTCGAGGCCCTGGAGGGCGCCGACGGGGGCGCGGTCGTACCGGAAGTCGCCGTCGTAGTCGTCCTCCAGGACGAATCCGTCCACGGACCGCGCCCAGTCGAGCAGCTCGGTACGGCGGCGGGCGGAGTAGGCGATCCCGGTGGGGAACTGGTGGGCCGGCGTCGTGACGACGGACCGTACGCCCGACTCCCGCAGCGGACCCATGACGAACCCCTCGTCGTCCAGCGGCAACGGCACCGTGGCGACGCCCGCGGCCGCGTAGAGGGCGTCGTGCTGCGGGCTTCCGGGGTTCTCCACGCCGACTTCGCGCAGCCCGCGCGCGTGCAGGACGAAACCGAGCAGCGTCGTCGCCTGCGCCACGCCGGAGACGACCACCAGGCGCTCCGGATCCGCGACCACGCCCCGGCGGCGTGCCAGCAGCTCGGCCAGGGCCGTACGGAGCCGGGGCAGCCCGCGCGGGTCGGGATAGCCGAGCTCGTGGTGCGGCAGCTCGGCCAGCACCCCACGCTGCGCGGCCGCCCACGCGGCGCGCGGAAACATCGACAGATCCGGCGTACCGGGGACGAAGTCGGCCCCGGCAACGGTGGCCCGCGGCGCGAGGTCACGCGCGCGTGGCCGGGCCGACCGTACGGCACCGCCCACCCAGGTTCCGGCACCCCGGCCACTGCGCAGATAGCCCTCCGCCGTCAGCTGCTCGTACGCCTCGGTGACCAACCCGCGGGACACGCCGAGGTCGGCCGCGAGGTCCCGGCTCGACGGCAGCCGGGTGTCCGGCGCCAGCCGCCCCGACCGCACCGCCTCACGCAGCGCCGCCTGCAACGAACGCCCACGCGTGCGTGCGGGCGCCGAAGCGGCCGGCAGAAGCAACTCCCAGGCGGCGGAGCCCACCTGCTGCTCGGGGCCGTCGGCCGGATTGGTCTCCGATGACGTCATGAAAGTGGACCTTAATGCGGACCGCGTGGGTTCCTAGCGTCGCTCCCATGAACCCCACCACCACGCGCGGAGCCCTCCTCGCCGCGCTCGCCTGCGTCCTCGTCGGAGCGTCCTTCACCGCCAACAGCCTCCTCGGCGACTACCCGTACGCTGGCGGTCAGTTCCTGCGCTACGGCCTCGCCTGCCTCCTGCTCGTCCCGCTCGTCGGGCGGGGCGCCGCGACCCGGCTGCGCGCGCTCGCCGCGCGTCAGTGGGCCCGCCTCGTCGTCCTCGCCGCGGTCGGCATGGTCGGCTTCAACCTGGCCGTCATCGCCGCCGAGCGCACCGCCGAACCGGCGGTCCCCGGCGTCTTCGTCGGCTGCGCGCCCGTGGTGGTGGCCGTGGTCGTGCCCCTGCTGGACGGGCGGCGGCGACCGCAGCGGACGGTCCTGTACGGGGCGTCGCTCGTCGCCGTCGGCGCGTTCACGGTGCAGGGGTGGGGTCGCACGGACGGCGCCGGAATCGCCTTCTCGGTGTGCGCGCTGATCGGTGAGGTCGGCTTCGCGGTCCTGGCCGTGCCCGTACTGCGCCCTCTGGGCCCGCGGCTGCTGTCCGCCGCGGTGTGCGCGATCGCCGCCGTGGAGTCGGCGGCCGCCGGGCTGCTCCTCGACGGCACGGCGTGGCTGCGCCGGCCCGACACCACCGAGGCCCTGGCCCTCCTGTGGCAGGCCGTGATCGTGACCGTCGTCGGCTTCGTGTGCTGGTACATCGGCATGCAGCGGATCGGCGCCGAGCGCGCCACCCTCTTCTCCGGGCTCATCCCGGTGGCCGCGGCCTGCACCGCCCCGCTCGTCGGAGCCGGCTCCTACGGCGCCGTCCAGGCCCTCGGCAGTGCCCTCGTCGGCGCCGGAGTCGCCCTGGGCTCCGGCGCGTTGACACGCGCCCCGCGCGGGCGCGCCCAGGCCGGGCGCACCTCACGCGCGCGTATCCCGCGCCAGTCAGCGGCTGCCGTCGAGGATGACGCGCGCGACCAGGGCCGGGTCGTCGTTCATGGGGCAGTGGCCGCAGCCGGGCAGCCGGACGAGGCGCGCCCGGGGGATGATCTGCTTGGCGCGCACACCCTGGCGGCGCACGAGCAGCCGGTCCCGGCTGCCCCAGGCCACGGTGACCGGGATCCCGGGGATGTCGTCGGTGAACCGGACGGAACGACCGGCGCCGAGGGTCTGGTCGAAGCCCGTGGCGCCCGCCAGGGCCAGCGTCTCGGCGACCACGGCGTCGGGTGACCGGCGGCCAGGGCGGGCGTAGATCGTGCTGGTCAGGACGGTCCGGCCGGCCGCCGACCGGGAGAGCCGCTCCACCAGCGGCAGCGGCAGCCGCCGCGAGATCTGCCGCATCGCGAGCAGCACCCCGAACGCGTAGCGCCGCTCGGCCTCGGACCAGAAGCCGGCCGGAGAGAGGGCGGTCACGGACCGCGCGAGCTTCTCGCGGCCGAGTTCCAGTGCGATCAGACCGCCCAGCGAGTTGCCCGCCACATGCGGCCGTTCCAGATCCATGGCCTCGCAGAAGGCGCCGAACACGGCCGTCGTCGTGGCCAGGTCGTAGCTGAGGCCCTCGGGCAGGCCGGGGGACGTCCCGAAGCCGGGCAGGTCCACCGAGATCACGTCGCGCTCGGCCGCGAGGATGTCCACTACCGGGTCCCAGACCTGCCGGTGGTGACCGATCCCGTGCAGCAGGAGCAGCGGTTCGCCGCTCCCCACGCGCGCGTAGTCGACGCTCACGCTCTGCGGACCGTGCGGAGAGGCGACCTGGAAGGAGACGGTGGCGGACATGGGGTGCTCCTCGTCTGGGACACGGACGGAGTTCGAGACACGCGGCGGACGGTCGTAGACAGCTTGTCAGCAATTGCTACCGACGGGTAGACCTCTACGGCCGGTGATCCTCGGGAAAGCCGGACTCCCAACCGGTCCCGCGTATCCCGGGGTTGGGCGACAGGCGCCCGTGGTGCCGATTTCGCCTGGACACGGCCGTACGCGTCGGATGGGATGGAACGGTGACCACCGACACCGAGACCGACGTCTTCGAAGAGCACCGCCCCGTCCTCCTGGGAGTCGCCTACCGCATGCTCGGCCGCGTGGCCGACGCGGAGGACGTGGTGCAGGAGGCCTGGCTGCGCTGGTCCCACGCCGACCGGTCCGAGGTGCGCGAACCACGCGCCTACCTGGTGCGCGTCACCACCCGGCTCGCCATCGACCGGCTGCGCCAGGTCAAGGCGCGGGGCGAGACCTATGTCGGCCCCTGGCTGCCGGAGCCGTATGTCACCGACTTCGGGGACACCGTCCCGGACACCGCCGAGCGGGCCGTCCTCGCCGACTCCGTCTCCCTCGCCGTCCTCGTCGTCCTGGAGTCGCTTTCGCCGCTGGAGCGGGCGGTGTTCGTCCTCAGGGAGGCCTTCGGCTACCCGTACGCCGAGATCGCCGCCATGCTCGACCGCGGCGAGCCGGCCGTGCGCCAGCTCGCCGGACGGGCCCGCAAGCACGTCGACGAACGGCGGCCGCGGTACGAGGTCGATCCCGTGCAGCGGCGCGATCTCACCGAACGGTTCCTGGCCGCGGCCGCGGAGGGCGACCTGGAGGGCCTCATGTCCCTGCTCGCCCCGGACGTCCGCCTCGTCGGCGACAGCGGCGGCAAGGCCAAGGCGCCGGTGCGGGTCCTGGAGACCGCCGACAAGGTCGGCCGCTTCCTGATCGGCGCCGCGCGGAAGGGCGCCGCCGACGTGTCCTTCCGGTTCCTGGAGGTCAACGGCGGCCCCGCGGTGCTGGTGCGCTCCGGCGACAAGCCCGACAGCGTCTTCCAGCTGGACGTCCTGGACGGCCGGATCCAGGCGGTCTACATCATCCGCAACCCCGACAAGCTGACGTCGCTGGCGACCGCGTAGCCCCCGCCGCCGCGTCCTGGGCGCGGCGGCCCGGGCCCGTCCCGTGAACGTTCCCGGCCATTGGTATTGACCAAGGGTGAGGGCCGCCCTATGGTCGCTGATAAGTACAACAACCTTTAATAAACAAGGGCGCTAAAACGCCGCTGGGCCACGGCGATTGCGGAGGACAGGGTGGGGACCACGCAGCTCGAATCGGTGCCGGAACCGAAGTACTGGCACCTGAGGACCGTGCTCAGTGAAGCACTGGACTCCGAATTCACCGTGGGCGAGATTCTGCCCAACGAACGCGACCTGGCCGCCCGCTTCGGCGTCGCCAGGGCCACGCTCCGCCAGGCGCTGGAACAGCTCGAACTGGAGGGCAGGCTCCAGCGCCGCCGCGGCGTCGGTACGACCGTCGCGCCGCCGCGCGTGGGCGTCTCCGTCGGCAGCGAGCAGCACACCTGGCCGGGAGCGCCGGACGACGTCTGGCAGCCCGTGGACTGCACGCCGGCGGTCCCTCCCGGGTCCGTGGCCGACGCCCTGGACAGCGGCCGGGACGAGTCCGTGCACATCGTGCGCCGCTCCCGCGTGACGCACGGCCAGCCCGTCGCCGCCGAGTTGCTCTACATCCCGCAGTCGTCGGTGCCCGACCTCTCCGCCATCGACGCCCCGTCCGCAGCGGCACGCGCGCGTGCCGTGCTGCGCGAGCTGCAGCGCCTGGAACTGGAGGGCCAGGAGAGCGCCGTCGAGCTGGGCTCGGCCCGCGCGGACGACGCCAAGGAGCTGGACCGCCTGCCCGGGGCCCCCGTCCTCGTCGTCACCACCCGCTACCTCGCCGAGGGCCGCACCGCCGCGCTCTCCGTCGCCACCTACCGCGCGGACACCTGCCGGCTGACCTTCGGCGACTCCGGCCGCGTGGAGATCCACCAGGACCCGGAACGCCAGGCGTCCTGACCGCAGTACCCGCACATGCCGCGCGCCCCGGAGCCACTTCGGGGCGCGTCGCGTTCAACGGCACGGACGGCGCGTCGTCAGCGCCGCCCGGTCACCGTGCCCTCCACCGCGAACAGCTGCTCCTCCACATGGTCCAGGGCGAGCCGCAGCGCTCCCGTCGCCACGGCAGCCTCGCCGAGGAGGGACAGGGCGACCTTCGGCGGGCGCAGGCAGTAGCGCGCCAGTTCGCGGCGCAGCGGCTCCAGCACGCCGTCCAGACCGGCGGCCCAGCCTCCGACGACGACCAACTCGGGGTCGAGGGCGAGGACCAGGGCGGCCACGTCGTGGACGAGGCGCTGGATGAAGCGCTCGACGGCCGCGAGGGCACGCTGGTCGCCCTTGCGGGCCTGGGCGAAGACCTCGGCGACGGCACGCTCGTCGAGGGGGCGCAGCGGCTCGTCCGTGGTGGACAGCAGGGTCTCCGGCGTCACCTCGCGGCCCAGCAGATGCAGCGCGCCGATCTCACCGGCCGCGCCGCCGAACCCCCGGTGCAGCTGACCGCCGATCAGCGAACCGGCTCCGGGACTCAGCCCGGCCAGCACGAACACGACGTCGTCGGACTCGGTCGCGGAGCCCTTCCAGTGCTCGGCGACCGCCGCCGCGTTGGCGTCGTTCTCCACCAGGACCGGGCACTTGAAGGAACGGCTCAGCCGCTCGCCCAGCCTGAGCCCCGTCCACTCGGGCAGCGCGGCGCCCAGCCGCACGGTCCCGTCGGCCTCGACGATGCCCGGCGTCGCGACGCCGACGGCTCGCAGCGAACCCCGTGCCACACCGGCCCGGCGCAGCAGTTCGGCGACCGCCGTACGCACCCGCTCCAGCCGCTCGTCGGCCGGAGCCGTCTCGTCGACCTCCTTGTCGACGGCGCCCAGCACCCGGCCGTCCAGGTCGGCGAGGAGCGCGGCGACCCGGTGCGCGCCGACGTCCACGCCCAGCAGATGGCCGGCCTCGGCCCGGAACCGGAACCGCCGCGCGGGCCGGCCCTGCCGCCGCACGACACTCTCGTCGGCCGCCTTCTCGACGACGTACCCCGCCTCGATGAGCCCTTCGACGACGCCCTCGACGGTCGGCCGGGACAGTCCGGTCACCCGGGTGATCTCCGTCAGTGTGGCGGCGTCCGTGGCACGCAGCGCGTGCAGCACCACCGCGGAGTTGATCCTTCGCAGCAGCGAGGGATCCCCGCCGGTCAGCTGCCCCAACGTCCGTCCTCCCAGCTCGTGCGCATGTTGGGCGGATGGTACTCGCCGCGGCGCACCCCGGCGAGAGCAGGGCACCCCGACGACCTACCGGTCGGTCTGACCGACGCCGCCTTCCCCGGCGCTCCCCCCAGTGCTCACCCCGGCGCCACGAACCCCGACTCGTACGCCGTGATCACCGCCTGCGTGCGGTCCCGCGCCCCCAGCTTCGCCAGAACCGCGCTCACATGGGACTTCACCGTCTCGGTCCCGACCACCAGCCGGGCGGCGATCTCCGCGTTCGAAAGACCGCGCGTCATCAGCCGCAGCACCTCGGCCTCCCGGTCGGTCAGCCGGGCCCGCTCCAGGACCGCCCGCGCCGCCCGGTTCCCGCCGTCGTCGCCGTACCGCGCGGCGAGCTGCCGCACCGACGCCGGGAACAACAGCGATTCGCCCTCGGCGACCAGCCGCACGGCGTGCACGATCTCGGCCGGCCTGGCCCGCTTCAGCAGGAAGCCGTCGGCCCCGGCCCGCAGGGCCTCGTACACGTACTCGTCGTTCTCGAAGGTCGTGATGACGACGATCTTCGGCGGCGCGTCGACCGTCCGCAGCACCGCGCGCGTGGCCTCGATCCCGTCCAGCAGCGGCATCCGTACGTCCATGGCGACCACGTCGGGCCGCAGCCGCCGCACCAGCGGAATCACCGCCGCCCCGTCGGCCGCCTCCCCGACCACCTCGATGTCGGGCTGCGCCTCCAACACGGCCCGCAGACCCGCGCGTACGAGAGGTTCGTCGTCGACGAGGAGAACGGTGACCGGCATCCGGCCAGCCTAGATCAACTCAACGGCAGCTCAACATGTACCTGCCAGTCACCTCGGTCGGGGCCGGTTCGCGCATGTCCGCCCAGCAGTGCGGCGCGCTCGCGGATGCCGCGCAGGCCGCTGCCTCTGCCGGGCCCGGGTATGACGTCGGTGAGCGGATTGCGGACCTCCAGGGTGAGCGTGCCGTCCGCGACGGCGACACGGACGCGCGCCGGGGCGGCGTCCGCGTGCCGCAGCACGTTGGTCAGCGACTCCTGCAGGATGCGATAGCCCTCCCGGGAGACCGGCCCGGGCACGGTGTCCAACGGCCCGGTCATGTCGGCGTCGACCCTGGTGCCGGAGGCCCGCGCGGATTCCAGCAGGCGGTCGGCGTCCGTGAGTGTCGGTCGGCCGCTGACCGGCCGCTCGGACTCGCGCAGTACGCCGAGGACCCGCTCCAGGTCCTCCAGGGCGGCCCGCCCGGTCTCCTCGATGGCGTCCAGGGCGCGGTCGGTGAAGGCGGGGTCGCCGGCTGCCCGGGCGGCACCCGCCTGGACGACGGCCAAGGTCAGGGCGTGGCCGATGGAGTCGTGGAGCTCACGGGCGATACGGGTGCGTTCCAGCAGTTGCTCGGTGCGCTCCTCCAGGGCGGCGAGGCGCTCGACCGGGGAAGGGCCGAGGAGCCGCAGGGCGAGTGCGGTGATGACCTGGCCCGCGAGGAGTACGAACACTCCGAGTGCCAGTAACCACACCGGCACGAGCAGGGCGTGCCACCAGTGGTGCCCGTCGAGGAGGAACGGCCCGCCCGCCTCGACGTCACGGCCGAACGGCGCCGCCACCAGGTCCGCCGTGGCGAAGACCAGTTGGGCGCTGACCGTCATCGTCACGTAGCCCAGCAGCAGCCTCGACTCCAGCCACACGACGAGCCGTCCACGGTCGCGCCACGAGGCGGACGGCGCGACGACGATGTCGGTGTTCCCGCTGTCGTGCCGGTGACCGGTCAGCAACAGCCTGGCCTGCAACCCCTCCACGGTGCGCATAGCCGGGACCAGCGCGGCCGGGGCGAGCACCGCGGCCGCGATCAGCCAGATCCACCACACCTCCCGCACGAACAGCAGCAGGCTCGGCGCCACGACGGCGATGAACAGATGCAGCCATCGTGTGTACGTCACCGCCCGGCCGAACGGGCGCAGCATGCGGACCATTTGGTCATCGTGCCAGCCGCCACTGACAACCGGCCTCCCCCGCACGGGGGAGACGATCTCCACCGGTGGGGGAGGGCCGGAGCCGACCCCGACCGCCAGGCTGCTGCCATGACCAGCATCGAAGTCCAAGCCCTCACCAAGGAGTACGGCACCCGGCGAGCCGTGGACGACCTCACCTTCACCGTCCTCCCCGGCCGTGTCACCGGCTTCCTCGGCCCCAACGGGGCCGGGAAGTCCACCACCATGCGGCTCGTGCTCGGCCTCGACCGGCCGACGTCCGGAACCGCCACGATCGGCGGCCGTGCCTACGCGACCATGAACGAACCCCTGCGCCACGTCGGTGCGTTGCTGGACGCCCAGGCCGCGCACGGCTCCCGCACCGCCCGCGACCACCTGCGCGTCCTCGCCGTGAGCAACCGCCTCGCCGCCCGCCGGGTCGACCAGGTGCTGGAGGAGACCGGGCTCGCCTCGGTCGCGCGCCGCAGGGTGAAGACGTACTCCCTGGGCATGCGTCAGCGGCTCGGCATCGCCGCGGCCCTCCTCGGCGACCCCGACGTGGTCATGCTCGACGAACCCTCCAACGGCCTCGACCCCGAGGGCATCATCTGGATCCGCGACCTGCTGCGCCGGCTCGCGGGGGAGGGTCGCACGGTCCTGGTCTCCAGCCACCTCATGAACGAGACCGCGTCCTTCGCCGACCACCTGGTGGTCCTCGGCCGGGGACGCCTGCTGGCCGACACCCCGATGCGCGAGTTCATCCACGCACGCGTGGAGCCCCGCGTCCGCGTCCGCACCACGGACGCCACCGCGCTCAGGGCGGCCCTCGACCGACACGGGCACGACGCCGTCGAGCACGAGGACGGGCACTGGACCGTGCGCCACGCACGCGTGGACGACATCGGCCGTATCGCCTCGCAGGCCGGTGTCCCTCTCCTCGAACTCGCGGCGGAGGAGGCCACGTTGGAGCAGGCCTACCTCGACCTGACCGCGACCGAGGCCGAGTTCACCGCACAGCCCCAGGAGGCCTGAACCATGGGATTCGCACCCGCGCTCCACTCGGAGTGGCTCAAGATCCGTACGCTCCGCTCGCTGCCGGGAGCGCTGCTCGCACTGGTGGCCGCCACCACGGCGTTCTCCGCCCTGGCGGGCTCCGACGGCAGTTCCGATCCCGGGTTCGACCCGCTGTTCACCGCGCTGTCCGGTGTGCTGCCCGGCCAGATCGCGGCCATCTCGTTCGGCGCGATGGCCGTGTCGGCGGAGTACCACGGGGGTGCGCTCCGGCTGACGCTCGCCGCGGTGCCGCGGCGCGGACGGTGGTTCGCCGCCAAGGTGACGGCCATCGCCGTCCCGGCGCTGCTCGTCGGGCTCCTCACCGCGTGCACGGCGCACGCCGTGGCACGCGCGGGGCTGGGGCCGGCGGCGGACGGGGTCACGACGGGCGAGCAGGTGCGTGGCGTCCTGGGCTGCGGGATCTACCTCATGCTCATGGCCCTGTTCGCGGCGGGCCTGACCGCCGTGCTCCGCGGCGCAGTGGCCACGCTCTCCCTCCTGATCCCGTTCATCCTCGTGGTGTCCTTCGTCATCGGGGACGCGGCGGGCACCGTGGCCGACTTCCTGCCCGACAAGGCCGGGCAGATCGCCCTGCACCAGACGTACGACGGCACCCTCGGACCGTGGTCCGGCCTGGCGGCGACCGCGCTGTGGACGACGGCCGCGCTGCTCGCGGGGGCGTGGAGCGTGCGGCGGCGGGACGCCTGACGGCACGCCAATTGTCAGTGGGGCCGGGTTTACTGGAACGCATGAACATCGCACGGCACATCGCCCTCATCGACGAGTTGTGCTTCCGCCCGTTCGCGGCGGGGCACACCTCGTCGAACGGCGACGAGAGCGGCCCCGGCTACCACGTCGTGGTGTTAGAGAGAGGTCACGGCGACTGCGGGGCCCGTGCGGAGACCGTGGAGCAGTACGAGAAGTACCGCGACGCCCTGGAGGAGCGGCTCGCGGACCGCTGGTCAGAGACGGCCCCCTACAACCTCCAGACGGTCTCGCTGCGCACCGGGCAGGAGGAGATACCCGAGCCCTGGGCCTCGCTCAGCGCCCGCGCCCGCGTGGCCTGCCTCTGGGAAGCGGAGGGGACGGGCCGTTGGGTCGCGGTCTGCGTCGCCGACCTGGACGAGGCCGACGACGTGAAGCTGCTCGGCGTGGCCACGGAGATCGCTCCGCCGTGACCAGGGGCCAGGCGTCGCCGTGATCCGTCAGCCCTCGCCACGGCCTCCTGTCCTCGCCGTGATCCGTCAGACCCCGCCACGACCCCCTGCCCTCGCCGTGATCCGTCGGAACTCGCCACGCCCCGCCGACCTCGCCGTGATCCGTCACGCCTCGGCCGCAGCCCGCAACCGCCCGAACTCCTCCGCCATCGTCGCCGCCGTCCAGTGCGCGTTGAGCCCGCTCGGATTCGGCAGCACCCACACGCGCGTGTCCCCGATCGTCCGCTCCTGCGGACCCACCCGGGCCTTGCGGTCGTCGAAGGCCGCCCGATAGGCGGTGACCCCGACGACGGCCAGCCAACGCGGCCGCAGCCGAGCCACCTTGGTCGCCAGCAGCCGCCCGCCCTCGCGGTACTCCTCGGCGCTCAGCTCGTCGGCCCGTGCGGTCGCCCGCGCCACGACGTTCGTGATGCCGAGACCGTAGGACAGCAACTCACCCTGCTCCGAGGGCTTCAAGAGCCTCGGCGTGAACCCCGACAGATGCAGCACTGGCCAGAAGCGGTTGCCGGGGCGGGCGAAGTGGTGGCCGGTCACGGCCGTCATCAGACTGGGGTTGATGCCGCAGAACAGCACATGGAGACCGTCCGCGACGACGTCCGGTACCAGACGGTCGCGAGCGGCCTCCAACTGCTCGGCGGTGAAGCGCGCCATGCCGTACGACGCGCTAGAGGATGGCCCCGGGCGTGTAACCGGCGGCCTCCGGGCGCTGCTTCACGATCTCCTCGACCCGGCCGACCACGACGCCGACCTGGTCGGCGGCGGCACCCGTGAAGGAGAGCTTGTCGGCCATGAGCGCGTCCAGCTGGGCGCGGTCCAGCGGGATGCGCTCGTCGGCGGCCAGCTTGTCCAGCAGCTCGTTGCGCTCGGCGCCCTGCTCGCGCATCGCCAGCGCGGAGGCGACGGCGTTCTCCTTGATCGCCTCGTGCGCGACCTCACGGCCGACGCCCGCGCGCACCGCGCCCATCAGCACCTTGGTGGTGGCGAGGAACGGCAGGTAGCGGTCCAGCTCACGGGCCACGACCGCCGGGAACGCGCCGAACTCGTCCAGCACCGTCAGGAACGTCTCCAGCAGACCGTCCAGCGCGAAGAACGCGTCGGGCAGCGCGACCCGGCGCACCACCGAGCAGGACACGTCGCCCTCGTTCCACTGGTCGCCCGCCAGCTCACCGGTCATCGAGGCGTAGCCGCGCAGGATGACCATGAGGCCGTTGACGCGCTCGCAGGAGCGGGTGTTCATCTTGTGCGGCATCGCGGAGGAGCCGACCTGGCCCGGCTTGAAGCCCTCCGTCACCAGCTCGTGCCCGGCCATCAGCCGGATCGTCTTGGCCAGCGAGGACGGCGCGGCGGCCAGCTGCACCAGCGCGGTGACGACCTCGTAGTCGAGGGAGCGCGGGTAGACCTGGCCGACGGAGGTGAACGCCTGCGAGAAGCCCAGGTGACCGGCGATCCGGTCCTCCAGGTCCGCCAGCTTCGAGGCGTCCCCGCCGAGCAGGTCGAGCATGTCCTGCGCGGTGCCGACCGGGCCCTTGATGCCGCGCAGCGGGTAGCGGCCGAGGAGCTCCTCGACGCGGCCGTAGGCGACGAGCAGCTCGTCGGCGCCCGTCGCGAACCGCTTACCGAGCGTGGTGGCCTGCGCGGCGACGTTGTGCGAGCGGCCGGCCATGACCAGCTCGCCGTACTCGGCTGCCAGCTTGCCGAGGCGCGCCAGCACGGCCACCGTACGGTCGCGGATCAGCTCCAGCGAGAGCCGGATCTGGAGCTGCTCGACGTTCTCCGTGAGGTCGCGGGACGTCATGCCCTTGTGCACGTGCTCGTGCCCGGCGAGGTCGTTGAACTCCTCGATCCGGGCCTTCACGTCGTGCCGCGTGACCTTCTCGCGCTCGGCGATCGAGGCCAGGTCGACGGTGTCCAGGACACGCTCGTAGTCGGCGAGCGCCTCGTCCGGCACCTCGATGCCGAGGTCCTTCTGGGCCCGCAGCACGGCGAGCCAGAGCTGCCGCTCCAGCTTCACCTTCTGCTCGGGGGACCAGAGCGTGGCGAGCTCGGTGGAGGCGTAGCGTCCGGCGAGGACGTTGGGGATGCGGGGCTTGGCGGGCGCAGAAGTCACGTGTACGGAGTTTACCCGGCGCCCGGCCGGCCCCGGTCGGCCGTCCGGCGCTGAGCGCCCCAGGTCAGAGCCGCTCCACGTGCCGTCCGTCCACCGGACCACGAGACCGCCGCGGGACCGGCGCCGGGTATTGACGGGAATTGGTCCCGTGGGCGCCGATGTCGGCGGGCGATCGGGTGAATTCCCTGGCAGTCGTCGCGTCCTCGCTTCCTGGGGCCTCCCTCTCTCGTTCATAGTCTGCACGTCGTGGCGATTGTGAACGTGCGGCATCACGGCTTCTGCGACGACCGTCGGCTTCCCCATTCCGCCCGAGAGAGAGAAAACGAGAATGCGACAGGCCCTCACCAGGGGATTGATTGTGGCCGCCGCCACGACGAGCGCCCTTTCTCTGTACGGCACATGCGCGTCCTCGGCCCCACGCGTGCAGGGGACCGTGGTGAACTCCGCCTCCGCACTGTCGGGCCGTACGGATCCATGGGGCTCGGAGGGGCTGGACGAGCTGGACGACAGGCTCGCCAACATGCACGACAAATTCGGCAGGATGCACGAGCGAATCGGCGAGATGCAGGACAAATTCGGTGCGCTGAACGAAGAGTTCAGCCACATGGGGGCGTCCGAGCCGAGTTCTGAGAACAGCACCCCCGGATATGGGAACTCCGGCTACGGAGCCGACCGGCCGAGCAGCCAGGGCTATGGCACCGACAAGCCGACCGGCCACGGCTACGGCGCGGAAAAGCCGACCCAGCAGGGTTACGGCGCCGAAAAGCCGAGCGACAGTGGTTACGGCACCGAAAAGCCGAAGGACCACGGTTACGGCGACGAGAAGTCGAGCGGATACGGCCGCGACGACGAGAAGTCGAGCGGCTACGGGAAGGGCTACGGCTACGGCGACGAGCCGAAGGACCAGGGCTACGGCGAGGAGAAGTCGGGCGGGTACGGCTACGGCGAGGAGAAGTCGGGCGGGTACGGCTACGGCGAGGAGGAGCCCCACGGCTACGGCGCCGAGGAGTCGCAGGAGGACGGCTACGGGTACGGCTATGGCGAGGACTCGCCCGGCGAGCCCACCCCGCCGCCCCACGAGCACAAGCCGACCCCTCCGTCCAAGACGCCCCCGGGGAAGGAACACCCGCACATGCCGGAGACCGGCGTCGAGGTGGGCAACGTCGTCGGAGGCATCGCCGCCAGCGGTGCGCTGCTGGTCGCGGGGACCGTCCTGTACCGGCGCAGTCGCGCCGCGTCCCGTCGGTCGTAAGAAGGCTCAGGGTGCCGGGCGGACAGCCCGGCACCCTCGTGCTGTCCAAACCCGCGGGCCGCCCGGGTCTACGCCGCCGGACCCTCATAGGGCAGCAGCTCCGGCCGCTTGGCCGGCAGTCCGTCGCCGGAGGACCGGCCCGTCAGCCGCCGCCCGATCCACGGCACCAGGTGCTGCCGGGCGAACCGGGCGTCCGCGACCCGCCGCGCGACCCACCCGGGCGGTGGCGTGGCCGGTATCGGTGTACGCCACCCGGTGTCCTCGGGGTCGTAGCCGAGCCTCTGCCACACCGCCTCCGCGACCCGGCGGTGCCCCTCGGCCGTCAGATGCAGCCGGTCCACGTCCCACAGCCGGGGGTCGCCGAGCGACGGCGCCCCGTACAGATCGACGACGATCGCGCCGTGCCGCTCCGCCAGCTCGTCGACGCAGACGAACAGCTCCTCCATACGCGGCCGGAACCGCTCGAGGACCGGCCCCTGCCGCCCCGGGCTGCGCATCAGCACCAGCTGGCGGCACGACGGGGCGAGCTTCTCCACCGCCTCCTCCAGGAGGCCGCGCACCCGTCCCATGTCGCACTTGGGCCGCAGTGTGTCGTTGAGCCCGCCGACCAGAGTGATCACGTCGGCACCCATCGCGGCCGCCACGTCGACCTGCTCCTCGATGATCTGCCCGATCAGCTTCCCCCGCACCGCGAGGTTGGCATACCGGAATCCGGGTGTCCGGGCGGCCATCCGTCCGGCGAGGAGGTCGGCCCAGCCCCGGTAGGTACCGTCCGGGAGCAGGTCCGACATGCCCTCGGTGAAGGAGTCGCCGACCGCGACCAGGCTGCTGTATGTGGGGTTCGTCTGCATGGCGACACACATGGTAGCCCGAGGACCATACCCATCGGTCGGTCGGCCCGGCCGGATCCTCAGGCGCGCTGCCCGAACAGTTCCCGCAGCACGTCCTCCATGGTCACCAGCCCCGCCAGCCGGCCGTCGCCGCCCAAGGCGGCCGCCAGGTGGGTACGGCTGCCGCGCATGGCCGTCAGGACGTCGTCGAGCGGGGTGCTCTCCCGGACGCGAGCGATGGGGCGCATGTCCCGCACCTGGAAGGGCACGTCCCGCGCGGGGGCGTCGAGCGCGTCCTTCACATGCAGGTAGCCGACGATCCGGCGGCCCTCGTCCACGACCGGGAAGCGGGAGAAGCCCGACTCGGCCGACAGCGCCTCCAGCTCCTCCGGAGTGACGCCCACGCGCGCGTAGACGACGCGTTCCAGCGGCAGGACCACGTCGCGCACCGGTCGGCGGCCCAGTTCCAGGGCGTCGTGCAGCCGCTCGCGTGCGCGCTCGTCGATGAGACCGGCCTCGCCGGAGTCCCGGACCAGCCGGGCCAGCTCGGCGTCCGAGAAGGTCGCCGTGACCTCGTTCTTGACCTCGACGCGCAGGAGCTTCAGCAGCGTGTTGGCGAAGGCGTTGATCGTGAAGATGACCGGCCGCAGCGCCCGGGACAGCGCGACCAGCGGCGGGCCGAGCACCAGCGCGCTGCGCACCGGCTCGGCCAGCGCGATGTTCTTCGGCACCATCTCGCCGAGCAGCATGTGCAGATAGGTGGCCAGCGTCAGCGCGATCACGAAGGAGACCACGTGCCCGGCGCCCTCTGGCACGCCCACCGCGTGGAACACCGGCTCCAGCAGATGCTCGATCGCGGGCTCCGCGACGACACCGAGGACCAGCGTGCACAGGGTGATGCCGAGCTGGGCGGCCGCCATCAGCGCGGACACGTGCCGCAGACCCCACAGCACGCTCTTGGCGCGCCGGTCACCCCGGTCGGCGTACGGCTCGATCTGTGAGCGCCGCACCGAGATCAGTGCGAACTCGGCGCCGACGAAGAAGGCGTTGACGACCAGCGTCAGAAGGCCGATGAACAGCTGTACGGCGGTCATCGCCCGCCCTCCTTCTTCTCGTTCCGCTCGTACCTCTCGCCCTGTTCGTGGCTGTCGCTCTCCGGCGCGTCGTCGAACGGCGCGTGCAGCAGCACCCGGGCCGCCCGGCGACCCGCGGCGTCCACCACGTCGAGCCGCCAGCCGGCCACCTCGACGCGGTCACCTACAGCGGGGATACGGCCCAGCTCCGTCGCGACCAGACCGGCCAGCGTCCCGTACGGCCCCTCAGGCACCCTCAGGCCGACCCGCGCGAGCTGGTCCATCCGTGCCGATCCGTCAGCCGAGTACAGCTCCCGGCCCTCCGCGTCACTGCCCGCGTGGGCGAGGTCGGGCGTCTCGTGCGGGTCGTGCTCGTCCCGCACCTCGCCGACGACCTCCTCGACGATGTCCTCCAGCGTGGCCACGCCCGCCGTGCCGCCGTACTCGTCGATCACCACGGCCATGGTGCGCTTGCCGGACAGCCGGTCGAGGAGCCGGTCGACGGTGAGCGTCTCGGGGACGAGCAGCGGCTCGCGCATCAGCTCGGCGACGCAGACGCGGGGTCGGCGTTCGGCGGGCACCGCCAGGATGTCCTTGATGTGCGCGGTGCCCACGACCGAGTCGAGGCTGCCGCGGTAGACGGGGAACCGGGACAGCCCGGTCGCCCGCGTCACGTTCGCCACGTCCTCGCAGGTCGCCTGTGTCTCCAGGGCGATCACCTGGACGCGCGGGGTCATGACGTTCTCCGCGGTCAGGTCGGCCAGGTTCAGGGTGCGGACGAAGAGCTCGGCGGTGTCCGCCTCCAGGGCGCCCTCGCGGGCCGAGTGCCGGGCGAGGGCGGCCAGCTCCTGGGGGCCGCGCGCGGCGGCCAGCTCCTCGGTGGGTTCCACCCCGAAGCGGCGCACTATGCGGTTCGCCGTGTTGTTGAGGTGAGTGATGAAGGGGCGGAAGACCGCGCTGAACCAGCGCTGCGCGTTGCCGACCGTCTTCGCCACGGCCAGGGGTGAGGAGATCGCCCAGTTCTTCGGCACCAGCTCGCCGACCACCATCAGGACGATCGTCGACAGTGCCGTACCGATCACGAGCGCGATCGAGCCGGAGGCCGACTCGGAGACGCCGAGCGACTCCAGCGGGCCCGCGATCAGCTTGGCGATGGACGGTTCGGAGAGCATGCCGACGACCAGGTTGGTCACCGTGATGCCGAGCTGGGCGCCGGAGAGCTGGAAGGTCAGGTTCCGTACGGCCTTCAGTGCGCCGGAAGCGCCGCGCTCGCCGCGCTCGACGGCCCGTTCCAGCTCGCTGCGCTCGACCGTGGTCAGCGAGAACTCGGCCGCGACGAAGGCACCGCAGGCGAGCGACAGCAGGATCGCCACCAGCAGGAGGATCACTTCGGTCATCGGGTCACCTCCGTCCCATGGTCGGTCAGGGCGGGGAGGATCGCGCGATGTCGGGTACTGGGAGGCTCGTCCATGGGCGGACGCTCACACCTTTCACGGGAGGACCGAAGTGGTCCACCAATAGTAAAGGATGGGCAAAGCGCCTCGTCCTGGCCGTCGTGCCCGGCTCAGCCGGTCAGGTGCTTCACCCATCGGCGCCACTTGTCCTCGGGCGCGTACCCGGCAGCGCGCCAGGCATGGTGCGCGGTCTCGTTGCGCTGGAGGACCATCGCGTCGCCACGGCGCCCGCCGAGCCGTACGAACCTGTCCTCGGCCGCGGAGAGCAGTGCCGAGCCGATACCCCGCCGCCGGCGCTCCGGATGGACGGCGAGCCGGTACAGATGGCAGCGCCAGCCGTCGAAGCCCGCGATCACCGTGCCGACCAGTTCCCCGTCCAGCTCCGCCAGGATCAGCGCCTCGGCGTCGCGGGCGACCAGCCGCTCCACGCCCTCCCGGTCGTCGCTGATGCTCGTGCCCTCGGCGGCCGTCTTCCAGAAGGCCAGCACGGTGTCGAGGTCGTCGGCCGCAGCGGCCCGTATCCGCAGATCAGTCATGCCGTGATCACATCACGGAGCCACCGGAGCGGACCCGGAATTCCAGCATCCGGACGGCTACTCGCCGCGCAGTCGCGCCAGCACCGGTGCGAACGCCTCCATGCTCGGCTCGAGGACGGTCAGATAGGTGAACCCGAACCGCTCGCGCTGCGCCAGCACTTGCGCGGTCATCTCCTCCACGGTGCCGATCAGACCGATGGGCAGCTCCAGGACCTGGTCCGGGGTGAGGTAGGGGATCCGTTCCATCAGGGGCTGTACGGCGGCCTCGCGGTCGTCGGTGTCGATCACGAACTGGATCAGCAGGTTCAGCTCCGTCGGCTCCGCGTTCTCGCGGCCCGCCGCCGCAGCCAGCTCGCGGTACAGCGCGACCCGCTCGTGCAACTCGTCGGCGAGCATGACCTCCAGCTTGCCCGTCGAGCTGCCCCGCACCGAACGCGCGCCGGTGAAGGCCGCGATGTCGGCGTGCTCGGCGGTCAGGCGCAGCACACGGTCGCCGTTGCCGCCGACGAGCAGCGGCACCCTGGGTTTCTGTACCGGCTCGCTGGTGCTCCTCGGAGGCGAGCAGCCGGTACACCTCCTCGATCGTGCGCAGCAGATGGTCCACCCGCTCGCCCGGGGACAGCCACGGCAGCCCCGCCGTGTCGTGCTCGGCCTTCACATAGCCGGTGCCCAGGCCCAGTTCCAGTCGCCCGCCTGTGAGGGCGTCGGTGGTCGCGACCTCGCGGGCGAGCAACGCCGGGTTCCAGAAACCGGCGTTCAGCACGAACGTGCCCAGCCGTGGCCGCCGTGTCGCCTCGGCCGCCGCGACCAGGGCCGGGAACGGCGCGGGCATGCCGAGATGGTCGGGGACCAGGATCACGTCGTAGCCGAGTTCCTCGGCCCGCCGGCACTTGGCCCGCCACTCGTCGGCGGGGGCGGAGGTCATCAGGTTGACGCCGAAGCGGAACGGACGCGGGCTTTCCGGTTGCGACACGAACTCTCCTCACCTTCAAGGGACTTGAGTGCCTGCCGCGATTCCATCACTCGTGCGCGATGGCCGCCAGTACATTCATGCGCGAGGCACGCAACGCGGGCAGCAACGCCGCCACGACGCCCACCACGGCCGAGCCGATCACCACCGCCACGATCGTGCCCCAGGGGATCGCCAGCGCCGTCATGCCCTGCAACGCCAGCACCTGCTGCGTGCACACGCCCCACACCAGCCCCAGCGCGAGCCCCAGCACCGCGCCGAACACGGCGATCACCACCGACTCCAGCCGGATCATCCGGCGCAACTGCCGCCGGGCCAGCCCGATGGCCCTCAGCAGCCCGATCTCCCGGGTGCGCTCGACCACCGACAGGGCGAGGGTGTTGACCACGCCGAGCACCGCGATGATGATCGCGAGGCCGAGCAGGGCGTAGACGAGGTAGAGCAGCACGGCGATCTGGTTGTGGACCAGCTCCTTGTAGTCGGCGATGTCCCGGACCTGCACCTGCGGATACGGGTCGAGCGTCTGCTCCAGGCCGGCCCGCAGGTCGTCGGCGCTCGTGCCGGAGGCGGCGTTGACGTACACGGCCGCGTCCTGCCCGCCCGGCGCGTACTTCTCCAGCGTGCCCAGGCCGAAGTAGATCCCGCCCTGGCTGCCGAACCCGTCGGCGGACTCCTGGTCGGTGAGGGCGCCCACCGTCAGCTCGGCCCGCCGGCCGCCCTGGAACTCGACGGGGACGGTACTGCCGACACGTACGCCGTGGTCCTCGGCGAAGTCCTTGTCCATGGCGAGGCGCCCGTCCGCGAGCGCGGCCGCGCTGTCGCCCCGCGCGTACGTGATGTGGGCGACCTCGTCGAGCTCGGGCTCGTAGGCCGCCGCGGTCGTCTTCACCCGGTCGCCGTCCGGGAGGCGCACGGCGATCGTCGCGAACTGCGAGCGTACGACGAGGCCCACGCCCTCGGTGTCGCGGATCCGGTCGGTGATCTCCCGGGGGAAGGGCACGAAGTTGCTGTTCTGCACGACGAAGTCGGCGCCCAGGGTCTTGTCGATCTGCTGGTCGAACGACTTGGTCATCGAGGCGCTGGCCACCGACATCCCGCCGACCAGCGCCAGGCCCACCATCAGCGCGGCGGCGGTGGCACCGGTACGGCGCGGATTGCGCAGGGCGTTGCGCTGGCTCATCCGGCCGACCGAGCCGAACAGCGCGGGGAAGGCCCCGCCGAGGACGCGGATCACGGGCCGTACGAGCAGGGGTCCGGCGATCACGGTCGCGATCAGGGTCAGGACGACGCCGAGGCCCAGCAGGGACGCCGACGTCGACGTCTTCTGCGACACGGCACAGCCCGCCAGCGCCGCCGCACCCGCCGCCCCGACCACCGAGCCGACGACCGCGCGCAGCCTCAGCGGCCGTCCGATGTCGGCGATCTCGGCGTCCGACAGGGCCGCCATCGGCGAGACACCCGCCGCACGCCGGGCCGGCAGGTAGGCCGCGACGAAGGTGACGCCCAGGCCGACGACGTACGCGGTCACCGGCGTGCCCCAGCCGATGACCATCTCGGTCGCCCTGATGTTCATGCCCATCAGGCCCATCAGTCTGATGAGTCCGACGGCCAGCCCGATCCCGGCCGCGAGGCCCAGCGTCGAGCCGACCAGGCCGAGCAGCAGTGCCTCGGTCAGGACCGAGCGCCGCACCTGGCGCCGGTCGGCGCCGAGGGCCCGCAACAGGCCCAGCTCGCGGGTGCGCTGGGCGATCAGCATCGAGAAGGTGTTGACGATCAGGAAGACGCCCACGAGGACGGCGACACCGGCGAAGCCGAGCATCACGTACTTGATGATGTCGAGGAATCCGCCGAGCTGTTCGACGTCCGACTCGGCCTGTTCGTCGGCCGTACGCAACTCGTACGTGCCGGTGTCGGCGCCGGCGTCCGCGCCGAGCGCGTCGGCCACGCGCCGCTTGAGGTCCGCGTCGCTGACGCCGTCGGCGGCGTCGAGCGAGACGGAGGTGGCCGCCCTCGGGTCGCCCAGCAGCTTCGTCCCCGCCACCTCGGTGTCGAAGAAGACCAGCGCGGCACCGGGGTTGGTGGTGGTGAAGGTGACGATGCCGACGACCTCGACCGGGAAGGAGCCCTCCTGCCCGATGACCGTGAGCCGGTCGCCGATGCCCACGTCCTTGCTGTCGGCGGTGTCCGCGTCGATCAGCACCTGCCCGTCGCCCTTCGGGGCGTGCCCGGCGGTGAGCTCCACGGGGCTGCGCTCGGTCGGGTTCCAGGCGGTGCCGATCGTCGGGGCGCCCGTGGTCGGGCCCACCGACTCGCGGTCCTCGTCGGCGACGGTGAGGCCCTCCACGTCGACCTCGGCGCGTGCCGCGGCGACCCCGTTGACCTGGGCCAGACGCTCGGCGAGCGAGGCCGGCAGGGTCAGCGTCCGCCCCGAGGGCAGGGTCTCGTCGAGAGTATCCTTCGGTGTGACGGTGACGTCGGCCGCGGTCGAGGCGAAGAGCCGGTCGAAGGTGCGGCTGACGGTGTCCGAGAAGATCAGGCTGCCCGCGACGAACGCCACGGACAGGATCACCGCCAGCGCGGAGAGCAGCAGCCGTCCCTTGTGGGCGAGGAAGCTCCTGAGCGTCGCCTTGAGCACGGGGTCAGCGCTCCTCGGATGCCGTGGGTCCGCCGTCGTCGGACCGGCCGCGGATCCCCTCCTGACCGTGGAGGCCCTCTTGGCCGCGGATCCCGTCGAAGCGCTTCATACGCTCCAGTACGGCCTCCGCGGTCGGCCGCTCCATCTCGTCCACGATCCGCCCGTCACCCAGGAAGAGCACCAGATCGGAGTGGGCGGCGGCGCCCGGGTCATGGGTGACCATGACAACGGTCTGCCCCAGCTGGTCGACGGCCTCGCGCAGGAACCCGAGCACCTCGAGGCCGGCCCGGGAGTCCAGGTTGCCGGTGGGTTCGTCGGCGAAGATCAGCTCCGGGCGGGAGGCGAGCGCGCGGGCGCAGGCGACGCGCTGCTGCTGGCCGCCGGACAGCTGGGACGGCCGGTGCCCGAGACGGTCCCGCAGCCCGAGCGTGTCGATGACCTGGTCCAGCCACTTCTCGTCGGGCTTCCTGCCCGCGATGTCCATGGGCAGCGTGATGTTTTCGGCCGCGTTCAGGGTCGGGATGAGGTTGAACGACTGGAACATGAACCCGATCCGGTCCCGCCGCAGCCGGGTCAGCTCACGCTCCTTCAGCCCGGTGATCTCGGTCCCGCCGAGCCACACCTGCCCCGCAGAGACGTTGTCGAGCCCCGCCAGACAGTGCATCAACGTGGACTTCCCGGACCCCGACGGTCCCATGACCGCCGTGAAGCGGCCACGCGCGATGTCCACGTCCACGGAGTCGAGGGCGAGCACCGTCGTCTCGCCCGAGCCGTACGCCTTGGTCAGGCCGCGGGCGCGGGCCGCGGTCCCGTCGGCCGACGTGGGGCCCTGGGCGTACCGGGCAGCTGCTGTGGACAAGACCGCCTCCTCGAGGGAAGGAACGACTCACCGTCACCGCCGAGCGTAATGTGATCCACGGCACACCCGGTATCCATCCAAGGTCCCGGTCGGTCTCCGCCCCAGGTCGGGCCCCTGATATCGATGTAAGGGGCACGCTCCGTCTCCGGAGTGACTCCTTGCCGCTGCTAGCGTTCGAGCGCTAGCTTTGAGGTATGGCGAAGACCCAGCTGAACGTGAGAGTGGACGAGGGCACCGCCCGCGCGGCACGCGAACGCGCCCTGGCCCGCGGCATGAGCGTCAACCGCTACATCGAGGAGCTGGTCAGAAAGGACACCGGAGAGGTCGGGCACACTTTCGTCGACGCCGCCGCCGACTTCATGAAGCAGTACGAGTCCGTCTTCGCCGAGGAGTTCGGCGCGGAGCACGAAGGTCGTCGCTGATCCTTGAGCAATCTGAACATCGACCTCGCCTGGCTGCTCATGCTCGCCGAGAAGAGGACCCCGGGGGACCCCCAGGTCACCGACTGGGGAGCCCTGGTCGCCGCCGTCGCCCGCCACCGTGCGGAGATATTCGACACCCCCGTCTACGACAGCCCGCAGGCCCGCGCCGCGGCCCTGCTCCAACTCCTCATCCACGTCCCGGCCCTGGAGCGCTCCAACGCGCTGTTCGCCTCTGCCGTGGCCTACGCCTACCTGGTCGCCAGCGGCCTCAAGGTCGTCACCTCGCCCGAGCAGGTGCGCGATCTGGCACGCCTGGTCAAGAGCGGCGAGGCCTCGGTCGAGGACATCGCGCGCGAACTGCGGCAGTGGAGTCTGTGACGCGGGTCCGGGACGCGCGGCCGTGACGCGGAGGCTGTGAGACGGGTTCCGCGAGGCGGGGCCGTGGTCAGCCGGACCGCTCCTCCGTCGGCCGCCACGCCGTGCCCAGCACGCAGTACGACGACGGGAGCACCGGCCCGTTCTCCGGCATCATCACCTGCCGGCACGGGCCGAGTTCGAACCCCGCCCCGCGCAGCGCCGCCACCGGATCACGCGAGACATGACAGCCACCGCTCACCAGTGGCCACACCGTCCGGTCCAGCGCGCGCTGGGTGAGGAGCATCGCGCGCCCGCCGCCCCGGCCGTGCTCGAAGAACCGCACCACACCGCCCGGCCGCAGCACCCGCCGTACCTCACCGAGCGCCCGCGGCACGTCCCGCACGCTGCACAGCACCAGCGAGAGCACCACCGCGTCGAAGGCCTCGCTCTTGACCGGCAGCGCCTCGGCCGCGCCCGGTACGACATCCACCGGGACCTCGGCGCGCAGGGCGGACTCCACCGCCAACTGCCGCAGCAGACGCTCCGGTTCGATGGCGACGACCTCCGACACCGCTCTCGGGTAGTGGGTGAAGTTCAGGCCGTTGCCCGCGCCGATCTCGATCACCCGGCCCGACAGCCCGGCCAGCAGCCGGTCGCGGATGTCGCCCATGCCCATCCGCGTCTCGGCGTTGACACTCATCCGGGCGTAGAAACGGGCGAACAGCGGGTGGTGCACGGCACCCCGTGACACCTTGCCGGAGCCGGCGGACCGTACGGCCATGGGGACCTCCCGGGTGGGACGGGGCTCACCCTGATTGTCCCCCGTACGGGGCCGACGCACCCCCCGCCGCCGCGGTGGCCGTCCTTTCCGGCCGGGCCGGAGATCAGCCGATGAAGTTCCGGACCTGCTCGTACACGCCCTGGTCGTTGTTCATGTCGGTGTGCGAGACACAGCCGACCTCGACGTTCGTGGCGCCGCTCAGGATCGCGGTGGTGTCCGGAGTGAGCGCGTCGTCGCAGTTCGACCAGTAGCTGGCGTACGACACGCCGCCCGGGGTCTCGTCCCCGGAGTTCAGGGCGGACAGGAACGAACTGCCGGTGTTCATCTCCGCGCAGGACGTGTACAGCCACGCGCACCACGAGGCGGTGGTCGTGCCGTGGTTCACGCCGGCCGTCGAGACGAAGTCGTCCACGTACGACGTCCCGCCGAGGTTCTTCAGGTAGTAGCGGGAGCTGAGCGCGCCCATGGAGTGGACGACCAGGTCGACCTTGGCGGCGCCGGTCCGGGCGAGCACGTTCTTGATCTCGGTTGAGAGCTGCTGGGCGGTGGTCGCGTTCGACTTGGCCCAGTCGTACGACACGGCGTCCAGTTCGGCGGATGTGTAGCCGTCCGCCTTGAAGTAGCCGATCCAGTCGTCCCAGCTGCTCGCCGAGCTGCTCAGGCCGTGCACGAAGACGACGGGGTCGTGGGTGGCGGCGTGCGCGGGTGTGGGGGAGAGGGTGAGTGACAGAAGGAGCGATGAGGCCAGGGCCGTGAGGGCCGTGGCCATGCGACGCGTGCGGCGCTGCATGATGCCTCCTGAAACGTGTGGGGTTGTCAGGAGTGTCGAGCCGGGTCTACGCGCGCCGCATCGGCGAAATCGCCGGTCTTTACGGTTCAATTAACTCGCCAGTAACGTCATTTGCGTGGTGACTCCGGTGAACCCCCCGCCTCTTGACCGCACTTCGCCACCGCCGATCACGCAGGCATGGCGACAACTGGCCGCGACGCTCCCCGAAGGCGTCCGCGTCCGGCTGCTGCGTGCGGTGTACGGCGATCCGCGCGCCGCCGTCGAGTCGGTCCCGCTGCTGACCGACCGCCAGACGACGGGCCTCGACCCGCTCCCGACGGAACCCGCCGAACTGGCCCCGGTGCTGCTGCGTGAACGCCGGGCGGAGATCCGGGCGTTGCCGGACGACACGCGGCTGTTGCTGCTGCTCGCCGCGGCCGATCAGTACCCGGTCGCCACGGACGCCTTCCTGCGCGCCGTCACCGCCGCCCGACTCGACACCCGCTGCCTGGAGGCCGCCGAGGCGGCCGGGGTCGCGCACGCCGGTGCGGGCGGGGTCGTGTTCCGGGACGCGTGGACGCGGGTCGCGGCCTACGAGAGCGGCTCCCCGGCCGACCGCCGCGACGTCCACCGCCTGCTGGCCCGCGTGCTGGGCGGCGCGGGCGGGACACCGTGGCGTTCCTGGCACCGGGGCGCGGGGGCGCTCGGGCCCAGCGCCCGGCTCGCGGCGGAGCTCGGCGCCGCCGCGCACAAGGCGGCCACCGGGGGGCGGCTCCTCCTGGCCCGCGCCCTCGCCGAGCGTGCCGCCGCACTGTGCCCCGACCCGCCCGGGCAGACCCGTCTGATCGCCCTGGCCGCCGCGTACGCCTGGCAGTCGGGCGACGGCGACCGGGCCCGCCGACTGGCCGCCGCCGGCGCGGACGACGCCCTGACGGGCGTGCTCGCCCTCCGGGCGGGGAACGCGCCGGAGGCGTTCGACGCGTTGCTGACGGGGGTGGCGCGGGTGGGGACGGGCACGCCGGGCGGGGGCTCGCGGCCGACGGGTGCCGCTGCCGACGACGTGCGCCGTGCCCCGTCGGCGGAAGCCGCCTCCGACACGGGCTCCAGACCGACGACCAAAGCTCGCCCCGCAGCGCTGGACGCCTCAACTCCCCTCATCCCCACCGACGTTGCCCGCCCCCTCGCCGCCCCCGCCGACGCCGATCATCTCCTCGCCCGCGCCACCGAAGCCGCCATCTACACCGGAGACGTACGCCGCCTGCGTGAGGCCGCGCGGGTCGCCGACCGCCTCGGCGTCGTTCCGCCCGGCACGCTCGGCGGGCTCGTGGCCGCGTTCGACGGGCGGTACGGCGACGCCCGCGACCTGCTGAGGGCGGCGGTCGGACAGTGCGGTCCCGGCGGTGATCCGACCGTCCTGATCCACGCCGGGATCGCCGCGCTGCTCCTCGGCGACCACACCCGCGCGACCACGGCGACCGTGCGCGCCGCTGCCTCCGCGAGGGCGCGGGGCACGCCGGTGGCCGTGGCGCAGGCGATGGAGTTCCGGGCGTACGCCGACTTCTGGACGGGCCGGCCACGGGCCGGCGAGGCCGCTGCCGTGGACGGGCTCTGGCAGGCCCACGCCACCGGTCAGGACAACGGGGCCTGTCATCTCCAGGCAGCCCTCGCGATGTTCGCGGCGCTGACCGGAGAGGCGGACCTGTGCCGCGAACGAGCCGCCACGGCACGGTCGTACGGCCTCGCCCACGGCCTCGGACTGCCCGCCGCGCTCGCCCAGTGGGCGCTCGCCTTCCTCGACCTGAGCAGTGGCCGCTTCGCCGCCGCCGCGGCCCGGCTGCGCGCCCTGGCCGGGTTCGGCCCCGGACACGGCCACCGGGCCGTCCGTCATCTCGCCACCCCGCACTACGTCGAGGCCGCCGTCCGCACCGGTGACACCCGGGTCGCCCGGGTCGCGCACGCCGACTACGACCGCTGGGCGAGCACCGTGCGCAGCCCGGACGACCTCGCCCTCAGCGCCCGCTGCCGCGCCCTGCTCGCCCCCGGCGCGGACGCCGTGGACCACTACCGCACCGCCCTCGGCCTGCACTCCCACGGCACCCGTGACTTCGAACGCGCCCGCACGGAGCTGCTGTTCGGCAGCGCCCTGCGCCGACTGCGCCGCCGCACGGAGGCACGCGACCGGCTGCACAGCGCCCTGGAGGCGTTCGACTCCTTCGGAGCCCCGCACTGCGCGGCCCAGGCCCGCACCGAACTGCGCGCCCTCGGCGCACCCGCCGCCCCCGCCCCCGACACCGCGGACCACCCCTCGACCCGCCTCACGGCCCAGCAACTGCTGATCGCCCGGATGGCCGCCGAGGGCGCCACCAACCGCGAGATCGCCGCCCGCCTCGCCCTCAGCCCCCGCACCATCGACCACCACCTGCGAGGCGTCTTCACCCGCCTCGGGATCCGTTCCCGCATCGAACTGGTGCGGATCGTCGCCGACGCTGGGGAAGGGGAGCCGCTCTAGCGCGAACCCGGTGTCCGACCCGTCGTCGGACAGGGCCTCAGGGCGCCTCCCGCACCCGGGAACCACCCGCGTCAACCGCCGGGTGCTGGCACGCACAGCCCATCGCCGCCGCGGGGTCCGCCCCGCCGGGCGGACGACGGGAATTGTCAGACAGGCCCCCTAGGGCGCTTCCCGCACCCGGAAGCCATCCGCGTCCCACGTCCCGAACAGCCGGGGTGCCAGCCAGCCAGGCGCCCCGGCACGGAAGTCGGCCGGGGCCAGTGCCCCCGCGCCCGCCGGGACCGCGCCCAGCAGCGGTGCCGCCGCCACGTCCGGGAGGTCCGCGACGTTGCAGCGGGACGCCAGATCCGGTGCCTCGGGCCAGCTGCCGATCACGACGCCGAGCAGGTCCAGGTGCCGACGGCGCAGTTCGCGGGCGGACAGCTCCGTGGTGTTCAGGGTGCCCAGGCCGGCCGACGCCACCACCAGGACCGGTGCCGCCATCAGCTCGGCCGCGTCGGCGAGCGTGCTGCCCGCGTCGTCGAAGCGGACCAGCAGCCCGCCGGCCCCTTCCACCAGCACCAGGTCGTGCTCGGTGGCCAGCTTGGCGGCGGCCTCGGCGATCTCGTGCGGACGCACCGGTGGGAGACCGGCCCGGCGCGCGGCCGTCGCCGGGGCCAACGGCTCGGGATAGCGGGCGACTTCCGCCGTGGTCACGGCGCCGGCCAGCCGCGCGACCTCCGCCGCGTCCCCGCGCTCGTCCGGCGCGACCCCCGTCTGCGCGGCCTTCAGCACCGCCACCGAACGGCCCGCGGCCACCGCGGCCGCCGCGACCGCGGCGGTCGTGACCGTCTTGCCGACCTCCGTGCCCGTGCCCGTGATCACCAGTACCGGCATGTCAGCCCTCCCGAGCGGCCGCGCACACCGCGCGGGCGATCCGTGCGACGTCCGCGTCGCCCGTGACGTACGGCGGCATCGTGTAGACGAGGTCGCGGAACGGCCGCAGCCATACGCCCTCACGCACGGAGGCCGCTGTCGCCGCCCGCATGTCCACCGCGTGGTCGAGTTGGACGACCCCGATGGCGCCGAGGACACGGACATCCTTCACACCCGGAATGTCCGCCGCGGGGGCCAGCCCTTCCCGCAGGCCCGTCTCGATCCGCTTCACCTCGGCCACCCAGTCCTGCCCGAGCAGCAGCTCGATCGAGGCGCAGGCCACCGCGGCCGCCAGCGGATTGCCCATGAAGGTCGGGCCGTGCGCCAGCACCGGCACCTCGCCCCGCGAGATCCCGTCGGCCACCCGTGAGGTGCACAGCGTGGCCGCCAGCGTCAGGTATCCGCCGGTCAGCGCCTTGCCCACGCACATCACATCCGGCGTCACCCCCGCGTGCTCCGCCGCGAACAGCGCGCCCGTACGTCCGAACCCGGTCGCGATCTCGTCGAGGACGAGCAGGACGTCGTGGGTGTCGCAGGCCTCGCGCAGCACCCGCAGATACGCGGGGGAGTGGAACCGCATGCCGCCCGCGCCCTGCACGACCGGCTCGACGATCACCGCGGCCAGGTCGTCGGCGTGCCGCTCGATCAGCGACCGCAGCCGCTCGGCGTACGACTCGTCGTACTCCACCGGCGGCGGGTCCGCGAACACCTGGCGCTGGAGCACGCCGGTCCACAGCTCGTGCATCCCGCCCTCGGGATCGCACACCGACATCGGCTGCCAGGTGTCGCCGTGGTAGCCGCCGCGCCAGGTCAGCAGCCGCTGCTTGCCCGGGCGGCCCAGGGAACGCCAGTACTGCAGGCACATCTTGATGGCGACCTCGACCGACACCGACCCGGAGTCGGCGAGGAAGACGTGCTCCAGACCATCGGGCGACATGTCGACAAGGAGCTTCGCCAGCAGTACGGCGGGCTCGTGCGTGAGCCCGCCGAACATCACGTGGCTCATCCGCGCCAGCTGTTCGTGCGCGGCCTCGTTGAGCACCGGGTGGTTGTAGCCGTGGATCGCCGACCACCAGGACGACATGCCGTCGACCAGCTCGCCCGAGCCGTCCGCCATCCTCAGTCGCACCCCGCTCGCCGACTCCACGACGAGCGGTTCGGCGCGGCCGGGCATGGGTCCGTACGGATGCCACACGTGCCGCCGGTCGAGTTCCAGCAGCTCGGGAACGGTCAGCTCGGGCACGGTGCGCGCGTCAGGCATTGGGCGCGAGGTCCGTGCCGGCGCCCCGGCGGCGTACGGCGACCAGGTCGGTACGCGGCTCGGTGACGGCCGGTGCCGCAGCCGCCGTACCGCACACCCCGCCCCCCTCGTGACTTCCGCACCCGACGCCATCGTGCCCACCGCACCCGGCGCCTTCCTCGGACCCGCAGCCCGCGCTCGCGTGCGAGCCGCAGCCGCCGCCCCCGGCCGTCGCCCGGTGCTCCGGCAGCGTCACCTGGTCGGCGCCCTCCACCTCGAACCCGGCGTCCGCGATCATCTCCAGGTCGGCCTTGCCGGCCTGCCCCTCGGTGGTCAGGTAGTCGCCGAGGAAGATCGAGTTGGCCAGGTGCAGGGCGAGGGGCTGCATCGTGCGCAGATGGACCTCGCGGCCACCCGCGATGCGCACCTCGACGTCGGGGCAGACGAACCGGACCATCGCCAGGATGCGCAGGCAGCGCTGCGGGGTGAGGTTCCACTCCTTGGCCAGCGGGGTGCCCTCGACCGGGATCAGGAAGTTGACCGGCACCGAGTCCGGGTCCAGCTCGCGCAGCGAGTAGACGACGTCGACCAGGTCCTCGTCGCTCTCGCCCATGCCCGCGATCAGGCCGGAGCAGGCGGACAGACCGGCCGCGTGCGCCTTGTTCACGGTGTCGACACGGTCGGCGTAGGTGTGCGTGCTCGTGATCTCGCCGTAGGTGGCCTCGGAGGTGTTGAGGTTGTGGTTGTAGGCGTCCGCGCCGGCCTCGCGCAGCCGCTCCGCCTGGCCGTCGGAGAGCAGACCGAGGCACGCGCACACCTCGACGCCCTCGTTCTCGTCCTTGATCGCCTTGATGGTCTTCGAGACGCGGTCCACGTCACGGTCGGTCGGGCCGCGCCCGGACGCCACGAGGCAGACCCGCTTGGCGCCACCCGCCAAACCGGCGGCCGCGGCCTGGGAGGCCTCCTCGGGCTTGAGCCAGGTGTACTTCAGGATGCCGGTGGTCGAGCCGAGGCGCTGGGAACAGTAGGAGCAGTCCTCGGGGCACAGCCCGGACTTCAGGTTGACGAGATAGTTGAGTTTCACCCGTCGGCCGAACCAGTGCCGGCGCACCTTCCCGGCCGCGGCCACCACATCGAGCAGGTCGTCGTCGGAAGTGGCGAGGACGGCCAAGGCTTCCTCGCGGGTCGGCAGCTCGCGCCGAAGCCCCTTGTCCACCAGCGTGTTCAGCAGGTCCATGGGAGCTGATCCTTACGCACGGAGGGCCTCCGAGCCAAGGAGACTTCGGACAACCCTGTCACTTCGATGTGTGGGTATTGCCACACCGTGGGCCGTCGACCCTGCGACTAGTGTCTGTGCACTGCCTACAAAAGCCCGGAGGAGCCATGGCGTTCGGCTGGATCGACGAGCAGGCGGAGCTGCGCCGCCGCGCCGGACTCGTACGGACCCTGCGCCCGCGCCCCGCCGAGTCGCCGCTCCTCGATCTCGCGAGCAACGACTACCTTGGTCTGGCCCGCCATCCCGAGGTCACCGAGAGCGCGGCGCGGGCCGCGCGGACGTGGGGCGGCGGCGCGACCGGGTCCCGGCTCGTCACGGGCACGACTCAGCTGCACGCCGAGCTGGAGCGCGAGCTGGCCGACTTCTGCGGCTTCGAGGCGGCCCTGGTCTTCTCGTCCGGCTACGCGGCCAACCTCGCCGCGGTCACCGCGCTGGCGCCGCACGGCTCGCTGATCGTCTCGGACGCGGGCAACCACGCCTCGCTGATCGACGGCTGCCGGCTGGCGCGCGGCACGACACAGGTCGTGGGGCACTGCGACCCGGACGCCGTGCGCAAGGCACTCCAGACGCATGACGGCCCCGCCGTCGTGGTGTCCGACACCGTCTTCTCGGTCGACGGCGACGCCGCCCCGCTGGCCCGGTTCGCCGAGGCGTGCCGGGAGCACGGCGCCGGGCTGGTCGTGGACGACGCCCACGGGCTCGGCGTGCTGGGCGACGGCGGCCGCGGCGCCCCGCACGCCACGGGACTCGCGGGCGCCGACGACGTCGTCGTCACGGTCACGCTGTCCAAGTCGTTCGGCAGCCAGGGCGGCGCCGTGCTCGGCCCCGCCCGGGTCATCGACCACCTGGTCAACGCGGCCCGGACGTTCATCTTCGACACGGGCCTCGCCCCCGCTGCGGCGGGCGCGGCCCTGGCGGCACTGAGGTTGCTGCGCCGCGAGCCGGAGCGCGCGGCGCGGGCCCGCACGGTGGCGGGCCAACTGCACACCCGCCTGACGGCCGCGGGTCTGGAAGCCGTACGTCCGGACGCCGCGGTCGTCTCCGTGCGCGCGCCGTCCCCCGAAGAGGCCGTGCTCTGGGCGGCCGACTGCCGTGCGGCGGGCCTCGCCGTGGGCTGCTTCCGTCCTCCCTCCGTTCCCGACGGCATCTCACGGCTGAGGCTGACCGCCCGCGCGGACCTCTCCGAGGGGCAGATCGAACGCGCTGTGCGAGTGATCGGCGAGACACGACCATGAGTCGGCGTGACAGGGCCCTGCCGTCGCTCAGTCGGAACTGATCAAAGTGGGATCGATCAAAAGGAGATCGATCTGAATCGGTCGGAGTTGATCGGTTCGGTCAGGACTGGAACGCGGTCGTGAAGCCCGTCCAGCTCTCGGGGGAGAAGAGCAGCGCGGGCCCGGCCGGGTCCTTGGAGTCGCGCACGGCGAGCAGCCCGGTCCACGGGCCGGAGTGCTGCCGCGCCGTCTCGACGCAGTTGTTCGCTCCGGTGCTGTAGCTGCTGCGCAGCCAGCGCGCACCGGGCAGATCGGTACTTGAAGTCACGTTCCGAGGCAGTGCGGTCATGGTGCCTCCTTACGCGCCGCCAGCCAGCGCGGCGATGTAATCCAACGATTCCTCGGGCGAAAGGGCGTGGATCCGAAGGGTGTTGAAGGCCTCCGTGTAGGCCTGGAGGTCTTCTTTCCGTTCGAGATAGAGGCTACTCGTCAAGTGGTCGAGAACAACCACATCCAGATCAGAAGTGCGCGAAAATGAGAAGATAACGAAAGGCCCGGTGATGCCGACATGCTCACCGGCCGCGAACGGCAGCACCTGCAACCGGACTTGGGGCAACCGCGCCGCCTCCACCAGCCGCCTCAACTGCCGCGCCATGACCTGCGGTCCGCCGATCTCCCGGCGCAGCACCGCCTCGTCGAGCACCGCGCTCAGCTCCAGCGGCGGATCCGCGCGCAGCACGTCCTGCCTGGCCAGACGGACCGCGACCAGCGCCTCCAGACGGTCGTCGGCGTCCTCGTCGAGCCCACCCACCGCGGCCCGGGTCACCGCCCGCGCGTACTCCGGTGTCTGCAACAGCCCGGGCACCACGGACGTCTCCAGCGTGCGCATCGCGCTCGCCTGGGACTCCAGACTGATGAAGTCGCGGTACGTCGGCGGCAGTACTCCGCGGTACGCGTGCCACCAGTGATGACGTCCGCCACCCTCGTCGGAGCCCGCCAGCACCAGCAGCAACTCCCTCAGCCTGGCGTCCTGTACGCCATAGGCGTCGAGCAGTAACCGCACATCGGCCGGTTTCACCCCGCTGGCGCCGGTCTCGATCCGGCTCACCTTGGACTGGTGCCAGCCCACCGACCGGGCCGCCTCACCACTGGTGAGCCCCGCCCCGGTGCGCAACGCACGCAGTTCCGCGCCCAGTTTCCGGCGGCGCACCGCGGGACCGTGCTGCATGGGCAACTCCTTACTCCAACCGAGCCGCCCAAATACGCTCTGCCGTCGCAGAGTTCACCGCTTCGAGCGACAGATATATGCATATCTTGGTGGATCGCCACTCCTGACGGGCGCGGTAATGGCACTCTGGCGACGAAGCACCAGTCCGGGACCGTACTCGAACCCTCCGCTCCGTGTCGGACTGCGGTCCCGTGGGAAAGGGACGACGTCGCCATGGCAGATCATCTGGAAGCATCCGTCACTCTGCCGAGCGATCCCGCCTCGGTCTCCGCGGCCCGGGCCTACGTGGTCACCACTCTCGCCGAGTGGGGACTGCCACCGGACACGGAGGTGGCCGACACCATCCGTCTGATCGTCTCCGAGCTCACCACCAACGCCGTACAGCACACCCTCGGCCAGTCACCCACCTTCACGGTGGACCTCGCCCTCGACCGTGACGAACACCTGCGCATCGGCGTCACCGACAGCCATCCGCGCTTCCCCAAGCGGCTGCCGGCCGCCGTCCAGCAGGACAACGGCCGCGGCATGGTCATCATCCGCTGGCTGACCGCGGAGTGCGGCGGCAAGCTCAGAGTGCGACCGACGCGGGAGGGCGGGAAGACGGTCTCCATCGAACTGCCGTGGGCTGTGCCGGTGCCTGCGGCGCCTGAGTCGTAGCGCCCGCCCCGGCTGGATGCCGCGAACGGCCGTCTGGCGTCTTGCGGTCCGACGTGGCTGGTCACGCAGTTCCCCGCGCCCCTCAGGGTTGGGGCTGTTGGGCTCGGTTGAAAGTGGCCCTCAGCATCGCTCGGAAAGCGTCCGCCGCGGGTGACGTCGCTTCCCCGCGATACGCGACCGAGATCGTACGACGCAACCCTCCGCCCTCCAGCGCCCGCACCCCGACCGGAGTGACCGATGTCCGCGCCACCATCTCCGGTACCACCGCCACCCCGAGCCCCGCGCTGGCCAGGGCGCACACCAGGAGGTACCCCGGCGTCGGGACCAGCACCGACGGTGTGGCCCCGGCTCTGGTCAGGGCCACCTCCACACCTCGCCGGGCGGGGGCGTCGGGCGCCATGCTGATCAGTGGCTGGCCGGCGAGGTCGGCCAGCGGTAGCCGTGCGGCGCCACTGGTGAGGACGTGGCCCGGAGCGGACACCAGGACAAGCTCCTCGACGAGGATCGGCTCGACGCCGACCGAGGCGGGCAGCGGGATCGGCTCCCCCGGCTCGTAGGCGTGGGTCAGCGCCAGGTCGACCTCGCCGGCCGCCACCGCCGCGACACCGGCCGAGGGCTCGTAGTCGGCGACCGTCAGCTCGACGTCCGGATGGGCGCGGCGAAACGCGCTGAGAGCCGGTGGCAGCAGGTGGATGCCGGCGGTCTGGAAGGTGCCGAGCCGGAGCGTGCCGCCGGTCAGGCCGGTCAGCCCGGCCAGTTCATGTCGCGCCCGCTCCAGCTCGTCGAGCACCCGCCGCGCCCGGACCACCAGCAGCTCGCCCGCACCCGTCAGGCGGGCCCCGCGGTGATGCCGTACCAGAAGGGCGGTGCCCGCCTCGCGCTCCAGCTTGGCCAGCTGCTGCGACAGCGCGGGTGTGGTGTAGCCGAGCCGCTCGGCGGCCCGGGTGATCGAACCCGCTTCGGCGACCGCCACCAGGGCGGCGAGACGGGTCGGGTCGTACACGGCAGCCCCTGGGGTTAAGTGATGCTTTAGGCCTTCCCAGGATATTCGAAATACCTGTTGAAGGCCCCCGCCAGGCACGCTGGGCGCATGGACGCTCAGCTCATCGCCTTCACCGGGATCTCCGCCGGCCTGGTCGCCATGCCCGGGGCCGACTTCACCGTCGTCGTACGCAACGCCCTCGTCTCCCGTCGGGCCGGCATCGCCTGCGCGCTCGGGATCGGGGCCGGGCTGCTGGTCCATGTGACGCTGGCGGTGGTGGGCGTCGCCGCGGTGCTGGCCGCCATGCCGGCGCTGTTCCGCGCGCTCCAGGTGGTCGGCGGCGTCTATGTGCTGTATCTCGGCGTCCAGACGCTGCGGCAACGGCGCGCCGACGTCATGGAGGAGCGCGAGGACTCCACCGGGCGGCCCCTGCGCCAGGGCTTCGTGACCAACGCCCTGAACCCGAAGGCGTCCCTGACCTTCCTCAGCGTGCTGCCCCAGTTCGTGCCCGCGGGCGCCCCGGCACTGCCCCGGACCCTGCTGCTCGCGCTCATCGTGCTCGCGATCGCCCTGGTCTGGTTCCAGGTGGTCGCCCTGCTCGTGGACCGGCTCGGCAGATGGCTGCGCCGCCCGCGCGCCGCCCGGGCCGTCACGACCGTCACCGGCGCCGCGCTGACGGCCTTCGGCGGGGCCCTGCTGGCCGGGCCGCTGCTGGCCCTGTGAGGCGGCCCTGAGGGCGGTGACGGCGTATCAGGTCGCCGTCACCGCCCCCGGGCAGGTCACTTGACCCGGCCGTACCAGACGCTCCTGGTCCAGATCTTCTGCAGCCTCACCACGTCCCCGCTCTTCGGGGAGTGCCAGATCTTCCCCTTCCCGGCGTAGATGCCGACGTGGTAGACGTACGACCCCGAGTGGAAGAACACCAGGTCTCCGGCCTTGCGGTTCTGGGCGGAGATGTGGCGGGTCTTGTTGTACTGCTGGGCCGCCGTGCGGGGCAGCTTCTTGCCCGCCTTCTTGAACGAGTACAGCGTCAGCCCGGAGCAGTCGAAACGGTTCGGCCCGGTGGCGCCCCACTTGTACGGGGAGCCCTTCTTGGAGGCCGCGACCTGGAGTGCCTTCGTCGCCGGCGTGGCCGCTTCGGCCTCGGGGGCGAAGCCGGGTGCCACTATCGAGCCGCCCACTGCGGCGATGGTGAGAGCCGAGGCCGTTCCGGCCCGGGCCATGAGCGACGGGACACGATTGAGCGCAGTCATGCGCAACCCTTCGTCAGCCGCCTGTGAAGGATGACCTGTCGGATTCGGGCTGGCGAAGTTGCCCGGCCGCGTTGCCGCGGCTTCACCCCAAGGGTTGCTCGGATCGAACGAACGTCCGCTCCGGCGACCCGTCTTGCTCGGGTCCTCCACTCCTGCCGATCCACTCCTGTCGACCGGTCATCCGGGCGGCGGCAGGACTCGGCGTCCGCCCGGACCGCCCCGCCGCTGTGGCGGGGGCTTGTCGTCAGACAGGGATCTTGGCGCACGGTTGAACGAAAATCCCAACGGAACCGGGGATTTGTGGTGTTACTCACCACTCACCCGTTCGGGTGGACACCCCCGTGTTCGAGGCGGTGTCCAAGTGCCCAACGAGCCCCGGACCAGGGACGGAACAGTGGATTCGGTCTCGTGCTCATGCCCGCTGTGCAACCTTGACGGGCGCGTAACTGGAGGGATGGCTAAGCCGGAAGGGGGTACGTCGTTTGGTGCGTTTCAGCTCCGTTCCGGACGCCTCGGCCGTGGGTCGAGACGTCCGGAACCGATCTGTACACGTCGTCAACTGTCGGAGCGCGGCGGCACCGTGACACGAGCCGTGCGGCGCTCTCCGTCCAGCACGCGCAACGCACGCGCCAGCGTGGGAGCGTGCAGCTCCGTCTCGCCCCGCCGGTGCATCAGCGCCAGCGCGTCCCGGAGCTCGGCCGCCCTGCTCACGAGCGCCTGGGCGGCGCGCAGTCCGCTGTAGGTGTCGCCGTGCCGGCCCGGGTTGATCCGGCCGAGCAGGTCCACGACGTCGAGGTAACGGTCGATCAACTCGCCCTCCGCGCGGGTCAGCGCGGGCAGCGGCGGCAGCTCGGGTGGCAGCACCGGCCGATCACCGCCCCGTGGGCGGCGCGAGGGTGGCCTTGCGACTGGGGATGATCGCGTCCACCAGCCCGTACTCCAGTGCCTCCTGGGCGTTCAGGATCTTGTCCCGCTCGATGTCCTCGCCCACCTGCTCGCGGCTGCGTCCGGTGTGCAGGGCGAGCATCTCCTCCAGACGGGTCCGAACGCGCGTCAGTTCGTCGGCCTGGATGGCCAGATCGCTGGCCTGGCCCTCGACCGGCTCGGGCAGCCCCGGCTGATGGATCACCACCCGGGCGCCCGGCAGCGCGAATCGCCTGCCCGGTGTGCCGGCGGACAGGAGCACCGCGGCGGCCGAGCCGGCCTGACCCAGGCAGATCGTCTCCACGTCGCAGGTGACATACCGCATGGTGTCGTAGATCGCCGTCATGGCGCTGAAGGATCCGCCCGGCGAATTGATGTACAGCGAGATGCCCCGGTCGGGGTCCCGGTGCTCCAGGTACATGAACTGGGCCATCACGTCGTTCGCCGAGATGTCGTCGACCTGTGTGCCGAGGAAGACGATCCGCTCCTCCAGCAGCTTCGAGTAGGGGTCCTGCGTCCTGGTGCCGGTGCTGGTGCGCTCCGTGAACTCGGGCAGCACATGGCGGGCGGTCGGTCGGGTCATGGCTCACGCTCCCTTGGCGAGGTGCCTGTAAAAAATGTACAGGACGTACATGACGTAATGTGGGGAGCATGTCCTACGAGATTCCGGTGACGCAAGCCAGGGCTGAGCTCGCCGATCTGATCAATCGCGTGGTGTACGGCGGTGAACGCGTCGTCGTGACGCGGCACGGAAAGCCCCTCGTCGCCCTTGTCTCCGCCGCTGACCTGGAGCGACTCGAGAAGCTCGGGGAGCCGGCGGACCTCGCCGAGGAGCCCGTCGTCAGCGCGGTCTCCAGCGTCCGCGAGGTCGCTTCCGCTCCCCGCGAACGGCAGCGCTTCGGCATCGCCGCCGAGCACCGGAGGTCGACCCCCTCGTAGCGCCCGCGGTTCGGGCCCCTGAAGCAGAGAACCGTGCACCCCCGTCCGCTACAGCGGGGGTGCACGGTCGCTTCGGTGTGCCGGTCCGTCAGCCGACGGTGGCCGGCTCCCGCTCGGCCGTGGGTTCGGTGAGCGTCGTACGCGCCTTCCTCAGGGCGTGGCCCAGCATCACGGCCCCCAGGCCGAGCGCGGCCCACCAGGCGAGCGTCAGGGCGGGGCCGGTCGCCGCGGCGCCGTCGAAGAAGGACACCGAGCGCAGCAGGGTCGTGCCCGCGCCCGGCGGCAGCCACTGGCCGACCGCGCCGACCGGCGCGGGCAGCATCTGCGGCGCCGAGGCGGCTCCGGAGAAGGGGTTGCCGACCAGCATCACGACCGCGGCCATGATCCCGACGCCGGCAGGCCCGACGAGGGCGGCGAGACCGGCGACGGCCGCGCTCACGGCCAGTGTGGTCAGCGCGAACACGCCCGCCTCCGCCCACCAGTCACCGCCGAGCACGCCCAGCCAGCTGTGCGCGAGCGCGGTCGCGATCACGCCGATCAGGGCGGCGGCACCGACCAGCGCGCTCACGGCCCGGACGCCCCGCAGCCCGAGCAGGGTCACCGCCGCGCCGGCCGCCATACCGGCCAGAGCCAGCGGCAGGACGCTCGCGGTGAGGGCGGCGCCGCGCGGGTCCGACGCTGGCGCGGGAACGACGTCGACCGTGCTGACCTCCGTGCCCTCGGCGGCGGCCTGCTGTGCCACGGCCTGCTGGAGCAGCTGGGCGACGGCCGGGCTCGCGGCCGACGCGGTCAGCAGCTTCGGGCCCTGCGGGGTGACGACGACCGCGCCGTATACGGTCCGGTCCTCGACGGCCTCCCGGGCGGCGGCCTCGTCGGCGTAGCGGTGGATCTCGAACGCGCCCTGGTGCCCGGCGAGTTGCCGCTCCACCTGGGCCGTGGCGGCGGTCGGCCCGGCCACGGCGAGCGGCAGGTCGCGGGGAGCGGTGCGGGCGGCCGGCCAGGCGAAGGCCCACAGGGCGAGCGCGGCGAGGACGGGGACCAGGACGACGACGGCGACCAGGTGCCGATGCGAGGCGGCGGGCCTGGGCGGCGTAGCGGAGGGGGTGGACATGAGGGCTCCCGGGTCGGATCTGAAACCGGTCCGATTTAAAAAGAAGGATCGTTCGTTTTTCTAGTGGGTCCACCGTGCTCCCGGCGGTCGGCGCTTGTCAAGAAGGAATGTTCGTTTTACGTTTCGGTCATGGCACGCGTATCCCAGGAGCACCTCGACGCCCGCCGCCGCCAGATCCTCGACGGCGCCGCCCGGCTCTTCGCCCGCAACGGCTTTCACGCCACGTCCATGCAGGACGTGCTCAAGGAGGTCGACCTCTCGGCCGGAGCGGTCTACCGCTACTTCAGCGGTAAGGACGAGCTGATCGCCGCGATCGTCAAAGAGGTGCTCGGTGAGATCCGCGCCGGCTTCGCCGACGTCACCCGGCAGAGCCCGCCGCCCCCGCCGGACCAGGCGGTCGGCCTGGTCATGGGCCGGACGCTGCGCGTCTGGTCGTCCCTGAACGCCGAGGGGGAGCCGCTCTTCCCGCGGCTGATCGTGCAGGTGTGGTCGGAGACCGTGCGCAACGAGGAACTCGCGGCCGTGCTGACCGACGTGTACACCGAGCTGCGCGAGAGCTGGGTGCGGGCCGTCGAGACCTACCAGGACGCCGGGATGATGCGGTCGGACATCCCCGCCGACCATGTCGCGCGCACCATGATCGCCACGGTCCAGGGATTCGTCGCCCAGCAGGCCCTGTTCGGGGCGGCGCCGGTGGAGGTCCTCCAGGACGGGCTGCGGGCCCTGATGAGCATGCCGGCCGACGCCTGAGAGGTCACAGCTCGGTTAACGTGCCCGAAACGCGGTCCAACTAGCCTGCCCATCCACGCCACCAGGCAGTTTGCCCCGTGGCCGCGGCAACCCGGGCCCCGCACGGTCCGGAGCGAGGACTGTGAGGTGGGACGTGCAACTGACCCCGCACGAGCAAGAGAGGCTGCTCATCCATGTGGCGGCCGACGTGGCCGAGAAGCGCCGGGCCCGCGGCCTGAAGCTGAACCACCCGGAGGCGGTCGCCCTCATCACGTCGCACATCCTCGAGGGCGCCCGGGACGGCCGGACCGTCGCCGAGCTCATGTCCTCCGGACGCAAGCTGCTCACCAGGGACGACGTCATGGAGGGCATCCCCGAGATGATCCACGACGTCCAGGTCGAGGCGACCTTCCCGGACGGCACCAAGCTCGTCACCGTCCACGACCCGATCGTCTGACGGGGGCCTCGATGATTCCCGGAGAGATCCTCTTCGCCGACGGCCCGATCGCCTACAACGAGGGCCGTGACGTCACCCGCCTCACCGTCCTCAACGCCGCCGACCGGCCCGTCCAGGTCGGCTCCCACTACCACTTCGCCGAGGCCAACCCCGGCCTGGAGTTCGACCGCACGGCCGCCCGCGGCAAGCGGCTCAACGTCGCCGCCGGCACCGCCGTGCGCTTCGAGCCCGGGATCCCCGTCGACGTCGAACTCGTCCCGCTGACCGGCGCCCGTGTGGTGCCCGGACTGCGCGGCGAGACCGGAGGTGCCCTCGATGCCTGAGATCTCCCGCGCCGCGTACGCCGACCTGTTCGGGCCGACGACCGGTGACCGTATCCGGCTCGCCGACACCGATCTGCTGGTCGAGATCGAGGAGGATCGTTCCGGCGGTCCCGGACTCGCCGGGGACGAGGCCGTGTTCGGCGGCGGCAAGGTCATCCGCGAGTCCATGGGCCAGTCCCGGGCCACGCGCGCCGAAGGCACCCCCGACACGGTGATCACCGGCGTCGTGATCATCGACCACTGGGGCATCGTCAAGGCCGACGTCGGCATCCGCGACGGCCGGATCACCGGCATCGGCAAGGCCGGCAACCCCGACACCATGGACGGCGTCCACCCCGACCTCGTCATCGGCCCCGAGACCGAGATCATCGCCGGCAACGGGCGGATCCTGACGGCCGGCGCCATAGACGCGCACGTCCACTTCATCTGCCCGCAGATCGCCGACGAGGCACTGTCCTCCGGCATCACCACCCTCGTCGGCGGCGGCACCGGACCCGCCGAGGGCTCCAAGGCCACCACCGTCACCCCCGGCCCGTGGCACCTGGCCCGGATGCTGGAGGCGATGGAGCAGTACCCGCTCAACATCGGCTTCCTCGGCAAGGGCAACACCGTCTCCCACGAGGCGATGCTCTCGCAGATCCGAGGGGGCGCGCTCGGGCTGAAGCTGCACGAGGACTGGGGCTCCACGCCCGCCGTCATCGACGCCTCGCTGACCGTCGCCGACCAGACCGGCATCCAGGTCGCCATCCACACGGACACCCTGAACGAGGCGGGCTTCGTCGGCGACACGCTGGCGGCCATCGCCGGACGCGGCATCCACGCGTACCACACCGAGGGCGCCGGCGGCGGGCACGCGCCCGACATCATGACCGTCGTCTCCGAGGCGCACGTGCTGCCCAGCTCGACCAACCCGACACGGCCGTTCACCGTCAACACCGCCGAGGAACACCTCGACATGCTGATGGTGTGCCACCACCTGAACGCCGCCGTGCCCGAGGACCTCGCCTTCGCCGAGTCGCGGATCCGGCCGTCGACGATCGGCGCCGAGGACGTCCTGCACGACCTGGGCGCCATCTCGATCATCTCGTCGGACGCGCAGGCCATGGGCCGGGTGGGCGAGGTCGTCATGCGGACCTGGCAGACCGCGCACGTGATGAAGCGTCGACGGGGTGCGCTGCCCGGCGACGGGCGGGCCGACAACCTGCGGGTGCGGCGGTACGTGGCCAAGTACACGATCAACCCGGCGCTCGCGCAGGGACTGGCCCGCGAGATCGGCTCCGTGGAGACCGGCAAGCTCGCCGACCTGGTGCTGTGGGAGCCGGCGTTCTTCGGTGTCAAGCCTCACCTCGTCATCAAGGGCGGGCAGATCGCGTACGCGCAGATGGGCGACGCCAACGCCTCGATCCCGACGCCGCAGCCGATTCTGCCGCGGCCGATGTACGGGGCGATCGGGCGGGCGCCCGCCGCCAACTCGTTCAACTTCGTGGCGCCGCTCGCCATCGAGGACGGGCTCCCCGAGCGGCTCCAGCTCGGCAAGCGGTTCGTGGCCATCGAGTCGACGCGTGGGGTCACTAAGGCCGACATGCGGCAGAACGACGCGCGGCCCGAGGTGAGGGTCGATCCCGACAGCTTCGCCGTGCACGTCGACGGGGAACTGGTGGAGGCCACGCCTGCCGCCGAACTGCCCATGGCGCAGCGGTACTTCCTGTTCTGAGGGGCGTTGAGATGAGTTCGGTGGCTGGGTTCTGATGTCGCGGACAGCACTTCTGGTTCTCGCCGACGGCCGCTTTCCCGCCGGGGGGCACGCGCACTCCGGCGGGGCGGAGGAGGCCGTCAGGGCGGGGCGGATCACGGGGGCCGCGAGCCTGGAGGAGTTCTGCCGGGGGCGGTTGCACACGGCGGGGCTGGTCGCGGCCTCGATCGCCGCGGCGGCCGCGGTCGGGGTGGACGCGGTGGCGCTGGACGCGGCGGCCGATGCCCGGACGCCGTCGCCCGCGTTGCGGGTGGCCGCGCGGAAGCTGGGGCGGCAGTTGACGCGAGCCGCTCGGGCGACGTGGCCGTCCGGTGAGCTGGACGATCTCGCCCGGCGGTTTCCGAAGGGGGCGCATCAGCCGGTGGTGCTGGGGATCGCCGCGCGGGCGGCGGGGTTGGGGGCGGTCGAGGCGGCTTACTGCGCGGCTTACGAGAGTGTGAGTGGGCCGGCGAGTGCGACGGTGCGGTTGCTGTCTCTTGATCCGTTCGACGCCACGGGGGTGTTGGCGCGGCTGGCGCCGGCGGTGGACCTGGTCGTGGACCGGGCGGTGGAGGCGGGGCGGCGGGTCGTCGGGGGCGGGGTCGACGAGTTGCCCGCGGCTTCCGCTCCGCTGTTGGAGGTCGGGGCGGAGGTGCATGCCGCTTGGGCCGTGCGGTTGTTCGCCTCGTAGGGGTTCGCCACCCGCCGCCCCTACCCGTCCCCTCCCTGAAGGGGCTTCGCCCCTTCGCCCCCCGCTGAGGGCTGCGCCCCCGGACCCCGCTGTCGGCCCTTCGGGCCTCGTCCGCAAACGCCGGACGGGCTGGGGGCCTCCAGCCACCGACAGACTCAAAGACCATTGGAGCCGCTTCCATGCATCTCGACCACGCTCACACCCACGACGGTCCCTCCGCCGTCAGCGCCGACGCGCACCGTCCCGACGGAACGCGCCGGGCGCTGCGCATCGGCCTGGGCGGGCCCGTCGGGTCCGGTAAGACGGCCACCGTCGCCGCGCTGTGCCGGACACTGCGCGACGAGCTCTCCCTCGCCGTCGTCACGAACGACATCTACACGCGGGAGGATGCCGAGTTCCTGCTGCGGGAGGCCGTGCTGCCGCCCGAGCGGATCACGGCCGTGGAGACGGGGGCCTGTCCGCACACGGCGATCCGGGACGACATCTCCGCGAACCTCGAGGCCGTCGAGGACCTGGAGGACGCGATCGGCCCCCTCGACCTCATCCTCGTCGAGTCCGGCGGGGACAACCTCACCGCCACCTTCTCCAAGGGGCTCGTGGACGCGCAGATCTTCGTGATCGACGTCGCCGGTGGGGACGACATCCCCCGCAAGGGGGGACCTGGCGTCACCACCGCCGATCTGCTCGTCGTCAACAAGACCGACCTCGCGCCCTACGTCGGTTCCGACCTGGCCCGGATGGCGGCCGACGCCAAGGCGCAGCGGGCCGAGCTGCCGGTCGTCTTCCAGTCGCTGCGGAGCGAGCCCGGCGTGCAGGACGTCGCCGACTGGGTGCGGGCGCGACTCGCGGCGTGGACGGCGTGAGCGTGACCGGTGGGGTCCGGGCCGTCGCGCGGATCGTCGCCCGGGAGGACGGGCGGGGTGGTACGTCGCTGCCCGTGCTGGACAGCGACGGGCCGCTCGCGCTGAGACGGACGCGGGCGAGCGGCGCCGAGGCGCGCGTCGTGGTCGTCGGCGCGATGAGCGGGCCCCTCGGCGGTGACCACTTCACGGTGGAGGCCGACGTGGAGCCCGGTGCCCGACTGCGCGTCGGGTCGGCGGCGGCCACGATCGCCCTGCCGGGCCAGAGCAAGGGTGAGGCGCGGTACGACGTACGGCTGTCGGTGGCCGACGGGGCCGAACTGCACTGGCTGCCCGAGCAGTTGATCTCCGCCCGGGGCAGTGACCTGTACGTCACGACCCACGCCGACGTGGGCGCGGGCGGCCGGCTCGTGCTGCGAGAGGAGCAGGTGCTCGGGCGGGTCGGTGAGGAGCCGGGTCGGCTCACCAGCCGGCTCCGGGTGCGGGTGGCCGATCGTGTCGTCCTGGACCAGGAGCTGGCCTGCGGTCCCGGAGCGCCGGGCGGCTGGGACGGGCCCGCGGGGCTCGGTGGACACGGCGCCGTGGGTCAACTCCTCGTCGTACGGCCTGAGTTCGAAGGAACTCCGGTGGCGGCCCGGGTGCTGGGGGACCACGCCGCCGTGATGCCCCTCGCCGGGCCCGCCGCACTGGTGACCGCGGTCGCGCCGGACGCCCTGCGGCTGCGCCGGCTGCTCGACGAGGCGCTGGCGTCCCTCGACCCCGTCAACTGATCGGCAGCCGCGGGAACTTGCGTTCCTTCTCCACCTTGGCCGCGGCCTCCTCGGCCTTGGCGACGGCCGCGTACTGGTCGACGTACTCCTGCTCGGACAGGGACAGGATGGCGTACATGATCTCGTCGGTGACGGCGCGCAGGATCGCCTTCTCGTTCTCCATGCCGGCGTAGCGGGAGAAGTCGAGGGGCTTGCCGAAGCGGATGGTGACCGGGTGGAGGTTGGGGATGACCTTGCCCGGCGGTTGCGCCTCGAAGGTGCCGATCATCGCGCAGGGGATGACCGGAACCCCGGCCTTGAGGGCCATCACCGCGACGCCGACCTTGCCCTTGTAGAGGCGGCCGTCGTGCGAGCGGGTGCCCTCCGGGTAGATGCCGAGGAGCTCGTCCTTGCTCAGCACGCCGAGGCCCTCACGGATCGCGGCCTGGCCCGCCTCCTTGCCTGTGCGGTCGACGGGGATCTGGCCGGCGCTGCGGAAGAAGGCGGCGGTCAGGCGGCCCTTGAGGCCGGGGCCGGTGAAGTACTCCTTCTTCGCCAGGAAGGTGATGCGCCGCTTGAGCATCGCCGGCATCAGGAAGTGGTCCGAGAACGACAGGTGGTTGCCGGCGACGATGGCCGCGCCCGTCGCCGGTACGTGCTCCAGGCCTTCTATTCGGGGCCGGAAGACCAGTCTCAGCAGAGGTCCCAACAACACGTATTTCAGTACGTAGTAGAACAAGGGGGTCGCTCCTCACTCCGGCGGGTTCAGCTCCAGCCGCCGTGTTCTGGCAGGTCAACCAGCGTGCCGTGGGGCTGCCAGTGTAGGCGCAGGCGGGACAGGCCGGAACTGGGTCGGGTCGGACGTGTGCCGCCCGTGCGGTTTCCTGACTGGGGGTCAGGAGTGCTGTGGGCGGGATGGTTCGCGGGTGGGGAGGGGCCGCCGGACCAGCCTGGTGTCCGGGGTTGGTGCGCGGCAACCCGGTGGTGCGGTTTGGCGTGATCGTGATCGCCCGGTGGCAGGGCGGCCGCCCTTGCGGGGAATCCTCGTCTCTGCTCGTTCGCCATGGCCCCGTCACAGCCGCACGATGATCAGGGCCGTGTCGTCCGTCGCGCCGCCCGGAGGCAGCAGCTCCAGCAGGACGGCGTCGGCGAGGGGCTCGGGATCGGACGTGCGATGGCGGACCAGGGAGTCGGCCAGGCGGCTCAGCCCCGTGTCGATGTCCTCGCGGCGGCGTTCGATCAGGCCGTCGGTGTAGAGCGCGAGCGTGGCACCGTGGGTGTACGTGGTGACGGCCTGCGGTCTCGGGATCGGGTCGGGGCGCGCGTCCAGCGGGGTGTCGGTGGCCTGGTCGAGGAACTCCACGCCCCCGTCGGGGTGGACGAGGACGGGCGGCGGGTGGCCCGCGCTGCTGTAGGCGATCGTGCGGGCGTCGAAGTCGATGAACGTCGTGACCACGGTGGCCGACTCGGCGCCGTCGACGACATGGGCGTACCGCCCCAGCACGTCCAGCGCCTGCGCCGGGCCGTCGGCGACGCGGGAGGTGGCGCTGAGCGCGCTGCGCAGCTGGCCCATCACGCCGGCCGCCTCCAGGCCGTGCCCGACCACGTCGCCCACGGACACGCCGATGCGGTTGCCGCCCACCAGGTCGATCAGGTCGTACCAGTCGCCGCACACGTTCAGCGCGCCGACCGCGGGCCGATAGCGCACGGCGGCCCGGTGGTTGTGCACCTGCCTGCGGGCGGGCAGCATCGCCTCCTGGAGGGCGAGGGCCACCTCGCGCTCCCGGGCGTGCGCCTGCCGCAGCCGGTCGTTGAGCTCCTGGAGCTCGCGGGCACGGGTGTACAGCTCGGCCTCCAGGACCCGCGCCCGGCTGTCACCACCCGCGCCGCCCCGCAGGCGGATGAGCTCGGTGACCTCCTCGACCCGGTGCAGGACGAACGTGACCCGTCCGCCGGGGCCGAGGACCGGCGCGTTGATCGGGCTCCAGTAGCGCTCCTCCCAGTGGCCCGGGCGCTCGGGATCCTCCACGTCGTAGCGCTGGAGCGCCATCGTGTCGCGCTCGCCGGTGGCCACCACGCGCAGCATGGACGCCCGGAGGTCGCGCATTCCGGTGGCGGCGGGGTCGTTGGGGTTGTCGGGGAAGACGTCGAAGATGTACCGGCCCACCAGCTCGGCGCGGCTGCGGCCGGACAGGCGCTGGAAGTCCTCGTTCGCGTCGACGTAGACCAGCTCCGGGGTCAGCAGCGCCACCATCCCGGGCAGGCCCTGGAACACCGCCTCGTAGTCGATCGCCTTCTCGTCCATGGCTCCCGCTCCCGCCTCACCACCGGGATCCGACCAGTTTCCCACGCTGTACGATGTATGTACCGATCTACTACATCTGCTCCGATCCGGCAGGTCAGGGCGTCGGATCCGTCAGTGACTGCTCGGCCCAGATGATCTTCCCCTCCGGGACGAAACGCGTGCCCCAGCGCTGGGTGACCTGGGAGACAAGCAGCAGCCCGCGCCCGCCCTCGTCGGTCGTGCGCGGATGCCGCAGATGCGGGGCGGTGGCGCCGCCGTCGAAGACCTCGCAGACCAGCGCGCGCTCCCTGATCAGCCGCAGCCGGATGGGGCCGGTGGCGTACCGGATCGCGTTGGTGACCAGCTCGCTGACGACCAGTTCCGTCGTGAAGGCCAGCTCCTCGAGACCCCACTCCGTCAGCATCCGGGCCGCCGTCTTGCGGGCGTCGGCGACCGCGGCCGGGTCGGACGGCAGGTCCCAGTCGGCGACCTGCTCGGTGCCCAGCAGCCGGGTGCGCGCCATCAGCAGGGCCACGTCGTCGTGCGGGCGGGCCGGGGTCAGGGCGTCGACCACCGTCCGGCAGTGCAGGTCGAGCGAGGCCGCGTGCCGCTCCAGGGCCCGCCGCAGCCGGTCCCGGTCGGCGTCCACCGCCCAGTCGTCCCCGTGCGCCAGCAGACCGTCGGTGTGCAGCGCGAGCGTGCTGCCCGCCGCCAGGGCCAGCTCGACCGACTCGTACGGGGGGCCGCCCACGCCGAGCGACGCGCCCTGCGGCAGATCCACGAAGGTGACGTCACCGTCGGGCAGCACGACGGCCGGCGCGGGATGGCCCGCCGCCGCCATGGTGCACTGCCCGTCGACCGGGTCGTAGACGACGTACACGCACCCCGAGCCCACGGACTGGGCGACGGCAGCCTCCGCGTCCGTCTGCACGCCCTCCTCCCGGGCCGAGCGCGCCACCAGGTCGTCCAGATGGGCCAGCACCTCCTCGGGTGGCAGGTCCAGCAGCGCGAGAGTGCGTACGGCCGTCCGCAGCCGCCCCATCGCCGCCGCGGCGTCGATGCCGTGCCCGGGCACCTCGCCCACCACCAGGGCGACCCGGGCGCCGGACAGCGGGATGACGTCGTACCAGTCGCCGCCGAGGCCGGTCAGCTCGTCGGCGGGCCGGTAGCAGGCGGACACCTCCAGCGCGTCCTGCTCGGGCAGCCGGTGCGGCAGCAGGCTGCGCTGGAGCACCAGGGCGGCGTCGCGTTCGCGGGTGTATCGCCGGGCGTTGTCGACACAGACCGCGGCCCGGGAGACGAGGTCCTCGGCGAGGTTCAGGTCGCCCTCCTCGAACGGCTCCTGGCGGTGGCGCCGGAAGAACGTGGTGAGACCGAGGGTGACGCCCCGCGCGCGGATCGGCACGATCATCACGCTGTGCAGGCCCAGTTCGAGGAAGATCGCGGTCCGCCCGCCGCGCGCGTGCTCGGCCCACGCCTCGCCCAGCGGGTCCAGTCGCTCCTCGCGCCAGGACCGTGCCGTCCTGAGACAGCGGATCGGCGGCGACCCCGCCGGATACGTGACCACCTCGCCGATGTCGACGACGGCCTCCGGCACGCTCCGGGTGACCGAACGCTGCCCCGCGCGGCGCAGCGGCACCGAAGCCGTCTCGCCCAGCGGCCCGGCGGCCGGCTCCCCGCCCCGCAGCACCGACTCCAGCAGATCCACGGTGACCAGGTCGGCGAGTCCCGGTACGGCCACGTCGGCCAGCTCCTGGGCGGTGCGCGTGATGTCGAGCGTACGGCCGATGCGCTCACCGGCCCGGTCGAGCAGGGCCAGCCGCTGCCGGGCGCGATGGCGGTCGGTGATGTCCTCCACCGTGTAGTACACGCCGGTGGGATGGCCGTCGCCGTCGTCGATCCGGGTGAACGACATCATGTGGGCGGTCTCGCGCAGCGGGGCGGAGCGCGCTTGGCCCACGTGCTCGTAGCCGACGATCGGTTCGCCCGTCGCCAGCACCTGCCGCATCTGCGCCTCGATGGACTCGGCGTCCAGACCCGGTTGGACGTCCGCGAGCCGCAGCCCGAGCCGGTTGGTCGGTGGGCCGCCGCCGTACTGGGCGAGGGCCGCGTTCGACCACACGTAGCGCAGGTCCGTGTCGACGATCGCTATGCCGACGGGGGAGCGGGTGACCATCTGCTCCAGGGTGGCGCGGCTCATGTCCCAGCCGGGCGCGTCCGCGAGCTCCGACAGCAGCACGAGCCAGCGTGCCGGGCCCTGGGCGTCCAGGGCCGAGGTGATCCGCACCATGAGCCGGACCGGGGCGCCATCCCGGTGCCGGGCGGTCAGCAGCCCCGCCCAGCCGCCGTCCCTGCGGCACCGCTCGATCAGCTCCGGCACCCGCCCCGCGTCCTCGGCACTCAGCAGCTCACCGACGCTCTTCCCGACCGTCTCGGATGCCGTGTACGCCAGCAGCCGCTGCGCGTTCCTGGTCCACGCCGTCACCAGACCCCGCGCGTCGAGCAGCACAGGCGCGGCGTCCGCCACGTCGAACCCCTGCCCGGCAACGCCCCGCTCCTCGTGTGTGCCCACGGCCGACCTCTCTGTCGCTGAGAGCGGTCTACCACCTCTTGTCCCCATCTTCACCCTTCCGGTCACCGCTGCCTCTTTGCGGGGGCCGGGAGTGGGGTGGTGGACGGCGGGGTTCGCGCGGCGGCGGCCGCGTGCCGCAGGGGCGGGGACGCGTCATCGGTGACGGGGCCGCGGCGAGCGTACGGGCAAGCGGAGGACGAGGCGGGTCGGGCGCGGGGCGCCGGGACGGCCACCGTCAGGGCGGTCCAGGGGCAAGGGTCCGGGGGCGTTCACCCGTGGAGCTCGGCCTGTTCATTCCGCCTCCGCCGCTCGGCAGTCCGGCCCCTACCCCGACAGCCCGGCCCCCCAACCGCTCGGGAGCCGGGCCGCCGGTATCCCGGGGCGCTTACGCCAGTACTTTCTCCAGCGCCCCCAACGCCCCTGTCAGCTCCTCCGCCGTGATCGTCAGAGGCGGTGCCAGGCGGATGGTGGAGCCGTGGGTGTCCTTGACCAGGACGCCCTCGCGCATCAGGCGTTCGCCGATCTCGCGGCCCGTGCCGACCGCCGGGTCGATGTCGACGCCCGCCCACAGGCCCCGCGCGCGGAAGCCGACGACGCCCCGGCCGAGCAGGGCCGACAGGCCGCCGCGCAGGACCACGCCCAGTTCGGCGGCGCGGCGCTGGTACTCGCCCGTCTCCAGGAGCTCGACCACGGCCGTGCCGACCGCGGCGGCGAGCGGGTTGCCGCCGAACGTCGAGCCGTGCTCGCCCGGCCGCAGCACCCCGAGCACGTCACGGCCGGCCACCACCGCGGACACCGGCACGATGCCGCCGCCCAGCGCCTTGCCGAGCAGCAGCATGTCCGGCACGACCGACTCGTGCTCGACGGCGAGCGTGCGCCCCGTACGGCCGAGCCCCGACTGGATCTCGTCCGCGATGAACAGGCACCCCTCGCGGCGGGTCAGCTCACGGACCCCGGCCAGATAGCCCTCGTCGGGGATCAGGACCCCCGCCTCGCCCTGGATCGGCTCCAGCAGCACCGCCGCCGTCGTCTCGTCGACCGCCGCCTCCAGCGCCGCCAGGTCGTTGTACGGCACGATCCGGAAGCCCGGCGTGAACGGGCCGAAGCCCTGCCGCGCGGTCTCGTCCGTGGAGAACGACACGATGGTCGTCGTACGGCCGTGGAAGTTGTCCGCCGCGACCACGATCGTCGCCCGGTCGGCCGGGACGCCCTTCACCTCGTACGCCCACTTGCGGGCCACCTTGATGCCGCTCTCCACCGCCTCGGCGCCCGTGTTCATCGGCAGCACCATGTCCAGGCCCGTCAGCGCCGCCAGCCGCTCGGCGAACTCGGCGAGCCGGTCGTTGTGGAACGCCCGGGAGGTCAGGGTCAGGCGGTCCAGCTGCGTGTGCGCCGCCTCGACCAGCGCCGGGTGGCGGTGGCCGAAGTTCAGCGCCGAGTAGCCCGCCAGCATGTCGAGGTAGCGGCGGCCCTCCACGTCCTCCACCCAGGTGCCCTCGGCACGGGCCACGACCACGGGCAGCGGGTGGTAGTTGTGCGCCAGGACCGGCTCCTCGGCGCGGATCAGATCGGCGGACGAACGGGTCGTACGGGTCTGCGCGGGCGCGGTCATGAGCGGATCTCCTGGGTGCAGCACTTGATGCCACCGCCGGCCTTGCGGAACTCCGACAGGTCGACGGGGACGGGGACATAGCCGCGCTCGTCCAGGCGCACGGCGAGCGCCTCGGCCTGCGGCGCGATGAAGACATGGCGACCGTCGGACACGGAGTTCAGACCGAAGGCGGTCGCGTCGTCACGGGTGGCGAGCACCGCGTCCGGGTACAGCCGCGCGAGCACCTCACGGCTGCCCGGCGAGAACGCCTCCGGGTAGTAGACGATGTTGTCGTCGTCCAGCACGAACAGCGCCGTGTCCAGGTGGTAGAAGTACGGGTCCACCAGCGTCAGGCTGATCACCGGGTGGCCGAAGAACTCCTGCACCTCGCGGTGCGCCTCCCGGGTCGTCCGGAATCCGGTGCCGGCCAGCACGTACCGGCCCGTCCAGACCAGATCGCCCTCGCCCTCGCAGACGGACTCGGGCCGGTACACGTCGAAGCCCGCCGTCTTGAACCACGTCTCGTAGTGCGTGGACTCCGGGCGGCGCTCGGGCGCGTGGAAGAGGGAGCCGAAGACGCGGCCGCCGACCACGACCGCCGAGTTCGCGGCGAACACCATGTCGGGGAGACCGGCGACCGGCTCCAGCGTGTCGACCGAGTGGCCGTGGGAACGGTAGGCGCGGATCAGCGCCTGCCACTGCTCCTGGGCCAGATCGACGTCCACCCGGACGTCGGGCCGCATCCAGGGGTTGATCGCGTACTGCACGGCGAAATGTCTGGGTTCACAGACGAGGAAGCGCCGCCGGCGCGGCACACGGGTTTCGGGCACAGAGGGGTCCCTCCGCTTCCTACGGTGTTGATGAGGATTGACACCAAGGTAAGAAAGCGGGCTGACGAGCGACAAGAAACAGAAAGTGCGTGTCCACGCAGGAACGCTGCGTCTTCGGCCGGTTCAGCGCACGTCTGCTGCGTCGCTCTCGGCGGCCGTGGGGACGGGCTGGCTCGCGCCCGCCTCCGGACTCTCCGGGATGAGATGGGACAGCACCATCACACTGATCGTCTTGCGGATGAACGGCTCGACCCGGATGCGCTCCAGCACCTCCTCGAAGTGCTCCACGTCCCGCGCCCGCACATGCAGCAGCGCGTCCGCGCCCCCCGTCACCGTCATCGCCGCGGTGATCTCCGGATGGTTGCGGACCACCTCCGCCAACCGCCGCGGCGGGGCCGCGCCCTCGCAGTACACCTCGACGTACGCCTCCGTACGCCAGCCCAGCGCCGACGGCTTCACCGTGGCCGTGAACCCGGTGATCACGCCCGTGTCGCGCAGCCGGTCCACGCGCCGCTTCACCGCCGTCGCGGACAGCCCGACGCTCGAGCCGATCTCCGCGAAGCTCGTCCTGGCGTTCGCCATCAGGGCGGTGATGATCTTCCGGTCGAGTTCGTCGAAGGACGCCGCGCCGCTGTTCATGAGGGCACTGTAAGCGGCCCGACACCCAGCGCGAACGCGCACCGGAAGCACGTGTCCAAGCGTGCGAATTGCTCCTAGACTCCGGGTTCATGCTGCGCGCCCTCGCTGTCGACGACGAACGCCCCTCGCTGGAGGAACTCCTCTACCTCCTGAACGCCGACCCCCGCGTCGGCAGCGCCGAGGGCGCCGGCGACGCGACCGAGGCGCTGCGCCGCATCAACCGCGCCCTGGAGTCCGGGCCCGGCGGGCCCGAGGCGATCGACGTCGTCTTCCTCGACATCAACATGCCCGGTCTCGACGGACTGGACCTGGCCCGGCTGCTGACCGGGTTCGCCACCCCGCCGCTGGTCGTGTTCGTCACCGCCCACGAGGACTTCGCCGTGCAGGCCTTCGACCTCAAGGCCGTCGACTACGTCCTCAAACCCGTCCGCAAGGAACGGCTCGCCGAGGCGGTCCGCCGCGCCGTCGAACAGCGCGACGCCGCCCGGCGCGACACCACGCCCCGCATACCCGTGAGCGAGCCCGACCCCGACCACATACCCGTGGAGCTCGGCGGCGTGACCCGCTTCGTCGCCGTCGACGACATCACCCATGTCGAGGCGCAGGGCGACTACGCCCGCCTGCACACCGACAAGGGCAGCCACCTCGTCCGCATCCCCCTGTCCACCCTGGAGGAGCGCTGGCGCTCCCGCGGCTTCGTCCGCATCCACCGCCGCCACCTCGTCGCCCTGCGCCACATCGGCGAACTCCGCCTGGACGCGGGCTCCGTCAGCGTCATGGTCGGCGCCGAGGAACTCCAGGTCAGCCGGCGCCACGCCCGCGAACTGCGGGACCTGCTCATGCGGAGGTCGTGACCATGCCCCAGAACCCCGCCGACCGCCGTGTCGTCGTCACCGGCCCGCCCCGGCAGACCCGCCGCGTCTCCGGCTACTACCGGCCCCGCACCGAGATCGACGAACAGACCACCCTCGGCCACACCTACGTCCGCTCCCTCATGCGCACCCAACTGCGCACCGCCCTCACCGTGTTCGCCGTCCTCGGCCTCCTCGTCGGCCCGCTGCCGCTGCTCTTCGCGGCGATGCCGGACGCCCAGCACCTGGTCTGGGCGATCCTCGGCTTCGGCCTCTACGCCCCCCTGGTCCTGCTGGCCCGCTGGTTCGTACGCCGCGCCGAGCGCAACGAACGGGACTTCGTACGGCTCGTCGAAGACCGCTGAGCGCTCCGCTGGAAGGGCCGGGACATGCCGTCGATCGTCCGCAGCGCCCTCGTGGCTGGTCGCGCCCACGCGGCGGAGCCGCATATGGACACAGCCGCGCGCCCCTTCAGGGACCACGGAGCCGCAGCAGACTTCGCCCGACCCGCCGAGACCGCTGAGACAGAGGAACCGATGAGGCCGTGAACTCCAGCTACGCCGTCCCCGCCGTCGCCCTCGTCGTCCTCGCGACCGTCCTCGTCGGCGCCTTCGGCCTGCGCATCTCCCGCACCACCTCCGACTTCTACGTCGCCTCCCGTACCGTCGGTCCCCGCCTCAACGCCGCCGCGATCAGTGGCGAGTACCTCTCCGCGGCCTCCTTCCTCGGCATCGCCGGACTGGTCCTCGTCCAGGGCCCGGACATGCTCTGGTACCCGGTCGGCTACACCGCCGGCTACCTGGTCCTGCTGCTGTTCGTCGCCGCCCCGCTGCGCCGCTCCGGCGCCTACACCCTCCCCGACTTCGCCGAGGCCCGCCTCTCCTCCCAGGCGGTACGACGGCTCGCGGGCGCCTTCGTCGTCGGCACCGGCTGGCTGTACCTGCTGCCCCAACTCCAGGGCGCCGGGCTGACGTTGACCGTACTGACGAACGCACCCGACTGGCTCGGCGGAGTGATCGTCGCCGTCGTCGTGGTCGCCATCGTCGCCGCCGGCGGCATGCGCAGCATCACCTTCGTCCAGGCCTTCCAGTACTGGCTCAAACTCACCGCCCTGCTCGTCCCCGCCCTCTTCCTGATCCTCGCCTGGCAGGGCGACGGCGCACCTCGCCACGCCTTCGACGAACCGGCGACGTTCCGCGAACAGAGCGCCGTCCGCGTCGACGACACCCTCGACCTGAAACTCGACCGCCCCCTGACGGTCACCGTCACCGGCACCGTCGACGGCCGCACCCACGAGGAGCACAAGCTCCGGCTCCCGGTCGGCACCCACCACATCGAGGCCGGCACCCGCCTCACCTTCGACCAGGGCGCCCCCGTCCCCGAACCCGACCGCGGCAGCAGCGGCAGCCTCTCGCCCTCCCAAGCCGAGAACCGCGGCGAACGCCCCCTGTACGCCACGTACGGCCTGATCCTCGCCACCTTCCTCGGCACCATGGGCCTGCCGCACGTCGTCGTGCGCTTCTACACCAGCCCGCACGGCGTCGCCGCCCGCCGCACCACCGTCGCCGTCCTCGGCCTGATCGGCGCCTTCTACCTGCTGCCCCCGGTCTACGGCGCCCTCGGCCGGCTCTACGCCCCCGAACTCACCCTCGCCGGAGACGCGGACGCCGCCGTGCTGCTGCTGCCCGAGCGGATGATCGGCGGCCTCGGCGGCGACCTGCTCGGCGCGCTGGTCGCGGGCGGCGCCTTCGCCGCGTTCCTGTCCACGGCCTCGGGCCTGACCATGGCCGTCGCCGGCGTCCTCACCCAGGACGTCCTGCCCTCCCGGGGCGTACGTCACTTCCGGCTCGGCACGGTCCTCGCCATGGCCGTTCCGCTCGCCGCGAGCGCCCTGGTCGGCGGGCTGCCCGTCGCCGACGCGGTGGGCCTCGCCTTCGCCGTGTCGGCGTCGTCCTTCTGCCCGCTGCTCGTCCTCGGCATCTGGTGGCGGCGCCTGACCCCGCCCGGCGCGGCCGCCGGAATGCTGGTCGGCGGCGGCTCGGCGCTGCTCGCGGTGGCGGCGACGATGGCCGGCTTCCCGGGCTCCGGAGCCCTGCACGCGCTGTTGGCCTGGCCCGCGCTCTGGTCGGTGCCGCTGGGCTTCCTCACCATGATCCTGGTGTCGCTGGCCACCCCGGGCCGCGTCCCGGCCGGGACGGCGGCGATCCTGGCACGGTTCCATCTGCCCGAGGAACTGCGCGCGGAGGTGAAGGCATGAGCGGATTCATCGCGGGCCTGTGCGTGGCGATCCTCCCGCTGCTCGCCGCCGGCTTCTGGCTCGGCCGGCGCACCGCCCGCCCCCAGAACCTCGGCGGCCTCGGCACCCCCGTCGAACACGCCACCTTCGAGACCCTGCACACCGCCTCCCTCGCCGCACCCCCGCTCAGGGCAGGCCTCACCGAGGAGACCGCCCGCAAGTCGGCCCGCCGACTGCGCTCACTGCTCGGCACGGACGCGCTCTGCCTCACCGACCACAAGGACGTGCTCGTCTGGGACGGCGTCGGCGGACATCACCGTACGGAGATCATGGAACTCCTCGCCGGCCCCCTGGACACCGGCCGTGGCGAGGCCTTCCCTCTGACCTGCGACACCCCCGACTGCCCCGTGCGCTGGGCCGTGGTCGCCCCGCTCACCGTCGACGACCGCGTCCACGGCGCCCTCGTGGCCTGTGCGCCCCGCGAGTCCGCCGTGCTCGTGCGGGCCGCCGGGGAGGTCGCCCGCTGGGTGAGCGTCCAGCTGGAACTGGCCGACCTAGACCAGTCCCGCACCCGTCTCATCGAGGCCGAGATCAAGGCACTGCGCGCCCAGATCTCCCCGCACTTCATCTTCAACTCGCTCGCCGTGATCGCCAGCTTCGTGCGCACCGACCCCGAGCGCGCCCGCGAACTGCTTCTGGAGTTCGCCGACTTCACCCGCTACTCCTTCCGCAGGCACGGCGACTTCACCACCCTCGCCGACGAACTCCACGCCATCGACCACTACTTGGCGCTCGTGCGGGCACGCTTCGGCGACCGCCTCTCCGTCACCCTCCAGATCGCCCCGGAGGTACTGCCGGTCACCCTGCCCTTCCTCTGCCTCCAGCCGCTCGTGGAGAACGCCGTCAAACACGGCCTGGAGGGCAAGAAGGCGCTCGCGGGCAAGAGCCACATCAGCATCACCGCCCAGGACGCGGGCGCCGAGGCCCTCGTCGTCATCGAGGACGACGGCGCCGGCATGGACCCCGCCCTGCTGCGCCGCATCCTGGCGGGCGAGGTCAGCCCGTCGGGCGGCATCGGACTGTCCAACGTCGACGACCGGCTCCGACAGGTGTACGGCGACGCCTACGGCCTCGTCATCGAGACCGCCCCGGGAGCGGGCATGAAGATCACCGCCCGGCTGCCGAAGTACCAGCCGGGCGTGCACTCCGCGGGGCGGCTCGACAGGCAGTGAGACAGCCCCAGGCGCCGGGCCCCCTTCTCAGGTGCTGCGGCTGACGACCAGCCCCAGCGTGATCAGCCCCAGCACCACCCACCCGAACCACAGCCAGCCATTGCTCCCGAGCGCCACCGTGTAGGCCGTCACCACGACGAGACCTCCTACGGTGACCACCCCCATCGCCTTGGTAGAACTGTCCGCAGAACCGCCAGAACCGCTAGAACCGGGCATCGCGACACCCTCCTCATGGTTCGTCCCCCTCCATGGTGCCCCCGTTCTGCCTCCTGACGGTGCACACGACGAAATGAGTCCCGTTCTTCCAGGACCCCTCGCTCGTCCAGGAGCCCGCCGTGTACACGGAGGGATCGAACCCGTAGTCGCGCGGCGGCACCTCACGGGCACACGCCGTGTCCGATTCGGTGCGGGCCTCGGTCAGCGTGACGTCGGCGCCCAGTCGGGTGAATCCGAGCACCTGCTCGTCGTGCGGATCCGCGCAGGACACCAGGCGGGCGTCCCGGCGCGAGCGCACGTCCAGACAGTCCCGCCGCTGCATGGTCGCCGTGTCGGCGAACGCCGAACCCGCCTCGCGGTGCCCACCCAGCGGCCCGAACACCGGCCCGTGCGCGCCCAGCACCAGACAGGCGGTACGCCGCCCCGCCGCCTCGAACCCCGCCTCGGACGGTACGACGGCGAAGCCGCGCACATCCGCGAGCCGCTCGCGGATCGCCTCCGTCCGCTCCTCGCACGCCGCAGGGCCCTCCCGGCGCGCCTCGGCGGCGGACGCGGCGGCGACGAACGCCATCACCTGCCCGTCGGGAGCCAGCTCCCCACAGCTGGGGTCCAGCCGCAGCCGGGGCGTCCCGTGGAAGGGCGCCGCGCCGGGCCAGTCGGCCACCACACAGTCACCGTCCTTCAGCGGCTCCCCGAGCCCGACGGCATCGCCGTACGGCCGCCCCGACCCGCCCTCGTCCGACTCCCGATCCACCGCGTACCAGGCCCCGGCCCCCGCCAGGGCCAGCCCGAGGAGGCCGGCCAGCACCGCGTGCAGGACGCGGGGACGGGTCCGACGCGGCCATGGGTCGGGCTCGGACAACGAGGACGGCAAGGGCGCCATGGGCGTCGGTGGGGTCACGGAGGGCACGGGTGTCCCGGGCGGCGCCCCGCCCCAGTGCGGCTGCGAACCGAGGTCCGTCCGGGTGCGCGTATACGCGTCCGCCTCGGGCGTCACGATCCGTGACAGCGCCGCCTCCGCCTCCGCGGCGGACATCCGCCGTGCCGGATCCTTCTCCAGCAGGGCCCGTACGACGGGTCCCAGCGCCCCGGCCCGCGCGGCCGGCCGGGGCTCCTCCATGACCACCGCGGTCACCTGGGCGAGATGCGACTCGCGGTCGAAGGGCCCCCGCCCCTCGACCGCGTGGTACAGCGTGCAGCCCAGCGAGAACAGGTCCGTGGCCGGCGTGGGCGCCCCGCCCGTCACCCGTTCCGGCGCCAAGTAGCCCGCCGTACCCACCAGCACCGACGCCAGCGTGTACCGCGTCTCCCCGGCGTCCGGCTGCACCGAGATGCCGTAGTCGGCGAGCAGCACACGCCCGTACGGCGCCCCGGACCGGTCCGGCGCGAGCAGGATGTTCGCCGGTTTCACGTCCCGGTGCATGACGCCCCGCTCGTGTCCGGCGGTCAGCGCGTCGAGTACGGCGAGTCCGATGCGGGCGCACTCCGCGGGCGCGGGCGGGCCGTCCCGGTCGACGAGGTCCCGCAGGTTGACGGCGTCTGCCACGTACTCCATGACGATCCACGGCAGCCCTTCGTGCTCCAGCACGTCATGCACGGTCACCACGTGCGGATGCCCGCGCAGCCCCGCCGCGTGCCGGGCCTCCGCACGGGCCCGGGCCACCCTGGCCTCGCGCTCGTCGGCCTCCGCCGGGTCCCGGAACACGATCTCCTTCAGCGCGACCTCGCAGGCGAGTCTCCGGTCGTGGGCCAGCCAGACATGGCCCATACCGCCGCTGCCGAGCCGGTTCAGCAGCAGATAGCGGCCGGCGACGACCCGGCCCACTCCCGACGTCGGTGATCCTGAGGGCATCCGGTGACTCCCGGGGTCTGCGGGTGCACTGCGTGGTTGCTAGGCGCTCGTGCGCGCGGAGGGGCCGACGGCGGAGGGCGTGCCGGTCGCCGGGTCGCTGGTGGCGGGCGCACTGGTCCCGGACGGGGGCGCGCCGCTGGTGACCGGCGTGCTGGGCGGGGGTGAGCTGGTGAGGGACGGCGGCGGGGGCGGTGTGCTGGACGTGGGGGGCTTGGCCGAGGGGCGGGGTGCGGAGGACGTTCCCGTGGACGGGGAGCCGCTCGTGGGCCCTGGGCCGGACGGTTTGGAGCTGCTGGACTGCGAACTCCCCGGAGACGAGGGCGGCGGAGTCGACGCGGACGACGAAGGGGGTGAGGACGACGAAGACGGCGACGACCTGGTCGGTGTCGGCGTCGGAGTGGGCGTCGGCGTGGGCGTCGAGCCCGGGGGAGTGGGCACCGCCCCACCGGAGCTGTCGCCGGTCACGCTCAGCGTGACGTACTCCCCGAACCGCAGCTCGGTCCCGGCCGGGGGATTCGAGGCCGTCACCGGGGCGTCGTCCGGCGGCAGCCCCCTGCCGTCGAGGTCGACGGCCAGCCCCTGGTCGGCCAGGCGCCGGCTCGCCTGCCCGAACGTCGCCCCGGCGAGGTCGGGCACGGCACGCCGCTCACGCGTGTCGAACGCGGCATCGTCCTCCCCGGCCGTCCCCACGGGACGGGCGATGCCCCGATCCGGTTCATGGATGTCGACCAGGGCGAGCCGCTCCACTTTCCGGGGCGCGGATCGCACGGCCACCACGGACGACTTCTCGTACCCCTTCCACTCCTCATTACGGTCATCGAACGCGACGGTTATCCGGGTCGTGTCACCCTCGAAGGGCCGCAACGGATTTCCGCACGAGCACTTCACCGCGGGAAGACCCTGCTCATCGACGAGAATCGCGATTCCCGACTGAAGCAACGCGTCGAAGGGGACGGCCTTCCCCTTCTTGTAGTCGTGATTCCGCACGAGAGTGTCGTGACGCAGGAGAACAGGTGTGAGGCGTTCCAGATATCCGGGAATCTCGTCCGTCGAAAGGAACAGGGCGGTGGCCCACGCCCGTGCCTTGCGCTCATGGGCGGGATCGGTGAGGAACTTCTTCAGCCGTACGACATCGCAGATCGCCGGCTGCTCGGACCCTCCGTACAGGCCCGGAGTATCCCCCTGCTGAAGACCACCGTGCGCGGCCCGGACCGTGGTGACCCGCGCGTCATCCCGCCCGAGCCCCTGGTTCTCGTCGAAGAAGGGCGCGAGCGAAGGAACTCCCGCGGCCACTGCCTTCACGACGGACACAGGCGCGTCCCGGTCGCACCCGCTCAACACGAGTACGCAGACCCATACGACGGCGAACCTGCGTACGAAAACACGAAGCGCCATTACCGCTCCCCCCGGTGCGGTTCCCCCGACGCGCTTCATGCTACTGAAAGGCGAAGCCTTTCGGTTTCCTCAGTTTCCGCGTGCGTTCAATGAGGCCAAATAGGCGTTGTACGCCTCGAGTTCCTTGTCGCCGTCCCGGTCGGCGGCCCGGTCCGTGCGCCGGGCCTGCCGCTGCTCCGAGCGGTACCACTGGAACAGCAGGGCGATCAGCACCAGCACGGACGGAATCTCACTGAACGCCCAGGCGATACCACCGGCCGCGTTCTGGTCGGAGAGCGCCTCGATACCGAGCGAGCCGGGCGGGTTCTTGAACGTCTCGACCATCGGCTCCGACGCCATCATCAACGCGATCCCGAAGAACGCGTGGAACGGCATCCCCGCGAACAGCTCCAGCATCCGCATCAGATACCCCGGCCGGTGCGGACCCGGGTCCACGCCGATGATCGGCCAGAAGAACACCACGCCCACCGCGAGGAAGTGCACCATCATCGCGATGTGCCCCGTCTTGGAGCCCATCAGGAAGTCGAAGAGCGGCGTGAAGTACAGCGCGTAGAGGCTGGCGATGAACAGCGGGATCGTGAACGCCGGATGCGTGATGATCCGCATGTACCGGCTGTGCAGCAGAGCCAGCAGCAGTTCCCGGGGCCCCTTGCGTCCGCGCCCCGCCGGTGGCATCGCCCGCAGGGCCAGGGTGATCGGGGCGCCGAGCAGGATCAGGATCGGCGACAGCATGCTGATCACCATGTGCTGCACCATGTGCACGCTGAACATGACCATGCCGTAGTCGTTCAGCCCGGTGCACATGACGAGCATCACGGTCAGCACCCCGGTGACATACGAGACCGTCCGCCCCACGGACCACGCGTCCCCCCGCCGCCGCAGCCGCACGACCCCCCAGGCGTACAGCGCGAGCGCCACCAGACAGGCGACGAGGAAGAACGGGTCGGCCGACCACTGAAGACCCCGTCCCAGCGTGAACGGCGGCAGATCCATGGTCATGCCGTGCCCGCTGTGATCCATTCCGACGGCTCCTGATTCGTGGGGGTTGTGCAAGTCTGTCCGCACACAGACTAGAACTGCCCCCGGCCGAGTTCTCGACCGGGGGCAGCTGCATCGCCCAGGGGCGCGGGGCTGTATCGATGTGCGGCTCCGCCGCGTGGGCGCGACAAGCCACGAACCACCCGCAGACTGCTGACAACCTGCGGTCCTGCGGCGAGGCTCAGAGCACGCACTCAGCCTCTTCGTACCGGTCCGCCGGGACCGTCTTCAATGTCTCCACGGCCTCCGCGAGCGGCACCATCACGATGTCCGTGCCCCGCAGCGCCGTCATGTGTCCGAACTCGCCCCGGTGCACGGCCTCCACCGCGTGCCAGCCGAAACGGGTCGCCAGCACCCGGTCGTACGCGGTCGGCGTACCGCCCCGCTGCACATGCCCCAGGATGACCGGCCGTGCCTCCTTGCCGAGCCGCTGCTCCAGCTCGATCGACAGCTGCCGGGCGATCCCGGCGAAGCGCTCATGGCCGTAGATGTCCTTGCCGCCCTCGTCGAACTCCATGGAGCCCGGCATCGGCTTGGCGCCCTCGGCCGCCACGACGATCGCGAAGCGCTTGCCGGCGTCGAACCGCTCGCCGACCCGACGGGCCAACTCCTCGATGTCGAAGGGGCGTTCCGGTACGACGATGGCGTGCGCGCCGGCCGCCATCCCGGAGTGCAGCGCGATCCAGCCGGTGTGGCGGCCCATGACCTCGACGACGAGGACCCGCTGGTGGGACTCGGCGGTGGTCTTGAGCCGGTCCAGGGCCTCGGTGGCCACCCCCACGGCCGTGTCGAAACCGAAGGTGACGTCGGTGACCGCGATGTCGTTGTCGATGGTCTTCGGGACCCCCACCACGGGCAGGCCGCTGTCGGACATGAGCCGGGCCGCCTTGAGCGTGCCCTCGCCGCCGATCGGGATGATCGCGTCGAGGCCGAGCTCCGCGACATGGCCCTTGGCCCGCTCCACGCCGTCGCGCAGATGGGAGGGCTGGACCCGAGAGGAACCGAGGATCGTGCCGCCGCGGGCGAGGATGCCCCCCACCGCGTCGAGGTCGAGCTTGAGGTAGTCGCACTCCAGGAGGCCCTTCCAGCCGTCCCGGAAGCCGATGACCTCGTCGCCGTGGTCCACGACGGCGCGGTGCACGACGGACCGGATGACGGCGTTCAGGCCGGGGCAGTCGCCGCCGGACGTGAGGACACCAATGCGCATAGCCCGGAATACCTTCTCAACGTGGGCCGGGACCGGACCACGTTGTCCGGCTCGAATCCCCGCCACCCTAGCGGCATCAGGGGGCGGGGCCGAACCGTGCGTCCGCCTGCTGGACGACCCCGCTCACCTGTGCGGACGGGCCGTCAGACGGGCTGCGCGACAGCGCTCACGCGGGCTGCTGCGCGGACGCGATCCGCTCGTTGCGAAGCGCCTCGTACCACCGGTCGTCGGTCGGCGGCAGCGCGTTCACGTCGAGCGCAAGCTTCAGCAGGTGGTCCGCGATCAGCGGGTTGCGGGCCAGCACCGGGCCGTGCATGTACGTACCGAAGACGGTGTCGTTGTACGCGCCCTCCGTGCCGTCACCGGTTCCGTTGCCGTTGCCGAGGCGGACCTGGGCGAAGGGGCGGGCGGTGGGGCCGAGGTGGGTGACGCCCTGGTGGTTCTCGAAGCCGGTCAGCGGGGGCAGGCCGAGCCTCGGGTCGATGTCCCCGAGGACGTCGCCGACGCACCGCTCGCCCTCACCACGGACGGACACCACGTCGATCAGCCCGAGGCCGGGCTCACGCTGACCGAGGTCGTTGATGAACTCGTGGCCGAGGATCTGGTAGCCGGCGCACACCGAGAACACGATCGCGCCGTTCTCCACGGCCCGGTGCAGACCGCCGTCCCGGCGCAGCCGCTCGGCCGCGAGCCGCTGCGGACGGTCCTCGCCGCCGCCGATCAGGTAGATGTCGCCGGAGGTCGGGATCGGCTGGTCGCTGCGCACGTCGAGGCGGGCCACGTCGAGGCCGCGCTGGCGGGCACGGCGCTCCACGACGAGGACGTTGCCCTGGTCGCCGTAGGTGCTGAGCAGGTCCGGGTAGATCCAGACGACCCGCAGTTGGTTGTCGCTCACTTAAGTCCCCTGAAGTCTCTTGGCTCAGTTGCCGACGCGGCGGCGCAGGTCCTGGAACGCGGTGTAGTTGGCGATGACCTCGATCCGGCCCGGCGGGCACAGCTGCACCGCCTGGTCGAGGTTCTCGCACACCTGGAACTGCTGGTTCGCGACCTCCAGACGCACCGCGAGGTCGAGCTTGCGGTCGCCGATGACACAGATCGGGTGCCCGGACAGCCGCGTGTAGTCGACGTCCCACAGCCAGGAGGTGTCGGTGCCGTCGGCGCCGCGCGCGTTCACGGAGAGGATCACCGGGGTCGGCGGCGGGTCGATCAGGGAGAACGTCTCCAGCCAGCCGGCCGGGTTCTTGGCGAGCAGCAGCCGCAGGTCCCGCCCCTCGAACTGCACGACGTCGTAGCGTCCCGCGACGGCCTGCACCTGGTACATCCGCTCCAGGGCGACCTGCGGCGGCACCCCGAACACGGCGGCGACGGCTGCCGAAGACGCGGCGTTGGCCTTGTTGGCACGCCCGGGCAGCTGGAGATGGATGGGCCAGGCGGACCCGTGCGGGTCGAGCACATGGTCACCGGAGAGCGCCCAGCTCGGGGTGGGCCGCCGGAAGCCGCACTCACCGCAGAACCAGTCGTCGCCGGGCCGCTGCATCACACCGCCGCACGACGGGCAGGACCAGGCGTCGTCCTTCCACATCTGCCCGGCGGCGACCCAGATCACGTTCGGCGACGAGGACGCCGCCCACACGACCAGCGGGTCGTCGGCGTTGGCCACGATCACGGCCTTCGAACCCGCGAGGCCCTCGCGCCAGTTCTCGGCCAGCATCCGCGTCTCGGCGGCGCGGTCCAGCTGGTCGCGGGAGAGGTTGAGCAGCGCGATGCACTTGGGGTCGGTGTCCCGCGCGACGCCGGCGAGGTACTTCTCGTCGACCTCGATGACGCCGTAGCGCGCCTCCCCGCTGCCCGCGAGCGCCGAGGTGATGCCGGCCGGCATGTTGGCGCCGAGCGCGTTGGACACGACCGGGCCGGCGGCCCGCAGCGCCTCCGCGATGAGCCGGGTCGTGGTCGTCTTGCCGTTGGTCGCGGAGACGAGGACCACGTCCAGGTTCTGCGCGAGCCTGGCGAGGAGGTCGGGGTCGAGCTTGAGCGCCACCCGGCCGCCGATCACCGAACCGCTGCCGCGCCCCGCGGCGCGAGATGCCGCTGCGACCGCCTTGCCCGCGGTCACGGCGATCTTGGCCCGCGGCGTGAGCGGGTCCGAGTTGCCTGCCATCAGTTCTCGATCCTCCTTGCGTACGCGCCGCGCCTGAAGCCCTACGGCAACGTGGTGGTGGTCAGCCTATCGAGATCCATTCGCACTCCCGAACCGCCGTACCCTTGCGGCCATGCGGAACGCCTCCATTCCGGGCGCGCACGGGCGCGTCCGTCCCCTCACCCTGCTCGGCGACCCGGTGCTGCACGCACCCTGCGCGCAGGTCACCGACTTCGGCCCCGAACTGGCGACGCTGGTGGAGGACTTGTTCACGACGATGTACGCGGCCCAGGGCGTGGGCCTCGCCGCGAACCAGGTGGGCGAGTCGCTGCGGGTGTTCGTGTACGACTGCCCCGACGACGAGGACGTACGACACCTCGGTCATGTGGTGAACCCCCGGTTGGTGGAGACGGACGGGGTGGTGATCCGGGGCCCGGAGGGCTGCCTGTCCCTGCCGGGCCTGGAGGCGGGGACGGAACGGTACGACCATGCGGTGGTCGAGGGATTCACGGTGACGGGCGAGCCGGTCACGATCCATGGGACCGGGTTCTTCGCGAGGTGCTTGCAGCATGAGTGCGACCACTTGGAGGGGAAGGTGTACGCGGACCGCGTTGGCGGATGGCGCCACCGCCGTCTCATGCGTCAGGTGGCTCGGGCTTCCTGGCGCCGGTGACTGCGGTGCCGTCAGGGGCGCGGGGAACTGCGCGACCAGCCCCCGCAGACCCGCACCCGAACCACGGCCTTCAGAACCCCGGACCACCCATCTTGTCCCCGGCGGCAGCCAACCGTCCCCACAACAGGTCGGCCAGACTCCCCACCAACTCCGCCCGCGAACAAGGCCGTTCCCCGAGCCACCAGTCCCCGGCCGCATGCATCATCCCGACTATCCCGTGCCCCCACACCCGGGCGAGCTGCTGACTGCCAGGCCCGAGATCCAACCGCTCCTCGATCACGGTGGCCAGCTCCTCGCCCATCGTGCGCAGCAACGGCATCGAGTGCTTGCCGACGTCGAACCCCTGATCCGCCGTCTGACCACCCTCCGTCGGATGCATCAGGAACCGGTACACCTGAGGGCGGGCCTCGATCGCCGCGAGGTAGGTGTCCAGCGTCGACTCGACCCGCTCCCGCCGGTCCGCGGGAGCGTCGAGCGCGGCCCGCAACGAGTCCAGCAGCGCATCCGTGTGCCGCTTGGCCAACGCCGCGTAAAGTCCGCTCTTGTCGCCGAAGTGCCGGTACAGAATCGGCTTCGTGATCCCCGCCTCCGCGGCGATGGCGTTCATCGAGGCCTGCGGTCCGTCGCGCAGCACCACCCGGTCGGCGGCCTCCAGCAGCTCACGCCGACGGCGGTCGGCGGATCGTTGCTGATCGGTCCGCTGCGTGGTGTCCATTCGTTCTCCCCACCCGTGCTCAATCGATGACGCCTGCGCAAACTAACACTCAACATGCTCCATCCATCGAATGGGCGGTCGATGAGTCATCGGGAGTTGACTTTACCTACTAGCCAGTAACAAACTAGGGTTACCGCTAGTAACACGCACGTACCGCCGCTGGAGGGGACATGGCCGAGTTCACCATGGAGCTCAACGACGAACAGAAGGAGGTCCGGGACTGGCTGCACGGCTTCGCGGCCGACGTGATCCGCCCCGCGGCCGCCGAATGGGACGAGCGTGAGGAGACTCCCTGGCCGGTCATCCAGGAGGCCGCGAAGGTCGGCATCTACTCCCTCGACTTCTACGCCCAGCAGTACTTCGACCAGACCGGCCTCGGCATACCGATGGCCATGGAGGAACTGTTCTGGGGCGACGCCGGCATCGCCCTGTCGATCGTCGGCACCGGCCTCGCCGCCGTGGGCGTCCTCGCCAACGGCACCGAGGAGCAGATCGGCACCTGGGTGCCCCAGATGTACGGCGACGCGGGCGATGTCAAGCTCGCCGCGTTCTGCTCCTCCGAACCCGACGCCGGGTCCGACGTGGCCTCGATGCGTACGCGTGCCGTGTACGACGAGGCCAAGGACGAGTGGGTGATCAACGGCACGAAGACCTGGGCGACCAACGGCGGCATCGCCAACGTCCACGTGGTCGTCGCGGTCGTCGACCCCGACCTCGGCTCCAAGGGGCACGCCTCCTTCATCATCCCGCCGAACACGCCGGGCCTGGCCCAGGGGCAGAAGTTCAAGAAGCACGGCATCCGCGCCTCGCACACCGCCGAGGTCATCCTGGACAACGTGCGGGTGCCGGGCTCCTGCCTGCTGGGCGGCAAGGAGAAGCTGGACGAGAGGCTGGCGCGGGCGCGTGAGCGGGCCAGGGCGGCGGGCGGGGGCGAGCGCGTGAAGAACGCGGCGATGGCCACGTTCGAGGCCTCACGGCCGGCCGTCGGTGCGATGGCCGTCGGCACGGCCCGTGCCGCGTACGAGGTCGCCCTCGACTACGCGATGACCCGTGAGCAGTTCGGACGGCCCATCATCGACAACCAGGGCGTGGCCTTCCAGCTGGCCGAGATGCGGACCCAGATCGATGCCGCGCGGCTGCTGGTGTGGCGTGCTTCCTGGATGGCGATCAACGGGAAGCCGTTCACGGCGGCCGAGGGCTCGATGTCGAAGCTCTTCGCGAGCGAGACGGCGAAGAAGGTCACGGCCCAGGCGATACAGATCCTCGGTGGCAACGGCTACACACGGGAGTACCCCGTGGAGCGGATGCACCGCGACAGCGCGATCTACACGATCTTCGAGGGGACGAGTGAGATCCAGCGGCTGGTGATCGCCCGTACGTTGTCGGGGATGCCGATCCGGTAGCGCCGTGGGGGTTTCTGCGCGAAGCGGGCTGCGGGTCTTCCGTGGTTGCTCGCGCAGTTCCCCGCGCCCCTCGAGGTCGGCATCCGCAACCCACTCAAGGGGCGCGGGGAACTGCGCGACCAGCCACGACGTACCGGCAGACGGGTCCGAACCGCCATCTCTACGGCGCGGTCCCGCTGCTGTGCGCGATGCACGCCACGTCGATCCGGTCCGCGAGCTTCGCCAGTTCGATGGTCAGCGCCGCCACCGTGTCCTCGTCGAGCCCGTCCTCCCCGGCCTCGACGAGGTGCAGCCACCGTCCACCCACGGTTCGCAGCAGCTTGCTCACATCGGCGGCAGCCACCTGCAGGGTCCCGCGGTCGTCGACGATCAGCGGCAGAGTAACTTCGCGGTTCACACCCGGGATCGTAGCCGCGCGGCGCTCACGCACCCTGCCAAACCGTAGTGATGTTGCAGAACTCGCGGATTCCGTGCCCGGACAGCTCACGCCCGTAACCGGACCGCTTTACTCCGCCAAACGGGAACGCCGGATGGGACGCCGTCATTCCGTTGACGTACACACTTCCGGCCTCCAGATCCCGGACGAACCGGTCGACGTCGGCCTCGTCCCGCGTCCATACGTTCGAACTCAGCCCGAACGGCGAGTCGTTCGCGATGAGCACCGCCTCGTCCAGGTCACTCGCCCGGTACAGCGTGGCGACCGGCCCGAAGGCCTCCTCGCGGTGGATGCGCATCTCGCGGGTGATGTCGGCGAGCACGGTGGGCGGGTAGTACCAGCCGGGCAGCTCGGGCCGGCGCAACTCGTGGCCGCCGCACAGGACCGTCGCGCCGGCCCGCTTGGCGTCGTCGACCAGTTCCTCCAGGTCCGTACGGCCCTGTTCGCTGGAGAGCGGGCCGACGTCCGTCTCGTCCAGCATCGGGTCGCCGACCTTCAGCGCCTTCATGCCCTCGACGAACCGTTCGGCGAAGGCGTCGTAGACGTCCGTGTGCACGATGAACCGCTTGGCGGCGATGCACGACTGACCGGTGTTCTGCACGCGCGCGGTCACCGCGACCTGCGCGGCCCGGTCCAGGTCGGCCGACGGCATGACGACGTACGGGTCGCTGCCGCCCAGCTCCAGCACCGTCTTCTTGATCATCTCCCCGGCGGTGGAGGCGACAGCGCGGCCGGCCGGCTCGCTGCCGGTCAGCGTGGCCGCCTTGACGCGTTCGTCGCGCAGGATCTCGTCGACCTGCCCGGAGCCGACGAGCAGGGTCTGGAAGCAGCCCTCGGTGTAGCCCGCGCGGTGGAACAGGTCCTCCAGGTAGAGGGCGGTCTGGGGGACGTTCGAAGCGTGCTTGAGGAGACCGACGTTGCCGGCCATCAGCGCCGGCGCCGCGAAGCGGATCACCTGCCAGAGGGGGAAGTTCCACGGCATGACCGCGAGCACCGGACCCAGCGGCCGGTACCGCACCCGGACGCGTGCGGCGCCGGAGTCCTTCACGTCCGCGTCGGGCGGCTCCTCGTCGGCGAGCAGTTCCTCGGCCCGGTCGGCGTACCAGCGCATCGCCTTGGCGCACTTGGCGACCTCGGCGCGGGACTGCTTGATGGGCTTGCCCATCTCGGTCGTCATCATCCGGGCGACGTCCTGCTGGTCCTCCTCCAGGAGACTCGCCGCCTGGAGCAGCAGACGAGCCCGGTCGACGAAGCCGGTCGTCCGGTACGTGCGGAACGTGGCCTCGGCGAGCTGGAGCCTGCGCTCGATCTCCTCGGCGCCCATGGCCTCGTACGTCTTGAGCGTCTCGCCGTTCGCCGGGTTCACCGTCGCGATGGGCATGACCGACCTCCTGGAAGCGGGCTGATGCTTCGACCTTCCCGCGCGGCGGTGGCTACCGCAACGCGTGTACGGCCGCTCAGGCCGAGTGCTCCGCCAGCCGGTCGAGAAACGTCGCCTGGGCCTTGACGATCACCTCGCGCGCCCGCTCGACGCCCAGCCACTCCACCCGGTCCAGCTCCGGGAACTCCTGGGTCCGTCCCGAGCGCGGCGGCCACTCCATGACGAACGTTCCGAACGTCGCCGTCCCCGGATCGAGGTCGGCCTCCACCGCCCACACCGTGACGGTCTTGCCGCCGGCCTGTCTCACCTCGCCGAGCGGTACGGCCTCCCCGTCGGGCGGCGCCAGCCCCAGCTCCTCCCGGAACTCACGGCGGGCCGCCTCCCAGGCGGGCTCGTCGGGCTCGTACTCGCCCTTCGGGACCGTCCACGCCCCGGCGTCCCTCTTGGCGAAGAACGGGCCGCCCATGTGCCCGAGCAACACCTCCAGGCCGTCATCGGTGCGGCGGAAGAGGAGCAGACCGGCGCTGTGCCTACCCCGCGACGACGTCATGGCTTCACCTCCGGGTGGGCGGCGAGCAGCGTCTCGACCGTGTCGGCCTCCTCCGGCCGCTTGTCCTCGCGATAACGGACCACGCGGGCGAAGCGGAGCGTCACACCGGCCGGGTAACGGGTGGAGCGCTGAAGGCCGTCGTAGGCGATCTCGACGACGAGTTCGGGGCGTACGGTCACACCCCAGCTCTTGGTCTCCACGGCCAGTTCCTGGAGCCGCTCGGTCTGCCAGGTCAGCAGGGCGTCGGTCATCCCCTTGAACGTCTTGCCGAGCATGGCGAAGCCGCCGTCCGCCGTGCGGGCCCCGAGGTGCAGGTTGGAGAGCTTGCCGGTCCTGCGGCCGTGGCCCCACTCGGCGGCCAGCACCACCAGGTCCAGGGTGTGGACGGGCTTGACCTTCAGCCAGGACGCGCCTCGGCGGCCCGCGCTGTAGGAGGCGTCGAGGGCCTTGACGACGACGCCCTCGTGGCCGCGCTCCAGGGTCTCGGCGAGGAAGCCCTCGGCCCGCGCGAGGTCGTCGGGGCCGGACACCTGGGTGCGGCGCACCCGCATCGGCTCGGGGACCAGCCGGGCCAGCTCCGCGTGCCGTTCGGTGAACGGCAGGTCGAGCAGGTCGTGGCCGTCGACGGACAGGGCGTCGAAGAAGACGGGGGAGACGGGGACCTCTCTCGCGGCCGTCGCCACGTCCACGCGGGAGCCGACGCGGCCGGCGGTCTCCTGGAAGGAGCGGGGCCGGCCCGCGGCGTCGAAGGCGATGACCTCGCCGTCCAGGATGAAACGCTCGCCCCTCAACTCCAGTGCGGTGGCGGTGAGTTCGGGAAGGCGGTCGGTGATGTCGTCCAGGGTGCGGGTGTAGATCCGTACGGTGTCGCCGTCGCGGTGCAGCTGGACGCGGATGCCGTCCAGCTTCTCCTCGACCGCGCAGACCCCGAGTTTCTCGACCGCCTCCGCCACCGACGAGGCGCTGTGCGCCAGCATCGGCAGCACCGGGCGGCCGACGGTGAGCCGGAAGCGGGCGAGTGCGGCGGGGCCCTCGGCGAGCAGGGCCTCGGCCACCGCCTGGAGCGACCCGGCGAGCATCACCGCTCGGCGTACGTCCGCCGGCGGCGCCTCGGTCGCCTGGGCCAGGCCCTCGACCGCCACGGCGTCCAGGGCGCCCTGCCGGACCTCGCCGGTGATCAGGCCGAACAGGAAGCGCTGCTCGTTCTCCGTGGCCGCGCCCATCAACTCGCCCACCAGACGGGTGCGTTCCGCCTGGGATCCGGTGCCGGTCACCTTGCCCAGCTCCGTGAGGCGGGTGTCCACCTCGGCCACCGTGAGGGTGGGCTCGGTGGCCGGGGCGACCGGGCGGCTCAGTACCTTCCAGCCGATGCCCAGGCGGCCCTGGGGGAGGCGTCCCGCCAGGTAGGGGATGACGATCGGCACGTCGTCCGGCTCGGCGTCCCGGAAGAGTTCCGCCAGCAGGGCGGTCTTCCGGGAGCGGGCCGAGGTCGCGGCGATCTCCTGGGACACCTGGGCCAGTCGGGTCAGCAGCATGCAGCCATGGTGCGTCGCGCTCCGCCGGTTCACACGCCGACGAAGGCTGTCCTTTGTCCGCGGGCGCGTTGTGGCTGGTCGCGCCCACGCGGCGGAGCCGCATATCGGCACGGCCCCGCGCCCCTAGGGGGTTGCGTCGAGGTCGGCGAAGAGGAGCTCGCCGTTGATGAACGCCCCCGCCCGGTAGCCACCCGCTGCCGCGTTGACGACCTGCTCGGCGAAGGCCATCGCGTTGCCTACCGCCCAGACGCCCGGCACCGAGGTCAGTCCCGTCGGGTCGACCACCGGATATGCGCCGAAGGGGGTCTGCTGGAACTCGGCGCCGAGCTTCTCCAGGAGGCCGGTCTGCGGCACCGCGCGGGGTGCGACGAACAGGACCTCGCGTGCGTGCACCGTGCCGTCCGTCAGGCGTACGCCGGTCAGCCGGTCGTCCTCGATCACAAGCCCGGCCACCGCAACCGGGATGACCTTCACGCCCGCCGCCGCCAGCCTGCGCAGGTCGTCGTCCGAGAGGTCGGACTCGGGGACCTGGTGCAGGAAGAAGGTCACGTCCTTCGACCACTGCGACACCATGAGCGCCTGGTGGACGCTCATCGCGGTGGTCGCCAGCACGCCGAAGGCCTGGTCGCGGACCTCCCAGCCGTGGCAGTACGGGCAGTGCAGCACGTCACGGCCGAAGCGTTCGGCGACGCCGGGGACGTCGGGCAGCTCGTCCTTGAGGCCGGTGGCGACGACCAGGCGCCGGGCGTGGAGGTGCCGGCCGTCGGACAGGGTGACCGCGAAGTCCGCGCCGCGCTCGACGTCCACCACCCGGTCGCGGACCAGCTCCACGCCGTACCGTGCGATCTCCTCGCGTCCGACGGCCAGGAAGTCGGCGGGCGGCATGCCGTCCCGGGACAGGTAGCCCTGCATGTGGGCGGCGGGCGCGTTGCGGGGCTCGCCGGCATCCACGACCAGGGTGCGGCGCCGGGCGCGGCCCAGGACGAGGGCGGCGGACAGGCCCGCGGCGCCGCCTCCGACGACGATCACTTCGTACGCACCGGTGTTGTGCTCGGTCATGGTGACCACCTCCACCGAGACAGTCGCGCGGTCACCACCGCATTGACAAACACGTTTGCCGAAACTGCAATGGCAGGCATGAGTGAGGACGACGAGATGGACGCGGTGCTCGCGGAGGTCGGTCCACGGCTGCGCCGGATCCGCAAGGAGCGGGGTGCGACGCTGGCCGGGCTGTCGGAGGCGACCGGCATCTCGGTGAGCACGCTCTCCAGACTGGAGTCGGGGCTGCGCAAGCCCAGTCTGGAACTGCTGCTGCCGATCGCCCGAGCGCACGAGGTGGCGCTGGACGAACTGGTGGCCGCGCCCGCCGTGCGCGACCCCCGGGTGCGGGCCGAGCCGATCCGGCGGCACGGGCGCACGTACTGGCCGCTGACCCGGCAGCCCGGCGGTCTCCAGGCCTTCAAGGTGCTGGTGCCGCAGGAGAAGGTCGAGCCGGAACCGCGGACCCATGAGGGGTACGAGTGGCTGTATGTGATGGCGGGGAAGCTGAGGATGGTCCTGGGCGATCACGACATCGTGCTGACCGCGGGGGAGGCCGTCGAGTTCGACACCCGGGTCCCGCACTGGTTCGGGTCGACGGGGGAGGGGCCGGTGGAGTTCCTCAGCCTGTTCGGACCGCAGGGGGAGCGGATGCATGTGCGGGCGCGGCCCAAGCGGTCGTGACGCACCCGACTGTTGCCGAATGACGGTTCCCTGATGGCAAGCGACCGCTTAGTATGCGTAGCGACCCCGGTCAGACGAAGCAGTCCCGTGGAGGCACCGCATGCAGGCATGGCAAGTGCACGAGAACGGCGAGCCGAGCGAGGTGATGCGGCTCGACGACGTCGAGACGCCCACGCCCGGCGACGGCCAGGTCCTGCTGAAGGTGCGCGCCGCGAACATCAACTTCCCGGACGCGCTGCTGTGCCGGGGCCAGTACCAGGTCAGGCCGCCGCTGCCGTTCACGCCGGGCGTGGAGATCTGCGGCGAGACCGAGGACGGGCGCCGCGTCCTCGCCAACCCGGCGCTGCCGTACGGCGGCTTCGCCGAGTACGCCGTCGCGGACGCCGCCGCTCTCCTGCCCGCGCCCGAAGCGCTGGACGACGCCGAGGCCGCCGCCCTGCACATCGGCTACCAGACCGGCTGGTTCGGCCTCCACCGCCGGGCCGGTCTGGAAGCCGGCGAGACCCTGCTCGTCCACGCTGCCGCCGGAGGGGTCGGCAGCGCGGCCGTGCAGCTCGGGAAGGCCGCCGGCGCCACCGTCATCGGCGTCGTCGGCGGCTCCGAGAAGGCGGCCGTGGCCCGGGAACTGGGCTGCGACGTGGTGATCGACCGGCGTGGCGAGGACGTCATCGCCGCAGTCAAGGAGGCCACCGGCGGCCGGGGCGCCGACGTGATCTACGACCCCGTCGGCGGCGAGGCCTACGCACAGTCCGCCAAGGTCGTCGCCTTCGAGGGCCGGATCGTGGTCGTCGGCTTCGCCAGCGGCTCGATCCCCAGCCCGGCACTCAACCACGCCCTGGTGAAGAACTACTCGATCCTCGGCCTGCACTGGGGCCTGTACAACACCAAGAATCCGAAGCTGATCCAGCACTGCCACGAACAGCTCACCGAGCTGGCCGCCCGGGGCGCCATCAAACCGCTGGTCAGCGAGCGCGTCCCGCTGAGCGCTGCCGCGGCCGCAGTGCAGCGCGTCGCCGACGGCGTCACCACCGGCCGCGTCGCCGTGATCCCGGGACTCACCGAAGGAGGAGCGGCATGACCGACGCCACCGAACTGCGCCGCCGCACCGCGGAGCTGCTGGCCGCCCACCCGCCGGCCGGCACCGACCGACTGGACTTCCTGCGCGCCCGCTTCGACGCCGGCCTGGCCTGGGTGCACTACCCCGAGGGCCTCGGCGGACTCGGTGCGCCCCGCTCCCTCCAGGTCGTCGTGGACGCCGAGCTGGAGGCCGCGGGCGCGCCCGACAACGACCCCCGGCGCATCGGCATCGGCCTCGGCATGGCCGCCCCGACGATCCTCCAGTACGGCACCGAGGAGCAGAGGCGGCGCTATCTGCGGCCGCTGTGGACCGGCGAGGAGGTCTGGTGCCAGCTCTTCAGCGAGCCGGGCGCCGGATCCGACCTGGCCGCGCTGGGCACCCGGGCCGTACGGGAGGGTGACGACTGGGTCGTCAACGGACAGAAGGTGTGGACCTCCAGCGCGCACGTCGCCCGCTGGGCCATCCTCATCGCCCGCACCGACCCGGACGTGCCCAAGCACGCGGGCATCACCTACTTCCTGTGCGACATGACGGACCCGGGCGTCGAGGTCCGGCCGCTGCGCCAGATCACCGGTGAGGCCGAGTTCAACGAGGTCTTCCTCACCGACGTCCGCATCCCGGACTCGCGTCGCCTCGGCGCGATCGGCGACGGCTGGCGGGTCGCGCAGACCACGCTGAACAACGAACGCGTCGCGATAGGCGGCATGCGACTGCCCCGCGAGGGCGGCATGATCGGCCCGATCTCGAAGACGTGGCGCGAGCGCCCCGAACTGCGCACCCACGACCTGCACCAGCGGCTGCTGAAGCTGTGGGTCGAGGCCGAGGTTGCCCGCCTCACCGGCGAGCGGCTGCGCCAGCAGCTCGTCGCCGGCCAGCCCGGCCCCGAGGGCGCCGGCATGAAGCTCGCCTTCGCCCGGCTCAACCAGGAGATCAGCGGCCTGGAGGTCGAACTGCGCGGCGAGGAGGGCCTGTTGTACGACGACTGGACCATGCGCCGCCCGGAGCTCGTGGACTTCACCGGCCGCGACGCCGGCTACCGCTATCTGCGCTCCAAGGGCAACAGCATCGAGGGCGGGACCAGCGAGGTCCTGCTGAACATCGTCGCCGAGCGCGTCCTGGGCCTGCCCGCCGAGCCGCGCACCGACAAGGACGTCGCCTGGAAGGACCTCGCCCGATGACCGACCTGCTCTACTCGGAGGAGGAGGAAGCGCTGCGGGCCGCCGTACGCGACCTGCTCACCGACCACTGCGACGCGCCCGGCGTCATCGCCCGCACCGAGTCGGACACCCCGCACGACCTGGCCGCCTGGAAGGCCCTCGCCGACGGCATGGGCCTGGCCGGGCTGCTGATCCCGGAGGACAGGGGCGGCCAGGGCGCCACGCACCGCGAAGTCGCCGTCGTGCTCGAGGAGTTGGGGCGCGCGGTCGCTCCGGTGCCCTATCTGACCAGCGCCGTCGTGGCCACCGAGGCGCTGCTCGCCTGCGAGACCGACGCGGGCCTGCTCGCCGAGCTGGCGACCGGCCGGCGGATCGGCGCCCTCGCGGTCGCGCTGAACGTCGGACCGGGCGACGCCTACAAGGTCGTACGCCATGAAGACGGCCGTCTGCACGGGGAGTTGACCGGCGTCGCGGACGCGGCCGCCGCCGACGTGCTGCTCGTGCCCGCGGACGACGGCGGACTGTACGCGGTGGACGCCGACGCGGTGACCGTCACCCCGCGGGCGTCCCTGGACCTGACCCGTCCCGTGGCCACGGTCACCCTGGACGGTGCGCCCGGACGGCTGCTCGGCGACGCCGAACCCGCCGTGCGACGCGCCCTGCGCGCCGGGGCCGGACTGCTCGCGTCCGAGCAACTCGGGCTCGCCGACTGGACGTTGACCGAGACGGTCCGCTATCTGAAGGACCGCAAGCAGTTCAACCGGCCCGTCGGCGGCTTCCAGGCGCTCAAGCACCGGCTCGCCCAGCTGTGGCTGGAGGTCGTCAACCTGCGCGCGGCCGCGCGGGGCGCCGCCGACGCGCTGGCGACGGGCGAGGACGCCGACGTGGCGGTGGCGGTCGCGCAGTCCTACGCGGCGTCCGTCGCCGTGCACGCCGCCGAGGAGGCCGTGCAGCTGCACGGTGGTATCGGGATGACCTGGGAGCACCCCGCCCATCTCTACTTGAAGCGCGCCAAGGCCGACTCCATCGCCTACGGCACGGCGGGCGCCCACCGCGCCGCGCTGGCCGAACTCGTCGAGCTCCAGGCTCCCTGACGTACACCTGAGCGAAGCACACGGAAAGCCCGCCCGACCTGGGGCGGGCTTTTCCGTGTGCACGCCCGGGGTGAAGTGAACGGACGACGGCAGTCCGGCCAACTCACCGCACAGCCCTGCTGTTCGGGCCCTTCGGAACCGCATACTCACAGCGGTTCCGTCCGGCCCCACCAGGGAGGCAGAGCATGGCCCTCACCACCCGTCGCAGAGCCCTCACCACCCTCGGCGCCGCCCTCGCGGGCACGGTCGCCCTGCCCGCCGCCGAAGCGCTCGCGGGCGAACGGGGGCACGGCCCGCGCCCGTTGTGGCGGGCCCACGCCCACAACGATTACGAGCACTCGCGTCCCCTCCTCGACGCCCTCGACCACCGCTTCGGCAGCCTCGAAGCCGACATCTACCTCGTCGGCGACCAACTCCTCGTCGCCCACGACCCCGAGGACCTCGACCCCACCCGCACCCTGGAGTCCCTCTACCTCGACCCGCTGGCCGCCCGCGTCAGGGCGAACCACGGCTCCGTCTACCGGGGGCACCGCAGGCCGCTCCAGCTCCTCGTCGACATCAAGACCGAGGGCGCGTCGACGTACCTCGAACTCGACAGGCATCTGAGGCGCTACAAGCACCTGTTCACGACGTACGCCCACGGACGAGTGTTCCCGGGCGCGGTCACCGCCGTGATCTCCGGCGACCGCGCGGCCCGTACGCCGATGGAGGCCCAGAGCGTCCGCCGGGCCTTCTACGACGGCCGCCTCGCCGACCTCGGCAGCTCCGCGCCCGCCTCCTTCGTCCCGCTGATCAGCGACAACTGGACGCTCAACTTCACCTGGCTCGGCGTGGGCGCCTTCCCGGACGCAGAGCGGCGCAAGCTGCGCGACATCGTCCGGGCGGCGCACTCCCGAGGGCAGAAGGTGCGCTTCTGGGCCACCCCGGACGTCGCCGGACCCGCCCGCGACGCCCTCTGGGCCGAACTGCTGGACGCCGACGTCGACTTCCTCAACACCGACGACCTCGCCGGCCTGGAGGCCTTCCTCGACGCCCGCCGCACGGCCTAGGCGGGCAGGACACCACACGTTCGGAGTACGGCTCAGCCGCCCGGACGAACCCTCCGCTACGCCACACTTACGGCCGAACGCCGTGAACCGGGCGAGGCGGCGTGGCGGAGGAGGTTGACGATGGCCATTTCCATCTCTGTGGTGCTGCTGCTGTTCATCCTGGCGGTGATCTTCGTACGCAACGGCGGGTTGAAGATCACCCATGCGCTGGTGTGCCTGCTGCTCGGCTTCTACCTGGCCAGCACGAGCATGGCGCCCACCATCAACAGCGGTCTGACGGCCACGGCGGACATCGTCAGCAGCCTCAGACCGTGAGGCTCAGCCGGTGGAGAAGACCCCGATGCCGTTGGGGACCGGGCGTTCCACGCCGTCGGACGGATGGTTCCGCACGGCGACCGCCGATGCCCCCGCCGCCCGGGCGACCAGCGTCGACGAACCGCCGCCGTCCAGGCTGAACGCGTCCACCGCACCCAGCTCCCGCATCACGGACGCCACTTCCGCGACGGTCAGGCCAGTGCGGTACTCGGGCGCGCCGTCCAGCGCGAGCAGCAGCAGCCGCCGGCCGCGGTCCGCGATGCCCACGGCCGTCCGTACGGCCGAGGCCCGGTCGTCCAGGCCGGGCAACGGCTGCCCGTCGTCGAGGACCGGATAGCCGCCCAGCGCGAAGCGGAACGGGACATGTGACTTCGCCGCCACCAGTCGGTGCCGTACCGTCACCCGCTCGCCCGTCGAGAACTTCCGCAACTGCTGCGCGCCCGCCTCGCGGCCCACGAGGACGGTCGTGCCCGCGGCGATCGGACCACTGCCCGGAGTGTCGGCGGCCGACACGACCCGGCCGTGACGGACCGTCACCTCGTAGGTGTCGGCGCTGCACGGGGCCGCCCGGTCGGTGTCCGTGCCGCAGGTGGCGCGGACCCGGGAGACCTCGCCCCACTTGGTGGTGAACGCCCCGACGGAGCCCACCGGCAGCGCGTACTGGTTGAGCCCGCGCAGCGGCAGCGAGCCCTCCCGAGTGCGGATCGAGCCGGCCAGGCTCAGGGCGTCCATCCGGGCCCGCCCGTCGATGCCCACGCCCACCACGTCCTCGGTGCTCGTGCCGGGCGGCAGCGCCGGCCCGAACCGCTGGCCGTTCGGCACTGCCGCCTTCAGTGCCCGGCCGCGCGCGATCGCCGGTCCCACGCTCGCGCCGGTCACCTGGACGCCCGGGTGCTGGGCCTCGCTGATGTTGAAGAAGTCGCCGTTCACGCCCGCGACGGCACCCTGGTCGGTGGCCTGCCGCGAGACGGTGGCCCGTGCCGCGACCGCGCCCGGGTGCAGCAGGTCGAGGCGTACCCGCGGATCGCGCAGGTCGACGGTGAGGACATGGGCGTGCGTCGTGCCCTTGGCCGCCGGGACGTCGAACTCGTCGTAGGCGACACCGGGCGCGATCGGGGTGCCCTGCGCGGCGCCGGCCGGTGCCGCCCCCGTCAGGGCCGCACCGGCCAGCGCACCGAGTGCCGTGAGCAGTGTGAGGGCCGCTCTGGCGGCACCGAACCGTTTCTGACGACGCGTCACGATTCCTCCCCCTGATGTCTCGTCAAATGTCCCAGGACTCAGGGGAAGTGCACCAGACGGCGATGACCTGCGGGGTTGCTAGGCGCCGACGACGCGAGAACGGGTGAGGAAACGCACCCCCTCGGGTGCCTCCAGCGAGAATCCGCTGCCCCGGCCCTCGACGACGTCCACGATCAGCCGGGTGTGGCTCCACGCCTCGTACTGACTGCGCGACATCCAGAACGTCACCGGCTCCGCCACCCCCTCGACCTGGAGTTCCGCCAGCAGCACGTCCGAGCCGCCGGTACGGAACTCGCCCTCCGGGTAGCACATCGGCGCGCTGCCGTCGCAGCAGCCGCCGGACTGGTGGAACATCAGCGGGCCGTGCGTCGCGTGCAGACGGCGCAGCAGGTCGGCGGCAGCGGGGGTGAGCTCGACACGCGGGGTCTCCTCATACATGGCAGCAAGGGCAGCACGGGCGACGTTGCGAGAGGGTTGCACTCGATCTTCTGACTACGCTGCTCGGGTGACCATCGAGCTGACGCTGTTGACGTCCGTCTCCCACCGGGGCAGGGAGATCACGGCGCCCCGTCTGCGCGGGCTGCTCGCGCTGCTCGCCGGGGAGCCGCGAGCCGACTGCGGCACGGGGCGGCTCGTGGAGGGGCTGTGGCCGGACGAGCAGCCCGAGAAGCCGCCGGTCGTGGGAGACGCCTCGGAGCGTGCGAGGAGCCGGCTTCCGCTCGGCTTCACGGCGGTTTCGACACCGCCGCCGAGGCGCTCCCACGGGTGGGTCAGGCGCCCGGACCGGCCGCGGGGCAGCTGCTGCCGTCCAGCGGAACCTTCAGGGCCATGAGGTAGTCGTCCACCGCTCCGCGGGTGCAGTCACTGCGCCCGTAGACGCTGTGCCCCGCGCCCTCGTACGTGAGCAGCACCGTCGTGTCGCGGGTCTGCCGGTGCACGTTGGTGGCCCACGCGTGGTTGTTCGCCGGGTCGTGGCGAGAGTGCAGCATGAGGATCTCGGGGGCTCCGGTGATGCGAAGGCGGTGCTGCGGGTTGTTCACCTCGTCCGGCCAGCCGACACATCCGGCCATCGCGGCGTGGACACGCGGTGAGCCACGCATGTGCGGTGCCGCGCGCAGCTCGGCCGCGGTCAGACGGGCGAACTCCTTGTGGTCCTTGGGCCGGATGCGCCAGTCCTGGCAGAACACCGCGGCGAAGGGCTCGGCCGTTGTCCGCTGCTCGGCGTCCTCGGCGGCAGACGCCCCCGACGTACTCGGCTCGGGTTCGGCGCGGGGACTTGGCCCCGTCTGCGCTTCGAGTGCGGCCACATGGTCGGCGAGCTCGTCGTAGTCCGGGCCGTAGAACTTGTACCGGAAGGCGAAGAAACTGATGTCGTTCCCGGAGAGCGTCTGGCCCGGGTTCGCCGGATCCTGGATCTCGCCCCGGTCGGCCCGGGCGAGCAGACGGTCCCAGACGGCGGTGACGTCCCGGCCGTGCAGTGCGCAGGACGGCGAGCGCTCGCACCACTTCACGAACTGGTGGAAGGAGTCCTCGGCGGCCGCCGCGGAGGAGACCATGAAGTCGCGGGTGCCCAGGCTGTGGTCGATGTTCGCGGTCAGGGCCATGGCACGGATCCGGTCGCCGTACAGCTCCGCGTACTGCTCGCCGATCAGGGTGCCGTAGGAGTGGCCGAAGTAGTTGAGCTTCTTCTCGCCCAGTGCCCTGCGCAGGGCCTCCATGTCCCGGACGACGCCCAGAGTGTCGGCGTGGTCGAAGATCGGGCCGCTGTGCCGTCGGCAGTCCTCGCGCAACTCCCGGTTGTAGGCCGCCAGTCGGTCGAACTCCGCCTGGTTGCGGGGGTACGGGGACGGCGCCCGGCCGAGCAGTTCCGTCGAGCACTTCACCGGTTGGCTGAGTCCGACACCTCGCGGATCGAAGCCGACGATGTCGAACTTGGCCTGGAGTTCCTTGCTGAACTGGGCGGGCGCGCGGGTCAGGGCGAAGCCCACGCCCGGGTCGCCCGGCCCGCCCGGATTGACCAGGAGCGCGCCGATCCGACGGTCCGGGTCGGTCGCCTTGCGCCGCGCCACCGCCATGTCGAACTTATCGCCCGCCGGGTTCGCCCAGTCGACCGGCAGCCTGAGGGTGCCGCACTCGGCCGTGGGATGTTCGGGGCACGGCGTCCAGTCGATCCGGCCGGCGGGCGTCGCCGAGGGGCCGGCGGATAAGCGGTCCGGCGTGCCGGCGTCCGCCACGCCCGGGCCGACCACCAGTGCGCCGACCGCCAGCACTCCGGCGGTGAGCGCCCCGGTGAGCGCCTTCGTCAACGGCTGCACAGAGTTCCTCCTGGTACTCCTGATACTTCTCGGACCACGGAACACAGGAGTGGCCACTCCTCGACGAGCTTCACAGCGGGCCGAGGGTGGCCACAACGGTTCAGGACCGGAATCAGGGACGGAACCAGGGAACGTCCGGAGCAGGCCTAAGGGTTACCCCTCACGGCCTCCGGGGTTGTCAGCGATCTTGACGACGCCCGTCGTCCTGGCGCCGGTGAGGTTGTCGTAGACGACGTCACCGGTGGACTTCTTCCAGATCTTGATGCGGAAGGTGTCCGGGCCGTCCGTCGCCGTGATCCGGAAGCCGTAGCCACCGCTGCCGTTGACGGTCCCGGAGCCCTGGTAGACCGCCCGGGAGCCGGTGATCACCAGCCAGTCGGAGCCGGTGGAGCGGAACTTCAGCTTGGCCGGGCCGAAATCGAAGGCGGCCTTGCCCGTGAGGACAGCGGCGCCCCAGCCGTACGCGACGGCGAAGGAGAAGGCCGCCTTGCCGGTGACAGCCGGACTGGCCGGGTACGCGCCGGCCGTGGAGGTGATCACACCGGCGCCCAGCGCGGGACCCGCGCCGCGGTCGTAGACGATCAGCTCGGGCAGCGCGGAGCTGTCCGAGGCGCCGTCGTCGTCGGTGACCTTGATCACCGGACGGTGGATGCCGGCCTTGGTGTAGACGTGCTCGGCGCGGCACACGCTGCCGGTGACCGTGCCGTCGGCCGGAGCCGCGCCGTCCTTCCAGTCGACCGTGCAGGTGTGGGAGTCCCGGGTGCCCGCGTCGCCGAAGTCGGCGGTGACCGTGGCGCGTTGGCGGACGGAGACGGCCGACTTCGGGCCGGTGGCCGAGGTGATCGCCGGTGCCGCGTTGGCGACGTCGACGGTGGCCGTGTCGCTGCCGCGGCCGCCGGTGAGGGTGACGTCGTACGTGCCGTTGTCGGCGCAGGTGATCGTGGTCCGGGCGGCCCCGGGGTCGGCGACCGTGCAGGGTGCGCCTGCCTCGACCGTCCACTTCGGGCCGCCCGCACCGGAGACGGTGCCGTTCAGCGGGATCGCGTCGCCTTCCTTCCCGCTGCCGTCAGGACCGGCGTGCACCACGGTCACCGGGTCGATGCCGGTGAGCGTGGGCACGACCTTCTTGATCATGCCCTCGGCGTCGAACTCCAGCTTGTCGACGGTCGTTTCACGATGGGTGCCGTCGCCGCCGGGGATGGCGAACCGGTGGTAGACGATGTACCAGTCGTCGGTGTTGGGGACGTGGACGACGGAGTGGTGGCCGGGGCCCTTGATGCCGAGGGAGAGGTCCTTCTCCAGGATCACGCCGTGCTTGGTCCAGGGGCCGGTGGGGGAGGGGCCGGTGGCGTAGGCGACGCGGTAGTTCTCGTCCCGGGTGTCGTTCTCCGACCACATGAAGTAGTAGGTGCCCTTGCGCTTGATGACGAAGGTGCCCTCGTTGTAGCCGCTCGGGGTGATGTCCTTGACCTTGGAGGTGTCGATGGAGGTCATGTCGGAGTTCAGGGGCGCCACGTACGCGTGCCCGTTGCCCCAGTAGAGGTACGACTGCCCGTCGTCGTCCGTGAAGACCGCCGGGTCGATCATCTGGCCGCTCAACTGGCCCGCCTTGAGCAGCGGCTTGCCCAGTGCGTCCTTGAACGGCCCCGTCGGCGAGTCGGACACCGCGACACCGATGTTGGCGTCGGCGCAGAAGTAGAAGTAGTACTTCCCGTCCTTCTCGGCGATCGTCGGCGCCCACGCCCTGCTGTCCGCCCAGGAGACGTCCGGGCCCAGGTCGAGGATGACGCCGTGGTCCTTCCAGTGGACCAGGTCCGTGGACGAGTACGCCTTGAACTGCGTACCGCTCCAGCCCTCGAAGCCGTCGGTCGTCGGGTAGATGTAGAAGGTGTCGCCGAAGCGGACGATGTTCGGGTCGGCGTTGAGGCCGGGCAGCACCGGGCTCTTCATGATCAGCGCCGAGACCGTCCAGGTGCGCTTCTTCCCGTCCGAGCCCGTCACCTCGTACGTCACCGGCTTGCTGAAGTCCTGCACGCTGCCGGAGGCCGGGCTGATCGCCGCGCCGTGGGCGAGGGTGAACTCCGGGGCGAGGGCCGTGAGATCGGTGCCCTCCTTCATCGGCAGCGTGATCGTGCCGCCGGCGTTGTCGACGAGCGCGTCGACCTTCAACGCCGGGTGCGTGGCCTTGGCGATGCCCGCCGTGTTGCCGCTGAGCTCCATGACCTCGGCGGCCGTCAGGGCCCGGTCGTAGATGCGGAAGTCGTCGACCTCGCCGCCGAAGGACGGGTCGGCCGAGTACAGGGACCGGCCGATGTAGCCGGAGTAGTCCTTGTTCGCGTCGTACAGCTCGGACGGCTTGATGGTCGTCGTCGTGCGCGCGGCCTCGATGCCGTCCACGTAGAGGACCATCGTGCCGGTCGTGCCGTCGAGGGTGACGGTGACGTGCTGCCACTCGCCTGGCGTGAGCTGCCGGCCGGCCGTCAGCTTCGACTCCGCCGACCAACTCGCCTTGGTGATCGCCGAGTAGAGGCTGGAGCCGCCGTTGGAGGGAGTCGCGAACAGGTACTTGTCGCTGTCGGGGCCGAGCCCGAACAGCCACTGGAAGCTGTCGCCGCCCTTCCACTTGGCGTACGTCGAGACGGTGACGCTGTCGGCGTTCCTCAGCACGCCGTTCGGGATCTTCACGTACGGCGAGTCGGAGGCACCGGACATCTTGAACGAGCCGCCCTCGACTCCCGTGCCGAAGTCGGGCGTACGGACATAGGTGCCGTGGTAGCCGTGTCCGCTCGCGTCACGGGCGATGTTGCCGTCCGTCTCGTCGAAGTCGTACCGCAGGAGCAGGTCGGCCGGGACGTCCGGGCCTTCCTCCGAGACGGTCACCTCGGCCCGGACCGGCAGCGCCGTGCCGTCGGGCAGGCTGCCGGTCACGGTGAAGACGCCGGCCTGCGCGTACTTGGACGCCGGGACGTCCTCCCAGGTCACGGAGACGGGGCGCTTGACGCCGTCGGCGTACTCGGCGATCACGGTGCCCGGGAGGACCGGTGCCGCACCGATCCGCGTCTTCACCGTCACGTCCTCGACGCCGGTCACCAACTGGTCGGGCTGGTAGGCGCGCAGCAGCCGGTCGTACTCGGCCTGCGTCACCGGCAGCACCGTGCCGTGGCGTGGTTTCGCCGGGAGGTCGTAGCCCGTGGACGGGGTCCAGGTCCCGGAGGCCAGGTCGGTCGTCTCGAAGGGGATGTAGCCCCGGCCGCCGAACTCGTCCAGGAACGCGTACCACTTGTCCTCGGTGTTCGACTTGAACACCAGCGGCCCCTCGGCGGCGTTCATCGCGCCCTTGCCGATGCCCTCGGCGACGGCGTCCCAGGACAGGTCCAGGAGGGAGTCGCTCTTCTCCTCGAAGATGAACTTGCTGTTGGGGGTGGAGGAGGTGTTGTTCCGCTCGTCCTTGGAGAGGCGGAAGTAGGTGCCGTCGTGCTGGATCACCGTGGAGTCGATGACGGAGTAGCCGCGGTCGATCCAGACCTTGGGCTCGCTGAAGGTGTAGAAGTCGCGGGTGGTCGCGTACATCATGCGGTTGTACGTGTCGCCGGAGTGCGCCTCGTTGTCGTACAGCTTCGACGCCCAGAACACCACGTACTCGCCGAGCTTGGCGTCGTAGAACGCCTCCGGCGCCCAGGTGTTGCCCGCGCTGTCCGGGGAGACCTTGACCAGGCGCTGGTTCGTCCAGTGGACGAGGTCGGTGGACTCCCAGACCATGATGGACTTGCTGCCGGTGCGCTGGGAGGCGTCCCAGTCGCCGTTGCCGTAGATCCTGAGGTCGGTGGCGATCTGGTAGAACTTGTCGCCCTCGGGGGAGCGGATGATGAACGGGTCGCGCAGGCCCTTCTCGCCCAGCGTGGAGGTCAGGACGGGCTTGCCGTCGTTCAACTCCCGCCATTTCAGCGGGTCGTCTCCCTTGCTGAGCGCGGCGTAGAGCTGCTCGCCGTCCGCCGTGCCCTCACCGGTGAAGTAGCTGAACATGTAGCCCTTGAGGGCCTCCTGCCTCGGCAGTTCCGGAACCTTCGCGGTGAAGGTGCGGGTCGCCTTCGCCTCGCCCTTGGTGACGGTGGCGGTCAGCTCGACCGTGGTGGCGCCGTCGCCGTGCGCGGGGCGGTGGACGACACCGTCGGCCGAGACGACGTCCGGCCGCGCGGAGGACCAGGTGACGGCGGTGCCGTAGGAACCGCTCGACGGGAGCGTGAGGTTGCCGCGTACGTCGTCGAGGTTGTGCACGGTGAGGGCCTGGGCGGCCTGTTCGGCGGCCGTCCGGTCGTCGAAGTCGGGGAGCACCGTGACCTCGAAGGTCCTGGTGTCGGTGACGGTGCCCTTCTTCAGGGTGGCCGTGAGTGTGGCGTGGCCGTCGGGCTGTCCGGCGGCCGGGCGGGTCACCTCGCCGGTGGCCGACACCACGGACGGCGCGTCGCTGGCCCAGCTGATCGAGGAGCCGCCCGCCGTGCCGGTCCTCGGCAGGTCGAGGTCGGCCGTGACGGCAGTGGTGTCCCCGAGGCTCAGCGCGGCCTTGTCGTCGGCGACGCCCTGGGTGGCGACGGGGAGGGCGAGCTGCTCGACCTCGGAGGAGGCGAGCGCGCGGTCGTAGACCCGGAAGTCACGGATGCGGCCCTTGAACAGCTTGTCGCCCGAGTAGACGGACTTGCCTATGTAGTTGGCGGTGGTGGTGCCGGAGCCGATCGAGCCCGGGGTGATGCCGACCGCCGTGTTGCGGCCGACCTCGACGCCGTCCTCGTACAGCACGCCCGTGGTGCCGGACTGGGTGTAGGTGAGGTGCTTCCAGACCGCGCGGGTGAGGTTGTGGGAGTCGGCCGGCTTGGTGGTCTGCTCGGTCGACCAGTTGCCGCTGGCGACGGACGTGCGCAGGGAGTTGCCGGTCGTGAAGAGGTAGCCGTTGCCGTTGCCGCCGCTGGAGTTTCCGAAGCCGTACAGGAAGTACGGCGTGCTCTGCGCGGCGTCGATCCGCACGTCCAGCGAGACGGTGATCGCGGCCATGCCCTTCATGACGTCGTTCGGCACCTTGAGGTAGGTGTCCGAACCGTTGAAGGCGAGCCCCTCGCCGGTGCCCGACCAGTCCGCGGTGCCGTTCACCGTGGCGTCCCGGCCGTGGCCGGAGGCGTCGGTCACCGTGCTGCCGGAGGCGGCGTCGAGCTTGTACCAGAGGGCGAGCCCGTCGGTGACCTCCGCCGCTTCGGTCGTGGCGGCGGCCTGTGCGGGGAGGGCGGGGGCGGCGAGCCCTAGCAGCAACGACACGGCGGTCAGCCCGGCGAGTCGGCCCGCCCGGCGTCTCACGCGGTCGCGGGCGCGTGCGATGTACGGCATGTGGTTTTCCCTGCTGAGGCATGGCGGGGCCGCGGCCAAGGGCACCCTGCCGTTTCGGCTGTGTGACGTCGTGTTGCGAGAGTGTCAGCCGGGGTGTGGCACAGCGTCAAGGGTTTTCGAACGATGTCCGATGGGTCGAACGAGCGGAGAGTCGTACGGCGTCGGCGCCGGTGTCGGTCGCGGCTGAGCGGGCGTCAGCGGTCGCGCCTTGAGCGGCGCGCCTCGGTCAGTACGGGGATCAGGGGCAGCAGGGAGAGCACGACGACGACGGCGACCAGCGGCAGCAGGAAGTCATCGGCGTCGGGGACGGTGGTGCCGAGGGCGTAACCGGCCATGACCAGGCTCGTCGACCAGAGCAGGCCGCCGACGATCTGCCACACGGTGAAGGTCCGGGTGGGCACGCCGAGGGCGCCGGCCGCCGGGTGCAGGACGGTCCGCACCATGGGGATGAAACGGCCGATCACCAGGGCCTTTCCATAGCCGTAGCGGGCCAGCAGCTTCTCCGCCCGGGCCGCCGCCTCCCGGACGCGGCGTCTGGAGGTGCGGGCCAGCAGGGCCCGCCCGCCGTGCCGTCCGAGCAGGAAGCCGACCTGGGCCCCGAGGAGGGCACCGACCGCGGCGCACAGCAGCACCTGCCACAGCATCAGCCGGGGCGCCTGGTCGGCGCTCGCCGCGCACAGCACGCCCGCCGGGAAGAGCAGGGTGTCGCCGGGCAGGAAGAATCCGACGACGAGCAGACCCGACTCCGCGAAGATCACCACGAGGACCCCGAGGGCGCCGAAGGTCGCCAGCACCGAGTCGCTGTCCATCGGGTTGACGGCGAACACCGGGCCCTCACCTCCCCACCGTCCTCGTCGGCCACCCTCCCCTCAAGCATCGCGTGCGCCGGGCGCGGCCGCCTGCCCCGGCGGAGCCCCCTGCCCGGGCTCGGGAGCGTCAGGCCCGTCCGTGCGCCTCCTGCGAGCGGCGGGACAACGCGTCGATGACCACGGCGGCGAACAGCACCCCGCCCGTGATCATGAACTGGACGGCGGCGGGGGTGTCCGTGATCGCCATGCCGGAGGCGATCGACTGGATGACGAGCATGCCGAGCACCGCCGACCAGGTGGAGCCGCGCCCGCCGAAGAGGCTGGTGCCGCCGATGACGGCCGCCGCGATGGCGTTCAGGAGCAGCACGCCCGACCCCGAGCTCTGGCTCACCGAGGTGATGCGCGAGGCGAGGAACAGCCCGCCCACGGCGGCCATCGTGCCGGACACCGCGAGCACCGCGGTCTGCACCCGCGTCACACGGAGGCTGGCGCGGCGGGCCGCCTCGATCCCGCCGCCGAGGGCGTAGACCTGCCGTCCGTAGTGCGTGCGGCGCAGGATGATGTCGAGTCCGGCGACCACCACCAGGAAGATCAGCAGGGCGAGCGGCAGACCCTGGAAGCGGTTGAGGAGATACGCGGTGACGAACGCGATCACCGCGAGCCCTCCGGTGCGCACCACGATGACCTGGAGCGAGCGGTGCGGCATGCCGGCGGCCGTGCGGCGCCGCCGGTCCTGGTAGGACACCAGGAAGACCAGGCCCACGGAGAGCGCCGCCAGGCCGTAGGCGACGGCGTCGTTGGTGAAGTAGTAGCCGGTCAGGTCGGCGACGATTCCGGTCTCGTCGAGGTTGATCGTGCCGCTGCTCCCCAGGATGTAGAGCATGAGGCCGTTCCAGGTCAGCAGCCCCGCGAGGGTGACCACGAACGCGGGCACCCGGGTTCTGGCGAAGCTATAGCCCTGCACGGTCCCCGCCGCCGTGCCGGCCAGCACCGCGACGACTAGGGCGAGCCACTCGGGCACGCCGTTGTTCACGTTCAGCACGGCGAAGACGGCCGCCGCGAGCCCGCTGACCGAACCGACCGACAGGTCGAGCTCGCCGAGCAGCAGCACGAAGACGATGCCGACCGCGATCAGGCCGGTGCCCACGATGTCCACGCTGATGTTGGACAGGTTGCGGGGCGAGAGGAAGTTCGCGTTGAGGGACTGGAAGGTGATCCAGACGACGGCGAGGACGAGGACGACGGGCAGGGAGCCCAGCTCGCCGGCCCGCAGCTTGCGCCGGGAGAAGGCGACCCCGCCCTCCAGGGCACGGGCGCAGCCCTCCATGGCACGAGCGACGGCCTGTCGGCGATCCCCCGGCCGGGCCTCGGGGTCGGATGCGGCGGCTTCGGCCTGCGGGTCGTCCGCCCGGTCGCGCGTCCCTTTCACCATCCCGCCTCCTGGTGGGCCGGCCGACGGGGCGTGTTCTCCGTCGCCCCGGTGATGGAGGAGATGATCTGTTCCTGGGAGGCGGTGTTCACGTCGAAGAAGCCGTTGTTGCGCCCGAGCCGCAGCACGGCGGCCCGGTCCGCGAGCGCCTTGACGTCGCCCATGTTGTGGCTGATGAGCAGCACGCCCAGGCCGCGGTCGCGCAGCTGGTCGACGAGGTCCATCACCTCGGTGGTCTGCTGGAGCCCCAGCGCCGCGGTCGGCTCGTCCAGGAGGAGCAGCCGGGGGTCGCCGAGGAGTGAACGGGCGATGGCGACCGTCTGCCGCTGACCGCTGGACAGCGACACCACCGGGGCGCGCAGCTCCGGGACGCCCCTAGTCAGCTGCCCCAGCAGCTGGAGGGTGCGGCGCTCCATCTCCATCTCGTCGAGGAACCCGAACCTGCGGATCTCCCGCCCGAGGAAGAGGTTGCCGACGACGTCGAGGTTCCCGCACAGCGCGAGGTCCTGGAAGACGGTGGCGATACCGAGATCGCGGGCGTCGTTCGGGCGCCTGATGTGGACCGTACGGCCCTCCCACTCGATGACGCCCTTGTCCGCAGGCGTGACGCCGGAGATCACCTTGATCAGCGTGGACTTGCCGGCCCCGTTGTCGCCGAGCAGGGCGACGACCTGGCCGGCGTGGATCTCCAGCTCGATGTCCACGAGGACCTCCACGGCGCCGTAACGCTTGCACACGCCGTGCAGGGCCAGCAGTGGGGGAGCGGACACGGAGACGATCTCCTTCCCATGGATCCGGGCGCCGGCTCGGCATCCGGACGGGGGACCGGATGTCAGGTGAGCCCGGCCGCGGCGCAGGCGGCCGCGAGTTCGGGGGTGCAGATCTGCCGGATCGTGTACACCCCGTCCTTGACCAGGGTGTCCTTGATGTTGCCGACGGTCACGGAGACCGGGGTGAGCATGACGGCCGGAACCCGTCGCCCACCGCGCGTCGTCGCCTCGTCCTTGCCGACCCGCTCGAGGTTCTCCCCGCGGGCCGCGGCCACGGCCATGGCGGCGCCGGCCGCCGCCTCGGGTTCGAAGGGCTTGTAGACGGTCATGTACTGCTCCCCGTCGACGATGCGCTGCACGGCACGGAGTTCGGCGTCCTGCCCGGTGACCGGCGGCACCGGGTCCACCTTGTTCGCCTTGAGCGCGGCGATGCTGCCGGCGGCGAGGCCGTCGTTGGCGGCGTAGACCCCCTGGATGTTGTCGACGCCGAGGGCGGAGATGGCGGCCGACATGTTCAGGTTGGCGGACTCGGTCCGCCACTGGAGGGTGTCGTACTCCTTGCCGATCCGCACCTTCCCCGTGAGCACGGACAGGGCTCCCTTCTTGAAGAGCACCGCGTTGGGGTCGATGGGGTCGCCGTTCATCATGACGATCTGGGCGCCCGGCACCTCGTCGCCCATGGCCTTCAGCAGCGCCGTGCCCTGGAGCCGGCCGACCTCCTCGCCGTCGAAGGAGACATGACCGGAGATCGGGCCCTCGGCGAGGCGGTCGTAGGCGATGACCGGGACGTCTGCCTCCACCGCCTTCCTGACCGAGGCGGCGAGCGACCTGCCGTCCACCGCCACGAGCAGGATCGCGTCGACGCCCTTGGTGATCATCGAGTTCATCTGCTCCTGCTGCATGGCCACATCGCCCTTGGCGTTGGCCTGCTCGATCGTGCAGTCACGGCACCGTTCCTTGATCTCCTTTTCGAGCAGGGGCTTGTCCCGGGTCTCCCAACGCGCCGTGGTGGCGTCCGGCAGCAGCACCCCGATCACCGGTGCGTCACCCTCCGCGGAGTCGCTCCCCCCGCCCGCCCCGCAGGCCCCGACGGCCGCGGCCGTGGAAACGGCGGTCAGAGCGAGCACCGCGCTCCGGATGCGGGCCTTCATGTGAGAGACCTCCCTTGTCCTTCGCCCGGCGTGGCGAGGAGGCGCTCATGGTGTCGAGGACGCGTGTGCGGGTACGGGGCCACCCCAGGCGCAAGGGCCGGGTTCTTGGACGTGGCAGGACGACCACGTGGTCAGTCTGACACCGGCCGGGGGGATCGGCGAACGCAGCGAAGGCGCCCCGGGGAGCGGGCCGCCGCGGCGCCGGACCGGCGTGCGGCCGGCTGGGAACCGGCGCGGAACGGTCGAGGAAGCGACGAGGAAGCCGCAGGCTGATATGTCTGGCTTCTCCATATATGCGATTCTGGTGGGTGGAAGCGACCGGGGCGGCGGGAGGTGGTGCCCCGATCCCCTTCGGCACCTCCGGCACGGACGGGAGGTAGGCGCGGACATGCCGCACGACGGCCGTGCCCGGACCGGAGTTTCGGCGCCGGGGGCATGGGAGGTCGGCACCGCGGGCACCGGTTCACCGCCTACGGAGCCGGGGGCCGCCACGAGCGACCGCGCTCTGGCGTTCGCCGGTGCCGCGCTGGCCGCCGTCTACGCGCCGACGGCCGGGGACGAGGAACTGCAGCTGCTCGAAACGGTCGGCGCCACCCACGAGTACCGGCTGCCGGAGCGGCTGTCCGTGGCGGGCGGCTCGGCCGCGACCCACGCCTTCCGCACCGACCGCCCGCTGTGGCTGAACGCCGCCGCCCTCGCCTCCTACCCCGTGGGCGCTCCCACGCCCCCGCGCGCCAGGTCGGCCTCGCTCGGCGCGCTGCCCCTGGAGCGGGAGGGCACCCGGCTGGGCTGCCTCGTCGTCGTGGGCGCCTCCGCCGACGGCTTCGACGCCGGACAGCAGCGCTTCCTGGAGCGGTACGCCGATGCCGCAGCCGGCCTGCTGCTGGCCGAGTCCGGCCGGCCCCCGCAGCCGTTCCTGCTGAGCCGTGCCCTGCGGAGCCTGCGCGTCGGCACCTTCGTCCTGGTCCCGGACACCGGCCTGATCGAGGCCGACGGCACCCTGCTCGAACTGGTCGGCACCACGCCCGAGGACTTCGACGGCAAGGCCGACACCCTGCTCGCGCACGCCCTCCCGGAGGACATGCCCGCGCTGATGTCGGTCCTGGAACCGTCCGCGCAGGCGCCCGGCCGACGGGAACTGGAGTTCCGGGTCCGCTGCCCCACCGGGGAGATGCGCTGGCTCAGCCTGATCTGCCGGGTGCTGGGGCACACCGACGAGCAGCCCGAGCAGGTGCTGGGCGTGGTGACGGCCACCTCGGTCAAGAGCCGCAGCGCCGACGACGTCTCCCGGATCCAGTGGCTGACCGCGGTGCTCGACGACGCCGCGACGGTCCGGGACGTCGGCCACGTGGCCGTCGCCGCGCTGCGCGAGCCGCTGGGCGCCGACCGGGTGGCGCTCGCCGACGTCCGGGACGACCGGCTCGTGGTCACCCTGCTCGATCCGCCCCAGCCCGACGCCTGGCCGCAGTTGTGGCGCGCCCAGTGGCGCGCCGAGTGGCCCGACGCCCCGGTCAGCGCCCTGCCCACCCTCCAACTGGCCCTGCGCGACGGCCGGATGGACCTCTGGCCGGCCGGTACCGCCCTCGAACCCGGACTCGCCGGCATCGGCCCCGGAGGCCTGGCCGTCCTGCCGCTCCCGGCCAAGGGCCGGGTCGCCGGGGTGTGCCTGGTCGGCTGGGACCAGCCGCACGAGTTCATCCCCGAGGAGCGATCCCTGCTGACCGCCACCGCGGCCCTGATCGGCCAGGCCCTCAAACGGGCGCACGCCTACGACGCCGAGCAGGAACTCGCGACGATGCTGCAGCGCAGCCTGCTGCCCCGGCGGCTGCCCGAACTCCCCGGCGGCACCGCCGTCGCCCGCTACCTGCCCGCCCGACGCGGGCTTCAGGTGGGCGGCGACTGGTACGACGTCATCGCCCTGTCCGAGGACCGGGTCGCGCTGGTCATCGGCGACGTGCAGGGACACAGCGCCGGAGCCGCGACGATCATGGGCCAGATGCGTACGGCGGTCCGGGCGTACGCGGTCGAGGGACACCCGCCCGACGTGGTCGTCTCCCACGCCAACCGCCTCCTCGTCGGCATGGAGACCGACCTCTTCGCCACCTGCTGCTATGTCGAACTCGACATGGAGGAGGGCAACACCCTGGTCGTCCGCGCCGGACACCTCTCCCCGCTGCTGCGCCACCCCGACGGCCGTACCGAGGAGGTGGAGGTCGAGGGCGGACCCCCGCTGGGGGTGCTCGCCGAGGCGGAGTTCCCCATGACCGCGCTCGCCCTGACCCCCGGCACCGTGCTCGCCCTGGTCACCGACGGTCTGGTCGAGGCCGCCGACCTGCCCCTGGACGTGGGCATGGAGCGCACCCGCGTCGCGCTCGCCGCCGCCGACCCCGCGGATCCGGCCCGGATGGCCGACGCGCTGCTCGGCGACATCGGCCGGCGCGAGGACGACGTGGCGCTGCTGCTGCTGCGCTACGACGGCATGAAGACCCGGCCGATCCGGGCCGGCTGGGTGGTGTGGCGACTGCCCGACGCCGTCATGCACGCCCGGCGCTTCACCGCGCGCACCCTGCGCCGGTGGAACGTCGAGGACGCGGCCGACGCGGTGCTGCTCGTCGTGTCCGAACTGGTCACCAACGCCCTGGTGCACACCCAGGGCTCCGTACGCCTCGACCTGATGCTCCGCGGGGACCGGGTCCGGGTCTGCGTGAGCGACTCCTCGCCGCGCGCCCCCGCCAAGCCGGTGATCGTGGACTGGGAGTCGACGGGCGGCCGGGGGCTGCTCCTGGTCGAGGCGGTGTCGGACTCCTGCGGCTCGGTGCCGGTCGCGGGCGGAAAGCAGGTGTGGAGCGAGGTCACCGTGGACCGGGACGATCCCGCCCCCGCCGAGCCGAGTCGCTGAACGGAACGAGGCGAGCTGCGATGAGAACCCGTACGCTGCACGTGATCGCGGCGCTCGTCGCGGGCCTCATGGCGGCTTTCCTGACGGCCTGCGGCGAGGACGACGGAGGGGGCTCGGAGAGCTTCACGGTCGGCCTGCTCCTCCCCAACCGGGTCACCCCGCGCTGGGAGCACTCCGACAAGCCCCTGATCGAGCAGCGGCTCAAGGAGCTGTGCCCCGACTGCACGATGGTCTACGCCAACGCCGAGAACGACGCCGCGCGGCAGCGGCAGCAGATGATCTCGATGATCACCAACGGCGCGAAGGTCCTCATCCTCGACCCCGCCGACAGCAGGGCGGTGCGCTCCTCCATCCAGGAGGCGCGGCGGGCGGGCGTCCCGGTCATCGCGTACGACCGCCTCGCTGAAGGCCCGATCTCCGGCTTCGTCAGCTTCGACGGTGCACAGGTCGGCCGGCTCCAGGGCGAGGCGCTGCTGAAGGCCATGGCGGAGCGGGGCAGGGGCAGAACCGTCGTGATGATGAACGGCGATCCGAGCAGCGCCAACGCGGCGTGGTTCCGCGACGGCGCGATGTCCGTCATCTCGGGCAAGGCGAAGATCGCCCGGTCCTACGAGACGGCGGGCTGGAGCCCGCAGAACGCCCACGCCAACATGACCGCCGCGATCTCCGCCCTCGGTGCGGACCGCATCGACGGCGTCCTGGCGGCCAACGACGCCATCGCGGCCGGTGTCATCTCGGCGTTCAAGAAGGCCGGCGTCGAGGACCTCCCGCCGATCACCGGCCAGGACGCCGACCTGGAGGCCGTACGGCGCATCGTCAAGGGCGAGCAGTACATGACGGTCTACAAACCGTTCGAGAAGGAGGCCGCGGCAGCCGCCGCCATGGCCGTCGCCGTGGGGCGAGGCGAGGGAGCCCGCGACGCCTCCACGACGACGATCGACAGCCCGACCACCAAGGACATCCCGTCCACCCTGCTCACCCCGAACCTGGTGACGGCCGACAACCTGAGGCAGACCCTCGTCAACGCCGGCCTCTACACCGTCGACCAGATCTGCACCCCGCAGCTCCGCGCGGCCTGCGACGACGTCGGCCTCACCAGGTGAGGACGACTGGTCGGCGCCACTCCGCGGGAGCAGCATGGAAGAGCAGCGACCCAGGGAGGTCAGCCATGAAGACCGGAGCCTCGGACTACGACCGCTGGCTGTACTCGCACACCCCCTCCCAGGCCGAGGGCGAACGCGACGAACCCGCGGAGCGCACGGCCATGGAACAGCACCCGGACGTCCCCAGGACCGAGCCCTCCCAGGCCGAGGGGGAACGGGACGATCTCACGGCCCCGTGATACTTTGAACGTGTTCAGAAAACAGGGGGTACTGGTCATGCGTGATCCGATCGTCGCGGCCCGGCAGGACTCGCCCGCCGTCGCCTTGGGGCCCACCGCGCTCGTCCTCGGCGTCATCGCCGCTGTGACGTCGTTCGTCTTCTCTCCGTTCGCGCTGATCGCCGGCGGCCTGGCCGTCACCCTCGGCGCGGCGGGCATGCACTACGCCTGCCAGGGCGTCGGCCGGATGTGGACCGCCACGCTCGGCACGCTGCTGGGAACCGTCGGGGTCCTCGGCATCGCCGCCCTCCTCGGGGCCTGGTCCGTCTAGCCGGCCTGCTCGCCCGACGCCGAGGCCAGCGGTGCGCCCAGGGCCACCGGGGTGCCGAAGTTCGCAGTGCCGTCGGCGTTCCAGGTGAACTTCTGCGCGTACGTCAACCTGTACCTCGCCTCGACGCTGCGCCGGCCGGAGCGGGGTCTCGTCATCGAGCAGAGCAGCGACTTCCCGGCCGAGGGGGTCCGCACGCTGACGTTCCGGGAGGGCGGCGGCAGGCTCGACCTGAAGCTGCGGGTGCCCTCCTGGGCGACGGGCGGCTTCACGGTCGCGGTCAACGGGGTACGGCAACGGGTCGCGGCGACGCCCGGCACGTACCTCACCCTGAGCCGGACTGGGTGCGCGGCGACCGGGTCAGCGTCACCGCGCCCTACCGTCTGCGCATCGAGCGAGCATTGGACGATCCCGGTGTGCGGTCGGTCTTCCACGGGCCGTTGCTGCTGGTCGTGCGCAGCGACGCGACGCGGTTCCGGACGTTCTCCTTCTACAAGGACTTCACGCTGCGGGGCGATCTCGCCGACGCGACCCGCCCCGCTGGCCGCCCGCAGCACTTCACGACCCACGGCCTCAACCTCGCCCCCTTCCACCTCGCCGACGACGCCCGCTACCACGCCTACTCCAGACGAGCCGAACCCCTCGTCGTGTTCGGCACGAGCGACTCCGGCGTACCGAACCGGGCTCGCGGCGACGGCCTGACCTTCCTCGACGTCCTCTGGGAGCAGGCGCCCTTCGCGTCGTCGGGCGGCTTCGTGGCGGCGGTTCGCACGCTCGCCGGAACCTGGCCGGCCGAGGGCCTGTTCACCGCCGCCGAATGGGACCGGGTCGTCTCGGCGGCGGTCAGCGCGGACCTGAGGAGCCGTTCGTAGCGCGGTACGCCCACTGCGGTGCCCAGACCTCGCCCTCCGGAGGCTCGTGGTGGACGGAGGCCAGGTGCTCCCGCACCGCCGTCAGCGCCGGGTGCGGATTGTCGGCGCGCCAGAGGATCGAGTGCGGGTAGACCGGCGTCGGGCCGCGCAGCGGGATCAGCCGCATGTCGTAGCCGGCCGGCCAGACGAGGGGAGTCTGGGTGCCGAGGAAGGTCGCCAGGGTCGAGGAGGCGGCGATCGTGTCGATGAGGGCCTCGACCCCGAAGTTGGGGCCGGTCGCCTCGATGGTCAGCCCGAAGTCGGCGGCGAGCGCGTCGTAGTACGCGGTCCACTCCGCGCCGGGCACGTTGCCCGGCATCCAGATCCGGTGGCCGGCCAGCTGGGCGGGAGAGACCGAGGCGGCACGGGCGAACGGATGGGCCGGGCCGGTGAACAGATGGATCGGCTCGTCATGGACCGGCGTGAACTCGATGCCGTCCGGGATGCGCTGCCCCGGCATGGCGACCGCCCGGAACGTGGCGTCGATGGCGCCGTCCCGGACGGCCGCCAGGGCCTCCTCCGCGCCGGGCAGCGTCACGATGTCGAGGGCGATCTCGGGGTGCGCACGATGGAAGTCGCGCAGGTGCCCGGCCAGCGCGACCCGTCTGCCGACCACGTCGATCCGCAGGGCACGGCTCCCGGGACGCACCGACGCCCGCGCCCGCTCCTCCGCCTGCAGCAGCGCCCGCGCATGGGACAGGAACGCCTGCCCGTCTATGGTGAGCCCGGCCCCGCGCGGCGTGCGCGTCAGCAGCCGCACCCCGATCTCCCGCTCCAGGGTGGCCACGCGCTTGGACACGGCCTGCTGAGTGAGAGCCAGGTCCACGGCGGCCTTCTGGAACTGCCCGGCGTCGGCGACGGCGACGAAGGTGCGTACGGCGTTGAGGTCCACCCCCGCCACCCTAGACGTACAACCAGGCGTTGTTCATCGCGGCCGGAGGTGGCTAGAAGCCGTCCACGCCCAGCTCGGTGATCCCGGCGTAGAGCCAGCTCCACACCTCGCCGCAGGGCGTCTCACGGTCGAAGAGGCCGGGGGACAGCTCGTCGATCTCGTCCATGAACACCTCCGCCACCGCGTCCTGGCCGCCCTCCACCAGGTAGGGGTGCCAGCAGGCGTTGCTGTAGCGGTAGACGGCCTCCAGGACGCGGGTGAAGACATCGAGGTCCGGGGCGAGCCGCACGAGTGTCCTGTCGGTCAGGCCGTCCAGGCGGCTCCAGATGTGCACGGACCCGTCGTGGCGGTGCAGATACAGGTCGCCGTAGTCGACCGTGCCGAAGGTGATCAGGTCCGAGGCGGTCACCCCCTCGGGCAGGCCGTCACCCGGCAGCTCCTCGTCGGTCGGTGGACGCATGGCCTCGGGCCGTCGGGCCTCGTACTCGGCGCCGTGGCACAACCACATCGTGGGCAGGCCGACGTCCCTCAAGAAGCGCCTGCTGCCCGGGTGTTCGAGCCCCGCGGGCAGCTCGCTCTCGGGTATGCGCAGCACATACCGCTCACCGAAGGCGTCGTCCACCCGGTCCGCGGTGAGCGGGCCCTGCGGCCGCCGTACCTCCGGTTCGGTCTCGGGCAGCGCCTCGTCGGCGGAGCCGCCGTCGATGCCTTCGCCGCGCGGCCAGTCCCGCAGGACCTCCGCGTCCGTCTCGACCACCGCCAGGCCCGAGGCGCTCTGGACGAGATGGCGGGTCCTGCCGCCTTCGGCGGCGACCGCGAACGCACCCTCCCAGCACTCCGGTGCGGTGAGGTTCCATTCGTTCAGCTCGGGTGCGTCGAGAGCCTCCCGTGACAAGGGCGCTTCCGGCAGCTTCTCCTCGCCCCGGAGCCTCACCCGGTCCCCCGTCTCCGCGTCGAGCCAGAGACAGCCGCGCCAGTCCGTCGCCACCTCGATGAGCAGCCGACCCTCGTGCAGACGCCGGTGGACCTGGTAGTAGTCGCCGTTCAGGCTCGGGTGGGCCACGAACCAGTTGGCGGGCCGCCACCACGCCCACACCGTCCGCCACGGCATGCCCGGTTCGGCCTTCGCGAGCCCCTCGGCGTACTCCTCGTGGCCGGTCGCCTTGGCCGCGAAGTGCAGCCAGGAGGCGAACTCGGCCCGTGTCACGTCGTCGCTGCCGAAGATCGCCTCGGCCTGGAGGAAGACCTCCCGCCCCGTGTCCTGCCCACGGTCATCGGCGGCGATGTGGTCGCGCACCGCCTCGCGGTCGGCGGTCAACAGCCGTGCGGGGTCGGCCAGTACGTCGTCGAGCTCCTCGTTCATGCGGTCATCGTGTCATCCGCCACTGACAATGCGACGAACGTTGCGGCGAGTCCAGAGGAGCGTAAGTTCACACTGATGAACATTGCTCACGTGGGTGTACAGCACTGAGTCCATCGTGCGACGCTCGGGCAACTCCGTTCTCCCGACCACCAGTTGGAGGGCTCAGCATGAGTGTTTCCCGGCGTACTGTGCTGGCCACGGCGGCCGGTGCCGCGGCGACCGTCGCTTCCACCGCGACGGCCGCCTCCGCGGCACCGGCCGCGGCCGCCGAGCGCACACCGGCACCGACCCTGCGCAAGCTCCGCGCGGCGGCCGACTACGCCGTCGAGAAGCTCCACGCCGTCGCCCCGACCGTGACCGCCTTCCCCGTCGGCACGAAGTTCGAGAAGTGGGCCTACTCGCAGAACGGCGACTGGGTCGGCGGCTTCTGGCCCGGAACCCTGTGGATGGCCTGGCTCCACAGCGCGGACGACACCTTCCGCGACCTGGCCCTGACCTCGGGGAAGAAGCTGGCCCCGCGCCAGTACGACACCGGCACGCATGACCTCGGCTTCCTCTTCTACCCGTCCTGGGTCACCGCCTGGCGGCTCACGGGCGACGACGCCTGGCGCACCGGCGCCGTCCGCGCCGCCGACTCCCTGATCCAGCGGTACAACCCGCGCGGGCGCTTCATCAGAGCCTGGGGCGCGTTGGACGATCCGAGGAACGCCGGCCGGGTCATCATCGACACGATGATGAACCTCGACCTGCTGGCCTTCGCGAGCGGCCAGACCGGCGACGGGAAGTACCTGGACATCGCCGTGGAGCACGCGCGGACGACCCGGCGGGTCTTCCCCCGCTCGGACGGATCGACCCCGCACGTCTACGACTTCGCCCCGGACACCGGTGCGCCGGTCGGACCGAACACCGTCCAGGGCTACAGCCCCACGTCGTGCTGGTCGCGGGGGCAGGCGTGGGGGCTGTACGGGTTCACCACGATGTACCGACGCACCGCGGACCCTGAGTTCCTGGCCACCGCGCGCCGACTCGCCGACTTCGCGGTGGGCGCGCTCACCCCGGACCACGTGCCCGTGTGGGACTACCGGGCGCCGCAGCAGCCGTACGACATCAAGGACGCCTCGGCCGGGGCGATCATGGCCTGCGGCCTGCTCGACCTGGCGGCCGCAACCGGTAGAGCCGCCTACCGCGAGGTGGCGCTGCGGCTCCTCACCGCCCTGTCGGAGACCTGCCTGACCAGGAACTCGACCCGCGCGGAGGCCGTCGTGGCCCGCTGCACCCGCAACCGCCCGGCCGAGGACGGGATCGAGATCTCGCTGCCGTACGCCGACTACTACCTGCTGGAAGGCATCCTGCGGGTGCTGCGGCCCCACGACGTCGACCGGGCGATCGACCTCTCCACGGTCTGACGGGCGGCCATCCGGGTCAGCCCACGATTGAGTCCAGCTGTTCGACCGCCGGGCGCAGCGCCCACAGGTCGCCGCCCGGCGGCACGCCCCCGCAGCCGCGGGGTTTCACACAGGTGGCGTACCCCCTGTGGCGGCCGCACCGGACCCGCAGGAGTGTCGGGGCCACGGGCGGGCGGACCCACGCACCCGGCGACGGGAGGCCGAGAGGATCACCATGCGGCGCTATCCACCGATCGGCGATCACGGGCTGGTCGGAGACCTCCAGACGGCTGCACTGATCTCCTCCGAGGGCGTCGTCGACTGGTTCTGCGCCCCGCGCTTCGACTCGCCCAGCCTCTTCGCCGCGCTGCTGGACCACGACCGGGGCGGCCACTTCGCGATCACGGTCGAGGGGGAGGACGTCACCACCCGCCAGCTGTACGTCGCCGACACCGCCGTCCTCGTCACCCGCTTCCTCACGCCGGACGGGGTCGGCGAGGTCGTCGACTTCATGCCGGTGGAGGCTCCGGAGACCGCCACCGACGTGCACCGTCTGGTCCGGGTCATGCGGGTGACCCGAGGCCGGGTCCGCTTCACGCTCGCCTGCCGGCCCCGCTTCGACTACGGCCGCGCCGACCACCGCCTCGACCTGCGCCCGGACGTGGCACACTTCGCCGGCCCCGGCACCGACGCGTACCTCCAGGCCGCAGGGCCCCTCGCGCTGGAACGGGACGGCGCGGACGTCGGGGCGGTCGTCGAGCTGCGGCACGGTCAGCGGGCGGCGGCGGTACTGACGGTGTGCGCGACCGGAACGCGACCGCCGGCCCCGCCGACCGCCGAGGGCCTGCGCGCGGACTTCGACGCGGCCCGCTCCTTCTGGTACCGCTGGATCCGCCGCAGCCGCTACCGGGGGCGCTGGCAGGGCATGGTCAACAGGTCCGCCATCACCCTCAAACTCCTCACCTACGCCCCGACCGGCGCCCCCGTCGCCGCGGTGACGGCGGCCCTGCCCGAACAGCCCGGCGGCGAACGCAACTGGGACTACCGCTACACCTGGGTGCGCGACGCGTCCCTGTCGATGCAGGCCCTGCTCCGCCTCGGCTTCACCGACGAGGCGTACGCCTTCCGCCAGTGGCTGGGCGCCCGTCTGAAGTCGGGCCGCACGGTCACCGGCGAACCCCTGCAGATCATGTACCGGATCGACGGGGACCCTCATCTCGCCGAGGAGACCCTCGACCACCTGGAGGGATACCGCGGCTCGTCCCCCGTCCGTATCGGCAACGGCGCCGCCGAGCAGCTCCAGCTCGACATCTACGGCGAGGCCGTCCACGCCCTCAGCCACACCGACGACCTCACCCACATGGCCGGCTACGACGGCTGGCTGGAACTGGCCGGACTGCTGGACTGGCTGACCCGGAACTGGGACCGCCCCGACGAGGGCATCTGGGAGACCCGCGGCGGGCCGAAGGACTTCACGTACAGCCGCCTGATGTGCTGGACGGCGTTCGAACGCGGCATCCGCCTGGCGCGCGACTACGCCCGCCCCGCCGACCTGGCAGGCTGGACGACCGCCCGCGACACCATCCTCCACCAGGTGATGGAGCGTGGCTGGAGCAGCGAACGCCGGGCATTCGTCCAGCACTACGGCAGCGAGGTCCTGGACGCCTCACTGCTCCTGATGCCCGCGGTCGGCTTCATCACCCCGCGCGACCCCCGCTGGCTGTCCACCCTCGACGCCATGGAGGCCGAACTGGTCTCCGACAGCCTCGTCCACCGCTACGACCCGGCCGCCTCCCCCGACGGCCTGCGCGGCCGCGAAGGCACCTTCTCCCTGTGCAGCTTCCTGTACGTGGATGCCCTGGCCCGCGCCGGCCGCGTCGACCTGGCCCGCTACGCCTTCGACACGATGCTCACGTACGCCAACCACGTCGGCCTCTTCGCCGAGGAGATCGGGCCCACCGGCGAACAACTCGGCAACTTCCCGCAGGCCTTCACTCACCTGGCCCTGATCGGAGCGGCCCTCGCCCTGGACGAGGAACTCGAGCGGACGGAACGCTGACGGCGTGCCCCTGCGCGGGCCGGGGGGGCTCCGCGGCGGTTTCAGGAGGCGGGCCTGGGGTCGATCCACAACGCCTCGGAGACGGCGCACAGTTCACCCTCGGTCGTGGCCAGCGCCGCGCCCATCCTGTGCTTGCGGCCGGACTCCGACAGCAGCCACGCATAGGAGATGTACGGCTCGCCCGTGGTGACCGGTCGCAGGATCCTGCCCGTGAGGGACGCGGTGACCGCGCCCGGGCGCTGGGTGCCGAGGAAGCGGCCCGCCCAGTTCCCCGGGCAGTCAAGGGCGCCCCAGACGAGGGCGGGCGGCAGCAGGCCGTCCGGGCCGGCGAAGGCGGGGGACGGGGTCCAGGCGGAGGCCACCAGGCCGGCATCCGGCACCGGGGCGCAGTACACCCGCAGACCGCGGTCGGCGGGGCGCAGGCCGCAGCCGAAGCAGTCGACCACGCCCGACGGCGGCGCCGCCCGGAACCACTCGGCCGCGTCGGCCGCCTGGTCCCAGGACGGCGCGGCCGGCGCGTCGGGCGACAGTTCGGCGGGGCGCGCCACGGCGAGGGGCCGCTCGACGTCGCCCAACTCCACACCGCCGTCCGCCGTTTCGGCGATCCGTACGGGGGTCCCCACGGGCACCGGGCCACGGAAGTCGACCCGCACGGTCCCCGCCCCGGATCTCTCGGCCAGCACGCCGGCGACGTAGCCGCCGAACGCCACCTCGGGGTAGCCGGAGTACAGCTCGGGCACCACGATCGCGTCACTCGTCGTCATGATCCCCACTTCACCACAGCCGGACTTGCCCAGGGCCTCCCCGGGTGTGCGTCGGGCCCCCGCCGAGCGTGTCGGAGAGGGCCCTGGGTCCGGCCGGCCGCAGCGGTCGCGGGCCGGCGGTTCGTCACCTGGCTGTGTGCGCGCTCAGCCGGGACGTCAGGAGGTGGGCGTCGAGGAGGGCGATGTCGGCGGTGCGGGAGGCTTTCGCGTAGCCGGTGAGCATGCGTTTGGTCAGGACGAGGGCTTCAGGGGCGCGGCGGGAGAGGGGTTTGGTCCACGCGGCGACGGTGTCGTCCAACTGGTCGAGGGGGGCGACCTTGTGCAGGAGACCGAGCCGATGGGCAGTGTCGGCGTCGAAGATGTCGCAGGTGAGCATGAGTTCACGGATCCGCGCGGCGCCGACCTCCGAGACCAGCCGGCCCATGGCGCCGCCCCAGGCGGGCGCGAGGCCCACGCCGACCTCCGGCATGCGCAGCCGGCAGGTGTCCGCGCCTGCGCGGAGATCGCAGTAGGCGGCCAGGGCGAGGCCGGCGCCGACGACCTTGCCGTGGAGCCGGGCGATGGTGACGGCGTGGGTGTCCTCCAGGGCCTGGCAGAGCCGGTGGGCCTTGTCCGCGATGCGGCGCAGGGCGGCGCCGGAGGGGTCCGTGGCCAGGGCGTCCTGGTACTCCTGTCGGTCCGCTCCCAGACAGAAGTCCTCGCCCAGGGAGGACAGGACGAGGACGCGGATGTCGGGTCGTTCGTGGAGGTCGTCGAGGACGGCGATGAGCTCGTCCAGGACGGCGGCGCTCAGCGTGTCTTCCTGGCGGGTGGGGTTGAGCCGGACGTGGAGGACGGGGCCGGACTGCGCGATGTCCACGTGCGCGGGTGCGAAAGCCGGTGCCGGTCCGGGCACCGGCACGGGTATGGGGACCGGTGCGGCGTCGGAGGTGGGGGAGGGGGTGCGAGCGGTCAGGGGGTTCATGCGAGGGCGACATCCAGATTCAGCAGACGCCGGAACGCCACCCGGGGGGCGTGGGAGGGGCGGCGGACCAGGGTGAGGCGGGGGAGGTGGGTGATCATTCGGCTGAGCAGGGTCTGGGCCTCCAGCCGGGCCAGGGGAGCGCCGAGGCAGTAGTGGATGCCTCCGCTGAAGGCGAGGTGCCCGGGCCCCCGGCTCAGGTCGAAGCGGTCGGGAGCGGGGTACCGGGCCGGGTCCCTGTGCGCGGCGCCCACCATCAGGTGGACCATCTCGTCCGCCCGGACCTCGACGCCCTCCAGGACGCAGTCCTGTGCGGCGACCCGGCTGATGACATGGGTGGGAGGGTCGTAGCGCAGCGACTCCTCCACGAACGCGGGCACGAGATCGGGCTGTTCGGCGAGCAGGGCCCAGCGGTCGGGGTCCTCGACGAGCAGCAGGGCCATGGTCGACAGGAGGGTGGACGTCGTCTCCAGCGCCGCCAGCAGGACGAACAGGGCGAGGAAGTAGACCGCCTCGTCGGCCTTGTCCCGGTCCGGTTCCAGCTCGTCCCAGGTGCGGATCCAGCGGGAGACCGGGTCGTCGCCCAGTCGTGTGCGCCGTTCGGCGACCAGGGCCAGGAAGTACGCGCGCAGTTCGGCCATGGCCACGTCGGAGCGGGCCAACTGGCTGGCGGAGGGCAGGAGTTCCTGGGTGAAGACCTGGTCGTGGGTCAGTTCGCGCAGCCGTGACCAGTCCGCGCTGGGCAGGCCCAGCCAGTCACCGATCGTGGCGATCGGGAGTTCCTCGCCGACCAGGGCGGCGAAGTCGGCCTCCCCGGTGTGCAGTTGGTCCATCAGGGAGTCGAGCAGTCCGTCGACGACCCGGCTCACGCGCGAGCCGATCTGCTCGATGGTGCCCCGGTCGAAGGTGCCGGCCGCCCGCCGGACCCGGGTGTGCTCCGGGGGGTTGAGCGCGGGCAGGGTGCGGCTGATCTCGCGGGAGGAGGGAGCGCTCCAGCGGGTGCGCTCCCCCTGCCGTTCCCGCCACCCCGTGTCCGGCTCCAGCCAGGTGCCGCTGCGCAACACCTGGTCGCAGGCGCCGAAACCGGTCACGAGTAAACCGCCCCAGGGTGCGGGGCTGACGTCTCCTCGTGACCGGAGTTCGGCGTAGAGGGGAAAGGGGTCGGCCTGGCCCTGAACCGTCCGGAGGCGGGAGAAGAGGGCCACGGTGGCACGACGATCGGATATCGGAGAGGTGACACTCCCCACGATGGCGGCTCCTTTCTGAGAGTCAGCCGCCATACGTACCCGACAGATCATTGAAAGATTCAGTAACACACTGGTCTCATAGAGTTACCTGCGTCACGCGCCCCTGGTCCATGCCAGGAACCGGCTGAACAGACCGCCCTTGTGCTGCGGCGGCGCGGCGTGGGCCGGCCGGGGCGCGGGGGACGGCTGCGGAACCGAGGACGCCTGCGCCGTCTGCGTGGAGCGAGCCGCGGCGGACCGGGCCGCGGTGGCCGACGACACGACACGCGGGGTGAACCGGACGGGCACGGTCACCAGCGAACGGCTCCACGGCGTCGGCGCCCACGCCAGCTCCTTGAAGGGGACGCGCAGTTCGACGTCGGGCAGCCGGTTGAGCAGGGACTCCACGGCCGTGGAGGCGATCAGGAAGGCGGGGTCCTTGGCCGGGCAGGCATGCGGGCCGGCACCGAAGGCCAGGTGGGCCTTGGCGCTGAGCTGCTCGCGGTGCTCGGTCAGCTTGGGGTCGGTGTTGGCCGCGGCGAACGAGATCAGGATCGGGTCGCCCGCCTTGACGGTACGGCCGCTGAGCTCCACGTCGTGCACCGGGTAGTGGCCCGCGTAGTTGGCGATCGGCGCGTAGTTCCACAGGGTCTGCACGACCGCGTCCTCGATCGGCAGCCCGCTCGGCCAGTCGTCGCTCAGATACAGCGCGGCGCTGGTGCCGATGGCCGCGGTCAGGGGCATGGTGCCGCCGGAGAGGAGGGTCACCAGCTGGTGCAGCACCTCCTCGTCCGTCAGCCGCGCGGAGTGCACCATCAGCCGGGTGGTGAGGTCCTCGCCGGGCTCGCGGCGCTTGAGGGCGATCAGTTCGGCGAGCGCCGCGCCCAGCGTCTCGTCGGCGCCCGGCGTGCCCTCGAAGATGCCGCTGATCCCGACGATCACCCGGTCGCCGATCTCCGGCGGGCAGCCGAACAGATCGCTGAACACCAGCAGCGGAAGCGGCTGGGCGTAGGCGGCCATCAGCTCGGCCTGACCGAGGGTCTCGGAGCTGAACCGGCTGATCAGATAGTCGGCCGACTGCTGCGCCTGACGGACCAGCTGGACCTGGTTGACGGTGGCCAGACTGTCCGTCACCGCCTGCCGCAGCCGGGCGTGCGCCGCGCCGTCGCTGAACAGCGCGTTGGGGCGGTACGCCATCATCGGCAGCGCCGGGCTGTCGGCGGGCACCCGCCCCTCGTTGAGGGCGTTCCAGCGGCGCGAGTCCCGCACGAACGACGCGGGGTTCTGCAGGATGTAGAGGGCCGCGTCGTAGCTGGTGACCAGCTCGACCTCGACGTCCGGCGCGATGTCGACCGGCGCGCTCGGACCCATCGAGCGCAGCTGGGTGTAGTGCCGCTCGGGGTCGGAGCCGAACTCCGGCCCGTACAGCCGTATGTTGCCGTGAGCGGGGCAGCCGGCCGGTGTCCCGGACGGGTCGAAGTGCTGTTGCATGCCGTGGCTCCTAGCCGAGGGTGGTCATGAGGTGCTTCACGAGGGTGATCAGCGCCTGGGCCGAGGAGCCCTGGTCGCGCACGTCGCAGCGGACGACCGGGGTCTCCTCGGTGAGGTTGAGCGCCTCACGTACCTCGTCGAGCGGGTAGTCGGGGGTGCTGTCGAAGTGGTTGACACCGATGGCGTACGTCAGGCCGAACTGCTCGACCAGGTCCAGGATGGGAAAGCTCTCGTGCAGCCGCTCGGGGTCCACCAGGACCAGCGCGCCCAGCGCACCCCGGGACAGCCCCTCCCACATCTCCTTGAAGCGCTCCTGGCCCGGGGTTCCGAAGAGGTAGAGGACCAGGGTGTCGCTCAGGGACAGGCGCCCGAAGTCCATCGCGACCGTCGTGGTCGTCTTGTCCGGGTTGCCCGAGAGGTCGTCGAAGCCCTCGCTCGCCTCGGTGATCTCCTCCTCGGTCTGCAGCGGCTCGATCTCGGAGATGCTGCCGATGCAGGTGGTCTTCCCGACCCCGAAGTGGCCCACGACGAGGATCTTCACGGAACGGGAGACGGCTGGATCCAGATACACGAATTACGCTCCGAATCGGGTCTTCAGGCCATCGAGCACGGCGGTGAGCAGTTCGCGGTCGACGCGTTCGGCACGCGGCGCCGGATTCCTCACATAGAGCAGGCCGTCCTCGGCCATCTGCGCCAGCAGGATGCGCACGATGCCCAGCGGCAGCCGTGTGTAGCCGGAGATCTCGGCCACGGACAGGAAACCGTCGGCGATCAGGTCCATGACCGCTCTGGCTTCCGGGGACAGCGTGCGGGCGGCGGCCTCGGTGCCCTCCTGGGCGGTGACGAGCGTGGTGTGCTCGTACTCGTGGTCCGCGGGCAGCGCACGCCCCTTCGCGATGACGAACAGCGGCACTAATGCGGACGTCAGTTCCAGCTCGCTGTCCGGTTCGTCATGCATCGCCGGCCTTCCCTCCCTGCGCTACCTGCCGTGTGGTGAGCCTGGGTGCCACCTCGCTCAGCCGAGTGGTGAACTCCTCGATGTCGCAGTCGTGGGCGGCGGCCGCCGCGAGGAAGGCGCCCTCACCGGCCGCGACGAGGAAGATCCAGCCGTGCTGGAACTCGATGACCGTCTGCCGCCACCCCTCGTCGCGCCGCCCGCCCGCGAACGGCGCGGTCGCCCGGCTGTAGGCGTGAATGCCCGTCATGGCCGCGGAGATGGTGTCCGCCAGGTCCCGGCCGATCCCGCCGCTGGCGCCGCGCGGCAGACCGTCGGCCCCGAGCAGAAGGGCGTGCCGGGCACCGCGCACGGACGCGATCAGCTGGTCCAGCTCGGGGAGGACGAACCCCGACCCGCTCGTCGCGTCACCGCGGGCGGCGGCGTCGCCCCGTTCCGCCGACGGGTCGCCGCCGCTCACCCGGGGCGCCGAGGTGAGGTTGTTGCCGAGTCGGGCGACCAGCCGGTTCATCCGGAACGAGATCTGCTGCATGTCGACGTCGGGTTCCGCGGCGGCGGCCAGATACGTGCCCTGCCCGGCCCCGATCAGGAACACCCAGCCGTGCGTGAACTCGATGACCGTCTGGCTCCAGTGCCGGTCCTCGGACGGCCCGGCGAAGTGGGCGGTGGCACGGCTGAGCGACTGCATCCCCGCCATGGCGGCGGCGATGGTCCGTACGTCCCCGTCGACCAGCCCGTCCGTCACCCCGCGCGGAAGCCCGTCCGCGGACAGCACCACGGCGTGCCGGGCCCGGGGGACGTTGTCCACGATGTCCTGGACCATCCAGGACATGTCCGTAGTAGTCATGTGCCTTCGGACCCTTCGGGCGTCGGGGCGTCCAGGTCACGGCCGGTCAGTGTGCCGCGCTGGAACGCCCCCAGGCCCCCGCCACCGGTACCCTGCGCCGGCCGCCTGGGCGCGGACGCCGTCCCGCCGCCGTCGGAGGGGACGCTGGCGATGGGCGACTTGCGGGCGCCGCGCTTCGGCAGGCCGTGCATCGTGCGGGCGCCGCCCTGCTCACGGCCCTCGACCCGGCGGATGCTGCTCACCGGCACCTCACTGGCCGGCGGCGAGGTCTCCTCCATGGTCCACAGCTCCTCGGGCAGCAGAACGACGGCGCGGACGCCGCCGTAGCGGGAGACTCCCGTGACATCCACCTTGAAGCCGTACTGACGGGCGATCAGGCCGACGACGGGGAAGCCGAACTTGGGCTGGGTGCCCAGCTGGGACAGCCGGGGCACCTGGTCGCCGGACAGCAGTGCGGTCGCCGCCTGCCGGTCCTCGTCGCTCATGCTGACGCCGGCGTCGTCGATGATGATGCACAGGTTCTTCTGGACCCGCTGGAACGTTACCTCGATCGGCGCCTCGGCCTGCGAGAAGCTGGCAGCGTTGTCGAGGAGTTCGGCCACGGCGAGGGCCACCGGCGCCACCGCGGACGCCTTCAGCGCGATGCCGCTCGGCTGCATGATCTCGACCCGGTGGAAGTTGCGGATCTGGCTCTGGGCGCTGCGCACCACGTCGTAGACGCTGGCGGGCTGGCTGCGCCGGCCGAGCGGGGCGCCGCACATGACCGCGATGCCCTGGGCCTTGCGGGCCATCTGCGCGTTGGCGTGGTTCACGTCCATCAGGTCGGTCAGGACGCTGTGGCCGCCGTACTTGCGCTGGATCTCGTCCAGCAGGGCCGTCTGTTCGGCCGCGAGGCTCTGGAGGAAGCGGGCGGCGCCCTTGAGGACCGCCTTGGTGCTCTCCTCCGCCGCCTGTTCGGCCTCGCCGATGACACCGTCCTGCTCGTCCCGGACCCGTTGCAGTTCTCCCTGCATGCGGCCGAGCTCGCCCTCGGTGTATCTGAGCCGCTGTGCCAGCGCGGCCTCGGCTTCCCTCTTCTTCGCCCCCAGTGCGGAGTTGCGGAGTGTGAGGGCCACGACTGCGGCTACGGCTATCACCGCTATCGCAACCAGACACCAGATTAGCGCGTCTTGACTCATGGAAACCTTTCCCGGCGCGTGGCATGCAGGCGTCGACGGATACAGCTCGCGAGGATCCGCAACCCGTCACAGGGGACCGCATGACTGTTGGTGCGAAGAGCAGACCATCTCAGGCGGGTTGTGCCTGAGCGAAGTGGATCAAGGTCGCAGACGGCGGAATGCTATCACTCTCAAACATTGGCCCTGAGGCCGCCTTTGAGGTCTCCACAGGGTCAACAGATAGGTTACGAAAGCCGGTTGGGGGGAAGTGCTGATCCCTGGTTACGCCCTGTAACCGGCGGTAACCGGAGCACGGGAAGGGTCGGCCGCGCGGCCACAGGATCTCCGTGGCCGGAAAGACGGTCTCATACGGTGGCCGCACTCTCCCGTCGGCCCCCGTCGGCCCCGGACCGCCGTCAGCGCGATCAGCGTGCCCACCAGGAAACGGCACCCGCTGATCGTCAGCCCGACGCGCATCCCCGATTCGAAGTGCGCCGTCCCGGCCACCAGCGAGCCGAGCTGGGCCACCCCGACCGCGCTGCCCACCTGACGGCCGTCGTTGAGCACCCCGGAGGCCACACCCGAGCGGTCCGCCGGCGCCGACTGGCGCTCGGTTACCGTCGAAGGCCTACCGGGTGGTGTGGGCGTCACCTGAGCGGATGGCGGCGCGCAGGGCGGTGCGGACGCCGGTGACGACCACGGCGATCAGGCACAGGGCGATGACGGTCTCGGCCCACAGGAAGGCGAACCAGTCCAGCACGCAGCCGATCGGGGGTGTGCCGGGGGCGGTGTTGCGGAACGCGGCGAGAGCGAACAGCGTGGCGGCCATCCAGGAGAGGGCGGGCCAGACCAGGGCCTCGCGACGGGTCGTCAGGTACCAGGCTCCGAGGAGCACCGACCCTGCCAGCGCCCACATCACGACCATCATGAAGACCGCGAAGACGAGCAGACTGCCCGATCGGGACAGCCGCAGCCCCACGGCGGCCTCCTGCCCGGAGGGAGGGGGTGCCACGGAGAGGGAGAAGAGCGTTTCGGCGTTGGCGAAGAGCATCCGCACCGGCACCGGCTTGCCGCCCATCAGGGCCCAGAACTCGACGTCGGTCTCGTACGTGTCGAAGGGGTAGTCGCTGATCGACCCGCCCGTGAGCGCGACCTGCACGTCCTTGGGCGCGAGCCGCTCGTGCGCCTTGAACTCCAGGTCGTTGAGGGTCGCCACGGAGGTCTCGACGCTGAGATCGGCCACCGGTGCGGTCCCCTCCTCCTCGCCGAGAGCCCCGCGCGGGGTGACCCGGACCCGCAGGACGAGCTCTCTGGCCGCGGCGTCGACGCTCTGGACGGTGGCCTCCACGTCCACCCGGTCGGCGGCCCGGGATCCGACGGTGTGCACCGTGTCGTTCGCGTTCCGCTCGGTGAACTGCAGCCAGGACCCCACGGACACCGCCACCAGCACCAGAAGGGCAAAGGGAAGCAGGACCGGCAGAATCGACGCCCCGAACCGGCGGGGACGGGGCGAGGGCGAGGGCGGGGCCATGGCGACTCCCAGGCGTGGTCTCGGACCGCGGAGGGCGGCCGGTCACTCCGATGACGTAACCCAGAAGGTCGACAGGACCCATGACGGTCACCCGCATTTGCCTGTCCGGCAGGCAGCGGAGGACTCCGAGCAGGCGTCTGCACCGGTTCCGGCAGATTGGTCGAGTGCCGGCGCCAGGTCGTCGCCAGGGGCGGTGTCACACATCGCCGCCCGAGTGCGGAGGGGCACGCCGTTGGCGCGCAGGACCTCGCGGACATCCAGGATGAGCGGGAAGACTTCGTGATTGCGGTCCTCGCCCTGCTCGTCCCACGCCCGTTGCTCGGCTTCGACGGCCGAGCGGTCCTCGGCGAACACTCGCTCGGTGAAGCGTCGGATGAACGGCCAGGCCAGATGAAGGGCACCGGGAACCCGGGGTTTCTCGATCATGAGCAGGCCGTAGACGTGACACCTGCGCTCTTCGACATCCACGGGCACGTACGCCGCCCAAAGGTAGAACGCCGGATGCTCAGCGTTCTCAGGGACCAAGTCCAAAGTCTGGTAGGGATATTCGGTTCGGATGGTCATGAGGTCGCGGGAGCCGCCGCCGACTCCCTCGGCGGCCAGCAGCCCGGCGCTGCGGTTGCGCTTTCCCCCAGCGTGGGTGAACAGGTACTTGGCCTCCACCGACCGGTCACTGCTCTGATACTCCAGGAGTTGGGGGTGGAGCCTTCCGACGACACCGCGGTGAAGGAACTGGTGGTTCATGTCGAGCAGGTTCTCGTGCATGAAGGAGTAGTGGCAGCGCACCGTCCGGGAGAAGGTCATGGTCTTGTACTTCGGTGAACCGAAGCACGGCAATTCGGGCAGCGCGGTGACAGCAGCCCTTTCAGGGGCACCAGGAAAGACGAAAACGAGTCCGTACGCCTCACGCACGGGATAGCCGCGCACGCCACGGGGTGGCCGGCCGTCGCCTTTGGACAGATACGGGATCTGTGAGATGCGGCCGTCGCCCCGATAGGCCCAGGCGTGATAGCAGCAGCGGAGTGTCTCCCCCTCCACGACGCCCATACTCAGAGGCACTTGCCGGTGGGCACACCGGTCCTCCAACGCGTAGACCATGCCGCTCTCGCCCCGGTACAGCGCGATGCGCTCACCGGCGAAAGCGGCCGCGAGCACCCGCTTGCTGCGCACGCTCCGACTCAGCGCGACCGGGTACCAGAAATTCGGGTTCACCCCGACGCGCCGGAGGTCTGTGGTCGTCTTCTCCGCAGACGGATCAGGTTGTCCTGCGGGTCGGCCGCTCCTGGCTCGGGCACCGAGGGGCCCGGCCTCGTCGGAGTCGGTCTCCGTCATACCTCTCCCTCATCTCGGTAGGGCACCGGCTCAGACACTCACAGGCCGAGAAATGGGCCCCGTCACGCCACGGAGGAGGGGCTTCGGCACCTTCCATCCTGGTGGTCGCCCGCCGCCCGGGCCTGTCCAGCACCTCCGGACAGGTGAACGACAGCATGCGCCTTCTCGTGCGGCGCGGCCGACGGGCGGACAGGCGGGCGCCGCCGGCGCAGCGCGACGCCGCCATCAGGCTGTACCGCTGGATCGCTCAGGGATGAATTCCAGCGAAAATCCCGGCATGAAGACAATTGCACACTGCAAATGAGGGTACCCGTGGATGCGGACTCCGGCAGGGGCTGTGATTCGTGGCCCTGGATCGACCGCGGCGACGTGGGTACGCGTGGAGACGCTTCGCTCGCTTGCGCTCGTCGAAGCCCCTCACTGCTGATCCCGCCCTTTGTCCGTAGCTACCCAGAGAAAAGTTCTCCACCATGATCCGTACATCACGACACGGCACACCTGACTCGGCCGAGGGACAGATGACGACGGTCGACGTGGTGGCGCTGGAAGCTGCCCTGAGCGAAGCAGTCGACGGTGAGGTCCGCTTCGATGCGGGCAGTCGTGGGGCGTACGCCACGGATGGCTCCAATTACCGGCAGGTGCCCATCGGTGTCGTCGTTCCGCGCAGCGTTCAGGCAGGCGTGGACGCTGTGGGGGTGTGCGCCCGGTTCGACGCGCCCGTGCTGTCCCGGGGCGGGGGGACGAGCCTGGCGGGCCAGGCGACCAATGCCGCGGTGGTCATCGACTGGACCAAGTACTGCCACGCGCTCGTGTCGGTGGATCCCGACGCGCGTACCTGCGTCGTGGAACCGGGGATCGTGCTGGACGAGCTCAACCGGCGGCTCGCTCCGTTCCGGCTGCGGTTCGGTCCGAAGCCGTCCACCCACAGCCACTGTGCGCTGGGCGGCATGATCGGCAACAACTCGTGCGGGGCCTCGGCGCAGGCGTACGGCAAGACCGTCGACAGTGTGCGCCGCCTCGAGGTCCTCACCTACGACGGGACCCGGATGTGGGTGGGCCCGACCTCGAAGGACGAGCTCGCTCGGATCGTCGCGGAGGGCGGACGGCGCGCCGAGATCCATGCCGGGCTGGACCGCGTCATCACCGAGTGTCTGGCGGACGTACGCCGCGGCTATCCGAAGATCCCGCGCAGGGTCTCCGGCTACAACCTGGACTCGCTGTTGCCCGAGAACGGCTTCGACGTGGCCAGGGCCCTGGTGGGCAGCGAGGGCACGCTGGTGACGGTGCTGCGCGCTGAGCTCGACCTGGTTCCCGTGCCGCCGTACGTGTCCCTCCTGGCCCTCGGTTACGACGACATCTGCCATGCGGCCGACGATGTTCCGCGCCTGCTCGAGCACTGCTCGCCCAGTCAGCTGGAGGCGATCGACGGCCGGATGGCGCAGCTGATGCGTGAGGAGGGCGCCTATCTCGACTCGCTGGACATGCTCCCGGAGGGCGACAGCTGGCTGATGCTGCAGTTCGCCGGCGACAGCCAGGAGGACGTCGACGAGCAGGCGCACGCACTGCTGCGCTCGGTGGGGCGCAGCGAGCAGGACAGCACGGTTTCCTTCTCCGACAACCCGGAGCGGGAGGAGAAGATGCTCAAGGCGCGCGAGGCCGGGCTCGGTGTGACCGCGCGCCCGCCCGACGACCGGGAGACCTGGGAGGGCTGGGAGGACTCCGCCGTCCCGCCCGAGCGGCTGGGCGACTACCTGCGCGATCTGAAGGAGCTCTTCGCGGAGTTCGACTACGACCATCCCTCGTTGTACGGGCACTTCGGGCAGGGATGTGTGCACACCCGGATCCCGTTCGGCCTGAAGACCGCCGAGGGCGTGGCCGACTTCCGCCGCTTCGTGGAGCGGGCCGCCGACCTGGTGGCGTCGTACGGAGGTTCTCTCTCCGGCGAGCACGGGGACGGCCAGTCACGCGGCGAGCTGCTGACCCGGATGTTCGGTGAGCGGCTCGTGGCCGCGTTCGGCGAGGTCAAGGCGCTGTTCGACCCCGGTGACCGGATGAACCCGGGCAAGGTCGTGGCCCCGAACCCGGTCGACGGGCAGCTGCGACTGGGAGCCGCTTGGCGCCCGGCCGACGCCGACACGCACTTCGGGTACCCGGAGGACGATCATTCCTTCACCCGTGCCGTGCTGCGCTGCGTGGGGATCGGCAACTGCCGTGGCCACCAAGGTGGCGTGATGTGCCCGTCGTACCGCGCCACACAGGAGGAGGAGCACTCCACGCGCGGCCGCGCCCGCCTGCTCTTCGAGATGCTCGGCGGCCACGAGGACTCTCCGGTCACCGACGGGTGGCGCTCGACCGAGGTGCGCGACGCGCTCGATCTGTGCCTGGCGTGCAAGGGGTGCAAGTCCGACTGCCCTACAGGTGTGGACATGGCGACCTACAAGGCGGAGTTCCTCGCCCACCACTATGCCGGTCGGCCACGGCCTGCGGCCCACTACTCCATGGGGTGGCTGCCTCTGTGGGCGAGGCTGTCGCGCTTCGCCCCGGTACTCGTCAACAACGTGCTGCGGGCCCCGGGCCTGGCCCGCGCCGGCAAGTGGCTGGCAGGCGTGGACGGCGCACGCCAGGCACCGGTGTTCGCCGAGGAGTCCTTCCTCCAGTGGTGGCGGAACCGCGGCTCCGACGCCCCGGACCCGGCCGACGCGCGGACTGTCGTGCTGTGGCCCGACACCTTCAGTACGTACTTCCATCCGTCCGTCGCGATCTCCGCCGTCCAGGTCCTCGAAGATGCCGGCTTCCGGGTCGCCGTGCCCACGGAGCCTGTGTGCTGCGGCCTGACGTGGGTCTCCACCGGGCAGCTCACCGTCGCCAAGAAGGTCCTGCGCCGCACGCTCGAAGTCCTGCGCCCCTACTTGGAGGAGGGCACCCCGATCATCGGCCTGGAGCCATCCTGTACGGCGGTGTTCCGCGCGGACGCACCGGAACTGATGCCCGCCGACAAGGACGTGCAACGCCTCGCGGGGCAGGTCCGCACCCTCGCCGAGCACTTGGTCCACCATGCCCCCGACGGCTGGCAGCCGCCCGCGATGTCGCGTCCCGCCACCGTGCAGACCCATTGCCACCAGCACGCCATCATGAAGGACGAGGCCGACCGAGAACTGATGCGCCGCGCCCATCTCGACGCCGAAGTCCTCGACGAGGGCTGCTGCGGTCTCGCCGGCAACTTCGGGTTCGAGCGCGGCCATCACGACGTCTCGATGGCCGTGGGGGAGCTGGGCGTGCTGCCCGCCGTCCGGGAGGCCGCTCCCGGCAACGTGATCCTCGCGGACGGCTTCAGCTGCCGCACCCAGATCGAACACGGCGACACCGGACGCCGAGCCCTGCACCTGGCCGAAGTACTCGCGTTCGGCCTCGACGGCACCCTCCCCGCGCACCAGCCCGAACGCCTGGCCCAGCGGCCGGCGGAGCCCTCGCGCGCCGCCCGATGGGCGACCACGGCGGGGGTCGCCGCCGTCACCGCGGCGACCGCGGCAGCCGCCGTACGCGTATCCCGAACGCTGATCCGCGGCCGCTAGCCCGCCCAACAGCCGTGCCTCATCTCCGACGGAAGGTTGCGACCATGTCGACCAAGGTCTCCGACTACCTGCTGCAGCGTCTGCGCGAATGGGAGGTCGAGCATGTCTTCGCCTACCCCGGCGATGGCATCAACGGTCTGCTCGCCGCCTGGGGACGCGCGGACAATCACCCCCAGTTCATCCAGGCCCGCCACGAGGAGATGTCCGCCTTCGAGGCCGTGGGCTACGCCAAGTTCTCCGGCAAGGTCGGCGTCTGCGCCGCCACCTCCGGCCCCGGCGCCATCCACCTCCTCAACGGCCTGTACGACGCCAAGCTCGACCACGTACCGGTCGTCGCGATCGTCGGGCAGACCAACCGCAGCGCCATGGGCGGCTCCTACCAGCAGGAGGTCGACCTGCTGAGCCTCTACAAAGACGTCGCCTCCGACTTCTGCGAGATGGTCACCGTCCCCGAACAGCTGCCCAACGTGCTCGACCGCGCGCTGCGCACCGCCATGGCCCGCCGTTCGGTGACGGCCGTCATCATCCCCGGCGACGTCCAGGAACTCGACTACTCCCCGCCCGAGCACGCGTTCAAGATGGTGCCCTCCAGCCTGGGCATGGCCCGCTCCGCGCCGGTGCCGGCCGACGAGGAGATCACCCGGGCCGCCGAGCTGCTGAACGCCGGTGAGAAGGTCGCCATCCTCGTCGGCCAGGGCGCTCGCGGTGCCCGCCACGAGGTCATGGCGGTCGCCGACAGGCTGGGCGCGGGGGTGGCGAAGGCACTGCTCGGCAAGGACGCTCTCGACGACGACCTGCCGTATGTCACCGGCGCCATCGGCCTGCTCGGCACCCGGCCGTCGTACGAGCTCATGCGGGACTGCGACACCCTCCTCGTCGTCGGATCGAGCTTCCCCTACACCCAGTTCCTGCCGGAGTTCGGCCAGGCGCGGGCCGTGCAGATCGACATCGACGCGCACATGGTCGGGATGCGCTACCCGTTCGAGATCAATCTCGTCGGCGACTCCCGCGAGACGCTCAGCCGCCTCCTGCCGCAACTGGAGAGGAAGAAGAGCGACGGCTGGCGCAAGAAGATCGAGAAGAACACGTCCCGCTGGTGGGAGGTCATGGAGCGGCGGGCCGCCGTCGAGGCCGACCCGATCAACCCCGAGTACGTCGCCCACGCCCTCAACGACCTGCTCCCCGACAACGTGATCCTGGCCGCCGACTCCGGCTCGGCCGCCAACTGGTACGCCCGTCATCTGCGGCTGCGCGACGGCATGCGAGGTTCGCTGTCGGGCACGCTCGCCACCATGGGGCCCGGCGTTCCGTACGTCATCGGCGCCAAGTTCGCACACGGTGACCGCCCCGCTATCGCCTTGGTGGGCGACGGGGCCATGCAGATGAACGGGCTCGCCGAGCTGATCACGATCGCCAAGTACTGGGAGCAGTGGGCCGATCCGCGTCTGGTGGTCGCCGTCCTGAACAACCAGGACCTGAACCAGGTCACCTGGGAGATGCGGGCGATGGAAGGCGCCCCGCAGTTCCTGCCCTCCCAGTCCATCCCGGACGTCGCCTACGCCGACTTCGCCCGCTCGTTGGGCCTGGGCGCGACCCGGGTGGAGAAGCCGCAGGACGTACGCGGTGCCTGGGAGACCGCACTCGCCTCCGACCGGCCGCACGTGCTGGACTTCCGCACCGACCCCGCCGTGCCGCCCATTCCGCCGCACGCCACCCTGGACCAGATCGAGGCCGCCGCGGCCTCCGTCCTCAAGGGCGACAGCGACCGCGCGGCCATGGTGCGGCAGGGCTTCAAGGCCAAGGTCCAGGAGTTCCTGCCCGGTCACCGCCACCGTGACGACCGGTCAGGAGCGCAGGACGGCACGTGACGGTGCAACCGGTCGTGGACCGGGTGGACACCACCGTCCACACGGTGCCCACGGACGCTCCCGAAGCGGACGGCACCCTCCGGTGGGCCGGCACCACCCTGGTCCTCGCCACAGTGCGGTGCGGGCCGGTCACTCCGGGCACTGCGCCCCGCACGCCCACGCCCACGTCGCCGCCGCGATAACCCGATCCGCGCCACGTCGAGTGGTTCCACGACCACGTACAGTCGGTCCTGCTGCCCACCGCGATGGGCCGCTGGATACCCGGGCAGGGCAGGTGTCAGTCCTGCGGCACCCGGCATTCACCCGTGCGGCCGGATGCGAAACAGCGGTGGCCTCGGGGCGGTGCGCGACCTGACCGGTGCGGCGGCCCTGTCGGTCCCGCGATCACCGGTGCCTACCCGCTAGAGTCCCCGTCGTAGGGCGCTGAGCAGGACAAATCCATGAGTCCGGGGGGCCTCTAGCCGTCGCGCGGAGTGTTGTCAATACCCGACACGTGCGCAGAAGTGTGATGGGGCGTCAGCCTGATCCCTCGAATGGCTCCCCCTCGTCCCCAAGTCTCGGTCGCCTGCGTCGTTCTGACGATCCATCAGGAACGTGATTCCGGCTTTTCAACGCCCGGTCGGCCCATTTCCGCCACCTCTCCAACATTTCTGAGGTGGCGACAGAATTAGGCATGAGTATGTTCATTCGTACCGGCCGACTCGGCTGACATCCCTGAGAGATGGAGAGAAATGCCTGTGAGAAGGAGAATCGGTCTCCGTACGCGTACCGTTGTCGGGATCGCATTGTCGGTGGGCATCACCGTCATTGCCGCGACCAGTGTGAACTACGCCTCGGCTTCGAGTCCTGCCCCGAGTTCCGCATCGAAGTCCGCTCCGTCGGCGCAGGAGCCTCTTGCCTCTGTCCCCCGGGGTGGTGACGGTCAGACGGACTTCGGCTATCGGAATGACGAGCACGGAGGCCGCGAGAGAGACGATGACGGGCGGATCTACGTCAATGAGCGGACCTTCTCGGCAGAGTCGGGTGTGTGCACTGCCGTGATCAGTAGCCCGGCAGTCACCTTCAACGTCCGAAACGAAAGTGACCGGACCGTCGAATTCTTCACCGGGATTACCTGCGACAATGGCGCTGCAATTGCGACCATTGGTCCCGGCAATTCCAGCAGTGCAATTGCGGGCACGACGGTCTTCGACGGTCTGGTGGTGCCGTTCGCGTTGGTCGGCAGCTTCCGAGCCGTCGACAAGGACAAGCGTCATCACTGACCCTCACGTGGATCGAGGCAGCGACAGCTGTCCGTGTGGTACATGATCCCGGCCCTGCAGCAGCAGGGCCGGGCCGTGCCCGTTGTACGACGAACGGGCCGACGGGGCCGCCGCCGCACTGGCGAGGGGCACCTAAGACTTCGCGCGGAAATTCAGTACGGCGCCGTCCCTGTTGACGGCAATGGCTTTGGCGGTGAGCTCGTCGCCGCCCCGTTCACCGAACGTTCCGGTTCCGCCCGTGCTCAACCAGATTTCCCCCACCCCGCCCTCGGATCCGTCGTTGCGCACCGTGGCCTTGGTCTCCGTCAGCGACACGCGGACCTTCCACGCACCGACCCTGAGGTGCACCTTCTTCGTCACCAGGATCTCGCAGGCCCCGTCCGCGCAGGTGCCGAGGTCCGTGCCGTCCGCAGCCTTGGGCAGCGGTCCGGGCGGGGCGCACTCCGGCGCGGCGCCGTACGCGGCCGAGAGCTTCGGCTCCTGTGCGGCCACGGCGGCCAGGTCGGGTTCGGGAATCTTCAGGGACGCGATCAGCCTGCCGACGCGCTCGGCCCGGTCGACCGAGTCTTCCGCGGGGCTGGTGTGCTCGCTGGAGTCGGTGAGGGCGGTGACCTTCGGTCGCACCCTCGCCACCTCCTTGCTCAGGTCGCCGTGCAGCCGGTCCGCGGCGGCGATCCCTGACGGCCGTACGGCGTCGAGCCCCTCGACGACCTCGTCGAGGGACGACGAGGTGTCCCATAGGTAACCCATGGCGGTGAACTCGGCGCCGATCAGCGCGTCCGCGGGCGGATCCGAGATGTCTTCGACCCCGATGGCACTGTCCGTCCTCATCGTCTCGAAGAGCTCCGTGGCCTCACACATCTGACCGGCCCACTTCACCAACGCCCGGCTCGGCTCAGCCACCTTCGACGCGGCGGGCCTTGAGGCGGTCGCCGCGGCCCCCGCTGAACCGGCACCGTCCGCCGTGTCCGACGAACACCCGCTGACGACCAGTGCGACCCCGGCCGTCAACAGGGCGACGCGATCCATCCCTGTCCTCACCGTCATTGCCCCTTCCCTTGCACCCACCGCTTCGGCCAGCCGCTCGCCATCATCGGGCCAGCCCTTCGGGACCCCTCCCAGTGATCGGATCAGTCGTACGTTCGATGTCATGCGAGGCGGCCGGGGCTGGATCCCGAGGGAAGGCTTCGGTCCGCCGCAGGCCAAGCTGCTCCGCAAGAACGCGTGCGGGACAACTACGCGGCGCCGTACGGCCCCGATAGCCGGACTGGCCGTACTTTCCAACCTCGACGCGTTTTGCATAATGCAAGAGACGGGTGAAGTCGTGGCTCGGCTGCCGGATCCCGGCAACGTGACCCGCGGGTGTGTATCCGGTCCGGGGCAGTGCTGATCAGCAGCCCGTGACGCCAGGATGCTGTGGACGAACACGGAGCAGGGGTGGAGGTGGAGACGGGCATGCGCCGACCGCGCCGACCCCTGCCCGCGGTGGAACCGCACCTGCTGACACATCTGCGCGCTTCGGTGTGGGGGCCGGCGGAATTCGTCGGGCTTCCGCCATGGCGATTGGTGGGAGAAGGGCTCCTCCTTGGATTCCTCGGGGCGGCGGCCATCGTGGGCACCACGGTCGTCGGAGCCTGGCATGGCATGCCTGCGCTGGCGGACGGTGAGATCGGCCTGGTCTGCGCCGTCGCGGTCGCCCTCTACCTCTGTCTGGTACGAGCCGGACGAGCACTCATCGGAATCGTCGCCGTCCTCGGCGTGTGCTTTGCGCTTCAGGTGCCGCAGGCGGCCGCCGGTGTGGTCCTGGCGGAGCGGGGCCGAGTGGAGTCCGTTGTGGTGACCTCGGTCGAAGGCGGGCCGGCGGCCGTTTCCAGCCGCGGGCGATACTTCTGTTCGGTGACCGACCGGGAAGGGGTGCCGCTCAAGGTCCGCATCTGGCGGGGCTGCGGGCAGGCCACCCGGCCGGGCGACGCACTGACCGTGGTGTACGACCCGCAGGGGCGGGTGCCGCCCCGCGGTGTCGCAGCAGGGCCGTTGGCGTGGGAACCGCTTCGGGCCCTTGGCGGATGGGCCACGGCCTTGATCGCTGGTTGCGTGCTCGCCGTCGTACGTTCCTGTCGCCTGACCCAGACGGACTGAGACCGCGTCGACGCCGACCGGAGCGCAGGATGCCCACCGCGCACCGGATGCCCTGCGCGCGGATCTTGCTCAGCACGCCGGCGGCCCGCCTCATGACGACGCCGCGATGCCCTGCTGCGTCACCACGGTCATGAACACGGAAAATCAATTTCCCGTCGCGTGAGTGAGCAGCGACTCCGGCACGGTTGAAGCGCCTTCGGCACGGTAGAAAGGACACATGCCGAAGCGCGAGACCCCTCCCGGGGCGTTGGACGATGTGGACGCGGTGACCCGTGCGGTACTGACCGCCTCCCGGCTGCTGGTCGCGGTCTCCGCCCGTTCGCTCGCCGCGGTCGAGGAGCGGTTGACGCTCCCGCAGTTCCGGATGTTGATGGTGATGTCCACGCGCGGGGCCACCAAGCTGGTCGCGCTCGCCGACCTGCTCGGCGTCGCGCCGTCCACCGCGATGCGCATGGTCGACCGGTTGATCGCCGCCGGCCTGGCCGACCGGCAGCCCAACCCCGACAACCGGCGCGAGACCCTGCTCCAGCTCACCGACGAGGGACGGCGCACGGTCGAGGACGTCACCGCTCGCCGGCGCACCGAGATCGCCGGGATCGTGGAACGGCTCACTCCGACACAGCGGCTGGCACTCATCGAGGCCCTGACCGCGTTCAACGAGGCCGGGGGAGAGCCCCTCGCAGGGACGCTGCACGCTGCGCAGCCACATCCTCTGGGCTGGTCCGTGGAGGCCCCGGCGGGCCGCGACGCCTGACAGCCGCAGCCCGCCGTCGGCGTTGGCCGCACCAGTCAGGCCTGCCGCGCCTCCGGGCCGCCCCCGGGACCGACACGGCCGGCGGCCACCCTGACGGCCTCAGCTTCCTGGTGCTGGGGCATGCCACCGGGCCCCGGGCGTCAGTCATGACATCCCCGGGGCCCCGCACTTCACGGGTCACGGCTGGCGGAAGGCTCGTCAGCCGCTCATGGTCCAGCTGTGCCACTTGCCGTCGTAGTGGCAGTTCTGCCAGTAGTGGTAGCCCCTGTCCACGTGGACGATGATGCAGCGGCGCGAGTCGCCGGTGCCGTTGTCACCCACCATGTCGTCGGCACGGCCGTTGCCGGGCATCTCCTTCCAGCCACCGGCGTTCTTCCACGTGTGCCAGATCGTGCGGTTCGCGGCGATCACGAAGACCTCGTCGGTCCGGCCGTCCTCGTTCCAGTCGATGTAGCCGGCCTTCAGGTCCGTGCCGCACATGTAGTAGCCCTGGTAGCCCCAGGCCTTGACCGGACACCGCGCCGCGGCCGCCGTGGGCGCGCCGGTGGCGGCAGACGCGGTCGGCAGCGCCGTACCCGCCAGTCCCGCCAAGGACACCGTGGCGACGAGTAACGGCCTGGCGACGAGTAACGGCCTGGCGACGAGTAACGGCCTGGAGACGAGTAACGTCCTGGAGACGACGTTCATGAGTCGTCCGTCCCCGCTCAGCACACCACGGTCCGGTCGTATCGGCCGCCGACGGTCTGGAAGAGCCAGCCGGACCCGTTCGGCATGGACTTGCACCCGCTGTCCGACCAGCTCTTGACGATCACCTTGACGCGCATGGTCCTGCCGCAGAAGTTGCGCAGGTGGACCCGGACCCCACCCTCGGGCTTGTTCGTGACACTCGTGCGCTCGACGCACGCGGGCGCGGTTCCGGCGGCGGTGACCTGCCCCGCCCTGCTGCCCTGACCGGTCTCGGCCCGATCGGCGGCCGTGGCGCCGCCGGCGAGGCCGACGGTGAGAGCGGCTGCAGCGACCGTTGTGGCGACGGCTGATGTGATCCTTCGCATGACTTCCCCTTGTCGGTAGTGGCTGGAGAACGGTGCGAGCGATGGAGCGGCCCGCACCGCCCGGCTCGGCCCTACCGAGATTGCTGGCCAATCCGGAACAGGACCAGCGGTGTCGGGTCGGCTGGGACACCGTGGGACGTCCCACGTGTTGACCTGTGCGGATGGGCGCCGGGACGCGGGATCGCCGGGACGCCGGTTCGCTGCGGGCGTGGCCGAAGAGGCATGGGCGCGGGGCGGTGCTGGGAACCAGGAGCCTGCGCCGGGGATGCCAACAGTCGGAACATGAAGAAGGTGAAGGCTCTTGGGCCCTGACACTCACGGAGCGAGCCATGCCGCGTTGGAAGGAACTGCCGGATTCGCTGGATCAGAGAGTCCGACAACTCGTCGTCCAGTTGAGGAGATTGAAGGACCGCAGCGGGCTGAGCCTCACCTCGCTCGCGGCCAAGACGGAGTACAGCCGGTCGTCGTGGGAGCGCTGCCTGAACGGCCAGGCGATGCCCCCACGTCACGCGGTGGAGAAGCTGGCACGGATCACGGGGACAGAACCGACCCGGCTGTTGGTCCTGCACGAGGTGGCGGAGGCAGCGTGGCAGCAACGATCCGCACCGTCGTCGGCCGACGCACCTGGCGAGGAGCGGTCTGGCGGGGCTGACACAGCCGTACCGGCGGAGCAGCCCCGTGAGGAGCCCGCTCCCGTTGGCGACGAACGTGGGCCGGATGAACGTGGGCCGGGAGTCTCCAGGCCTGTCGTCGCTGGGGCAGTCGCGGCCGCCGCGCTCGTCGGGTTGTGCGCGGGCCTGCTGATGGGCGCATCGCTGGGCGGTGACGGCGACACTGAGAAGGCGGGCACGGTGGTCGACACGCCGACCGCACAGCCGAGCTCCCGCGTCCAAGCCACGCCCGCCGTAAAAGGGCCGGGACGGTACGTCTTCAAGCCGGGCAAGACCTACCCCTGCGGGGTCCACAAGGCCGACGGCCCGGACGGCGGCATCCTGGTCGCGGGATACAGCTCCACGCGCACCGCCGTTCTCGCCGGACCGGGCTGGGATGTCGTGGAGGCCCAATGCCTGCTGAGATACCGCAATATGGCCCCGGGCACCGTCGACGGGATCTACGGACAGCAGACGATCGCGGCCGTGATGCGGCTGCAGAAGAAGGCAGGGCTGCCGGCGGACGGCATCGTGGGCCCCCACACCTGGCAGGTGCTGCGCGGATGACCACCCCCGCACCCGAATGCGCGGCCCTGGCCGAGGGACTCCGCGCGATGCGGGCCCGCACGGGTCTGAGCCTGGCGGCCCTGGCGGAGCGCACCCCGTACAGCAAGTCGTCCTGGGAGCGCTATCTCAACGGCAAGCTGCCGGCGCCCAGGCAGGCCGTCGAGGCGCTCTGCGCGATGGCGGACGAGCCTCCCGGACGGTTGCTCGCACTCTGGGAGTTGGCCGACGCCGAGTGGAGCGGACGCGCCCGCTCCACCGCTCCGCCGCCGACCACCCCGGGGCCGGGAGCCCCGGCCGCCGACCAGACGGTCACCCGCCCACGGCAGGCGAGGCGGCGGCATCGGCTGGCTCTCGGCGCCGGAGTCGGCGTGGCGGCCGCCGCGATCACGGCCGCCCTGTGGTTGCCGGACCAGACCTCCGGCCCTCCGACGATGCTGTACTCCCCGACGCTGGATCCGGCCCCTGGCTGCCACGGCGAAGCGTGCGACGGCAAGGACCCCGACCGGATGGCCTGCGGCCTGCCCGGCCGGGCGGACGCCCTCGGGTCGCCCCACCGCACCAGAACCGGCGCGCACGTGGAGATCAGGTACAGCACGGTGTGCGCCGCGACGTGGGGGCGGGTCTGGCACACGCGGGTCGGCGACACGGTCGAGATCTCGGCGCCCGGCGCACGGCCGCGCCGAGTCGTCATCCGGACCACGGCGGAAACGAGCGTCTACCGCTTCACGCCGATGCTGGGCGGAGACCACCGAACCGATCTGCGCCTCTGTTTCCTGCCGAAGGACGACACGGCTCGCGAGTGCTATGCGCCGTGACACGCAGGTGGAATGGGCGGCGGTGGCTCTGGATGAAGGTGGAAAACCCGTGACACGTCGAGAACCGATCAACGCCAGTGCCAGCGGGCCCAGGAACTGCAGCGTGACCGCTACTCCCACGTCAAGACGCTACTACGCCGCGATGCGTAGGTCATCGAGGGTTCCATGCGGCGGCAATTGGGCGCCTGCCAGGCATTATCCCTGGTCAGGCGCCCGTCTTCAGTGTCTAGAGATTTTTGACGGTGCGGGTTGCGTCAGGTCGTGACGGTTGTCGTGGCCGCGCTATGCAGGGGGCACGAGGTATCCCGATGGCGGTGGATTGACGGCCGAGGAACGGGCTCGGCGTGAGCAAGTCCGGCTCACAGCCGCTGACCTGATCGAGGCAGGGGCCAGTGACCGGGAGGTGGCCCGGCAGTTCAGGGTGACTCGAATGTCGGCGAACCGCTGGCGGCGGGCGTTGACTTCGGGCGGTCGGCAGGCACTGGCCTCCAAGGGCCCCGGCGGCGCCCGCTGCAAGCTTGATTCGGGACAGCTCCGCGTTCTTCGGACGGCGTTGGATGCCGGGCCGGCCACCTCCGGCTGGAGAGACCAGTGCTGGACACTGGCCCGGATCGCCACATCAGCCGCACCATGCGGCAGCTGATCGCCGCCCGATTATGGCTGACCGTCTACCAACTGCCACCGTATGCACCCGAGTGCAACCCGGTCGAGGGCGTGTGGTCGCACCTGAAACGGTCCCTGGCCAACCTCACCAAACACAGCCTCGACCAGCTCACCGCGCTGGTGAAGACCCGGCTCAAACGGATGCAGTACCGGCCCGGCCTCATCGAGGGACTCATCGCCAAGGCGGGGCTCGACCTCCAACCTCCGGAAGCTCGGTAAAGATTTCCTAGAAGTAGGAGGCCACCAGATCGCGGTCCACCGTGATGGTGTCGCGATCCAGTGCGGGCAGCCCCAGGTGGTGACAGATCAGCTGGGTCAGCTGCTCCTCGTAGGTCTCGTTCTGACGATCCAGTCCGGCCGCGGTGATGACGGAGGCCATCTTGTTGGGCCAGTATTCCCCGACGTAGTCCGGATCCTCGTAGTCGATGCAGGACGACAGCTGGCCGTCCTTGTAGTGGTATGCCTTGGGTCCGTGGGCCTGGGCAATGGACGGGTTGGGAACGAACACCATCAGCTCGGCGCCTTGTGGGCACAGCTCCCGGTAGTCGATCTCGTCGTAGTCGTTGCGGGAAGGGTTGAACATGTGGTGCACGAGCATGCCCCAGTCGCCTGGTGCTGTGTCATTGCCGTAGGCGAACGGCGGCCGGTGCTGTGCGGACAGGCCATCGGCCATGGCGGCCAAGTCGGTCCCCTTGAAGTAGACCAGGACGGTTTCGTCTTCCCGGTAGGGGCCGTCGTCCATCCACGCTATGACGCCGCAGTCGATCCAACTTGTCATGTTCGGCAACATATCCGGCGCCACTGACATACCAACGTCCAGAGTCGCCACTCGACGCCGGGGCCAACCGCCTCACCCGCGCCACCGGGGCAGAACCCTCCGGTCGCCGACTCACGCGCCTACTCACTGAAGCTTTCAGTGTCATTCAAACCCCGTAACCCGCACCCTTGAAGATCTCCAGAAGAAGCCCAGCTTTTTCGGCGAGTAGGACACCCGCAGGTTCCCGGTCTGCTGGTGTACATCGCACCTATGGCGCTGACCTGCGCGAATGTGGGGTTTGCAGAGAGTTGGCGGGAGCTGGTCCGTGTATGGTCCGGATCTTGATGGTGTCTCCTCACCGACCTGCTCCGGCAGGAGCAGGTCGGGGAGCGAGCGCACCGATAGGGCTGGGCCATCCTGTGAGCAACTCCGCGGATGTCCCCGGCAGACCGGGCGAGTGGCGAAGCTCGCGAAGTTCTGGGGGCCCGGATCTGGACTCGGTCCCTGACACGGAGCCGAGGGCCGCCACCGGAGACGGCCCCAGGCGCCATCCGTGGAGGTCAGGACCTCGCGAAGACCTCGGCGTGGGCAGCGCGCAGCGAGACCTTGTCGATCTTTCCGACCGCGTTCTTCGCGATGGCTTCCACCACGAAGAACGCGGTCGGGCGCTTGAAGCCGGTGAGGCTGCGCGCGCAGAGGGACTGCAGTGCCGACGGATCGACGGTCGAACCCGGTCGGGGCTGGACGTAGGCGACGACGACCTCTCCCCATTTCTCGTCGGGGACGCCGATCACGGCGGCCTCGAGCACCGACGGGTCACCGACGAGGACGTCCTCGATCTCCTTGGGGTAGATGTTCTCGCCACCCCGGATGATCATGTCTTTCGAACGTCCGACCAGGGTCAGGTATCCGTCGGTGTCGAGCCGGCCCACGTCGCCGGTGTGCAGCCAGCCGTCGACGATGACTTTGGCTGTCTCCTCCGGGCGACCGAGATAGCCCCGCATGACGTTGGGGCCCCGCACGACGACCTCTCCGTCCCCGCCAGGCGGCACCTCGCTGCCGTCGGCGTCGACGATCCGGATCTCCTGGCCGGGGAAGGGCAGTCCCACGGTTCCGGCGCGTCGAGGGCCCGCGACAGGGTTGATGGTGGAGCCGCAGGTTCCCTCGGACAGCCCGTATCCCTCGACGAGCGGAAACCCGTAGCGGGCCTCGAACCGGGTCAGCAGCTCGGCGGAGGCGGGTGCCGCACCGCAGACTCCGAAGCGCAGGGACGACGTGTCGGGGCGGACCTGGTCCGGGAGCGCCGCGAGCATGCTGTAGATCGTCGGCACGGCGCTGAAGAAGGTGGGGCGCTCACGCTCGACCACGTCGAAGAACGTCTGGGGGTTGAACCGGTCGGCGATGGTGACGCTCGCGCCCGCCAGCAACGGTACGAGGGTGCTGACCACGATGCCGTTGACGTGGAAGAGCGGCAGGATCAGCAGACACCGGTCGGCCGGCCCGACCTCCAGCGCCTGACGCCCCATGTCCGCCATGGCGTCGATGTTGGCGTGGTCGAGCATCACCCCCTTGGGAACCCCGGTCGTGCCGCTGGTGTAGATGAGCAGGGCCAGCGCGGACGGGTCCGGAAGGGGGGCTTCGTCCGGCTCCGCCGCTCCGTCGTCGCGCAGGTCGCCGACGGCGAGGACGGCACTCCCGTCCGCCACTGCGGTCCCGCCGTCCTCGACCACCAGGAGGCGTGCGCCGGAGTCCTTGAGCTGTCGGACCACTTCGACGTCGGTCATGCTCGGGTTGACCGGCGTGATGGTGGCGCCGAGCCGCCAGGCGGCGAACAGCAGGAGCACGAACTCGACGCGATTGGTGAGCTTGAGGGCCACGACGTCGCCGGGGTTGATCCCGAGGCCCTGGAGGTGACGTGCCGCCGCCTGGACGCGACGCAGCAGCTGGACGTTGGTGAGGGCCTGACGGCCGTCCGAGACCGCGGCCCCGTCGGGGTCGAGGGCCGCGCGGCGGTCGGGCAGAGATGCGAAATTCATGGCGAGGGCGTACCTGTCTGGGTGTGATGCGGTCCGGTCACGGAGCTGACGCGGCGGCTGCCGGGTTCAGCTGGCGGGTGAGGAACTCGATCTGGTCGCGCACCAGTACTTCGAAGGTCTCGCCGGTGTAGAAGTCGAAGTGGCCGGCGTCATACCTCTTGATCTCTCCCTTGGGTGCGGCGCGCGCGTAGCGGAGGGTCTGGGCGGGTGGCGTGACGGAGTCGGTGTCGCTGACGCAGAAGAGGATCGGCATGGCGATCTTCTTGGCCGCGCGCCCGGGCCGGTAGGTGAGGATGGTCGGGATGACCCGCGCCGCCACCTCGTTGCGGAACGTCGTTCCCGGAGGCTGGAGCGCCTGGTATCCGGGCAGGGCGTCCGGGGCGTTCATGAGGGCCGACGAGCCGGGGGTGGCGGCGATCGGAACCATCACGGGCGGCTTTCCGCGGCCTCTGGCCGCCAGATCGCGGGCGACCACGGGGAGGACCTTGAGTGAAGCGGCAGGGCCCAGTGCGAGCGCGGAGGCGAGACCGTCGGTGAAGGGGCATTGCGCCACGGCCGCTCGCAGTTCGGGGTGGCGGGCGGCGACGGTGATGGCATGGCCGCCGCCGAACGAGCTGCCCCATACGGCGATGCGGGTGCGGTCGACGTCCGTGCGGGCCTTGACGTAGGCGATGGCGGCGTCCCAGTCGGTGAGCTGACGCCTGATCGACAGGAGCTGGCGAGGGTGGCCGCCGCTGTCGCCGAAGTGCCGGTAGGTGAAGGCCACCGCGGCGATGCCGGCCTGCGCGAAGCGCTCGGCGAAGGCGTCCAGCCGCATCTCGCGGACCGCGCCGAGGCCGTGCCCGAGGACGACGACGGGCGGAGAGGTGACGCCCGTGGGGAGGTAGAGCCAGCCGGCGCAGTTGCTGTCGCCGGAAGGGAACGTGATGTCGTGACGGGTGAAGGACTGCTGAGTGGTCATCGTCGGTTCACCGCCCGCTCGTCGAGCGACGGCCCGGCACGCTGCCCGAGGCGAGGGCTCGTGCGTAGGTGCCCGGTGTGTAGAGCGGGAGTTCGCCGGTGGCGTCGGTTGTGGCCTGGTAGTCGAGCATCAGCCTCTGGCCTTCCTCCGACATGACCTGGGCGAAGAACTCGGCGCGTTCGACGTGCAGGCCGTCCTCCAGTGACATGGAGCCGCCGAAGTACACCGACCTCTTGGCGGCCGCGACCGACCCCTTCGACCGCTTCCCGAAGTGCTCGGCGAGTTCGACCGCCTGCGCGACCACCTTGTCCTGCGGAACGACCTTGTCCACCGCCCCGTTGGCGAGGGCTTCCTCGGGTGTGAACGGCTTGCCTTCGAGGATCGCGGCCAGGGACCGGTGGGTGCCGATCAGGCGGGTCAGCCGCTGGGTGCCGCCTCCGCCCGGGATGATGCCGAGGAGGATCTCCGGCTGGCCGATGAAGAAGTCCCCGTCGGCCATGACCCGCAGATCGCACGCCCAGGCGAACTCCGCGCCGAGGCCGAGAGCGGAACCGTTGAGGGCGGCGACGAAGAGCACACCGCTGGCGTTCATCCGCAGGAAGGTCGTGTGCAGACGTTCCAGCTGCAGGGCCCCGCGCATCGGGGTCCTGCGCATCAGGGGCCCGAGGAGGCGGGACCGGTCCACGTGCTTCGCCATGCGTACGACGGCGGTGGCACCGCGTCGGCCGACCGTGGGGCTCGCGGCGCCCTCCTCCTGCAGCCACCGGACCGCGGCATGGCTGACGAACCGTTCGGGATGTGCCCCGGTGAAGACGACGGCACGGATGTTCGGATCACGGTCGGCTCGGGCCACCAGCTTCTCCAGCTGCTGGGCGATGTCGAGGCCGAACTCCTGGAGCGGGCCGCCGTCGACCCGCGCGATCAGAATGGCGCCGCGATCTTCGACCGTGAGACGGCCCTTGTCTTTGTATGGCATGAGTTCTGCTCCCGTGCTGAGTTCATGGGGTGGGAAAGTGCGTCGAAACGGCCGCGGATGCGTGTCGCAGCGATGAGGTCGGGTTCGCCCCGACACGCTGTGCCCGCACGGGCGGCAGGAGACTGGACCAACGCGTGATGACGTGTCCGAGGGCGGACGCGCGTATCCGAGACGGCACGTCACATGCGATGTGTACTATTGCCGTAAGGAATTACATAACCAAGTTATTTCAGGTGTGTCAACGGTGGAGGCGTGCGGGACATGGCAGGGCGGGCGAGGCTCGAAGACGCACCGGAACGACTCGTGCAGGCGGCCATCGGCTTGCTGGCCGAGCAGGGTCCGTCGGCGCTGAAGGCGCGCACGGTGGCGTCCGCGAGCGGACTGTCGACGATGGTGGTGTACAGCCACTTCGGCGGGATCCCCGAGCTGATGAGCGCTGTTGCCGACCACGGGTTCAAGGAACTCGGCGCAGCGTTCGGCCGGGTACCGGTGACGGAGGACCCGGTCGCGGATCTCTTCGCCATGGCCTTGACCTGCCGTCGGCAGGCCCGCGAGAACCCACACCTCTACGACCTGATGTTCGGACTGTCCACTCGGGCGACGTACCGGCCACTGCCGGAAACGGACCGTCGCATGAGCGGGCACTCCCCGGCCTTTCGGGAAGCCCACGCTCATGTCACCGCGGCGTGCGAACGGCTCGTGCACTCCGGCAGGGTGGAGCGACAGGAACCCGAGGCCATCGCCGCCCAGCTGTGGAGTTACGTGCACGGTTACATCACCCTTGAACTGGCTGAGCACTTCGTCGAGTTCGAGGACGCCGTGGCACAGGTGCTCCTGCCGATGGGCGTGAACTTCGCTGTCGGGCTGGGTGACCAGCGGGAGCGTGCCAAGGCCTCCCACGAGGCAGGCGCGCGCCTGTACGACTCGATCGTCCAAGGCCGCTGAGAAGCCTGGTCGTTGGACGCTGACCCGGTGTGCGGCCGCTAGGACGCCCGGGTCTCCGCGGCAGGGGCATCTGTGCCCGGCGTGAGTTGGTCCTGCCTCCCCAGCGCCGCGACCTCCCGTTCGAGGGACGGAACCGCCCGGGCCGCGAAGCGCCTCGCCCAAGGCCAGGCCACTGGTGAATTCAGCACCGCCTTGGCCCAGTTGGCCACGACGACCGCACGCGGGACGTACACGCGGCTGCGTCGGCGCACGAGCCCGTCGACGATCGCGGCGGCCGCCCGGTCGGAGCTCGTTGTCACGTTGCCCGGATAGGGCAGCCGAGTGCGCAGGTCCTGGAACGAGGGGAGGTCCGCCTCGGCGCCTCGGACGAGGTCCGTGTCGATCCAGGAGGGGTGTACCACGCCGACCGTGACTCCGAGGTGGGCCACTTCCTGTCGGTAGGTCAGGGCGAGCAACTCGGCCCCGGCCTTGCTCGCGCCGTAGGAGGCCATCGCGGCCAGCGGCATGAACGACAGCGCGGACGCCACGACCAGCACATGGCCACGGCTGCGCTCCAGATGGGGCGTCGCGTACTTGAGGGTGCGGAAGACACCGTTGAGGTTGATGTCCAGAACCCGCTCGAACGACGCCTCGTCCGTCTGCCGCACCGTCCCGTACGCCACGACGCCGGCGTTGGCGACCACGAGGTCGATGCCGCCCATCGTCTCGGCGGCCTCGTCGATCGCCGCTCGTAGGGCGGCCCCGTCGCGCACATCGGCCTCACGCCACGAAGCGGCGGGACCCAGCTCGTCGGCGAGGGCGCGCAACCGATCGGCTTCGAGGCCGATCACGGTCACCCGGGCCCCTCGGGCGGCGGCCAGGCGGGCCACCTTCTCTCCGATGCCGCGTGCCGCTCCGGTGACAACCAGTTTTCTGCCCTGCAAGTCACGTTTCATGGCGGCAACATAACTTCGTTATTGATGGAGCACAAGAGACTGCGTGCCGGTCGCTGTTCGGTTCACCTGCTGGGTCTCACGACTGGACGAACCTATGCTGGCCGTCATGAGACGGACATCCTTTGCGCAGTGGCCCTGCTCGATCGCGCGCACCATGGACCTGCTCGGGGACTGGTGGACGCCGCTGGTGCTGCGTGAGGCGTTCTACGGGATCCGGCGGTTCGACGCGTTCCAGGAGTCGCTGGGGATCGCCCGCAACACGCTGACGGACCGGCTGCGCCGGCTGGTGGAGGAGGGGCTGATGGAGAAGCGGCCCTACCAGACGGAGCCGGTCCGCCATGACTACGTGCTCACCGAGAAGGGGCGCGACTTCTATGGCGTGCTGCTGGTGATGAACCGGTGGGGGGACCGCTGGCTCTCCGGCGAAGCGGGCCCGCCGGTGACGATGCGCCACGAGGTGTGCGGGCAGGAGACGCATGCCGAGGTGGTGTGCGCCGCCTGCGGAGAGCCCATGACTCTGGACAACACCCACCCCCGGATGGGCCCCGGCTACCCACCGCACCTGGCCGAACGGCCGGATGTGCGGGCCCGGTTCACGGGCTGACCGGGCAGCGCCCTGCAGGGCAGGTCACCCTTGACAAGTGGGTCTATCTACGCAACTTTACTGGTCAGACGCTCATTCGAACGCTCTTGGTGAGAGAGGGGCCGCGGGTTCATGGAGTGGACGGGCGCACGCTATGCGGACAAACCGACGGTTGAGGTCCACACCTGGATCGCCGCACCACCGGCTCAGGTGTGGAGGCTGGTGTCCGACATCGAACTGATGCCGCGCATGAGCTCCGAGCTGCAGTCGGTGGAATGGCTGGACGGCGGCGGGCCTGCTCTGGGAGCCCGGTTCGTCGGCCGGAGCAAGCACGATGCGTTCGGGGAGTGGGCCACCACGTCCCACATCGTCGAGTGGGAGCCGCCGAAGCGGCTCGCCTGGGCGGTAGAGGATCCGCAGTACCCCTCGGCGATCTGGCGATTCACGTTGGAGCCACAGGACGGGGGCACGGTGCTGCGGGAATGGATGCAGATGGGGCCGGCCCCCTCGGGGCTCTCCTTCGCCATCGAACGCATGCCGGAGAAGGAGCAGAAGATCGTCTTCGTGCGCATGCGGGAGTTCGAGGCCAACATGACCGTCACCCTCGAAGAAGTCAAGAAGCTGGCCGAGAGCCCCCGGACCTCGGGGGAGGCGAGTCTGTGATGCGTACCTCCACCACGATCGAAGCCTCCGGCGGCGACTGGCGGGAGATGGTCGACTACGTCACCGAGGCGGAGAGGCTCGGTCTGGACATCTGCTGGGTGGCGGAGGCATGGGGCTCCGAGGCGCCCTCGCCGTTGGGTTATCTCGCCGCGAAGACGGAGCGCATGCTTCTCGGATCGGGAATCATCCAGCTCGGCACCCGCACGCCGATGGCCATCGCGCGCGCCGCGATCACGCTGTCGCAGATCTCCCAGGGGCGCTTCATCCTCGGCCTTGGCCCCTCCGGACCACAGGTGATCGAAGGGTTGCACGGCGTGCCTTTCGGCCGGCCGCTGTCCCGGATGCGCGAGACCGTCGAGATCGTGCGACAGGCCGCCTCGGGGGAGAAGGTCTCCCACTCCGGCCGTGAATTCCAGATCCCGCTGCCCGGTGGGGAGGCCAGGCCCATGCGTCTGTCCGTGCGTGCCGAGCACGACATCCCCGTCTACCTGGCCACGCTCTCGCCGAAGATGCTGCACCTGACCGGTGAGATCGCCGACGGCTGGCTGGGCACCAGTTTCGTACCCGAAGGCGCCAAAGAGGCGTACTTCGACCACCTGGACCGGGGTCTTGCCGACGCCGGCCGTACACGCTCCGACCTCGAGATCTGCCAGGGCGCCGAGGTCGCCTTCGCGGAGGACGAGGACGACCTGCGCATGATGGTGGCCGGACGCAAGAAGGAGCTTGCCTTCAGCCTCGGCGGCATGGGCTCGGCGACCACGAACTTCTACAACAACGCCTACAGCCGCCAGGGTTGGGCCGAGGTCGCGGCCGAGGTCCGGACCCGTTGGCAGGCCGGGGACCGGGACGGCGCGGCCGGTCTGATCACCGACGAGATGGTGCTGGCGACGACGCTGATCGGAACCGAGGCCATGGTGCGTGAGCGACTGCGCGTGTGGCGCGACGTCGGAGTCGACACCGTCCGCTTCTATCCCGCCGGCGAGACTCTCGACGCCCGGCTCGCCACCCTGGGCCGGGCCATCGACATAGTCCGCGCCATCGAGGACGAGGCGCCACGCTGACGGCAGGCCATGGCGGCTCAAGGCGGGTCGCCCTGTGCCGATGCCGTCCAACACGCGCCGGTTCAGGCCAGCCGGCGGTGCTGATGCCCTCGGTCGCCAGGCCCGACATCAGCGGGGTCATCCCAGGCACCTTTGCTGCGCTCGGCGAAGCTACGGGCCGCGCTGGCACGGTGGTCCCCGCGGCTCTCGGATCGCAGCGCGAGCCGGACCCCGACGGCCGCCGTTCCCTGGTGATCGCCGTTGGCCGCGACAGTCACGGCCGGCCCCTGGCCGCGACGGCCCTCGCCGGGCCGGATCCGTACGAGATGACGGGACCCTCCTGGCGAAGGGCGCCGCCTATGCGGCTCAGCCGGATGTCGTCCTCAAGCCCGGTGCGCACGGGCCGGTCGCGGCCTTCGGCCTCGCCGCTCCCGGCTCGGTGCCGCCGAGGCCGGAGTGCATGAAGTCGACGGGGTTCGCGGGCGGCGATGACCGCATGGGCGTGCGCCGAGGCACCCAGGCCACTGTCGAGGTGAAGGATCACGCGGTTGGGGACAGACCGCCTCGAAGCCGCCGTGACCGTCAAGGCGAGCGACCCCGAATCGCCGTGCGCGTCAAGCCCGTTTCGTACCGCTCTGCTCGCGTACGGCGTCGAACATGGCGGTGAGGGCGGGACTCTCGGCGAGGCTGCCCAGCAGGGCGTGCAGCGAGTGCCGTTCAGAAGTGCCCAGGTCGGGGAGGATCTCGCTGTCGAGGCCGACGAGTGTGCGGTTGAGGTCGGCCAGGATCTTGCGCCCGTCGTCGGTGATGTCGACGGCGTAGCGACGTCGGTCCTGCGGATCGCGGGTCCGCGCGGCGTATCCGGCCCGCTCCAGGTCGTCGAGGCTCGTCACCATCGTCGCCGGGTCGATGCGCAGGAATGAGCCGAGCGCCAGTTGGGGCATGGCGCCGTTGTCGGCCAGGGCCTGCAAGACGCTGTAGTGGCGCACTCGCAGGCCGGTACCGCTGATGCCGTCTTCGGCGATCCTGAATGCCACCTGCCCGAGTTTGACCAGCAGGCAGATGGTGTGTTCGGCCACTGTCCCCGGTACCAGTGGAGCCTCGGACATCGTTCATCCCGCCTATGGTTAGCCCTGCGTATCGTCTGGGTCCATCGTACGAGAAAGCCTGGGGCGACCGAACCGGTGCTTGCCGGGCAGGGAACGCGTGGGACCGTCAGCCGACGATGGTCCGGCCGAAGATCTGCCGGGCGACGACCCACTTCTGGATCTCGTTGGTGCCCTCGTATATCTCGCCGATCTTGCTGTCCCGGTAGATCGCCTCGACGGGGCCGGGGCTTGCGTCGGCACCCAGTTCGCGGGCGAAGCCGAGGCCTCCGAAAGCCTGGACGGCGTCGCGTGCCATGTCCACCGACAGCTTGGTGGCGTAGTACTTCGCCATCGCGGCCTCCGGTTCTGGGGACGGGTTGCCGGCGTCCAGGCGCAGGGCGGCCTTGGTGACGAGGGTGCGGGCGTTGTCGATCTCGGTGGCCCGCTCGGCGAGCAGGAACTGCCAGTACTGGTTGGCGGCCACCGGCTTGCCGAAGGCGTGTCGCGTCGACAGGTGGGCCACGGTGTGGTCGAAGGCGGCCTGCGCCATGCCGACCCCGGCGGCCGCGATGCCGATCCGGCCGTAGGTGAGGGTGGTCAGTGCGTGGCGCAGTCCGTGCCCCTCGGTGCCGCCGAGGAGGTCGCCGTCGGACAGGTGTACGTCCGTGAAGCGGATGTCCGCGGTGAGCTGGCCGCGGTTGCCCATCTTGCGGTCGGCGAGGCCGACTTGAACGCCCGGAAGCGCTGTGTCGACGATGAACATGCTCAGCCGCTCGCCGGTGCGGGCGAGAACCACCACGAACCCGGCCACGGGCGAGTTGGAGATCCACCGCTTGTGGCCGTTCAGCACCCAGCCGGTCTCGGTGCGTACGGCCTCGGTCCGAACGGCCTGTGGAGACAGGTCGCTGGAGGCGTCCGGCTCGGTGGTGGCGAACGCGCCGACCACCGAGCCCTCCGAGACCTTGGGCAGCCAGCGCTGCTGCTGCTCCTCGGTGCCCTGCCGCAGTGCGTTGCCCGCCAGGATGCAGTGCACGTCGAAGACGGCCGCGACGCTGCTGGAGCAGTAGGCGAGTTCCTCGATCGCCGCGGCGGTGGCGGTCGCCGGGTGGGTCAGACCGTCGCCGCCGACCTCGCCGGGGAAGGGGATCCGGAAGACCCCCGCCGATGCGAGCGCGTCGAACACCTGCCGGGGGAAGCCGTCCGTGCGCTCGTCGCCGTTCGCGATCGCCGCTGCGTGCGGAGCCACTTCTTGCACCGCGATCCGGCGTACGGCGGTGCGTACGGACTGGGTCTCTTTGGGGGCGAGGAGCTCGTGGTAGAGCCGGTCGCTCTGGCGTGCGGGAGTGAGAGTCATGCGTGGACGATATCATTCGTAGTGCATATGATTAGTTCCTCAATCGATTTTGGAGGTTCGACCATGACGCGAACGTTGGCAGGCAGGACCGTCCTGATGTCGGGAGGCAGCCGCGGCATCGGGCTCGCCATCGCCCTGCGCGCGGCCCGCGACGGTGCGCACGTGGTGATGCTCGCCAAGACCGCCGTACCGCACCCGAAGCTCGAAGGCACGGTCCACACCGCGGTCGAGGAGATCGAGCGTGCGGGTGGTAAGGGGCTGGCCGTCGTCGGCGACGTCCGCAACGAGGACGACGTACGCACCGCCGTCAATGCCGCGGTCAGTGCCTTCGGTGGCATCGACATCGTGGTGAACAACGCCGGCGCGATCGAGCTGTCGTCGGCGGAGCAGCTGGAGATGAAGCGGTACGACCTGATGCAGGACATCAACACGCGTGGCACGTTCCTGCTGAGCAAGTCCGCGATCCCGCACCTGCGGGAAGCGGACAACCCGCACATCCTCACCCTCTCGCCGCCACTGAACCTCGCGCCGCACTGGGTGGGCAGGCACCTCGGCTACACGCTGTCGAAGTACGGGATGAGCCTGTGCACCATCGGGTTCGCCGAGGAACTCGCCGCCGACGGCATCGCCGCCAACTCGCTGTGGCCTCGAACCCTGATCGACACCGCCGCCGTACGCAACGTGGTCGGCGGCGCAGGGCAAGCCCGCAGTCCGCGGATCATGGCTGACGCCGCGTACGCCGTCCTCACGCGTGACGCGCGCGGGTGCACCGGCAATCTGTTCATCGACGACGAGGTCCTGCTCGACGAAGGCGTCACCGACCTGTCCGTCTACAGCCCTGCCGGCTTCGCGGGCGATCTCGCGCTCGACATATTCGTCGACCCGGCCTGATCCCGCTCGGTTCCGGGCTGTGGGCGGGCCTTACTCCTCTCGGACGGCGCCGGGGCCGTGCCCCGGTGCGCAAGGCATGCGCAACAACACCCCGCTCACGGCCGCGCTACCGGTCATGGGCGCGGACTGGGCAGCTGTGAGGGGACGGCCGTTCGACGCGGACCTGGGCATGGGCGGGATCGCCGCCCTCCCGGCGGAGCTCCTCGGACGGGCACCGGCCGGGTCCGCCCCGACGGATCCTGCGAAGGCGGACTCGGCGGACCTCATCCTGTCGACGGCAGTGCCGCTCGCCTGGCGCGGAACGATCCGCGGTCGGCACGCCTGAGGGTGCTCGGCTTCTTCGCCATGAAGCGGAAAGCTGCGGCCGTCCCGTTTCCTGTCCGGCCGGCATCGCCCGGAAGGACCCCGCGGGCAACGACCCGGCGTCCCACGACAGGGCCGCAGGAGCCCTGCGGCTTCAGCCGGCATGCGATGGGGGCCGCGGCCTCGGGCCGATCGCGCTCCTTGTCTCGCTGTCGCGCCGGACCGCGCGACCACGGCCACCGGATCAAAGGCGTACTGACCGCCGCCAGCGACAGCGACATCCCTCTGGCGGCGTGGCCGAACGCGCCAGCGCGAGACGTCGCTGTCGATGAGATGGAGATCAGGCCTTCTGGTTGACCAGGCCGATGTACTCGCCGAGCCGGTACTCGACGTCGAGCCCCTTGTCGGCGGCGACTGCGCCGAGTCCGGCCATGCGCGAGAGGAACCCGGGTTGCGTCAGGGTGTTCCCGAACGCGGCGAAGGAGGCGACGAGGTCGGCGTCCGGCGGCAGTGTCGCTCGGTTGACCGCCGACTTGGCGGTCGCGAGTGCCTGCCGGTCGAAGGAGGCGAGGCGGGCGGCCGTCGCGTCGACGAAGGCGTCGAGTTCGGCGTCGGGCAGGGTTCGGGTGACCCATCCCCAGCGCTCGGCCAGGTCGGCGTCGTAGTCGGCACTGCCGAGGATCGCTTCGAGCGCCCGGTCGCGGCCGATCGAGCGGGGGAGCCGCTCGGCTCCGCCTCCGCCGGGGACAAGGCCGAGGCCGACCTCGGGCTGGGAGAAGAGCGCCTTCTCACGGCTGGCGTACCGCAGGTCGCAGGCGAGGGCCAGTTCGTTGCCGGCGCCGCGGGTGCGGCCGCGGATGGCGGCGATACTGACGTACGGGGCCTTGCTCAGCCGCAGGACCATGTCGGTCCAGACCGGGTTGCCGTCCTCGTGTTCGGGCGCGGGGATTCCGTCGGCCTGGGAGGCGTCGAAGTGGTTGAAGAAGTAGTCGGGGACCTCGCTGCTGAAGACGACGACCTGGAGGGTGGGATCCGTCTCGAACCCTGCGACGATCTCGTGCAACCTGACGAGGGTCTCGGGAACCACCAGGTTCACAGGCGGGTTCGCGAACATGATCTTGGCGATCTGCGGGCTCGTCCGCTCGAGGCGGACAGTGCTGGGCTGGCTCATGGGATGGTGTCGCTCTTTTCGTAGTGGTTGAGGAATGGGTGCCGGCAGGGCGAGCGCCAGGCGCATGGCGCATCGTGAACGGCGGCCCGCAGTGCCCGGCGCGACTTGTGGCGACCGTGTGCCCGGTGTCGTCGGCCTCCACCAGCCGGAACAAGATCGCCGGGGCTGCGCGCGGGCTGAGGGGTCGGTGCAGCCTCCACCCCGCCCCGCACATCCCGGCCCAACCCGTGACCGACCAAGTGGACAGCGCCCCGCAGGTGTTACTCGTCGAGGAACTGAAGGGCGTGCCGCAGGAACCGCTCGGGGTACTGGAAGTGGGCTCCGTGCCCGGCGTCGGGGTAGATCAGCAGTTGGGCGTTGGGGATGTTCTGGGCGAGGTGCCAGGAGTTGATCGAGGCGATCATCACGTCGTTCTCGCCGTTGAGGACAAGCGTCGGCTGGGTGATCGCGTTCAGGTAGGCGTAGGGATTCTCGCCGGGCAGGGGTTCCGCATAGGCGGCAACTGCTTCGAGCTGCGCCTGTGCGACTGCGAGCGAGCTCGGCGGGTCCTGGTCGGCCCGCTGGTGGCGTCGCTCCCAGAAGGCCCGGCCCGCTTCGACAGCGGCTTGCGAGCGGCCGAAGAACAGGAAGAGGAAGTCCTCCACGGTGGGGACCGGATTCGTCGCCACCTCGGGCACTTTGGGGTCCATCGTAGGGTCCCCGCCGCGGAGGCCGGTGCCGAGCAGGAGGAGCTTGCGCACCAGCTGCGGGTGGCGCAGCGCGACTTCCTCTGCCTGCCAACCGCCGATCGAGAAGCCGAGCAGATCGACCTGCTCCAGCCCCAGCGCCTGGATGACCGCGGCGATGTCGTCGGCCATGTCCTCCATCCGGTTGCGCGGCGTGCCGGATGACGAGGCGATGCCGCGCCCGTTGAACAGGATGACCTCGCGGCCTTCGGCCAGGCCGTCGGTGAGCAGGGGGTCCCAGTGGTCCATTCCCCCGCGGAGGTGCTGGACCAGGAAGATCGGGACGCCGGAGGGCTTGCCCCAGCGGCGGTAGGCGAACCGGTCGCCGTCGACCTCGATGTACTGAGTCGGGGCGGTCACATGCGTATCACTCATGGCCTGGGCCTTTCTGGTGGGGATGAGCAATACGATGACGGTCATAATTTAAAAAGTCAACCTCATAGATGTCGATCGACATCTATGTATCCTTGTTCGTCGAGTGTCAACCGTGGAAGGGGCGGCTGGACATGAGGGTCACCAGGGCACAGGCAGAGCAGAACCGTGCGCACATCGTCACGACGGCCGCCCGGCTGTTCCGGGAGCGCGGCTATGACGGCGTCGGCGTGGCGGAACTGATGGCGGCCGCCGGGTTCACTCATGGAGGGTTCTACAAGCACTTCTCCTCCAAGGCCGGCCTGATGGCCGAAGCGTCCGCGAGCGGGCTCTCGCAGACCGCGGCACGGGCGGAGAGTCTGGGCCTGGCCGAGTTCGTCGAGGGCTACGTCTCCCGGGAGCATCGCGACGGGCGCGGCGACGGCTGCACCATCGCGGCCCTCAGCGGTGATGCCGCACGTCAGCCGGCGGACGTCAAAAGAGAGTTCGCAGCCGGGATCGAGGGCCTGCTGACGGCCCTTCAGGCCCCGAGCGACACGCTGGAGGACGCGGACCAGCGTGCGGCCCGCACCACGGTGATCGGCATGCTCGCCCATTCGGTCGGAGCGCTCATGCTGTCGCGGGCGTGCCCCGACGGTTCTCCGCTGGCGGACGAGATCCTCGATACCTGCCGCAAGGACCTCCTCACCTCGCTGGCGCACCACAACAACGACCAGCCGACGGCACCGAGGACAGAAGCCTGACCACAGCCGACCCACGCAAGGCCCACCACCCGACGGTCAGGCCCTGAGTCAAAGGGGATTTCGCGGTGCGGTCATGTTCGGGTTGCGCCGCTCAGGTGCGGCGGGCGGACTGCGGTGGCGGGTGCGGTTCTGCGGGGTCAGTTCGGGCTTGGGGCGCAGTTGTGCTCGATGCCCAGTAGTGCGAGGGCGTTGTGGATGCCCTGATCGAGGACTTGATCGGCGAGCTGCGGGTCGGCGAGGGCTCGTGCGAGCTGGAGTGTGCCGGCCATCATGGCGTACGAGCTGAGTGCCAGGGGGCGGACTGAGAGCGGGTCGTTGGGCGCCAGGCGGGTGGCGATGCCGTCGGCGACCACCAGTACGCCCGCGGTGTAGGCCTGCTTGGTCGGGTGTGCGCAGCGCCCTATCTCGTCGAGCAGGGCGGCGGAGGGGCAGCCGACGTCACGGCTGTCACGGTGCCAGGGGGACAGGTACCAGCGCACGATCTGTTCGAGGCCGGCGCGGCCTGGGTCCGCGTGCGCGACGATGATCGCGTTCTGGGCCTGTAGCTGGTCCGCGATCGTGGTGGCCACGAGGTCGTCCTTGGACGCGAAGTGGGTGTAGAAGGCGCCGTTGGTCAGCCCGGCGTCCTTCATGAGTGCCGTGATGCCCGAGCCGTCGATGCCGTCCTCCTTGAAGCGGCGGCCCGCCGTCTCGATGATCCTCTGCCTGGTGGCCTGCTTGTGCTCTCTCCCGTATCGCACCGCACACTCCTCTACGTGCCGGGTGGGCCACTCGCCCTCCAGCGGCTCCTTCAATGTATTGTATTGTGAACGTAATTCAATAACCTCGGATTCTGACGCGCTCGCGGCCGGGGTGGGGTCGCCCGCCTGTCGGCCCCACCGCACTGCACTGCTTGCGCCGTTGGCCCGCATGCGGTTCCGCCGCAACGACGCAATGCGCCTGGGACGTGACTGCCACTGCCTCAGCCAGTCCGGTCTCGTCGGCCTCGGCGGGCATGGACAACTCGGTTCGCGGCCAGCCGTCCGGCAGTACGGGGTCGGGGATTAGCCGGCCGATCAGCGCACTGCGACGGTGACGACGGTCCAGGCATCGGGTGCAGGCTCGTTGAACCCGTCGAGCACGGTCTTGGTCAACTCGCGGGTGTCTGTCGAACAGTCGGTCCACCTGTCCGGATGCGCCCGCCCGATCGCCCAGCTGGGCGGTGGGGCGTCGGCGAGCGGGCTGGGAACGGCGACCGTGTGTGCTCTCGCCGAGGAGGCCGGCACGGCGCCGCCGAGGGTTGTCCCTTCGTCCAGCGGCAGCAGTCCAGTGCTGCGCAGGAACAGGAGTGGCCGCGACAGGTCGAGGGCGGGTCGGACCTTGATGGCGACGGCGCTCGCCGCGCTACCGGCCGGCCCGTGAGCTCGGCGCAGCAGACCCGTGGATGGACATGGTCGGTGCGAAGGAGTCGCCGCCGCTCAGAGTGAAGTGGCCCGGTCGTCAGGGCCGAATGCTGGGGCCTCACGCACAGCTCGCCTTCCTCAAGGGCCTTGGAGGGCCACGCCGTGTTGGCCATCCCGGCCACTTCGCGCGCGGAGCTTGTGCCGACCCACGATGTTCTGTGTGAAGTCGAGGGGAAGGGCGCCGCCAGGGCTGCGCCGGGCCCGCTGCGGGTGCGGTGCGGGTGGGAGTTGAAGCCGCACCGGTGGCGCGGGGGCGGGGTCGAGGCGGGCGTTGTCGTAGTCCACGGTGCGGACTCCGGCCCAGTCCTCGTCCTGGAATTCGGGCGCAGTCAGGCCTCGTGCCTACGCCGGGCATCCATGTCCTGACCGTCGTGCAGATCGTCGGCTGTCGCCGGTCCGGGGCGGACGTCCGCGACTCGTCGGTCACGACCCTCTGGTGGCTGTCGGTGTAGGTGGGTCGCGCCCTGCCCTGGCGGTGCGCTGTGCTGTGCACCGCGACGCTCGGCGGAACTCGTGATTCCGCCGCTGTGCATCTCGCTCGGCCCGCCCACTTGCAGTCCGATAGAAGTATGGTCATACTTCAATGGTCGACGAGTTGCTCAGGACCTGAATCCAAGGGGTTTCCCACTTCCGGGGCCTCCTCTGACCGCCGACTCCGGACTGCAGTCGCAGCCGGGAGACCGGGAACCGCTCTGCGCCCACCTGTGAGGAAGCAGAAATCTGCGCACAGTGGCGGTAACCCACACATCGAAGGGCACGACCGTGAACGCACGCGAAACACGAGGCGACGTGGTGACGTCGTACAAGAACGCGCAGACCCGCACCGTCACCGCCGACGGAGTGACCTTCGCCTACCGCGACCTCGGCCCCCGGACCGGCATGCCGGTCATCTTCATCACCCACCTCGCCGCGGTCCTGGACAACTGGGACCCCCGGGTCGTCGACGGCATCGCCGCCAGGCACCGGGTGATCACGTTCGACAACAGGGGCGTGGGCGCGTCGACCGGCGAGACGCCGAAGACCATCGAGGAGATGGCCAAGGACGCCGTCACCTTCATTCGGGCGCTGGGGTTCGAGCAGGTGGACGTCCTCAGCTTCTCGATGGGCGCCATGATCGCCCAGGTGATCGCCGAGACCGATCCGCAGCTCATCCGCAGGCTGATCCTCGCGGGCACCGGTCCGGCCGGAGGCGAGGGCATCAAGAACGTCACCCGGATCTCGCACTACGACACCCTTCGGGCCCTGCTCACCCTTCAGGACGTGAAGATGTTCCTCTTCTTCACCCGCACCGCGAACGGGCGTCGGGCCGGCAAGGAGTTCCTGGCCCGCCTGAAGGAGCGCACCAAGGACCGGGACAAGGCGATCCGCCTCACCTCCTACTTCTCCCAGCTCAAGGCCATCCACCGCTGGGGGCTGGCAAAGCCGCAGGATCTCTCCCGCATCCAGCAGCCCGTGCTCGTCGCCAACGGCGACAACGACAGGATGGTTCCGACATCGAACTCGCACGACATGGCCCGACGACTGCCCAACGCCGAGCTGGTGATCTACCCCGACGGCGGCCACGGCGGCATCTTCCAGTACCACGAGCAATTCGTGCCGACGGCGCTCGAGTTCTTCGGCCGGCCGTAGGGCCGCGGTGCGGTCCGCGCACGGGCCAGGGACGCTGACTCAGAGCCGTGACGCCCGCCGGGCGTCACGGCTCTCGTCATCTGTTCGATGTCACCGGCCTGCTCGTTTGTCGGCCGTGCGGCGCCGAGGTGGTTGTCGTGCGGGAAGTCGATGCGGAGACAGGACTGGTCGACGTCCCGTCCGGGTGCCAGGTCCGGGACCTGTGCTGTCGCCACGGCATATATCGAACGCGCGCAGCGCCACCGCCGTACGAGCGGAGGACCGCCACGCCGGTGTCGCTTCCGGGGTTGCGATTGCCCCCGCGGGCCACCCGCTCAGGCTGACGGCGGAAACGCGGTGCATGGCACCGGCGTCCTGGCTGTTGCCAGTTGGTCACACGGCCGGGACCGACCGGCACCGCGCCAAGGCGAGGACGTTCTCGATTCCCTGCTCGAGGACCTCGTCGGAGAACTTCCGGTCGGAGAGCGCCCGGGACAGCTGCAACGTTCCCACCGCCATGGTGTAGATCCCGATGGCCTGACCGCGGGCGGACTGCGGATCCTCGGGTGCCAGGCGGGCGGCGAGCTCGTCCAGGATGGCCCTGGCGCCGTCCGTGTAGGCGTCCTTGGTCGCGTCACCGCAGCGGCCGATCTCGTCGAGCAGGGCTGCGGACGGGCAACCGTCGCCGGGGTTGTCCCGGTGCTCGGGCGACAGATACCCGCGGATGAGATCCTCGAGTCCCTCGCGGCCGGGCCGCAGGGTGCCGTACTGCTCCACCTGTGCGCGCAACTGCTCGGCGACGACGTTGGCGACGAGGTCGTCCTTGGACTCGAAGTGGGCGTAGAAGGCCCCGTTGGTGAGTCCGGCGTCCGACATCAGCGTGGAGATGCCGGAGCCGTCTATACCGTCCTGCTTGAACCGGTGGCCGGCCCTCTCGATGATCCGCTGCCGCGTCACCTGCTTGTGCTCTTTGGTGTAGCGCGCCACAGGGGTTCCTCCCTCAACTCCGCAGGACCATTGCCCCGTATCTCATCCTAATCCATGGTCTGACATATGTAATATTATGACCGACAGGCAATTTTGGGGACCGCGCTGCAGCCCCCTTCGGTTATGGGATGGGGGCCAAGGCTTTTCGGGGGACCCCGTGTTCACCGCTGCCTGGCTGTGCGGTGCGTACGCCTGAGTGCCCGAGGAAGGCGACTCCCTCGGGCGCCGGGCGCTCTGGTCAGGCGGCGTAGGTGGGGTAGTCCGTGTAGCCGGCCGAGCCGCCGCCGTAGAAGGTGGCGGGGTCGGGTGTTCAGGGGCGCGCCGGCACGTATGCGTTCGACCAGGTCGGGGTTGGCGAGTGCCATCGAGCCCACGGTGATGACGTCGGCGATGCCGTTCTCGATGTCCTTGGCGCGGGTGGCGATGTCGGTGCCGGCCCTGTTGAGGATCAGCGTGTTGGGCCACAGCTCACGCAGCGTGCCCAGGAGTCCCTCGTTGCCGCCGTGGGCGAGGTGCAGGTAGGCGAGGTCGAGGGGGGCGAGGGCGCGCACGAGGTGCGGGTAGAGCTCGTGGGGGTCGTCCTCCGCGAGGTCGCCGAGCTGGAAGGGGTTGCCGGGGGAGGGCCGGATGCCGGTGCGGTCGGCTCCGATCTCGTCGGCCACGGCGGTGGCGACCTCGACCGCGAAGCGGATGCGGTTGTCGAGGGAGCCGCCGTACTGGTCGGTGCGCTGGTTGGTGCTGGGGAAGAGGAACTGGTTGACCAGGTAGCTGTTGGCGCCGTGGATCTCGACGCCGTCGGCGCCGGCCGCGATGGCGGCCGCGGCGGCCCGCCGGAAGTCGTCGACCGTCGCGGCGACCTCCTCCCGGGCGGAGAGTCTGGGCCTGGCCGAGTTCGTCGAGGGCTACGTCTCCCGGGAGCATCGCGACGGGCGCGGCGACGGCTGCACCATCGCGGCCCTCAGCGGTGATGCCGCACGTCAGCCGGCGGACATCAAAAGAGAGTTCGCAGCCGGGATCGAGGGCCTGCTGACGGCTCTTCAGGCCCCGAGCGACACGCTGGAGGACGCGGACCAGCGTGCGGCCCGCACCACGGTGATCGGCATGCTCGCCCATTCGGTCGGAGCGCTCATGCTGTCGCGGGCATGCCCCGACGCGGCGACAGCGACGCCAGCGCCGGCGACAGGCTCGTCGAGGCGTTGGGCGCCCTGTGTCAGGATCTTGAGGTGCCCCCTCAACAAGCCCACGGCGTCGACAAGGACAACTGGTTCGGCCTGTTGCCTCTCGCGGCCGAGCAAGCGCTCGTGTCCGGGCGCCCGCCAACAACCCCGTCGTACCCAGCGTGGACGAGATCCAGGATCTCTACGCGAAGCTCTCGTCTGACACCAGGCGAGTGGGGAACATGATGGCCACGACAACCTGGTCCGCGCGGACGGCGATGACGAGTCATGACTGAAACCGCTGCGGCCGCGGTTCTCTCCGACATCCACCGGGGCGTCGGCCGCATCCTGCTGAACCGGCCCAAGGCGCTCAACGCCCTGACCACAGAAATGGTCGCCGCCATCGACCGTGTGCTTGCCTCATGGGAGGGCGCACCGCTGTCCGCTGTCGTCCTCGCCAGCACCAGCACGAAGGCGTTCTGCGCCGGTGGGGACATTCGCACGATCCGCGAACACAGCCTTGCGGGCGACGTCGAGGCCAGTGAGCGGTTCTTCGCCTCCGAGTACCGGCTCAACGCCCGGATCGCCGAGTACCCCGTGCCGGTCGTATCGCTCATCGACGGCCTGTGCATGGGCGGCGGTCTGGGGCTGTCGGTCCACGGCGGCTTCCGTGTCGTCACGGAACGCGCGGTGCTGGCGATGCCCGAGACCGGGATCGGGTTCTTCCCGGACATCGGGGCGAGCTACTTTCTGCCGAGGCTGCCCGGCGCGATCGGCATGTACCTGGGACTGACCGGGCAGCGGATCGACGCGGCCGACGCCCTGTACACGGGGCTGGCGACGCACTTCGTTCCCGCGGACCTGTTGGACACGGTGGGGGAAGCCCTGGCCGACAGCCCCGATGAGCCGGTGGACGTCGTCCTGAACCGCGTGGCGGGCCGTTCCCCGGTGGCGGAGAGCAGGCTGGCGGAGGTCCGTGGGGACGTGGACTGGGCGTTCGGGGCGCCGACCCTCGGCGAGATCGAGAAACGCCTGCGTCACCTTTACACCCCTTGGGCGGCAGCCGCGTTGGGCGCCCTGGAATCCGCCTCGCCGCAGAGCCTGGAGATCACCCATGCCTTGCTGGCCCGGGGCGGCCAGCGCACTTTGCGCGAGTGTCTCGATGCCGAACTCGCCCTCACGCGCACGACCATCCGCACCCCGGACTTCCTGGAGGGCGTCCGTGCCGCCCTGGTCGACAAGGACCGCACTCCCACCTGGCAACGTGCGTCACTCGGCGGAGGGACGCTGTCGTCCTGAACGTGTCCGCCGTGAGCAGGGACATCACCTTGCGAGCGGGCGTGAGAGTCGCGCGTCGACGAAACGGGGACCGGCGGCCATGCTGTCCATGACGGCCGGGTCGCCGCTGATGCGAGCGGTCTGACCGCGTCCGTACTGAGCCGCATCTGATCGACCGCGGCGACAGCGCGCCACCTTTGTCGCGGTTCGCGTTCTGGACCGAGTGGTGGCGAGGAACGGTCTATCAGGGATTGGGCCGGCAGGACACGGTTTGCGCGGGCATCTAAGGTCGCGCGGCACGATGTGTCGCGGGCGATACGGCGTACGGATGGCACTGAGCCCGTACAGCTGTACGCATCTCAGTCGTTGGCCGGCACCATGGAGACCACGACCTTGCCGGCCTTGGTGCGGCCCTGCTCGACGTACGCCATCGCCTCGAGTGTCTGATCGAAGGGGAAGGTGCTGTCAATGACCGGGCGGAGCTTCCCGCTGTCGTAGAGAGCGGTGAGTTTGCGCAGCTGGGAGCCGTTGGCCTCCATGAAGAGGAACTCGTAGCGCACGCCCAGCGCCTTGGCCCGCTTGCGGATCTTGCGGCTGAGGGTGCTCATGACCAGGCCCATGACGGCGGGGGCACCGAGCTGCTTCGCGAAGGCGGCGTCCGGCGGGCCGACGACGCTGATGGCCAGGCCGCCGGGCTTCAGCACCGTCAGCGACTTCTCGAGGTTCGCCCCGCCCACGGAGTCCAGCACCAGGTCGTAGTCCGAGAGCACCTTCGAGAAGTCCTCCTTGGAGTAGTCGACCACGAGGTCGGCGCCGAGGTCCTTGACCAGCGCCTCGGTCTTGGCGTTCGTGGTCGTCGCCACCGTGGCGCCGAGGTGCTTGGCGAGCTGGATGACCGTTGACCCGAGGCCGCCGGCTCCGGCGTGGACGAGCACCTTCTGCCCCGGCTTCACGTGCGCGCGCTCGACGAGGATCTGCCAGGCGGCCAGCGCCACCAGCGGCACCGCGGCTGCCTCGTCCAGGGAGAGTGAGGCCGGCTTGGGCGCGACATCGTCCGCGTCGATCGCGATGAACTCCGCGAAGCCCCCCACCCGCAGGTCGCGCGGACGGGCGTAGACCTCGTCGCCGACCTTGAAGCCGTGTACGGCGGAGCCGACCCGCGTCACGACGCCGGCCACGTCGTGGCCGAGCGCGAACGGACGCTTGTACTTGAGCAGCTGCTTGAACTCCCCGTTGCGGACCATCTTGTCCAGCGGGTTGATGCTGGCGGCGCTCACTCTGACCAGGACGTCGCGGTCTCCGACCGTGGGCTCGGGTACCTCTGCGGCGCGGAGGCCGTCCTTGCCGTACTTCTCGACGACGAATGCCTTCATGGCGGCCGCCTCTCTGCGCGTGTTTCGGTGGCTGATGCGATTCTTCGGGCAGGTCCCGCTGCGCGCCCGTTTCCGCGTGCGGCCGGGTTGATGTGCTGACCACGACGTTACTTCCTGAGTATGGAAAAGTAAACTCAGGGGAGGTTAGGATCGCCCCATGGATGCAACGACCGAAGCTCTGCAGGACACCGGCGTGGACCCCCGACTCGACCGGGACGCGTCGAACTGCTCGATCGCCCGGACCCTTGAGGTCGTGGGCGAGAAGTGGACGATCCTGATCCTGCGCGAGGTCTATTACGGCTCGTCCCGTTTCAGTGAGTTCGAACGCGTCCTCGGCTGTCCTCGCAACCTCCTCGCGGCGCGACTCAAGATGCTCGTGGAGGAAGGGATCCTGGCCACCGAGACCTACAAGGAGCCGGGCTCGCGGAGCCGGCCGAAGTACGTGATCACCCCCAAGGGTGTGGATCTGGTCCCGGCCGTGATGGGGCTCCTGCAGTGGGGCGACCGCTACCGCGCTGACCCGGAGGGCCCGGCGATGCTGTCCCGGCACCGTGGCTGCGGCGCGAACGTCGACGCCCAGATCCGCTGCGACCAGGGCCACGCCGTACAGCCGCTAGACATCGAGAGCATCCCCGGTCCGGCCTTTCGTCTGAGGCCCGCCGAGTGAACTGAGCGCGGTCACGCAAGAACCCCGTGGCGGGCTCAGCACGGGGTTGTCAGCCTGGGCGTCCTGGGGCAGGTTCCCGTGCGCGGATCATGGTGGTGCACCCATGCCCCGCCGGTGACCGGACGGCCGTCGATCGACGGTCATACGGTGCGGCCTTCGCGTCGCAGGACAGGGCGGAGAGCCTCGATGACGCTCGCGTCGTCGATGGTGGAGGGGATGGGTTCGTCGCGGCCGTCGGCGATGCCGCGCATCGTCTTGCGCAGGATCTTTCCCGATCGGGTCTTGGGCAGGGCCGCCACGACCGCCACGCTCTTGAGCGAGGCGACGGCACCGATGCGGTCGCGTACGAGCTGGACGAGTTCGGCCTCGACCTCGGTCGCCTCGCGGCTGATGCCGGCTTTGAGGACGACGAAACCGCGCGGCACTTGCCCCTTCAGAGCGTCGGCGACCCCGATGACGGCGCACTCCGCGACATCGGGATGAGCCGCCAGGGCTTCCTCCATGCTGCCGGTGGACAGCCGGTGTCCGGCGACGTTGATGACGTCGTCGGTACGGCCCATGACGAAGACGTAGCCGTCCTCGTCGATGTGCCCGCTGTCGCCGGTGAGGTAGTAGCCGTCGAAGGCGGAGAGGTAGGAGGCGACGTAGCGTTCGTCGTCGTTCCAGAGGGTGGGTAGCGCGCCCGGCGGCAGGGGGAGCTTCACGACGATGGCGCCGTCGACGCCCGGGGGCACCGGATCGCCCGAGGGGGCGAGGACGCGGACGTCCCAGCCCGGCAGCGGGCGGGTGGGGGAACCGGGCTTGACGGGCGCGGCTTCGATGCCGACCGGGTTGGCGACGATGGGCCAGCCCGTCTCCGTCTGCCACCAGTGATCGATCACCGGGATGTCCAGAAGGGTGCTCGCCCAGTGGTACGTCTCGGGGTCGAGGCGCTCGCCCGCGAGGAAGAGGTGGCGCAGGCCGGACAGGTCGTGGTCCGCGGTGAGCAGACCCTTGGGGTCCTCCTTGCGGATGGCCCGGAAAGCGGTGGGCGCGGTGAACATCGTCTTGACGCCGTACTCGGCGGCGACGCGCCAGAACTGCCCTGCGTCCGGGGTGCCGACCGGCTTGCCCTCGTACAGGACCGTGGTCGCGCCGACCAGCAGCGGGGCGTAGACGATGTACGAATGGCCGACGACCCAGCCGACGTCCGAGCCGGTGAACATCGTCTCGCCCGGGCCCACGTCGTACACGGCACCCATCGACCAGTGCAGGGCCACCGCGTATCCGCCGCTGTCACGGACAACTCCCTTCGGTTTCCCGGTCGTTCCGGACGTGTAGAGGATGTACAGAGGGGCGTTCGCCGGGACGGGAACGCAGTCGGCCGGCGAAGCCGCGGTGACCAGGTCGGCCCAGTCGAGATCATCGGCCCCCAACTCGGCACGCTCCTGCGGGCGTTGCAGGATCACGCTCTTCTGCGGTTTGTGAACCGCGAGTTCGATGGCCCGGTCGAGCAGCGGCTTGTACGCGATGACCCGTTTGCCCTCGATGCCGCAGGAGGCGGAGACGACCACCTTGGGGGCGGCGTCGTCGATGCGGAGGGCGAGTTCGTGCGGGGCGAACCCGCCGAAGACCACCGAGTGCACGGCGCCGATGCGCGCACAGGCCAGCATCGCGATGGCGGCCTCGGGGACCATCGGCATGTAGATCACCACTCGGTCGCCCTGTTCCACACCGAGTTGCGCGAGCCCTCCGGCGAAGGCCGCCACTTCGTCCCTCAGCTGGGCGTAGGTGTAGGTGCGCCGGGTGCCGGTCACGGGTGAGTCGTAGACGAGTGCGGGTTGATCGCCGCGGCCCGCGTCGACGTGCCGGTCGAGTGCGTTGAAGCAGACGTTGAGCCGCCCGTCGGGAAACCAGCGGTAGAAGGGTGCGCCGGAGGCGTCCAGGGCGCGCCGCGGAGCGACATCCCAGTCGATGCTCTCCGCCGCCGTCAGCCAGAAGTTCTCCGGGTCTTCGGTGCTGGCGCGGAAGACGTCCTCGTACTTTCCCATTGCGCACTCCTTCGTGGCTTCCAGGGACCGGGGGAGGGGGCGGCGTGCAGATTGCTGCCTCAAGGCATACCTCAGGTTGGCCGCAACGGCCGAGCAGGATGCCGAAGCCCGGATTCCCGGTCACCGGTATCGCGTCGCGTCATGGTTGGCGAGCCCCTGTCGGCGGGCCCCGCCCTCAGGCCCCGGTCAGGCGCCGAGGTGCGTGCGAAGCCACTGCCCCATCTGCCCGATCGCCTCGTTCACCTCGGGCACGCGGCCCGCGCCCATAATGAACGAGTGCTGACCCTCGGGAAGGCCGTGGGTCTCGGAAGTGACCTTGAAGTCGGAGAGGCGGCGCCCGAGTTCGGCACCGTCGTCGGCGAGGGTCTCGTACTCGCCGTAGTAGACGAGCGTGGGCGGCAGGCCGGTCAGGTCGGCGTTGGCGATGCTGACCCGGGGGTCGGCGGGGTCGATGGTGGGGTCCTGCACCCAGGCTCCGCGGAAGAACTCGAGGGTGGCGCGGCTGAGGATCTTGTCGTTCTCCTCGTTGGCGTCCACCGACTTGTTCTGGAGGGTGAGGTCGGTCCAGGGCGAGACGCTGACGATCGCACCGGGGGTGGGCTCGCCCTTGGCCAGCAGACGCAGCACCAGCAGGATCGCGAGCGTGCCGCCGATGGAGTGGCCGGTGCTGCCGATGTTCCGGGGCTCGTAACCCTGGGAGAGCAGCCACCGGTAGGCCGTCTCGACGTCGTCGAGCTGCGCCGGGTAGGGGTGCTCCGGTGCCAGGCGGAAGTCCACGACCAGGGAGCGGACTCCGGCAGCCTTGGCGATGTGGCCGGCGGCCTTGCGGTCGGAGTGCATGGAGGCGGCGACGGATCCGCCGAAGTGGAAGTGGAGCAGCGCCTTGTCGGGGGCGGCGCCCTCGGGGATGGCCCAGAGGGCCGGTACGCCGTCCGCGTCGGCCTCGGCGTAGGTGACGCCTTCCGGTTCGGTCGACGCCTTGTGGTGCGAGTCGATGATGTCGCGGACGATGCCCAGGTCGAGCCCCGGTGTCCCGGCCTTCGCAGTCACGCTGGCGAGGAAATCCGCGAACTCGTGCGCTTCTTGACTGAGGCCCATGATGGCGCTCCTTCTCAGATGGGTGCCGTGACAGGTGTCCGTGCGGCAGCCGGATCGATGTACCGGCGACGCTATCGCCTGAGTATATGAAAGTAAACTCAGCGACGATTGGTGTCAGTCCTGTCGGCGCGCGAATGAAGCTCCCTTGGTGCACTCACTTCGTCAGGTGGAGCGGGTCGTGGCCGAAGTCGGCATCGAGATCGGGGAGGTTTCGGTGTCCCTCGGCCTGGCGGCGACGGCTGCGGCTTCGGTGATCAATGCGTGGTCGGGTTTGGGGTCACGGCCGCACTCACGTGGCTCGGCTCGCCGTACGCCCGCGGCGCCCATTCCTCGCCGGGTTGGGTCTGGACCTGCCCGGCTGGGGCGTGGGTCTGGCCATCACGGCGTACGGCGTGCTGCTGAGCGTGCCGGCCGTGCTTCAGAACTGCCGTAGCGCTTGGCCACGGTGTGAAGGGATCGCGCGGTCATCCGGCAACCGCGACAAGGCACCAGGCGGCGACGCCGTGAGTCCCTGGCGAACCCGGAGTGGGTCCGCCCTCGGGTCAAGTCGGGTGCCGGATGGGTGTGGATCACAGCTGGACATGCTGGCCAAGGGATCGGCCGATCATGAAGGGTGCCACTGTCCTCCCTGGACTTGTCCAGGACCACCGCCTGGGCACATGGGCCGGCCCGAGCGCCATGTGCGTCGCCTCCCGCCACGCCTGTCGCCGCTTGTGCGAGCGCATCGCCGCCCACGACCCGAGCGGTGCGGCCGAGGCGATGTGCACCCACATCACGGAAGCCTGGCTCGTCCGCCGCGGCGCACCAGGCGACCCGGTGCGCCTGAACCGTGAACATAGCTGGCGGCGGTACCGCGTCACGGGACGGCTCTCGGGCTGGTGAGTGAGCGTTGCCGGCCCCGCGCTCCGTCGCCGTAGTCGCCGTAAGAGCTCTGACGTTGTCGCCTGACCCGGGCGGGCCCGGCCTTCCGCCGAGCCCGCCACGCCGGCTCCATACCGGAGCCGGACCCGTGTCATGTCGTCAGCGCTGCCGTGTCAGCAGACCCGGACGATAGGGCAGGAGGCCGTAGTCGCCGCCCGAGTTGGGGCTGCGCCCCTGGTAGAGAAACTGCAGATTGCAGGGATCGACGGTCATGGTCTGATCAGGGCTGGTGCGGATCAGTTCGCCATGGCTGATGTCGTTGGTCCAGGTGGCGCCGCTGTTGGCCTTGCCGGCGAAAGGATTGCTCTCGGTCGCGGCCTGGGGTGTCCATGAGCCGTTCAGACTGGTGGCCGTGAACGAGCGGAAGTAGCGGCCCTGCGAGCCGATCGCCTCGACGATCATGAGGTAGCGGTTCTGGCCCTGCAGCTTGTAGACCTGCGGGGCTTCGAACAGGTTGTTCGTCGTGTCGCTCATGATCACTGTCGAGTTCGCGCCGAAGCTGCCCGGGAAGTTCCCGATCGGCATACTGGCCCGGTAGATCTTGCCGTTGTCGCCGGCGAAGAACAGGTACATGTTCGTCCCGTCGGCGATGAGCGTCTGATCGATGGGTCCTGTTCCCGAGTCGGCGATGCTTCCGGAGAAGAGCGCCTGCTCGGATGACCAGCCATTCGGGTTGGTGGGGTCGCTCGACGTCCGGTAGGAGAAGGCCGTCCTACCCCACTGGTAGGCGAGCACCCAGATGTTCTTCGGCGCGAAGTGGAAGAGCGTGGGCGCGACGGTGGAATTCGACATCGTGTTCTGGCTGGCCGAGGCCATCTCCGACCAATTGGTGAACGGGCCGAAGTTCATCGAACCCCAGCGCGTGCCCGTGTCGTGCGTCGTCGCATAGACGAGTTGCCTGCCGTTGTAGGGGACGACGGTGAAGTCCTTGAGCGAGACCCATCCCGGCTTGGGCTGCGCCAGCGCGCCCGTTGAGGTCCAGCGGTATGTCGACGGAAGATCGCACGGGCCGGGGGTACCGGCACCGACCTTGACGAGCTGCCACTGCTGGTTGCTGCCGCCCCAGTCGTCGTACTGGACGATGTTCGCGTTGTCGGCGGTGGAGGCGCCCTGTACTTCGAGGGCCTTGTTGCTGTGGCGCGAGATGAGCCTCACGTAGCCATCCGCGCTGTCGGCCAGCCGCCACTGCTGGTTGGTGGCGTTCAGGTCGGTCCACTGGACGATCGAACCGCCGTTCGCGGTGGACCAGTTGTAGACATCCAGCACCTTGCCCGAGTGGCGGGACTTGATGCGGTAGTAGCCGCCTCCGGCATCGACGAACTGCCACTGCTGCTGGTTCTGATCGTTCCTGGTCCACTGGGTGATGCGGGCGCCGTCGTCGGTCGCCATGTTGTAGACATCCAGGGCCTTGCCGCTGTTGCGGTTGACCAGCACATACGAGGCGTTGGGGTCTACGGTCGCCGCGCTGGCGGGCTGGGCACCGAGGAAGGCAGCCACGAGCAGCAAGGGTGTGAGGACGGCGAGTAAGCGTCTTGGACGAACCGGGGACGGGTGGCGAAACCACATCAGAGGGCCTCCTTGGGGGCGGGGTGAGGTGACGCCGATGCACCGCGAAGCGGCCGTACCGGGGGAGGGACGATTTCGAAACTTTCGAAGAGATCCCCGAACCTTTGACGCCACAAGCTAGGAATGCGAGGCCCTCTGGTCAAGGTCTGTCGCCGATCTGTCCACAAACAGTTCCTCCCCCTTCGGGCTCGGCGAGCTGTCGCACCGACCGGAGGCGCTCCGGCAGTTCGCGATACGGCTCGCCAGTACAAGCCTCCGCGCAGGGAGGGAAGGTGAGGAAGTAGCGTCCGCACACTCGTCCTGGTTTCGGCGCGGGCCTGCGGCATCCGCCGAAGGCGGCACCAGAGGGTTCGCCGTTCGCCCCGACATGATTCCGAATGTTTCGATAGCTAGACGGAAACATTCTGTGCGATGGGTATTGACGATTCACCGTCAAGCCCTCAATCATCCCTCACTGGGTGACCGCCATGTTTCGAGAACTCGAACCACGCCGGCCCTGAGCAAACTGTGCTGCACGGCGGATCCACGCACAGCCGCACCGCACATCCGCGCACCAAGCATCTGCGCCACCCCGTTTCATTCCGGTGAGGTTCGCACCAGCGCATCCTGGCTCGTCGTGCAGTCGGAGAGGTGCGCGACGCCGCGTGACGGTCCCCCGGCTGAGCCGCGATGGAGTTCCCCCGTGCCTGTGTCGAAACACCGCTGCCACCCGCCCTCGTCTGCCGAGTGGGAGCGGACGGCCCTTTCCCCTGCGCTTCAGCCGTTCCCTGATGTCTACCTTGGAGGCACAGTCATGGGCTTGTATGTCCTTCCCAGACCCGTTGTCCGTCGGAAGATCCGCGGCCTGCTGTTGGCGCTGGTCGTCGGCGTCCTCGGTGCGGCCGCCGCACTGGTCGCGCCGCCGCCCCCCGCACATGCCGCCGAGAGCACGCTCGGCGCCGCGGCGGCCCAGAGCGGCCGCTACTTCGGCACCGCCATCGCCTCGGGCCGGCTGGGCGACTCGGCGTACACGACGATCGCGGGCCGTGAGTTCAACTCGGTGACGGCAGAGAACGAGATGAAGATCGACGCCACCGAACCGCAGCGGGGCCAGTTCAACTTCACGGCCGGTGACCGCGTCTACAACTGGGCGGTGCAGAACGGCAAGCAGGTGCGCGGCCACACCCTGGCCTGGCACTCCCAGCAGCCCGGCTGGATGCAGAGCCTCAGTGGCAGCACACTGCGCCAGGCGATGATCAACCACATCAACGGCGTGATGGCCCACTACAAGGGCAAGATCGTTCAGTGGGACGTCGTGAACGAGGCCTTCGCCGACGGCAGTTCGGGTGCCCGGCGCGACTCCAACCTGCAGCGCACCGGCAACGACTGGATCGAGGTCGCCTTCCGTACCGCGCGCGCCGCCGACCCGGCCGCCAAGCTCTGCTACAACGACTACAACGTCGAGAACTGGACCTGGGCCAAGACCCAGGCCATGTACAACATGGTCCGCGACTTCAAACAGCGCGGCGTCCCGATCGACTGCGTCGGCTTCCAGTCGCACTTCAACAACGACAGCCCCTACAACAGCAACTTCCGCACCACCCTGCAGAACTTCGCCGCCCTCGGCGTCGACGTGGCCATCACCGAACTCGACATCCAGGGCGCCCCGGCCTCGACCTACGCCGCCGTGACCAACGACTGCCTGGCCGTCCCGCGCTGCCTGGGCATCACCGTCTGGGGTGTGCGCGACAGCGACTCCTGGCGGCCGCAGCACACACCGCTGCTGTTCAACAACGACGGCAGCAAGAAGCCCGCCTACACCGCCGTCCTCAACGCACTCAACGGCGGCACCACCACGCCCCCTCCGGGTTCCGGACAGATCAAGGGCGTCGCTTCAGGCCGCTGCCTGGACGTGCCCGGCACCAGTACCACCGACGGCACCCAGCTCCACCTGTGGGACTGCCACAACGGCACCAACCAGCAGTGGACGTACACCGACGCCGGCGAACTCAGGGTCTACGGCAACAAGTGCCTGGACGCCGCCGGCACCAGCAACGGCACCAAGGTCCAGATCTACGGCTGCTGGGGCGGCGACAACCAGAAATGGCGCCTCAACTCCGACGGATCCATCGTCGGCGTCCAGTCCGGCCTCTGCCTCGACGCCGCCGCAGGTGCCACCGCCAACGGCACCCTGATCCAGCTCTACTCCTGCTCGAACGGCAGCAACCAACGCTGGACCCGCACCTGATGGACCTGTCACCAACGAAAGGGTGAATCGATGAAGCCCTACGGTGCGGTTTCCCCCGCCCCTCCATTACGACATCGCTGGTGGTCCCGGGTCGCCGCGCTGGTGGCTGCGACCCTCGCGATCGGCATGCTCACCGTGGCGAATCCGGCGCCCGCCGAGGCGGCGACGGTGGACACCAATGCCTGGTACGTCCTGGTCAATCGCAACAGCGGCAAGGCGCTGGACGTCTCCGGCACCTCCACTGCCGACGGCGCGCGGGTCAGCCAGTGGACGCGCCACGACGGAGCCAACCAGCAATGGCAGTTCGTGGACTCCGGCGACGGCTTCTACCGCCTCAAGGCCCGGCATTCGGACAAGGTTCTCGACGTGGCCGGCGCCTCGGCCGCGGACGGTGCCGCGATCCAGCAGTGGGCCGACCACAACGGGGCCAACCAGCAGTTCCGCCTGGCCGACTCCGACGCGGGCCACGTCCGGCTGATCAACCGCACCAGCGGCAAGGCGGTGGAGGTGCAGGGCGCCTCCACCGCCGACGGCGGCAGCGTCGTCCAGTACTCCGACTGGGGCGGCGCCAACCAGCAATGGCAGATGATCAAGCTGTCGTCCGGTGGCGGTGGCGGCGGATGCGGCAGCGCACCGACTCTGGCGAGCGGCACGCACACGATTCAGAGCGGCGGCAAGAGCCGCAGCTTCATCCTCAGGGTTCCCGCCAACTACGACAACAGCCACCGCTACCGGCTGATCTTCGCGTTCCACTGGCGGGGCGGAACCGCCGGCGACGTCGCCTCGGGCGGCACCAGCGGGAACGCCTGGTCCTACTACGGCCAACAGGAACAGTCGAACAACAGCGCGATCCTCGTCGCCCCCCAGGGCCTCGGCAATGGCTGGGCCAATTCGGGCGGTGAGGACATCACCTTCGTCGACGACATGATCCGGCGCATCGAGGGCGGCCTCTGTGTCAACCCGGCACAGCGTTTCGCCACGGGATTCAGCTGGGGCGGCGGTATGAGCTACGCACTCGCATGCAGCCGGGCGAACGTCTTCAGGGCCGTCGCGGTCATATCCGGCGCTGAGATCAGCGGGCGCAGCGGCGGCAGCCAGCCCATCGCCTACTTCGGAATCCACGGCATCAGCGACTCCGTCCTCAACATCGCGCAAGGACGGTCCCTGCGCGACAGATTCGTCCGCAACAACGGGTGCGCCGCCCAGAGCCCGCGCGAGCCCGCGCCGGGCAGCCGAACGCACATCACCACCACCTACTCGGGCTGCCGTGCTGGATACCCGGTCCAGTGGGCCGCGTTCGACGGAGGCCACGCACCCGGTCCGGTCGACGGCTCCAACGGCGACAACGGCGTCGCCACCTGGACCAAAGCAGAGATCTGGAGGTTCTTCGCACAGTTCCAGTGACCCGCCCGCATCACGGAGTGGAGCCAGGATGATCCTGGCTCCACTCCAGGCCCGGCTGATCAGCTGGGGGAGGCCGCTCGGTCCCGCCCCGCAGGCTGCGCGCCGATGAGGCGCACTGTTCCGCCGATCACGTGGCCTGGCTGGGACGTCCTCTGAAGTCACCGATGGCTTGATCCCTGCGCGTTGGGGAACGGAGGGCTACGGGACTCGACCGAACCCGACGCGATCGACTGCCGGCTCGTCGGCCACGACCGCAGCCTGTTGCGGGCCGCGCAGGTGAAATCCGTCGCATACGAAGGGCCGCGACCTGATCACACCCTGCCCAGCTCCCAGCAGGACATGATCGGTCCAGCAGCGACTACCACGTCGACCACTTCGGCGCCGATCAGGCCGTCCTCGTCGTCGACGAGACCGGCGACGTGAAGAAGGGGAACGCGACCTTCGGGGTGCAGCGCCAGTACACCGGCACTGCCGGGCGGATCGAGAACTCCCAGGTCGCGGTCTATCTTGTCCATGCCACGCCGCGCGGACACGCCACCGTCGACCGTGAGTTGTACCTGCCCAGAGCATGGACCGACGATCCTGAGCGGTGCCGCAGGGCGGGCCTGGCCCCCGACGAGGTGCGTTTCGCCACCAAGACGCAGCTCGCCGCCGCGATGCTCGAGAGGTTCTGGGCCGGCGGCCACACGGCCGGCTGGGTCACCGGCGACGAGGTCTACGGCGGCAACCCGGCCCTGCTGTCGGTGATCGCTACGCACGGGACGGGATACGTCATGGCCGTCTCCTGCCGCACCGAAGTGCATACCTCTGCCGGCAAGTTCCGTGTCGACGCGCTGATGCGCAAGGTGCCTCGACATGGATGGCAGCAACTGTCCGCGGGCGCTGGCGAAGCCAGCTTGGCCCGAGGGCCCCTCAGCCTGCGGTTAGCGCCGCCAGGGCTCGGTCCATCGCAGCGTTGAACTCTTCCGGCGTCAGTGGCAGTCGGGACTTGATGTCCCGACTCCACTGGTCGGCGAGGACCTCGGCGGAGCCCGCCTCGACACCGTCGAGCGCCGCGTCGGCCAGGTCCGACGGCGCGATCTTGTCCACGGGCCAGCCCGCGGCCATGTCGGTGTCGGCCAGGCCGAGGTGCACCGCTGTCACGAGCGTGCCCTGCTCGGCGAGCTCCAGGCGGACGCCGTTGGTCATGGCCCAGGCGGCGGCCTTGGTCAGGTGGTAGGCATTGGCGCCCTTGCCCCCGAACCACGACATGGCGGAGAGGACGTTTACGATCGCGCCCCCGCCGTTCCTGGCGAGCGCCGGCGCGAACTCCCGGATCATTCCCAGGTGGCCGAACACGTTGGTCTCCAGCTCGTGCCGCACCGCGTCCAGCGAGCCGGTCACCAGGTCGGTCCCCGTCTGGATCCCCGCGTTGTTGACGAGCAGCGAGACGTCCGCGGCGGCCTCGGCGGCGGCCCTCACGGATGCGGGATCGGCGATGTCGAGGGGCAGCACCTCGACCCGGGGCAGGTCCACGGTCTCCGGTCGGCGGGCCGTCGCGTAGACCTTGCGGGCGCCCCGTTCGAGCAGGCGCTGGGCGAAGGCGCGGCCCAGGCCGCGGTTGGCTCCGGTGACAAGGGCAACTGAGTTGTTGATGTCCATGCCCCGTACGCTAAAACCTGACGCCAACGTCAGAGGCAAGTGCTGATCATCAGGGCCGGAGTGAGAGGAATCGCCATGACCGTCACGGAGGCCGCGGGCGAGCGGCTGATCCGCATCGGCGAGGTGGCACGGGGCGCCGGCGTCTCGGTACGCGCCGTGCGCTACTACGAGCAGCAGGGGCTGCTCATCGCCGAGCGCAGCCCATCCGGCCAGCGCCTCTACCGGCAGGACGCCGTCACCCTGGTCCGCTTCTTCCAGCAGATGTTCGCCGCCGGCCTGACCAGCCGAAGGATCACGGAACTCCTTCCGTGCTGGGACTCCGGGCACACCGACGCCGAGCAACGAGCCATGCTGCGCGCCGAGCGCGACCGCATCCAGGCCAAGGTCGACGACCTGCAGGATGCCCTGGACCGCCTCGACGAGGTCATCGCGATCACGGACACGCACCCGTAGGCGCGGTCGGTTCGGACGGCGCACCAGCGATCTACGGCTGGAGTATTAGTACTCCAGTCGCAGTTCGCTATCGCCGCTGGTCAGGACCGGGTTTCTGAGTGTACTTGGCTGATGTGCCGTCAGGCTGTGGAAGTTCGTGACCTCGGGTGCCGCGGGCCGTTGTGCTTGTCGTGCAAGATGATGTGCAGCCCGATGCCTGGTCTGCGGAACTGGAAGAAGTGCTCGTGCGGATCGGCCACCGGTTCGGCCGGGTGGATTTGCGGCGGCGGATGCGCGCCTACGTACACGGCCTGATCGGTCCAGTGGGGCGGAAGAACAGCTGGCAATTGGCCGAGCACGCCGGTCACCCGACTCCTGCGGGGCTGCAGCACCTCCTTAGCCGAGCCTGCTGGAATCCTGATGAGGTACGCGATGACCTGCAGGAATATGTCGCCGAGAGACTCGGAGACCCTGCCGGAGTGCTGATCATCGATGACACGGGGTTCCTCAAAAAGGGCACAGTCTCGGCGGGTGTGCAGCGCCAGTACTCCGGCACCGCCGGCCGCACCGAGAACTGCCAGATCGGCGTCTTCGCCGCCTACGCCTCACCCAAAGGCCGGGCCCTGGTGGACCGGGAACTGTATCTGCCCAAGTCCTGGATGTCCGACAAGGCTCGCTGCCGAGCGGCGAAGGTCCCCGCGGAGCGGGAGTTCGCCACCAAAGGCGATCTGGCCAAGGCCATGGTGATACGGGCTCTGGCCTCGCCGCTGCCCGTTGCCTGGGTGACCGCGGACTCCGCCTACGGCCAGGAATGGCGGCTGCGCCGCATGCTGGAGGAAGCAGGCGTCGGCTACGTCCTGGCCGTGCCGAAGTCCCAGCATGTCCACGCCCTGGGCCGCATCGACTTCGCCATCGCCCAGGCACCCGACGACGCCTGGGAGCAGCACTCCTGCGGCAACGGCGCGAAAGGCCCGCGCGTCTACGACTGGGCCGCGGCCCAACTTCCGGCCATCGACGACTTCGACGGCGATCAGCCCACCCACCAGCGGTGGGTCCTGGCCCGCCGCAGCCTGGCCCGCCCGGACGAGATCGCCTACTACCTCGCCTACGCACCCAACGACACTGCCGTCGCCGATCTCGTGCGCATCGCCGGGACCCGCTGGGCGATCGAAGAAGCCTTTCAGGCCGCGAAGAACGAGTGCGGCCTGGACCAGTACGAAGTCCGTCGCTACCCGGGCTGGTACCGGCACATCACTCTCGCAATGCTCGCCCATGCCTTCCTCGCCGCCATGGCATCAGCGGCGGCCGAAAAGGGGGCGGCAGAAACGGTTCCGGCACTCTCGCACCGCTCACCGTGGCAGAAATCCGGCGACTCCTGGCAGTTGGCCGGCCCTCGCCGACGCACCACTGGCGCACCGGCCACGCGATGAGCTGGTCCCACTGGCGCAGGCGCCACCAGGCCATCGCCAGACGCTGCCACTACCGCCGCCGCACCCGAGGTCACGAACTTCCACAGCCTGACGGCACATCAGCCAAGTACACTCAGAAACCCGGTCCTGACCAGCGGCGATAGCGAACTGCGACTGGAGTATTAGGAAGCAACCATCCTTCCGCGGACGTCCCGTCGCCATCCGGCCTTTCCTCCTGCAGTGCCCGAGAGCCGGGGTGAGCATCGCATGCGGCACTGACAACAGCCTTGTTCACGCCGGGAACTTGGGGAGGCGGGCTTACTTCGGAGCGGCCTTCCTGGCGGGCCCTTTCTGCTGTCGTCGGCGCAATTTGGTCCGCGACTGGTCCGAGTGGAACTCCATTGGGTGCTAGAGAGTGACGAGAAGAACCCGACTGTTTGCACTGGATAGCCATCGTGTCGGGTTGCCTGGAGCGCGACGACGTCTCCAGGCAACCGACTTCAGGCTCTAGAAGAACCCGAGTTTCTTTGGGCTGTATGAAACTAGAACGTTCTTCGTCTGCTGGTAGTGCTCCAGCATCATCTTGTGCGTCTCACGCCCGATGCCCGACCCCTTGTAGCCGCCGAACGCCGCGTGGGCCGGGTACGCGTGGTAGCAGTTGGTCCACACGCGGCCCGCCTGGATGGCGCGGCCCGCGCGGTACGCCGTGTTGATGTCCCGTGTCCACACGCCGGCGCCGAGCCCGTACAGCGTGTCGTTGGCGATCTTGACGGCGTCGTCGAAGTCGTCGAAGGACGTCACCGAGACGACCGGACCGAAGATCTCCTCCTGGAAGATCCGCATGCGGTTGTGGCCCTCGAAGATCGTCGGCTGGACGTAGTAGCCGCCCTTCAACTCGCCGTCGTGCTCGATGCGTTCGCCACCCGTGAGGACCCGAGCGCCCTCCTGTCGGCCGATGTCGAGATAGGAGAGGATCTTCTCCAGCTGGTCGTTGGAGGCCTGCGCGCCGATCATCGTGTCCGTGTCCAGCGGGTGGCCGGTCCTGATCTGCTCGGTGCGGGCCACGGCCGCCTCCATGAACTCGGCGTACTGGCCGCGCTGTACCAGCGCCCGGGAGGGGCACGTGCACACCTCGCCCTGGTTGAGCGCGAACATGGTGAAGCCTTCGAGCGCCTTGTCCCGGAAGTCGTCGTTCGCCGCCCAGACGTCGTCGAAGAAGATGTTCGGGGACTTGCCGCCCAGTTCGAGGGTGACCGGGGTGATGTTCTCCGAGGCGTACTGCATGATCAACCGGCCGGTCGTCGTCTCGCCGGTGAACGCCACTTTGGCCACCCGGGCGCTGGACGCCAGCGGCTTGCCCGCCTCCACGCCGAAGCCGTTGACGATGTTCACGACCCCCGGTGGCAGCAGGTCCGCGACCAGGCTCAGCCAGTAGTGGATCGACGCCGGGGTCTGCTCGGCCGGCTTGAGCACCACGGCGTTGCCCGCGGCCAACGCAGGCGCGAGCTTCCACGTCGCCATGAGGATGGGGAAGTTCCACGGGATGATCTGCGCGACCACGCCGAGCGGCTCGTGGAAGTGGTACGCCACCGTGTCGTCGTCGACCTCGCCGATCGAGCCCTCCTGCGCCCTGATCGCCCCCGCGAAGTAGCGGAAGTGGTCGATGGCGAGCGGCATGTCGGCCGCCAGCGTCTCGCGTACGGGCTTGCCGTTCTCCCAGCTCTCGGCGACGGCCAGCTTCTCCAGGTTCGCCTCCATCCGGTCGGCGATCTTCAGCAGGATGTCGGCGCGCTCGGTCACCGAGGTCCGACCCCACGCGGGCGCGGCCGCGTGCGCCGCGTCGAGCGCCCGCTCCACGTCCTCCGCCGTGCCCCGCGCGATCTCGGTGAACGGCTGCCCGTTCACCGGCGACGGGTTCTCGAAGTACTGCCCCCGGATCGGCGGCACGTACTCACCGCCGATGAAGTGGTCGTAGCGCGCCTGGTAGGAGACGATCGCACCCTCGGTGCCGGGCGCCGCGTAACGGGTCATACTGCTCTGCCTCCCGAAGAAGCGCTGCCCGCCGTTGGGCAGCTCTCGCCGCGAGGCTAGGAACGGCGAGGTTGCAAGTACGTTGCGAGGGCAAGGGGGTGGGCGGTCAGGTGGCCGGGCGGTGCCGCCGGGCGGGTGCTGGTGCCGCCAGCTCGCACTCCAGCGCCGCCAGCCGCGACCGCACCGCCGACGTCGGGCGTACCGCGGCCAGTGCCCGCCAGACGTCGAGGTCGTCCTCGCCCCACGGGGCGTGGGCCCAGTCGGCCAGCAGGTCGGGATCGCGACGGGTGATCAGTGCCGTGCGGAGGCCGTCGGCGAGGCGCCGCCTGAGCCGCACCACCGCCGGTGCCTGGGAACCGGGCAGCAGCGGGCCGGCGTAGGCCATGGCCGCCCCGGTGATCGCACCGGCCTCCAGGCGACGTTCGACGACCGTCACGTCCGACTCGACCGGCACCGTGAGACGGTACGGCCGCGACCCGAACAGCCCGGGGCCGAGGATCCGGCGCAGTCGGGCCAGCTCCGCACGCAGGGTCACGGGCGTCACCGACTCGTCCTCGTACAGCGCGCACAGCAACTCGTCACCTGTCAGGCCCTCCGGGTGCCGGGCCAGCAGCACCAGGATCTCGCTGTGCCGGCGACTGAGTCTGACCCTGCGACCGCCGATGAGCAGCTGCGCCTCGTCGCGGCCCAGCGCAGTCAGCTCGGGGACGTCGGTGGCGGGCGACTGCGGGGCGAGCAGCGCCAGATGGGACTCCGCGGCCCGTGCGACCGCCTGCACGAACCCCAGGCTGTGCGGATGCGCGAGCCCGTCCCCGCCGGTGATGTCCACCGCCCCGAGCACCCGCCCGGTGCGCGGATCGTGCACCGGCGCCGCCGCACAGGTCCAGGGCTGCACCCGGCGGATGAAGTGCTCGGCCGCGAACACCTGCACCGGCCGGTCCACGGCCACCGCCGTACCCGGCGCGTTCGTCCCGACGGCGGTCTCCGCCCACCGCGCACCCGGCACGAAGTTCATCCCTCCCGCCCTTCGCCGGGTCGTCGGATGGCCCTCGACCCACAGCAGCCTGCCGTGCGCGTCGCACACCGCGAGCAGATGCTCGCCGTCGGCGGCGAACGTACCCAGCAACTCCCGGAACAGCGGCATCACCCTCGCCAGCGGGTGCTCCGCGCGATAGGCGCCGAGATCGCTGTCCGCGAGCTCCACGCTCGCCGTCCCGTCCGGACCGACTCCGGCCCGCGCGGAACGCCGCCAGGAGTCCGCCACCACGGCACGCACCGGCTTGGGCACGGTGCCCGCCTCGGTGAACGTCTCATGCGCGCGACGCAGTACCCGTACCCGCTCGGCGGCGTCGGCCCCTGGCTCCAGGGCCACCCATGGATCGCTCAACTCGGCCTCCCCGGAAGGCGATGCGGCTGGGGACATCGTCACTCCGGGTGCGCACCCGGACAACCTTTTCGACCCGGCTCACCCGAACGATGGGAACCCCTGGACGCGGCCCTGCGAACCCTGCGCGTCCTCAGACACCGTTGACCAGTCGTATGTAGTGCGCCCAGTCCCAGTTCGGCCCGGGGTCGGTGTGGTCCGTGCCCGGGACCTCGTAGTGCCCGATGATGTGCGCGCGGTCCTTCGGTATGCCGTGTCTGGTGCAGACGGCCGCCGTGAGCCGGGCGGACGTCTCGTACATGACGTCGGTGAAGTAGCCGGACCGGTCCACCCAGCCCTCGTGCTCGATTCCGATGCTCCGCGTGTTGTGGTCCCAGTCCCCGGCGTGCCAGGCGATGTCCGACTCGCGAACGCACTGGGACGTGTGTCCGTCGGCCGACCGGACGACGTAGTGGGCGGACACCTTCTTCTTGGGGTTCTCGAAGACGAACAGGGTCTTGGTGTAGGTGGTCTGAGTCATGTGGATGATCACTCGATCGACGGGATGGGTCACGGGGCGGTTCGCCGCCGTGTAGTTCGCGGCGCTGGCCGGCCGCCACTCGGCGAGCGGGTAGTCCGGTCCGGGGACATGCGCACCGACCCGCCATTCGGGGAGCAGGACGTAGGGGACGGCGGCGAGTGCGGTGCCTTGGAGGAGCCGACGTCGGCTGGGGCGTGGTCTCTCGCAATTCAAGAAGGGTGCTGCCTTTCCGAGTTGAGGTCGGCTGGAGGGCCGGGCCCGTCGAGTTGACCTCGTGCCCCCGTCGCCGTCCCACGACGGCTGCTCCTCGCGTGAATCAAGGTACGACGCCCACGGGTTGGTCAGAAGAGCGAGCCTGGAATCCGTGGACAGGCGCGGGATTGTGGATAACTTGCTCACCCTCATGGGCGAACTCAGACTGGAACAGGGGTTTCTCACCCGGAACCGGACTCGCCCATGGCGCGCTAGGGGCCGGACTCGGCCCACGCCCCGACTCAGCTCCGTTCCGCGACCGCCACCGGATCGTCCAGCACGCCGCGCACCACCGAGTGAGCTGCCCCCAGCAACGGCCCCTCGGGGCCCAGCCCCGACACGGCCACCGGACAGGCCGGCCCGGCCGTGCGCCGGTCCAGCTCGGCCTCCAGCGAGGGCAGCAGCCACGGGGCGAGCCCGGCCAGCGCACCGCCGAGCACCACACTCTCCGGGTCGAGCAGATTGACCGCGCCCGTCAGCGCGATGCCGAGCGCCGTTCCAGCGTCGCGCAGGGCACGTCGTACGTCCTCGTCGCCCTCGGCGGCACGCCCAGCGAGCAGCCCGACGCGGTCCTCGCCCGGCTCCAGCCCCGCCGCCCGCAGCACCGCCTCCTCACCGGCGTACTGCTCCAGGCACCCGCGTCCCCCGCACGGGCACTCGGGTCCGTCCGGCTGGACCGGAACATGCCCCAACTCGCCCGCGAAACCGTGCGTTCCGCGCAGCAGCCCCCCGTCCACCACGACCGCCGCACCGATGCCGATCTCCGCCGACACATGCAGGAAGTCACGCGGCGTGCCGTCGCCGAGCCAGAGTTCGGCGAGGGCGCCGAAGTTGGCCTCGTTGCCCACGGTCAGCGGGAAGTCGACGGAGAGCAGATCGCCGAGGTCCCGGTCGCGCCAGTCGAGGTTCGGGGCACGTACCACCGTGCGGGCGTCGCGCGCCACCAGACCCGGCACGGCGACCGCCAGCCCGGCGGGCCACAGCCCTTCGCGCTCGGCCTCGGCGACGACCCGGCGCACCAGCTCGCCGAGTTCCTCGATCACCGGCTCCGGATCCCGGCCCCGGTTGGCGCCGTGCCGCACCGCCCTGGACCGCACCTCGCCGCGCAGATCGACCGCGCAGACCGCGAGATGGTCGACGCCGACCTCCGCCCCGATCCCGGCCGGGCCGCGCCCGCTGACGGCCAGCGCCGATCCGGGACGGCCCACCCGGCCCGGCCGCTCGGGGCCGAGTTCCTCCAGGAGCCCCGAGCGGATCAGCTCGTCGACGAGGGTGGACACGGCCGCGCGGGTCAGCCCGATGCGGGAGGCGACGGCGGCACGTGAGAGGGGACCCTCGGCGCTGACGGTGTGCATCACCTTGGCGAGGTTGCGGCGGCGCATGCCCTGCTGGGTGTTGGGCAGCGCGCGCCCCGCGCCGGTCGGGTGGGCCTCGTGCAGCGGTGCGGTCATGCCTCCGTCAGTCCTCAATGCGCCTCGGGGCTCCGCTCCAGCAGCGGGGCCGCGTCGGAGAGTACCCCGCTGATCCTGGCCAGCGTCTCCTCGTCGCGCTCCACAGCGTCGAACACGGGCCCCTGGGTGGTGTTCCAGCGCCGGGCCACCGCCGCCGGGTCCTCGCCGGTCAGCAGGCCCGCCGCCTGCGCCGCCGCGCCGAGGGCGACCAGTTCCTTGGCCTCCGGGACCTGCACGGGGCGCCCCGAGAGCCGGCGTACGGTCTGCTGCCAGGCCGCACCGCGGGCACCGCCGCCTATCAGCAGCAGCGGCGCCGACCGGTCCGCGTCATCGTCCAGGACCAGGTCCAGGGCGCCGAGCAGCGCGTGGACGGCACCGTCGTAGGCGGCCTGCAGGAGCTGGCCGGCGGTCGTGTCGTGGCGCAGGCCGTGCAGGAGACCGGAGGCGTTCGGCAGGTTCGGGGTGCGTTCGCCGTCCAGGTAGGGCAGCAGTGTGAGGCCGGTGGTGGGTTCCACGGCCTCGCGGTCGAGGCCCAGCAGGGTCGCGAGACGGTCGACGGCGAGCGTGCAGTTAAGGGTGCACGCCAGCGGCAGCCAGTCACCGTGCGCGTCCGCGAAGCCCGCCACGGTGCCGGTCGGGTCGGCGGGACGGCGCTTCGACACCGCGTACACCGTGCCCGACGTGCCGAGACTCAGCACCGGCATGCCGGGACGCAGGCCGAGGCCCAGCGCCGCGGCTGCGTTGTCGCCGGTGCCGGGCGCGACCAGGGTGCCCTTGGAGAACGGCAGGTCATGGCTGTCGCGGACGGTTCCGGCCACCTCGCCGGACCGGACCACGCGGGGCAGCATCGCCGGGTCCAGCCCCACGCGCGCGAGGATCTCCTCGTCGTAGGACTCCGTCCCCGACGCCCACCAACCCGTGCCGGAGGCGTCGCCGCGGTCGGTGGTGCCCTGCCCCGTGAGGCGTTCGGTCAGGTAGTCGTGGGGGAGGCGTACGGCCTTGGTGGCCCGGACGGACTCCGGCTCGTTCTCGGCCAGCCAGGCCCACTTCGTCACGGTGAAGGACGCGGCCGGGACGGAGCCGGTGCGCTCGGCCCAGAACTTCGGGCCGCCCAGTTCCTCGGTCAGCCGACGGGCCTGCGGCGCCGAGCGCACGTCGTTCCACAGCAGGGCCGGACGGACCGGTTCGCCTCGGTCGTCCAGCGTGACCAGGCCGTGCTGCTGCCCGGCGATCGACACCGCGGCGGCCTCGTGCGCCGCGTTGCCGCACTGGCGCAGCGCTTCGCACAGGGCGTCCCACCACTGGCGCGGGTCGCTCTCGCGGCCGGCCCCGGAGGACACCGTGTGCGGTGCCTGGCCGCTCGCGACGACCCGGCCCGTCGACGCGTCGACGACCAGCGCCTTGGTGGACTGGGTGGACGTGTCCACGCCGACTACGAGCGGACCCTCGGCTGCTGACATCGGGCTCTCCCTTTTCCGCGGCTCTACGGGCTCTGACCTGCTGTTTCGAGGGTGCCCGGAGTGTCACGACCCGGACCTCACCCCTTCGGGGACATCTTGTCCCTTCCCAGGGACGCGTGGGCATACTAATTTGTAAAGCGCCATGACGAAATAGTCGTAGCGAGTCGTGCAAGCAGTCGTCAGCAAGCAAGGAGCCGCGGCATGAGCTACCAGCCCACCCCCGAGGACAGGTTCACCTTCGGCCTGTGGACCGTCGGCTGGCAGGGGCGGGACCCCTTCGGCGACGCCACCCGCCGTGCCCTCGACCCGGTCGAGACCGTGCAGCGCCTGGCCGAGCTCGGCGCCCACGGCGTCACCTTCCACGACGACGACCTGATTCCCTTCGGGTCCTCCGACACCGAGCGCGAGGGGCACATCAAGCGCTTCCGCGAGGCCCTCGAGGCCACCGGCATGAAGGTGCCGATGGCCACGACCAACCTCTTCACCCACCCCGTCTTCAAGGACGGCGCGTTCACGGCCAACGACCGTGACGTGCGCCGCTACGCCCTGCGCAAGACGATCCGCAACATCGACCTGGCGGCCGAGCTGGGCGCGCGGACGTACGTCGCCTGGGGTGGACGGGAGGGCGCCGAGTCCGGCGCCGCCAAGGACGTACGCGTCGCTCTGGACCGCATGAAGGAGGCCTTCGACCTCCTCGGCGAGTACGTCACCGAGCAGGGCTACGACCTGAAGTTCGCGATCGAGCCCAAGCCGAACGAGCCGCGCGGCGACATCCTGCTGCCCACCGTCGGCCACGCCCTGGCGTTCATCGAGCGCCTGGAGCGCCCCGAGCTGTACGGCGTCAACCCCGAGGTCGGCCACGAGCAGATGGCCGGGCTCAACTTCCCGCACGGCATCGCACAGGCCCTGTGGGCGGGCAAGCTCTTCCACATCGACCTCAACGGCCAGTCCGGCATCAAGTACGACCAGGACCTGCGCTTCGGCGCCGGCGACCTGCGCTCCGCGTTCTGGCTGGTCGACCTCCTGGAGAGCGCCGGTTACGCAGGCCCCCGCCACTTCGACTTCAAGCCGCCGCGGACCGAGGACCTCGACGGCGTGTGGGCGTCGGCCGCCGGCTGCATGCGCAACTACCTCATCCTCAAGGAGCGTTCGGCCGCCTTCCGGGCCGACCCCGAGGTTCAGGCGGCCCTGCGTGCCTCCCGCCTCGACGAGTTGGCGCAGCCCACTGCGGCGGACGGCCTCAAGGCGCTCCTCGCCGACCGCACGGCCTTCGAGGAGTTCGACGTCGAGGCGGCCGCCGCCCGTGGGATGGCCTTCGAGCGTCTCGACCAGCTGGCGATGGACCACCTGCTGGGCGCCCGCGGCTGAGGCAAAGCGCGCGTACCCGACCGCGTGCGACCGTCCGGCCCTCCGGCCCTCCTGGGCGCCGGTGATCCGGTCACACGCGGTGCGGGTGTGGTTGGCCGTTTTTCGCGCGTAATGTTCCGGAACCATGCGATCCATGGCATGGGCCGGTATCAACTCCCGCGCGGGGGTCGCGTGCCGACCGCCACGGGGCGACCCTTGACGGTATGGCCATGCCGCCCGTACCGCCTCAGCCGCCGGGACCGCCGGGTGACACGCCGCCTGCGGGCGGTGGCTTCGGACCGCCTCCCGGAGGCTACGGACCCCCTCCAGGGGGCAGTGGCCCACCCACCTACGGTGGCTGGCCTCCGCAGGAGCCTCATGGCGGAGGCGGTGGACCGAGGCGGCGACTCAGTCCCCTGGTGGTCCTTCTCGTCGTGATCGTCGCCGTCGGAGCCGTCGTGGCCGTGGTTCTGATGGCCTCGGACAGCGATGACTCACCCGGCGAGAAATCGCCCGCCGAGACCACGAGCAGCTCGCCCAAGCCGTCCTTCAGCATCCCGACCGAGCTGCCCAGCAAGCTGCCGAGCGAACTGCCGACATCGCTCCCGTCCGGGTTCCCCACGGAACTGCCGAGCGGCTTTCCCAGCGACCTCGAATCGCTGCTCCCGTCGTTCGCGGACGAGCTGCCGTAGCCCGGGAGGAACACGGTCGCGGGGCGGCACGCGCGCGTACCGCCCTCTCGACGGCCACGCACGCGTGCCGTGGGTTCGACGCCGGGATCAGATTGCGTGACGCAACCGCACGTAGACGACGGAGGTCTCCACCCCGCTGTCCACGAGCCTGCCCCGGCCGTCGAACGCGCCCTCGCCGTCCGTCATCCCGAAGTCGTTGTCGTTGACGAGAGCAAGGGTGTCGTGGTCCACACGCGCGATGCCCTCGATCTTCCCGGGCACACCGGCCACCGTGCCCAGATCGACGACCAGCTTCTTGGCGAGCACCGGCACACCCGAGGCCGCCGGGTCGTCGAGCTGTTCCAGCGACGGAGACGTCGTGTCGTGGTCCCAGGGGCCGCCGAGGATGTCGGCCGAGCGGTCCAGTCGTACGAGGTGCAGTCGAGCGGCCTTGTCGGTGCGCTCCTCGACCAACAGCCGGTTCCCGCCCACCGCGACGACGGACGAGATCTTCAGCTCCGAGGTGTCGTCCTCGCTCGGGTCCACCACGTTCACCGAGTCGAAGCGGTACGCGTACTCGGCGGTGACCGCCTTCTTCCACGGTGAGAAACGCACCAGCCGCGTGGTCCGCGACGCCTCCCCGGCATCCGTGTCCGGCAGCGACAGCGGGCTCTGGACGGCCAGCACCAGATCGCCGCCGGGAAGTTGGGCCAGTCCCTCGAAGCCTCGGTTGATCTTCCGGTGGAGCAGGACGGAGGGCAGCGCCTCCACGACCGGGTAGCCGGTGCCGGTGAGTCCGAGCCCTTCGGGCACGTAGCGCGTGAGGACCTTCCCGCGCGCGGAGACGTGCACCAGGGACGGCCCGTACTCGTCGACGAGCCAGAAACTCCCGTCCGCGGCCCGCACGATGCCCTCGGTGTCCAGCCCGTTCGGGTCGTACGACACAGGAGTACGCGCGTCATAGGAGTACGGCGCCTCGTCGCGGCCCTTCTGGTTCGGCAGCCCGGTGACGGGCTTCCCGGCGGCGGTCGTGACCGGGATCGAGTCCAGCACGCGCACGCAGCCTCCGGACACCCGGATCTTCACGATCGCGGGGTCGAAGCCCGGCACGGGGAACGTACGGCGCTTCGTGCCGTCGATCTTGATCTGGCCGTTGGGGCCGCGGTCCGTGACCGTCCAGAACTCGCCCTTACGGCTCGCCGGGTAGATGTCGCTCCCGATGCCGCCGAGGTCCACACCCCGGTCGTCGGCCACGGTGCCGGGCAGCAACGCGTTGCTGAAGGCGCCGAGCGGGATGTCGCCGAGCGTCGCCGTGCGCACGACGTGTGCGCCGCTCTCCCGGCCCCCGGCACCGACCGCGGGCCCGGCGGCCATGAGCGCCGCGATCACGGCCAGGGGCACGCCCCCGGCGACGAAACGGTGGGCACGGCGCAGGCCGGTGCGGTGCGGGGACATCGGGCCTCCAGAGGACCAAGTTCACGGACAGCGGCCAGATTTGGAGCCCTCGCCGAACGCCTTACGGCCACCGGGTGAACGCGGGACGACGGGCGCTCGGCGAGCCGACGTCACCGCCCCGCAGGCCTCTCACCCCTCCTCCTCCGCGGTCGCCACGTCCGCCGAGGCCAGTGCGGTTGCCGGATCCTGCGCGGGGCCCGCTGCGGGCACCCAGCGGCTCCGTTCCCTGCGGTACGGCCACCACCGGCCGTCCCGGCCCAGGCGAACTTGCCTTCGCGCGCCGACGACCGTCCACCGGTTGCCCTTCGCCCGCAGCGGCGGCCGTTCGTCGCCGTCCCAGGCGGCTTCCAGGGCGGCACGCGCGCGTGCGAGCGTCTCGCCCTCCACGGTCCACTCCTCATCCAGCACGGACAGCGCGGCGACACCGCCCAGACGCCACGCGCGTACGGCAATCTCCAGCTCCTCACTGCCGCGCCCCGACCCGTCGGCCAGCCGCTCCGCCACGCCCCCGGCAGGGGAGCCGACGGCGAGACGTACCGCGTCCTGGCCGAGCGTCAACTCCGTTTCGCCGACGTGCCCTTCCCAGCCGTCGGCGAGCAGGATCCCCGCGAGCACGCGGTGTGCTTCCGCGGCGGTCCGGGCGGCCAGGAACTCCAGGGCGCCCGGGTCGACGCCGGGCGCGGGAGGCGTCTCGGTGTCCAGGGACGCAGGCAGCCCAGGCTCGGCAGGCAGCTCGGGCAGAGCGGGCAGCGGCGGCAGGATCTCGCCGGTCGCGTACGCCTCCGCGGCGTCCACGCCCTCCGGTTCGGGTGTCGCCGGCCGTTCGGACGGCGTGTCGACGGGCGCCGCGCTGCGGTCCTGGAGGTCGTCCAGGAGGCCGTGTTCGCCCCGTCCGCGCATCAGCAGCAGCACGAAGGGGTCCTGGTCCAGCAGGCGTGCCATCTGGTAGCAGAGGGCCGCCGTGTGCCCGCAGTGGTCCCAGGCGCCGCAGCCGCACTCCGGTTCCAGATCGCCCATGCCCGGCAGCAGTTCGATACCCGTGGCCGCCGCGTCCTCCACCAGGTGCGGCGGCATCTCGCGGTCCAGCAGCGCGGCGACGTGCCCGGCCCGTTCGACGGCCATGTCCAGGAAGTGGTCCCACTGCTCGTCGGTGAGCTCCTCCAGCAGCACGTCGGCCCGGTGTGCCGTGCGGTCGCGGCCCTGCACGACAGCCGTGATACGCCCCGGACGCACCGACACCGCACCGACCGCTCCCGCGCGCGCGAGCCTGCGGCCAGCCTTGAGCTGTCCGGAGTCCAGTGCCGTCTCCTCCAGTGCCTTCAGCCAGGCCTGGCCCCACCAGGTCTGCGCGAACCCGCGCCCGTGCGCGGGCGGGAGCGCGGCGAACGTGCGCTCCATGTCCACCTCGTGTCCAGTCATCGGGCGCCCCCTCGCAGTTCCACCAGATCGGCCAGCTCAGCGTCCGTCAGCTCGGTGAGTGCCGCCTCGCCGGCGCCGAGCACGGCGTCGGCCAACTCCCGCTTGCGGCTCAGCATGTCGGCGATACGGTCCTCGATGGTTCCCTCGGCGATCAGCCGGTGCACCTGCACGGGCCGGGTCTGGCCCATGCGGTACGCGCGGTCGGTGGCCTGCGCCTCGACGGCGGGGTTCCACCAGCGGTCGTAGTGCACGACGTGTTCCGCGCGGGTGAGGTTCAGACCGGTGCCCGCGGCCTTCAACGACAGCAGGAAGACAGGCACTTCACCGTCCTGGAAGCGCCGCACCAGAGCCTCGCGCTCGGCCACCGGCGTACCGCCGTGCAGGAACTGCGAGGGCACACCGCGAGCGGCCAAATGCTCTTCGATGAGCCGTCCCATCCGCACGTACTGCGTGAAGACCAGGACGCCCGCCCCCTCGGCAAGGATCGTGTCGAGCAACTCGTCCAGCAGTTCCAGCTTCCCGGAGCGCCCGGCGATCCTCGGTCGCTCCTCCTTGAGGTACTGCGCCGGGTGGTTGCAGATCTGCTTCAGGCCCGTCAGGAGCTTCACGATCAGACCGCGCCGCGCCATGCTGTCGGCCCCGGCGATCTCCGCGAGCGTCTCACGCACCACCGCCTCGTACAGACCCGCCTGTTCGGCGGTGAGGGACACGGCACGATCGGTCTCCGTCTTCGGCGGGAGCTCGGGTGCGATCCCAGGGTCCGACTTGCGCCGCCGCAGCAGGAACGGGCGTACGAGTCGTGTGAGGCGCTCGGCGGCGGCCGGATCCTGCCCGCCCTCGACCGCCTGGGCGTAGCGTGTGCGGAAGGTGCCGAGGCGGCCCAGCAGGCCGGGCGTCGTCCAGTCGAGGATCGCCCACAGTTCCGAGAGATTGTTCTCGACGGGGGTGCCGGTGAGCGCCACGCGTGCGCGTGCGTCGAGGGAACGCAGCTCCCGCGCGGTCGCCGAGTACGGGTTCTTCACATGCTGGGCCTCGTCCGCCACGACCATGCCCCACGACACCTCGGCGAGGCGGCGCGTGTCCAGGCGCATCGTGCCGTACGTGGTGAGTACGAACTCCCCGTCCGTCACCGAGCCCAGATCGCGCCGTGAGCCGTGAAAGCGGCGCACGCGCGTGCCGGGCGCGAACTTCTCGATCTCGCGCTGCCAGTTGCCCATCAGGGACGTCGGACACACCACCAGCGTCGGGCCGGCCGACGAGGCGTCGGACTGCCGGTGAAGGTGCAGCGCGATCAGCGTGATCGTCTTGCCGAGTCCCATGTCGTCGGCCAGACAGCAGCCGAGGCCCAGGGACGTCATCCGGACCAACCAGTTCAAGCCGCGCCGCTGGTAGTCCCGCAGCGTGGCGTGAAGGGCGGCAGGCTGGCCCACCGGCTCCTGGCCCTCGGGGTCCGCGAGCCGCTCGCGCAGCGCCGCCAGCCAACCGGTGGCCTGGACCTCGACCTGGCGGCCGTCGACCTCCGTGGAGCCGGTCAGCGCGGCGCCGAGCGCGTCGATGGGCGTCACCTTGTGGTCCTGCTGCGCGCGGGCCCGATGCACCTCGTGAGGATCGACGAGGACCCACTGGTCGCGCAGCCGCACCACGGGGCGGTTCGCCTCCGCGAGCCGGTCCAGCTCCTCGCGGGTGAGACGCTGGTCGCCCATCGCGAACCGCCAGTTGAAGGCGAGCAGCGCGTCGGCGGACAGAAGCGACGGCGTGTCGGCGGAGACCCTGCCGGACGCGGCCTCGTCGTCCGGCGGACCGATCACCGCGCGGGCGGTCAGTTGGTGAGCCAACTCCTTGGGCCAGTGCACGTCGATGCCGGCTCCGGCGAGCGTCCGAGCGCCCTCTCGAAGGAGGTCGGTCACCTCGTCGTCGGCCAGTTCCACCGCGTCCGGAACGGCCGCGGCGAGCAGCGGTGTGAGCGGCGCCCACGCGCGGGCCGCGCGGCGCAGTGCCAGCAGGGCGTCCATCCGCGCGCGTGGGCCGAAGGCACCGGAGTCCGCCCATACGTCGGCGGCGTCCGCGACCAGCGTCGGATCGCTGACGCTGTGCACCTGCGGCACTGCCCGGAACGACAGGGCCACGTCATCCGAGGCCGCCGTGCCGAGGCCGGGGACCTCCAGCCGCAGGGACAGCCGTACGCCCGCGTCGTGGCCGGCGGCGACATCGGCGGCCCACGCGCGCTGCTCGGGCACGTGCTGCGGCTCCCGCGCGGCGTAGGCGGGCCCCCCGGTCACGAGCGCCGCCGCGGGGGAGCGGGGGAGCGCATCGGCGACCGCGTCCAGGAAGGCCCGCAGCAGCCGCTCAGGGTCCGGCAGGCGCAGCGGCCCTACGTCGCGCAACGGCAGCGCGTGCGCCTCGGGCGGCATCGCGGCGGCGAGGGAGCGGACCCGCTCGACGTCCTCGGGCCGCAGAGGGCCGACGCGCCAGGCGTCGTGGTCGGCCGCCGAGAGGCCGGGCAGCAGCAGTCCACGCGCCACGAACTGAAGGGCCAGCGCGGCGGCCGCGCCCCAGAAGACGCCCGCACGGTGCGCCTGAGCGGACGTACGCGCACGCGTGAGGACCGGTAGGGCGGCACGCACCGGGAGTACGACGGCCGGCACGGTCGCCAGCTCCACACCCCCGTCGCCGCCCGGCAGCGCGACGGCGACCTCCTCGGCGGATCCGCACGCGACGAGGGGCACGGCGCCCCCGTCCGCGCGCCAGAAGGCGACCCGGCCGGTGCGAGCCGGATCGCCGGGCACGAAGACGGCACAGCAGTAGGCCAGTTCGGAGATCTCGGACGGTGTTGCGTCGGGAAGCCTCGGCACAGTTCTGCGACACTCCTCAAATTTGACTACCCGCATCGAGTGGCCGAGGGTACATCACTCAGGCGATTGCCGGGCGAACAAGTCACGTGACCTGGGTCACTACTCGATAGACGGGGTATCCCCCTCGTGCGGAGCCCGGCACGTTGATCGCGCGTCGGCGGCAGCGGGAGCTCCGTGACCAGTAGGGGCCGCACCTCAGGGTCGTCTCAGGGTCGCGGTTCGGAACCGCTGGAAGCGCGGACCCGTTTTCAGGTCAGAGAGCGGCAGTGGCCGCGAAGGAGGCGACGCACATGTCGAAGAACGCGAAGATCGCCGCAGGAGGTGTGGCGGCCGGTCTCATCCTGTTGATCTGGTTGCCCTGGTGGGCCGCGCTCCTGATAGTCCTGGGAGTCCCGGCCGCCGCGTACCTCACGCTCGACCCGTCACAGCGGCGCAGGCTGCGCCGTGCCACGCGCAAGGAGCTCGGTCGCTGACCCTCACCCGGCCGTCCGCGCGGCCGGGGCGGACAGCGGGCAGGAGTTGAGTACGTCGCCGCTCGCGGGCCTGCCGACGGTGCGGTCCGCGGGCGGCGGGGTGCCCCGCTCCACCCAGGAGACCAGTGCGTCGAAGGCCGACCGGTAGCAAGGCAGGATCGGTCGGAGCCGGTCCGGATAGGTGTCGTACAGGCCGTCGACGTGAGTGCCGCCCGCGATCGTGTAGTAGCGGTGCAGCGGGCCGCGACCGCGGGCGTCGACCATGCGCGCGTACACGTCCGAGTCGGCCGCCTTGGGCAGCAGCGCGTCCAGATCGCCGTGCAGCGTGAGCAGGGGCCGGCCGATGCGCCCGGTCAGCGCGACACGGGCCACGGCGCGACGGACGGACGCCGGGCGCGACGCGTAGTCGTACGAGGCGTCGGACGCGCAGGGTGCCAGGATCCGCTCCGGCGTGGTCCCGGCGGACGGGCCGGGACAGCCGGGGTCGTACGCGGGGTCGAACTCGGCGCGGTAGATCTTCTGCGTGACTCCCCAGTAGGCCTGTTCGTGGTACGGCCACAGAAACTCGGAGCCGCGCGCGAAACCGACCGTGTAGAGATCCTCGTCCCGCGCGGAGCCGAGCGTGCGGGCGACCGCCGTGGGAAGGGAGGTGAGCAGGTTGGGGCCGTCCGTGGTCCACAGGGCGCCTTCCCAGTCCACGCCGCCGTCGTACAGCTCGGGGTGGTTCTCCAGCTGCCAGCGGGTGAGATAGCCGCCGTTGGAGATGCCCGTCATGTACGTGCGACGGGGAGCGTGCCCGTAGCGCTGGGCCACCACCTTGCGGGCGGCCCGGGTCAGCTCGGTGGTCCGGGTGTTCCACTCGGCGACCGCGTCACCGGGCCGCCTGCCGTCGCGATAGAAGTCGGCACCGCTGTTGCCCTTGTCGGTCGCGGCGTAGGCGTAACCGAGCGCGAGCACCTTGTCGGAGATCGCCGTGTCCGTCGCGTACTGCCTGCGGGTGCCAGGGGCTCCTGTGACGACCAGTCCGCCGTTCCAGCGGTCCGGCAGCCGGATCACGAACTGCGCGTCGTGACGCCGGCCGTGAGTGGCATTGAAGCGGGAGGAGTCAGGGAAGTAGCCGTCGATCTGCATCCCCGGCACCCCGGCCGGATTCCGGGTGCCCCGGGCGGTGAGCCCTGCCTGGTCGGCCATGTCCGTGTAGGGCGTGCCGGCGAGTCCGGCCGTGGTCAGATCCAGGAGGCAGGCGCTCTGTTGAAAGGCCGCGCCGGGCACCCGTACGCGTTCGTCCCGAGCGCACTGCTGCTCGTCGACTGCCGTGGCCGCTGCCGGAGTCGGCTGGCTGAGCGCGCCGGCCAGCAGCGCGGCGGCGATGAACGGAGCACCTCGGGACAGGCGCATGACGACCTCCTGACAGCGGGGACGGGCACATGATGGAGCGAAGCCGTGAAGGCTGCCTCATGGTGTAGTCCTGGCTCCGTGCCATCCATGGGTCGGGACCACATGGAACGCCATCGAGAGATGGGGTCGTCAGACAGCGCCCGTCCGCTGCCGTGCTGTCCGGCGCCCGGCTCAGCTGGGGCGTACGGCCATCTTGTCGAGCGCCTCCAGCAGCCCGGGCAGCTCCGGCCCGCGCCCCACCGGCAGGACCTCGCCGGGCTCGTCGTCGAGGAGTACGAACGCGATGTCGTCGGTCCGGGCGACGAGCGACCAGCCGGGGCCGTCCGCACGCAGGGTCCGCGCGTCACCCGGGGCGAACGACGACCTGACGCGGCCGAGGGGCGGCGGGGAGTCCACGTATGCGCGAGCCTCAGCGAGGACCCTTCGGATGCCGCTGTGGCCGCCCTGAGTCCCGCCCGGGGCACCCTTCTCGGCTCGTTCGCTCGCGCCCGCGGCCTCGGCGGGGTCCGCCGTCCCGCTGCCCGGCGTAGCGAAGGCGGTGTCGTCGATCTGCTCGCGCCAGATGGCCCACTGCAAGGCGATCTCGTCGGCGCCCAGACGCCGCTGGGCCGGTCCCCACACGCTCGTGTCCGGTGGCGCCAACGGCGGACCGTCCGCGACGTCGGGGTCGGGATCGTGCGGATCCGGCACGTTGGGGGCGGCGACGGCGACCGCGAGCGGCCACCCGGGCAGCGCGGCCACGACCGTACGTTCGTCGGGAGACAGGTCGTACTCCATGCCGCAGTCCCAGGACGCGATGGCGACGGCGACCAGGGAGACGTCGTCGATGACGACCGTCCACCGGGCCCCGTCGCCGTCCTGGCCGAGAACCAGGCCGTAGCCGTCGGCTAGCGGCGCGAGGCCGAGCGCCGCACAGGCCTCCGGATAGTCGTCGCCCAGCACGCTCGGGAACTTCGCCGGCGTCAGCAACACCGCCGTGAGCACATAGAGCGCATCGTCCGCGGCGGCGACGGCCTCCTCGTCCGTCCCGGCCATCCCAGCCTCCCCATCGGTTCGTCCATCGGCGCGCACCCTAGTGCGAGCGGAAGCCGCTTGTCACGACTCCCCGGCACACCCGAGCTGCAGCTTTCCGACTGGTCGGGGCGAATCGACCGAGATCGTCCATGGTGTCAGGCCGCCGGGAGCCCGAGCAGGGTCCGGGCGACGGTCTGCGGCGACTGGTCGCGCTCCCGGGCGAGCGCGATGACGGCCCGGCACGCCAGTTCGCTCACCCCGAAGGACAGCGCCTCCGGGGAGACCCATCCGGAGGCCTCGTCGATCTGGTCCTGGTCGTCCTCCGCGCGGGCCGACACGTACACGGCGGCGGCCTCGAAGAGGTTGTGTGTGCGCTTCTCCTTGTGCGTGCGCTCCTCCCGGTTGTTGTCCTCCTCCGTGTGCGGGGAACGGAAAATTCTCGCGCGAGCCTTGCGCACCCTGTCCCACATGCTGACTGCCTTCCCCCTGTGTGGCTGATCGGACTGATCGTCCATCTTCCACTGTTCAACCTAGAGTTGGAGCATCGGGGGCAGAAGAGGGCCGGCGCGGTGAAGCGCTTTCCGTCAGCCGTCCAGTGAGGTGATCGTCTCGCGCAGCCAGGCGAGTTCGGCACGGGAGGTGGCGCGCGCGATGGTCAGCAGGCCGCGCCGGAAGGGATCGTCCAGCTCCTCGGCGCGCAGCGGCCGGTCGCCGTCGTAGAAGAAGCTCGCGGGCTCTTCCAGGAACGCCAGCCGACGCCGCAGGACGGCCGCCTGGGCCGGCGCGTCGCCCAGGTGCCGAAGAAAGGCGAGCACCGTGAACCACCTGTTCTCGTCGCTGATGTCGCGTGGGTCCGGCTCGGCGAGCCGGTGGTGCAGTTCCTGTCGGCCCGATTCGGTCAGCGTCAGGACGTGACGTGGCGCGGCCACGGAGCCCGGTTCTGTGGCGCGGGCGAGCAGGCCCGCCTTCTCCAGCCGCTTGATCGCGGGGTACAGCGTGCTCTCGGCGACCGGCTTCACGTGCCCCGTCAGCGCCGTGAGGCGTTTACGCAGCTCGTAGCCGTGGAGCGGGGTGTCGTAGAGGAATCCGAGGATGGCGAGCTCCAGCATGCGTCACATTCTCGCTCGGATCAGGTGTATATCCAAGATGGGGTACATCTAAGTCTTGATACATCGCTGACGATGTATATCCTTGGCGAAGTGGCAACGCTTGACCCGAGGCCGGGCAGGGCCGGCCGATTGAGGCTCCAAGGGGAGGACGCGATGAGGCAGACCGAATTCGACGGCAAGGGCAGCTGCATCCGCTGGACGGAGACGCCGGGGGAGGGGCCCGCGCGCGTGTACGTGCACGGACTGGGGTCGGTCTCCTCCGTGTACCACGCCCATATCGCCGCACGGCCCGAACTCGCGGGCCGGCGGAGCCTGTTCGTCGACCTGCCGGGACACGGCATCAGCGACCGGCCCGAGGACTTCGGCTACCGACTGGAGGACCACGCCGACGCCCTGGCCGCGGCCCTGGACGCGGCGGGGGAGAGCGGCGCGGAGCTGATCGCGCACAGCATGGGTGGTTCCGTCGCCCTGGTGCTGGCACACCGTCGCCCCGACCTCGTCTCCCGGCTGGTCCTCACCGAGGCCAACCTCGACGCCTCGCCCCCGCCCGCCGCGGGGAGCGCATGGATCACGGTCTACGAGGAGGAGGAGTTCGTCGGCGGGGCGCACGCGCGCGTGCTGGACGCGGTCGGCCCGCTGTGGGCGTCGACGATGCGGCTGGCCGACCCGCGGGCGCTCCATCGCAGCGCGACATGGCTGAGGCGGGGCTCCGACCCGATCATGCGGGACATCCTCGAAGGTCTGCCGATCGACCGCGTGTTCCTGCAGGGCGAGCTCACCGGTGAACTCGCCGGCGGCGCGGCCCTGGAGGCCGCGGGCGTGCGTGTGGTGACCGTGCCCGGCGCCGGCCACAACGTCATGCTGGACAACCCGGACGCCTTCGTGGCCGCCGTCGCCGGGCAGGGCTGAGACGTCAGGACTTCCGGACGGCCAGCGCCAGGAAGCGGTCGTCCTCGTCCACGTACGACGTCATGCGCCAGCCGGAACCGGCCAGCAGCGGGCGGAGGTTGGGTTCCGCCCGTAGGTCGTCCGGGGTGATCTGCCGGCCCTGGCGAGCGGCGAGGGCCGCCCTGCCGATCGGGTGGAACAGCGCGAGCATGCCGCCGGGGCGCACCACCCGGGCGAGTTCCCGCAGGTTCTCGGCGGGGTCGGGCAGATGCGCGATGAGGCCGGCCGCGAACACGGCGTCCAGCGACTCGGGCCGCAACGGCAGCGCGGCCACGTCGGCGAGCAGCAACCGCCCGTCCGAGTCGCGTCCCGCCCGTACAGCGGCCTCCAGCATGGCCGGGGTCAGATCGGCACCCAGAACCACTCCCGACGGCCCCACGGCGGCACGCAGCGACGGCAGGGCCCGCCCCGTGCCGCAGCCCGCGTCGAGCACGCGGTCCCCCTCGCGCAGCCCGAGCTCGGCGACCGCGGCCGCGAAGGCGGGTGCGTCGTCCGGGAACCTGCTGTCCCAGGCGGCGGCGCGGGCCGTGAAGAACTCCTGCACATGTGTGTGGTCGTCGCTCATGTTCCGCATGATCCCTCACCGGCACGGATGACACCGCTGTGCACACGTTCGAGCGTGACGCGATCGTTCCGCTGCATCTCTGTGTCATATTCCAACAGCTTTCGAAATGCGCCCCCTTCGCGCGCCCATGACCCGACTAGCGTCCCGTGGCCATGGGACACCTGGACCACGCCGCCCTCGGCTGGCTGACCCCCGTGCTGTCGTACGTGATGGCGTGCATAGGCGCCGCGCTGGGGCTGCGCTGCACTGTCCGCGCGCTCGGCGCCACCGGCCGGTCGCGCCGCAACTGGCTCATCACCGCCGCCTCGGCGATCGGCACCGGCATCTGGACCATGCACTTCGTGGCCATGCTCGGCTTCAGCGTCAGCGGCACCGACATCCGCTACGACGTGCCGCTCACCATCGTGAGCCTCCTCGTCGCCATGGCCGTCGTCTGCGGCGGCGTCTTCGCGGTCGGATACAGCCGTGACCGCACCCGGGCGCTCCTTCTCGGCGGACTCACCACCGGGCTCGGCGTGGCGAGCATGCACTACCTGGGCATGGCCGCAGTCCGCCTGCACGGCGACGTCCACTACGACGCCGTTCTCGTCGGACTCTCCGTCCTGATCGCGGTCGTCGCGGCGACCGCCGCCCTGTGGGCCGCGCTCAACATCAAGTCGCCCGTGGCCGTCACCATCGCCTCACTGATCATGGGCGCGGCGGTCAGCAGCATGCATTACACCGGGATGTTCGCGGTGAGCGTGGACGTCACACCGGCCGGCGCGGTCCTGCCCGGGGCCACGGCGATGCAGTTCATCTTCCCCCTCGCCGTCGGCCTCGGGTCCTACCTCTTCCTGACCTCGGCCTTCGTCGCGCTGTCGCCCACCACGGGGGAGCGTGCGGCATCCGCTTCGGCCCAGGGATCGGTCGAGAGCGTCGTCGGCTAGCGGCGGATCCGACGGACCGGCACAGCACGCCCCGAACCACTTCCGAGCGAGGAGGCCATGCGTACACCCCGTAGGACCACCGCAGTCGGCGCCCAGACGCCGTCCCAGCCCCCCGTGCGAGGCCGCCGCGCCCACGCCGGCCCGCCGGCCGACGAAGGCCCCGAGGAGCCCCTGGGCGGGGCGCCGGAGGAGACACCCACGCGCGCGGAGCGCTGGCGCGTACGTCCGCGCACCGTCCGGGCCAAGATCGTCTGCCTGCTGATGGTGCCCGTCGTCTCGCTGCTGGCCCTGTGGGCCTACGCCACCGTCAGCACCGCACAGGACGTCTCCAGACTGCGCCAGTTGCAGCGCGTGGACACCGGCATCAGGTCTCCGGCCGCGGCCGCCGTCGCCGCGCTCCAGGCCGAACGCGAGGCCGCGGTGCGCTACGCGACCGACCCGTCGGCAGGACCGAGCGACGACTACAAGAAGCTCGCGGCGGACACCGACAAGGCCGTGGCGCGGCTACGGCTCGGCGACCGCAACACAGTCGCCGACGGCGAGGAACTGCCCGCCGGAGTGGCCCGCCGGCTGGAGGCCTTCGTCACCGGCGCCGAGCAACTGGGCACCGTACGGACCGCCGTCCTCGAACGTCGCTCGGGCTGGGACGAGGCGTACGGGCGGTACACGAAGACCATCGCGAGCGCCTTCTCGGTGGGCGGCGCGCTCACCGGCATCCAGGACGCCGAACTCGGCTCCGACGCGCGTGTACTGCTCGAGTTCGCCCGCGCGGGCGAGGCGCTGGCCCAGGAGGACGTGGTGCTGGACAGCGCACGCCTCGCCGGACGCCTCGACGGAGAGCGGCTGCGGCTGTTCACCGGGGCCGTCGACACCCGCCGTACCCTCACCGAGTCAGCCGTGGCCGACCTGCGCGGCCCGGAACGCGCGGCCTGGCAGAGCCTCGCCGCAGGCGGCGACTACGCGACCGTGGCCGCCGTCGAGGACAAGGTCCTCGCCACCGCACCGGGCTCACGTGCGATCGACGCCGCGCCAGAAGCCACCTGGAGCCAGGCACACGCACGCGTGCAGGACGCGATGCGGACGGTCGAGCAGGACGCCGGGCGCGATGTCGCGGACCGCGCCGACCCGTTCACCCGCGGTCTGCTCACCCCGGCCGGCGCCGCCGTCCTCTTCGGCCTCGCCGCCGTCGCCGCCTCGCTGGTGATCTCCGTACGCATCGGCCGCGGCCTGGTCGTCGAGTTGGTGAGCCTGCGCAACAGCGCCCTGGAGATCGCCCGGCGCAAACTCCCCGAGGCCATGCGGAAACTACGTGCCGGTGAGGAGATCGACGTCGAGGCCGAGGCCCCGGCCGGGCCGCCCGCCGAGGACGAGACCGGTCAGGTCGGCGAGGCACTGGGAACCGTCCACCGCGCCGCCCTGCGTGCCGCCGTGGAGCGCGCCGAACTCGCCAGCGGCATCTCCGGCGTCTTCGTCAACCTCGCCCGCCGCAGCCAGGTCCTCGTGCACCGCCAACTGAGCCTGCTGGACAGCATGGAGCGACGCTCCGACGACCCGAACGAACTGAGCGACCTCTTCCGGCTCGACCACCTCACCACCCGCATGCGACGCCACGCCGAGAGCCTGATCATCCTCTCCGGCGCGGCGCCCGGGAGGGCCTGGCGGATGGCGGTATCCCTGACCGACGTGGTCCGCGCGGCCGTCTCCGAAGTCGAGGACTACGCGCGCGTGGAGGTACGGCAGCTTCCCGAGGCGTCCGTCATCGGCGCGGCCGTCGCCGACCTCACCCACCTCCTCGCCGAGATCATCGAGAACGCCGCCCAGTTCTCACCGCCCCACACACGCGTGCGCGTCACCGGCGAACCCGTCGGCAACGGCTACGCCGTCGAGGTCGAGGACCGCGGCCTCGGCATGGGCAAGGAGACGCTCACCGAGGCCAACCGGCGCATCGAACAGTCCGAGGCGCTCGACCTGTTCGACAGCGACCGGCTCGGACTGTTCGTGGTCAGCAGGCTCGCCTCCCGGCACGGCATCAAGGTGCACCTGCGAGCCTCGCCCTACGGCGGTACCACCGCGGTCGTCCTGCTGCCCACGGCACTGCTGCACACCGCCACGGCGGAACGTTCCCGCGAGCAGCACGCGGACGCCAACGGGTCCGCCGAACGCGAGTACGCGCGCGTGCCCGCCGCCGACCGGCGCCAGGAGCCCGTCCACGTGGTCGCCGACCGGCCCGCACTGGTGGCTTCCGCCCCGGGCGCGGCGGAGCCCCGGACCGACACACCACCCCCCGGAGTCACCACCTTGCGACTGCATCGCCCCCCGGACGACTCCGAAGCCTCCGACGACCTCCCCCGCCGCGTACGCCAGGCGAGTCTCGCGCCCCAACTGCGCGAGGGACATCACGACGAGCAACCGGCGGCCACCTCGCGCGACGACGACCGGCGCACCCCCGAACTCGTCAGGGACCGCATGGCGGCCTACCGCGACGGCTGGGCACGCGGCGGCGGCAGGCAGCCCGGTCGCGGGGACGCACCCGATTCCGCAGAGCACAGCGACGGCAGCGAAGGAGACCTCGCATGATCCAGGATCCGAGCATGAGGCCCGGCGTGGGGGTCCCCCCGGGCGAGCGGAGCCGGGAGTGGGGGAGGTCCGGTGAACTCGACTGGCTGCTGGACGACCTGGTCCTGCGGGTGAGCGAGGTACGGCACGCCGTGGTGCTGTCCAACGACGGCCTCGCCGTGGGCGCCTCTACGGACCTGCGCCGCGAGGACGCCGAGCACCTCGCCGCCGTAGCCTCCGGCTTCCACAGCCTGGCCAAGGGCGCGGGCCGGCACTTCGGCGCCGGCGGTGTGCGGCAGACCATGGTGGAGATGGACGACGCCTTCCTGTTCGTGGCCGCCGCAGGCGACGGCTCCTGCCTCGCCGTCCTCACCGCGGTCACCGCCGACATCGGGCTGGTGGCGTACGAGATGGCCCGGCTGGTCAAGCGCGTCGGCGAGCACCTCTACACGCCCCCGCGCGCGGCCGCGCGCCCGCCCGCCGCGGGATGAACCGGAAGGGCGGTCCGCACCGATGACCGAGGACACGACGGACGCCCCGCGCGAGCCGGGCAGCCAGTGGTACGACAACGAGGCCGGGCCCCTCGTCCGCCCCTACGCCATGACGGGCGGACGCACCCGGCCCGGCCCCACAGGGGTCCGGTTCGATCTGATCGCCCTGGTCACACTTGACGCCACCGCACCCGGAGCCGACGACGACACCGCGCTCGGACCGGAACACCGGGCCCTCATCGAACTCTGCCGACCAGAGACGCAGTCGGTCGCGGAACTCGCCGCCGGCGCCGATCTGCCCGTGGGGGTCGTCAGGGTGCTCCTTGGCGACCTCCTGGAGCGGGGCCGCGTCACCGTCAGCCGTCCGGTACCGCCCGCGCAGCTTCCCGACGAACGGATTCTGCGTGAGGTGATCGAAGGATTGCGGGCGCTGTAGACGTCCTTTCAGAACCAGCCAAAAGCGGTCCAAGCCCACGAAGGCGAGCCGCAGTTGTCATGATGCTGACTTCGCACCGTGACGTCGACCGATGCCGGTACTCCCGAGAGAAGTGATCGATGGTCTCCGAGCACCCCGACGCCTCAGACGGCGAGACCGCCGCGCTGGCGTTGAAGATACTTGTCGCCGGCGGATTCGGCGTCGGCAAGACCACGTTGGTGGGCGCGGTCAGCGAGATCAGGCCGCTGCGCACCGAGGAACTGCTCAGCGAAGCCGGGCAGTCGGTGGACGACACCGACGGCGTGGACCAGAAGGTCACCACCACGGTCGCCATGGACTTCGGGCGCATCACCATCCGCTCCGGTCTGTCCCTGTACCTCTTCGGCACCCCCGGCCAGGACCGGTTCTGGTTCCTGTGGGACGAGCTGTCGCAGGGAGCGCTGGGCGCCGTGGTCCTCGCCGACACCCGGCGTCTGGAGGACTGCTTCCCGGCGGTGGACTACTTCGAACACCGCCACATCCCGTTCGTCGTGGCCGTCAACTGCTTCGCGGGAGCACGGACGTACGGCGCCCAGGACGTCTCGCGCGCCCTCGACCTCGACCAGGGGACCCCGGTCGTGCTGTGCGACGCCCGGGACCGCGACTCGGGCAAGGAGGTGCTGATCCGGCTCGTCGAGTACGCCGGGCGGATGCACACCGCCCGGCTGCTGGACTCCGTCGGCTGACCGGCGTTTCGGCCCGCGGTCAGTTGGCGACGCCCTTCTCCGCCAGCACCTTGTCGATCGTGACGCGGACGAGGAGTTCCCCCGGCACACCGTTGCGCGCCCCGAACTCCTCCGCGCGCTCCTCGCCCATGTAACGCGCCCCGATGCGCCCGGCCCAGCGCCGCAACTCATCGAGATCCTCCGAGATCACGGCCCGGCCCCGCAGCACCACGAAGTCGTACGGCGGCCGGTCTTCGTCCACGCACAACGCCACCCGGCCGTCCCGGGCCAGATTGCGTCCCTTCACACTCGACCTGCCGGTGTTGAACACCAGGTCGTCCCCGTCCAGCACGAACCAGATGGGCGTCACATGGGGACTGCCGTCGGCCCGCACGGTCGACAGCTTCGCGGTGCGGGTGCCCTGCGAGACGAACGCCCGCCATTCCTCATCGGTCATCTTCTGCGCCATGCCCCCATCCTCCTTGCCCGTGGGCCGGATCGTCGGGGAGGGTGGCGAAGAGCTCCTCCGGCGCAGGGGGAGACATCTACACGGGGAGACCGGATCATGGCGCAGAACCAGGGACTCGGCTGGCTCCTGGACGACCTGACAGAGCGCGTCGATCATGTGCGACATGCGTTGGTGCTGTCCAACGACGGACTGGTGACGGGCGCGAGCACGGGACTGCGACGCGAGGACGCGGAGCACCTCGCCGCCGTCTCGTCCGGACTGCACAGCCTGGCCAAGGGCTCCGGGCGGCACTTCGGGGCAGGGAGAGTCCGCCAGACGATGGTCGAGTTCGACGACGCGGTGCTGTTCGTCACCGCGGCGGGGACCGGCAGCTGTCTGTGCGTGCTCAGCGCGGCGGAAGCCGACATCGGCCAGATCGCCTACGAGATGACCCTGCTCGTCAACCGGGTCGGTGAGCACCTCGACGTGGACGCCCGGCAGCCCGAACGGAAATCGGTCACAGAGCCCTGACCTGCTGGTTCGTCATCCTCCGTGGAGTTATCCACAGGCCCGCCGCAAGATCCGGCGGAGCGGCTACGGTTCTGTCACGGCGAACGCACAGAGCGTGAGCACTGACTTCCACGGGGGAGACCGACCATGCCCGACACCATCACCACACCGCACCGCCTCTCCTTCACGCCGAGCCGCGCGGCCCGGGAACTGGGCCTGAAGCGAGGCGAGTTGGACCTCGCCGTCCAACTCGGCCTCATCCGGACCGTGCCGGACGAAGGAGGCGGAGGCAGGCGCGTCCCACGGGCCGAGATCGAGCGTGTGCGTGCGGGGGAGGGATATCCCGAGTCGTTGCAGCATCGCGTGCGGGTGGTGGGCACGACAGAGGGTGCGGACGTCATGGGCGTGCCGTCCGGCAGGTTCACGCGTCTCGCACGCCTGGGGCTGGTGGTGCCGGTGCAGTGGTACCTCAACCGCTACCGGGCCGTGGTCTGGCTGTATCTCGCCGAAGAGCTGAAGCAGTTCGCCGTCGACGACAAGAACACCCCTCTTCTGCACGCCCGCCGTATGCCCGAGGGCCCGCGCGGTCTGCTGGGCGCGGGAGTGGACCTGCGTCCGCGCAACTGGCGTGGACGCCATCGGGGATTCCTGCTGCGACTGGCCGAGGACCCATGGGAGAGCGCCGGCGCCGTGGCCGCGTTCCTCGATCCCGTCCAGGTCGCGGAGATCGTCCCCGACCCCTATGAGCGGGCCCATCTGAACCGCTTCCGGCCAGGGCCACCGGCCTCCGGTGCGCCGGGCTCGCCCGCGTCGCTGATCGCCGAGCGGATCATGACGGCGGACGACCCGGACGAGATCAGCCTGCTGCGGGCTGACCTGGCGTCCGTCTTAGCGGAGGCACGCGAGAGGCGACCCGCGCCGCGGCCCACGGTGAAACGGGCCCCGGTGTCCACGCATCCGGCGCACGTGGGATTGCCGCGGCCCCAGCAGCCGGGACGGCCCGAGGTGCCACAACCGCCACGCGGTCTGCTGAGCCGGTTCCGTCGCGGAGGCCGCCGGGCTACAACGACCTGAACAGCCCCTCCTGGACGACGGACACCAGAAGTCGTCCCTCCAGGTCGTAGATACGCCCACGGGCGAGGCCACGTCCGCCGGTAGCGATCGGTGACTCCTGGTCGTACAGGAACCACTCGTCCGCGCGGAAGGGCCGGTGGAACCACATGGCGTGGTCCAGCGACGCGATGTCGAAGCTGCGCGGCCCCCACAGCGGTTCGACGGGGATGCGGACCGCGTCCAGGAGGGTCATGTCGCTGGCGTAGGTCAGCGCGCAGGTGTGCACGACCGGGTCGTCGCCCAGCGGCCCGACCGCGCGCATCCACACCGCGCTGCGCGGTTCGGCGTCCTTGACCTCCTCCTCGGTCCAGCGCAGCCGGTCGACATAGCGGATGTCGAAGGGCTGACGCCGGGCCATCCGCTCCAACTGCTCCGGCAGCGTGCCCAGATGCTCCCGGATCTCGTCGGTGACCGTCGGCAGCGACTCCGGGTCCGGGACCTTGCGGGCCGGAGGCAGCTGATGCTCGAAGCTCCCCTGTTCAGGCTTGTGAAAGGAGGCGGTGAGATTGAAGATCGTGCGGCCCTGCTGCACCGCGGTGACCCGACGGGTCGTGAACGACCTGCCGTCCCGCACCCGTTCGACCTGGTACACGATCGACACCCCCGGCCGTCCCGGGCGCAGGAAGTACGCGTGCAGCGAGTGCACAGGGCGGTCGCCGTCGGTGGTGCGCGCGGCGGCGACCAGCGCCTGGCCCGCCACCTGCCCGCCGAAGACCCGCTGCAGGGACTCCTGCGGGCTGCGGCCACGGAAGATGTTGACCTCGATCTGCTCCAGGTCGAGCAGGTCGACGAGCCTCTCGGCCGGGTTCGTCGTCATGGGTGAGATTCTCCTGTGCTCACAGCGCTCACAGCTGGCCCACGTCGGTGACGCGGACCACGGCGCGGCCCTCCGCGTCGGAGGCGGTGAGGTCGACCTCCGCGCTGATGCCCCAGTCATGGTCCCCGCTCGGGTCGTCGAAGATCTGCCGGACCCGCCACAGCCGGTTCGCGGGCTCCTCCTCGATCACCAGCAGCTTCGGGCCACGGGCGTCGGGGCCGGTGCCGAGGTCCTCGTACTCGTCCCAGTACTTGTCCATCGCCTCGCCCCAGGCATCGGCGTCCCAGCCGGCCTCGGCGTCCATCTCGCCGAGCTCCTCGACCTGGTCGAGAGCGGCGAGTTCGACACGGCGGAACATGGCGTTGCGGACGAGGACGCGGAAGGCACGCGCGTTCGTGGTGACGGGCTTGACCTCGTCGGCCTTCTCCTGGGCCTCCTCGGCGGTCATCTCCTCCGGGTTGGCGAGCTGCTCCCACTCGTCGAGCAGACTGGAGTCGACCTGGCGCACCATCTCGCCGAGCCACTCGATCAGGTCCTGGAGGTCCTCGGACTTGAGGTCGTCCGGGATGTTGTGGTCGAGGGTCTTGTAGGCGCTGGCGAGATAGCGCAGCACGATGCCCTCGGTACGGGCCAGTTCGTAGAACGACACCAACTCCGTGAAGGACAGCGCCCGTTCGTACATGTCCCGGATGACGGACTTCGGCGACAGCGGATGGTCACCGACCCAGGGGTGGCTCTTGCGGTACGTGTTGTACGCGTGGAAGAGCAGCTCCTCCAGGGGCTTCGGGTAGGTGACGTCCTGGAGGCGCTCCATGCGCTCCTCGTACTCGACGCCGTCCGCCTTCATGGCGGCGACGGCCTCGCCCTTCGCCTTGTTGAGCTGGGCGACGAGGATCTGCCGCGGGTCGTCCAGGGTGGACTCGACGACGGACACCATGTCCAGGGCGTAGGACGGCGACTCCGGGTCCAGCAGTTCGAACGCGGCCAGCGCGAAGGTCGACAGCGGCTGGTTGAGCGCGAAGTCCTGCTGGAGGTCGACGGTGAGACGGACGATGCGGCCCGTGGCGTCCGGCTCGTCCAGCTTCTCGACGATGCCGCCGTCCAGCAGCGAACGGTAGATGGCGATCGCGCGCCGGATGTGCCGCAGCTGCTGCTTGCGCGGCTCGTGGTTGTCCTCCAGCAGGTGACGCATCGCCTCGAACGCGTTGCCGGGACGGGCGATCACCGACAGCAGCATGGTGTGTGTCACCCGGAAACGGGAGGTCAACGGCTCCGGTTCGGAGGCGATGAGCTTCTCGAAGGTGTTCTCCGTCCAGGCGACGAAGCCCTCGGGTGCCTTCTTGCGGACGACCTTGCGACGCTTCTTCGGATCGTCGCCGGCCTTGGCGAGCGCCTTCTCGTTCTCGATGACGTGCTCGGGCGCCTGGGCGACGACGAAACCCGCCGTGTCGAAGCCCGCCCGGCCCGCGCGGCCGGCGATCTGGTGGAACTCGCGGGCGCGCAGCGTACGGACGCGGCTGCCGTCGTACTTGGTCAGCGCGGTGAACAGCACCGTGCGGATGGGGACGTTGACGCCCACACCCAGCGTGTCCGTGCCGCAAATGACCTTCAGCAGACCGGCCTGCGCGAGCTTCTCCACCAGGCGCCGGTACTTCGGCAGCATGCCGGCGTGATGGACACCGATGCCGTGCCGCACGTAACGGGAGAGGTTGCGGCCGAACTTGGTGGTGAAGCGGAAGTTGCCGATCAGCTCGGCGATCTGGTCCTTCTCCTCGCGCGAGCACATGTTGATGCTCATCAGCGCCTGCGCCCGCTCCACGGCCTGCGCCTGCGTGAAGTGCACGATATAGACCGGCGCCTGCTTGGTCTCCAGCAGCTCGGTCAGTGTCTCCGTGAGCGGGGTGAGTTTGTACTCGTAGGACAGCGGCACGGGGCGGGTGGCCGAGCGGACCACCGCCGTCGGGCGCCCGGTGCGCCGAGTGAGGTCCTCCTCGAACATCGAGACATCGCCGAGCGTGGCCGACATCAGGATGAACTGCGCCTGCGGCAGCTCCAGGATCGGGATCTGCCAGGCCCAGCCCCGGTCCCCCTCCGCGTAGAAGTGGAACTCGTCCATGACGACCTGGCCGACGTCGGCGTCCTTGCCGTCGCGCAGCGCGATCGACGCCAGCACCTCGGCGGTACAGCAGATGACGGGGGCGTCGGCGTTGACGGACGCGTCACCGGTCAGCATGCCGACGTTCTCGGTGCCGAAGATCTTGCACAGCTCGAAGAACTTCTCCGAGACCAGCGCCTTGATCGGAGCGGTGTAGAAAGTGACCTCGTCCCGGGCCAGCGCGGCGAAGTGGGCACCCGCGGCGATCATGCTCTTGCCGGAGCCGGTCGGCGTCGACACGATCACGTTCGCGCCGGAAACCGCCTCGATCAGCGCCTCCTCCTGGTGGGGGTAGAGAGTCAGACCGCGCTCCTCGGCCCACGACTCGAAGGCTTCGTAGAGGGCGTCGGGGTCGGCGGTCGGCGGCAGCTGATCGATGAGGGTCACCCACCCATCTTGCCTGCCCTCCTCCCTCACAGGGGAATCGGCTGCGAGCACGAAGATCGCGAACGCTACGCTGTGTCGCCGACTACACGTCAGCGAACCCGGTCAACTGGACAGCGGCACACGAGGAATGGGGCGGGCAACGGCGATGATGGGACCAGCACACTCACTGTCGGGCGCTGCGGCCTGGCTCGGCGTCGGAGCGGCGGCCGCCGCTGCCGGGCACGCAATGCCCTGGCCGGTCCTCCTCGCCGGAGCGCTGATCTGCGCCGGGGCCGCTCTCGCCCCGGACCTCGATCACAAGGCGGCCACCATCTCGCGCGCCTTCGGACCGTTGTCGCGCTGGCTGTGCGAGATCGTCGACAAGCTGTCGTACGCCGTCTACAAGGCGACGAAGAAGCAGGGCGACCCGCGTCGTTCCGGTGGGCACCGCACGCTCACGCACACCTGGGTGTGGGCGGTCATGATCGGCGGGGGCGCCTCCGTCCTGGCGATCACCGGTGGCCGCTGGGCGGTGCTGGCGATCCTCTTCGCCCACCTGGTGCTGGCCATCGAGGGCCTGCTGTGGCGGGCGACGCGAGGCGCCAGTGCGGATGTCCTGGTGTGGCTGCTCGCCGCGACCAGCTCGTGGATCCTGGCCGGAGTCCTGGACAAGCCGGGCAACGGTTCGGACTGGCTGTTCACGGCGCCGGGCCAGGAGTATCTGTGGCTGGGGCTGCCGATCGTGCTGGGTGCGTTGGTGCACGACATCGGGGACGCGCTCACGGTGTCCGGCTGCCCGATCCTGTGGCCGATCCCGGTGGGCCGCAAGCGCTGGTATCCGCTGGGGCCGCCCAAGGCCATGCGGTTCCGGGCGGGCAGCTGGGTCGAGCTCAAGGTGCTGATGCCGGTGTTCATGGTGCTGGGCGGAGTGGGCTGCGCCGCGGCGCTCAACGTGATCTGAGCGGGTGGGGGCCGCCATACCGACGCGGGAGGGATACCTGCCCCCATGATCCTCAGGACCATGATCCTCACGGCCGTGATCGACAGACCCGTCCTCACGCCCGTGAGCCGCACGTCCCCGCGCCGCACTCCCGTGAGCCGCACGCCGGTCATCTGCGCGTCGCGCCGCGCGGGCGGGCGGGGCCAACGGGCCCTGGTCCGGTCCGCGGATCAGCCGCCCTGTCCCGCCCCGCCGCCGTAGCGCCGTTCGAAGGCCGCGACGCGGCCCTCGGAGTCCACCGTGCGGGCCTTGCCTGTGTAGAAGGGGTGGCTCTCCGAGGAGATCTCGACGTCCACGACCGGGTAGGTCTCGCCGTCGTCCCACTCGATGGTCTGGTCGCTGGCCGCGGTGGACCGGGTCAGGAAGGCGTAGCCGGCGGCGCGGTCGCGGAAGACGACCGCGTGGTAGTCGGGGTGCTTGTCCTGCTGCATGCGAGCTCCTCGGGTGCGGTGGCCTCGATGGCGGCCCTCGGCAGAGGCCGACGGCAGGGCGCCGGAGGCGCGGGGGCTGCGGCACGGGGGCTGCGGGGATCAGCCGTGCCGGTACCGCGACGGTCAGCCGTAAAGGGCGTCCTCGTCGACGATGTGCATGGCGGCCTCCTCAGCGGACGCCGCAGCACCGTCGATGCCCACGTCCGTCGCGACGAGGGCGCTCTCCTCGTCCTCGTGGGCGCCTTCGTCGGGGGCCACGAGACGGCCGGAGCGCAGGGCGCCGACCTCGTTGTCGAGGAGTTCCCCGTCGGTGCCGTCGGCGTCGCCCAGGCCGTCGCCGTCCGGGGCGACGAGGTCGGGCTGCTCCTCGGCGAGGCGCTGGTCGAGGGTCTCGCCCTGATGGCGCTCGGCGGCCGTGACACCGGTGTGCTCCACCGCTAGCGGTCTGTCCGGAGGGGACCAGCCCCGGTCCAACGGGTCGTCGACGCCGTCGTTCTCCAGGGTGTCCTCCCCGTCGAGCAGCCCGGTGTCCTCACGTTGATCGGATGCGTCGGGCTGGTAGACGTCGTCACCCCATCCGTCGGCGCTGTTCACGGGTACCTCCAGGTGGTGGGGACGGACCCGAACTCACCGCGGTCGGCGGCGGGCCGCCACGGCGCGGGGCACAGGCCGCACCCGGCGCGAACCGCGTGGCTCCCGGGTGCTCCCCGAACCGGTGCCGCTATCCAGCCTTCCACCCCTTTTCGCCCCTGCGCAACGGCACGGGTGCTCTCCGGTACGACAGCAGGGGGCGGTGGCGAGGCATCGGGTTCTCCGCGCCGGGAGCCGGGGGCACGCCCCCTCGGGACGACCGTGCCTCCGGCGGAAACGGACCCGTCCCCGCATCCGGGGCGTCCCGCCCGCTGCCTCAGCCGGTTACCGGAACTGACAGAGACCTCACCCCACGGCCCCGAATGCGCCCCCGGTCCGGGAGAGCCCCGGACCTCCCCGACGGCACTTAACGTGCGGTCGGCCGAGCCCCCCGGCGCCCCCGGCCGACCGCCCCGCCGGCTCCGCTCACCCGTGCCACGACCGCCACAGCGCCGCGTACGCCCCGTCCGCCCTGACCAGCTCGTCGTGGCTGCCCAGTTCGCTGATCCGGCCGTTCTCGACGACGGCGATGACGTCGGCGTCGTGGGCGGTGTGGAGGCGGTGGGCGATGGCGACGACGGTGCGGCCGTCAAGGACACGGGCCAGGGAGCGTTCCAGGTGGCGGGCCGCGCGGGGGTCGAGGAGCGAGGTCGCCTCGTCCAGGACCAGCGTGTGCGGGTCGGCCAGGACCAGGCGGGCCAGCGCGATCTGCTGGGCCTGGGCCGGGGTGAGGGCGAACCCACCCGAGCCGACCTCGGTGTCCAGGCTGTCGTCGAGCGCGCGGGCCCAGTCGTCCGCGTCGACCGCGCCCAGCGCCGCCCACAGCTCCGCGTCGGTCGCGTCGGTGCGGGCCAGCAGGAGGTTGTCGCGCAGGGAGCCCACGAAGACGTGGTGCTCCTGGTTGACCAGGGCCACGTGGGAGCGGACCCGTTCGGCGGTCATCCGGGACAGTTCGGCACCGCCGAGCGTGATCCGGCCGTCCCTGGGCGCGTAGATGCCGGCCAGCAGCCTGCCCAGGGTCGATTTGCCGGCACCCGAGGGGCCGACCAGCGCCAGGCGGGTGCCGGGGGCGACCTCCAGGGAGACCGTGCGCAGCACGTCCACGCCCTCCAGGTAGCCGAAGCGCACCTGCTCGGCGTGCACGTCGCGGCCGTCGGGCGCCAGCCGGGCGTCCCCGGCGTCCGGCTCGATGTCCCGGACGCCGACCAGCCGGGCCAGCGACACCTGGGCCACCTGGAGCTCGTCGTACCAGCGCAGGATCAGCCCCACCGGGTCGACCAGCATCTGCGCGATGAGCGCACCGGTCGTCAGCTGACCGACCCCGATCCAGCCCTGGAGGACGAACACACCGCCGACCATCAGGACCGAGGCGAGGATCATCACGTGGGTGACGTTGATGAACGGGAAGAGCACCGACCGCAGCCAGAGCGTGTAGCGCTCCCAGGCCGTCCACTCCTTGATCCGCCGCTCCGACAGTTCGACGCGGCGCACACCGAGGCGGTGGGCCTCGACGGTGTGCCCGGCGTCCACGGTCTCGGCGAGCGCGGCGGCCACGGCGGCGTACCCGGCGGCCTCCGAGCGGTAGGCGGACGGCGCCCGCTTGAAGTACCAGCGGCAGCCGATCACCAGCGGCGGCACGGCGAGCAGCACGGCGGCGGCCAGCGGCGGCGCGGTGACGACGAGCCCGCCCAGCAGCAGGATCACCCAGACCACACCGATCGCCAGCTGGGGCACCGCCTCGCGCATCGCGTTGCCCAGCCGGTCGATGTCCGTCGTGATCCGGGACAGCAGGTCACCGGTCCCGGCCCGCTCCAGGACGCCCGGCGGCAGGCCGACCGAGCGGACGAGGAAGTCCTCGCGCAGATCGGCCAGCATCCGCTCGCCGAGCATCGCGCCGCGCAGCCGGACCTGGCGCACGAACACGGCCTGGACGACGAGAGCGGCCACGAACAGTCCGACGGTGAGTTCCAGGTGGATGTCCTGGTCGCCGGCGCCGTCCGACACCCGTTCCACCAGGCCGCCCAGCAGCCAGGGCCCCGCCATCGAGGCCACCACGGCGACCGTGTTGACGGTGACGAGGAGGAGGAAGGCGCGGCGGTGTCGACTAAACAGCTCGACCACATAGCCGCGTACGGTCGTGGGGGCGCCGACCGGCAGGGTGTTCGCCGTCGTCGGGGCCGCCGGGTCGTACGCCGGTGGTGCGACGCCGATCATGCTGACTCCTCGATCTCTTGCAGTTCCTTGAAGCCGTGGTCGAGGGCCGCCTCGTCGTCGGTCTCCCGGGTCACCACGGCCCGGTACCGCGGCTCGGCGTGGACCAGGTCGCGGTGCACCCCGACCGCCGCGACCTCGCCCTCATGGACGAGCACGACCCGGTCGGCCCGGTCCAGGAGCAGGGGCGACGAGGTGAACACGACCGTCGTGCGCCCCGCCCGCAGGTCCCGCACTCCCTCGGCGATCCGGGCCTCGGTGTGCGAGTCGACGGCAGAGGTCGGCTCGTCCAGGACGAGCACCTCCGGGTCCGTGATCAGCGAGCGCGCGAGCGCGAGGCGCTGGCGCTGGCCGCCGGACAGGGACCGGCCGCGTTCGGTGATGCGGGCGTCCATGGGGTCGTCGGCGTCGAGCGACCCCTGGGCCAGCGCGGCCAGGACGTCCGCGCACTGGGCGGCCGCCAGCGCCTCCTCGGCACCGACGTCGCCGGACCTGGGCACGTCCAGCAGTTCACGCAGGGTGCCGGAGAGGAGCACCGGGTCCTTGTCCTGCACGAGGACGGCCGTACGGGCGTCGTCGAGCGGCAGCTCGTCGAGCGGGACGCCGCCGAGGAGGACCGAGGTGGTGCCGTCGTCCGAGGGGTGTCCGCCCAGCCGTTCGGCCAGCCGTCCCGCCGCGTCCGGGTCGCCGCAGACCACGGCGGTGAGCCGGCCGGCGGGAGCGAGCAGACCCGTGGCCGGGTCGTACAGGTCTCCGGCGGGCAGCTCGGACCCGTCGCGCGTCCCGGTGGTGTCGGTGGCGCGCTCCAGCGACAGCACGCGCGCGGCTCGGCGCGCCGAGGGCCGGGAGAAGGAGTACGCCATCGCGATCTCCTCGAAGTGCCGGAGCGGATAGGTGAGGATCATGATCGAGCTGTAGACGGTGACCAGTTCGCCGACGGTGACGCGGCCCTGGCGGGCCAGATGGACGCCGTACCAGACGACCGCGATCAGCAGCAGGCCCGGCAGCAGGACCTGGATCGCCGAGATCAGGGACCACATCCGGGCGCTGCGTACGGCGGCGTGGCGTACCTCCTGGGAGGCGCGGCGGTAGCGGTCGAGGAAGAGTTCCTCGCCGCCGATGCCGCGCAGTACGCGCAGTCCGGCGACGGTGTCGGAGGCCAGTTCGGTGGCGCGGCCCGCCTTCTCGCGCTGGAGGTCGGCCCGTCGGGTCGCCGGGGGCAGCAGGGGCAGCACGGCGACCGCCAGTACGGGCAGTCCGACGGCGACGATCACACCGAGCGCGGGCTGGTAGACGACCAGGCCGACACAGACGACCACCAGGGTGAGCGCCGCCGCGGTGAACCGTGACCAGGCCTCGACGAACCAGCCGATCTTCTCGACGTCACCCGTGGAGACGGCCACGACCTCACCGGCCGCCACCCGCCGGGTCAGCGCCGAGCCCAACTGGGAGGCCTTGCGGGCCAGTACCTGCTGGACGCGGGCGGCGGCCGTGATCCAGTTGGTGACGGCGGTGCGGTGGAGGAAGGTCTCGCCGAGCGCGTTCCCGGCGCAGCACAGGAGCAGGAGCCCGCCCGCGAGGGCGAGTTGCCCACCGGAACGGTCGACGACGGCCTGCACGGCGACGCCGACGCAGAACGGCAGCGCGGAGACGGACAGGAAGTGCAGCAGCCCCCAGGCCAGGGCCTTGAGCTGTCCGCCCGCCTGGTTCCTGAAGAGCCACCACAGGAATCGGGGACCCGAGCGTGCGTCCGGCACACCTGGATCGGGATACGGAAGGTCTTGAATCTGCATGACGTCCCAGTGGCTCGTGTCAGTGGGGGGATCAGGGAGGGGAACGGGGTGTGAGTCGGGTACCGGTGAGCGGAACGGGGCAGCGCACGGCGGCAGCAAACCGTGACAGGTTCGCGTCGCAGCGTGGCCGGACGCAAACGGTTTTCCAAGCCGCCGTACAGATCCGGCTGCCGCGCCACACGGGGTGCCACCATGGACCGATGCGGAACGACGGAGGGCGCGAAGGGCGCGAAGTGCACGGCGGACACGGAGGGCGCGGAGTAGGGCGCACGACGGGCGCGAGGTCGGCCCCCGGCTTCCTCCTGGGCCGCCTGGCGGCCCTGACGACGTGGACGACGCTGGTCGCTCTGGCGACCCTGACCGCCTGCGGCGGCACGGAACACGGCACTGGTGCGGACGTCGGCAAGGGTGCGCGCACACGCCCGGCCACCACTCAGGATCCGACGCGGATCCCGGGCGTCGGCGACCGATGGCAGTCCCGCATCCCCGCCGACTCCCGCCAGGTCGTGGCGGTCTACGGCGACGGCAGGGACTCCGCGACCGCCACGGTCGTGCTCTACGCCAGAGAGGGCTCCACCTGGGAGCGCGTCCGCAGCTGGCCCGCCCACAACGGCAAGAAGGGCTGGACGACCGACCACCACGAGGGCGACAACCGCAGCCCCGTGGGCGTGTTCACGCTGAGCGACGCGGGCGGCGTCCTCAGGGACCCCGGGGCGAGGCTGCCGTACACGCGCTCCGCCGCCTTCGCGGCACCGCGCTGGTGGGCGAAGTCGCACTGGCACGACTTCGACTACGTCATCGCCATCGACTACAACCGCGTCAAAGGCACCCCGCCCAACGATCCCACCCGGCCCGAGGGTCAGAGCAAGGGCGGTGGCATCTGGCTGCACATGGACCACGGCAGTGGCACCTCGGCCTGCGTCAGCCTGTCCGAATCGGCGATGGCGTACCTGTTGCGCACGCTCGATCCGGATCGGCATCCCGTGGTGGTGATGGGAGACAGGGCGGACCTGAAACGCTCACGCTGACGCGGGAGGCGTCATTGCGGCAGCGGCCCGAGTCCCCGTAGAACACCGGCCATGAAGAGACGAATCGTCATGTCCATGCTTGCGGGAGCGACCCTCCTCGCAAGCTCGCTGTTGGGCGCGGCCCCCGCCCGATCGGCCGATGTGCCCGCCGAGTTCGGCACCGACTGGCACGACCCGGTCACGGCCGCACCGCCCGTGACCAAGCCGTCCGGCAAGTCCTGCCAAGTCACCGTCGCCGAGGCCCGGTTCCGGGACTTCACCCCGTACAAGGGCACCTACACACCGCCCGACGGCTGCGGCGAGCGGTGGAGCAAGGTCGTGCTGCGGATGGACGGCAAGGTCAAGGGACGCCAGTTCGACCGGCTCGGGTATCTGCACGTCGGCGGGGTGGAGATCTTCCGTACGTCGACGCCGGAGCCGTCGCCCGACGGGATCGAGTGGTCCGTCGAGAAGGACGTCACGCGATACAGCGACACCTTCCGCCGCGGCCAGGACGTCGAGATGCTCATCGGGAACGTCGTCGACGACACCTACACCGGCGTCATCGACGTCAAGGTCACGCTGACGTTCTACGCCGCCCGCCCCGCGGCGAACGCCACGCACCCCGCCGCGAACGCCACCCGGCCCCCTACGGCCGCCGCTCGCTCCGCCACCCCCGACCGCGTCCTCACCCTCCAGAACGGCACTGTCACCACCCCGCGCAACAGCGAACGCATCGTCGCCGAGGTGTACGCCACCGGATCCGGCGGCGGCTGCGAGGAGTTCTGGTACCTGTCGGCGCCCGACCCGGCGCCCTACTCCTGCAAGGCCGGCGACGGTCCCTACCGCGAGGTGCAGATCGAGGTCGACGGCCAACTGGCCGGAATCGCCGCGCCGTTCCCGCACGTCTGGACCGGCGGCTGGTCCAACCCCTTCCTCTGGTACGTCACTCCGGGGCCGCGCGCCTTCGACGTCAAGCCGATCGAATACGACCTGACACCGTTCGCCGGCCTCCTCAACGACGGCCGCCCGCACCGCGTCGAGGTCTCCGTCGTCGGCGTCCCGGCGGGGCAGAGCGGCTGGAGCGCACCGGTGAACGTCCTCGTCTGGCAGGACGCGAAGAGCGCGCACGTCACCGGGCGGCTCACCGAGCACAAGGCCGGCGACCTCGCCAACTCCTCGACGTACACGCCCGGTTCGGAGCATCGGGTGGACACGCAGGGTGGCCATCGGCTGACCGTCGGCGGATACGTCGACACCTCGCACGGCCGGGTGACGACCACCGTCAGGCGATCGCTCGCCAACACCTCCACGCACCGCTGGACCGACGGCGAGAACCTGGACGCGCTCGATGCCACATGGAAGGACGACCAGTCGGTCACCGTCGACGGACGCGGACCCGCCCGCACGACCCGTACCCGGCTGACGTACACGATGGACGGCGCGATCACGATCGGCGCGGGCGACCGGCTGCGTACCGTGCTGACCCTGGGTGACCGGGCCGCGGTCGGGACGACCCGGGCCGGAGGGCGGATCGCGTGGTCGTGGCTCGACGACACCGTCGAGGGCGACGCGTCATGGACGTTGAACGTGCCGCGCGACCAGCGGCACGCGGTCGGTACGACCAGCGAGCGCTATCGGCTGTACGGCTCGGCGGGCTGCTACGACCGCTCGCTCACCAGCGTCCAGGGTCTGCTGACCGAGGATCGCCGGGGCTGCTGAAGCGAGTGATGTGCGACGCGTCACTCAGAAAGCGATTTACACGGATGCAACACGGGGGTCTTGTGCCGGACCAACATCACCAGCAGAGTGATCGCCACGGAATTCGCTTTCCGTATGGCAGAAGTCACCGTCCCTGGCTTCTGTGTGCCGCCGTCCCCTAGGAGTTCCCGTGCCGCCGTCCGAACCGTCCCTTCCGCGACGCGTCGCACGCACGCTGCGTACCTCTCTCTTCGCGCAGGTCGCCTGCGCGCTCGTGCTCGGAATCGTCGTCGGGAAGCTGTGGCCCGGCTTCGCCGCGGATCTTCAGCCGCTCGGCGACGGATTCATCCGGCTGATCAAGACGATCATCTCCCCGCTCGTGTTCTGCGTGGTCGTCGTCGGTATCGCCAAGGCCGGTGACCTGAAGGCGTTCGGCCGGATCGGGCTCAAGGCCCTGATCTGGTTCGAGGTCGCGAGCACGCTCGCGCTGGTCATCGGCCTTCTCGCCGCCAACGTCGTCCAGCCCGGATCCGGGATGAACGTCGACCCGTCCACGCTCGACGCCTCGGCGGTCGACGCGAAGACCGGCGGTGGGCATCTGCCGTCGACGACCCAGTTCGTGCTCGAGGCGATTCCCACCTCGTTCATCGGCGCCTTCGCCGAGAACTCGCTGCTTCAGGTGCTCGTCCTGGCCTGTCTGGTGGGTGCGGCGCTGTTGCACCTCGGCCACACCAAGGTGCCGAAGGTGCTGCCGGCCATCGAGCAGGCCCAGGAGATCATCTTCGCGATCGTCGGCTTCGTCATGCGGCTGGCCCCGATCGCCGTGTTCGGTGCGATGGCCGTCCTGATCGGCAACTACGGCCTCGGTGTCATCGAGACCTACGGCAAGCTGATCGTCCTGTGCTACGCCGCCGCCGCGCTCTTCATCGCGCTGCTGGCCGTCGCGCTGAAGGTGGTCACCGGGCTCAGCCTCTGGAAGTTCCTGCGCTACATCCGTGAGGAGATGCTGCTCGCGCTCGGCACCGCCTCCACCGAGTCCGTCCTGCCGCGCGTGATGCAGAAGCTGCGCAAGGCCGGCGCCCGCGACGACGCCGTGGGTCTGGTCCTGCCGACGGGCTACTCCTTCAACCTCGACGGGGCGTCGCTCTATCTGTCCATCGGCACGCTTTTCATCGCCCAGGCCGTGGGCGTGGACCTCAGTCTCAGCCAGCAGATCACGGTCGTACTGGTGCTGATGCTGACCAGCAAGGGCATGGCCGGCATCCCCGGTTCGGCGTTCCTCGCCCTGTCCGCGACCGCCTCCTCGCTGGGCGCGATCCCGGCGGGCGCGGTCGCCCTGCTGCTCGGCGTGGACCGCATCATGGACTCGATGCGCGTCGTCACCAACCTGCTCGGCAACTGCGTCGCCGTCTTCGCCGTCTCGCGCTGGGAGGGCGCGCTGGACCGGGAGCGGGCGAAGAAGGTCCTGGACGGCGAGATCGTGGTCCACCTGGACGACGAGGAGCCGGAGAAGGCCGTCCCGGCGCCGCCCGCGGAACCGGTCGCCGCCGTACCGGTCCGGACGGACAAGGAGACTGCCTCCGAGGCCGGTTGACGTTCACCCGGTTTTCCACGGCAGGGCTCAGCAAGGGCCGCGGCCACCCCTCCGGCCCTACGGAGCGGTGGCCGCGGCCCTTCGCGTTCAGCACCCTCGCGCGGCGGTCCCGTCGATCAGCGTGTCCAGCAAGTCGCCCAGCGCCGAGCGCTGTTCGTCCGTCAGTGGCGCCAGGATCTCCTCCGCCGCCGAACGGCGCGCACCGTGCAGCTCCCGCAGAGCACCGCGGCCGTCGTCGGTGAGCTCGATCCGGATGACCCGCCGGTTCGTCGGATCCGGCACCCGCCGTACCTTCCCGCTCGCCTCCAGCCCGTCGACCAGCGTCGTCACCGCGCGCGGGACCACCTCCAGGCGCTCGGCGAGGTCGGCCATCCGGGGCGGCGAGTCATAGTGCGCGAGGGTGCGCAGCAGCCGTGACTGGGCCGGGGTGACCCCCAGGTCGCGCTCCAGCAGGTGACGTTTCTGGATCCGGTGCACCCGGAGGGTGAAGCGCAGCAGCTGCTCGGCGAGCGGGCCGTCGGGATCGGGGCTGGTCATGCGGGAACAATATCAGGACGACGTTCATTGTGAGCATAGGTAACAATGAGCTAAGCTCCGTCAGTCCCGCATCGCATACCCTCCGAAGGAGCCCATGCACCCCGACAACGAACCCTCCTGGACGCCACCTGCCGCCGAGCCGCAGCCCCGGCAGGTGCGCCGCATCCTGAGACTCTTCCGTCCCTACCGCGGACGCCTGGCCGTCGTCGGCCTCCTCGTCGGCGCCTCGTCGCTCGTCGGCGTCGCCACCCCCTTCCTCCTCAAGGCCATCCTCGACGTCGCCATCCCCGAGGGCCGCACCGGCCTGCTCAGCCTGCTCGCGCTCGGCATGATCCTCAGCGCCATGCTGACCGGCGTCTTCGGGGTCCTGCAGACCCTGATCTCCACGACGGTCGGCCAGCGCGTCATGCACGACCTGCGCACCGCCGTCTACGGCCGCCTCCAGCGCATGTCGCTCGCGTTCTTCACCCGCACCCGCACCGGCGAGGTCCAGTCCCGCATCGCCAACGACATCGGCGGCATGCAGGCCACCGTCACCTCCACCGCGACCTCCCTGGTCTCCAATCTCACCAGCGTGGTCGCCACGATCGTCGCGATGATCGCCCTCGACTGGCGGCTGACGGCGGTCTCACTCCTCCTGCTGCCGGTCTTCGTGTGGATCAGCCGCCGTGTCGGCAAGGAACGCAAGAAGATCACCACCCAGCGGCAGAAGCAGATGGCCGCGATGGCCGCCACCGTCACCGAGTCGCTCTCGGTCAGCGGCATCCTGCTCGGCCGCACGATGGGCCGCTCCGACTCGCTGACCACGGCTTTCTCGGACGAGTCCGAGCGGCTGGTCGACCTCGAGGTGCGGTCGAACATGGCCGGCCGCTGGCGCATGGCCGTCATCGGCATCGTCATGGCAGCGATGCCCGCCGTCATCTACTGGGCCGCGGGCACGGCCCTCCAGCTGGGCGGCCCGCAGGTCTCGATCGGCACGATCGTCGCCTTCGTCTCGCTCCAGCAGGGCCTGTTCCGCCCGGCCGTCAGCCTGCTGTCGACCGGCGTCCAGATCCAGGCCTCGCTCGCGTTGTTCCAGCGCATCTTCGAGTACCTCGACCTGCCCATCGACATCACCGAGCGGAAGGACCCCGTCCACCTCGACGCCGTCAAGGGCGAGGTCCGCTTCGAGGGCGTCGAGTTCCGCTACGACGGCGACGGCGGCGACGACAAGAGCCGCCCGATCCTCGACGGCATCGACCTCACCGTCCCGGCGGGCGGCAGCCTCGCGGTCGTCGGTCCGACCGGCGCCGGGAAGTCCACGCTCGGCCACCTGGTGCCGCGGCTGTACGACGTGACCGGCGGCCGGGTCACCCTGGACGGGGTCGACGTGCGCGACCTCGACTTCGACACCCTCGCCCGCGCGGTCGGCGTCGTCTCGCAGGAGACGTACCTCTTCCATGCCTCGGTCGCCGACAATCTCCGCTTCGCCAAGCCGGACGCCACCGACGAGGAGCTGTACGAGGCGGCCCGGGCGGCCCAGATCCACGACCACATCGCGGCCCTGCCCGACGGCTACGACACGGTCGTCGGCGAGCGCGGCCACCGCTTCTCCGGCGGTGAGAAGCAGCGCCTGGCCATCGCCCGCACCATCCTGCGCGACCCTCCGGTGCTGATCCTCGACGAAGCGACCAGCGCGCTGGACACCCGTACCGAACACGCCGTCCAGGAAGCCATCGACGCCCTCTCCGCCAACCGCACCACGGTCACCATCGCGCACCGCCTGTCAACCGTTCGGGGCGCCGACCAGATCGTGGTGCTCGACGCCGGGAGCGTGGCGGAGCGGGGTACGCACGAGGAGTTGTTGGAGCGGGACGGGCGGTATGCGGCGCTGGTCCGCCGTGACGCCCAACTGGAGCCGACGGGGTGACGTTATGCCGGGTTTGTGAGCATGTGCACGTTACCGTGCACGCATGCACATGAACACTCCGTCACGGAGCACGATTCGACTGACGCGCCGGGGTCGTATCGCCCTGATCGCCGCCGGCGCCGTCGTGGCCGGCACCGCCGTGGCGGTGCCGCTGCTGAGTCTGGGCGAGGACGAGGAGGCGAAGCCGACCTCGCTGGTGATCCCGGAGGGCTGGCGGGCGAGCCAGGTCTACGCGGCCATCGACAAGGCCCTCGCCCTGCCGCCCGGGTCCACCAAGAAGTCCCTCGGCAAGCTCGACCTCAAACTGCCGAACGACGCCGACGGCAACCCCGAGGGCTACCTCTTCCCGGCGACGTATCCGCTGGAGCGCGCGGGGAAGAAGGCGACGCCGGACTCCCTGCTGTCGGCCATGGTCGACGCCGCCAACCAGAAGTTCAGCGGCGCCCCGATCGCCGCCGGGGCGCAGCGCAACGCGATGAACGTCTATCAGGCGGTCACCATCGCCAGCATCGTCCAGGCCGAGGCCGACACGAAGGCCGACATGGGCAAGGTGGCCCGGGTCATCTACAACCGGCTGGAACGCGGGATGCCGTTGCAGATGGACTCCACCGTCAACTACGCCCTCAACCGCCGCACGCTCAGGGCGAGCGACGCCGACACGCGCATCGAGAGTCCCTACAACTCGTACCAGCGCATGGGCCTGCCGCCCACGCCGATCGCCAACCCGGGCGAGGACGCCATGCGCGCCGCGATCAACCCGGCGGCGGGTGACTGGCTCTACTTCGTCACCGTCAAGCCCGGCGACACCCGCTTCACCGCCGACTACTCGGAACACCAGCACAATGTCGCCGACTTCGACAAGGCCCAACGGGAGGCCTCCCCGAAGCCGACGAAGTGAGCGCCCGGGCGGCATCCTTGCGGGGCGGGAGCTGCATCCCTGCGGGGCGGGGCGACATCCTTGCGGGGCCGGGCAGTCGGCCGTTGCCGGGCGCGGCCGTGTGGCGGGCAGCGGTGCGCATGGTGGTGGGCGGTCGGCATTCGGACGGCGGCACGGCGATCGGCATACGGTCGGACGCGGGGCGGGGTGGCAGACGCGCCCCGGTTGCTCGTGGCGGCCGATTCGGGGCGTGGGCGCGCGCGGAGACGGGGCGCGGCCGGCACACATGGACCCGCGGACCATGGACCCCCTGGCCCGTCGGTCGAGTTCGGAGGACCTCGGCGGAGCAGTAAGCCCCTGCGTCCCACCCCGACGGGACGTCACGCGGCGACCGATTCGGCCCCCTGCTCCTGCTGCTCCTTCGCCAGCGACCGCCTGATGTCCCGCACGGCCGCGCGGCCGGCTCGGTTGGCGCCGATCGTGCTGGCGGACGGGCCGTAGCCGACGAGGTGGACGCGGGGGTCGGCGACCGCGCGCGTTCCCTCGACGCGGATGCCGCCGCCGGGTTCGCGCAGCCGCAGGGGAGCCAGATGGTCGACCGCGGCTCGGAAGCCGGTCGCCCACAGGATGACGTCGGCGTCCAGGCGCCGCCCGTCCCTCCACTCCACGCCGGTCGGGGTGATCCGGTCGAACATGGGCTGCCGGTCCAGCACCCCGTCGGCGAGCCCCTCCCGGATCGCGTCGTTCAGGGGCAGCCCCGTGACCGACACGACGCTCTTGGGCGGCAGCCCCTGGCGGACCCGCTCCTCGACGAGCGCGACCGCCGCGCGGCCCACGTCCTCGGTGAAGGGACCCTCGCGGAACACGGGCGGGCGCCGGGTGACCCAGGTCGTGGCGGCGGCGTACCGGGCGATCTCCAGGAGGTGCTGGGTGCCGGAGGCCCCGCCGCCGACCACGACGACCCGCTTTCCGGTGAACTCCTCGGGCCCGGGGTACTGGGCGGTGTGCAACTGCCGTCCCCGGAAGGTCTCCTGGCCGGGGTAGCGCGGCCAGAACGGCCGGTCCCAGGTGCCGGTCGCGTTGATCAGCGCCCGCGTCGACCAGGTGCCGGCCGACGTCTCGACGAGCAGCCGCCCGTCCGGACCCTCGCGCACGGCACGCACGTCGACGGGGCGCCGGACACGCAGGTCGAACGTCCGCTCGTACCGGTCGAAGTACTCCGCGATGACCTCGGACGACGGCCGCTCGGGATCGGCGTCGGTCAGTTCCATGCCCGGCAGCGCGTGCATCCCGTGCACCTTGCCGTACGTCAACGACGGCCACCGGAACTGCCAGGCGCCGCCCGGGCCGGGGGAGTGGTCGAGCACCACGAAGTCGCGGTCCGGCTCGAAGCCGGTGCGCCGCAGGTGATAGGCGCTGGAGAGACCTGCCTGACCAGCGCCTATGACGACCACGTCGACGGACTCGACCGTCTCGATATCGTTCACGCTTCTACTAACAGCCTCGGGAGCAAGGATCTTCCCCTTCCCGGCCCCGACCGTCAGCGGACCGCGCGCCCTCAGGGACCTTCCGAGGGACGGGACGCGGTGGTCGACGGCGGTAGGTCGCCGTTGAACCGGCTGTCGGTGAAAGCGCCGAAGTCGACCTTGTTCGGAATCAGCTTCAGCTCGGCGAAGGTGTCGACGATCTCCTGCTCGGAGGCGATGAGCGGCTTGTCGACGGCCACCGCGATCCGGGTGGTGTACGTCCGCTTCACGGCGGCCAGCGCCACGTCCTCGGGCAGTCCGGTCTCCTTCGACCAGACCTTCGCCCACTCGTCCTCGTGGGTGTAGACCCACTTCTGGGCCCGACGCAGCCGCTCAAGATAGTCCTTGATCGCGGCGGCCTTCTTCTTGTCCTTCAGCGCGCCCGGCGCCGCCACCTGGAAGGTCAGCCCGTTGGTGATGCCGTCACCGGTGGTCAGCACGCGGCCCTGCTTCCCCTTGAGCACCTGCGAGGTGTACGGGTCCCACACCGCCCACGCGTCGACCCTGCCGGAGGTGAACGCGGCCAGCGCGTCGGCCGGCTGGAGGTACTTGACCTTCACGTCGCTCAGGCTCAGCCCCGCCTCCTTCAGGGAGGCGACCAGCTGGTAGTGGGCGGAGGAGCCCTGCGCCACGGCGACCGACCTGCCCTTGAGCTGCGCGGTCCGGGTCAGTTTCGAGTCGTTCGGCACGAGGATGGCGTCGCCCTGGGACGTGCCGTGCCAGGCGGCCACCACCGCGATCTTCGAACCGGCGCCCGCCGCGAAGACCGGCGGAGTGTTGCCGACGCCGCCGATGTCGACGGCCTTGGCGTTGACGGCCTCCAGCAGCGGCGGGCCGGAGGTGAAGGTGGACCACTTGATCTTGTAGTCGAGGTTCTTCAGCTCTCCCGCGGCCCGCAGGATGGCCTCCGAACCGCCCTTCTGGTCACCGACGTCGAGGGTCAGGGAGCCCGAGCCGTCGGTGTCGCCGCCGGTCGAGGCCGACGAACTGCCTCCGCAGGCGGACAGGAACAGGGCCAGGGGAAGGAGCAGCGCGGCAGGGACGAGGCGACGTCGCATGACGGATCCGTTCTGTGGAACTGAGGGGCGGCGGGGTTCTGCGGTCTTCTTCGGGACGGTGGCTCAGGCGGCTTCGGCGGTGGTGTCGACGCCGAGTCGCTCCAGCAGCCCGGCGCGCAGTTCGGCGAACCGCGGGTCGGTGATGTCGCGGGGCCGATCGAGGTCGACGCGCTGCTCGTGGGCGATGACCCCGTCGTCCATCACGAGCACGCGGTCGGCGAGGAGCACGGCCTCCTCGACGTCGTGCGTGACCAGGAGGACCGCGCAGCCGCGCCGCTGCCACAACTCGCCCACGAGCCGCTGGGCCTTGATCCGGGTCAGCGCGTCGAGCGCGCCGAACGGTTCGTCGAGCAGCAGCAGATCGGGCTCGCGGACCAACGCCCGTGCGAGCGAGGCGCGTTGTGCCTCCCCGCCGGAGAGCGTCTTGGGCCAGGCGTCCGTACGGTGGTCGAGGCCGACCTCCTTCAGCGCCCGCTCGGCCACGCCGCGCTCGGGCTTGCCCGGCAGGCCGAGCAGCACGTTGCGCCACACCTTCTTCCACGGCATCAGCCGCGGCGCCTGGAAGGCTACGGCCTTGCGGCGCGGCACCAGCACGGTGCCCTCGATGTCCCGGTCGAGTCCGGCCAGGATGCGCAGCAGGGTGGACTTGCCGCAGCCGCTGCGGCCGAGGAGGGCGACGAACTCGCCCGGCTGGACGTCGAGTTGGAGTCGGTCGATGACGGCACGGCCGTCGAAGGAGCGGGTCAGCCCGTCGACGTGCACGGCCTGGGGGACGGGTACGGCCTGCGCGGTCGGCCTGGCCTGTGCGGCCAGGGGGCTCACCGGCCGGTGAACGTCGGTCGCCATTGCAGCAGCAGCCTTTCGAGGGAGCGGACGACGAAGTCGGCGAGGAGGCCGAGGAAGGCGTAGACGATCAGGCAGACCACGATCACGTCGGTCCGCAGGAAGTCCCGCGCCTGCACCATCAGGAACCCGATGCCGGAGTCGGCGTTGACCTGCTCGGCGAAGACGAGCGCGAGCCAGGCGATGCCGAGCGAGTAGCGCAGGCCGGTCAGGGCGCCCGGTAGCGCGCCGGGCAGCACGACGTGCCGTACGAGACCCCACCTGGACAGCCCGAGGGACTCCCCGGCCTCGATCAACTGGGCGTCCACGCCACGGATACCGGCGTAGACGTTGAGGTACAGCGGGAACGTCACGCCGAGCGTGATGATGGCGACCTTGGGTGCCTCGCCGATGCCGAACCAGATGATGAACAGCGGGATCAGCCCGACGAACGGCACGGTCCGCAGCATCTGCACGGGCGCGTCCACGAGGTCCTCACCGACCCGGAACAGGCCTGAGACAAGCGCGAGTCCGGTCCCGACGAGGGTGCCGAGCGCCAGCCCGGCGGCGACGCGCTGGAGGGACGTCCCCATGGCCGAGGCCAGCGAACCGTCCGCGATCAGATCGCCGCCGACCTGGGCGATACGGCCCGGCGAGGCGAGCACGTCGGCGGTCAACGCGCCTGTGCTGCTGAGCAGTTGCCACAGCAGGAGCAGCAGGACCGGGCCGGTGGTGCGGCGCAGCCAGCGGGGGACGCGGGTGCGGCGGGAGGAGGCGGGGAGGAGGGGGACGACATCGACGGCGGACGCCGGATGCTCAAGATCTGACTTGGGGGAAATATCCGTCTCTGAGGAGTCGGGTGGGGCATGACTGATGCTCATGAGTGCTCCAGAGGGCGATGAGCGTGACGGGGGTGCGCCTCAGCGGCACCGGGCCGGAGCAGAACCGGGCGGGCGCACGCGGGAAGCGCGGGTGAAGGGGGTGGGGAAAAGGGGCGTCAGCAGCCGCGGCGACACGCGGCGGAGGCCACCCGCAGCAGGTCGATGTGACCGCGCGTGGTGAGCAGGGCTGAACGCAACATGCCGCAGAAGCTAGCCAGATGACGAGGTCATGGTCAACGGCGTCTCGCGAAATGGACCTCGCGTATCACGGCTCGGCCGTCTCGTCGGCGTCCCCTCACGTGTGAACTCCGGTGCATGGGCGAGGATGGAGTACATGTCAGACGCCTTCACCACCCGAGTCCTGAACGTCGCGTCCGGCTCCTCGGAGCGGGTCGTGGACATCACCCGCGACTGCGAGGCCTTCCTGCGGGAGGCGGCCGCGGGCCGCGACGGCCTGCTGAACATCTTCGTCCCGCACGCCACGGCCGGCATCGCCGTCATCGAAACCGGCGCCGGCAGCGACGACGACCTCCTCGCCGCCCTGCACACCCTCCTGCCCGCCGACGACCGCTGGCAACACCGCCACGGCAGCCCCGGCCACGGCCGCGACCACGTCCTCCCGGCCATCGTCCCGCCCCACGCGACACTGCCGGTGCTGAACGGACGGCTGGAGCTCGGGACGTGGCAGTCGGTGTGCCTCGTCGACACCAACCGGGACAACCCCGACCGTCAGGTGCGCCTGTCGTTCCTCGGGTAGTGGTCATTGCGGGGACCCGGACAGGGACCGTGGGCGGGACGGGGTCTGTCACTCGCAGAAGCGGCAGAATTGGCGCCGGCGGCGATCTCCGCTCCAGCCCCTCGTCGACTACCCCTGTACGCGTCGGTTCTCGCCGTGTCAGCCCAGCAACGTGCAAGAGCCTCGACCGGGCTGCGCGGTGACGTTGGCCAGCCGTTCCCGACAGAGCCCGATGCGCGGAGTCTCCTCCCGCAGGGAGTGGTCGAGTGCCTCGCCCGTCCAGAGAGGAGGCCATCAACAGCACTCGCTTCGGGATGCCGACGACTCCCTCTTCGGCTTCGGCCAGGAGGCCAAAGCATCCCGCACCGTCTTGGCCGACACGCACACCCCTCTCCATTCCCCCGTTCCGCATCATCAAGGGCCGAAGTGGAGCTGTGAGAGGAGTGGAGCGTGGACACAGTACAGACGCGCCCGCGGAGAACCGCGGGTGAGGTCGAGGCCGGAAGCAGGTTGACGCGGCGGCGGGACGTCGCCGATCTCGTTTCCGAAGCCCGTGGTGGTGAGCTGCGCCGGACGATGGGGTTCACGCAGCTCACGCTGCTGAGCGTGGGTGCAACCCTGGGCACCGGGATCTTCGTCGTCCTCAGCCAGGCGGTACCCGAAGCGGGCCCCGCCGTCGTGGTCTCCTTCGTGCTCGCCGGGATCACCGCTCTGTTCTCCGCCCTGTCCTACGCCGAGCTGGCGGGCATGATCCCGGGTGCCGGATCCTCGTACAGCTATGCCTATGCCACGTTCGGCGAGCTGGTCGCATGGGTCTGCGGCTGGTGTCTGGTGCTGGAGTACGGCGTCTCGGTCGCGGCCGTGGCGGTCGGCTGGGGCCAGTACGTGAACGAGCTGCTGGAGCTCACCGTCGGCTGGACGCTGCCCGAGTCGCTGGTCGCCCCGCCGGGCGCGGGCGGTGTGCTGAACGTTCCCGCCGCCGCGATCGTCGTCCTGGCCATGGTGGTGCTGCTGCGCGGAGCCCGTGAGAGCGCCGTCGTCAACACGATCATGGTGGCGGTGAAGGTGGCCGCCCTGGTGATGTTCTGCGCCGTCGCCTTCACCGCGTTCCGTGCCGGGAACTTCCAGCCGCTGTTCCCGCTCGGCATGGCGGGAGTGAGCGCGGGCGCCGCCTCCCTGTTCTTCTCGTACATCGGCTTCGACGCCGCGTCGACGGCCGGTGAGGAGGCGAAGAACCCGCAGCGTGACCTGCCGCGCGCCATCCTCCTCTCGCTCGGGGTGATCACCGCGCTGTACTGCGCGGTGGCGATCGCGGCGGTCGGCGCGATGCCGTGGCCGAAGTTCGCGGGTACCGAGGCCACCCTCAGTGAGGTACTCGTCCACTCGGTCGGCGGCGGCAACCTGTGGCCGGTCCTGCTGTCCGTGGCCGCTGTAGTCGCCACCACGAGCGTCGTCCTCGCCGTGCAGTACGGGCAGACCCGCATCCTGTTCTCCATGGCGCGCGACGGGCTCGTGCCGCCACTGTTCGCCAAGATCCACCCGAAGACCGGGGTGCCCCGTGCCAACACGGTCATCGTGTCCGCGTTCATCATGGTGCTCGCCGCAATCGTGCCGCTGGGCGCGCTTGCCGACGCCACCAGCATCGGCACACTGTTCGCCTTCGCGCTGGTCAACTGCGCCGTCCTGATCCTGCGTCGGCGCAGCCCCGATGCCCCGCGTAGCTTCCGGGTACCCCTCGCGCCGGTGAGCTGCGTGCTGGGCGTGCTGTGCTGCGTTTATGTGATGTGGGGGCTCGGCATCGACACCTGGCTCGCGTTCGGCCTGTGGATGGTAGTCGGGTTCGCGATCTATGCGCTGTACGGCATCAAGAACTCCCGGCTGGGCCGGTCCGCCCCGAAGGAAGAGAACCTCGCATGACCTCGCTGAACCCGGCCGCCGACCTGGTGGACCTCGCACGGGCCCTGGTGGACACCCCGTCCGAGAGCGGCGACGAGGCCGACCTCGCCGACGCCGTGGAGTCCGCCCTGCGCGCGTGCGCACATCTGACGGTCGAGCGCATCGGCAACTCCGTCCTGGCCCGCACCGACTCGGGTCGCGCCGAGCGAGTGGTCATCGGCGGCCACCTGGACACCGTGCCGGCCGCCGGGAACCTGCCTTCCCGACTGGACGGAGGCCTGCTCCACGGGCTCGGGGCGTGCGACATGAAGGGCGGCGTCGCCGTCGCGCTTCGCCTCGCGGCCACCCTCCCGACACCGGTACGCGACGTCACGTACGTCTTCTACGAGTGCGAGGAGGTCTCCGGCGACCGCAACGGCCTGAACCGTATCGCCGCCGAACGCCCCGACCTGCTCAGAGCGGACCTGGCGATCCTCATGGAGCCGTCCGGCGCGGGCATCGAGGCGGGCTGCCAGGGTGTGCTGAACGCGGACATCACGGTGCGCGGCGAGCGCGCGCACACCGCCCGTTCCTGGATGGGCGTCAACGCCGCGCACCGAGCGGCCGCCGTGCTCCAGCGCCTCGACGACCACACCTCCGAGCGGATCGTCATTGACGGCCTGGAGTACCGCGAAGGGCTGAACGCGGTCGCTGTCCGCGCGGGCATCGCCGAGAACGTCGTCCCCGACGCCTGCGTGATCACGGTCAACCTGCGCTTTGCGCCGAGCCGTTCGGCCGGGCAGGCCGAGGCGTATCTGCGCGGGCTCTTCCCCGAGTACGAGGTCGAGGTCACCGAGGTCGTGCCGGGTGCCCTGCCGGGGCTCGGACACGGTCCGGTCGCCTCGTTCGTCGAGGTGCTGGGGGCGACCCCCCGCCCCAAGCTCGGCTGGACCGACGTCGCCCGCTTCGCCGCGCTCGGCACACCCGCGCTCAACTACGGCCCGGGTGACCCGACCCTGGCGCACACGGCCGGGGAGTACGTGCCCGTCCGGCAACTGCGGGAGTGCGAGGCTCGGCTCGCGGCCTGGCTGAGTGGCTGAACCCCACAGGGGCGCGCTACCCCGGGCTGGTGGAAGGGTCGGCGTCGACCTCGGATCCCACGACGCCGACCGGGGACCCCACCTGCTGCCCGCCGCGGGTCAGGCCCGCCCGGCGCCCCGCAGGCCCCCGAGCGTCCGCAGCTGCAGCCACAGGACCAGCCGCTCGTCCGGGTTGTCCAGATCGATGCCGAGGTGCTGCTGCGCCTGTCTGAGGCGGTACCGGCAGGTGTTGGGGTGAACGGCGAGCAGCTTCGCCGCCCGCGCCATGTCGCATCCGGCGTCCAGCCAGCACACCAGGGTCCTGGCGTAGTCGGTGCTGTGCGCGGTGTCGTACGCCAGGACCTCCCGCCAGGCACCCGCCGTCAAGGCTCGTTCCGCGCCGATGAGTTCACGCAGCCGTAGCAGGGTGACACGGGCGCGTACCTCGCTCACGGCGGCGACGTCCTCATCCGGGCCGAGCACCCGCAGAACGAGGTCGGCGTCCTCCCGTGAGCCGCGCACGGCCGCCAGGCCCGGGACCACATCGCCCAGCCCGGCCCGCACCGTCACCCGCAGCGCCTGACCCGCGCGCCGCACGATGTCCTCGGCGAGCCGCTTGTGCCGCTCGCCACCGCGCTCACCGGCCACCGGCAGCAGCGCGTACACGCTCCCCTCCACCAGCACGCACGCGTGCCGCCCGTACCGCGCCTCGCACTGGAGCCGTACGAGGTCGAGCAGCCGCAGCGCGGTCTGCTCACCGTCGGGCGTGGACACCGCGCCGTCGAGGGCGAAGGCCGCGACACGGACCGGGGCGCCGGAAGCGAGGCCGAGACGGTGCGCGGCGTCAGCGGGATCGGCGGTGCCGTCCAGGAGACGGCGCAGCACCTCGCTCGTCAGATGCCGGGACAGCTCCTCGCTCGCTCGTGCCCGCAGCAGGAGCAGGGCGGCCGTGGACGCGCCCTGGGTGAGTGCGTCCACGGCATCGCGGCCGACGTGCCCGTCGTCCACGACCCACATCGACCCCAGCGTCTCACCGCCCGCACGGATCGCGACGGCGAGCCGCGGCAACTCGTCGCCGTCGAGTGCGGCGAGGCGTACAGGTCCGGGGGCGGCGAACAGGACGCGGTACTGCTCGGTGTTCTCGGGGCTGCTCGGCACCTGGCGGCCCAGGATGCCTTGCCGCCGGGCCTCGTCGACGACCTGCCCGGGGACGGTTGAATAGGCCAGGATCCGCTGGCGGGCGTCCTCGATGACGGTCGCGCCGCCCACGGCCGCGGCCACCGCGTTGGCGAGCGCGAACAGGTCACCGAAGGCGGCCCCGCCGCCCGCCGGGCCGGGCCGGGCGGCGATCGCGGAGGCCAGCAGCAGATGGACGTGATGCCAGGCGGCGTCCTCGTCGACGGAGAGCAGCGCGAGGCCGTGGGCCTTCGCCGCCGCCACCGCGTCGGGCTGCCCCTCCCCGGCCCGTACGACGAGTCCGGCCATCCCGGCCGCCGCGGCATCGCGTGCCAGCGGTCCCACCTCACCCTCTCGCACCCCGAGCGTCAGCAGCAGGGCGCCCGGCGCGCTGCGCGGAAACGGGGCCCCGGCGTCGTGAAGCACGACCTCGGAAACGGGTGTGGTGAGGCCGGCCGGGGCGGTGAGCACGCGGAGCACGGGACCGCCGAGGGTATCGAGAAGTTCCTCGAGGGTGCTGGACTCCATGGCGGTCGGGCTCTCCGGTGGGACGGTCACCTGGTGACGATTGGCCTTTCTATCGGACGGTCACCGCCCAGGGCCTTGGCCGATCGCAACAGGGATACGGAATCTCATTGTGCCTGACGACAATGGCCTACGGCGTGTGGCCCCGGAGACTCGAGGCATGACACCTGTGACGATCTCCGCCGCCGGGTCCGGGGCGGCAGACGGTACGCCCAACGGGGGCGCCTTTGTGGGGGACACGGCCCGCAGCATCGCGGAGGCAGCCCGCGCCGGCGAAGGAGCAGCCCGTACGGCCGGGGTCACGGTCCGTACCGTGCACGACGTGGCGGGTATCCGTGCCGTCGCCGACTTCTTCGCCGATGTGTGGCAGACGTCGCGCGCCAGCCCGCCCTACCCTTCGGAGGTGCTGCGCAGCCTGGCGCACGCCGGTGGTGCGGTGCACGCGGCGTACTCCGCCGTGCCGTCGGGCGAACGGCTCGTCGGGGCGGCGGTGGCCGTGTTCGGGCCACCTGCCGAGCGGGACGTGTACTCGTTCGTGGCGGCGGCGACCGCTTCCGGCCGGGGGGTCGGCTTCGCGGTCAAGCAGGCGCAGCGGCTGTGGGCGCTGGAGCGGGGCGCCACCACCATGCGCTGGACCTTCGACCCGCTGGTCAGCCGCAACGCCCGCTTCAACCTGGTCAAGCTGGGTGCCGTCGGCAGCGAGTACCTGGTCGACTTCTACGGGCCGATGAGCGACGGCGTGAACAACGGCGACGAGAGCGACCGGCTGACCGTTGTGTGGGACCTGGTGACGGGGACCACGCGGAGGGACGACTCCGCCGACGGCCGCGCCGCCGCCGACGTCGTTCGCCGGGCACCGGACGGCAGCCCGCTCGCGCTGAGCGACGCGGACAGGCTGTGGTGCCGGGTGCCCGAGGACATCGTCGCGCTGCGTGCCGCCGACCCGGCGCTCGCGCTCGACTGGAGGCACGCCGTGCGCGAGGTCTTCAGCGATGCGTACGCAGAAGGCTTGCGCGCGACGGCCATGTCTCGCGACGGCTGGTACCTGCTGACCCGCCCGTCCCTCGACCTCCCGACGGCGGGGGTCGGCGCCGGGACAACCGTCACGACCTCGACCGAGGGCACGTCCGAGATCCCCTGCGGATCCGCTTGCGAGGAGCAGCAATGAAGCTCGAACGCGTTGAACTGCTTCATGTCGCCATCCCGCTCGTCACCCCCTTCCGCACCTCATTCGGGACGATGACCAGCAAGGACACGTTCCTGCTGCATGTGGTGACCGACGAGGCCGAGGGCTGGTCCGAGTTCGCTGCCGACCCGGAGCCGCTGTACTGCTCGGAGTTCGTCGCCGGCGCCGAGATCGTCATCCGGGACTTCCTGTTGCCGCGCATCGCGGCCCTGCCCGAACCGACGACCGCGGCCGTCGCCCCCGCCATGGCCTCCGTCAAGGGACACGAACTCGCCAAGGCCGCCCTCGAAACCGCCCTCCTGGACGCCGAACTGCGTGCCTACGGGATGTCATTCGCGACCTTTCTCGGCTCGGTCCACGAACGGGTGCCCGCGGGGGTCTCGGTCGGCATCAAGAGCTCCGTGCCCGAACTGCTCGACGATGTGGAGCGGTACCTCGCCGAGGGCTATCTCCGCATCAAGCTGAAGATCGAGCCGGGCTGGGACGTCGAGCCGGTGCGCGCCGTACGCGAACGCTTCGGCGACGCACTCCCACTCCAGGTCGACGCCAACACCGCCTACACGCTCGCCGACGCCGAGCATCTGCGCAGGCTCGACGACTTCGGGCTGCTGCTGATCGAGGAGCCGCTGGAGGAGAACAACCTCCACGCCAACGCCCAGCTCCAGAAGCGTCTGGCCACCCCGGTCTGCCTCGACGAGTCGATCCACTCCGCGCGCGACGCGGCGTCCGCGATCGCGATGGACGCCTGCCGGGTCGTCAACGTCAAGCCGGCCCGCGTCGGCGGCTATCGGGAAGCCCGTCGCATCCATGACGTGGCCACCGCCCACGGTGTGCCGGTGTGGTGCGGCGGAATGCTGGAGACGGGCATCGGTCGCGCCCCCAACCTGGCGCTCGCCGCCCTTCCCGGCTTCACCCTCCCCGGCGACACCTCCGCCTCCGGCCGGTACTTCGCCGAGGACATCACCGAGCCGTTCGTCCTCCAGGGTGGCCACCTGCCCGTGCCCACCGCCCCGGGCATCGGCATCGACCCGCTGCCGGACGCGCTTGCCCGGTTCACGACGGCGACTCGGGAGTTGTACGTGAGCGATGCGGTGCGGACACCGACCGGGCGATCTTGACCGTCAGGTTCTGCTGAGCCTCCTCGCCCAGGGGCCTGATCCGAACGACGGGCCCCTGGGCGCGCTGGGTTACGGAGACGTCGTCCACCGAGGTGCCGTCTCGGCCCAGGCGGTGTCCCAGGCGGCGAGGTTGCGGCGCTCGATGGCGCGGCCCGCGGTGGCGTAGGCGGCGGCCGCTGCGGCGTGGACGCCGAGGGCGGCGATGACGGCCGAGCCCATAACGTGGTTGCGGACCTGGCGGGGCGTCAGAGGCGGGTCGGTGACCTTTCCCTCGGTGTCGGCCCATACGCGAATGGTGCTGCCCTTGGGCAGGGCGGGCTGGACGTCGGCCTCGGCGGTGTGGGTGTCCCCGTCGGGGTCGGTGAAGCGGACGGCGGTGGGGTATCGGGTCTTCCTCGCCTCGGCGGAGCCGGGTTCGGGGTGGCGCGGGGCGTCCTCGACGAGCATGGCTGTGGTGTGGTGGCGTGTCGCGGCCTGGTGCTGGGCGGCACGGGCGTAGTGGCGGTGGGCCGCGTCGCCGACCACGAACATCGCGAGGGGAGTGCCCGCCGACACCGTCAGCGCAAGGCCGAGGCCGATCCACGCCTGGGCCAGGTCGCTGCGGCGGCGCAGGGGGTTGCGCCGCAGACGCCAGAACATGACCCGCGGCAGCTCCCGCGGAGGAGACGACGGGGGTGTACGGCCGGGCAAGGGGTCCTCCCTTCGGCGGTGGACGCAGCGGATGCGAGGTGCCGACCGGATCCGAGGGCGGGGCGCGGCCTAGTCGGGTCGGGCGACAGGTGGCTGGGGCGCGCAGGTCGAGGGGTGGACCTGGGCGGACTGGAGGAGCCGGGCGGCGCCTCGCACGGCCGCGGTGTGCGGGGCCGGGACCACGCGCAGGGGTGCGTGCAGGCGGCCGGTGAGGCGATAGGTGATCTCGGGACGCAGCGCGCCCCCGCCCGCCAGGAGGATGCCGTGGTGCAGGGCGTCGACGGTGAGGGAGGTGCGGTCCTGGCGGAGCATCTCGGCCAGCATCGCGCCCACCACGTCGACGAGTTGCTCCGCCGACCCGGGGACGTCCAGGTCGTTCGTGCCGACGGCCGCGTGGTGGGCGTCGGTCACGGCACCGTCGCTCAGCAGCACCGCCTCGGTGAGCTGGGCGCCGATGTCCACCACCAGCAGCGGACGGGACAGGTCCGCGCCGGCGGCCACGGCGACGGCGCGGGCGCCGGGCACGGTCAGCACACCGCACGGCTCCAGCACCGCCACGGCGGCACGCGCCCCGGCGCGGTAGGCGACGCCGTCCAGGACGGGAGTGGTGACGATGACCAGGGGACGGGTGAGGCGCGGCACGCGAGGGGCGAGCAGCCGTTCCAGCATCCGGGCGCAGCCCTCGGCGTCGACGATGGTCCCGCGCCGGACGGGGTACACCGCGCCGGCCCCCGGGAAGGCCACGGTCGGCACGTCGACGACCACGCCCTTGCCGGCGATCCAGGCACGGGTGCGGGCACTGCCCATGTCCAGCGCGATGCCGCAGCAGCGCCGGCACGCCGGCCAGGGCCGGTGCCGGCCGACGCCGGTGCGCAGCAGGTCGGTGCCGGTCATCGCCCCGTCTCCTTGACCTGCTGGCAGCGCGCGCAGTACCGGGCCTGCGGCACGATCATCAGCCGCTCCCGGTCGACGGGGCACCGGCACAGGTGGCAGGTGCCGTAGACACCCTCGTTCATCCGGGCGAGGGCCGCTTCGACGTCGGCCAGGACCATGCGGGCGGAGGCGACGAGCTTGACGTGGACCTCGATCTGCGAGGCGGCCCGCCGCCGGACCCGGTCATCGGTGCGGGAGGTGTCCGGTCCGGTGAGCCGGCGCAGTTGCTCCTGGCGGAACAGCCGCTGCTCGTGCAGGTTCTCCCGCAGTGCGGCGAGGTCCTCGGCCGACAGATGCGTCGTGCTCTCATCGATGGTCTGGTGGTTCACCACGTCACCCCTTTTGAGGCAGGGCGTAGGAGGTCGGTACGGACGGTTCTCAGACGGCGCGGCGCTGGCAGGCGACGCAGTGGCGGGCGTACGGCAGGATCTCCAGCCGCTCCGCCGGGACCGGCTTGGCGCAGCCCGCGCAGGTGCCGTAGGTGCCGTCCTCGATGCGGTCGAAGGCTTCCTCGATCTCCTTGAGGACCCGCTTCATCGCCGTCAGCTGCGCGGACAGGAGCGGATCGTCCGCGCCGTGCCCGCTCTCGCCGAGGGCGCGCAGCTGCGCCAGCCGGGAGACACGGGCGTGTTCGAGGCGTTGGCGGGCCTCGTGCAGCGGGGGTTCGGCCCGGGTGACATCGAGCGACATGATCGGTGCCCTTCTCGTCTCGTCTCGGCCGGGGTGGCCGTCCGTCCTCCACCCCGGTGCCCTCCACCCTGGCCGGACGCGCCGCCGATACCTATCGGTCGCGGGCTCCATTTGCCCGGGGGCCCGTGACCCATACGGTCGCCCCGTGGGTGGCGGGCGCAGGGGGAAATGGGGGTCAGCGCCCATCGACTGCGCGCTCGGGAAGAGGCAGCCTGGCCGCAGGTCAGTCACGCATCCCGGAGTCGCACACGCCGTGGGCCGCCTGATGGCCGACAGTGGAGGTGAACCGAGGTGGTGGAAGGGGAGGCGTGCGGCCGGTGTCGTTGTTCTGGCGGATCTTCGCCCTGAACGCCGTGGTGCTGGGCCTGGCCACGGCACTGCTGCTGTGGGCGCCCGTGACGGTGTCCGTGCCGGTCCTGCTCACCGAGGCCGTCATCCTGGTCGGCGGCCTCGCCGTCATGCTCGTCGCCAACGCCGCGCTGCTGCGCCTCGGCCTGGCCCCGCTGGACCGGTTGACCAGGCTGATGACCACCGTGGACCTGCTGCGCCCCGGCCAGCGCCTGCCCGCCGCCGGCGGTCGCGAGGTCGCCGAGCTGATCCGTACGTTCAACGCGATGCTGGAGCGGCTCGAACACGAGCGGGCCACCAGCAGCGCACGCGCCCTGCTCGCCCAGGAGGCCGAACGCCGCCGCATCGCGCAGGAGCTGCACGACGAGGTCGGCCAGACCATGACCGCGATCCTGCTCGGCCTCAAGCGCGCGGCGGACGACGCGCCCGAACCGCTGCGCAAGGATCTGCACGAGGTGCAGGAGATCACCCGGGAGAGCCTGGACGAGGTCCGTCGCCTGGTGCGCCGGCTGCGGCCCGGCGTGCTGGACGACCTGGGGCTGATCAGCGCGCTGACCTCGCTCACCGAGGACTTCGCCACCCACACCGGGCTGCGGATCACCCGCCGCTTCGACACCGATCTGCCCGCCCTGGCGCCGGAGACGGAACTGGTCCTCTACCGCGTCGCCCAGGAGTCCCTGACCAACGTCGCCCGGCACGCGGACGCCGAACACGTCACCGTCGCCCTGCGCCACACCGACGACAGCGCGGAGCTGACCGTCACCGACGACGGCCGCGGCGTCGAGGCGGCCCGTGAGGGCGCCGGCATCCGCGGTATGCGAGAGCGGGCCCTGCTCATCGGGGGCAGCCTGGAGATCGCCCCCGCACCCGGTGCCGGCACCCGTGTCCAGCTCACCGCGCCCGTATCCAGGAAGCACTGACCATGCCCGAGACGACCACGAACGCGGCGGGGACGAGCGCGATCCGCATCCTGCTCGCCGACGACCACGCCCTGGTCCGCCGCGGTGTGCGGCTCATCCTCGACCAGGAACCCGACCTGCAGGTGGTCGCGGAGGCCGGGGACGGGGCGGAGGCCATCGAGCTGGCCCGCACCCACGACCTCGACCTGGCCGTGCTGGACATCGCCATGCCCCGCCTGACCGGACTCCAGGCAGCCCGTGAACTGGCCGCCCTCAAGCCCGGGCTGCGGATCCTGATGCTCACCATGCACGACAACGAGCAGTACTTCTTCCAGGCCCTGAAGGCCGGCGCGAGCGGCTATGTGCTGAAGTCCGTCGCCGACCGTGACCTGGTCGCGGCCTGCCGGGCCGCGATGCGGGACGAGCCGTTCCTCTATCCGGGCGCGGTCACCGCGCTGATCCGCAACTACCTCGACCGTGCCCGCCACGGCCAGGAGGCCCCCGACCAGATCCTCACCCCCCGGGAGGAGGAGGTCCTCAAGCTGGTCGCCGAGGGCCACTCGTCCAAGGAGATCGCCGACCTGCTCTTCATCAGCATCAAGACCGTCCAGCGCCACCGCGCCAACCTCCTGCACAAACTCGGCCTGCGCGACCGCCTCGACCTCACCCGCTACGCCATCCGCGCCGGCCTGATCGAACCCTGACCACATGCACCACGCCGCGCGCAGCGCCCCCGGCACCGGCGGCACCCCGCCGCCGGTACGGCGTTCCCCCGCCGTAGCACTGCTGGCAGCCGTCCTCCTGGCACTGCTGACCACCCTCGGCGCCGCCGCCCCGCCGGCCGTCGGCGCACCCGTGACGGCCGTACAGCACCGGGACGACGGGCCGCGCGCCGACGACGGCTGCGACGCCGCCCGCGCCGCCCGGGCGGCGACCCGCCACGACCCGCACAGCGAGCACCCGGCCCCGCGCCTCCCCCTCCTCGCCCAGGCCCAGGACTCGGACGCGGCCACCCCCTCCCACGGCGTACGGCCCCCGGCCCCGGCACTCCACGCGCCGACCTCACCGCCCCACACGGCCCACGACCGCGGGCGGGCGCCCCCGGTGTCCTCCGGCACCTGACGCCCACTTCCCCGTCCCATCCCCTCTCGCCCCGCAGCGGCCCGCGCCGGCCGCCGCGGTGGTGTGCCTGCCGGAGGCTCCGTTGAACCGTTCCCCGCGCGTGCGGGCGCTGCTCGCCCTCGCCGTGCTCGCCGTTTCGCTGTACATCGCCATCACCGTGCCGGTCCGGCTCGGACTCGACCTGCGCGGCGGTACGCAGATCGTGCTGGAGACCCGCTCCACCGCCACCGCCGAGGCCGACAGCGAGGCCACCGACCGCAGCCTGGAGGTGCTGCGCGGCCGGGTCGACGCCCTCGGCGTCGCCGAACCCACCCTCGTCCGCTCCGGCGAGAACCGGATCGTCGTCGAACTGCCCGGCGTGCAGGACCCGAAGAAGGCCGCCGACGTCCTGGGCCGCACCGCGCAACTCACCTTCCACCAGGTGCTCGGCACCGCCGACACCGCCGACGACAGCGCCCGCCCCCGGCCGGAGCGGCCACGGGAACGCGTCCTGCCCGACGAGTCCGGCACGCCCCTGCGCCTCGGGGCCGCTGCCCTGACCGGCGAGCATGTCAAGCAGGCCGCTGCCCGGTTCGACCAGCAGGGCGCCACCGGATGGCACGTCACCGTCGGCTTCGAGGGCACCGGCCGCGACGGCTGGGCCCGGCTGACCGGCGAGGCCGCCTGCCATGCGGCGGGCGACCCGGCACGTAGGGTCGCCATCGTCCTCGACGACAAGGTCATCTCCTCCCCGCAGGTCGACCCGTCCGTCGGCTGCCGGGCCGGCATCCGTGACGGCGCCACCCGGATCACGGGCTCCTTCGGCCCCGAGGAGGCCCGCGAGCTGTCCCTGCTCATCAACGGCGGCGCCCTGCCCGTGCCCGTCGAAACCGTCGAGCAGCGCACCGTCGGCCCCACCCTGGGTGCCGAGGCCATCGCCGCCAGCGCCTGGGCCGCCGCCATCGGCACCGCGCTGACCTCGCTGTTCATCATCGCCGTCTACCGGCTGCTGGGCGGCCTCGCCGCCCTCGCCCTGGCCTGTTACGGCCTTGTCTCCTACGCCGCCCTGGCCGCCCTCGGCGCCACCCTGACCCTGCCGGGCCTGGCCGGGTTCGTGCTGGCCATCGGCATGGCCGTGGACGCCAACGTGCTGGTCTTCGAACGGGCGAGGGAGGAGTACGCGGCCCGCCGCCGCCCCAGCACCCGCTCGGCGCTCGCGGCCGGCTTCCGCAACGCCTTCAGCGCGATCGCCGACTCCAACGTCACCACGCTGATCGCGGCCGCCCTGCTGTTCTTCCTCGCCTCCGGGCCCGTCCGCGGCTTCGGCGTCACCCTCGGCATCGGCGCGCTGGCCGCCATGTTCAGCGCCCTGGTGATCAGCCGCGTCCTCGCCGAGTTCGCGGCGAGCCGACCGAGCGTACGCCGTCGTCCCCGCCTCACCGGCATCGCCACCACCGGCGCGGTCCGCGACCGCCTGGTCCGCCGTGCCCCCCAGCTGATGCGCCGTCCGCTGCGCTGGCTGGCCACGTCCGCCGCGGTGCTGGTGCTGGCCGGCTCGGGGATCGCGGTGCGTGGGGTCGACCTCGGCGTGGAGTTCACCGGTGGCCGCCTCATCGAGTACGCCACCGCCGGCCCCGTCGATCCCGACCGGGTCCGCACCGCCCTCGCCGACGCCGGACTGCCCCGGGCCGTCGTGCAGTCCTCGGGCGAGGCGGGCCTGACGGTGCGCACCGGGACGTTGACCGACGCCGAGGCGGCCGAGGTCACCGGTGCCGTGGACGACGTCGCGGGCGGCGCGGACAAGGTCCGTGACGAGCTGATCGGTCCGAGCCTCGGCAAGGAGCTGCGCCAGGGTGCGCTGATCGCGCTCGCCGTGGCCCTCGGGGCGCAGCTCGTCTACCTCACCGTGCGTTTCCGCTGGGTCTTCGGCACCGCGGCGGTCGTCGCCCTGGCCCAGGACGTGGTGATCCTGGTGGGCGTCTTCGCCTGGCTGGGCAAGCCGGTCGACGGGGTGTTCCTGGCAGCCCTGCTCACGGTCGTCGGCTACTCGGTCAACGACTCCGTCGTGCTTTTCGACCGCGTCAGGGAACTGGCCCGCAAGGCTCCCAGGGCGCCGTTCGCCGGCACCGTGAACCAGGCGATCCTCCAGACCCTGCCCCGCACGGTGAACACCGGCATGGGCGCCGCGTTCATCCTCACCGCCCTCGCTGTGCTGGGCGGCTCCTCGCTCACCGACTTCGCCCTGGCCCTGTTGATCGGCCTCGCGGTCGGCACCTGCTCCTCCGTCTTCACCGCGGCGCCCCTGGCGATCCGGCTCCACCGCCGCACCGCACGCCGGAAGCCGTCACGCCGCCCCTGACCGCCGGGATCGCCGGCGGGTTGGGCGAGTGAGGCTTCCGTCGCGACGGTGGCTTCAGCGCGACAGTCCCTCGCGGTGGTAGCCCTGGGCCAGCCGGGCCAGGGCCACCGCGCCGAGCAGCAGACCGAAGTCGCGCAGCGCGATGTCGTAGTAGTCGGGGATGGTCAGGAGGTTGACGATGATGCCGGCGAGCCATCCGGCCACCAGCCAGCCCCCGAAGCGAGGGGCCAGGGCGACGACGAGACCCGCGACGATCTCGATGACACCGACGGCGTACATGGCCGCCTGGGCGCTGCCCGGAACGACGTCGTCGATCCACGGCGCGAGATAGCCGGGCCAGTCCACGAGGAGGTTGGTGAACTTGTCCAGCCCGAACAGGATCGGCGCCACGGTGAACCCGGTGCGCAGGATGACGAATGCCTGGTAGCGGGGGTCGGCGAGCGCGGCTCGCCGAGGCCCGGCCGACGTGGGCGTGGTGGTGGAGGACATGGCGTTGGTTCCTTCGCGTCTTCTAACAACAACTCTCACTGTCGATAGAAGCGCCTGGGCGTTCTTAAGTCAATGGGCATGGGTTTTACACTGGTGTTCGTGGACCGTCCGAACGAACCCAGCCGCCCCGACGTCTCCGCCGTCGCCGCTCTGGACGAGCCGACGCGCAGGAGGCTGTACGACCATGTCGTGCGCCAGCAGGCACCGGTCAGCCGTGACGAGGCCGCCGCCGCGCTCGGGCTCGCGCGCCAGACGGCGGCCTTCCACCTGGACCGGCTGGCGGACGAGTCACTCCTCGACGTCGTCTACGAACGGCGCAGCGGCCGCACCGGCCCGGGAGCGGGCAGACCGGCCAAGCTGTACCGGCGCTCCGCGAAGCAGGTCACCGTCAACCTTCCGGAGCGGCAGTACGAGCTGGCCGGACGGCTCCTGGCGCAGGCCCTGGAGGAGTCCGAGGCCACCGGCGAACCCGTCCGGTCCGTCCTGCACCGCAAGGCCCACGAGGTCGGTGTCCAGCTGGCCGGGCAGCACAGGGGCGTGTTCGATCTCCTGGAGGATTACGGCTTCGAACCCCGCTACGACGGTGACGCGATCGTGCTGGCCAACTGCCCCTTCCACGCGCTCGCCCGCGCACACACCCAGACCGTCTGCGGCATGAACCTCCACCTGCTCCGCGGCGTCCTCGAAGGCCTCGACGAGCACGGCCGCCAGGCCTGTCTGGCACCCGGGGCCGGCCACTGCTGCGTCCGTCTGGAACCGACGGCTCAGTAGACGGAAAGCCCGTAGGCGCTCAGCACCTCCTGGATCGGCTGGTAGTAGGTGGTCCCTCCCGACGCGCAGTTCCCGGAGCCGCCGGAGAGGATCCCGACCACCTTGTCGCCGGCGTAGAGCGGACCGCCGCTGTCGCCCGGCTCGGCGCAGATGTTGGTCCGGATCAGACCGGAGACGGTTCCGTCCGGGTAGTTGACGGTCGCGTTGAGCGCGGTGACCACGCCGCAGTGGACCCCGGTGGTCGCGCCCCGACGGCAGACGCTCTGACCGACGTAGGCCGTCGCGGTCCCGGTCACGTCCACGGTTCCGATGGTGCCGGGGTGCGGCACGGACGGGTTGGAGTACCGGACGACGCCGAAGTCGTTGCCGGGGAAGCTGGTGCCGGTGGTGGTGCCGATCGTGGTGGTCATGGCGGAACTCGTGTACCAGGTGGGCAGGGTCTCGGTGCAGTGGCCCGCGGTGACGAAGTAGTAGGTGGAGCCGCTGCGTACGTTCACCCCTGCCGAACAGCGCCAACCTGCCGCGTAGATGCCGTCGCCGCCCGAGAGGAGGGTGCGCAGCCGACCGTCGAGCCGTTCGAGGGTCGCGACACCCGGGAAGTGGCCGGTGGCCCGTCGGATTCTGGCCAGGTCCGTGCCGGAGACCGTCGAGTCGGCGAGGACGCGCAGCTTCCCGGTGCGTTCGTCGACGGTCCAGGTCGTCCCGGCGATGCCCAGGGACTCGACGGCCGAGGCCGCTCCGGTCACCGACGCGGCGGACGGTGCGGCGTCGGCCGAGGGCGCGGCGGCCGCGCTGGTGACGGACATGGCGAGAGCGGCCGCCACCAGCAGGCTCACCACCGAGGCGATCAGCCGTGAACGGCGTCTGGCGGGGGTACGGCGCACTGTGCTCACTGGAGTCTCCCGGGGACGGTAGGGCAGGTTCGAGTGATGGCGCACGGCAGCGCGGGACGCGGCCACGGGCTGCCCGTCGACGCCGCGTCGAGGCCGGCCGACGTCTCAGTGTGTCCGGCCGCGCCCGGTCGGGGTAGGTGGCCTTCGGCCGAAGGGGCGGACAGGAGAAGGCAGTTGGTCCGGGCAGCGTCTCAGCGGCCGGGTTCGTCGCGGCGGCAGTACAGGAACAGGTGGGGCTCGGGCCCGCCGCCGGGGTGGTCCGGCGTGAAAGTGGCGTTGTGCCGGGACAGCACCGTCAGCCCCGCCGCCTCCACCATGCCGACGACGTCCTCCTCGGCGAAGCTGGTCGCGCGGACCGGCCGTCCCATGAAGACCACCTCGAAGTCCTCCACGTCGGCGGGCACCGTGGCCAGCACCAGATGCCCGCCGGGCCGCAGCGCCAGGGCCAGCCGCCGCGTCAGCGCCGACTGCTCGGCCCGCGTCATCTGCAGCAGCGAGAAGAACACGCACACGCCGTCCAGCGAGTCCGCCTCGAACGACAGTTCCCGGACGTCGCCTTGACGGAACTCGGCCTCGGGGACCTGACGGGCAGCGAGTTCGACCATGACGGGGGAGACGTCCACACCCAGCACCGAGTGGCCCGCCCCGACGAGCGCGGCCGCGGTGGGCCGCCCGGTGCCGCTGCCCACGTCCAGCGTCCGCGCGGCGGGCGGCAGCCGCTCGATCAGCCACTCCAGCGCGGCGAGATGCGCGGGGGCACGGCCGAACGCCTTCTCGTAGTCGGCGCCCAGCGCGTCGAACAGCACGGCGGCAGGCGGCCGTTGGCGCGTCACGTCCTCGTGTCCCACGGCGTCGTGTCCCACGTCGGTGTCCCTCCGCTCGTCGGCCCGCATCGTCGCACCCGTCGGACGCGTCCCACAACGGCGGCCCGATGCGCGTCCCGACGGCCCGGGCAGGGGAGAATGAGGGCCGTACCCAACGGTCGAGCTGTGCGGAGGAGCGGGGAAATGCAGGACGCGCGAGCGGGGCAGGCAGCCCGGCCCGAGGACCTCATCGATGTGGCCCGCCTGGTCACGGCGTACTACGCACTGCACCCCGACCCGGCCGAACCGGGCCAGCGGGTGGCGTTCGGCACCTCCGGACACCGCGGCTCGTCCCTCGCGGCGGCGTTCAACGAGGACCACATCGCCGCCACCAGCCAGGCCATCTGCGAGTACCGCGCCGCCCAGGGCACCGACGGCCCCCTCTTCCTCGGGGCCGACACCCATGCCCTGTCGGAGCCCGCCCGGATCACGGCCCTCGAGGTCTTCGCGGCCAACGAGGTGACGGTCCTCATCGACCAGGCCGACGGATACACGCCCACCCCGGCCGTCTCGCACGCGATCCTCACCCACAACCGGTCGCGCACGTCCGCCCTCGCCGACGGCGTGGTGGTCACCCCCTCGCACAACCCGCCCGCCGACGGCGGCTTCAAGTACAACCCGCCGAGCGGCGGCCCCGCCGGCTCCGAGGCGACCTCCTGGATCCAGGACCGCGCCAACGAGATCATCACCGGCGGCATGAAGGACGTACGCCGCATCCCCTACGCGCGCGCCCTGGCCGCCCCCGGCACCGGCCGCCACGACTTCCTCGGCGCCTACGTCGCCGACCTGCCGAACGTCCTGGACCTGGACGCGATCCGGTCCGCCGGCGTGCGCGTCGGCGCCGATCCGCTGGGCGGCGCCTCGGTCGCCTACTGGGGCCGGATCGCCGAACAGCACCGCCTCGACCTCACGGTCGTGAACCCGCTCACCGACCCCACCTGGCGTTTCATGACGCTCGACTGGGACGGCAAGATCCGCATGGACTGCTCCTCGCCGTACGCCATGGCCTCCCTCATCGAGCAGCGCGACCGCTTCGACATCGCCACGGGCAACGACGCCGACGCCGACCGGCACGGCATCGTCACACCGGACGCGGGCCTGATGAACCCCAACCACTATCTGGCCGTGGCGATCTCGTACCTCTTCTCGCACCGCGAGCAGTGGCCCGCGGGCGCCGGAATCGGCAAGACGCTGGTGTCGTCCAGCATGATCGACCGGGTCGCCGCGGACGTCGGCCGGCCGCTGGTCGAAGTCCCCGTCGGCTTCAAGTGGTTCGTGGACGGCCTGTCCGACGGCACGCTCGGCTTCGGCGGCGAGGAGTCGGCCGGCGCGTCCTTCCTGCGCCGCGACGGCTCGGTGTGGACCACCGACAAGGACGGCATCATCCTGGCCCTGCTCGCCTCCGAGATCACGGCCGTCACCGGCAAGACCCCCTCCCAGCACTACGCCGGGCTCACCGACCGCTTCGGCGCCCCCGCCTACGCACGCGTCGACGCCCCGGCCTCCCGCGAGGAGAAGGCCCTGCTCGCCAAGCTGTCCCCGCGTCAGGTCACCGCCGACACCCTCGCCGGAGAGCCGGTCACCACGGTCCTCACCGAGGCCCCCGGCAACGGCGCCGCCCTGGGCGGCATCAAGGTCGCCACCGCCAACGCCTGGTTCGCGGCCCGCCCTTCGGGCACCGAGGACGTCTACAAGATCTACGGCGAGTCGTTCCTCGGCCCGGACCATCTGCGCCAGGTCCAGGAGGAGGCCAGGTCCGTGGTGCTGGCGGCGCTCGGCGGCTGACGCGGCCCGTCCGGGACCGCCGTCCGGTCTCAGGCGGCCGCGGCCGTGGCGGTGTCGGCGTACGGCAGGTGCCGTCGCAGTGCGTCGACGGTGCGGCGGATCTGGTCCGGAGTGTGTGCGCAGGTGACGAAGAACCGCAGCCGGGTCAGTTCCTCCGGCACGGCCGGGTGGAGGATCGGGTTGACGCTGATGCCCTCCCGGAACAGCGCCTCGGCCAGCCGGAGGGTCCTCGCCGAGTCCCCGACGATGCAGGGGACGATCGGCGAGTCGTGGCTGGCGCCGATGTCGACACCGGCCCGGCGCGCCAGGCTCACGAACAGCGCGGAGTTCTCCCGCAGCCGCGTCAGGCGCTGCGGTTCGGCACGCATCGTGCGCAGCGCGGCCAGGGAGGCGGCGGCGTTGGCGGGAGTCATGCCGGCGCTGTAGACGAAGCCCGGGGCGGTGTACCTGAGGTACTCCACGACACTCCGGCCGGCCCCGATGTAGCCGCCGCACCCGGCCAGCGCCTTGGACAGCGTGCCGCCCCACAGGTCGACGGCTCCGCGGTCCACGTCGTGGTACTCACCGATACCGCGCCCGGTGGCGCCGATCACGCCGATGCTGTGCGCCTCGTCGACCATCAGCAGCGCGCCGTGCCGCCGCTTGACGTCGATGAGCGCGGGCAGGTCGGCGATGTCGCCGTCCATGCTGTACACGCCCTCGACGACGACGAGCACTCGGCGGTACTGGTGCCGGATCCGGGTGAGGAGGGCGTCCAGGGCGGCGGCGTCGTTGTGCGGGAAGGGCCGTCGCGTGGCCCCGGAGAGCCTGCAGCCCTGGAGGATGCTGTCGTGGGCGAGCGAGTCGTGGACGATCAGGTCGTCCGGCCCGACGAGATGGCCGATGACGGTGACGTTGGTGGCGTGGCCGCTGGTCAGGGTGATCGCGTCCTCGGTGCCGAGGGTGTCGGCGAGTTCCCGCTCCAACTCGAGGTGAAGCGGGCGGCTGCCGGACAGCAGCCGGCTGGCGGACGCGGAGGTACCGCACCGGGCGACGGCCTCCTCCACGGCCTCGGTCGTCCGCGGGTCGCTCGCCAGCCCCAGGTAGTTGAAGCCGGAGAAGGAGATCAGCTCACGGCCGTCCACGACGGTGGTGTCCGTCATGCCGCCCTCGTGCACGCGGAGGTACGGGTTCGGCAGGTCGAGCCGGTCGAGCAGGCTCATGCGCTCCTGGTGTGCGGTCACCTCGGGGAAGCGGTCGATGCGGGTCTGGTCCTGCGGGAGCAGGCCGACTGGCGGCGGGGACGCGGCGGGGGTCGGCTCGGCGTGCGTCGGTGCGATGTGTGCGACGTGCCTGGGCTCGGCGTGCCTCGGCTCGGCGTGCCTGGGCTCGGGGACCGAGGGGTCGGCCGGCCGGGGCAGCCGGATCGGGTCGGCCGACGGGCCGGGCATCGCCGCCTCCCGCACCAGCGCCGTGACGCTGCCGACCGTCGGCCGGGCGCACCTCTCGTCGACCGTCAGCGACGGCCAGCGCCGCTTGAGTGACGTGAACAGGTCCGTCAGCATCAGCGAGTCGAAACCGAGGTCGTCCACCAGCCGCTGACCGGCGTGCAGATCGCTCGCGGGGAACGCGCTGATCCGGGCTATCTGCTCGAACACCGCGTCCTGCACCGCCTCGGTTTCGGTGGCGACGGCGGCGGGCCGGGCGGGCTCGACGCGCTGGGCTGGCTGGGCGGCCTCGGCCGGCTGGGCGGGATCCCGGTGGGTCGCGTCGGTCAGCGCCTCGCCGAGGCGGCCGAGGAGGGTCACTTGGTGCTGGATCAGGTCGAGCAGTTCTTGCATGGGGTGGTCCTTGGTCGGGGCGAGGGACGGCCGGGGGCGGGGCGCGGCCGCGGGGATCGGCGGGGTGGGCGGGGTCGTAGGGGTGGTCGGCGCAGTGCGGGTCCCGGGGGCCGCCGCGGTCGGCCGGGGCCCCCACCAGTAGGACCGCGTCTCCAGCCGGGCGATCGGCAGGTTGAGCAGTTGGCGGTCGGCCGGCTCGATCAGCTGCCGCACGTCCACGTCGACGCCGAGGACGGCGAGGCGGGCGAGGGCGCCGAGGTAGCCGCGCTGGGCGTCCGGCGCGGGGTTGTCGACGGCGACGACGTGGACGTCGTCCTGCCCGGCGAGATTGCGGCGCACCGCCGAGAGGAGCGAGTTGCCGCCCGTCACCTGCACGAAGAGGCGGGCGCCCGCGTCGTAGGCACTGCGGACGGCGTCGCTGAAGCGGACCGGCGCGCAGGCGTGACGTGACCACAGCCGGCGCAGCTCGTCGGGGTCGTCGCACACGGTCCCGCTCACGCAGGAGACCAGCGGCAGGCGGGGCTTGGCGAGGGGCCGTCCGTCGAGGTCGGCGCGCATGGCCTCGTCGCCCGCCGCCAGCCGGGGCGAGTGGAAGGCGTTGGAGACCTCCAGCGCCCGCGTGGCGATGCCGGCCTCGGCGCAGCGGCGCCGTAGCGCGTCGAGGGCTTCCCTGCTGCCGCTGACCACCGTCTGCCGGGGCTCGTTGAAGCACGCGACCCACACGTCCCGGACATCCTCGACCAGCCGTCGGCAGGTCTCCTCGTCCGTCTGCACGGCGAGCATCGAACCGCGCGGCTCGCCCTCCGCGTCCCGCAGGACCGCGCCGCGCCGGGCCAGCAGGGCCACGGTCTCCTCGGCCGGGAGGACACCGGCCGTCGCGGCGGCGGCGAACTCGCCCACGCTGTGGCCGAGTACGACATCCGGGACGACGCCGCTCGCCGCCAGCAGCCCGGTGGCGGCGAGCTGCACGGTGCCGAGCAGCGGCTGGCACACCTCGGTGGGGGCGAGCCGGCGCCTGAGGCCGGTCTCGTTCGCCGAGTCCGCCGTCGGCCCGTACAGCAGGTCGGCCGGGTCGACGCCGGTGTGCCGCCGCGCCTCTGCGCCGAGGGCGTCGACGGCGTCGCGGAAGTCGGGATACCGCTCGTGGAGTTCCCGCATCATGCCGGGGCGCTGGCTGCCCTGGCCGGGGTAGACGAAGGCGATCCGGCGGGCGGCGGACCGCAGCGGGGCGTCCGCGGCGAAGGCACCGTCACCGAGGTCGCCCCGGGCCCCTTCGGCCAGCTGCCGGCGTGCCCTGCGCAGCCGTTCGGTGAACTCGGCCGTGTCGCCGGCGACGATCGCGAGCCTGCTCGGCAGCGGCTCGCGCCCGGCCAGGGTGTGGGCCAGCGCCGCCATCGACACCGCGGGCATGGCGCCCCGCTGCTCCAGGTGGTCGAGGAGGTCGTCGATGTGCTCCCGCAGCAGCTGGGGGCTGCCCGCCGATATCAGCGCGAGCTGGGGCTCGGCGTCCCGGACGGCGTTGTCGCCGTGCGTCCGGGGCGAGAGCGACGGCCGCCGGACGGAGGGCGAGGTGGGTGCCTGCTGGAGGACGGCGTGCACGTTGGTGCCACCGAAGCCGAAGGAACTGACGGCCGCGCACACCGGTCCGGCCCCCGTCGACCGCGCTCGCGGCAGCGCCCGCGCGGTGTCGGCCACGCGCAGGCCGGCGGCGTCCAGTCCCAGCTCGGGGTGGGGGATGACGTCCGGCTGCGGCACCACCGTCCGGTGGTGCACCACCAGGGCAGTCTTGATCAGGCCCGCGATGCCGGCCGCGGACAGCGAGTGCCCGATGAGGGCCTTGCCGGAGGAGAGGTAGCAGACGCCCGGGCCCCGGTCCCCGCCCTCGGTGCGCAGTCGGCGCAGCGCCTCCACCTCCGCGCGGTCACCGACGCTGGTCCCCGTCCCGTGCGCCTCGATGAAGGAGACCGCGTCCGGAGACAGGCCCGCGTCGTCGAACGCGCCGCGCATGGCACGCAGCTGTCCCTCGGCGCTCGGCGTCAGCGGTCCCGTAGAGGCGCCGTCGTTGGCGGAACCGACGCCCTTGATGACGGCGTAGACGCGGTTGCCGTCGACGAGGGCGTCCTGCAGCGGGCGGAGGATCACGGCACCGGCCCCCTCGCCGAGCACGAAGCCGTCCGCCCTGCTGTCGAACGGACGGCACACCCCCGCGGCCGACAGCGCGCCGAGCCGTGAGAAGCCGACCAGGCTGTCCGGCGTGAGACTGAGGTAGACCCCGCCGACGACCGCGGCCGCGCACGCACCGCGACGCAGTTGCGCCACCGCGTGGTCGAGGGCCACCAGCGAGCTGGAGCACGCGGCGTCCACGGTGAAGCTGGGGCCGCCGAGGCCGAAGTGCCGGCTCACCGCGGCGGGCGCCATGTTGAGCAGGACGCCCGGCATGGTGAAGGTGCCGATGGGCGGGAGGTCCCGCGCGGCACTGTCCTGGAGCGCGTTCAGCGCGTCGCTGTCGGCGGCCAGGCCGAGCGATCCGTCGGCGAGCCCGAGGGCCCGGAGACGTGCGGTGGCGAGTTCCCGGTAGTCGGACACCGAGACGCCGAAGAAGACGCCCGTGCGCTCCCGGTCGAACCCGCCGCGGCCCAGCCCGGCGTCGTCCAGGGCCTCACGGGTGACGTCGAGCGCCAGGCGGTGCTGCGGGTCCATGGCCTCGGCGCGACGCGGCGGCAGACCGTAGTGCGCGGCGGCGAAGCGGTCCACGTCCCGGAGGAAGGCGACCTGGTCGGTGTACGCGCTGTCGGGGGCCTGGGGGTCACCGGGCCGGTGGAACGTGTCGTGGTTCCAGCGGTCCTTCGGGACCGCGGTGAACTGCCGTTCCCCACGGAGGAGGAGCTTCCAGTACGCCCTGAGGTCCGCGGCTCCGGGGAAGCGGCAGCCGAGTCCGACGATGGCGATGTCATTCATGGGGAACCTGTTCGGGTCTGTGCGTGGGGGGTGGACTGCAACCGTCCCTCGCCGGGGACGAACGCCCCAGCCCCGGCTGTTCGTTACTTGACGCGGGGCGGCGGCGGGGGTTACGGACGGGGTCACAGACCCAGGGCGATGGCCGTCCGGGTGAGCTCGGCGGTGCTGTTGATGTCGAGCTTGGCGCGGATACGGCGGAGGTAGGCGTCGACCGTGTGCTTGGACAGTCCCATGAGCCGGGCCGCCTGGAGGTAGGTGCAGCCTCGGGCGATGTGCTGGAGCGTCTCCCTCTCGCGCGGGGCCAGCGCGGGGGCGGTGGCTTCGTCGTGCGGGGTGGTGATGGTGAAGCTCATGGGGTCCTCTGACAGATCGACTCGGTCATCTCCGCTCACATCACCGGAAGCGATGGATGTCCGAAAGCTGCAATTTGTCCGTTTCCAATACCTTGGCCGGTGGACGTCATGGCGCTGTCCGTCGACTGTCACAGCCGCGTCACAGCGACGCCTCCGGGCCGGTCAGGGCCGTACGCGGCCCCCCGCGGCGCACGCGGCCGGCGCGGGGTGCCCCTGGGTGCGGGACAACTCGCTCGCGCAGCGCTGTAAGGCCATTTCCAGGACCTCGGGCATGTTCAGGGTCCCGGTCCCGTCCGGCGGGACGAGCCAGCGCAGGGCGCCCCAGCGGCAGTGTGGGGCGGGGGCGGTGATCCAGGTGCCCGGGCCGAGCAGGCGTACGCCGGTGCCGATCCACACGGTCTGCGGCTCCGGGGGCAGCAGGAAGCCGACGTTGCGCCGTCTGGTGTCCAGGAGGCAGGGGCCGCGGTCGAGCAGGGGCAGCTCCTCCAGAAGGTCGGAGACGCGCAGCCCGAGTTCCTCCGGCACGATCAGCACGTCCCAGAACCGTCCGGCGGCCAGAAGCGCGACCCCGGTGCTGCCGTTCTGCCACTCCTGCTTGCAGGCGCCGGGGTCCTCCGATGCCGCTGCCAGCCACTCCATTGACTTCGTCCACTCCGTGAGTGCCATGAAAAGCCTCCCTGTGGTGCGCCGACGACCGAGAGATGGAGGCCTCAGTGCACCGGGTGGCCGGTGTCGCGGCCATACGGCGGGGGCTCAATTCCCCGTATGGGGTGAGCGCCCGCGCGCCAAACCGGCAGATATATGCGGCGCGTGCGCCCCTGTGCTCCCCGTGTCCGTCCGCGTCCCGCGCCTGGGCCGTGTGCACGCCCGCCCCCCGCCGCCCTCCCGGCTGCCCAGCCGACGCCCGGCCTCGCCCGCACTCTGGGCGGTTTTGTCACCCTTTAGGGTGTTGGGTGTGGTGCGCTGGTTCCAGCCGTTTCACAGACTGTCGAGGGCACGTCCCGTCGCGTCCCCTGGCACACCCGAGCAGGCGCTCGGCGTGGCCTCCCGGCCGACGGCGATGGGGACGGCGCTGGCCCGGATCGGCACCACGCTGGACGAGGACACCACCTGCGCGGAGCTGACCAGGGAGGCCGCCGGGCGGACGGGCGGCACGGCGGCGGTGCTGCCGGTCGGCGGCGAGGCCGTCCACGGGGACCCGGGAATGCTGCCTGCCGTGCCGTGGGCCGAGTCGGCGGCCCGGGAAGCGGCCGACTCGGACGGAGACGGGACCCCCTGCCCGGTGTCCGGCGGCGCGCGACCGGCGGTCCGCGTCCCCCTGGCCACCCACGGCCACTCCTACGGCGTGCTGGTCTGCGCCCGCGACCGGGCGCCGTTCACCCGGGCGGAGACCGAGCTGCTCGCCCTCCTCGCCGAACGTGCCGCCTCCCACATCCGGCACGCCCGCGAGCACGACCGCGTCCGAGGCGTCGTCGGCAAGCTCCAGCGGGCGCTGCTGGCCGAGCCCGGCCGACCGCACCCGAACCTCGACGTGGCCATCCGCTATCTGCCCGTCGGGCAGAGCGCCCTGGTGGGCGGCGACTGGTGCGAGACCGTCCGGCTGCACTTCGGCCGCACACTGCTCGTCGTCGGCGACGTCATGGGCCACGGTCTGGAAGCCGCCGTGGACATGACCGCGTACCGCTCCGCACTGCGCTACATCGCCTCCGCCGACCTCCCGCCGCACCGCGTGCTGCGTCGGCTCGACGACACCGCCGCCGCGGAACCGGAGCGCCGGCCCGCCACCTGTCTGATCGCCCGCGTCGACCCCGGCCGCGGTCAGGTCACCCTGGCCAGCGCCGGCCATCTGCCCCCGGCCGTGATCGACGCCGAGGGCGGTGCCGCACTGCTGCCGGTGCCGGTCGGCCCGCCCCTGGGAACCGGCCTCGGCGGCTACGAGCCGGGCACCTGGCGGCTGGACCCCGGCCAGACGCTGCTGCTCTTCACCGACGGACTCGTCGAGCACCGCGGCGAGGACATCGAGCAGTCGCTGGACCGGCTGGCCGGAGTCGGCTTCGCCTCCGCCGCCGGGGTCGAGGACATCATCGACACGGCGCTCGCCCACCTCGACGCCCGGCACGCCGAGGACGACGTCGCCGTACTCGCCGCCCAGCTCCACCAGCGCGCCCCGCGGTCCGACGAGGAGCGCGAGCAGTGACCGTCGCGCCAGGTGTCACCAGTCGTCGCCGTCGTACTGTGTCCCCGACACGTACGGGTCGTGCCGTCGGCCCGGTGTCACGGACGGCTGCGTCGTCGGTGACGGGCTCGGCTCACTCAGTGCGGCGCACCACGGGCAGTCGGCGGTCTCGTCGCTGTCGTTGCGGTCCATGGAAGCGGCTCCTGTCTCGATCGAGGGCTGACGATGTCGGGAGGGACGGGGGGACGGAGCACTCCATGGCTCCATTCGGGGGACGGTCTCACTCGACTGGGTGGTCGCGGGGGCGGCGGGCGTACCACCGGCGCACGCCACGGCGTTGCCCCGGCATGGACAGACTTGAGCCGGCGCGGCGTGTCCTCGGTGGCGATGCCGCACCCGCGTCGTACGTCGTACCGGCCACCGGCCTGCGGGGCCAGCCGTCGATCTACGCGGCGCTGGTCGCCGAGTGGCACGCCAAGGGCCGGGCGGTGCCCGAGCGCCGCGACAGCTGGCGGGACGCCGTGGGCGCCGGCGAGGGACAAGGGCAGACCGTCACCTCCTGGGCGGTCGGCAGGTTCGCCGGGCCGGCCCGGGCCGTCGACGCGGAACCGGTGAGTGACCGGCAGGGCGGGGCCGCCGAACGCGTACCGGCCGTCGTCGTCCCCCGAGGCCTTCCCGGACCGGAGGGCCTGTGGGAGTGGAGCGGCCGGAACGGACGCGTCAGCGTCGCCGTTCCGCGCCCGCCCGACTGAAACGCGTCCGCTCGGCACGGGCCCCGCCGGCCGCGCGCAGCGCGCGTTCCACGACCGCGGGGTCGTACAGCGCGCCGGTCCCGTCGGGCGGCAGCAGCCACTCCAGCCGCCACCCGGCGGACTGGTACGGCGGCGGCACGGCGACCCACGACCCCCTGCCGACATGGCGCACGCCGGGCCCGAACCACTCGCTGACGGGATCGGGCGGCAGGAAGAACCCGACTCTTCGCGCCCCGCTGTTGACCAGGACGGGCCCCGACGACCTGGGGTGCGCCCGTCTCAGCAGATCCAGGGCGCCCAGGCCGAGGTGTTCGGGAACGCTGAGCACGTCCCAGAGCCGCCCGGCCTCCAGCAGCACCGCGTCCGCGCCCTGGTCCCACTGCTGCTTGCACGACCGAGGATCCGCGGCGGCCGCGGCGAGCCACTCGACGGCCTGTTTCCCCATGATGCGCTGCATGTCCCAACCCCCAGCACTCGCCGACCCCACCCACCCGCCCGTCCGTCTGCCTGCCCGGGCAGGGCCCTTCATGCTGGTGGATATTTCTATGCGCCGGAAGGGGTGGCGCAGTGTGGCGTTTGCGGTGGATTTGTTCGAATAGCGCAGCGCTGTTCGGTCCACGACGCGGCGTATGCGTGGCAGCGGCTGACGGGCCCGGGGCGCGTTCTACGGTGGTTCAATGCGATCTGTCCCAAGATGGGCTCTGCTTTCGTCGGGATGTGCGCCTGTCGTGCTGATCGGCGGCTGGACGATCGCGGCGCTGCTCGAAGGGCCCGCCTACGACCCCGCCACACAGACGATCAGTGTCCTGGCGGCCTACGGCGCCGCCGGCTTCTGGGTGATGACCGGGGCGCTCGCCGCCCTGGGTGTTTGCCACATGATCACCGCCCTGGGACTGCGCCCGGCCGCGCTGCCGGGCCGGTTGGCCCTGGGCGCGGGAGGAGCGGCCGCGTTCGCCGTGGCCCTCGTCCCCCCGCCCAGCAGTGGGGGCTCCCTGCGGCACGGCTCGGCCGCCGCGGTCGGCTTCGCGCTGCTGGCGGTGTGGCCGGTGCTGGCCGCCGACCGCCGTCGCGCCGCGCCCTGGGGGCTGCGGCCCGTGCCGTCCCTCACGGCGACCGCGCTGATGCTGGTCACCGCGGCCTGGTTCATGATCGAAATGCATCAGGGCGGTGCCTACGGAGTCGCCGAACGCCTGGTGACCGCCTTCCAGTCCCTGTGGCCCTGCGTGGTCGTCGCCTCCTGCCTGCGCCACTCCCACCCCGAGGAACCCTCCCCGCAGGAGCCGAACCGGGCCGAACGCCGCCGCGGCGGAGCCGCCTGAGACCGCCTCCGGGAACTCCCGGCCCGCGTCGCCCGACTCCTGGAGCGGTACGTGCGTCAGGAGGCCGTCGATGAAACCACCCCAACTTGTGCCACCCGCCCTCTGCGGGTTTCTGCTGCTGCTCGCCCTGATCTTCACGGTGTCGTACGCCGTCGGAGCAGCCGCCGGGCCCGTCGCGCCCGGCATGCACCGCTCCGGGACGAGCGACGGCGGCGGTGGCGCCGACCCCGGGGACCAGGACATGGGGGACATGGACATGCGACACGGGAGCGGCGGCTGATGGCCACGGAACCGGCACCCGCGATGACCACCACGGACCTCACCATCGGCGGCATGACCTGCGCGGCCTGCGTGCGGCGCGTGGAGAAGAAGCTCGCCGGACTGGAGGGCGTGACCGCGACGGTCAACCTGGCCACCGGGCGCGCCCGGGTGAGCCATCCGCCGGAGGTACGCCCCGAGGAACTGGTGGCGACCGTCGAACGGGCCGGGTACACGGCCGCGCTGCCCGAGCCACCGAAGCGCCGGGAGCACCGGGACGGCGACATGGAAGGACCCGGCGGACGCGAGCCCGAGGACGTACCGGAACCCGAGGGCGTACCGGAACCCGAGGGCGCGCGGCGGGAGCGTGAGCGGCTCCTCGTCACCGCGCTGCTCGCGGTGCCGGTGCTCGTGCTGTCGATGGTGCCCGACTGGCAGTTCCGCAACTGGCAGTGGCTGTGCCTCGTGCTGGCCGCGCCGGTCGCCGTGTGGAGTGCCCGGCCGTTCCACGCCCGGGCCCTGCGCGGGCTGCGCCACGCCACCGCGACGATGGACACACTGGTCTCCCTGGGGGTCGTGGCGTCCTTCTCCTGGTCGGTGTACGCCCTGTTCCTCGGCGGCGCGGGCGAACCCGGCATGCGGATGCCCTTCAGCCTGCTGCCCTCCGCCTCGGACGGCACCGTCCACGTCTACCTCGAAGCGGCCGTCGGCGTCCCGCTGTTCGTGCTGGCCGGCCGCTTCCTGGAGGCGCGGGCACGCCACGGCACGGGGGCTGCGCTGCGCTCGCTCGCCCGGCTCGCCGCCAAGGAGGTCTCGGTACGCGAGGACGACGGCACCGAACGCCTCGTCCCCATCGAGGAGTTGTCGGTCGGTCAGGTCTTCGTCGTACGGCCCGGAGAGCGGGTCGCCACCGACGGCGAGGTGGTCGAGGGCAACTCCGCCGTGGACCTGTCGCTCGTCACCGGGGAGAGCGAGCCCGTCGAGACCGGGCCGGGCTCGGCGGTGGTGGGCGGCGCCGTCAACGCGGGCGGACTGCTGCTCGTCCGGGCCACCGCCGTCGGCGCCGACACGCAACTCGCGCGGATCGCCCGGCTGGTGACGGACGCCCAGGCCGGAAAGGCGCGGGCCCAGCGCCTCGCCGACACCGTGGCCGGGGTCTTCGTCCCCGCGGTCCTGTCGCTGGCCGTCACCGTTCTCGGGTTCTGGCTCGGAGCCGGGGCCGATCCGCAGGCGGCGATCACCGCGTGCGTCGCGGTCCTGGTCGTGGCCTGCCCTTGCGCGCTGGGCCTGGCGACCCCGACCGCGCTGATGGCCGCCACCGGACGCGGCGCGCAGCTCGGCGTCCTGGTCCGGGGCCCGCAGGCGCTGGAGGGCCTCCAGCACGTCGACACCGTCGTCCTCGACAAGACCGGCACCCTCACCTCCGGGCACATGAGCGTCGCCCGGGTGACGGTCGTGCCCGGCCAGGAAGACGTGCTGCGGCTGGCCGGGGCGGTGGAACAGGGTTCGGAACACCCGCTGGGCCGCGCCGTCGTCGCGTACGCCCGCCGGACCCTGTCCGAGCAGGGGCCCTTGCCCGAGGTGAGCGACTTCCGGGCGGAGACGGGGCGGGGCGTGCGCGGCCGGGTCGAGGGCCGGCTGGTCGAAGTCCTCGCACCGGACGGCGAGTTGCCCCCGACGCTGGCGGACGCGCTCCGGGCGGCGGAGGAGGCCGCGCACACGCCGGTCGTGGTCCGCGTCGACGGGGCGGCGCGGGCCCTGATCGAGATCGGGGACGTAGTGCGCCCCGGCAGCTACCGCGCGGTGGACCGGCTGCGGCGCCTCGGTGTGCACCCGGTCCTCGCCACCGGAGACCGGGAGGCACCGGCCCGCGCGGTCGCGACCGCGCTCGGCATCGAGGAGGTGTACGCCCGCCGCACACCCGAGGACAAGGCCGCCCTCGTACGGGAGCTGAGGGCACAGGGCCGCCGTGTGGCGGCCGTCGGCGACGGCGTCAACGACGCGGCCGCGCTGGCCGGCGCCGACCTCGGCATCGCCATGGGCACGGGCGCGGACGTCGCGATCGGGGCCGCCGACGTGACGCTGGTGCGCGGCGACATCGAGGCCCTCGGGGACGCCGTCCGGCTCGCCCGGCGCACCCTGGGCACCATCCGCGCCAACCTGCTCTGGGCCTTCTGCTACAACCTGGTGACCGTGCCGCTCGCCATGGTCGGCCTGCTCAACCCGATGGTCGCCGCGGTGGCCATGTCGGTGAGCTCCGTGCTCGTGGTGGCCAACAGCCTGCGGCTGAGGGCCTGGCAGCCGGCACCCGCACCGGCGGCGGCGCGCGGCCGTGAACCGGCCGTGGCCGGTGTCCCGGGCCAGAAGTCCGTCGCGACCGGGGGAGGAACCCGATGACCGCACCCACCGCCGAGCGCACGACCGGGCGGTCGGCCGGGACCACGGCCGACCCGACGGCCCGCCCATGGGCCTGGCGCCCGACCCGTCGCCGGATCACCGACGCCCTGCTCGCCGCGCTGGCCCCGATCGCCGCTTGCGCCGTCGCCCTGGGCGGACTGACCACATGGGTGGGCTCCGGCAGCGCGGGCAGCCCGGCGCGTATCTCGGTCACCGGCGGGCGGGTCTTCCTGCCGTACGGCGACGTCCGTGACACCGCCGCGTTCTTCCGCATCACCAACACCGGGGGCGCGGACGACCGTTTGCTGAAGGTCACCTCGTCCGTGGTCGCCGGTGACATGTCGCTCAGCCGACACCGCATGACCAGCGGCAACGCGGCGTCCGCGCGGACCGTGGACTCGGCCCGCGTGCCGGCCGGCGGCGGCCTCGCCATGTCTCCGTTCGGCCTGGACGTGACACTGCGGGCCGATCCGGACTGGCAGACCGGCACCTATGTGCCGTTCACCCTCCACTTCGAGCGGTCCGGGCGGATCGAGGTGCAGGCGGTGGTCGTCCGCCCTGGGGAGGGGCCGTGAGGGCGGCACCGGGGACGCCTTGAGGACAGCGCTCACACCTCCTACGTGTCGGCCGGCGTGCGCGCCCAGTTCCCTCCGCGCGATGTGTCCTGTATCACCGTTCTGGGCTTGAGTGCGGGAGGGGGGTGTTGTGCGTACCCACCCGTGACGAGTGGGCCCAGGATGCGAGGATGAGGGCCGTCATGACTGCTGGGTGGGGTGTGCGCACGCTACGGGCCGCGATGTTCGCGTCCGTCTGCGTGCTGCTCGCTGCCCTCGGCCACGTCCTGATGTCGGGCGCGTCCGTCCCCTGGTGGACGCTGGCCGCCGGTGCCGTCCTGACGGGCGGCGCGGGCTGGTGCCTGGCCGGCCGGGAGCGTGGACTCCCGCTGGTCGTCTCCGTCGTGGTCCTCGCCCAGGGCGGGCTGCACGCGGCCTTCGAGTTCGCGCAGTCCGCCGCCGGTGCCGCACACGACATGGGTTCCATGTCCGCGGGCCAGATGGGCACGGGCCACATGGACGGAAGCCACCTGGGCTCCGGCCACATGGGTGGGGGCCACATGTCCGCGGGCCACATGAGTACCGGCGGTGCCGGTGACATGGGTATGAGCCACATGGGCACGACCCCCACAGACATGAGCCACATGGGCGCGAGCCCCATGGACATGGCCCACGACATGGCCGGCATGTCCTCCCTCGGCATGTTCGCCGCCCACACCCTCGCCGCGCTGCTGTGTGGTCTGTGGCTGGGGCACGGTGAGCGTGCCGCGTTCCGCATCCTACGGGCCGTCGCCGGATGGCTGGCGGCCCCGCTGCGGCTGTCGCTCGCCCTGCCCGTACCGCCGCACCGGTCGCGGCTGCGCCCGCGGCGCGGCCGGTCCGACCGGGCGCCGCGGCTGCTGCCGCTCGTGCACACGATCACCTCTCGGGGGCCTCCACCGGGGATCGCTGTCTTCTGAGACAGCCGGTTTCCCGAGGCCGTACGGACCCGGACGTCGAGTCGTCGACGCCGACCGTGCCTCGGGCCCCGGCCGTACCCGTCGTACGGCCGTGTCCCCAACACCCCCGGATCCCTCCGGTACGGCGTACGCGTACGGCTCCCGTACGCGTCCCCGGATGCCGACGGCGACGCCTGCGCGCCCGCCGTCGCCCGGGTCACCGCGCCGGGGGCCGGACTACCCGAGAAGGACTCAGGTGATCACTCCTGCCCTGCCCTCCTCACGCGCGACCCGCGTGAGAGACACGAAGGCGGACCACACCTCCAAAGCGGCCTCCTGCGACGAGTCGACGACCGCATGGGCGCTGGCCGCCCGCGGTGGCGACCCGGACGCGACGGACCGTTTCGTCCGTTCGCTGCACCGTGACGTCGTGCGGTACGTGGCGCATCTGTCCGCCGATCCGCAGGCCGCCGACGACCTGGCGCAGGACACGTTCCTGCGGGCGCTCGGCAGCCTGCACCGGTTCGAGGGCCGCTCCTCGGCGCGCGCCTGGCTGCTGTCGATCGCACGCCGCGCGGTGATCGACAGCCATCGGTACGCCGCCGCCCGCCCGCGCCTGTGCGACACCGACGACTGGACGCTGACGGCGGAACGCGCCCAGCCGACCGGCCTGCCCGGCTTCGACGACGGCATCGCGCTGCTCGACCTGCTGGACGCGCTGCCCGACGAGCGCCGCGAGGCGTTCGTCCTCACCCAGATGGTGGGCCTGCCCTACGCGGAGGCGGCCGAGATGAGCGACTGCCCGGTCGGGACCGTCCGGTCACGGGTGGCGCGCGCCCGCGCGACCCTCGTCGCACTGCTCACCGAGGCCGAAGCCGGGTTCGAGGCCACTGCCGAGGCGGTGGCCGTGCCCGACGTAGTGGCCGCCTGACCCCGATCCCGGTGTCGGTTCCCCTCGCCGGGAACTGACACCGGGTTCGCCCCGACTACTGGACCGGGCGGCGGAGATCCGCCCGTGCGTCCAGTGGATCCAGGGGAGTTCTTGATGCGTTCTCGTGTGGGGCGGGCTACGACGGCCGCGGTGCTCGGCGGACTGCTGGCGGCAGGCTGCGGCAGCGGGAGCGGGGACAAGGCGAGCTCCGCCGCCGGCAAGGACAGCGAATCCACGGCCGGCTTCCCCGTCACCGTCACCGACTGCGCGGGCGCGGAGACCACCTTCACCTCGGCCCCGAAGAGCATCGTCACCAGCAACGCCTCCAGCCTGGAACTGCTGCTGCGGCTGGGCGCCGGGGACAAGGTGATCGGCACCGGCTTCCCGCCCGGCAAGGGCACCCTGCCGGGCCGACTCGACGCGCGGGCACAGCAGGTCGAGGTGCTCAGCGACACCGTGATCCCCAAGGAGAAGCTCCTCGGCTCCGGCGCCGACCTCTACATCGACACGTTCGCCTCGATGAACATGGGCGGCGGCATGGGCGACGCGCCGACCGAGGAGGAGTTCGCGGCGGCCGGCATCAAGCACACCTTCCTGAAGTCCACGGCCTGCGCCGCCATGAGCAAGAGCCCCGTCACCGACCTCACCGCGGTCGAGGACGACATCACCTCCCTCGGCGCCGTCACCGGCACGACCGCGAAGGCGAAGGAACTCGTCGACGGGATGCGGAGCAAGGTGGACGCCGTACGGAGGGCGGTGGGCGGCACGCCCGAGAGCGAACGGCCGACGTACTTCTTCTTCGACTACGACGCCGGCACCAAGCAGCCCATGGCCGTCTGCAACCGCCAGGTCGCCCACGCGGTCATCACTCTCGCCGGCGCCCGCAACGTCTTCGCCGACTGCGACGGCGACTACCAGCAGGTCGGCTGGGAGGACGTCATCGCGAGGAACCCGGACTGGATCCAGCTCGGCGTGCGCGACCGGGGCAGCGAGAGCGCGAACGACAAGGCCTTCGACGAGGCGCGGAAGTGGCTGGAGTCGAACTCCGCCACCAAGGGCCTCAAGGCCGTGAAGGAAGGCCACTTCCTGCGCATCGGCTCCGAGCAGACCACCATCGCCGGTGTCAGCAACGCCGACACGGTCGAGTCGATCGCGCAGACTCTGTATCCGGGCAAGGTCGGCCGACGGTGACCGACACCCTGGTGCGCCGCAAGGGCGTGCGGGACCGGCCCGACGGGCAGGAACCGGCGCGCACGCGCTCCGTGCCCGCCGCGCCGCTGGCCCTGGCCCTCACCCTGGCCCTGCTCGCCGCCCTCACCGCGGCGGTGTCCTGGGGCTCCACGTCCATCCCGGCCGACGAGGTGTGGAGCGTCGTCGGGCGCCGCCTGTCCGGCGAGGCCCCCCGTCCCGGCACCGACGACCTCATCGTCTGGCAACTCCGCGTCCCCCGCGCCCTGTTGGCCGCCCTCGTCGGCGCGGGGCTCGGTCTCGTCGGTACGGCGATGCAGGCCCTGGTGCGCAACCCGCTGGCCGACCCGTACTTCCTGGGCATCTCCAACGGCGCCTCCCTCGGCGCGGTCGCCGCGATCGTGCTCGGCCTCGGCACGGGCGGCGCGCTCGGGCTCGGCCTGTCCGGCGCGGCCTTCGCGGGTGCCCTCGCGACCTTCGCGCTGGTCTGGACGGTGGCCCGGCGCCGCGGCGGGTTCGCGCCGCTGCGGCTGGTGCTGGCCGGGGTGGCGATCGGGCAGTTCCTGTCCGGCTTCACCAGCTACCTCGTGCTCCAGGCCGGCGACGAGCAGCAGACCCACAGCGTGCTGTTCTGGCTCATGGGCAGCCTGAGCGGCGCGAGCTGGCCCCTGCTCGCCGCGCCCGCCGTCGCCGTACCGGTCACCCTGCTGTGGCTCCTGGCGCGTGCCCGGGCGCTCAACGCGCTGATCATGGGCGACGAGACGGCGGCCGGACTCGGCGTCGACGCCACCCGACTGCGCCGGGAACTGTTCACGCTGACCAGCCTGCTGACCGGCGTACTCGTCGCCGTCTCCGGCGCCATCGCCTTCGTCGCGCTCATGGTCCCGCACGCCTGCCGCCTGGTCGTCGGCGGCGACCACCGCCGCCTGCTGCCGGTCTCGGCGCTGTTCGGGGCACTGCTCCTGGTCGTCGTCGACATCGTGTGCCGTACGGCCATGGACACGCAGGAGCTGCCGGTCGGCGTCGTCACCTCGCTGATCGGTGCTCCGGCGCTGCTGTATCTGCTGGACCGGCGTCTGGGGAGCGGGAGTTGAGGATCGAGATCGAGGACCTGCACGTCGCGTACGCCGGCCGTACGGTCGTCTCCGGCGCCGGTCTGATCGCGGCCGAGGGCGAGATCACCGGCCTAGTCGGACCGAACGGCAGCGGCAAGTCCACCCTTCTGCGCACCGTCTACCGGCATCTCAAGCCGGTCTCCGGCCGCGTCCTGCTCGACGGCACCGACCTGCGCCGGCTGAGCTCCGTCGAGGCGGCCCGGCACGTCGCGGCCCTCCCGCAGGAGCGGGGCGGCGACTTCGAGCTGACCGTCCGCGAGGTCGTCGCGATGGGCCGCACGCCCTACAAGCGGGCGTTCGCCGGGGAGGACGCCACCGACCGGGACGTCGTCGCCCGCGCCCTCGCGAACGTCGGCATGGAGCGCCACGCCTCGCGCCGGTTCACCGAGCTGTCCGGCGGTGAACGCCAACGCGTCCTGCTGGCCCGCGCCTTCGCCCAGGAGCCGGACGTGCTGGTCCTGGACGAGCCCACCAACCACCTCGACATCCGCCACCAGGTGGAACTGCTGGCCCTGCTCAGGGCAGGCCGCCGTACGACCCTGGTGTCGCTGCACGACCTCAACGCCGCGGCGTCCGTGTGCGACCGGCTGCACGTCCTGCACGACGGCCACGTGGTCGCCTCCGGCCCGCCCCGGGAGGTGCTGCGCCCCGCCCTGCTGGCCGAGGTGTTCGGCGTACGGGCGACGGTGGTGGAGCATCCGCTGACCGGTGACCCGCTGATCGCCTTCGACCACCGTGCCCCGGCGGACGGCGCGGGTATCCCTCTGTCGGCCCCGGGCGATGTGCTGGGGGCCGGTCCCGGGCGGTCACGCCGGTGAGCGCCCACGATCGCGAAAGGTTGTGCACTATGAGCGACATCCACGGGACGGCCGGACTGGACCCGGTGGCGACGTTCTGCGGCAACTGCGACTGCGGCTGTCCGCAGCTGTTCGTCGACCCGGCCGCCCCGGCCGAGCGGCGGGTGGTCCTCACGGACGACTTCGGGCAGCGGGTGCAGATGAGCGCGGACCAGTTCTCGTCGCTGGTCGCGGAGGCCAAGTCCGGCAAGTTGGACGGCATCGCCACGGCCTGACACCGTGCGACGGGGGCCGACTCCGTATTCATCATATTTCCGGCCATGTCCGGGAACTCGGCCCCCGCCCCTCCCGACCTCTGGGACGAGGCCGCTGTCCGGCGGTCCGGCCGTGAGCAGGAGGGGGCGCGAGCGTGAGGGACCGCTGGGATCTGGTGGCCGTGGCGGGCGCGCTGTCGTTCGTGGCGATGCTCGACATGAACATCGTCAACGTGGCGCTGGCCGACATCGCGGCCGGCCTGGCCGTCCCGGCCGCAACGGCCCAGTGGGCGGCACTGGGCTACCAACTCCCGGTCGTCGCCCTGCTGTTGCCCGTCGGCCGCCTACTGGACGGCGCGGGCACGCGGCCCGCCCTGCTGTCGGCCACCGCAGGCTTCGCGCTGTGCAGCGCCCTGGCCGCGCTCTCTCCCGGCGCGACGTGGCTGATCGCGGCCCGGACCGGGCAGGGCGCGTGCGCGGCGGTGCTGTTCGTGCTGATGCCGGTGCTGGTGATCCGGGCCGTACGACCCACGCTGCGCGGCCGTGCGATGAGCGTGCCCGCGACCCTCGGTCCGCTCGGCGCGATGACCGGCCCCGCGGTGGGCGGGATGCTGCTGGACCACCTGGGCTGGCGCTGGGTCTTCCTGGTCAAACTCCCGTTCTGCCTGCTGGCGTTGGCCGTGGCCTGGAAGGCGATGCCGAGGGACGGCGCGTTGCCCGCCCCCGACCGGCGGGCGCTGATCGACGCGCTGTCGGTGGCCGGAGGCCTGACCGCGCTGCTGCTGGCCCTGACCCTGGGAGCCGGGGATGCGGAATGGTTCCTGCTCGCGGCCGCCGCGGTACCGCCGTTGTGGTGGTGGCTGCGCGGGCCGGGAGGCCGTCCGGTGACCGACACCCTGCGTACGGCAGGGCTGTTCGGCGCGCACGGGGCGGTGCTGGCCCTCGCGGCCGGGTTCGCCGCCATGCACTACGTCGTCGCCCTGCACCTCCGACGGGACGAAGCCGTCAGCGCCACCGCGACCGGGCTGACCGTGCTCGCCTTCCCGCTCGGCATGGCGCTGGCCGGGCCGCTCGGCGGACGGCTCGCCGACCGCTGCGGCTACCGGCGGATCGCGGTCACCGGCGCCGTGCTCACCGCGACCGGACTGCTCCTGCTGATCCCGCTCGAAGACCACTGGTCCCCGCCCGACGTGGCCTGGCGGCTCGCGCTGGCCGGCGTCGGCATGGGCCTGGGCGGCGGCCCCACCCAGGCCCTGGTCATGGGCGCCGCCCCACCCGGGCGGACCGCCACCGTCGGCTCCACGGTGCAGGTCGCCCGAGGTCTCGGCTTCACCCTGGGCCCGGCCCTGGCCACGGCCGCCTGGAGCCTCGCCGGGACGGGCTCCGGCGCCGGGGCACGCGCCGCACTGACCCTCGCCGCAATGGTGGCCTGCCTGGCCGTACCCCTGCTCGCCCGGCCCGGCCGGCCCACGGCCACCGCGCCCGAGCCGGCCACCGACACCGACACCGTCCCGACCTGAACCAGGAGTCCCCATGTGCGGAATCACCGGCTGGGTGTCGTTCCACAGCGACGCCCGCGCCCAGGCCCCGGTCATCGAGGCCATGACGGCCGAGCTCGCGCGGCGTGGCCCCGACGCCACGGGCGTGTGGCTGGGCGAGCGCGCCGCGATCGGCCACCGCCGCCTGGCCGTCATCGACCCCGACGGCGGAGCGCAGCCGATGACCGACCGGCCGCACGAGCCCACGACCGTGCTCAGCCACAGCGGGGAGATCTACAACCACCACGAGCTGCGGGCCGAACTCCGCGCCCGGGGACACCGGTTCCACACCCGCAGCGACACCGAGGTCGTGCTGCGCGCCCACGCCGAGTGGGGCGAGGGCCTCGCCGACCATCTGGAGGGCATGTTCGCCTTCGCCGTCTGGGACGAACGCGCCCGGCGCCTGCTCCTCGTCCGCGACCGGCTCGGCGTCAAACCGCTCTTCTGGGCGGCTGTGGACGGCGGACTGGCCTTCGCCTCCGAGCCCAAGGCGCTCTTCCAACACCCCGAGATACGGCCCCGGGTGGACGCGGACGGGCTCCGGGAGGCCTACAGCCTGCTGTTCAATACCGGGCCGACGGTCTGGTCCGGCGTACGGGAGGTCGAGCCGGGCGGCCTCCTCGTCCTGGACCGCGACGGCATCCGCGAACGCCGCTACTGGCAGTTGGAGGCCGGCCCGCACGAGGACGACCGGGACGCCACCGTCGAGCGGATCGGGGAGCTGGTCGGCGCGGCGGCCCGCGCCCAGTTGGAGGCCGACGTCCCGCTGTGCAGCCTGCTGTCCGGCGGCATCGACTCCACGGTCCTGACCGCCCTCCTCGCCGACGAACTCCGGCTGCGCGAGGGCCCGGACGCCCGGATCAGGTCCTACGCCGTCGACTACAGCGACCAGGCCGAGCGGTTCACCGGCGACGTCCTGCGCACCGGTCACGACACCCCGTACGCCACCGAGGCGGGCGCGTTCATCGGCACCGACCACAACACGGTCGTACTGGACCCGCGTGCGCTGCTCGATCCCGAGCACCGCAGGGCCGTCGTCGTGGCCCGTGACTCGCCGATCGGCGTCGGCGACATGGACACCTCGCTGTACCTGCTGTTCGGGGAGATCCGGCGGCACTCCACCGTCGCCCTGTCCGGCGAGGCAGCCGACGAGGTCTTCGGCGGCTACCCCTGGTTCCACAACCCCAGGGCGCTCGCCGCCGTCACCTTCCCCTGGCTGCTGGTCACCGGCGACGAGGCCGCCATGCCGCTCAACCCCGAACTCGACCTGCGCATCGGCGAGTTCCGCGACGACACCTACCGCACCGCCCTCGCCGCCGTACCCCACCTCGACGGCGAGACCCCCGCCGAGCACCGACAGCGCGAGATGCAGCACCTGTCCCTGACCCGCTGGCTGCGCCAACTCCTGCACCGCAAGGACCGGTTGAGCATGGCACAGGGCCTGGAGGTCCGCGTCCCGTACTGCGACCACCGGCTCGTCCAGTACGCCTTCGACACCCCCTGGGCGCTGAAGAGCTTCGACGGCCGGGAGAAGAGCCTGCTGCGCGCCGCGGGAGCGGGCCTCGCCCCCGACTCGGTGCTGCACCGGCCCAAGAACCACTACCCGGCCACCCACCACCCCGACTACAACCGCGGTCTGCAGGACCTCGCCCGTGACGCCCTCACCGTCGACCGGGTCCGTGCGCTCGCCGACGAGTCCCGCGTCAAGCCCTGCCTCGACACCCCGCCCGAGCACCTGGAGTGGGGCCACCGCCTCCGCCTCGAACGCGTCGTCGACCTCGCCCTGTGGCTGGACCACCACCAGCCCGAACTCGCCCTCTGAACCCTCTGAAGCCGCTGAGCCCTCTGATCCCCTCTGAGGAGGCCCCGCCCCATGACCGTCCAGGACCAGGAACCCCTCCCGGCCGCGCGACACCGGCAGCCGCTCCCCGACCCGGTGCCGCTGACGGGCTGCCCGTACAAGAGCGACCCCTACCCCCTCTACGAGCGGATGCGCGAGACCGGCCCGGTCCACCGGGTCCTGTTCCCCAGCGGTGTCCAGGCCTGGCTGGTCACCGGCTACGACGCCGCGCACGCCGCGCTGAACGACGACCGGCTCGGCAAGAACCACGAACGGGGCAACGACCGTTGGCGCGCCCGTGCCTCGATCATGCCCGAACCGCAGCACTCCCAGCTCCAGGCGCACCTCCTCCACCAGGACCCGCCGGACCACACGCGCATGCGGCGCCTCGTGACGGACGCCTTCACGCCCCGCCGCGTCGAGCAACTGACGCCCAGACTCCGTGAGTTGGCAGACATGCTCGTCGACGCCCTTCCGGCGACCGGCCCCGCCGACCTCGTCGCCGGGTTCGCCGCCCGCTTCCCCTTCCAGGTGCTCGCCGAAGTCATCGGGCTGCCCGGCGAGTTGGCCGCGCGCTTCGACCGCGACTGGGGCAAGGTCGTCCAACCGGTCGGGCCGACGGACCCCGGGCGGCCGCTGTACGAGGCCCGGCTGCACGGCCTGCAGAGCTATATCGCCGACGTCGTCGCCCACAAGCGGGGGTGCGCCGGCGACGACCTGCTCAGCCGGCTCGTCGTCGCACGTGACCAGGGCGAACTGTCCCGGGAGGAGCTGGACTCGATGATCTTCCAGCTGCTCGTCGCCGGCCAGGAACCCGTCACCAACCAGCTCACCACCGCGCTGATCGCCCTGTTCCGCCACCCCGACCAGCTCGCCCGACTGCGCGACGACCCGGCCCTCATGCCCCGCGCGGTCGAGGAACTCCTGCGCCACGACAGCGCCTTCGAGCTCACCACCTGGCGCTTCTTCGACCGGGACAGTGACCTGCACGGCACCCAGATCCCGGCCGGGGACTCGGTCATCGTCTCCCTGTGCGCGGCCAACCGCGACCCGCGCCGCTTCACGGACCCCGACGCCCTCGACCTGGACCGCTCGCCCAACCCCCACCTCGCCTTCGGACACGGCATCCACTTCTGCCCCGGCGCCGCCCTCGCCCGCACCGAACTCCGCGTCGCCCTCGGCACGTTGCTCACCCGGCTGCCCGGCCTGCACCTCGCCGTCAGGGACGAGGACATCGAATGGATCCCGTCCGTCCTGGGACGCGGTACCAACCACCTGCCCGTCCGCTACGACCGACGGCTGTGACGCCGGCCTCCGGCCGATCCCACCCACCTGCACGGCCGGCGCCCGGCCTGCCGAGGCGCCCCGCCGCCATGCCGTCACGCCCGAACGCCCCTGGAGGAACGACATGCTCCTGACGACCGCACCGGACGCACGCGCCACGCACCGCACCAGCGCCGCCATCCTGGACCTGCTCCTGCCCCACCACCGCTCGACCGACCGAGCACCCGCCGAGCCGGAGGCGTTCGGGCACCAGCTGCGCCGGATCGCCGCCTTCGTGCGCGAGGACGAGCCCGTCGTGTTCACCCTCCCCGGCTTCCCGTGCAAGTCACCCAACCCCGCGAAGGTCCTGGGCCACCTGCCCGACCAGGGCGAACGCCTCTCCCTCCGCTTCCTGCACGCCCTGTGCGCCGACATCGCACGCATCCACCCGCCCGGCGCGCACGTCGTCATCTGCTCCGACGGCCATGTCTTCGGGGACCTGATCCACGTACCCGACGAGCACATCGACGCCTACGCGGACGAACTCCGCACGCTGATCACGGAGTCCGACCTGAGCCACCTCTCCGTCTTCGACCTGCGTGACGTCCTCGGCGACCTCCCCCACACCGCCAAACGCGCCCACGTCCACGACCGCCACGCCCCCACCCTGGACGCCCTGCGCGCCGAGGTCCGCGCCGACGCCCCGACCCTCGCCCTGTACCGGGGCATCACCCGCTTCCTGGTAGAGGACAGCACCGGGTTCACCGGCACCCGCTCCGCGCTCCAACGCGAGTGCCGCAGACGGGCGTACGGCGTCATCCAGCGCAGCCGTGCCTGGACAGAGCTGATCGCCGACCACCATCCGCGTGCCGTACGCCTGTCGATCCACCCCCAGCCGGCCGGCGCTCCCAAGTTCGGCATCCGGCTCCTCGACGGCCCCGACGCCTGGACCACCCCGTGGCACTCCGCCGCCCTGCGCGAAGCCGACGGCACCTGGACCCTCATGCCCCGCGCCAGGGCCCAGCGGCTCGGTCGCCTGGTCCACCGCGACGGCAGACCGAGCCACTTCGAGCGGTCCAGCGCCGACGCTCAGCGCTCCTCGGCGACCGTCCGCAGATAGGTGCCGAGCCGGGCGATGGCCGACGGGTTGCGGGGGCTCTCGACCAGGTCGACGTAGTCAAGGACGAAGATCCGCTCGTGCTTGACGGCGGAGACGTTCCGCAGGGGCGCGTAGGACAGCAGGAACTTCTTCTTCTGCTCGGCGCTGACATCTCCGTAGTCGCAGATCACGATGACGTCCGGGTCCCGCTGCACGACGCTCTCCCAGCCCACCGTGGTCCAGGAGTCCTGGACGTCGTGCATGACGTTGACGCCGCCGGCCTCGCTGATGATCTGCTCGGGGGCGGCGTACCGGCCGGAGGTGAAGGGCTGGTCCTGCCCGCTGTCGTACAGGAACACCTTCGGCCGGTCGCCGGCCGCCGGGGCCTGCGCCCGCACCTGCGCGACCTGCTTCTTGAAGCCGGCGACGAGCGTCGCGGCCCGCTTCTCCACCCCGAAGAGCTTCCCGAGGTTGGTGAGGTCGGTGTACAGGGCGTCCAGGGGCGGCATGATGCCGCGCGAGGACTCGGTACGGCCGTTGTGGCAGGACTCGGTGAGGACGTACGACGGGATGCCGAGCTTCTTCAGGGCGTCCGGGGTGAAGCCGCCGTCCTCGCGGAAGCCGTAGTTCCAGCCGGCGAACACGAGGTCGGCGCGGGCGTCGAGGACGTTCTCCTTGGTGAGCTGGTCCTTCGACAGCCACTTCACCTTGTCGTAGCCGTCCTTCCACGGCACGCCGCTCAGGTCGCCCTTGTCGTCGGGCATGGCGAACCCGGCCATACGACCCTCCAGACCGAGGGCGAACATCAGCTCGGTGATGCCCACGTCGTTGGTGACCACCCGCTCCGGGACCTTGTCGAAGGTGACCTCGCGGCCGCAGTTGGTGAGCGTGACCGCGGAGGACTTGGCGTCGGCCGGCTTCTCCACCGTGGCGCCGCAGCCGGTTGCGGTTGCGGTCGCGGCGAGGCAGAGGGCGGTGGCTACGAGCTTGCGCATGTGGTTCCTTGGGGGAGGAGGTCGAACAGGAGCTGGACCGCGCCGGTCTCCGGATGCCGTACCGGATGGGCGCGGACCCCGAACACCTCGGCAAGCAGGCCGGGTCGGAGGACGTCGTGCGGGGCGCCCGAGGCGACGATGCGGCCCCCGGCGACGACGTACAGGACGTCGCAGTGCGCGGCGGCCAGGTTGAGGTCGTGCAGGGCGGCCAGCGCGGTCAGGCCGCTGGCCCGCACCAGGGACAGCACGTCCAACTGGTGGGCGATGTCCAGGTGGTTGGTGGGCTCGTCCAGGACCAGCACCCGCGGCTGCTGGGCGAGCGCGCGGGCGATGAGCACGCGCTGCTTCTCGCCGCCGGACAGGGCGAGGAACCCGCGGCCGGCGAGATGGGCGACGCCGGTGCGGTCCATGGCCGTGGCGCAGATCTCCCGGTCGGACGCGGCCGTACGCTCCCGGTGCGGCAGCCGCCCCATCGCCACCACCTCGGCGACCGTGAAGTCGAACTCGGCCGACGACTCCTGCGGCAGCGCGGCCAGCACCCGCGCGGCGGCCCGGGGTGCCATCGCGTGCACGTCGTCCCCGTCGAGCCGCACCACACCACCGGCCGGACGCAACGCCCGGTACACGCACCGCAGCAGCGTGGACTTGCCGCTGCCGTTCGGCCCCACGAGGCCGACGAACGCCCCGCTGTCCACGGTGAGTCGGATGTCGTCCACCAGCCGGGCCCCGGCGGCCTCGACCGTGACCCCTTCGATGTCCAGCCGCATCGTCACCGACCTCCGAACGCGTAGCCGCCGCGCCGCATCAGCAGCAGGAACGTGGGCACCCCGACCACGGCCGTGATCACCCCGACGGGCAGTTCGGCGGGCGCGAGGAGCAGCCGGGACAGCAGGTCCGCCCACACCAGCAGCACGGCCCCGACGAGCGGCGCCACGGCCAGCACCCGCCGGTGATCGGCGCCGACCAGCATCCGTACGACATGCGGCACCATCAGCCCGACGAAGCCGACGGCCCCGCTCACCGCGACCACGGTCCCGGTCACGGCGGCGGTGACCAGGAACAGCTCCCCGCGCAGCCGCCCCGGTGGGACACCCAGTGCGGCGGACGTCTCGTCGCCCATCGCCAGCGCGTTGAGCGCCTCGGCCCGCCACCGCAGCCACGCCCACCCGGCCGCCACGGTCACCGCGGCGAGCGGCACCTGGGCCCAGCTCGCGCCGCCCAGGCTGCCGAGCAGCCACATCATCGCCGAGCGGGCCGCCTCGCCCCGGGCCGCGCCGAACACCATCACGGTGGTCACGGCCTCGAAGCCGTACGCCAGCGCGGTACCCGTGAGGACCAGCCGCAGCGGCGTGAGCCCGTGCGGCGACCGGGCCACGGCGTACACCAGCGTCATGGCCGCCAGCGCCGAGACGAAGGCGGACAGGGACAGCGCCCAGACACCGAGCCCCGCGAACGCGCCCAGCAGGATCACGGCGTTGGCGCCCACCGCCGCGCCCGAGGAGATGCCGAGCACGAACGGATCGGCGAGCGCGTTGCGCACCATCGCCTGCACGGCCACCCCGACGGCCGCGAGCCCGGCCCCGACGACGGCACCCAGCACGACACGCGGCAGCCGGATCTCCCAGACGATGGTGTACGCGGCGACGTCCCGGGCGTCGATGGTGCCGCCGGTCAGCCCCGCCCCGAGCAGCCGGAAGACATCACCCCACCCGATCCCGGCCGCTCCCAGCCCGACCCCGCACACGACGGAGACGAGCAGGAGCAGCCCGAGCCCCACGACGAGCGGTGGTACGGCCAGGCGCGGGGCGACGGATGCCGGTCTCGGTATCCGCGTCTTGCTTCGGAGCACGGGCGGGCGGGTCCTTCGCCTGGGGCCGCCTGTGGGCCCCGGTCGAGGAGACGGCCCGAACGACCGTGCCGGCCGCGCGGTCCCCTCTCGCAGTCCACGGCGAGCAGTCAACGGGTCGCACCCACCACGGGCGATCGGGCTCACGCGACGGACCACCGGGTCCGCGCGCACACCGTTGCGGGTCAGCGCCGGACTCTCACCGGACTTCCCCCGCGGGAGGCCCGGGGAGCGTAACAGACGGGGGTTCGGTGACCGCGGGACAGGGCCGCCGCACCGTGCTGGAGGAGGCCTTGTCAGTGGGCCGTGTTATCCAGGTGGGGACGCTGTCAGGCGAGGACTCGCAGGGGGCGCGATGTTGATCGACGCGACCGCTCCGCCGGCCCGAGCCGTCAGCGAGGCGATCCGGAGCGGCGACGTGGAGGCCTCGCGGGACCTGCTCACCGCGCATCCGGGACTGGCCACGGCCCGGGTCGGCGACATCAACAGCGCGCGCACCCTGTTGCACCTCGTCACCGACTGGCCCGGCCACCTGCCGGGCGGCCCCGCCACGGTGGCCGCGCTGGTCGCCGCGGGCGCGGACGTCAACGCCCGGTTCACCGGCGCCCACCGCGAGACCCCGCTGCACTGGGCGGCCAGCACCGACGACGTGCCCGTCCTGGACACCCTGCTCGACCTGGGCGCGGACATCGAGGCCGACGGCGCGGTCATCGGCGGCGGCACCCCGCTGGCGGACGCGGTGGCCTTCGGGCAGTGGCGGTGCGCGCGACGCCTGGTGGCACGCGGCGCCCGCACCACTCTGTGGCAGGCGGCCGCCCTCGGCGAAGCCGACCGCGTCGCCGCCCACCTCGCCTCCGAGACCGGCCCGCCCACCGCCGAGGACATCACCAACGCGCTGTGGTGCGCCTGCCACGGCGGGCAGCGGGAGATGGCGGACCGTCTGCTGCGACACGGCGGCGACGTCAACTGGATCGGCCACGACGGGTTGACGGCACTGGACGCCGCCGACCGCTCGGGGCACCCCGCGCTGGTCGCGTGGCTGCGCGATCAGGGGGCGAGATCCGCCGCGGAGTTGGTCTGACCCGAGGGACGACAGGCTCGACGTGCGACCCTCGACCGTGCGGTGAAGACTGGACGTGGCGGGGCCGGGCCCGCACGCTCCCGCCCTGCCGGCATCAATACATCGACACATCACCACATCGATGCATCAGGAACATCGATACATCGGAACACCGATACGAGGTGCGAACGGATCCGCGCACCACGCCCCCGCTGCCCGCCCGGACGTCAGGCGCCGTCATCCGTGCGCGGTTCGCGTCTTCACACAGAGGGGTCCGGCCATGGGCGGCATCGACGGAACGGCACTCGAAGGCCTGCGCGAGACACTGCGGGGACCGGTCATCACCCCGCGCGACCCGGGCTACGCGGAGGCCCGCAGTATCTACAACGCCATGATCGACCGGCGCCCCGCGGCCTTCGCACAGTGCGTGGACGTGACGGACGTACGCACTGTGCTCTCCTTCGCCAGGGACGCCGGCGTCGAGCTCGCCGTGCGCGGCGGCGGGCACAGCGGACCGGGGTTGTGCCTGGTCGACGACGGGCTCGTGCTCGACCTGTCGACGATGCGCGGGGTGCACGTCGACCCGCGCGCCGGGACCGCACAGGTCGCAGGCGGCGCACAGCTCGGCGACCTGGACCACGCGGCCCACACCTTCGGCCTGGGCGTGCCGGCCGGCATCATCTCCATGACCGGCGTGGGCGGCCTCACCCTCGGCGGCGGCCACGGCTACCTCACCCGCAAGTACGGCCTGACCATCGACAGCCTCCAGTCCGCCGACGTCGTCCTCGCCGACGGATCGTTCGTCACCGCCTCGGCCGAGGAGCACCCGGACCTGTTCTGGGCGCTGCGCGGCGGCGGCGGGAACTTCGGCGTCGTCACCTCCTTCACCTTCCGGCTGCACCCCGTGGACACCGTCGGTGTCGCGGTGACCGTGTGGCCGGTCGACCGCACCCCCGAAGTGCTGCGCTGGTACCGGGAGTTCCTGCCCGCCGCGCCCCAGGACCTGTACGGCTTCTTCACCGTCTTCGTCATCCCGCCCGGACCGCCGTTCCCCGAGCCGATCCACGGGCAGAAGATGTGCGGCGTCGTCTGGTGCTACACCGGCGACCTCGCCGGCGACCGCCTGGAACAGACGCTCACCGCGGTCAACGAACCGGCGCCGTCCGCCTTCCACTTCACCACGCCCATGCCCTACCCCGGGCTCCAGGGCATGTTCGACACGCTGATCCCGAAGGGCTACCAGTGGTACTGGAGGGGTGACTTCTTCGACACGATCTCCGACGCCTCGATCGAGGTGCACCACAAGTACGGCGAGAACATCCCGACCGCACTGTCCCTGATGCACCTGTATCCCGTGGACGCCGCGGCCCACGAGGTCGGCGCCGACGACACGGCCTGGGCGTACCGCGACGCCGTCTGGTCCGGTGTGATCGCCGGGGTCGACCCGGACCCCGCCAACGCCGACCTGATCCGGCGGTGGAGCGTCGACTACTGGACCGACCTGCACCCGCACTCCATGGGCGGCTCCTACATCAACTTCCTCGGCGAGGCGGAGAGCGCGGACCGGGTCCGGTCGACCTACCGCGGCCACTACGACCGACTCGCGGCGACCAAGCACACCTACGACCCGGACAACTTCTTCCACGCCAACCAGAACATTCCGCCCGCGGCCGGCTGACGTCCCGGCCGCCCCGTCGTTCACCCGCGAGGACCGCCTGAGGTAGTGTCACCGGCGTTGCCGGCTACTGACTGGTAGTGCGCCGGTGCGGGGAGTGTCGGAGGGCGGCAGGACGGTGGAATCCCAGGTGGGCGAGAGCGGATCCGTGAACGTCGACGGCACGCGCTTGGAAGAGCTGACGCCCCAACCGCTGCTGACCCGCGACTACGAGACCCGTCCCTCGCTCGTCTACGAACGGCTGCGACAGCGACACGGGCCCGTCGCCCCGGTCGACCTGCTCGGAGTGCCCGCCTGGCTGGTCCTCGGCTACCGCGAGGCGCTCCAGGTGCTCCAGGACGACGACGCCTGGCCGAAGGGGCTGGAGAACTGGCGGGCCCGCACCGAGGGCGAGGTCCCCGCGGACTGGCCGCTCGGGCCGTCCCTCGAGGTCAACCACGTGCTGATCCAGGGCGGCCCCGGATACGGCTCGCTGCGCACGGCCTGGGACGCGGCACTGAAGCCGTTCCAGGACCCCGGCCACCCGCAGGCCAAGCGCCTGAAGGCGGCCGTGACCGCCTACGCCGACGACCTGATCACCCTGGTCGGACAGGGCGGCGGCACCGGCGTGGCCGACCTCTCCGCCCAGTTCTCCCGGCCGCTGCCGCTGATGGTGGCCAGCCATCTGCTCGGCTTCCCCGGCTCCCAGGGCGACGACGCCCTGATGGACATGTGGCGCGTGCTGGACGCGGGCCCGGACGCGGAGCCCGCCCTGGAACGCCTGCTCGCCACGCTCGCGGAACTCGCGGCCGTGAAGCTCAGGGAGCCCGGCGACGACTTCCCGTCCCACCTGCTCGCCGCCCACCCCGGTCTCTCGCTCGACGAACTCGCCCGTGAGTTGTTCATGCTGCTCGGCATGACCTCCGACCACGTCGGCATCCTCATGTCCAACACGGTGGTCGAGGTCATCTCCGGCGACGGTGACGGCGCCGTGCGCGCCAGTCTGTCCGCCGGGATGATCAGGGAGACCATGAACCGGGTGGTCATGCGCAAGCCGCCGCTGGTGAACTTCGTCCCGCGCTTCGCCGCCGAGGACACACCGCTCGGCAACTACACGATCCGGGCGGGCGACCCGGTCTGGGTCTCCTCCGCCGCCGCACACGCCGACCCGCTGTTCGCCGACCATGTGGCGGCGGGCGGCACGATCAGCACCCGGGCGCATCTCTCCTGGGGCGCGGGCCGCCGCCAGTGCCCGGCACGCGAGCTCGCCTCGACGGTCGCCGCCGTCGGCGTGGGCCGGCTGTTCGAGCGGTTCAGCCACCTGGAGCTCGCCCTCCCCGCCGATCAACTGCCCTGGCGTTCCTCGCCGTTCATGCGCGGGCTGCGCTCACTGCCCGTGCGGTACGAACTCGCCGCGATGCCCGACCGGGCGGTGGCGCCGCTGCCGGCCCCTGACCTTGCGGCGGGCAGCGCCGATCCGGTGCTGCCGGACCGCTCCGCCCGGCAGCGCTCGTCGCTCTGGCGCTACCTGACGGGACTGATCCGCGGCGCTCGCTGACCTGGGCCGTCCACGCCGGTCCGGCCCGGTGATCGACTGGAGTGCCGTACGGCACCGGCGTACGGTCGAATGGTGGCGGGAACCAGCCATCGAACCCCCGCCCACGGCGCACAGCCATGAGCAACCCCGAGCCGGCACCCGAAGCACGGACCACCCCGCAGGAGACGGAGCGGAGCGAGAGCCGTGGCAGCGGTATGGCGTTGCTCGTCATCGCGTCCTGTCAGCTGATGGTGGTGCTCGACATCACCATCGTGAACATCGCCCTGCCCGACATCCAGCGCTCGCTCGACTTCTCCACCACCAGCCTGTCCTGGGTGGTCAACGCCTACACGCTCACGTTCGGCGGACTGCTGCTGCTCGGCGGCAGGATGGGCGACATCCTCGGCAGACGCCGCGTGTTCGTCTTCGGCGTGCTCCTCTTCGTCCTGGCCTCCCTGCTCGGCGGACTCTCCCAGAACGAGTGGCAACTCCTCGCCGCCCGTGCCCTCCAGGGCGTCGGCGGCGCCATCGCCTCCCCGACCTCCCTCGCCCTGATCAGCACGACCTTCCCCGAAGGACCCGAACGCAACCGGGCGTTCGGTGTGTTCGCCGCGGTCTCGGCGGGCGGCGGCGCGATCGGGCTGCTGGCGGGCGGCATGCTCGTCGAATGGCTCAACTGGCGCTGGGTGCTGTTCGTCAACGTGCCCATCGGACTGCTCATCGTCCTCGCCACACCGCGCTGGATCCGGGAGTCCGAGCGGCACCCCGGGCACTTCGACGTACTGGGCGCGATGACCTCCACCATCGGCATGGTGCTGCTGGTGTACGGGTTCATCCGGGCCGCGCAGGACGGCTGGCGGGACCCGCTCACCCTGGGCGCGTTCGGGGCGGCCGTGGTCTTCCTGCTGCTGTTCGTCCTGGTCGAGCGGCGCTCCCGGCAGCCGATCACGCCTCTGCACATGTTCGCCGACCGCAACCGGGCGGGCACGTACGGCATGATGCTGAGCCTGGCCGCCGCGATCTTCGGCATGTTCTTCTTCCTGACGCTCTTCGTGCAGAACGTGCTGGACTTCAGCCCGCTCGAAGCCGGGCTGGCCTTCCTCCCGGTGAGTGCCGTCATCGCGATCGGCGCGGGACTGGCGTCCCAGTACCTGCCCAGGTACGGGCCCAAACCGTTCATGGTGGTGGGCGCGATCCTGGCCGCCGCGGGCCTCGCCTGGCTGACCCTGACCGACATCCACTCCACCTACCTCGGCAGCATCCTCGGCCCGATGCTCGTCTTCAGCCTCGGCATGGGCATGGAGTTCGTGTCGCTGACCCTGATGGCCCTGTCCAATGTGCCGACCCCGGAGACGGGCGCCGCCTCCGGGCTGCTGAACGCCACCCAGCAGGTCGGCGGGTCCCTGGGGCTGTCCATCCTCGTCACGATGTTCGGCACGGCGAGCAACAACGAGGCCGACCGGCAGATCCCCGCCTTCCTGTCGCAGGCGACCCCGCTGGAGCGCATCCGCTTCGAACGCACCGGGCAACTCCCGCCGCCCTACGCCGACGAGATCCTCACCGCGGGGGTCTCCGCCGCCTTCGTCGTGGCCGCGATCTTCACCGCCATCGCCGCGGTGATCGCCCTCCTCGTCATCCAGGTCCGCCCCTCCGACCTGGAACGACTCCAGGGCGGCGGACTGCCGACGGCCTGACGGGCGGACCGCGCGAGGGACACGCCCCTATCATCGGCGCGTGGACACAGCCGACCGCGCCGCCCAACGCCTGCCCGTCGCCCTGTGGAGTGCCGCCGGCCGGCTCAGGAAGCTGGCGTACGACCTGTTCCTGGAGCACCAACCCCACATCGGCTGGAGCGAGTTCGCCAAGTACGGCGGGACGCCCGGCATGCAGGTCCTCGGGGTGGACCTCGATCTGAGGGACGGCCGGGAGATGTCCTGCGGACTCACCGTGCGCATGTCACCGGACGCCTTCTCCGTCGAGGCGGACATCGGGGTGGACGCCCCGGAGGACGCGGAGGCCGAGAACGGCGGGTACCGCTACCTGCTGGAGATCCCGGAGGCTTTCGCCGGCTCGCTCGACGAGTACCTCCCCCTGATCGAGAGCCAGGTGGACCAACTGATCGGAGCCGCACCGCGCTTCCTCCGCGAGCTGCGGGCCGGCGCCTGACCGGGACGACCGGCGCCGTCAGCCGCCGATGCGCGCAGCGATGATCGGTGCCAGACGGTCGGCGATGACCCGGTGGCCCTGATCGTTGGGGTGGACGGAGTCCGTCAGGTCGCCGGAGCCCAGCCAGCCCGTCGTGTCGACGAAGGACAGCCGGGTGTCACCGCCGGCGACGGCAGCCTGGACCGCCGCCTCGGTCTGCGGGACGTACCGGCCGCGGAAGGTCTCCAGCGCGAAGATCCAGGCCCGCGGATAGGCGGCGCGCACCTTGCGCAGCAGACTGCCGTACGCCGACTGGAACCGGGTCGGACTCACGCCGTGGCCCACGTCGTTGGTGCCCAGGTTGATGACGACCGCGTCCGCCTGGTAGCGCGAGAAGTCCCAGTCGGGCGTGGCCGCGTTGGGCTTGAGCCTGCCGAACTGCTGCTCCAGGCCCACGCATCCGTCGGCCGTCGCGACCAGACAGGCACCGCCCTGGGCGACCTGGGTGTGCTCCGCGTCGAGCCGCTCGCCGATCAGCCAGCCGTACGCGGTACGGGCGTTCTGCGAGGTGGTCGTGCCGACCGTGATGGAGTCGCCGACGAACTCGATCAGCCTGGCCGGGGCCTGCGCCGCGAACGTCGTCGCGCCGCTGTCGAGGGCCAGCCCCTGGAAGACGGCGTCACCGCGATAGGAGCCCGCGACCACCTGGTAGTTGACCTGGAGCGTGTGGTTGCCGGCGGACAGCGGCGACGGCGTCAGGTCCACGGTGCCCTTGACGTCGTCGTAGAACCTCACGGGTCCGTTGTCGATGCGCGCCCAGAAGTCGATGGTGTCGCGCTGCTTGAGCTTGACCGTGCGGCCGGTGAATCCGACCCGGTAGTAGGCGCCGGCCCAGTACGGCGTGTAGAGCGTGCCGGAACTGCGGGTGTCCCAGCGGCCGACGAACTTGATGTTGGGGTCGCCGGGCTGACCGGGAGCCGCCGCCTCGGTGGACACCTCGGCGGAGCTGCCGAGCCGGGCCGCGATCACGGGCGCCAGACGGGCGGCGAACCTGGTGTGACCCGCCTCGTTGGGATGGCCGTTGCCGTCCTCGTAGTCGGTGCCGTCGGTGAGCCAGCCCGTGGTGTCGACGTAGTGCACCCTGGTGTCACCGGCGCTGTTGCGGGCGCTGACGGCCGCCCTGGTCTCCGTGACGTAGCGCTTCTTGAGGGTCTGCACGGCGAAGAGCTGGGCCTCGGGGTGCCTGGCGCGCAGGTCGCTCAGGAACTTGGTGTACGCCGCCTGGAACGCGGCGCCGGACACCCCGTGGCCGATGTCGTTGGTGCCCAGGTTGACGACGACGGCGCTTGCCCGGTAGCGGGAGAAGTCCCAGCTCTGGTCGCCGGTGCTGCCGGTCCGGAAGTACTGGCCGCTCAGGCCGACGCAACCGGACTGGGCGACCAGACAGTAGCCGGCGCGGGCGATCCGGGTGTGCCGCAACCCCAGCCGCTCACCGGTCTTCCAGGCGTACGAGTCGAGCGCCAGCCGGTCCGTGAGGGCGCCGGCGGTGATGGAGTCGCCGACGAACTCGACCAGACCGGACGGCACGGTCGGCGGGACCGTGCGCGCGCCGGAGTCCAGGACCAGACCCTGGAACACGGTGTCGCCCGAGCGGTAGGAGATCCGCAGGGTGTGGGTGCCGGGGGAGAGGGGCTGGGGAGTGAGGTTCACCGTCCCTCGCACGCCCGCGTGGAAGACGTCGGGGCCGCCGTCGACGCTCGCGTAGAAGTTGACCGCGTCCCTCGCCCGGACCTTGACCGTGGTGCCGGTGAAGGCCGTCTGGAGGTACGCGCCGGACCACTGGGGCACGGCGGCGGTGCCCGAACTCGTGTCCCAGCGGCCGACGTAGACGATGTTCGGGTCGGTCGCCGAACCGTCGCCCGCCGCCGCCCGGGCCGCGGTGCCGCCCGCCCAGGACAGCGACAGAAGGCAGGCGACGAGCGCGGCGGTGAGAAGGAAGGAAAGGATGCTTCTGGGGTGTGAGGGTGTCTGCACGGGGATCCCTTTCACGGTGGGGGTTGGGAGCGCTCCCATGAAGAACTGTGTTTTGAGAGAAGCAATGAAACGGTTCACCGTCAAGGACTCCTGTGCGGAATTAGGGAGTCCGGTGAAGGGTGTGACGACCTTCACGTTGATGTGGCGGAAAGTGATGAATTCCTTACGCAACTAGTGCGTAAGTGACGGTAATTCACTCGCATGGCATAGGAGGTTCATGATGCGACCGTTCACCCTCAACTACGCCTTTCCCAGAGGGCTTTCGAACGCCGTGACGCCATATCACTTCGACCCCGCCCGGCAGCTCAACGTGCTGCCCGACGGACGGCCGGCCGTCAGTGACCCGGACCTGCTGCTCGCGGTCGGCACGACGACGTCGACCGCCGGATCCGCGACCCACTTCGACGACTGACGACAGTTGCGCGAATGACCGTACTGATCCTGACGTCCGAGGAGGACGTGACCGCCGACCTGGTGGTGGCCAGGCTGCACGGGACGGGGACGCCCGTGATGCGACTGGACCCCGCCGATCTGCCGGGCAAGGCCGTGCTGTCCGCCGACTACGCCCACGGCGACTTCGACGGGCACCTGTCGGTCAACGGGCATGTGCTCAGCATGGGCGGGCTGCGCTCCGTCTGGGTGCGCAGACCCGGCGAACCCGCCGCCCACGCGGCCGACCCCTCACCGTGGCTGACCGCGGAGACCCGGCAGGCGCTGTACGGGATGCTCCACTCCGCCGCCGCACGGTGGATGAACCATCCGCGCAACGCCGACCAGGCCCGGCTGAAGCCCTGGCAGTTGAGGGTCGCCCACCTCAGCGGCTTCGCCGTGCCCCCGACGGTGTTCACCACGGCACCCCGGCTGGCGCGGGAGTTCGTCGAGGAGTACCGGGACGTCGTCGTGAAGTCGGCTTCGGGGCCGCCGCCCGGTGACCCCGCGCTGACCCTGCCGACCACCCTCATCGGCCCCGACGCCGACTTCGGTGCCGTCGCCGCCGGACCCGCGCTGCTGCAGAAGTACGTCCCCAAGCGCGCCGACATCCGTCTGACCTGCGTCGGGTCCCGGCTGTTCGCCGCGCGGAAGACCGCCGAACCCGACCAGGTCGACGGCCGCTTCGGCGACACGGGGCACACCTGGGAGCCGGTCCCGGTCCCCGAGCGCATCGGCAAGGTGGTGCACGAGTACGTCACGCTGGCCGGACTGGCGTACGCCGCCTTCGACTTCGCCGAGGACGTGGACGGCATCTGGTGGTTCCTGGAGTGCAACCAGGGCGGCCAGTTCGGCTTCGTCGAGCTGGAGACCGGGCAGCCGATCGCGGCGGAGGTCGCCCTGTGGCTGGCACAGCACAGGGCGGACCGCCGCACCCCGGACCGGCGCGGGTGACGGCCGGAGTGCCGTACGGGCTACGCGGCGAACTCCTTGCGGATGCGGTCCAGCATGAACGCCGAGGACTCCTTCGCCCGCTCCTCCCAGGCGAAGACGCAGGCCGTGGCCACGCCGTCGAAGTCCAGCTCGCGCAGCGTGCCGAAGAACGCGTCCCAGTCGACCTCGCCCTGCCCGATGTCCAGGTGCTGGTGGATCCGGGCCGGGGTGCCGGGCGGGTTGAGGATGTAGCGCAGCCCGGAGGAACCCTTGTGGTTGAAGGAGTCCGCGATGTGCACATGCTGGAGCTTGTCACCGGCGTAGCGCATCATCGCCGCGATGTCCGCCGTCGGGTCGGTGCCCGAGAGATGGAACGAGTGCGGGGCGCAGTACAGATAGGTCACCCACGGCTTGTTGATCGCGCGGACCAGGTCGACCGCGGGGGTGTTCTCCTCGCAGAAGTCGTCCGGGTGGGCCTCCAGGTTCAGTGCGATGCCTTCGCGCTCGAACACCGGGAGCAGTTCCTCCAGGGAGCGCCAGAAGGCCGCCTCGCTCTCGGCGGCGCGCTCGGGACGGCCGTTGAACTCGCTGTTCATCAGCGGACATCCGAGGTCGGCGGTGATCTCGATCATCCGCTTCCAGTAGCGGACGGCCGCCTGCCGCTCGGTCTCGTCCGGCGAGGACCACTTGTACAGCGGCAGCACGGAGGACAGCTGGACACCATGCGCGCGCAGGGAGTTCTTCAGCCCGGCGATCCGCCCGTCGTCGGCGCGCGGGTGCAGGAAGAACGGCATGAAGTCGTCGCGGGGCGACAACTCGATGTATTCGTAGCCGAGTTCGGCGACCGTGCGCACCATCTCGTCGACGGGGAGCGTACGGAGCATGTACGGGTCGAGGGCGATCTTCACGCGGCACCTCCGTAGAAGGCGGGGCGGGGCTTGAGGTCGGTGGCGACGACGCGGCCCGACTCCAGGGCCTCGACGGTCGCGGCGGTGATGACGGTGGCGGCATAGCCGTCCCAGGCCGAAGGACCGGTCGGCTCCTCGCCGGCGGCGATGCCCGCGATCCACTCGCGGAACTCGGTGTCGAAGGCCTCCCGGAAGCGGCCCGCCCAGTCGGTGAGCACCTCGGTGCTGTGCCGGGCGGCGGTGCGCACGCCGACGGTGGCCGGGTCGGGGAGCCGGACGAGGCCGTCCTCACCCACCGCCTCGCACTGGATGTCGTAGCCGTACTGGCAGTTGACGAAGACCTCCAGGTCGATACGGATGCCCTTGGCGGTCTCGAAGAGCATGATCTGCGGGTCCTTCAGGTGAGCGAACCGCTTGCCCGTGGCGCGCGGGGTGATCACCTGGGTGGAGACGATCTCGTCGTCCAGCAGCCAGCGCAGTACGTCCACCTCGTGCACGGCCGTGTCCAGGGCGGCCATGGCGGAGGTGTAGGACTCCGGGACGGTGGGGTTGCGGTGGGCGCAGTGCACGATGAGCGGCTCGCCGATCCGGCCGGAGTCGATGACCTGCTTCATCTGCCGGTAGCCGGTGTCGTAGCGGCGCATGAAGCCGACCTGGACCAGCCGGCGGCCGTGGGCGGTCTCGGCCTCGACGATCCTGAGGCAGTCCTCGGCGGTGGTGGCCAGCGGCTTCTCACAGAACACCGGCTTTCCGGCGGCGACGGCGTCCAGCACGTGCTCGGCGTGGGTCGGCCCCCAGGACGTCACGAGGACCGCGTCGACGTCGTCGGCCGCGACCACGGCCGCACTGTCGGGCAGCACACGGGCGCCGACCGGTGCCGCCGCCTCCTCGGCGCGAACGGCGTCGATGTCGGTGACCGCGGTGACACGGGCGCCGGTGACCGACTCGGTCAGACGCCGGATGTGCTCCTTGCCGATCCAGCCGGCGCCGATGACGCCTACCCGTACAGTCATGGTTCTCAGTCCTAACTAGGAGTAGCGCGCCCGGAGTTCGGCTTCGAGGGTCTCGAGCGAGCGGCCCTTATGGGTGGGATGAAGACCAGGTGATGGGCGACGGCAGAGGCGGTCAGCTCCGCGACCTGCCGGACGTGGGCGAGCACCCTGTCCCAGGCCTCGGGCCGGTGCGGCGCGCCGAACGCGGTGCCGCCGGAGACCTTGAGGCCCCGTGCCGCGAGCTCTTCCGCGAGCTGCCGGGGGTCGGTGGGGAGGTGTCCGTACGGGCCGAGTTCCAGCCACTCGTAGCCGGCCGCGGCGAGTTCGTCGAGGAAGCGGGTGTACGGGACCTGCTGGTCGTCTCGGGGAACCAGACGCCCCAGGAGTCGGGTGCCGAGCCCAGGCACAGGTTGCCCGCGGTGGTGCGGAGCGAGGTTGGCGCCGTTGCCATGACTGGTCCTTCGGGGAGGGGACGGACGGGGCCTGGAGGAGGCCGGCGGACGTATCCACGGATGCACTGTCGCGCTCTACTAGCGCGCTCTAGTGCGAGTACGATGACCCTGGTCCAAATGTCATGTCAATAGCTTGCCGCCGGGAGATTTCGAGAGCTCGTTAAGGTGAACGGCGTCGAAGGGTGGGTTCACAGGTGGAAGCGTCAGGCCGGCAGCGGCCCACGATGGCGGACGTCGCCGAGAAGGCGGGCGTGTCCCGAGCGCTTGTCTCGATCATCTTCCGCGATCTTCCGGGCGCCGGCCGTGAGACCCGGGAGCGGGTGCTGCGCGTCGCCGACGAGATCGGCTACCGCCCGGACAACGCGGCCCGGCTGCTCGCCCGCGGCCGCAGCCGCACCCTCGGTGTGATGTTCACGGTCCACCAGACCTTCCACACGGACCTCATCGCGGGCATCTACCCGGAGGCCGAGCGGCTCGGCTACGACGTGCTGCTGTCCGGCACGACCCCCGGCCGAGGCGAGGCCAAGGCCGTCGAGGCGCTGCTCGGCCACCGCTGCGAGGGGCTGATCCTGCTCGCCCCCGACGCCGATCCCGGCTACCTCGGCCAGCTCGGACGCCGTGCGGCGACCGTCTCGGTCGGCAGGCGTGCGCCAGGCGCCCAGGTGGACCTCGTGCACAGCGCCGAGGGCAAGGGCGTGCGCCAGGCCATGGACCACCTCATGGAACTGGGCCACCGCCGGATCGTGCACATCGACGGCGGCCGTGGCCCCGGCTCGGCCGAGCGGCGGCGCGCCTACCGGGCCGCCATGCGCCGGCACGGGCTGGCGGACCACGCCCGGGTCGTCCCCGGCGCCCACACCGAGGAGGCGGGCATCGAGGCGGGCCGCCTGCTGCTGGCGGAGCGTGAGCAGGGGCTGCCGCTGCCCACCGCGGTCCTCGCGGGCAACGACCGTTGCGCGCTGGGTCTGTTGATGCCCCTGACCCGGGCGGGCGTGGAGGTTCCGCGCGACATGTCCGTGGTCGGCTACGACGACAGCCATCTCTCCCATCTGATGCCGGTCGGTCTGACCACCGTCCGCCAGGACGCCGTCCTGATGGCCGAACACGCGGTCCGCTTCGCCGTGGACCGGCTGGAGAACCCCGAACTGGAGCCACGCGAGGCCGTGTTGGACCCCCAGCTCGTGGTCCGGGGCACCAGCGGGCCGGCTCCGCGGGAGTCGGCCTGAGGTTCGGCACAGCGGCGGGACCGGCCGCGCCCCGTCGCGGCCACGGCCGACCCCGCCTGGCCATGGATCCCCCTAGCGCGTGCCCTTCGCGGCGAACTCGGCCACCGCGTCGACGTTGTCCTCGGTGATGAAGGCGGGCCCGGTCAGCACCGGAGCGGTGCCGCCGCCGCTGAAGTTGCCGTTCGTCCTGTACAGCCACAGCGAGTCGACCGCCAGGTAGCCCTGGAGGTAGGGCTGCTGGTCGACGGCGAACTCGACCTTGCCGTCCTGGACCGCCTGGACCAACTCCTTGTTGAGGTCGAAGGTGGCGACCTTGGCCTTGCTCCCGGCGTCGGAGACCGACTGCACGGCGGTCAGGGCGAAGGGGGCGCCGAGGGTGACGACCTGGTCGATCGTGGAGTCCTGCTGGAGCTTCGCCGTGATCGTCGACTTCACGGACGGCATGTCGGTGCCGTTGACGTACAGGATGTCGGTCTTGCCCTTGAAGCCCTTCTTCAGGCCGGCGCAGCGGGCCTCCAGCGCCACATGGCCCTGCTCCTGGATGACACAGACGGCGTGCTTGGCGCCGGTCTCGTTGAGCCGCTCACGAAGGCGTTGCCGGCGATGTTCTCGTCCTGCCCGAAGTACTCGAGCATGCCGAGGTCCTTCCAGTTGTCCAGGCCGGCGTTGAAGCCGACCACCGGAATGCCGGCCGCCGTGGCCTTGCCGATCACGGCCTTCATCGCGCTGGGCTTGGCCGCGGTGAGGGCGATGCCGTCCACCTTCTGGTCGATGGCGTTCTGCACCAGGTTGGCCTGGTTGCCGGCGCTCGGGTCGCTGGAGTAGACGAGCTTGATGTTGTCCTTGGCCGCGGCGGCCTCGGCCCCCTTGCGGATCAGGTCCCAGAAGGTGTCGCCCGGAGCCGCGTGGGTCACCATGGCCACGGTCATCCGGGGCGTGGTGGCCTTGCCCGCCGAGGCGCCCGCTGAGCCCTCCTCGGACTGCTTCCCGCCGGAGCTGCTGGAGCATCCCGCGGCGAACAGGGCGGCGGCCAGAGCCGTGGCCGTCAGTGTCGCGGCCCGGTGGTGTCTGCGCATGTCCCATGCACCTCGCTGTGCTGGTCGGGGCGGGTTCTCAGGTGGGGGGAGGGTCATGGGTGCCGCCCGCTGGATAACAGCTGGAGCGCTCCACTAGCGCGCTCTAGTGGCGAGTACTATGCGGTGGTCCGCAGATGATGTCAATGGGTTTGTCAGGACGTATCGACAAAGCCGAGGTCGGGCGGACAAAGCGAACCACCCCGCCTGACGGCAGGCGGGGTGGTGGTGGCTGTGCTCCGTCTTCGAATCAGGCGGGCCGTATCGCGCTGTGGATCGCCGACTCGCCGGCGTAGTGGATCGACTCCTCGCGGATGGCCGCCCCCGGCCCCGGGGCGTGGATCATCATGCCGTTCCCGGAGTAGATCCCGACGTGGCCGACGTGGAAGAGGACCAGGTCGCCGGGCTCGAGGTAGGTGAGTGTGATCCCCTGGCCGGCGGTCGCCTGCTCCGGGGCGGTGCGCGGGAGGGAGATCCCGGCGGCCTTCCAGGCGGCCTGTGTGAGGCCGGGGCCGTCGTAGGCGTCCGGCCCCGACGTGCCCCAGACACAGGGCTTGCCGAGCTGGGCACGCGCGAAGTCCAGGGCCCGCAGGGCTCGGGTGTCCTGCGGGGCGGTCGCCGTCAGGGCGGCCGCCGGACTCGTGGCGGGGAGTTGCCCCGTGTCGTAGGTCGGGCTGGTGCCGTACGTCTGGCCGGTGTCGTGGCTCCGCCCGGTGCCGTACGTCTGCCCGGTCCCGTCGGTCTGGCCGGTTTCGAGGGCCTGACCCGGGTCGTAGGACTGTGCCGTCGCGAGGGCCTGGTTCGGTGTGGTGGTGACCAGGGGGTCGGTGAGCGGGTCCGGGGTGGGGGTCCACGCCGTGCTTCCGGGCGGGACGGTGGTGAGGTCGGCCGGTCCCTGGTTCCGCAGGGCGTCCCACTGCATGTCGGCCGAGGGCTGGGCCTGGGGCGACGTGGTGCTCCAGGTGTCGGCGGCGGGCAGCGCCCCCATCGTCGTGAGCGACGTGCTCTGCCGTGCGGTGTGCAGGGACAGCAGCTCGCGGGCCTGGGAGAGCTTGCGCTGGTTGCGCTCCTTGGACGTCCGCAGAGCGGACCGCTGTTGGAGTTCGGCCGAGGGTTCGCCGGACGGGGCGGGCAGCGCGAGGGCGCTTTGGTCGGACCGGGTGCCCTGGAGGGCGCCGGCGGTCTCCAGCGGTGACTCCGGAGCGGCTGGCAGTGCGGCGACGGGCCCGGCCGTCAGTTCGGCCACCGCGGCGCCTGTCGCCGGTCCGGACGTCAACTCGGCGACAGGCGCCGCGGGAAGCTCCAGGGCGGCGCGGCCGGCCGCCTCCCGGCCGCGGTCGGCGAGGCCGTCTGCCGCGCGCGGGGCCCGCGTTCCCGTGGGGCGGGCCGGCGTCCTGCCGGTCGGCAGCACGGCCGGAACGATCGGGCCCAGCTTGGAGCGGGCCACGTCGAACCACTGCCGGGCGACGCTGTCCAGCGCGGGGTCGCCGCCCCCGCTGTCGTCACTGCGGGCGGCGGCGGGCCCGCGTCCGGCGCCCACCGGCCGGTCGGCGGGCCCCCGCGGCCCGGTCGCCGAGGCGCGGGTGGCGTTGAAGGTGCCCGTGTCGGACTCGGCCTGGTCGTAGAGGGAGCTGACGCGTCGGCTGACCTCCTCGCGGCTCGGTGACTCGTCCGCGGCCGAAGGGGCGGCGTTGGCCGTCTGGGCGAGCAGGGCCACCGAGGTGAGGGCTGCCGACGCGAGTGCGGAATTGCGCATGCCGGGGAGGCTCAGAGCCCCCGGACGCGCGCTGCGTTCCGGCGCCATGGGCGACGTACTCCTTCCGTGCTCCGCTTACCGGGTTGGCGGTGGGGGTGCCCCCAGGCCGCTCAGGCTCTGGGGGAGGGTTCGGGCGGTCGGTCCGGAAGGTGTGCCCTACGGCCTTTGCCCCGCAGGGCAGTTGGGCCGATTCACCCCAAGTTCGATTGGGTCCCGGCTCCGGCGGACCCTCATGGGCACACCGGACTCGGCGGAGGCCGCGCGTCCCGGCGGGGTTCGCCGGAGGTCGTCGTGCGGTCCGATGCGTAACCTAACGAACTTGTGAGGCCCCCGTGAAGATTGACATGTGAAATGTCCGATACGTTTTTGTGACCTTCGCCGCTCGGTGTGGTGGGGGCCCCAAGTCACTGCGCCGCGCGGCGGTTTCGCCACGCTTCGTAGTGGTCCAGGAGAGTCTGCTCGATCGGGCGGTAGGTGATGCCCAGTTCGCGCACGCTGCGGCTGTTGTCCACCCGGAACCGGATGCCGAGGTGTTTGCGGATGTAGTCCTGGGTCAGCCCGAAGGCGGGGCCGAGGACACGGACCGGCCAGTGGGGGAGCGCGGTGCGCGGGAGGCGGAGGTCGCGGGGGTGGCGGGTCCGGATCACGCGGGACATCTCGTGGAAGGACGTCATGGTCGGGGCGGCGAGGATGTAACGGCCCCGCGCGTCCGGGTTCTCCGCCGCCGCGATGTGCGCGTCGGCCACGTCGCGCACGTCCACCGTGGTGAAGCTGAAGTCCGGGGCGCCGTAGAAGAAGTAGCCCTTGAACAGCTCGTCCAGCAGGAAGAGGCTTCCGGACTCCGAGGCGGGGGTGAGGGAGGGGCCCAGGATCAGGCCGGGGTTCACCGACACCATGCGCCAACGGTCCTGCGCTGCCTCCGCGTCCCACGCCGCACGCTCCGCGACCGTCTTCGCGTAGTGGTACGGGTTGTTCTCGACCGTGCTGGTGGTGTTGAAGTACCGCTCCGACAGCACCGCGTCGTCCATGGCCAGTACGTCGGTGTAGTCGCCGAAGACCGCGCCCACCGTGGACGTGAGGACCAGCCGCTCGACGGTGTGCGTGCGCTCGACGGCCGCCAGTACGTTGCGGGTGCCCAGCAGGGCCGGGTCGACCATGTCCCGGCGGCCGTCCTTGATCTTCTCCGGCATGCGGAACGGCGAGGCCACATGGAACACCACCCGGCAGCCGGCCATCGCCTCGTCGAAGGAGCCCTCGGTCAGCAAGTCGGCCTCGAACAGCCGCAGTCGGTCGGGATGGGCCTCCTGCATCTCCCACAGGGGCCGCACCTTCGCCGTGTCGGCCATGCCGCGCACCGTGGCATGGACCAGATAGCCGCGCTCCAGCAGCCGCTTGACCAGATGGCTGCCGACGAACCCGCTGCCCCCGGTCACCAACACGCTCGCCGAACCGTCCTCGCCCACGCGCTCACCCCTCCGGTCGTGCGGTCGGGGCCACCCTAAGGGGCCCCGACCGCCCTGTCCCGGATCACCAGCGCGGCAGCCGCAGTTCGTACTCCGGCTGGATCCGCCGCATGTACCCCGTGTCGTCCCGGCTGCGTACGCCCGACTCCACGTACAGCCGGTGCAGCCGGTCGAGGGCGTCGTGGTCGAGCTCGACGCCGAGGCCCGGCCCGGTCGGGACCTCGACCGCTCCGTCGCGCAGCTCCAGGACGCCGGGGACGATCACGTCGTCGGCGGAGTTCCACGGGTTGTGCGTGTCGCAGGAGTGGTCGAGGTTGGGGATGGCCGCCGCCACATGGGTCATCGCGGCGAGGCTGATCCCCAGGTGCGAGTTGGAGTGCATCGACAGGGCGATGCCGAACGCCTCGCAGACCGCCGCCAGTTCACGGGTGCGGCGCAGTCCGCCCCAGTAGTGGTGGTCGGTGAGGAGCACCTGGATCGCGTTCTGCTCGATCGCCGGGCGCAGATGCTCCCAGGCGATCACGCACATGTTGGTGGCGAGCGGCAGCGGCGAGTCCTTCGCCACCTCCGCCATGCCCGGGATCGTCGCGGTCGGGTCCTCCAGGTACTCCAGGACGCCGTCCAGCTCACGGGCGACGTACCGTGAAGTCTCCACCGTCCAGGCGGTGTTGGGGTCCAGCCGCAGCGGCTGTCCGGGGAAGGCCTCCGCGAGCGCCCTGATCGCCGCGATCTCCTCGTCGGGCGGGAACACACCGCCCTTGAGCTTGAACGACTCGAACCCGTACCGCCGTTGCATCAGCCGGGCCTGCTCGACGATCCCGGCCGGGTCCAGCGCCTCGCCCCAGTCGTCGCCCACGGCCACGCGGCCGTCGAGCGCGGGGTGTTCGGCCCACTTGTAGAAGAGGTACGCCGCGAAGGGCACGGCGTCGCGGACCTTCCCGCCGAGCAGGTCGCTGACCGGGCGGTCGAGCAGCTTGCCCTGGGCGTCGAGGCAGGCGACCTCGACCGCCGAGGTGGTCCAGCCGCGCTCGTGGGAGCTGGGCACCGTGGGCAGCAGCGCGGCGTCGATCGCGGCCGTGACGGCCGTGGTGTCGAAGACGTCCATGCCGACGACGACCTTCGCGGCCGCCTGAAGCCGCTCCAGCCGGGCGACGCCGCCCGGGGACTCGCCGAGGCCCACCGTGCCGTCCTCCAGGACGAGTTGGAGGATGACGCGCAGGGCGAGCGGCTCGTGCACGCCGTTGGAGTTGAGCAGGGGCGGGTCGCGGAAGGCGATCGGGGTGACGATCAGCTCGCGGACGCGGGTGCCGACGGTGGTGCTCATGCGCGGACCGCCTCCAGGCCGTGGTCGATCAGTTTCGCGAGCCGGGCGACATGCTCCGGCGTCGGGTCGAGCAGCGGGGCGCGGACGCCGCCGACGTCCAGGCCGCGCAGGGTCACCCCGGCCTTGACCAGCGCCACGGCGTAGCCCGGGACCTCGTCGCGGAGTTCGACGAGGGGGCCGTAGAACTCGTCCAGCAGGGTCGTCACCAGCTCCCGGTCGTCCCGGGCCAGCGCCTGGTGGAAGGCGAGCGCGATCTCCGGGGCGAAGGCGAACACGGCCGAGGAGTACAGGTCGACGCCGATGCCCTGATAGGCGGGCGCCGTCATCTCGGCGGTGGGCAGGCCGTTGAAGAACTGGAAGTCGGCGCCGCCGGGCACGGCGCGTACCGCCCGGACGACACGGTGCATCCGTTCGATGTCGCCGATGCCGTCCTTGAGGCCGACGACCCTCGGCAGGGCCGCGATCTCGGCCGCCGTGGTCTCGGTGAGGCGGGCGGTGCCGCGCTGGTAGAAGATCACCGGCAGCTCGGTCGCGGCGGTGACCTCCTCGACGTACCGGACCAGGCCCCGCTGCGGCGCCGTCACCAGGTACGGCGGCAGCAGCAGGAGGCCGTCGGCGCCGGCCCGTGCGACGCGGGCGGCCTGGTCGCGGGCGACCGGGGGCGGGCCGCCCGCCGCGGCCAGGACGGGGACGCGTCCGGCGGTCGTCTCGACGGCCACCCGCGTGGCGCGCTCGATCTCGTCGGGCGTCAGGGCGTGGAACTCGCCGGTGCCGCAGGCGACGAACACGCCGCCCGCGCCCGCCGCGACCCCGGACTCGATGTGCTGAGCCAGCCGGGCCTCGTCCAGCGAGCCGTCCGCGCCGAACGGCGTGACCGGGAAGAACAGCACTCCTTGGAACTTCATGTCTCTCTCAAACGTGGAGGTAGGGGGTCAGCCCTTGGTGGCGCCGGCGGCGATGCCGGTGACCAGCGAGCGCTGGAGGAGCAGATAGACGATCAGGCTGGGGACCAGGGCGATGACCGCACCGGCCAGCACGACCCCGGAGCCGACCTCGGGGTCGGTGCGCAGGATGGACAGGGCCACGGTGACCGTGTAGTCGGCGGGGTCCTTGGCGGCGATCAGGGGCAGCAGGTACTGGTCCCAGATCATGATGAAGCCGAGCACCCCGGCCACCCCGAGCGCGGGCTTGCACAGCGGCAGGACGACCTGCCAGAGCATCCTGAGCTCGCCCACGCCGTCCAGGCGGGCGGCCTCCTCGATCTCGGCGGGTATGTCCCGCATGAACTCGGTCAGCATCATCACCGAGAAGCCCCAGGCGCCCAGCGGCAGGATGACGCCCCAGACGGTGCCCTTGAGGTCCAGGTGGACGACCGGGACGTCGCCGAGGACCAGCGACAGCGGGATCGCGATGACCTCCTCGGGCAGCATCAGCGTCATCATGAACAGCATCATCACCAGCGCCTGCCCGCGGAACCGGTGCCGGGCCAGCGCGTAGGCGGCCAGCGTGCACACCACGAGCTGGAGCAGCAGCCCGCCGCCCGCTATGACCAGCGAGTTGCCGAGGTAGTCCCAGATGCCGCGCTCGCCCGCCACCGTGAAGTTCGACAGCGTGCTGTCGTGCGGCAGGAACGACAGCGAGGAACCGCTGGGGTTGGTGGTGAAGGCGCCCGAGAAGATCGTCAGGAACGGCGCCGCGAAGACGCCGAGGGCGATCAGACAGAGCAGGACGCGCAGCGCCCAGGCGAGGCCGGGCTTGTCGTTCCAGCCGAGGGCGGTGTCGAAGCGGGCCGGGGTGGTCCGCTGTGCCTTGGTGCTCCGTCCGGCCGGGGTGTCAGGGGCCGCCGGCCGGACGGGGTCGATGACGGGGGCGCTCATCGCGCTTCTCCCCTCTTGCGGAGGTGGTTGATCGTGACGGTGAGCAGCAGCGTCACGCCGAGCAGGACGACCGAGGCCGCGGAGGCGCCGCCGATGTCGTTGCGGGTGAAGCCCAGGGTGTAGGCGCGGGTCATCCAGACGTCGGTGGACCCCGCCGGGCCGCCGCCGGTGAGGACGTAGACCTCGGTGAACACGCGCAGTCCGCGGATCGTGGCGAGCGTGAGCACGATGACGAGCGCCGGACGGATCGCGGGAATCGTGATGTACCGCAGCCGCTGCCACAGCGAGACGCCGTCCATCGCCGCCGCCTCGTACAGCGAGCGGTCCACGCCCGCGAGACCGGCGAGAAGGATCACCATGTTGTACGGCGCCCAGATCCAGATGCCCATCGCCATCGTCGAGTACAGCGCGATGTTCGGGTTGTCGAGGAACTGGACCGGTCCGAGCCCCAGCAGGTGCAGGCCGCCGTTGAGGAGGCCGTCGGAGGTCGGGTAGTACATCAGCCGCCACAGTTCGCCGACGACCGCGGTGGCCGTGACGGCGGGCAGGAAGACGGCCGTACGAAGGACCTTCAGCGAGCGGGCCTGGCCCTCCAGGAGCAGCGCGAGGGCGAACCCGAGGAGGATCGCGCCGACCGACTGCCCGATGCCCAGGACCAGGGTGTGCCCGATGGCGTCCTGGAAGCGGTGGTCGGTCAGGACCCTCGTGTAGTTGTCGAGGCCGATCCAGCGGTCGCCCAGGAAGGGCCGTACGTCGAAGAAGCTCAGCCAGATGCCCTTGGCCATCGGCCAGAACTTGAAGACGAGGGCGAGCAGCAGACCCGGAGCCAGAAAGAGCCAGGGGACTACGGCCTTCTTGTTGAAAGCCCTCCTGCGCGGGCCCGTCTCGTCGAGGCCTCTGCGTGCCGCGGGGGCGGGAACGGTAGCGGTCATGTCAGCAGGTCCTGGTCCTTGAGGTCACCGGCGAGGGTGTCGTTGAGCTCTCCCAGTTGCGAGCGGACGTCGCCGCCGCAGTATGTGAAGATCGAGTTGAGCGCGTCGGCGGTGTCCTGCTTGATCGGGGCGAAGTCCGGCGCGTTGGGGAACTGCTGGGAGGCGTCCTCGTACGCCTTCTGCACAACCCCCCAGCGGGTGTCGTCGCGCACCTTCGCCGCGTCCAGCGTGGAGTTCACGGGGATGCGGACGACGGGCTGGTGGCCGTCGACGCTGGTCATGGCGATCTTCTGGCCCTCGGGCGAGACCAGGAACGCGGCCAGCGCCAGCTCCTGCTCGTCCTTGCCGGTCTTCGCGCCGAGGTAGACGTTCTCGCCGTCGGCCAGCACATCGCCGCCGGCGGGCCCCGCGGGGGCCGGGACGACCTCGTACTTGTCCTTGCCGAGGGTGCCGTCGAAGGTGGTGATGTTGTACGGGCCGGTCATGTACATCCCGGCGTTGCCGTCCTGGAAGTTGGTGGCCGTCGAGGTGACGGCGGTGAGTGCGCCGGGCTGGACGACACCGTTGTCACCGCAGAAGAGGTTGTCCTTCATCCAGCTGACGGCGTTCACGGCGGCGGCCGAGTCCATGGCCGGGCGGTACCTGCCCTTGCCGTCCGGCTTGATGATCTCGGCGCCGCCCTGCCAGAGGAAGCTCGCGCCCCACCAGGCGGCGTAGCCGTTCTGGGCGCTGCCCGGTGCGACGATGCCGTAGGTGTCGGCCTTGCCGTCGCCGTCGGGGTCCCTCGTGGCGAAGGCCTTGGCGACGGACAGCATCTCCTGCCAGGTCGTCGGCGCCTTCAGCCCGAGCTTTCGCAGCCAGTCCGTGCGGATCATCAGGGTCTGGGCCTGCCGGGAGTACGGGATGCCGTAGTGCTTCCCGTCGATGCCCACGGTGGAGGACCAGGACTTGTCGGTGATCTGGTCGCCGCCCGCGACCGACGCGGGGTCGATCGGCTTGAGCAGGCCCTGGCTCTGGTAGCTGCCCATCAGAGCCGTGTCGTTGATCATGACGTCCGGCAGGTCCTTGGTGGACGCGCGGCTCTGGAGCTGCTGGTCGAAGTTGATGACCGGCTGGTAGTCGATCTTGATGCCGGTCTTCTTGGTGAAGGCGGCGAAGACCCGGTCGTAGGTGGCCGCGGAGTCCGGATTGCTCCGGGTCCACACCTCCAGGGTGTTCGGGTCGTCGCTGCCCGCACCGCCGGAACCGGAGCCGCACGCGGCCGTTCCGAACGCGAGCGCCGTGGCGACGAGCAGGGCGGCCGGGCGGCGACGTCGTCGGTGATCCCGCATGGACACACTCCGTTGGATCTGGAGTTCATGTACGTGAACTCACTTCACGCATCTAAATGATCGGCCAAGCTACGAATCATTTCAGCCGTATGTCAAGACATGAAGGCGAGATTTCATCGACCCTGTAAGGGGTGGGTCGGGGGTGGCGGGTTCTCGTCACCCCCGGAAACCGGCCAAGGCACGTTGTGTGCGACTCGAGGAGACCGTACGTCCGTGCGACCAGTCGAACGAGGGGGGTGGGGTCGTCCGGTCGCGGGAGCGGGCTCCTTCGGAGCTCCTCCGTGAGACCTCTGTGCAGAATCTGTGAACCAGCTGCCCGGGGCGCGCAGGCGGGATGTGCGGATGCCGGGCGGGGGTCTTCACCAAACCCCCTCTCGGGGTGGCCTGAAGGCGACTTGTTCGGTCAACTCCGAACGCACCAAGGTGGGTTGAGCACTTGAGCATCAGGAGTCACAAGCGCGTTTGCTTGAGCCGTGCGGCCGAACGCCTGCGGTGATGACGGGGGAAACTGGTGCGGTGCACGTGACGCGGTCGCCCTTGCGGGTGGCGTTTTCGTGCCCCGGGTCGGGAATGCCTCCCTCTGCCATCTCTTGGTGCCTTTGTCCGGTACCCGAGACAGGGATAAGGAGGGGGAATGCCGATGAGCGCGGTCAGCGCAGCAAAGCCGACGTATCCCGGCGTCTACGTCGAGGAACTCCCCAGCAGCACCCGCACGATCTCGACCCTGACCACGTCCGTGACCGCCTTCGTGGGGCACACCCGGCGTGGTCCGCTGAACGAGCCGGTACGCGTCACCAGCTTCACGGAGTTCGAGCGCCGCTTCGGGGGCCTGAGCGCCCAGAGCGCCGTCGGCTACGCGGTCCACCAGTTCTTCGGCAACGGCGGCACCGTCGCGGTGATCGTCCGCGTCGCCAAGGCCGGCAGCGGCAAGGCCGCCTGCGTCACCCTCAAGTCCACCGAGGGCCACAGCGAGGGCCCGGTCCTCGAAGTGCACGCCAAGGAACCCGGCCTCTGGGGCAACGGCCTGCGCGTCGCCGTCGACCACGACACACCGTGCCCCGACGAGACCTTCAACCTCCGCGTCTACGACGCCAAGGGCGACGCCCGCGAGAGCTTCACCGGTCTGTCCATGGATCCGGCGAACGGCCGCTACGCGCAGACCGTGATCAACGCCGGCTCCAGGCTGATCCGCGTCGAGGTCGTCGGCGAGGGCCGCCCCGACCCGTCCGGCACCGTCTCCAAGCCCTTCGGCGACGAACTGCCCAACCTGGCCGTGGACTTGACCGTCAAGATCGGCGAGGTGGAGCGCGAGTTCACGCTCTACGACCCCGACTGCGACGGCGAAGCCCCGTGCTCCGTAGCCGAGTTGGCGCTGCTCCTGGAGCGCAAGCTGCGCGCCCTGCCCGACGCGCCCGGCAAGCACGCCTTCGCCGGTGCCGAGGTCACCGCCTTCGGCCGCCGCATCCAGGTCGTCGCGGGCTCCACCGACCCCGAGGACGTCGTCCGCTTCCTCGGCGAGTGCGCCAACGACCTCGGCCTGGAAGCCTCCGTCAACCCGCCGGTCTTCCCGCTGGAGGGCGGCGAGGACGGCGAGGCGCCCGGACCGCGCGACCTCATCGGCTCCGAGGGCGACAAGAGCGGCATCCAGGCGCTGCGCGGCGTCGCCGACGTCAACCTGCTGGCGCTGCCCGAACTCGCCGCGTACGAGAAGACCGAGGACGCCCTCACCGTCATCTCGGCCGCCCAGCGGCTGTGCCAGGAACGGCGGATCTTCCTGCTGGTCGACGCGCCCAGCACCTGGGTCGGCGTCGACTCCGCCCGCGCCGGGCTCGCCGCCTTCGACGCCGTACGCGGCAACCACGCGGGCCTGTACTTCCCGCACCTCCAGCTCACCGACCCGCTCACCGGCCGGCTGCGCTCCTTCCCGCCGTCCGGCGCGATCGCCGGCGTCATCGCCCGCACCGACTCCGAACGCGGTGTGTGGAAGGCCCCGGCCGGCACCGAGGCCCGGCTCGCGGGCGTGCACTCGCTCACCGTCAACCTCACCGACCGTGAGACCGGGCTGCTCAACCCGCTCGGCGTCAACGTCCTGCGGACGTTCCCGGTGACCGGCCCGGTCGTCTGGGGCGCGCGCACGCTGGAGGGCTCCGACGCGCTGGACAGCGAGTGGAAGTACGTCCCGGTGCGCCGCCTGGCCCTCCATGTGGAGGAGAGCCTCCAACGCGGCCTGCAGTGGGTCGTGTTCGAGCCCAACGACGAGAACCTGTGGCAGCAGATCCGGCTCGCCGCCTCCTCGTATCTGCACACCCTCTTCCGCCAGGGCGCCTTCAAGGGCGGCACCCCGCGCGAGGCGTACTTCGTCAAGTGCGACAGCGACACGACGACCACCGAGGACATCGAGAACGGCGTCGTCAACGTCCTCGTCGGCATCGCACCGGTCCGGCCGGCGGAGTTCGTGATCGTCAAAATCCAGCAGACGTCCGGGCAGTTCGCGCTCTAGGCGCCGGGAATCGTGGAGAACTGAAGGAATCCGATGGCTGAGTTCACGGTCAACGCGCATCGCTTCGACCCCTACAAGAACTTCAAGTTCCTGGTCCTGTGGGACGGTCGCACGGTCGCCGGCATCAGCAAGATCAGTCCGCTGAAGCGCACGACGGAGGTCGTCAAGCACCGCCACGGCGGCGACCCCTCGTCACCGCGCAAGTCGCCGGGCCGCTCCGAGTTCGAGGGCATCACCCTGGAGCGCGGCGTCACCCACGACCCCGAGTTCGACCGCTGGGCCAACAAGGTCTGGCAGGTCGGCGCGGGCCTCGGCTCCGAGGTCTCCCTCGCCGACTTCCGCAAGGACATCGTCATCCAGGTCCTCAACGAGGCCGGCCAGGTCGCTGTCTCGCACAAGCTGTACCGGACCTGGCCCAGCGAGTACCAGGTCCTCGGCGAGCTCGACGCCAACGCCAACGCGGTCGCCATCCAGTCGCTGAAGCTGGAGTGCGAGGGCTGGGAGCGGGACTACGAGGTGCCCGAGCCGGAGGAGCCCTCCTTCCTCAACCCGGCCTGAACGACGGGTAGTCGAGGGGGACGAGATGGCGATCACCGGGGCGGCCGAGCTGCTGGCCACCTGGGAGGCGGGGCTCGCCGAGGCACCGACGGGGCGCGCCCTGCTGCTGCACCGCGCGGCGCGCCCGGACGTCGACGCCGCGACCCTGCCGGTGCTGCCGGTGGGGGAGCGCGAGGCCGACCTGTTCGCGCTGCGCCGCGCCCTGTTCGGGGAGCGGATGCAGGTGCGGCTGGCGTGCTCGGCGTGCGGGGCGGACATGGAGTTCGACCTGGACGCCGGGGAATTCGCGCGCTCGCTCGGCGGTCCGGGCGGGCCCGGTGACTCCGTGGTCCGGGTCCGGCAGGACGGCTGGGACGTGGAGTTCAGGCTGCCCGGTGTCGCCGACCTGACGGCGGCGGCCCGGGCGGCGGACCCGCGTGCCGCCCTGCTCGCCCGGTGCCTCGTCTCGGCGGTGCGCGACGGTGCGGCGGCGGACGCCGGCGACCTGCCGGTCCCGGTCCAGCGCCGGATCGCCGAGGCGGTCGAGGCCGCCGACCCGGGGGCCGACGTCACGCTCAACATCGCCTGCCCCGAGTGCGGCGAGGCCACCCGGGCCGAGCTGGACATCGCGTCCTACCTGTGGACCGAACTGGACGCCTGGGCACGGGACCTGCTGCTCGACGTCCATCTGCTCGCCACGTCGTACGGCTGGAGCGAGCCGGAGATCCTGGCGCTCAGCCCGCTGCGGCGCCGCTACTACCTGGAGCTGTGTGCGGATGTCTGACGCCGACGGGGCGCCGGTGCCCGACTTCCTCGACCGGCTGATCGCCCGGCACACCCCGGCCGCCGCCGGACCCCGCCCGGGCGTGGTGCGGGTACGACCCCGGCTGCCCGGCCCGTTCGAGCGGGTCGAGGCGGTACGGAGCACGGCACCGGACCCGGACGACGGCACCGACCTGCTGTGGCCCGCCACCACACCGTCCGCCGTACGGCCGGGCGAGGCCCCGCGGTCGGCGACACCCCCGGCCCGGTCGCACACGGAACGGGAACGGACGGTCGTACACACCGAACGCGCCCCGGCCGACCCGGCACCGCGGCCCGCCCCGACGCCCCTGCCCGAGACGCCGCTGCTGCGCCCCGTCGCGCCGCTCGCCGCCGAGCCCCGGCCGATGCCCGACGCCGTACAGCGGGCGACGGGCCGTGCGCGCCCCGAGCGGGGCACTTCCCGGACCGCGGCGGCCGTTCCCCTCCCCCCGGGGACGGACGCCGCTCCCGCTGCCGTGTCCGCGGCGCTGCGCCCCAGCGCCGCGGACACGGCGGCAGCCCGGGACGCCGTACGCCAGGCCGCCGCGCGGCGCCCGTCGCGGACGCCCGAGCAGGTGGTGCAGGTGCAGATCGGGCGGCTGGAGGTGACGGCCGGACCGTCGCCGTCCGGTGGACCCCGTAAGCGCACGCCGGCCGCGGAGCGACCGGGCGCGACCCTGAGCCTGGCCGACTATCTGGCGCGAGGGCGGGAGTGACATGACAGACCGAGGAACCGAGGAACCGACGCCATGAGCAACGCACTCGCCATCGCCCATGTCACCCAGGCCCTCGCCCTGTTGCTCGCCTCCAACGTGGGCCCGGAGTTCGACGAGGCCGTGAAGGTGGAGCCGCACAAGCCGCCGACGGAGCCGCCGGACCACCCCACCCTCAACGTGTTCCTCTACCAGGTCACGCCCAACACCTCGATGCGCAACAACGACCTGCCGACCCGCGCCTCCGACGGCAGGCTGGTGAAGCGGCCGGCCGCCGCGCTGGACCTGCACTACCTGATCACCGCGTACGGCGACGAGACGACCCTGGTCGGCCAGCGGCTCATCGGCTCCGTGGTGCGCACCCTGCATGAGATCCCGATCCTGCCGCAGGACGTCATCGAGGAGACCGGTCTCCTCCCGCACCTCGCGGACAGCGACCTCGCGGAGGCGGCCCAGCGGGTGCGGTTCACCCCCACGGTCATGGACATCGACGAGACGTCGAAGCTGTGGGGGATGCTCTACCAGACGCCGTACTCCCTGTCGGTGGTCTATCAGGCGACCCTCGTCCTCATCGACGGACGCGAGAAGCCGGTGCCGGCGAAGCCCGTGGAGCGGCCGGACGTACGGGTACTGCCGTTCGGAGCGCCGGGAGCGCCGGTCCCTCCGGGGGCCGGGGCGAGCGCCGAGGAGCCGTCGGCGGGCGGTCCCGCGAGAGAGGCCGCGGACAGTGCGGCCACGGACAGTGCGGCATCCGCACCTGTCGGACCGGGAGGCCGGGCCGGAGTCGAGCAGAAGGCCCCGGTCGCCACCAAGAAGGCCGCGAAGGCCGTCGCCAAGGCCCCGGCCCGCACCCGCAAGGCGCCCGCCCGCACCCCGCGTTCGCCACGCTCCGGCCCGCGCAAGGCGGACGACGCCGACGACAAGACCGAGCAGTGAACCGAGCGGTGACACGGGACGGACACGACGGGGGCAGGTGAGGACATGGGGACGAACGAACCGGGCACGGCCGGGACTTCGGGGACGCACGGCACGCCGCCGGGCACGTCGGGCGCGGCCGACGGACCCGGTGCCGGGACGACGCTGACCGCGGAGATCCGGCGTGTCCTCGCCCGCGTCGACGCCCACGCCACCGGCTCCGGTACCGCGCCCGGCCCGGACGCCGACGCACCGGCCGCCGCCGGCTCCACGAGCCCGGCACCCCTGGCCGCCCCGGGCACCGCCCCCCTCGACGCCCTCGTCACCTGCTTCGGCCTCACCCCCTTCGAACGCGATCTGATCCTCCTCGGCGCCGCCGACGAACTCGACCCCACGACCGCGGCCCGCTGCGCCGCGGCCTGCGGCGACCCCCAGCGGACGTACCCGACCTTCTCGCTCGCCCTGGCCGCCCTCGCCGAACCCCACTGGAGCGCCCTCACCCCCGTCGCGCCGCTGCGGCGCTGGCGGATCGTCGAACTCGACGACGAGTCCCGGCTGACGACCTCGCGCCTGCGCCTCGACGAGCGGATCCTGCACTTCCTGCTCGGCTCGCCCTACCTCGACGCCCGGCTGCACGGCCGCCTGCGCCGCACATCGGTGCCGGAGCACCTGCCGCCGTCGTACGACCTGGCCGCGAGCCGCGTCGCCGAGGGCTGGACGACGGGGGCGAGCCCCGACGCGCCGCTGCTCGTCGAGGTGACCGGCGGTGACCTGCGCAGCCGTGCCGACATCGCCGCCGCGGCCGCGGCCCGCTCCGGGCTCGGGCTGTACGCGCTGGGCGCCGAGGACATCCCGGCCGACCCCGCCGAACGCGACCGGCTCGCCCGGCTCTGGCAGCGCGAGGCGATCCTGCTGCCCGCCGCGCTGCTCGTCGAGGTGGGCGACCTGGACCGGGACCAGCGGGCGGCGACCGAGGCGTTCCTGGCCGGGGCGGCCGTGCCGGTCGTCGTGTCCAGCGAGGACCCGCTGCGCTCGGACCGGCCGCACGGCGCACGGGTGGCGGTACCGCGGCTCGACGAGGAGGAGCAGGTCGAGCTGTGGGGCCGGGCGATGCATCCGATCGCCGACCTCGACGACATCGAACTGCGGTCCCTGGTCGCCCAGTTCCAGCTGCCCCCGCACGTCATCCGGTCCGCCGCCGCGACCGTACGCCGCCGACTCCCCTACGAGGACACCCTCGACGCCGCCGAACTCGCCTGGCGGGCGGGCCTGGAGGAGGCCCGGATCGGCATGGACGAGCTGGGCCGCCGCATCGAACCGGAGGCGGGCTGGGGCGACCTGGTCCTGCACGACCGGCAGACCGGCGTGCTGCGCGAGATCGTCGCCCATGTGCGGCAGCGGCCGACGGTCCATCAGGAATGGGGTTTCGCGGGCACGTTGCGGCGCGGCCTCGGTGTCACGGCCCTCTTCGCGGGCGGCTCCGGCACCGGAAAGACGCTGGCCGCCGAGGTCATGGCGAAGGAACTCGGCCTCGACCTGTTCATCGTCGACCTCTCCCAGGTCGTCAGCAAGTACATCGGCGAGACCGAGAAGAACCTGCGGCGCGTCTTCGACGCCGCCGAACGCGGCGGCGCGCTACTGCTGTTCGACGAGGCCGACGCGCTGTTCGGCAAGCGCAGCGAGGTCAAGGACAGCCACGACCGGTACGCCAACCTCGAAGTCAGCTACCTGCTGATGCGGATGGAGGCCTACCGCGGCCTCGCCATCCTCACCACCAACATGAAGAAGGCCCTCGACACGGCCTTTCTGCGCCGTATCCGCTTCGTCGTCGACTTCCCCTTCCCGGCCGAGCACGAGCGCGCCGAGATCTGGCGCCGGGTGCTGCCGTCGCGGGCCCCGGTCAAGGACATCGACCCCGGCCTGCTCGCCCAGCTCACCGTCGCCGGCGGCTCGATCCGCAACATCGCGCTGTCCGGGGCCTTCCTCGCGGCCGAGGAGGGCGACCGGCTCCAGATGCGGCACATGCTCGCCGCGGCACGCACCGAGTACCAGAAGCTGGAGCGCTCCCTGACGCCGGGGGAGGTGCGGGGATGGGTGTGAACGCGTCGCCGCACGGCGAGCCGCGTGAGATCAGGGTGGAGATCGGCGAACTCGCCCTCCACGGCTTCCGCGTGGACCCGGAACGGGTGACGGACGCCTTCGAACGCGAGCTGACCCGCCTGGTCCGGGCCCACGGTGTCCCGCTCGCAGCCGACGGCGCCCTGGCCCTCGACGCGCTGTCCGGCCTGCCGCCCCTGCCCGCCGGCCTGTCCGCCCGCCGCCTCGGCCAGGAGCTGGCCCGCGCCGTGCACGAAGGGCTCAGCGGCCACGGGGAGGTGACGCGATGAGCTCCCAGGCCCAGGACGCCCGTTCCGAGCAGGCCGCCGAACAGCGCCGGCGCAAGCGCAAGGAGCGTGCCGCCAACTCCCGTACGCCCGAGCCCAAGGAGATCGTCAGCGGCGCCGGACAGCCTCTCGACCCGGGCGTACGGCGGGAGTTGGAGGAGCGACTCGGCCACGACCTCGGTCGCGTACGCCTGCACACCGACCGGGACGCCGGACAGCTGACGGAGCTGCTCGGCGCCGACGCGGTCGCCGTCGGCCAGGACATCTTCTTCCGCGAGGGCGCCTTCAAACCGGGCACGGACGAGGGCCGCCGCCTTCTCGCCCACGAGCTCCTGCACACCGTCCAGAACCCGCACGGCCTCGGCACGCTGCGTGCCGGCCGGGAGCTGGGGGCGGTGAGCGTGCCCCAGCAGGCGATCGAGCGGGAGGCGGAATCGGCCGCCCAGGACCTCGTACGTCCCGCGCGGACCGGCCCGGAGGAGTCCACGGCCGACGTCGCCCAGGACCAGGCCACCCCCGGCTGGCTGCGCTACGCCACCGTCGACGCCGACCGCAACCGCGCCGAGGCCATCGACCCCGCCACCCTCGTCGACCGCCTCGCCAACTCCCTCGTACGCTCCCTGCGCGGCGACCCCGAGGACCTCTCCCAGCGCACTCGTAAGCAACTCGCCCGGCTGCCCGAGGAGTTGCTCGACGGCGTCCTCGTGCGCCTGGAGAGCCGGCTGCTCGGCTCGGAGCACGACCGGGTGCTCGACCTCGTCGACGAGATCGAGGCGTACGACGACTACGCCGAGGACGGTCTGGAGCGGGACGCGCACGACGCCCCGCAGATCGAGCCGGACACGGCCGGGGAAGTGCGCACCGAGCGCGAGAACGCGGCGCGCTCCGCCGAGGAGCGCCGGGCGGAGGAGGAACGGCCCCGTATCGCGCCGGGGCCGGAGAAGGACCGGGCCGTCGAGGAAGGCGCCGTCGGCAGCACTCCGCGCAACGGTGGGACGCGGGAGCAGGGGAGTACCCCGGGTGGCGGGGGTGCGCCTGGTGGGGCGCAGGAGCAGGAGGCGTCGGGAGGGGCCCCGGCATCAGGTGGCGGCGCGGGTGCGGCGGGTGCGGGCGCGGCTCGGGAGGAGCAGTCCTCGTCCGCCTCGGAGGGTTCGGGTGGTGCCGCGCAGCAGCAGGGCGGGAAGGCGGCGGCCACCGACTCGGCGTCGGGCAGGGACGGCAAGGGCGGCCAGGACGGCAAGGGCGGCCAGGACGGCAAGTCCCAGGAAAGCAAGGGTGGCAAGGACGGCAAGGAGCAGGGCAAGGGCGGCCAGGAGCAGACCGAGCGCGAGGACGCTGCCGCCGCCAGTGAAGAGGAGTCCGCGGCGAAGAACCGCCCGGGCGCGGCCGAGGCGGCCGTCGCCGGACGGCAGTTGAAGCAGCAGGACAAGCGGGGCGAGCAGAAGTCGACCGGTTCGCCGACGGCGTCCGGCAAGGACACCCAGCTGCCCGGCAGACTCAGCACGCTGGACGGCAAGCGCGACCAGGACCTCGACGGCCGTGACGAGGAGACCGACGAGGACCCCTTCGGCTCCGGCAGCCAGTCGGAGGTCGACGTCGGCGGCGAGGAGCCGAGCGCCTGGGACGTCAAGCTCCAGCCGGACGACTTCGTTCCGCAGCAGGACCTCGACGTGTCCGCCGTACCGACCGCCGACAAACTCGACCCGTCCGCGCCCGCGACCGCCCAGTCGGCACCGTCCTTCCCGGCCCCGCCGCCGACGAGGGCCGAACAGGTCCAGGCCGAGCGGGAGGCCGAGGACGCCGAGGACGAGGCGGCGGAGCCCGAGGAGGAACCGGCCGAGTCCGTCGAGGAACCCGAGTCGTCGGCGCCGGAGACCGAGGGCACCCCGGACAGCCTCACCGGCCCGGGCGGGCCGGCACCGGACCAGGCCGCGCGCCCGGCCCCGGGGACCCGCGACCCCAAGAGCGGCGACGACCCCAAGGCCGGGCCGGTGGCCGCCCAGACCACCGTGCAGGAGGCGCCCGGCAAGCAGGACGGGAAATCCGAGGGCGGCACCGAGGCCAAGGAGTCGGCCGCCAAGGAGGAGAAGGGCACCGACGCGGCGGGCGACAAGGCGGCCACCGCACCGGAGAAGGAGTCCCAGCAGGCGAAGGGCGGGCAGTCGGCGCAGAGCGACGCCGGGGCGAAGGAGGACGGCGGGGGGTCGGCGGGGGCCGGTGCGCAGGGCGATCAGGCGGGCGCCGGGGCCGAACAGGACGTATCGTCCGTAGGCGGGGGCGGTTCTACGGCGCCCGGTGCGTCGGACGGGACGGGCGGTGCCGGTACGGCGAACTCGTCCGGTTCGTCCGGGGCTTCGGGAACCTCGGGGACTTCGGAGGCGTCCGGTGCCGGGTCGGCCGGTGAGGCGCCGGCGCCCGTGGCGACGCAGGAGGGCCGTACGGAGGCGTCTGCTCGTACGGAGAGGTCGACGGCGCCCGCGAGAACCGCGTCCGCATCCCCCGCGGCATCCGCGTCCGCGCCGGCCGCGAAGGCGGCACCGGAACCGAAGGCGGAGCCGGAGAGCGCACCGGCGCCGAAGGCCGCGCGCGGGGGCGGGGGAAGCGCCGGTGGGGGAGGCGGCGGCGGTGGTGGCGGTGGGGCCGCCCCGGCTCCAGGCAAGGGCAAGAAGGATTCCGCGCCGGTCCCGAACCTCTCCGGTGTCTCCCCGGAGGCCGGGCTGGCGACGGCGTCGAAGCTCAAGCCGCACAAGGCGCTTCAGGCGATGGGCGGGGTCGGCGGTGCGGTGGACCGCACGGTCGGCGACGAGCACAAGACGCTGGCGTCCGCGCCGCCCTCGATGCAGCGCCCGGCGGGTGCGCCGCAGACGTTGCAGGGCAAACCGAAGTCGGACGCGCCGGCCGAGTACTCGCAGGACAAGCCGCAGGAGGCCGAGGCTCCCGAGCAGAAGGACGCCGAGGTCACGGGCGCCAAGGAGCCCGAGGGCCAGATCGAGGCGGAGAAGGCGGAGGAGCCCAGCGGCTGGGACACCTTCAAGATGGCGCTCGGCTTCGGCATCGGCAAGGTGGCGAGCTGGCTCGGCTTCGAGGTGGATCCGCAGGAGCTGGCCGCCAAGTTCGCCGGCCTGCCGACGAAGGACGAGGCGCTGAAGCAGGCCCAGGCGGGCAACGCGCCGGGCGTGGAGCTGAAGGGCTCGGCGGAGGACAGCGCCGGTCAGCAGGACGGCCATGTCGACGCCAAGGGCCAGGAGACGGTGGCCACGGCCCGCGACGACTCCGGCCGGGCGATGGGCGAGGACCAGGTCTACCCCGACGCCCCCAAGGAGGAGATGCGCGCGTCGGTGCCGGGGGCGCGGGGCGGCGAGGGGGTGGCGGTCGACGGGGGTGGGGCCACCGGGGCCGTACCGCCGGAAGCGGCCTCGGAGGTGGCCGAGCACGAGCAGGGGCCGCAGGTCCAGGCCGCGTTCAGCGACGGGCAGAAGGGTGTGTCGGAGAGCCGGCAGGCCAAGGACCGGGACTTCCGTGACTCGCAGGCCAAGCACAAGCAGCAGGTCGACGCGGAGATCGGGCGCAACACCGAGACGCAGGCGGGCGAGCGTGAGAAGGCGATGGGCGAGGTCACCGCCCAGCGCGAGGGATGGCGCAAGGAGCAGGACGAGGAGCTCAAGAGCCTCGGCGACAAGAAGACCGACCGTCACGACAAGGTTCGCAAGGACGTCGAGGACAAGGAAAAGCAGACCGACGACAACGTCGAGAAGGAGAAGGAGGGCAGCGACAAGAAGATCCAGGACGAGAGCGACAAGGCCGAGCGCGACGCGGAGAAGCAGCGCGACGGCGCCGTCGAGGACTCGGGCAACTGGATCAGCAAGGCCTTCGACTGGATCAAGCAGAAGGTCATCGAGATCAAGAACGCGATCGTCCGGGTCATCCGGGCGGCGCGGGACGCCGTCGTCGGCTTCATCAAGAACTTCAAGGACACGGTCGAGCGCTGGATCAACGAAGCCCGCAAGAACATCGTCGAGGCGATCAAGAACTTCATCAAGGACCTGATCGAGTTCGCGCTGGCGATGGTGCGGGCGGTGATCGAACTGGCGGCCCGTATCCGCAAGTTCATCACCGACCTGATCGCGGCTGCCATCGCCCTCGTGCAACGTCTGGCCGAGGCGCTGAAGCAGGCGATCAGTGACCTCCTGGACGCCATCGGCAAGCTGCTGAGCAGCATCCTCGACGTCCTGAAGAAGGCGCTCCTCGACGTCGTCAAGGCGATCGTGGATGCGGTGAAGGCGGTCCTTCAGTTCGCCTCCCGCATGCTCAGCGCACTGGGCGAGTTCATGCTCATCGCGGTCGACTTCCTCTCCGACCCCGGCGGCTGGCTCGGCGGTGCGAAGAACTCCGCGGTGGACGGCGCGAAGAACCACCTGTTCCGCGAGGTCAAGGCGGCTGTCAAGGACTGGTTCCAGTCCAAGATCGAGGAGATCATCGGCGTACCGAAGGCCATCCTGGACAAACTGATCAAGGGCGGGATCACCCTCGAACAGATCGTCAAGGAGACCTGGGACGCGATCGTCCCCCAACTCCCCCTGATCATCGGCGAGATCGTCATCACCAAGGTCATCGCCAAGCTCATCCCCGGCGCGGGCTGGGTGATGGCGGTGATCGACGCCATCCGCACGGCCATCGGCGCCCTCGGCGAGATCCTGCGCGCCATGGGTGCCGTCCTCGACTGGCTCAAGGCCGTCCGCCGCGGCGGCGCCGGCGTCCTCTTCGCGAAGGCGGTCGCGGCGGGCATCGTGGCCCTGCTCGAACTCGCCTACGAGGCGCTGCTGAGCGGCATCGGCAAGTACGTCGCGAAGATCGGCCGGCGCTTCAAGTCCATCGCGGCGAAGCTGGGCGGCAAGGGCAAGGGGGACAAGCCGGGCGGCGGTAAGGGCGCGGGGGCGGACGGGGCGGACGACCGGGGCGGCGACAGGAAGCCCTCGGTCGACACGACGAAGAAGCCGGGCGCGGACGGGAAGGCCTCGACGGCCACGACCCCGAAGCCGGGCCAGGGCAAGGACGGCGTCCCCGGAAAGCCGAAGACCCCGGCCGACGCGAAGACGCCCACGACCCCCACGGCCAAGGACAAGAACGGCAAGCCGAAGGACAAGGACGAGAAGCCGGACACGAAGCCGACCCCGACCCCCAAGCCGAAGCCGAAGGCGGAACCGCCGGCCAAGCCTAAGGCCGAGCCGGAGGCGAAGCCGAAGGGGGCCGACGGCAAGAGCACGGACAAGCCGAGGGACGACAAGGGCGCTGACACGTCCAAGCCGAAGGACGACAACAAGGACACCGCGGGCAAGCCCAAGGACGCCGACGGCAAGTCACCGGACAAGCCGAAGGACCAGGACCCGAACAAGCCGAAGTCCCAGGACAAGAAGGTTCCGGACAAGACCAAGGACAAGGACGCCGACGCGCCGGGCAAGCCGAAGAAGAAGGACGGCGACGCCAAGCAGGCGAAGCCCAACCACGAGAGCAAGGGCCCGCGGAAGCCCAAGCGCGACAAGCACGAGGACGGGCGACCGAAGGACAAGGACCCCGAGAAGGAGAAGCAGGACAAGAAGGATCAGCGCAAGAAGGAAGAGGATTCCAAGGAGTCGAAGGACGAGCGGCTCCGGAAGATCGTGGCCCGCATCCGTCCCCGCGTCGAAAGCATGCTTCGCCGGGGCACCGGACGCCCGATCCTTCGCGCGGCTCTCGCGGCGATGCGTGCCTGGTACCGGCTCACCGAACTCAGTGCCGGCGCGAACGAACGTTTTCAGATCGAGGCCCGGCTCAACCCGAAGGAGCAGGTTGCCAACGGCCTGGAGATGGAGACTGTCGAACTCGCCGACGCGGTCGACGCCATGGTCGGCCATGTGCTGAACTCGCAGCAGGTCATCGCCCAGTCGCAGCGCATCGGCCCGGCCCCGGTTGGCGGTCCCGCCGCCGCGCGCACCCGTGTCGTTCCCCAGGACGTCGGCACTGCACCCATGCTGCGCAACATGATGGACAACCCGATGGCGCACCGGCAGCCGGAGACGCTTCAGATCGAGGCCGGGGACCCTCAGTACAACTCCCGGCTGGAACTGACGCGTACGGAACAGCACGGCGGCGGCACCACCCTCAGCCGCGAGGGCAGCGACGAGAAGCCGTCCTACCGCCAGGAGTCCAAGGCACTGCAGGACGCCGAACCGAACGGCGCCCTCATGGGGCAGCACGTGCTCGACGCCTTGGCCGGAAACCGAAACCTGTGGCAGGGCAACACCGTCCCCAATGCCAAGACTCTGGACCAAGCAGTGTTCACTGCGACGCTCATCGGTCTCATCGAGACGGGGCGCACGCCGTTCACCATGGTCCCGAACATGGCGGCGGCGAATGCGTCGAAGCTGGGCGGACCGCACATCGCGGGCCTTGTGACGGGGCTTCCGTTGTCCGGGCCAGCGGCGCGGTTCAACAAAAAGGACATGGTTGAGAAGTACGGCCGGGACAGCTATGAGGTCGTCGGAGGTCAGGCAGCCGGCCGACAGGCCGAGTGGTTCTTGGCCGCACGCAGGGCGTCCAACCGTGAGACGTACTTCGACACCAGCGTGGGTGTCTCGGTATCGGAAACGGTAGGAAAAGGATTCCTGAAATCCCCGACCATCAAGACGCAGGGGCATCCTGCCCCGCAGATCGATGAACTGACGAAGAAGTTCAAGGGCGTCCCGGGGTGGATGGTTCAGAAGGCCTACAACCTTGGCGGTGACAAGGACATGCGGGTCGGCCCGGCCCTGTGGGAGAAGGTAGGGTCGGAGATCAACAACAAGACCGAACTGCAGCTGCCGAGCAAGGCGTCGGAAGAGGTTCTTCGGCGTACTGCAGCCAATCTGAAGCTCTGGGCGGACGCAAAAGGCCTTGTCTATTCCCCGAATGACCCCAAAGCCAAGGGGAAGTTCTTGGTCGAGATTTATCGGGAGTTGGTCGGAATCGTGGGAATCCCGGCAGACAGCGCATTTGAAAGCAGGCTGGAACGAGGCATCAATGTCTGAGCACCGTTACACCGAGATCCACCTGCCGCTGCGGCAGTTGCCCGGCTGGGGGGCTGTGGAAGCCATCACGCACAGCGCCGGCTGGCAGGTGGTGGACACGAACGCGGATCGCGGTGACGCGAACTACAAGAAGGCCGTCACCTGGGGCGCGGCACCCGAACTCTGGGTGACCTACGTCGAGGACCTCATCACCCAGGTTTCCGTGGTCATCGTGTTCGGGGCGGACGACGATGCCGTCGGGACGCTTGCCGACCGGATCGCCGCTCTCCTGACGCCCTATTCGCGTCAGGAGGTTCTTACGAAGCCAGGCGAGGACACACCGAAGCCGGAGATGGCACGCCATCTCGTCCGCTTGGCGCTCTCGGCATCCCAGGCCTTCGACGTCGAGATCTTCGAGAGAATCCAATTGGCCGCCGGGCACAGTGATCCGGAAATTCGCAATGCGGCTGCCTGGGCGACCGTCTACCTCTCCTGGGGTGAATGTGAATCCCTGCTGCGGCAGATGGCGGAAAGCGACCCGGACGAGCGGGTCCGGGCGGGCTCCCGGATGCTGCTCGAGAGCCTGAAGGACGGTTGACCATGACCCGCTACGCCGACATCCCCAAACCCATCCGCTCCGGAATAGTCGTAGTCAACCCCGATACCGGCACCCCCCAGCGGATCATCGTCCTGCAGTTCAACCCGGACACCCTGGAGCGCAGCGTCGCCCCCCAGTCCGCCGGCGACAGTGGTGACTCCGGAAGCGGAGGCACCGGTAGCGGCGACCGGAACGAAGCTCTTCGGCTCAAGGGACCCGCCCAGGAGACCTGGAAGTTCACCGCGGAGATCGACGCCACCGACCAGTTCGAGGTCGCCGCGCCCGACGGGATTCACCCTCAGCTCGCGACCCTCGAGATGCTGGTGCAACCGACCACCGCCCAGCTCCGCGCAGCGATGAAGCTGTCGCAGAAGGGTGCCATCGAGATCAGTCCGATCGAGATGCCGCTCACCCTCTTCACCTGGGGGAGCAAGCGGGTCATGCCCGTGCGGCTCACCGAGTTGTCCGTCAACGAGTCCGCCTTCGACGTGAACCTCAATCCGATCCGTGCCTCGCTCAGCATCGGCATGAAGATCCTCACCGTGAGCGACCTCCCGGCCGGCCACCGCGGCGCCGACCTGTACATGGCCCACCTCGCGCAGAAGGAACGCCTCGCCGCGGCGGCCCGCGGCGGCAGCCTCGGCTCGCTCGGGCTCGGCGGAGGCATCGGTGGCGGCGGTGGTGGATTCGCGGGCGGGGGCGGAATCGGTTTCGGGACCAACGCCGTGATCGGCAGGAGCTGAGGAGGACGACCATGGCCGAGATCGAGCCGTACGAGAACGCCCTGGACGCCATACCGGGCGCCCACCCCTACCCCCGGACCAGCCGGTACCACGACGCCGAGATCGGGATCCACCGACGTGCCGACGGCACCGAAGTGCGGTACACCAAGCGCCGGTTGCTGCCCCCGGTCGACCAGACCGAGGACCCCGACCTCACCCAGCCCCACACCGTCGGCGCCGGCGAGCGCCCCGACCTCCTCGCGCAGCGCTACTTCGGTGACCCCGGCCAGTGGTGGCAGATCGCCGACGCCAACCCCGTACTGGATCCGAGGGAGTTGACCGACGAGGCCGGGCGGGTCATCGACATCCCGTTGGCCGGCGGGTTCCCCGGCGGCAGGGGGGACCGGCGTGTTTGATCTGCCCGTGGGGCAGGGCCCCGTCCACATCACGCTCCAGATGGGGCCCAAGCTCGCCCGGCCCGTCCCGGCCGAGGTGACCGAGGCCCTGCTGTCCGCCCAGATCACCGCCACCGCGGGCGAGCGCAGCGGCTTCCAGCTCGCCTTCGACCTCACCAAGAACGGGATCATCAGCCGACGACTCCTGCCGGAAGGGTTCTTCGACCCCAAGACCCGGCTCATCGTCAGCGTCACCGTCCGCGGCACCTCCGCCGTCCTCTTCGACGGGCTCGTCGTCCGCCACGAGGTCGGCGCCAGCAACCAGCCCGGCCACTCCACCCTCACCGTCACCGGCGAGGACCTGACGCTGCTCATGGACCTGGAGGAGCGCACCGCCCGGTACCCCAACCTCCCGCCCTCCGAGCGAGCGCTGGCCATCCTGCGCCGGTACTCCGACTACGGCATCCGGCCCGACGTCTACACCGAGAAGGTCGCCCAACCCCCGCACCAGGACCTGCGGGTGCACTACCAGACCGGCACCGACCTGCAATACGTCACCGAACTCGCACGGGCGAACGGCTACACCTTCTATCTCGAACCCGGACCCAACCCCGGCCAGTCCTCCGCCCGTTGGGGACCCGAGATCCGCCTCGGCATCCGCCAGCACGCCCTCAACGTCAACATGGACGCCAACTCCACCGTCGACCAGCTGACGTTCGCCTACGACGGCACCGCCCGCGAAGAGCCGCAGGCCCGCTGGCAGAACCCCGAGACCCGGCAGTCGGACCTGCTCCCGCAGCCGTCCATCAGCCCGCTGCGCCCGCCCCTCGGCAAGCGGCCCACCCCGGCCCTGAAGCGCAGGACGCTCTCCGGCACCGCCAAGCACCAGCGCGAGCAGGCCGAGGCCGAACTCCTCGCCCGCGCCGCCGTGTCCGCCGACGTCGTCTCCGGTTCCGGCTCCCTCGACGTCATCCGGCACGGCTACATCCTCCAGCCCCGCCAGCTCGTCGGCGTACGCGGCTCGGGACGGGCCTACGACGGCGACTACTTCGTCAAGTCCGTCACACACAACCTGCGTCCGGGCTCCTACCAGCAGAACTTCACCCTCTCCAGGGAGGGGCTCGAAGCGCGCAGCGACTACGTCCGGCCCTGACCCCCCAGCCACCACAGACCCACCGACCACAGACCCACCGACCACAGACCCACCGACCAGGAGCAACCCACCATGGCGGCACCCAGCAATCGCTACCTCGGCAAGTTCCGCGGCCGCGTCGTCAGCAACGACGACCCGCTGCGCATCGGCCGGATCACCGTCGAGGTCCCGGACGTCCTGGGCAACGAGCCGTCGACGTGGGCGCTGCCCTGCCTGCCGTTCACCGGACCCGAGTCGGGGCAGTTCGTGGTGCCGCTCCCGGGGTCCGGAGTGTGGGTGGAGTTCGAGCAGGGGGACCCCAGCTTCCCGGTGTGGACCGGGTGCTGGTACGGCGCCGCCGACGAGCTGCCGCCCGACGCGCGTCGCGAGCTCCAGGCCAACTCGCCGAACAAGCCCGTCGTCGTACAGACGCCGCAGGCGCACAAGCTCGTCATGAACGACACGCCCGGCGCCGAGCAGGGAATCCTGCTTCAGGCCCAGGGCGGCGCATACATCCGTATCACCAGGGAGGCCGTGGTCATCTCGACCGGCGCGGGCGCCGAGATCCTGCTGCGCGGCAACGAAGTGACCATCAACGAGGGCCAGTTGACCGTGCTCTCCAAGCGATGAGGAAAGACGGGGGACACAAGACAATGTCCGGGACTCTGCTCGACGCCGGTGCCGTGATCGGTTGCCCGCACGGCGGCCGCGCCGCGCCCGCCGGCACACCCTCCGGCGGCGTACGCCTCGCGGGCGCCGCCGTCGCCACAGCCGCGCACAGCTATGTGATCACCGGCTGCCCGCACACCGTGAACGGCGTGCCCTCGCCATGCGTGACGGTCCGCTGGACCGCCGCCGGCTCCGGTATCACCGTCGACGGCGCGCCCGTGCTGCTCGACACCTCCGCGGCCGCCTGCTTCACCGCGGCCTTCGTGCCGCAGGGGCCGCCCGTCGTCCAGGCCGCGCAGCGAAAGGTGACCGTCCGATGAGCCCCACGAGCCGGGGCACCAGGCCCCGTTCCGACCTCGCGTTCCCCTTCCGCGCGGACCGCCGCGGCCGTACCGCGCACGCCAGGCACGGCGAACACGTCCACGACCTCATCGAGCAGCTGCTGTTCACCAGCCCCGGCGAGCGCGTGATGCGCCCCGACTTCGGCTGCGGCCTCCTCGACCTGGTCTTCGCCCCGACCAGCCCCGAGCTGATCAGCACCCTCGAACTCTCCGTGCAGGCCTCGCTCCAGCGCTGGCTCGGCGATCTCATCGAGGTGGAGGCCCTCGACGTGGTCAGCGAGGACAACGTCGTCCGCGTGTACCTGTCGTACGTCGTACGCGCCGACGGCGCCCGACGCGACGACGTCTTCGAAGGGAGGGCCACGGCATGACCGGCACGACCGCCACCTCCCGCCGGGCCAAGGTCCGTGCCGCCCAGCTGGGCGGCGTCGACGCCGTCGAGGTCAGCGACGACGGCCTGCTGCTCACCGTCACCTTCCTCGGCAAGGCCCCGCACGGCCTCGGCCCCGAGAACGTCCGCATCGACGGCGGCCGGAGGATCACCGGCATCACCGCCGTGGACGTCAGCGTGGAGCGCGAGGAGGACCCCGAGCTCGACGACCGGCTCTACGTCACCCTCGACAAGGCCGGCGACACCTCCCGCTACCGGCTCTCCCTGGTCGAGACCGACCCGTACGGCCGCCCCGGCACCGAGCCCTTCCGCGGCTTCGACCAGCGCTACCACCGGGCGACCTTCGCCTTCCGGCCCGACCGCCCGACCCCCTTCGACTGCGAGGAGGACGAGCCGGACCGGGCGGACTTCCCCGCCGCGCCCGTCGTCGACTACACCGCCCGCGACTACGACACCATCCGCAAGCTGCTCCTGGACCGCCTCGCGCTCACCACACCCGACTGGGTCGAGCGCAACCCCGCCGACCTCGGCGTGACCCTCGTCGAACTGCTCGCGTACACCGGTGACCAGATCAGCTACCAGCAGGACGCGGTGGCCACCGAGGCCTACCTCGACACCGCCCGCCGCCGGGTCTCCGTACGGCGGCACGTCCGGCTGATCGACTACGCGATGCACGACGGGTGCGCGGCGCGTGCGTACGTCGCCGTCGAGATCGCCGGTGACCACACCCTGGCGCCCGGGACGTACCGCTTCGCCTCCGTCGACGTCCGTACCCTCGACCCGCACGACCGTCCCGAGCCCGGCACCGTCATCGACGAGGCCGACCTCGGCGACCTCGACGAGCGCGGCTCGGTGGAGGTCTTCGAACCGGTCGTCACCGCCGACCCGCTTCAGCTGCGCGTCGCCCACAACGCGATCCGGCTGTGGAGCTGGGGCGGCGAGGTGTGCACCCTGCCGAAGGGCGCCACCTCCGCCACCCTGCGCGACGCGTGGGTCGACCCGGAGACCTGCCGGGACCGCCGGCTCGACCTGAAGCCCGGTGACGTGCTCGTCCTGGAGGAGGTCAAGGGCCCCCGCACCGGCACTCCCGGCGACGCGGACCCCGGCCACCGTCAGGCCGTCCGTCTGACCTCCGTCACCCCGGCCGTGGACCGCATCGAGGACCAGCCTGTCCTGGAGGTCACCTGGGCCGCCGAGGACGCCCTGCGCTTCCCGCTCTGCCTCACCACCCGCGGCGGCCGGGACTGCCTCCCCGTCGAGGACGTTTCCCTCGCCCGCGGCAACGTCGTCCTCGTCGACCACGGCCGCACCCTGCACGGGCTCCCCGAGACGTCCACCGTCCCGCAGGCCCCCGCCGAGGTCGCCCCCTGCGACCCTCCCGCCTTCGGCTGCCACGACCGCGACGAGGGCAACGCCCCCGCCCGGCTCATCAACTCCCTGACAGATCAGGCGGAATCGGGCGAGGCCCTCACCGCCGACGACGTCCGCGAACTCTTCGAGGTCGTCGGCGAGGCGGCCACCAACCGCGCCGGGCTCGGCCTGGAACGCGCCGGCCAGCGCCACGAACGCGTCGTGCCCGGAACGGCGTACGCCCAGGCCGCGGCCCTGCGCACGCTGCTCGCCCAGTCCGTCCACCCGGGCATCCGACCCCGCTTCCGTCCCCTCCTCGGTCGCGCGCCCGTCGCGCAGACGGTGCCGTTCCCCGAGCCGGCCACCGTCGCCGCCGGACAGGCCGAGCGAATCGCGGCGATCCCGGGACGCGTCCGTCAGCGTCTCGTCGAACTGTGGCGCAGCGCCCGCGACCGGGACGGACTCTCCGAGCAGGAGATCGACGAACTCACCGTGATCTACGGCCTGAGGATCCTGGAGCACATCGAACTCCACCGCCACCCCGTCCGCGCCCTGCGTGAACTCCTGCACCGCAACGACGAGTTGCTCGACGCCAAACTGCGCCGCGTCGAGGTCCTCACGGCCCGCGCCCGAGCCGGCACCGTCCTCGACGGGCACATCGCCTGGGAGATCGCGCACAGCTGGGGGCCCGTCTACGCCGCCGGACTGCACCCCGAGGAACCGGTGCTGCGCGGCTCCGCGACCGACGCCCTGGCCCAGGACCCGCGGCACGCCCTGCCCGCCGTACGCGTCGACGAGGGCGAGACCTCCGTCTGGGAGCCGCGCCGCGACCTGCTCGACAGCGGCCCCCGCGACCGGCACTTCGTCGGCGAACTGGAGGACGACGGCCGGCTCGCGCTGCGCTTCGGCGACGGACGGCACGGCGCGAGGCCGACCCCCGGGTCCCGCCTCGCCCTGCACTACCGCCTCGGCGGCGGCACGGCCGGCAACGTCGGTGCGGAGGCCATCAACCACCTCGTCGTCCAGCCCGACTGCGACCCGCCGCCCGCCGCCGTGGTCCGCAACCCGCTCCCGGCCGTCGGTGGCACCGCACCCGAACCCGTCGAGCAGGTACGCCAGTTGGCCCCGCTCGACCTGCGCCGCACCCGGCTGCGCGCCGTCACCGCCGACGACTACGCGGCCCTCGCCACCGCCCTGCCCGGCGTCCAGCGGGCGGCGGCGGAGCTGCGCTGGACCGGCAGCGTCCAGGAGGCGCAGGTCGCGATCGACGCGTACGGCGCCGGCGCCCCGTCGGCCGAGCTGCTGGCCTCGGTCGCCCAGTCGCTCGAGCCGTACCGGCGCATCGGCCACGACCTCGTGGTCGACGGCGCGCGGCTCGTGCCGCTGGACATCGCGCTGACCGTGTGCGCCGCGCCGGGCCACCAGCACGGGCAGATCCTGGCCGAGCTGTACCGCGTCCTGGGCAACGGCCGCCTCCCGGGCGGACGCCTCGGCTTCTTCCACCCGGACGCGCTCACCTTCGGCGAACCGGTACGGCTCAGCCGGCTCGTCGCCGTCGCGGCAGCCGTGCCCGGCGTCGAGAGCGTCCAAGTCACCCGACTGCAAAGGCTGTTCGAGCCGGACCGAGGAGAGAGGGAGGACGGCGTGCTGCGGCTCGGCCCGCTGGAGATCGCCACCTGCGACAACGACCCGGACCGGCCGGAGAACGGCCGGCTGGCGATTTCCCTGGGAGGTGCCCGGTGACGACGGACCCGACGATCGACGACTGCGCCTGCGGCGGGGCCTGCCGCGGCGGCCACGACGAGCGACTCGCGCCGGCCCCCGTGCACAACCCGCCCGGCCGTACGGCCCTCGACTACCGCGTCGGCGAGTACGGCTCCTTCCGGGCCGCCCTCCTCGACCGCCTCGCCTCACCCGCCTACCCGGCTCTCGACGGGCTGACCGTGCGCACCCCGGACGACCCGGCGATCGGCCTCCTCGACGCCACCGCCGTCCTCGGTGACCTGCTCACCTTCCACTCCGAGCGCATCGCCGACGAGGCCTACGTCCGTACGGCCAACGAGCACCGTTCCCTGGTCCTGCTCGGCCGTCTCGTCGGCCACCGCCCGCGTCCCGGCGTCGCCGCCGCCACGCATCTGGCGTACACGCTGGAACGCGACCCGCGCGCGGAGGCGCTGCCGGTCACCATTCCACGCGGTGCCCGCAGCCACAGCGTGCCCGCGTCCGCGGACGAGCAGTCCCTCACCTTCGAGACCAGCCGTGATCTGACGGCCCGCTGGGACTGGAACGAGCTGAAGGTGCGCCGTCGGCGTCCCTCCCTCGTCACTCCCGCGGACCTGGAGCGTCGCTCGGAGCTGTTCATCGAGGGCACGGCGAACTCGCTCCAGACCGGCGACCAGTTGCTCTTCGTCTTCGGTGAACAGGCGGGCGGGGAACGGACGTTGCTGCCCGTCGCCAAGGCGCGGCTCGATCGGGAGGACGAGATCACGGCGATCTCGTTGCCGAAGTCCGCGCCGCCGACGCTGAAGGAGCTGGTCGACGAGGTACGGCGCTGGACCGCCGATCCGGCCGCTCCGGGGGAGCCGGGGGATGAGCCGCCTACGCCCGAGGTGCCGAATCCTCGGCCCGTCAGCCGGCTGATCGAGGACTTCGAGGACCAGGTGCTGGCGCCCCTGAGGGAGGACCTGGAGGGCATCAAGACGCCCGAGCGGCTCGCGGCCCGGCTGGCGGAGCCGGTGGCGCGTCTTGGTGAGGCTCAGGTGTTGGCAGAGCCCTACCCTGACGTCGCCGCCTGGTTCGAGCAGTTGGAGGCGGTGCTGGCGGAACTGGGCGATCGTGCCTTGGAGTTGGCACCGGCGCAGACGGATGAGACGGGTAGTCGTTCGTCTGCGGCGCCGTTGGGGCTGGTCGCGCCCCGCGGCGGAGCCGCAGATCGATACAGCCCCGCGCCCCTTAGGGGCGATGCGCGCACCGCTGCTCTACAGGCACTGGGCGCTGTTCTACCCGCCCTACGCGCCTCAACGCCCGCCCCGCGCGGAGGCAGCGGCCGTCAGCTTCCCGGCACCGACACCGCCCGCCTGCTCTCCGCCCTCAACCCCTCCCTCGGCACCCTCTACCCGGCATGGCGGACAGCCGCCGCCCCCGGCACCCCCCAGCTCCTGCGCGAACTGCTCGCCATGCGTGTCACTGCCGCCCCCTTCGGCGCGACCGCCCCGCTCAAGCCCGTCCAGGACGACCGCGGGCGGGTCATCCGGACCGCCGACTGGCCGCTGACCGGGGCGGTGCTGGCGAGTATGCGGGTCGTGTACGACACGTCGGGCAGGAGCCCGGTCCGGGCCGAGTTCCAGTACGTAGAGGGGAGCAGCTCCGACCAGCGTGCCGAGAACCTGCCGGTCGCCCAGCCGCTGACCTTCCCGCTCGGCACGGGACAGGTCGAGCTGTCGGTGCGCTCCGGGCAGGACCGTGACCTGAACTGGCTCAACCGTCGGCCCACCGACTCCCAGGAGCCCGGTGTCACGGCACGCCTGCAGTCCGGTCTGCCCGAGCGGACGCTCTTCGTGTCCCGGCCGGACGACGAGGGGCTGGTCCACGTCGGCGTGCACAACGGCACGTCCGAGCAGATCGCCCTGCGGCCGAACGCGAGCGAGCAGTTCACGCACGGCGAGTACGAGGTGAGCCTCAAGTACACGGTGGGCACCACCGAGCCGAACGTCGAGGTCGTGATCGCCAGCAAGCCGGAGCCGCTCAACCGCCGTGTCCTCCAGCTGGACACGGTCCACACCGGCATCACGGTGGGCAGCTGGGTCGCGATCCAGCGCCCCGCGAAGGGCGCCCAGGGCGGCATTCCCGGCGACGACAAGCTCGACTTCGTCACCACCCAGGTCGTCGCGGCCCGTACGGCGGCGTACACCAACTACGGCATCACCGGGCGCGGTACCGAACTCACCCTCGCCGAACCGTGGTTGGACGAGTTCGACGTCCTGCTCTCGCACATCCGGGACACCACCGTCCACGCGGCCGGTGAACCCCTGCGCCTGGCCGACGAACCGCTCGGCGAGGACGTCCACGGCAACGAGGTCGAACTCGCCCAGCTGTACGACGGGTTGCGCGCCGGCCGTACGCTCGTCGTCACCGGTGAGCGCAGCGACATCCCGGGCACGGCGGGTGTGCGGGCCACCGAGGTCGTCACCGTCGCCGCCGCCGACGCGGCCGTCGACCCGCGGCTGCCCGGCGACCACGTCCACACCAGGCTCACCCTGACCGCCGACCTCGCCCACCGCTACCGCCGCGAGACGGTCCGGATCCTGGGCAACGTCGTCGAGGCCACCCACGGCGAGAGCCGCGAGGAGGCCATCGGCAGCGGTGACTCGGACCGCGTGAACCAGACGTTCGCACTGTGGCAGTCCCCGCTCACCTGGCTCGCCGACGACAACCCCCTCGGCGCCACACCGGTGCTGGAGGTCCGGGTCGACGGCGTCCTGTGGCACGAGGTCGACAGCCTCGCCGGACGCGGCCCCGTCGAACGGGTCTACATCACCGGCTCCACCGCGGACGGCCGTACGACGGTGACCTTCGGCGACGGCGTCAACGGCGCCCGACTGCCGTCCGGCCACGAGAACATCCGCGCCCGGTACCGCTTCGGCACCGGCAAGGCCGCCAACGTCGCCGCCGACCGCGTCACCCAGCCCCTCACCCGGCCGCTCGGCGTCACCCAGGTGACCAACCCGCGCCCGGCGAAGGGCGGCGCGGACGCGGACGGCCCCGGCCTGACCCGGCGTACGATCCCGCTCGCCGTGTCGGCGCTCGACCGCCTGGTCTCCGCGTCCGACTACGAGGACTTCGCCCGCTCCCGCGCCGGCATCGGACGGGCCGCGGCCCGTGAGCTCTTCGACGGCCGGCGCCGCGTGCTGCATGTGACGGTCGCCGGCACGGACGACGTGCCGATCGACGGCGACTCGGACACCCTCAGGGCTCTGCGCGGCGCGCTGACCGAGTACGGTGACCTCAACCTCCCCGTGCGGGTCGACGTGCGCGAGCTGGTCCTGCTGCTCGTCGCGGCCAGGGTGAAGGTGGCCGAGGATCACGCCTGGGAGTTCGTCGAACCCCGGCTGCGTCAGGCACTGCACGCCCGACTCGGCTACGAGGGAAGGGAGTTGGGGCGTCCCGCCCGGCTCTCCGACGTCCTCGCCACCGCCCATTCCGTGCCCGGGGTGGACTACGTGGACGTCGACGTCTTCACCGGCGTCCCCGCGTCCGCCACTCCCGAGGAACTCACCGGCGTCCTCGGCGACCCCGGCCCGCCCAGGGCATCCGTTGCGGCGCGCGAGGCGACGTACGACGAGAAGGTCCACACGGTGCGTGCCGCGGGCGGCGAGACGCTGTCCGAGATCTGCGCCAGGTACGGCGTCCCGCTCGCCGAACTCCTGCGCCTCAATCCCGACATCACCGACACCCGGCGCCTGGCCAAGGGCCGTTCGGTGTTCGTCTTCCGCGGCATCCGCCCGGCGCAGCTCGCGATGCTGTCGCCGAGGGCCGCGGACACCCTGATTCTGACGGAGGTCAAGTGATGTCCCCAGACGTCCGGTTGGAGTCTTCGGCCCCGGCGAGCACGTCCAGGGAACCCGACGGACTCGCCGCGCTGCTGCCCCGCTGGCACCTGTTGCGCGACGCCGAGGAGGGCGAACAGCTGCGCGCGCTGCTCGCGGTGATCGCCGAGCAGCTCGACCGGATCCGCGACGGCGTCCGGCAGGGCTACGAGGACCTGTTCGTCGAGACCGCGGCGCCCTGGGTGCTGCCGTACCTGGGCGACCTGGTCGGCTATCGCACCCTGCCCGGCTACGAGCGGGTCCTGACGACCGGCCTGCACGAGGGAGGCCGCGCCGCCCTCGCCGAGGCCGTCGCCCCGCGCGCCGACGTCGCCGCCACCGTGGCCAACCGCCGCCGCAAGGGCACCCTCCACCTCCTGGAGGAACTCTCCGACCAGGTCACCGGCTGGCCCGCCCGCGCCGTCGAGCTGTCCCGGCAGGTCTCCCACACCCAGCCGGTGAAGCTGGGCGCAGGGCACCGCACCGAGCGCGGCCGTCTCGTCGACCTGCGCGACAACTCCGCCCTCGACCTCGCGGGCGGCCCCTTCGGCGCGACGGCGCGCACGGTCGACGTACGCCGGGCCAACTCGCGGCACCGGCAGGGCGGTTGGACTCCGGCGGGCGTAGCGCTCTTCGTCTGGCGGCTGAAGGCGCACTCGCTCACCCGGTCCCCGGCCTACTGCATCGACCGCGCCCGCAACCTCTACACCTTCTCGATCCTCGGCAACGACACCCCGCTGGTCACCAAGCCGTTCCCGGAGCCGTCGCCCACCCACATCGCGACCATCGACAACGTCCCGGCGTTCGTCACCCGCCGACAGCTCCACGACCGGCTCGCCGACTACTACGGCCCCGGCAAGAGCCTCGTCATCCGGCGCGACGGCGAGGACCGGCCCGTACCGCCGTCGGACATCGTGGTCGCCGACCTGTCCGAGTGGCGCTATCGGCCCAAGCGCGGGCAGGTCGCCGTCGACCCGGAGCTCGGGCGGATCGCGTTCGGGTCGCGGTCGGCGCCCCGCCAGGGCGTGTGGGTGGACTACCACCACGCGTCCGCGGCCGACATGGGCGGCGGCGAGTACGACCGCCTCGACCGCGAGCCCCGGCCGGACGCCGAGGTCTACCGGGTCGGCCCCGGGCAGCCGTACCGCCAGATCATGGACGCCTACCGGGCCTGGCAGCACGAGCGCCGCGCCGACCGGACCGGCCCCGCGGGCATCATCGAGATCACCCACAGCGGCGCCTACCAGGAGCAGCTGGACTTCGACCTCGACCCCGGCGACCGGCTCGAAGTGCGTGCCGCCGAGGGCACCCGGCCGGTGATACGCCTGCTCGACTGGTACAGCAACCGCCCCGACGCCCTCAACATCCGTGCCGTGTCCGAGGACTGCGCCCCGCACGAGCGTCCGCGCATCGTCCTCGACGGGCTGCTCGTCGCCGGACGCGGCATCAACGTCACCGGCCCGATGGGCGCCGTCGTCGTCCGGCACTCCACGCTCGTCCCCGGCTGGTCCCTGGAACCCGAGTGCGATCCGCACTCGCCGGAGGAGCCCAGCATCGTCCTGGAGCGCACCACCGCGTGCCTCCAGGTAGAGCACAGCATCCTCGGCACCATCGAGGTCATCGGCGACGAGGTGAGCGAGGAGCCGCTCGACATCCACCTGCGCGACAGCATCCTCGACGCCACCGGCAGCGATCGCGAGGCCCTGTCCGCGCCGGACTGCCGGCACGCGCACGCCGTACTGCATCTGCACCGCACCACCGTGATCGGAGAGATCCACACGCACGCGGTGCGCATCGCCGAGAACTCGGTCCTCACCGGCCGTCTCCACGTGGCCCGGCGCGGCATCGGCTGCATCCGGTACTCGTACGTGCCGCCGGGGTCGCGCACCCCACGCCGGTACCGTTGCCAGCCGGACCTGGCCGGGCCCGAACAGGCCGGTCGTGTACGGCCGTTGTTCACCTCCGAGCGGTACGGCACGCCCTGGTACGGGCTGCTCGCCGACCGGTGCGCCGAGGAGATCCGGCGCGGCTGCGACGACGGCGCCGAGATGGGCGCCTTCCACGACCTGCACCGGCCGCAGCGCGAGGACGGCCTCAGGGCACGGCTCGCGGAGTACACCCCGGCGGGCACGGACGCCGGGATCCTCTACGTGACGTGATGCCGGCCATGAGTCGCGACGTGAGCGCCGCCGCCGTAAGCCCTGCCCGCACTTTCCTGAACCAGGGGGACCCCCTTCATGCACGCTGACCTCTCCCGCCTCACGTTCCGCCCGGAACGGCACTACTCGGCGGTCGTCGCCCAGCAGGGGCGTGTTCAGCTCGACGCCGACATCAATGAGCAGACCGCGATCCAGCTCCACCAGGCCCGCACCCTCGCCGCCGACCTGATCGGCCGGCACGGCGGACCGCGGGACGCCGCGGGCTTCAAGATCGACTACGTGGGTGGCAAGCACGACATCGACACGCTGCACATCCGCGGCGGCCGCTACTACGTCGACGGCATCCTTCTCGACGCGACCCGCCCGGCGCCCGGCGTACCCGTCCCTGACGACGGCGCCGACGAGCAGGCGGAGGACGCCGCCGCTCCGCCCGCGTACTGGACCTACTGGGACCAGCCCGACGGCTTCCGCGATCCGGAGAAGCCCGGCGACCGGCTGCCCTCGCCCGCCACCTCGCCGTTCGTGGTCTACCTGAACGTCTGGGAGCGCGCCGTGTCCGCCGCCGAGGACCCGGCACTGCGCGAGGTCGCGCTCGGCGCGGCGATGCCCGACACCGCGGCCCGTGTGAAGGTCGTCTGGCAGGTGCTGCCGCTGTCGCTGGCCGCGCTGGACATCGAGGAGACCGACCCCTCCAAGGAGGTCGTCCGCGCCGCCTTCGACAAGTGGGCGCAGAAGCAGTCCGCGCCCACCGCACGCCTGGCCGCCCGCAGCGAGCGGCCCGACCACGCCGACGAGGACCCCTGCCTGGTCAGGCCGGACGCCCGCTACCGGGGCCCGGAGAACCAGCTGTACCGCGTCGAGGTGCACGCGGGCGGCGAGGCGAAGGACGCCACGTTCAAGTGGTCCCGCGAGAACGGCTCGGTCGTCTTCCCGGTCGACGAACTCGACGGCACCTGGGTGCAGTTGGCCTCTCTCGGGCACGACGACAAGCTGGACCTGGACGTCGGCGACCACGTGGAGCTCGTCGACACCGCGTACGCCTCGCGCCTGGAGCCCCTGCCGCTGCTGCGGGTCGAGGAACTGGACCTGCCCGGCCGCCGCGTCCGCCTCAGCGCCGAGCCCGACCGGTCCGTCGGCCGGCTGCCCCACCTCAACCCGTTCCTGCGCCGCTGGGACCACCACGGCGGACCGAGGCGCAAGGGCCGTACGACCGCGCTGAAGGGCGGCGCGATCCCCGTCGCGGAGGGGGAGTGGCTGCCGCTGGAGGACGGGGTCGAGGTGTACTTCACCAAGGGCGCCACGTACCGCACCGGCGACCACTGGATCATCCCCGCCCGCACCGCCACCGGCCGCGTCGAGTGGCCCACGGACACCGCGCGCCGCCCGCTGCTCCAGGGGCCCTCCGGCATCGTGCGCGGGTTCGCGCCGCTGGCCCTGGTCAAGGGCGAGGGTGGCACCGTCGACCTAAGGCTCGCCTTCAACCCGCTGGCCGGCAGCATCCCGGCCGCCGACGAGGCGACGCTCGCGGCGGAGGAGCAGGCGCGCCGTGAGGAGCAGCTGGCGGAGGACCCGTCCGGCGGGAGGTCGCAGACCACCGCGGACGCGGAGGCGGCGGCGGAAGGAGACGAGTGATGGCGAAGCCCCTGAGCGCGTCGAAGATGGTGGAGATCCTCCGCGCGGAAGGCCTCACGGTCCACGAGGTGCGCAGCTGGCGCACCCACAACCGCAACAGCAAGGGCGCCTGGGGCCCGGTGAACGGCGTGATGATCCACCACACCGTCACCAAGGGCACCGAGGCCTCGGTGAACATCTGCTACAACGGCTACTCCGGCCTGCCCGGCCCGCTCTGCCACGGCGTCATCGACAAGAAGGGCGAGATCCACCTCGTCGGCAACGGCCGCGCCAACCACGCCGGACTCGGCGACAGCGACGTCCTGCGCGCCGTGATCAACGAGTCGAAGCTGCCGCACGACAACGAGGCCGACACCGACGGCAACGCCCGCTTCTACGGCTTCGAGTGCATCAACCTCGGCGACGGCAAGGACCCCTGGCCCGAGGCGCAGAAGGAGGCCATCGAGAAGGTCTCCGCCGCGATCTGCCGACACCACGGCTGGAGCGAGCGCTCGGTCATCGGCCACAAGGAGTGGCAGCCGGGCAAGACGGACCCGCGCGGCTTCACGATGGACGGTATGCGCAAGCGCATAGCGCAGCGGCTGAAGGGCGGCGGCGGGGGCGGCGACACCACCCCGGACCCGAAGCCGGCGCCCAAGCCGAAGTACGTGCCGTTCCCCGGCAGCGGCTTCTTCCAGGTCGGCCGGAAGTCCCCGATCGTCACGGCCATGGGCCGCCGCCTGGTCGCCGAGGGATGCGGCCGCTACGAGGAGGGCCCGAGCCCGGAGTGGACCGAGGCCGACCGCCGCTCCTACGCCGCCTGGCAGCAGAAGCTCGGATTCAAGGGCAAGGACGCGGACGGCATCCCCGGCAGGGTCAGCTGGGACAAGCTGAAGGTGCCCGACGTGTGACGCTGTGGACTCGGACGAGCCGAACGGCCCAGGTACCCCACGGGGGTGTCCTGGGCCGTTCTTGGCGGGGACGAAGGGTCTTGCTCCGCCAGGCGAAACCAGTCACACTGGTACCGAACGAATGGTCGGTTGGGGAAGCTGGTATCGATGACGACATCACACGCCGCCGAGGCGCCCCCGCTGGGGGGACTCCAGGAGCACTTCGACGCGACGATCGCGCGTGACCAGCGGATCGAGCCGCGCGACTGGATGCCGGACGGCTATCGCAGGACGCTGGTCCGCCAGATCGCGCAGCACGCCCACTCGGAGATCATCGGCATGCAGCCGGAGGGGGAGTGGATCACCAAGGCGCCCTCCCTGCGCCGCAAGGCGATCCTCTTCGCGAAGGTGCAGGACGAGGCCGGACACGGGCTGTACCTGTACTCGGCCGCCGAGACCCTGGGCACCGACCGCGCGGAGCTGACGGACCGGCTCGTCGAGGGCCGCCAGAAGTACTCGTCGATCTTCAACTACCCGACCGTGAGCTTCGCCGACGTCGGAGTGATCGGCTGGTTCGTGGACGGCGCGGCGATCTGCAACCAGGTCCCGCTGTGCCGCAGCTCCTACGGGCCGTACGCGCGCGCGATGGTGCGGATCTGCAAGGAGGAGTCGTTCCACCAGCGGCAGGGCTACGAGCTGCTGATGACGATGATGCGCGGCACCGACGCCCAGCGCGAGATGGTGCAGGACGCCGTGAACCGCTGGTGGTGGCCGTCGCTGATGATGTTCGGCCCGCCCGACGACTCCTCGCCCAACTCCGCGCAGTCCATGGCCTGGAAGATCAAGCGGCACAGCAACGACGAACTGCGGCAGCGCTTCGTCGACATGACCGTCCCCCAGGCCGAGAAGCTCGGCGTCACCCTGCCCGACCCCGAGCTGCGCTGGAACGCCGAGCGCGGTCACCACGACTTCGGCACCCCCGACTGGGACGAGCTGATGCGGGTCATCAAGGGCGACGGCCCGTGCAACGACCAGCGGATGCAACGACGCAGAAGCGCCCACGAGGAGGGCGCCTGGGTGCGGGAGGCGGCCACCGCCCACGCGGCCAAGCAGGCCGCCCGCGCGGAGAAGGGAGCGGTGGCATGACCCCCGAGAAGGCCTCCGGGACGCCGTCCGAGAAGCGGGACTGGCCGCTGTACGAGGTGTTCGTGCGCGGCAAGCGCGGACTCAACCACGTCCACGTGGGGTCGCTGCACGCCGCCGACGACCGGATGGCACTCACCCACGCGCGCGACCTGTACACGCGGCGCAACGAGGGCGTGTCCATCTGGGTGGTGCGCTCCGAGCACATCGCCGCCTCGACCCGCGACGAGAAGGACCCGTTCTTCGCGCCGAGCGCCGACAAGGTCTACCGCCACCCGACGTTCTACGACATCCCCGACGACGTCCCGCACATCTGAAGGAGAGGGCATGAGTGACGACCACGTCTACATGACCCTCGCCGAGGGACACGAGGACGACGCCCGCTGGGCCTACGGCACCGGCTTCGAGGACCCGCTGCACGGCGTGGACACCACCGTGCCCGAGGGTGTCGACGCCGGTGAACTGGCCGCCGTTTGCGTCGCGTTGGCCGACGACGCCCTGGTCTCGGCCCAGCGCCTCGCCGAGTGGATCACCCGCGCTCCCGAGCTGGAGGAGGAGGTGGCGCTGGCCAACATCGGCCTCGACCTCCTCGGCCAGGCCCGACTGCTCTACTCCCGCGCCGGCCAGACCGACGGCACCGGCCGCGACGAGGACGCCTACGCCTACTTCCGCGACGCCGGCGACTTCCGCAACGTACGCCTGGCCGAGGTGCCCAACGGCGACTTCGCGTTCTCCATCGTGCGGCTCCTGCTGCTCTCCAGCTGGCGCCTCGCCCACTTCGAGCGGCTGGCGTCCCACCCGGACCCCGTGCTCGCCGCCATCGCCGCGAAGGGCGTCAAGGAGCTGGCCTACCACCGGCAGTACGCGGCGGAGTGGACGGTGCGCCTGGGCGACGGCACGGAGGAGTCCCACCGCCGGACCCGCAAGGCCCTGGAACAAGTGGCGCCCTACCTGGGGGAGTTGTTCACCGCCTTCGACGTACGGGACGAGGTCGTCGCCGTCCTGCGCCAGGTCACCCGGGCCGCCGGACTGCCCATGCCCGTCTACCGCCCGCTGCCCGGATCCGGCCGCGACGGCGAGCACACCGAGTATCTCGCCCCACTGCTGGCCGAGTTGCAGGGCGTGGCCCGCGCCCACCCGGAGGCGACATGGTGACGACCCTCCCCGACGCCCGGCGCGCCCGGCACATCGCCGAGCAGGTGCCGGACCCCGAGCTGCCCATGCTCACCCTGGCCGACCTGGGCGTCCTGCGCGACATCGAACTGACCGGGGACGGCACGGTGGTCGCGAGCCTGACGCCCACCTACTCGGGCTGCCCGGCGATGGCCGAGATGCGGGCGGACGTGGCGGCACGGCTGCGTGACGCGGGGTACGCGCGCGTGGAGATCCGCACGGTCCTCGACCCGCCGTGGACCAGCGACTGGATCACCCCGGCAGGCCGCCGCAAGCTCACCGAGCACGGCATCGCCCCACCGGGCCCCGCCCCGCGGAACGGCGGCCCCGTCCCGCTCGTCCTGTCACCCACCCGGCACGCGGTGACCTGCCCGCGCTGCGGCTCGGCGGACACCGAGGAGACGTCCCGCTTCGCCGCCACGTCCTGCAAGTCCCTGTGGCGCTGCCGCGCCTGCCGCGAGCCGTTCGAGTACGTCAAGGAGATCTGAATGGAAGGCCTGAAGGAAGCACAGACGGCTGCGTCGGTACGCCCGCGCGCCCGCCGCCGTCCGGCCTTCCACCTCCTGCGCGTCGCCGCGGTGACGCCCCTGTGCGCGGACGCGGTCGCCGTCGCTTTCGACATCCCGGCGGAGCTGGCCGAGGAGTTCGCGTTCGAGCCCGGTCAGTCGTTGACGTTGCGGCGGGAGATCGAGGGGCGGGACGAGCGGCGGTCGTACTCGATCTGCTCGCCGGTCGGGTCGAGTCCGCGGATCGGTGTGCGGGTCGTGCCCGGGGGCCTGTTCTCGTCGTGGCTCGTCCATGACGTACGCCCCGGCGACACCGTCGAGGTGATGGCCCCGACCGGTGCGTTCACGCCCGACCTCGGTGCCGAGGCCCACCATGTGCTGATCGCGGCCGGCTCCGGCATCACGCCGATGATGTCCATCGCCGAGTCCGTCCTGGCCGCCGACGACCGCTCGACCGTCACCCTCTTCTACGGCAACCGCCGTATCGGCACGGTGATGTTCGCCGACGAGCTCGCGGATCTGAAGGACCTCTACCCGACCCGGTTCCAGCTCGCGCACGTGCTGTCCCGGGAACCCCGTGAGGCCGAGGTGCTCTCCGGCCGGATCGACGCCGACCGGCTCGCGACGCTCATCGACGCGCTGGTCGATGTGACAGCCGCCGACCACTGGTGGCTCTGCGGGCCGCACGGCATGGTCCGCGACGCGCAGGGCGTGCTGGAGGGGCTCGGGGTTCCGGTGGAGCGGGTGCACCAGGAGCTGTTCTTCGCCGACGACGAGCCCGTCCGCGAGGTGCACCACGAGGAGGCCGGTCCGCAGGGACCCGTCAGCCAGGTCACCGTCACCCTCGACGGCCGCTCCACCACGGCCGCCCTGCCGAGGGAGCGCACGATCCTGGACGGCGCCCAGCGGACCCGCCCCGACCTGCCGTTCGCCTGCAAGGGCGGCGTCTGCGGCACCTGCCGTGCCCTGGTCACCGACGGCAAGGCGGACATGCGCCGCAACTTCGCCCTGGAACCGGCCGAGGTCGACGCGGGCTATGTGCTGACCTGCCAGTCCTACCCGGTTTCGGAGACACTGACGGTCGACTACGACAGCTGAGCCGACGAGAAGAGTGGGGTGGCGAGGAGAGCGAGGGGACTAGTTTCAGGAAAGCCGCTCTCGCGGCGGTGAGAAGGAAGCCCCCTTCATGGCCTCGCCACGGCTCACGGTACCAGTCACTGCGGGATCAGGTCGCGCATATTTTCGGGCGTCACGATCCGCGAGTCCGGGTGCAGCCCCTCGGGCCGCTGGAGACCGATGTACGTGACCGGGCCGTCCGGGACCTTCTCGCCGTCCCAGAGGGTCGTCGCCGTCGCGTCCATCAGGTCCGTCAGATAGCGCACCGTCAGCTGCTCCCGCTCCACGATGCCGCGCAGCAGCGTCGCCACCGACACCCGGTTGCCCTCGACCCGGTTGAACGACGGATTGCCCTTGAGGTACAGGTGCAGCCACTTGGCACGCCAGCGCCCGTCCCTCCCGCGCTGGAACGCCAGCGGCAGCGCCACCCGGCCGGGACCGCGCAGCTCCGACTTCATCCGCACGGTACGCGGCTCGAACGGACGCCCCCGCTGCTCGCCGTCGCGCAGCATGAACCCGAAGAACGACTCCTCGACCTCCTCGAAGCCCTCCCCGGAGTAGACGTTGACCTGCGGCACGATGAACGTGCTGCGGACCGCGTCCAGCCGCAGGTCGATGAACTCCGAGGCCCCGTCCGGCGCTTCCGTGACGTCGCCCGAGTGCTGTCCCTCCAGCTCGCTGAGGTTGGTGTACGACAGCCAGAAGGCGGGCCGGTACTCGGCGCTCAGCACCAGCGCCGACAGGTCGTAGTCGGTGGTCCGCTGCTTCTGCTTCCAGTACACGAAGAAGCGCAGCAGCTCGCCGTCGACCGGCGACACCGAGCCGCGCGGCAGCACCCCGAGCCCGGCCGCGGTGGCCCTGCCACTGAGCGGCAGCGCGACGTCGAGCACGTCCGGGTCGATCAGCAGATGCCCGGGGGCCGGCAGCCGGCGCCGCAGCTCCGCGTCGAGCGCGCCCATCAGGCGCTCCCGCTCGCCGGACGGCACGGGCGCACGGGTGTCCCCCGTGACCCAGGCCCGGCCGAGCCGGTTGATGAACACCCGGCGCGCACGGGACTTCTCCGCCCGGTTGTGCAGGTGCTCACGCACCGACAGCACGACCCGCCCGGCGACCCGTGGAGCGACGTCCACGGCGGCGGCCACGACCGCGTCCCGCTCCTCCTGCGTGGCCGCCGTCCGCAGCAGCCGGTCCAGCGCGCGGAACAGCTTGCCCGGCGCCGACCTGAGCAGGGTCACCGCGCCGATGACGTCGTCCGTTCCGAGCAGCTCCTCCACCTGGCTGTCGAAGGAAGGGGCCCGCTTCTCACCGCGCGCGACCGCGAACACGTCGGCGGCGTGCGGCCACTGCGGATACTCGTGCGGATGCAGCCGCTCGCCCAGCCGCTTGAAGTCCTCACGGTGCGCGTGGACGTCAGCGAGCTTGGCCGGGGCCGCCGCGACCACCGTGTCGAGCCCTGCCAGCAGAGCCCGGCGTACCGGCCGGGACAGCCCCCGGAACCGCGTCGCCTCCACCAGCGTCACGTCACCGCCCGACAGCGCGCAGGCCAGCCGCAGCACATCGGTCACCGTGTCCAGCAGCGGCTGGGAACCGGCCCGCAGCCGGGCCCGGTTGATCACGGCACGGCTCTCCCGCACCGGGATCCCCTCGGGCTGCGGTCCGTCCACGCACACCTCGGCGAGCACCTCGAGGTCCCGCAGACCGTCCTCGCCGAGCGGCGTGCCGCTGCCCGCCAACGCCAGGTACAGGGCGGTGACCTCGGCGTCCGCGTCGCCGCCGAGGTGCAGGACGGTCATCCGGTCGCCCGCCGCGGCGATCAGCTCGTCGTGGTGTCCGAGCATCTCCGTGTACGTGTGCTGGTAGCGGCCGTACGACGGCAGGGTGAGCAGGTTCACCACACCGTCGCTCAGCTGCTCCAGCGTGCTCGCCCGGGTCGTGTCGTCGGCGAGCGCCTCGGCGATGCAGCGCGTCCAGAAGTCGTACGTGTCCGGCACATTGGCCGGGAAGTCGATGAAGTACACGTTGTGCCGCACATGGTCGCCGACCAGCTCGCGCACGGTGTCCAGCGTCCGTACGGCGGTGTCCACCACCGTGCCCTCGGACAGCCCGGAAAGGCGGGTCAGCAGCTCCGCCGACAGCTTGAAGCCCACCGACATGAGCGCGGCGTCGAACTGCCGCGCCGTGACGGCACCTTCCCCGACGGGTCCCGTGGGGGAGGGGAGGCGGTGGGCGTGCCGTATGACCAGGGGTTCCAGACGGTGGACCATGCAGGGATGGTCGCAGAGCAGGACGATCGGGCGCATTCGGATTTCCGCGTCCGGCCCGGGCCGAGCAGGTCACCCGCAGGCGGCGGCCCGCCCCCCGACGATGGCGACAGGCAGGTCAGGAGCCCTCGGCCGCGCGGTCCGCGTCGCGCTGCCTGAGGCGGGCCGCCTCCTTGCGGACCTCGGCCTGGGTCGAGCGCTCCTTCTGCAGCCACTCGGGCTGCTCCTGCTTCAGCGCCTCGATCTGCTCGGTGGTGAGGGGGTCGGTGACGCCGCCGCGGGCCAGCCCGGCGATGGAGACGCCCAGCTTCTGGGCGACGACCGGACGGGGATGCGGGCCGTCGCGTCGCAGGTCGCGCAGCCACTGCGGCGGGTCGGCCTGGAGCGCGTTCAGCTCCGCGCGCGTGACCACGCCCTCCCGGAACTCGGCGGGGGTGGCTTCGAGGTACACACCCAGCTTCTTCGCCGCGGTCGCGGGCTTCATGGTCTGGGTGCTTTGGTGCGACGTCATGGTCCCCAGGGTATCGACTGAGTGAACCGCCGCCGACCACGGCCGGTAACCTGGCCAGGTGACAGGCTCGCAAGCACCCCCCTCGTTCAGGCTCGCGTACGTCCCGGGAGCGACCCCCTCGAAGTGGGTGCGGATCTGGAACGAGCGCTTCCCGGACGTCCCCCTCACCCTCCACCAGGTGACCGCCGCCGACGCGCCGGACACGCTCCGTGACGGGGCGGCGGACGCCGGGATCGTACGGCTGCCGGTCGACCGTACGGTCTTCAGCGCCATCCCCCTCTACACCGAGGCCACGGTCGTCGTCGTCCCCAAGGACCACGTCATCGCGGCGGTCGACGAGGTGACCGTCGACGACCTCGCCGACGAGGTCGTCTTCCACCCCCTCGACGACGTCCTCGACTGGGAGCGGCCACCGGGACAGCCCGCCTTCGAGCGCCCCGCCACCACCGAAAACGCCGTCGAGCTCGTCGCGGCGGGCGTCGGCCTCCTCGTCGTACCCCAGTCGCTGGCCCGGCTCCACCACCGCAAGGACCTCACCTACCGGCCGCTCGTGGACGCCCCCCAGTCGAGCGTCGCCCTGTCCTGGCCGGAGGACGCGACGACCGACCAGGTGGAGGACTTCATCGGAGTGGTCCGCGGCCGCACGCCCAACAGCACGCGCGGCCGCACCGCCTCCCAGGCCCCGGCCCCGACCGAGCAGCCGAAACGCAGGCGCCCGGACGCCGGCGGCGGCAGCCCCCGGCGCCAGTCGGGAGCGGCCCGGACCCAGCGCGGCGGCTCCGGCGGCGCCAAGGGCACCAAGGGTGCCAAGCGGGGGAAGCCTCGCCGCCGCTCGTAGGCAAGCGGCTGCCTCAGCGGGCGTACGTCGCCCGCTCCGCCGTACGCACCACGGTCTGACCGTCGGCCTGGCTCAGCCGGCCCGCGGCGACCCACGCGTTCACGGTGGACCGCACCCGCGTGACCAGCGCACCCTTGCTGTCGAAGGGCGCCCGGGCCCAGATCTCGTCCAGCAGGGTGGTGCCGTCGGACCGCGCGGGGTTGGCGACGCCCGAATCGGTGTTGCCGAAGACCACCCGAGGCTCCGAGCGCTTGAAGTAGGCGTGGGTCGGATCCTCGGTGCCCTCGAAGAACGGGGCGAACTCCGTGCCCGCGAGGGTGTAGTGCAGCGGCTTGCCGCTCACCGGGGTGAGCGAGGGCAGAAGGTCGCCGGAGAGACCGGAGTTGCGGTACAGGCCCAACTGGAGGTGGCTCGTAGCGGCGTTGCGGCCGACGAGGTTGACCGGACCGTAGAACAGGGTCTGCAGCGAGGGGTCGTCGAGCGCCTTCTCCACGCGCAGCCTGAACGGCATGGAGATCCGCACGGTGTCCCCGCTGCGCCACGTCCGCGACACGGTGAAGTAGCTCCCCGGCGTCGGAGTCCCGCTCACCGCACTGCCGTTGACCGTCACCCGGAACCCGGCGGTCGCCCACGCCGGCACCCGCAGCCGCAGGGCGAAGGCCGCGCTGCCCCCGCCGACGGTGAGCGTGGTGCTCTGCTCACGTGGGAAGGCGGTCGTCTGAGTGACCGTCACGCCCTTCTCCGCCCAGGTCAGTTGGGACGGACTGTACAGGTTGACGTACAGCGCGCCGCCGTCGGCGGACTTGAAGTACACCGAGTCCTGGTACTTGGTGGCGCTCTCCATGCCGGTGCCCTCGCAGCAGGTCGTGCCCTGCTTGGGCGTGTAGTCGCGCACATGGCCCGGAGTCAGCCCGATGAAGTACGTGACCAGCGGCTTCTCGGCGTCCGCCTTGTCCTGCTTGGAGCCGAGGACCTGGTTGTAGAGGGCCCGCTCGTAGTAGTCCATGTACTGCGGCCGCTGCTCGTGGAAGAACAGGGCACGGCTCAGCTTCAGCATGTTGTACGCGCAGCACGTCTCGGCGGTCGTGTCGCTGATCGTGCCCGCGATCACGTCCCGCGCCTTCCAGAACTCGGCCGTGCTGGTGCCGCCGATCCCGTACATGCGGTGCGGCACGACCATGCCCCAGAAGTTCCGGGCGGCGTCCAGATAGCGCTGCTCACCGGTCGCGTCGTAGAGCCGCAGGTACCCGGTGAAGATCGGTATGTGCTGGTTGGCGTGCAGCCCGTCGAGGATGTCGGTGTCCGCGGCGGAGTTGTCGATGAGCCGGTCGAGGTCGAACAGCTGGGCCAGCGCGAGGTGTTCGGCCTTGCCGGTGATCGCGTGCAGATCGCAGATCGCCTCGACGATGCCGCCGAACTCGCCGCTGGAGAACAGCCCCCACATCCGCTGAAGGGTCGCCTCGGGCAGTTTCGACAGCCGCGCGTACATCCAGTCGCACATGCCGGACGCGAGATCGAGGGCCCGGGCGTCCTCCGTGGTGAGATAGGCGTCCAGCACCCCTCGCAGGATCTTGTGCGCGGTGTAGTACGGCGCCCAGACCTTGGTGTAGTCGCTGGTGGTCCGCGACTCCAGGTCGATGAACTGCGTCTCCGGGTACGCCGCCAGGAACCCGGGATGGCTGGGCCCGCCCCAGGTGCGGCGCAGTGTCGCGGTCAGGCCGCGGCCGGAGGCGTCGGCGAAGGTGCCGCCCGAGGTCTCCTCGAAGGCGTACGACGCCAGGTCGCCGCGTCCGGCGGAGGCGTCGGCGGCCGGGCGGCTCTGGAGGTCGCTGATCTCGGCGGCGGTCAGGGCGCGCGACCAGACGTCGAACGCGTCGTAGGCGCCCGCGAAGACGGGGTCGGTGGCGAAGTTGGAGCGGCCGAGCCAGTTGTTGGCGAGGGTGCCGAGGGCGGCCGGGGTGAGGGTCATCGCCGTGTTGCGGCCGACGGCGGCGCCGTTGACGTAGAGCGTGCCGGTGCCGCCCGCGATCGTGACCGCGAGGTGGCTCCACTGCTCCAGGGGCAGCGCGGCGGTGCCGTCGATGCCCTGCTCGCCGCCCGGGCCGCTGGTCGTGAGGGCGAAGCGCGGGACGCCGGAGGCGTTGCGGGCGGCCAGGTACATGTACCGGGTGTTGTCGTTCCCGAAGTCGAAGACCCGCGCCCAGTTGCCGGCGTGGGTGGGCTTCACCCAGGCGGACAGGGTGATCGCGGAGGCGCCCCCGAGGACGGCGGCGGGCAGGTCGACGTACTGGTACGAGCCGCGGACGTTCTCGGCGGCGGTCCCGAACCTCCCGGCGACGCTCAGCACGGCCGGGTCCTTGCGCAGCGCCGCCCGCACCTCGGTCAGCGCCCCGACCATGGTGCGGATCCTGTCGGCGAACACCTGCTCGCCGGTGCCGGCGTAGGCCTGGGACAGCATGGTCAGGAAGTGCCCGGTGTAGTGCCCGCGCAGATTCCCGTTCGCCTCCCCGTCCAGCCCCTCCCAGCCGCCGGGCGCCACCGCGCCACCGGTGGCGAGCCCGGCGTTGGCCCGGAAGACCTGGAGCAGCCGGTTGACGTCGTAGCCACGGGCGTGGTCGAGCATCAACTTCCGCTTGTCGGCGAAGAGTCCGGGCCGCAGGGCCACGTCGTCGAGGGCGAAGGGCCGAGCGCTCCAGCCGGCGGGGATGGCGGTCACGGCCTTCGCTTCCTGGACTGCGGCCGAGGCCCGGCCGGTTGCCGTGTGACTGATCGCGGGGGTGGCCGCGGCGAGGGCGGCGGCCTGGAGGAGGGATCGTCTGGAGAGGGGCGGTGCCATGGGTGCTCCTCCGCGTGGGGGGCCGGATCGAGTGTTCGAGATTCCGAACGACGTACGAATGATCGACCAGACGATAGGGAGGGGACGGGTGGGGGTCAACGGGTGTGCAGGGATTTCGTTGGAGTCGGGTCCTACTTCGCCCCGCGCAACCAGTCGTACGCGGCCTGCGCGGTGAACTCTCCCTGCCCGCCCCGCAGGAGCAGCCCCGCCGTCGCGAACTCCGGCGCGTCCACCTGGCCGGTGACATACGGGATCGCGATGCAGCGCATGCCGGCCGCGTGCGCGGCGGCGGCGCCGGGGGCCGCGTCCTCCAGGACCACGCAGTCGCCGGGTGCGACGCCCAGACGGCGGGCCGCCTCCAGGAAGACGTCGGGAGCGGGCTTGCCGCGCCCGACCTCGTCGGCCGAGACGACGGTACGCAATTGGGCGTCCAGGCCTGTGCCGGAGAGGATCGCCGTGATGGCCTCCCGGGACGAACCCGAGGCCACGGCCATCGGAACGTCCTCCGCCGCCAGCAGCTCCACGAACTTGCGCATCTCGGGGTAGACGCGGGTGGCGGTGCGGGCGAGGTCCAGATAGCGGCGGTTCTTGTCGGCGAGCAGTTCGTCGACGGAGGCCCGCAGGCCGTACTCCCGCTTCCAGAGCGTGACCGTCTCCAGGGTGCTGATGCCGACGTACCGCTCGTGATCCGCCCAGGTGAAGTCGGCGATCCCGTGCTCGGCGAGGAGCCCGCGGCCCGCTTCGTAGTAGTTGGGCTCGCTGTCCACGAGTGTTCCGTCGAGATCGAAGATGACCGAAGTGTCGCCGAGTCCGCTCATGGGCCCAGGATGTCAAAAGGTCATTTCCGGGCCGCGGCCCGCCCGATCGACTCCACCAGCGGCAGCAGCCGGTGCGGGACGCGCTCGCGCAGGGCCACCTCGGTGCGGGTGCGGACCACGCCGGGCAGGCTGATCAGCTTCTGGATCACGTCCTCCAGGTGGGCGTTGTCGCGGGCCACCACCCGGGTCAGCAGATCCCCGCCGCCCGTGATCGAGAAGGCCTCGACGATCTCCGGTACGGCGGCCAGCTCCTCGCCCACGTCGTCGAGGTGGCCCTGGGTGACCTCGATGTGGACGAACGCCAGCACCGGATGGCCGAGGGCGGCTGCCGAGAGCGCCGGCCCCGTCCCGGTGATCACACCGTGCCGCTCGAGCCGGTCCAGCCGCGCCTGGAGCGTGCCCCGCGCGACGCCGAGGATGCGGGCGTACTCCCGCACGCTGGTGCGCGGCTGCTCCAGCAGCAGCCGCAGGATGCGGGTGTCGAGCTCGTCCACGGCCATCCGTACGGTCTCCCTTCGCCGGCCCCGCCCGTCATGGTCCGTTGGCTCGTCGATGGACGTACGGGATCCGTTATGTCTGTGCCAATGGCTCAGCAGTCTAGGAGACACTTGAGCCACCCTGCTCCTGGATGCTGCAATGAACCTGTCGATGGCGCTGCGGATCCCGCGGCGCCTTTTTCATGCCGACGTGGAGGGGTGGAGAAGCAGTGCTGAAGAGGGTGTTCCTGGCGCCGGACCCGGGGCGGGCGCGGCTGCGCTTCGCCGTGCGGGCCGTCCTCGGCATCGGGCTCGCGGTCGTCGTCTGCGGACTGGCCGGACACTCCCTCGTCGCTGCCGTCACCGGCGGGCTCGCCGCGCTGCTCGCCCTGTTCACCGTCACCGACGCCACGGTCCGCGGCCAGGCGGTCACCACCGCGCTGCTGCCGCTCGTCGGCCTCCCCGTCCTCGCGGCGGCGGCCGAGCTGCACGACCACCCGGTCGCCCGCGACCTCACCTTCCTCGCCGTCGTCGGCGCCGGCGTCTACGCCCGCCGCTGGGGGCCGCGCGGCCACAGCCTCGGCGTCTTCGCGTTCATGACCTTCTTCGTGGCGCAGTTCCTGCACGCCACCCCGGGGCAGCTGCCCGAGCTCTACGCCGCCGTGCTGCTGTCCCTGGCCACGGCGGCCGCGGTCCGCTTCGGCCTCTGGTGCTACGAGCGCCGCCTGCCCCCGGCGCCCGTCCCCGCCCCGCCGGGCGGCACCGGCCTGGCCCGCGTGACCACCCGCCAGGCCGTCCAGGCCACCGCCGGCGCCGGATTCGCCCTCGTCGTGGGCCAGCTGGTGTCCGGGCAGCGCTGGTACTGGGCCGTCGGCGCCACCTGGTGGATCTTCGTCAACACCACCTCGCGCGGCGAGACCCTGGTCCGCGGCTTCCGCCGGGTCCTCGGCACGGTCATCGGCATCGGCCTCGGCCTGCTCGTCGCCGTACCCCTGGAGGGCGCGGGACTGCCGACGGCCCTGCTCCTCGCGGTCTGCGTCTTCGGCATCTTCTACACCGCCGCCGTGTCCTACACCTGGATGATGCTCAGCGTCACGGTCCTCGCGGAGCTCCTCTACGGCCTCCTGGGCGTCCTCGACCCCGCCCTGCTGGCGCTGCGACTCGCCGAGACCGGCGTCGGCGCGCTCGGCGCCGTACTCGCCGTCCTGTTCGTCCTGCCCGTCACCACCCACACCGTCACCGACGCATGGATCCAGCGCGCCCTGCGCTGCGTCCACGCCGCCACCGCCGAGGCCGCCGCCCGCCTCGCCGGCGACGAGACCGCCGACCCGGCCCCCCGGGTGACCGAACTGGAGCAGCTCCTCGCCCGCGTACGGCTCGCCGTCGCCCCGCTCGTCCACCCGTTGCACCCCGTGACGGCCCGCAAACGCCGCGCCCGCCATGTCCTCGCCCTCCTCGACGACTGCGCCCGCGAGATCCGCGGCCTCGTCGCCGTCGCCGCCGACCCCGTCGCCTCCCACGACGCCCGCCTGGCCGCCGCGTGCTGGCGCGTCGAGGCCGCGGTCGAGGCCCTCACCGAGGGCACGGCCATGGCGGCCCCCGCAGCCCGCCCCACGGAGTCCGACCCGGCCCTGGCCCACCTCCACGGCCTGGAACGCGCCCTGACGGAACTGGCCCAGCCCTTGCGCGCGCCGTCGGGTTCGCCGCTCGTGGGGGCCTGAGGCTGCTCAGCGGAACGCCCGGGTCGTAGGGGTGGTGCGCCTCCGCGCCGCAGATCTCCGGCGCCACGCCCGCCCGTACCACCCGCTTGGTCTAGACCGATCGTGATCCGCTGCTACCGTCACCCCGAACGGCACCCGACCGAAAGGGGACAGCGGTGGCAGACGGTGGCAGGCGGGACGGGCGGGCCTACATCGGGTCGTTCACGGCGGCCGGCGGCCCCGGGGTCGTGGCGGCGTCCGTGGCCGCGGGCAGCGGTGCGCTGACCGTGCTGGGTGCGGCGGGCGACGTGCCCGACCCCGCGTATCTGGCCCTGTCGCCCGGTGGCGACACGCTCTACGCGGTCAGCGAGACGGCCGAGGGCGCGGTCGCCGCCTACCGCGTGAGCGGGCACAAGCCGGAGCTCGTCGGATCGCCGGTGCCGGTCGGCGGCAGCGGCCCCACGCACCTCAGCCTGTTCGCCGGCCATGTCCTGGCCGCCAACTACGGCTCCGGCAGCGTCACCGCCGTACCCGTCCGACCGGACGGCACCCTGGCCGGCGCCCCGTCGTCCGTCCTCCGGCACAGCGGCTCGGGCCCGCACACGCCACGCCAGCAGGGCCCGCACGCCCACCAGGTCCAGCCCGCCCCGGGTGGCCGCTGGGCCGTCAGCGTCGACCTCGGCACCGACTCGGTGCGGGTGTGCACGCTGACCGAGGGCAGCCTCGACGTGCACCGGGAGATCGCCCTGCGGCCCGGATCGGGGCCCCGTCACCTGGCCTTCCACCCCCACCGCCCGTACGCGTACGTCGTCAACGAACTCACCCCCACCGTCACCGTCTGCCACTGGGACGCCGACGACGGCACGCTGAAGCCGCTGGCGGAGGTGTCGGTCCTGGCGGACGCGCCGGCCGGCGACGCCTACCCGTCGGGGATCGTCGCCTCGCCCGACGGCCGCGTCGTGTGGACCGCGACGCGCGGCGAGGACGTGCTGTCGACGTTCGCCGTCGAGGCCGAGGGACTGCGGCTGATCGGCACGGTGACCTGCGCCGGCCACTGGCCGCGCGCGCTCACCGAGGCGGGCGGCTTCCTGTATGTCGCGAACGAGCGCTCCGGTGACGTGTCCTGGTTCGCCGTGGACCCCGACACCGGCCTCCCGCGCTACGAGGGCTCGATCGACGTGCCCGCCGCGTCCTGCGTGGTCATCGGCCCGGAGGCCGCCACGACCTGACCGCGACGCCGAAGGGCCCGCTCCCGGCTGAGGAGGGGCCCTTCGGCGTTACGGCTGTGAGGTGCGGGCCGCGACCGCGGGGTCAGCGGACCGGGGTGCCCTGCGGCTGCTGCGGGGCGATACCCAGCGCCGTCGTGTACTTCGCCAGGGCGAGCTTGCCGATCGCCGGGTACGGGCCGAGCGCCTCGGCGGCGGAGCAGCCCGCCTCCTGGGCGGCCTCCGCGACCAGGCTCGGGTCGATCTCCGGCCCTATCAGGTAGGGCGCCAGCGCCAGCTGCTGCGAACCCGAGGAACGCAACTGGTCGGCCACGGCCGAGATCGAACCCTCCTGGTCCAGGGCCGCCGCCATCACCGGCACGGCCAGGCGCGCGGCGAGCAGCATGCCGGTGATCCCGGCCGCCTGCACGGCCTCCTCGCCGCCCACGGAGGCGAGGATGATGCCGTCCGCGGCCGTGGCCACGGTGAACAGCCGGGCGCGGTCGGCACGGGCCAGACCGGCCTCCGACAGGCGCACGTGCAGCGCCTCGGCGAGCAGCGGGTGCGGGCCGAGCACATCGGTCAGGTCGGCGGCGACACGGCTGTCCATCACGGCCTGGCGGATGACACGCAGCAGCGCGTTGTCCGGGCCGGCGAGCAGCGGCACGACGACGGCGACGGGGCCCTCGGGCTCCTTGGCCTCCACACCTGCGGCGATCGCCTGCTCATAGCGGGCGGTGCGCTCGTCGGCGGCGTGCACCAGCACCGACTGGAGCGTGGGGAACTCCACGTCGTCCCCGTCGACGTACCCGATCCGGGCGTCGAGACCGGGGAGCTCGGAGCGGGCGATGCTCACGACCTCCTCGGCGAGGCCACGGGTGGCAGCGCTCGGGGTGCCCGGCACCGCGAGGACGAGCGCGGGCGCGCCCTCGGGAGCCGCCAGGGGCTCGGGTCGGCGGTGCCGCCCGGGCTGACGAGGTCGCGGCATTCGTACTGGCAGGCCGGACGCGGGCCCAGTGGGGGAGCTCATGGCGACGCATGTTACTGGCTTCCTGGGCTCCCCTGTTCGGGGAGGGTGCAGGTGAGCGGTATCCGTCCGCTTTTGTCTGATTGAGTTACGTGCAGTGCGGTAACGGGCGGCGTAGGTGGATCAGTCCCCGTTTCCCCTCACCACACAGAGCATCGCCTCGTCACTCGGCAGCGTGAGCCCGCCCGCCGCCAGATCGGCCGCGATCCGCACCGACCCCTGCAACGGATCCCCGGCGGCCGGCACCTGCCGTGCGTGCGGCAACCGCTCCGACAACTCCTCCTCCAAAGGTACGACAAGAGGATCGCCCATGTTCAACAGGCCACCCGTGACCGCGACTTGTGGCTCCCCGGCCGTGGGGCACACGGCGGCCGCGGAGTCGGCCATGTGCCGTGCGGCGGACCGCAGGATGTCCGCGGCCACAGGGTCGCCGTCGGCGCAGGCGGCCACGTGCGGGGCGAACGAGGCGAGGACGGCGGGGCGGTCCGGGCGCGGATACAGCTGGCCGGGCAGCCCCTTGACCGGGCCGAACAGCTCTTCGGCGCGGGCCAGCAGCCCGGCCGACCCGCCCGGCCGCCCGTCGTGGGCGCGCAGCGCCGCCTCCAGCCCGGCCCGCCCGATCCAGGCGCCGCCGCCGCAGTCGCCGAGCAGATGCCCCCAGCCGTCCGCGCGGCGCCAGCACGTCAGGTCGGTGCCGATCGCGATCAGCCCCGTGCCGGCGGCGACCACGGCACCGGCCCGGGCGCCGAGGGCCCCCGCATAGGCGGTGACGGCATCGGCGGCGAGGGCGACGTGCCCGACGCCGAACTCCCGCTCCAGCGCGCCCGGCAGTTCGGCACGCAGGGCATCACCCAGGCTGGCCAGCCCGGCGGCGCCGACCGCGGCCGCCGTCAGCCGGACGACCCCGGTCTCGGCCGACAACGACCGCACCATGGGCACCAGTTGTTCCATCATGTGGTCGGGGTCGATGCCCCGGTTCCCGGTGCGCACGGGCTCACGGGACTCCCAGCGGGCCATGCCACCGCGGTCGACGGTGCCGACGACGACTCGCAGGCCGGATCCTCCGGAGTCGACGGCGAGGAAGCCGCGGTCGTCGGGCATGGGGTCCCCTGTCTTCCGTCCTCCCGGTGACCGGCTGCCGCGTGCTCCGCTCGACCGGCTCGAAGATCTCGACGAGGAGGAAGGGTAACGCCCGGAGTACCGGCATGGGCGGGTGCTTCCGCGCCTGTGCGGGGGCGTGGCGCGTACCAGTAGAGTGACGCGCCGTGGCACCACGACCCTTGCATGAACTTGTCGAAGCCGGCTGGGCGAAGGCCCTTGAACCCGTGGCCGGACGCATCGCGGCCATGGGGGACTTCCTCCGCGCCGAGATAGCGGCGGGCCGGACCTATCTGCCGTCCGGGGCGAACGTCCTGCGGGCCTTCCAGCAGCCCTTCGACGACGTCCGGGTGCTGATCGTGGGTCAGGACCCCTATCCCACACCGGGCATGGCCATCGGGCTGAGCTTCGCCGTATCGCCCGAGGTCCGTTCGCTGCCGGGAAGCCTGGAGAACATCTTCCGGGAACTGCACACCGACCTCGGCCTGCCCAGACCGTCCAACGGCGATCTGACACCGTGGACCCAGCAGGGCGTGCTGCTGCTCAACCGGGCGCTGACGACGGCCCCGCGCAAGCCCGCGGCGCATCGCGGCAAGGGCTGGGAAGAGGTCACCGAGCAGGCCATCCGCGCCCTCGCAGGCCGCGGCAAGCCGCTGGTGTCCATCCTGTGGGGGCGTGACGCCCGCAATCTGCGGCCTTTGCTGGGGGACCTTCCGGCGATCGAGTCCGCGCACCCGTCCCCGATGTCGGCGGACCGCGGCTTCTTCGGCTCACGCCCGTTCAGCCGGGCCAACGACCTCCTGATCCGGCAGGGCGGCCAGCCCGTCGAGTGGCACCTGCCGTAGGGCGGCTTCTCAGCGGGGTACGGCCGTCAGCAGGTCGGTGCCCAGCGCGGTCAGGTCGGGCCCGTTGCGGGTGTTGCGGACGTGGCGGCCGTGCCGCCGGGTCGTGAGCAGACCCGCGCGGCGCAGGCCAGGGGCAAAAGCAGCGGCAGCCGTTCGTACGGCACCACCGGCTGCCACCCGGACGCGTGGACCACGACCAGGTGCGGTCGGCCGAAGACACTGGGGATGAAGGTGACTCGTCACCCACCTCGCCCCGCCCCATGCCCTCGGCCTCGCCCTCTCCCCCGACGGTCACCGCCCGCGCACCCCACAGCCCGAGCGCCCTCTGGAGGAGCCTGGCGGCCGCGACGCTCGCGGCCGCCGCCGTCGGACGGTGATGACCCACGCCGCGTTGCGCGGTTCGGGTGAATGTCCGGCGCGCTCGCGGCCCTCGCTCCCGGCCCGGCGTGCGCGGCTCGACCACACTCCAAGCCGGTAGGCCGCCCGTTCCGGCACGAGTCGGGACGTCGCTGAGAGGACCGCGTCCCGTGATGCCGTTGATGCTGTTCCTGGGAGGAGTCGGCGGAGCCGCACTGCGTTTCGGGCTCGAGAAGGCGCTGTTCAAGGCGTGGCCCCATGAGCAGTTTCGATGGGCCGCGTTCGCCCTGAACTTCAGCGGCTGCTTCGGATTCGGACTCCTCCTGGGCGACCTGATCGCGAGCGACAAGCCGGCCTCGGTGCATGTGCTGCTCGGCGGGGCCATCACCACCTTCAGCGTCTTCGGCCACGAGCTTCTCCGGCTGACGCGGAGCGGGCTGTACGGCATCGCCGGGCTGCGGGCCTGCACCGGCTGGCTGGTCGGCGCCGGGGCGGCCACCGCCGGCGCGCTGACGGGGGTGCAGGTGGCGCAGCGCGTGCTGTGACGCCCCCACGGGCCGCGCCCCCGCCTGCTACTCCTCGTCCGAGGTGGTGGGGCGCGTCCGGCCGGGCTCCGGCTCCAGCTCGCCCTGCGCTGCGCGGGCGTGCAGCACGTCGCCGATGAACAGGTCGTACACCAGCACCCCGATCACACCGCCCACCAGCGGCCCGACGATCGGAATCCACCAGTAGCCGCTGAACGCCCCCGACAGGCTGCCCGGAAACGCCAGGTCCTTCCATCCCGCCAACCAGGTGAACAGACGCGGACCGAAATCGCGGGCCGGGTTGATGGCGTAGCCCGCGTTCGCCCCGAAGGACATGCCGATGGCCGCCACCACGAAGCCGATCACCAGCGGGCCCAGGTTCGCCTTCACGGCCGTGTTGCGCAGGTCGATGATCGCCACCACCAGCATGACCAGGAAGGCGGTGCCGACGACCTGGTCGATCAGCGGACCCCAGATGCCGCCGTGGAAGTACGGCGCCGGGAAGGTGGCGAAGATCGAGAACGAGGCCAGGGTGTGCCCGCCCGTCTTGGGGCCCTCCATGGCGTCGTCGAAGGTGTTGATGGCGTCGTGGTACACCCCGTAGACCAGCGCCGCCCCGGCCAGGGCGCCCAGCACCTGCGACAGCCAGTAGGGGAGGACCTTGGCCCAGGGGAACTTGCGGCGCACCGCGAAGGCCAGGGTCACCGCGGGGTTGATGTGTGCTCCGCTGACCCCGCCGGCCACGTAGATGCCGAGGATCACGGCCATGCCCCAGCCCCAGGTGATCAGCAGCCAGTCGCCGGCGCCGAGGAAGAACGTGGTGGGTCCCTCGGTGCGCCCGGAGCCGGGCAGTGCCGCCACCGCCATCGCCACCACGCCGGTGCCGAAGGCGATGAGGACGAACGTCCCCAGGAACTCCGACATGCACTCGCCCGGCAGACCCGCGCGACTGCGAAACCTCGAGGGCTTCACCAGAGGTTGGATCTCCACTGCCATGTGACCTCCCAGGGCTTGCTGGCTGCGATCACGTCCGAACGCAGTAGTCACGTCGTAACTCGGCACGTGAGCCGCGGCAACCGCAGAAACCTCCGATCCCGACCCCGCAAGCGCCCTGGGCAGGGCGGAACCCTCACCCGACCACCGCGGCTCGGACACACAGCACGTCCGGCAGGTGCGAGGCCAGTTGCCGCCAGCTGTCGCCGTCGTCGGCCGACGCGAACACCTCGCCGTTGCGGTTGCCGAAGTACACGCCCGCCGGGTCCGCGTCGTCCGCGCACATCGCGTCGCGCAGCACCGTGCCGTAGTGGTCCTCCTGCGGCAGCCCCGCCGACAGCGGCTCCCAGCTCCTGCCCGCGTCCGCCGTACGGAAGACGCGACAGCGGCGGTCGGCCGGTACGCGGTCGGAGTCGGCGTTGATCGGGAACACGTACGCCGTGTCGCCGCGGTGGGGATGCGCCACCGCGGCGAAGCCGAACGTGGACGGCAGGCCCTCGCCGATGTCCGTCCAGTGCGCGCCCGCGTCGTCGCTGCGGTACACCCCCCAGTGGTTCTGGAGGTAGAGGCGGTCCGCCGTCGTCGCGTCCTGGGCGATCTTGTGCACGCACTGGCCGAACTCCGGGTTCGGATCCGGCAGGAACACCGCGGAGACACCGGAGTTGGACGGCGCCCAGCTGGCGCCGCCGTCGGCGGTCCGGAACACCCCGGCGGTCGAGACGGCGACCGTCACGGCCCGTGGGTCGCGCTTGTCGGTGAGCACGGTGTGCAGGCCCTCACCGCCGCCGCCCGGCACCCACTTCGACCGGGTCGGGTGCTCCCACAGCGGGCGGACCAGCTCGAACGTCTCACCGCGGTCCTCCGAGCGGTACAGCGCGGCCGGTTCCGTGCCCGCGTACACCACGTCCGGCTCCGCGGCCGCCGGGTGCAACTGCCACACCCGCTCCAGGGAGGCGTCGGTGTCCTTCGGGAACTTCACGGCCGGCCGGGCCGGTTCGGTCCAGGTGCGGCCCAGGTCGTCGGAGTGGAACACGGACGGGCCCCAGTGCGCGCTGTCGCCGCCGGCCAGCAGCCGCGGACGCTCACCCCGGGTGTCGATGGCGACCGAGTACACGGCCTGGGCGTTGAAGTAGGGGCTCTCGTCGAACTCCCAGGTGGCACCTCGCCTCCGCCCGAGGAACAGGCCCTTGCGAGTCCCCACGGCTAGCAGTACCTCGGTCATGCCGAACACCTCCGCGACGTCTTTGTCTCAGGTACGGGCCAGTCTGCACCTCGCCACTGACAGTCACCCCTGGAAAGGCCTGCGTTGCAGGTCAGAGCGGCGAGGACGGCTCCCGGCCGCCGACCGCGTGACCCGTGCCACGGCCGATCCCGGCGGAAGCCGTGAGCATCCGCCCGCGGTCTTTCGTATGGGAGGGAAGTGGGTCCGGCTTGTTCGTGCGCGCATGAGGAGGAAGCCTTCGATGGCGTTCCGTGGTCCGAAGGTGTGGCTGTGGCGGTGGCGGCGCAATCCGCTCAAGCGCCGGGCCGACTCGGTGGAGGCCTGGGTGGTGCTCGCCGCCTGGGCGGTCACCGTCCTCGCCGGAGTGCTCGCCGGTCTGACGACCGCCCGCACCGTGGAGCAGGGCATGGCCCGTGAGCGCGTCGAGTGGCGGCCCGTGGTGGCCCTGCTCACCGAGCACGCCCCCGGCACGGCCGACTCGCGCGCCCGGGCGTCGAGCGAACAGGTGTGGGCGAAGGTCCGCTGGAGCGCCCGTGACGGCTCCCCGCACACCGGTCAGGCCCGCGTCCGGCCCGGCAGTGGCGTCGGCACCCCCGTCACCGTCTGGACGGACCCGCAGGGCCGCATGGTGACCCAGCCCGCCACTCCCTCCGAGGCCCACACCCGCGCCACGCTGGTCGGCGGCCTCGCGGGCGTCTGCGCGGCATGCGTCCCCTTCGTCGCGGGCCGAGCCCTCCGCAGTCGCCTGGAGACCAGGCGCATCGACCAGTGGGGGTACGAGTGGGCACGGTTCGGGCCCTTGTGGGGCGGGCGGACGACGGGGTGAGGGGAGCGGCGGGGCGGGTGAGGGGCGGCGCGGGGCCGGTCCCTCAGTGGGCTGTCATGGCACCCGGCAACGCCCGCCCCAGAATGCCGTCCAGGTCGGCCGCGTCCGGCAGGGTCCCGAACGCGTGCCCCCAGTCGCCGCTCAACCGGCTGGCGCAGAAGGCGTCGGCGATCGCCGCGGGGGCGTGCCGGACCAGGAGGGAGGCCTGGAGAGTCAGTGCCATCTGTTCGACCAGGCGGCGGGCGCCGGCCTCGGAACCGGTCGCGAGCAGACCCTTCAGGCGGGTGACGGCAGCGTCCAGCCGGGCGTCCGCCCCCTGCGCCAGGGCGAGTTCGGCGAAGAGCGCCTCCGCGGTGCCCGGTTCCCTGCTCAACGCCCTGAGCACGTCGAGGGCGTTGACGTTCCCCGAGCCCTCCCAGATGGACAGCAGCGGAGCCTCGCGGTAGTGGCGGGGCATGCCCGACTCCTCGACGTAGCCGTTGCCGCCGAGGCACTCCAGGGCCTCCGCGGTGAAGGCGGGCCCCCGCTTGGTGACCCAGTACTTGCCGACCGCGGTGGCGACGCGGCGGAACGCCGTCTCGGTCCCGTCCGGGTCGGCGCCGCGCACCGCACGGTCCGCCGCCCCGGCCAGCCGCAGCGTGAGCGTCGTCGCCGCTTCGGACTCCAGCGCCAGGTCGGCCAGGACGTTGCGCATCAGGGGCTGGTCGATCAGCCGGGCGCCGAACGCGCTGCGGTGCCGCACATGGTGCCCCGCCTCGACGAGCGTCTTGCGCATCAGCGTCGCCGACGACATCACACAGTCCAGCCGGGTGCAGTTGACCATCTCGATGATCGTCTTCACACCCCGCCCCTCGGGCCCCACCAGCCAGGCCACGGTCCCGTCGAACTCTGGCTCGGAGGACGCGTTGGAACGGTTGCCCAGCTTGTCCTTCAGCCGCTGGACGCGGAACGTGTTACGGCTGCCGTCGGGCAGGACGCGCGGCACGAGGAAGCAGGACAGACCGCCGGGAGCCTGCGCCAGCACCAGGAAGACGTCGCACATCGGCGCCGAGGTGAACCACTTGTGCCCGCGCAGCGTGTACACGCCGGGCTCGGCGGTCGGCGTCGCCGTGGTGGTGTTCGTCCGGACGTCTGAGCCGCCCTGCTTCTCGGTCATCCCCATGCCCGCGAGCAGACCCCGCTTCTCGGTCGGCACACGCAGCTCCGGGTCGTACTCCCGGCTCGTCAGCAGCGGCTCGTACACCTTCGCGAGCTCGGGTTGTCGGCGCAGCACGGGGACGGCGGCGTACGTCATCGACGTCGGACAGCCGTGCCCCGCCTCCGTGTGCCCCCACACCAGCCCGCCGGCCGTCCGGGCGACATGCGCCCCGGGCCGCTCGTCCGCCCACGCCGCCCCCGCGAGCCCCTCGGCGACCGCCACCCGCATCAGGTGATGCCAGCTCGGATGGAACTCGACCTCGTCGACCCGATGGCCGTACCGGTCGTGCGTCCGCAGCTCGGGTTCGTGCCGGTTGGCCAGCTCACCCCACTCCTGCGCCTCGGCGCTTCCGGCTCGCAGCCCGAGTCGCCGGACACCCTCCTCGGCCCACCCGGCCCCCTCGCGGCGCAGCCCTTCGAACAGGGCCGAGTCCTCGGACGCGTCGTACGGGGCCAGCGGAGGGGGCTGGTTGGTGACGTCGTGGGTGGCGTACTGCCCGGCGTGCTCCTGCGTGACTGCGGACCGCTCCTGCGCGGGTATCGAGACCATGCCGCCAGTGTTGCATCTTCGCTGCGGTCGCAGCAATGGTGTAATACGTTGCCGTGGTCGAGCCCGTACAGTCGTGACCATGCCGAACGACGCGTCACCGCAGGCCGACGAGGTGGAGCTGCGCCCGCTCTCCGCCCGGTCGGTCGTCCTGAGCCTGCTGCTGGGCACGCATCCGCCCGAGCTGCCGGTGAGGGACCTGGTGCGCGGCGTGGAGCCGTTCGGGATCGCGGGATCCACCCTGCGGGCCGCGCTCAGCCGAATGGTGGCGGCCGGTGATCTGCGGCGCGCGGACACGGTGTACGGCCTCAGCGAACGGCTGCTGGAACGCCAGCGGCGGCAGGACGACGCCGTCCACCCCGAGACCCGGCCCTGGGACGGCGACTGGGAGATGGTCGTGGTCACCGCCACGGGGCGCGGTCCCGCCGAACGCGCCGAACTCCGCACCGGGTTGACCCGGCTCCGGCTGGCGGAACTGCGTGAGGGCGTCTGGCTGCGCCCGGCCAATCTGCTCCGCCCCCTGCCGCAGGCCCTCGGCCAGGTCGCCGAACGCTGCACGGCCCGCCCCGACCGTCCGGCCCCCGAACTCGCCGCGACCCTGTGGCCGCTGGACACATGGGCGGAGACGGGGCGCGCCCTGCTCGCCCATGTCACCCACGCCCGCCGGCCGTCCGACCGCTTCACCGCCTTCGCGGCCGTCGTACGGCACCTGCTCGCCGACCCCGTGCTGCCCCCCGAACTCCTCCCGGCCGACTGGCCGGGTGCCCGGTTGCGGACCGCGTACGCGGACTACCGGCGGGAGTTGGCCGGGGACACGCGCGTGCGTGACGTCCGGGACGCCGTCGAGACCCCGCGCGCGCGTACCCGCCGGACATGACGGGGCGGCCGTACGAAGCGCCGTGCGGGGACGCTTCGTGCGGCCGCCCTCCCCGTGGGGGGACCACCTATGTGTGGGGTCTATCTGTGTCGCACCCGCCCAGGTGTGAGAGCCACATGTGTGAGCCCCCACATGTGGGCTAGCCCCTACCGGTAGGTGATGTCCGAGGTGGAGTACAGGCAGTTCGTGCTGTCCGGCCCCGTACCCACCGCGGTGTTGTTGTTGTACTTCTGGCACGGCACGACCTTGCGACTGGAGTCGTTGAGGATCGTGATGCCGCGCAGTGTCGCCACGTCGTTGCGGTTGACGTTGATGCCGACAAGACGCGCCGTCGACCCCGTGCCGGTCACCTCGATGTTGCTGAGGTTGACCTTGCGCGTGTACTGCGTCGAGCAGTCGCCGCACGAGCGGTACAGCGTCTTGAACTCGCTGACCGCGAAGTTGGAGATGTTCAGCGTGCCGGGTCCGTTGTGCTGGAAGACCTTGTCCGCCGCCTTCTTCGCGCCACCGCCGGTCACCGTGTAGGTGGAGCCGCCCCGGAACGTGGCCGCGTCCTCGCCGACGTCCTCCCACCACACGTTCTGCAGCGTGCAGTTGCCCTCGCAGTGGATGCCGTCGGCGCCGGGCGCGCCGATGATGACGTTCTTCAGGGTCGCGCCGGGCGCGAGCTTGAAGATCGGGTCCTGGCCCTCCTCCTGGCCGTCACCGGCCAGCTCGCCGCTGCCGTAGTAGCGGACCATGCCGCCGTCGCGGACGCCGGAGACGTTGATCGTGGAGCTCACCGGCTGGCTGCTGCTGGGCGTCGGCCAGGTGGCGGCGCTCGCCGGCGGCGCTCCGACTGTCGTGATCATGACAGACGAGAGGCCGAGTGCGGTCAGGGTGCCGGTCAGTGCGCGCCGGCGGGCGCGGGGCTTTGCTGGTGAAGTCATGTCCCGGATGCCTTCCTCCAGTTGGGGGGTGGTCAGAGCTTTCCGGCGCCCGCGCCGGACGTCACCGAGGCGACGACGGTGGACGCGGACTCCGCGGTGTAGCTGTAGGGCGGCGAGGTGAAGGAGCCGACCTGGGAGATCTCGGTCGCGGCCCCGCCGAGATCGTTGCCGCGCAGATTGGCGTGGCCGTCGACGTCACTGCTGCGGTTCGTGGTGACGGCGATCTTGGTGTTGCGGAAGACGTTGTTCTCCACGAGCATCTGGGCGCCCATGCGCGAGTGGCAGGCGGTGTCCGCGCCGGCCACGTAGTTGTTGTAGAAGTGCCCGGTGCCGAAGCGCAGGCTGGGGATGCGCGAGTAGACGTTGCTGAACTGGTTGTGGTGGTACGTCACCTTCAGATGGCCGGTGTCCTCGCTCGCGTTGTTGTCGCTGTGACCGACGAGCGAACCCTTGAAGTGGTCCTTGAAGGTGTTCCAGGACACCGTGACGTTGTCCGAGCCGTGATTGATGTCCAGCAGGCCGTCGTAGTAGTCCTTGTCGTGGTTCCGGTCGGCCGAGAAGGAGTTGTGGTCGATCCACACCTTCGTCGACGCCTGGACCGTGACGCCGTCGGCCGGTGCCACCGGCTTGCTGATGTTCAGGTTGCGCACGACGACGTTGGTGACGTTCTTCAGCCGCAGCCCGCCTCCGGTGAACCCGGACGACGAACCCACGCCCAGCACCGTGGTGTTGGAGCCGATGTCGACCTGACCGCTCAGCGAGATCAGGCCGTTGACCCGCACGACCTTGGCCGAGTTGCCGGTGACCGCCGTCTTGAAGGCGGCCAGCGTGGAGACGGTGACCGCCGACGTGCTGCCGCCGCCGGTCGTCCCGGCGCCGAATCCGATCGGCGAGGTTTCGGCCGCGCCGGCGGACTGCGGCAGGACCAGGACGGCCGCGGTGGCGAGGGCGGCCGCGGTGGCCGTCACCAGTGTGGTTCTTTGCGAGCGTGCACGTGGGGGGAGCGTACGCATGTGGATGCGTCCCTTCGGAGGAGCCGATCGATCGTGTACATGAACGATGTGCTTCATGCTGAACGCTGTGCGCGGACGAGGCGACCGTGTGGGGGTGCGCCAGTGCGGCTCGGTCACCCTGCTGAACGGAACGTAAAGGGCAAGCGCTTTCTGGTCAACGCCTTTGCGCGGAGGAATTCCGTCAGTCCTGGTGAGGGGTAAGGGCTCTCTTCAAGGCCAGTGGGGGAGTGGCGTGGGAGCGCTTCCATGGTGAGCGTGTCCATGCCACGATGCCTTCGGGCGTGTCGGCTGCCACCTGTCCGGTCGCGCAGTTCCCCGCGCCCCTTCAGGGCGCACGCCCGGCCCGCGGACCCGCACCCACAGCGCCAGAAGGGACATGGACGTGCCCACCCCCATCGGCACCACCCCCAGAAGACCGCTCCCGTCGCTCGTCGCCCTCCTCGCAGCACTCCTGCCGCTGCTCGCGACCCTGTTCGTCACCGCCCCCACGGCCGCCGCCCGCGCCGAGGCCGCCGACGTCGTCCCCACCGCGACCCTCACCGAGGTCACCGACTTCGGCACCAACCCCAGCGACCTGCGCATGTACGTGTACGTCCCGGATACCGTCACTGCCGCCCCGGCCGTCCTCGTGGCCGTGCACTGGTGCACCGGCTCCGGCCCGGACATGTACAACGGCACCGAGTACGACACGCTCGCCGACCAGTACGGCTTCATCGTGCTCTACCCGTCCGTCACCCGCAGCAGCAAGTGCTTCGACGTCTCCTCGCCCCAGGCGCTCAAGCGGGGCGGCGGCAGCGATCCCGTCGGCATCAAGTCCATGATCGACTGGGTCAACCGCACCTACGACGCCGACGAGAGCCGCGTCTACGCCACCGGCATCTCCTCCGGCGCGATGATGACCAACGTCCTGCTCGGCGACTACCCCGACGTGTTCGCCGCCGGCGCAGCCTTCTCCGGCGTCCCCTTCGGCTGCTTCGCCACCACCGACGGCTCCGAGTGGAACAGCGCCTGCTCGGGCGGCACCGTGTCCCACACCCCGCAGGAATGGGGTGACCTGGTCCGCGGCGCCTACCCGGGCTACAGCGGCCCCCGCCCCCGCATGCAGCTGTGGCACGGCACCGAGGACGACGTCCTGCGCCATCCCAACCTCCGGGAGATGATCAAGCAGTGGACCAACGTCCAGGGTGTCGGCCAGACCCCGGCCGCCACGGACACGCCCCAGTCCGGCTGGACCCGCACCCGCTACGGCGGCACCGGTGACCGCGCCCCCGTCGAGGCGATCAGCCTCCAGGGCGTCGGCCACAACCTGTACGGCTACGGCATGGCGGCCCGCGTCCTCACCTTCTTCGGCCTCGACAGCGACGGCCCCGCGCCCCAGCCGCAGCCCGGCGCCTGCAAGGTGACCGCCACCACCAACGCCTGGAGCACGGGCCTGACCGCCTCCCTGACCCTCACCAACACCAGTACGACGGCGATCAACGGCTGGCGGCTCGGCTTCACCCTGCCCGCCGGCCAGACGATCACCAACGGCTGGGGCGCCACCTACACCCCGGCGTCCGGCGCGGTGACGGCCACCAACGCCGCCTACAACGCGGCCCTCGCGCCCGGCGCCAGTGTCAGCATCGGCTACCAGGCGAACCACACCGGGAACAGTGCGGCGCCGGGCGCGTTCACGCTGGGCGGGACCGCCTGCACGGTCGGTTGACCTTCCGGTACCTCGCGGCACGACCGGGCTCCCGCACACGGATGACATGCCGTTTTGCGGGAACCCGGGCTCCACCGAAGGCGACGTCGAACGAGGTGGAGCGAGGCGAGCGATGGTTCTGGGACTGCTCTCACGTCCGACAGCCGCCGCGGCCGGACTGGTCGCGGCCGGACCCCGCCTGCTCGTCAGAGGAGCCGCCCCCGCGGTGGGCGCCGCCGCTGGGGTGGTGGCCGGGACGGCTCGGGCGGGTGTACGAGGCGCCGACACCGCGGCACGTGTCGTACGGGTCGCCCGCGACACCTGGCCCGGGCGACCGCACCCCTGGCGGTCCGGCACCCGGGCCCACCTCGCGTTGCGGGCCGAGGAACCGGAGCGGGTACGGCGGGAGGGCGGGATCGAGCGGGCCGCGCGCAAGGTCGCCGCGGCGCTGGCGGAGCGGCCGGACGTGGCCCTCGCGTACTGGGACGGCGGACTGCGCCGGCTGGTGGTCACCGCCGTCGAGGAGTCGGCCGGCGACCGGGTGCTGGAGAGGGCGAGCGAACTCGCCGCCCGGCACGGGCTGGCCCGCACGGACGAGGAGGTCGAGGAGATCCCCCACCCGGCCAACCGGGCCGGCGTACGGGACGCCGCCGTGACGCTCGCCGCCGACGGGCTCGGCATCGCGGCCGCGTTCATCGGCTACGGCCTGCGGCTGCCGGCCTCGCCCCGCTCGGTGACCGCCCTGGTGACCCTGCTGCGGGAGAACCCCCGCTTCCGCGGCTGGCTGCGGGCGCGGGTCGGCCGTTCCCGCATGGACATGCTGCTGGCGATGGCGAACGCGGCAGCCCACGGCGCAGGACGGACCCCGACCGCCCTGGTGCTCGACGGCGCGCTGCGCTCGCTCCAACTCGCCGAGACGGTCGCGCGCGCGGCGGCGTTCGACCTGGTCCACGACGACGTCTGCGCGCCCGAGCGCGGCAGCGTGGCCGGAGACCGGCACCCGCGCCCGCCGCTGCGCACCTCCCCGGCCCAGGAGTACGCCGCGCACGCCGAGACCGGAAGCCTCGTCGGCGCGGTCGCCACGCTGCTCGTCAAGCACGACGGCACCGAGGCGGCGGAGGCCGTGCTCGCCGGCTCTCCCAAGGCCGCCCGCTACGGTCCGGCCGCCTTCCACGCCGTACTGAGTTCCGCGCTGTCCCGCGCGGGCGTCCTGGTGCGCGACACCGAGCGGCTGCGGCAGCTGGAGATGGCCGACACGGTCGTGCTGCATCCGAGCGCGCTGCGGATCCCGGGTGCCGACGCGGACCCGTGGGCCGAGACGGTGCTGGACGCGGCGCGGCGCGCGGGCCTGCGCGTCGTCATGGTGGACGACCCCGCCCTCGCGGACTTCACCAATCTCGCCGACCAAGTCGTGCGCGACGAGCGGTCGTTGAGCGACGTGGTCGACGCGCTGCGCGCCGAGAACGACGGCGTCGTCGTCACCGTCGCCAGGCCGGGGAAGGACGACGAGGACATCCTCGCCGGGCTGCTCGCCGGTGATGTGGCCGTCGCCCTCACCGACCGCGACGGGGCCGTGGTCTGGGGCGCGGACGTACTGGCCCTGCACGGACTGGCCGACGTGTGGCGGCTGTTGCGGGCGGTCCCGGCCGCGCGCAAGGTCGGTCGCAGGTCACAGGTCCTAGCCCGGTCCGGTGCCGCCCTGTCCGGGTTGCTGGTCGCCATCGGCAAGTCCCGGCGCGGCCGCCCCACCCCGTGGCCCGGGCTGCGGCACACACCGGTCGACGTGAGCGCGACCTGGGCCCTGCTCACCGGCACACGCGCCGCCCTCGGCGTGGCCACGGCCCGCGCACCGCACCCGCGGCCCCGCGTCGCCTGGCACGAACTGGAGCACACCGAGGTCCGCGAACGACTGGAACACGAACCGGGCCCGGAGCGGACCGTGCCCGAGCAGGCGACGGGCCGTGCGCGCAAGACACTTCAGGCGATGGGCCGGCACCGCGTGTTCGCGCCGCTGGCCGCGCCGGTGCAACTCGCCCGCGCCGTGCGCGGTGAACTAGACGACCCGCTCACCCCGGTGCTCGCCGTCGGCTCGGCCGCCGAGGCCATCCTCGGCTCCGTGGTCGACGCCCTGCTGGTCGTCGGCGCGCTCGACCTGAACGCACTGGTCGGCGGCATCCAGCGGATGCGGGCCGAGCGGGCGCTGTCCGGACTGCTGGCGAAGCAGACGCAGAAGGCACGCGTCACGGCCGAGGAGCCGGAGGCCCGCCCGCACCTCGTGGACGCCGCCAAGCTCAGCCCCGGCGACCTGATCGAGCTCCGGGCGGACGACGTGGTGCCCGCCGACGCCCGACTGGTGTGGGAGGACGGCCTGGAGGTCGACGAGTCCGCGCTGACGGGGGAGTCCCTGGCGGCCGACAAGGGAGTCGACCCGACGCCGGACGCCGCCGTGCCGGACCGCAGCTGCATGGTGTTCGAGGGCACGACCGTGGTGGCCGGGGAGGCCCGGGCCGTCGTCGTCGACACCGGGGAGCGCACGGAGGCCGCACGCGCCGTGGCCCTCGCCGCCCGTACACCCCCGTCCGCCGGAGTCCAGGCCAGGCTCCGGGAACTCACCGACAAGGCACTGCCGTGGACCCTCGCGGGCGGTGCCGGGGTCACCGCCCTCTCCCTCCTGCGCGGCACACCGGTCCGCCGGGCGGTCAGCGGCGGCGTCGCCGTGGCCGTCGCCGCCGTGCCCGAAGGGCTGCCGCTGGTGGCGACCGTGGCCCAACTGGCCGCCGCCCGCAGGCTGAGCCGCCGCGGAGTCCTCGTCCGGGCCCCGCGCACCCTCGAGGCGCTCGGCCGGATGGACACCGTCTGCTTCGACAAGACCGGCACGCTCACCGAGAACCGGCTCCGCCTCGTCCGCGTCACGGACGCCGACGGCACGGTCCGCAAGCCGGACGCGGACGACCCCACGCTGCGCACCGCGGCACGCGCCTGCCCCCAGCTGAACGGCGGCTCGGACCGGCCGGTGCACGCCACCGACGAGGCCGTCCTGGACGCGGCCGGGCCCGACCCCGAGTGGTCCCAGACCGAGGGCCTGCCCTTCGAGGCCGGCCGTGGCTACGCCGCCGCGATCGGCGAGGCGGAGGACGGCACCGCCGTACTCGTGGTGAAGGGCGCCCCCGAGACGGTGCTGCCCGCCTGCGCCGACCTGCCCTCCTCGGCGTCCGAGGCCGCGCACGACCTGGCCGCCGACGGACTGCGGGTCCTCGCGGTGGCCCGGCGCCGGCTCGACGCGGCGGACGACCCGGCGGACGTTCTCGAACAGCCGCTGGGCGAGCTGGAGTTCACGGGCCTGCTCGCGCTCGCGGACGTACCCCGCGACACCTCCACCGCCCTCGTCGAGGGCCTGCGCAAGGCGGGCGTACGCCCCGTCATGCTGACCGGCGACCACCCACAGACCGCTCGCGCGATCGCCGCGGAACTCGGCTGGCCCGAGGACACCGGCGTCGTCACCGGCGACGAACTCGCCTCCGCCGGCCGGGAGGAACGCGCCCGCATGCTGCGCGACATGGGCGTGGTGGCCCGCGTGGCGCCCGAGCAGAAACTCCAGGTCGTCGAGGCACTGCGGGACGCCGGGCGCGTGGTTGGCATGGTCGGCGACGGAGCCAACGACGCGGCGGCCATCCGCGCCGCCGACATCGGCGTCGGCATCAGCGCCCGCGGCTCGGCCGCCGCCCGGAACGCCGCCGACCTGGTCCTCACCGACGGCGACCTGACGGTCCTCATCGAGGCGGTCGCCGAGGGCCGGGCCCTGTGGCACAGCGTCGCCGACGCCATCGCCATCCTGATCGGCGGCAACGCCGGCGAGGTCGGCTTCGGCCTCCTCGGCACCCTCCTGTCCGGCGCGGCGCCCCTGTCCACCCGTCAGATGCTGCTGGTGAACCTCTTCACGGACCTGTTCCCGGCGATGGCGGTGGCGGTGACGCCGAAGGAGCCGGAGGGAACGGAGGGGACAGAGGGTACGGACAGGACCGACGCGGAATCCGCGGCGGCCGGCCCCGAGGGCACCGAACCGCTGGGCACCTCACTCCTCGGCGCCCCCCTCACCAGCAAGATCCGTCACCGTGCCCTGACGACCACGCTGGGCGCCACGTCCGCCTGGCTGATCGGCCGCTTCACCCCGGGTACCGCCCGCCGGTCCACCACCATGGCCCTGTGCGCCGTGGTCGGCACCCAGCTCGCCCAGACCCTGGCCGACCGCCGCGGCAGCCCCTTGGTCCGCGCCACCGCCCTCGGCTCCGCCGCCGCGCTCTTCGCCCTGGTCGAGACCCCCGGCCTCAGCAACCTCTTCGGCTGCACCCCGCTCGGGCCGCTCGCCTGGACGGGCGTAGCCGCGTCGATCGCGCTGGCGGTGTCGGGGCAGCGGGCCCTGCCCTACCTGGAGCGGGCCGTCCGCCGGCAACTGCCCACGGGATGAGCTCGGCCGAGCGGAGTCTGCCAACCCAGGCGCGCGGGGAACTGCGCGAGCCCCCACGAACCGGCAGTCGCGAGACGGGACAAGCCATCCCGGCGAGTAGTAGGCGATCAAACGGACCGGTGGTACTGGTCCGGCACACGCACCTCCCCACCCAACTCGCGCGCAGCCTCCCGAGCCCACGACGGTCGACGCAGCAACTCCCGCCCGAGCAGTACCGCGTCCGCCTCCCCGTTCGCGACGATCTTCTCCGCCTGCTCGGCATCGGTGATCAGTCCCACCGCCGCCACCGGCAACGAGGTCTCGGCCTTCACCCGCGCCGCGAACGGCACCTGGTAGCCCGGCCCGACGGGGATCCGGGCACCTGCGGCGTTACCACCGGTGGAGACGTCGAGCAGATCGATGCCGTGGGCCTGGAGGTCGGCCGCGAAGCGCACCGTGTCGTCGGCGGTCCAGCCCTGCTCCTCCAGCCAGTCCGTCGCCGAGATCCGGAAGAACAGCGGCTTGTCGTCCGGCCACACCTCCCGTACCGCGTCCACGACCTGGAGGGCGAAACGGGTGCGGTTCTCGTACGAGCCGCCGTACTCGTCGGTGCGATGGTTGGAGTACGGGGACAGGAACTCGTTGATCAGATAGCCGTGGGCGCCGTGGATCTCGGCGATCTCGAAACCCGCGGCGAGGGCGCGCCGCGCGGCGTCCGCGAACTGCCCCACGATCTCCTGGATCTCGGCGACCGTCAGCTCGCTCGGCACCGGGTGCCCGTCGGCGAACGGCACCGGGCTCGGCGCCACCGGCTGCCACCCGTGCGCGTCCGCGCCCACCGGGGCACCGCCCCGCCAGGGCTGGTCGGTCGACGCCTTGCGGCCGGCGTGGGCCAGCTGGATCGCCGGTACGGTGCCCTGCGACACCAGGAAGCGCGTGATCCGGCGGAACGCCTCGACCTGGGTGTCGTTCCAGATGCCCAGGTCGTACGGCGAGATCCGGCCCTCGGGGCTGACCCCCGTGGCCTCGACGATGATCAGCCCCGTGCCGCCGGCCGCGCGGGCCGCGTAGTGCGCGAAGTGCCAGTCGGCGGGGGCACCCGCGTCGGGGCCGTCGGGGGCGGCCGAGTACTGGCACATCGGGGGCATCCACACCCGGTTAGGGATCGTCACATCGCGCAGGGTGTAGGTCTCGAAGAGCGCACTCACGGCGGACTCCATTCGTCACGGGGACCAGCGGTCGACTCGTACGATAGGCATCGTAGTACGGGAAGTGTCAAACTACGAGAGGTCTCGTACAATGAGGGAACCCGAGCAGAGGGACTCCCGAGTTCAGGGACCCCGACGAAGTGGAGCCGCCGTGACCAGCCCCGCTGTCAGCAGCCGTGACCTCCCGCACCCGACGCGCGAGGAGATCCGGCTGGAAGGCGTGCTGCACGCGCTGTCCGACCCGATGCGGATGCGGATCGTGCGGGAGCTCGCCGCCGTCGGCGACGAGCTCTCCTGTTCGCACTTCGACCTGCCCGTGACCAAGTCCACCACCACGCACCACTTCCGGGTGCTGCGCGAGAGCGGTGTCCTTCAGCAGGTCTACCGGGGCACGGCCAAGATGAACGGCCTGCGCAAGGACGACCTCGACGGCCTCTTCCCGGGGCTGCTCGACTGCCTCCTCGACGCCGCCGACCGCCAGGCCGCCCGCCTCGGCGGCGCCTGAACCGCGGTACCGCCCCGCCCGCTCACGGGGCGCTCTCGTGCGCGGCGGCCATGAGCGACCGCCAGTCCGGGAGCTTGACCACCCCGCGCCCCAGCGACGCCCCCAGCTCCGCCTCCGCCCGCTCGATGGCGCACCAGCCCGTCCACCCGACCGGCTCGACGCCTTGGGCGCGCAGGGCCGCGAGGGGGTCTTCGGGCCTCTCCTCGCGTGCGAGTGCGGAGGCGTCCGCCAGGAGGGCCGTCACCGTCTCCTTGGCGTCCGAGCGGTTCGTGCCGATGACGCCCGTCGGGCCCCGCTTGATCCAGCCCGCCACGTACTCGCCCGGCGCCACCCGGCCCTCGCGCAGGACGCGCCCGGCGAGGTGCGGCACCGTGCCGGTCGCCGGGTCGAACGGCAGTCCCGCCAGCGGCACTCCGCGATAGCCCACCGAACGCAGCACCAACTGGGCCTCGACGTCCTCGTACCGGCCCGTCCCCGTCACGCCGCCCTGTCCGTCCGGAACCGTCCGCTCGAAGCGCACCGCGCCCACGCGCCCGCCCTCGGCGAGGAGTTCGACGGGGCGCAGGAAGAAGCGCAGCCGGATGTGATGGCCGGCTTCCTGCGCCGGGGTCTCGGCCCAGCGGCGCAGGACCTCCACGTTGCGGCGCTGCGGCGCGGGCAGCCCGGAGGGTTCGGCGTAGGCCGGATCCAACGCCAGCTCGTCCCCGTCCACGCTCACGTCGGTGTCGGGCAGCGTGCCCAGCTCCCGTAGCTCCTTGGTGGTGAAGCGCGCCTGCGACGGGCCGCGCCGTCCGACCATGCTGACGTCGGTGACCCGGCTCGCGGCGAGCGCGGTGAGCGCGGCCTGCGGCATGTCGGTGGGGGTCAGCTCGGCCGGGCCGCGCGCCAGCATCCGCGTGACGTCCACGGCGACGTTGCCGACGCCGATCACGACCGCCGACCGCGCGCCGAGCACGAACCCGTCGTCCACGGCGTCCGGATGGGCGCTGTACCAGGACACGAACTCGGTCGCCGACCAGCTGCCCGGCAGGTCCTCCCCGGGAATCCCGAGGTGCCGGTCGGTTGCGGCGCCCACGCAGTACACCACGGCGTGGTACAGCTCCCGGAGCCGCTCGGCCGGCACTCCGCCAGGGCCGATCTGGACACCGCCGAGGAACCGCACCCGCTCGTGCTCGAGGACGGCCCGCAGGTTGTTCTGGAGGGACTTGATCTTCTCGTGGTCCGGCGCCACCCCGTACCGCACCAGGCCGTACGGGCACGGCAGCCGGTCCAGGACGTCGACGAGCACGTCAGGGTCCTGCTGCACCAGACTCTGGGCGGTGTAGCACCCGCCCGGTCCGGAGCCGACGACGGCGACACGCAGCACGGCGGAACTCCTCGTCCGGGGACCTACGGGGACCTTCAGGGACCTACGGGGAACCTTCGGGGATCTTGAGGATCTTCGGGAGTCGCTCTCGAGTCCAGCATCGCACCGCCGCCGCTCCGCTGACAGGGTGCTGTGCGTCGCACGGGACGCGTGTTCGTTCGTATGGAATGTGATCATGCGGTTACGTTGCGTGTGTGCTGGAAGCATCCTTTCTTAATCTTTCCGATCGCCTCGCGACGGATGGTGCCGTGTCCGTGTGGCCCGCGTGGGAAGTGCGGGACGGCACCGGGGCCACGGCCTGGTTCGGGCTCCGGCTGGAGTTCGGCGACGGCGCCCATGTCGACGCGGTCGCCGTGGTGTCCGAGGGGTGCGTCTCCATCGAGGACGTACGGGCCGAGCCGGCGCTCTCCCTGGACGACCTGGCGGCGCTCGCCGACTGGATCGAGGAGCCGCTCTCGGAGGCCTGCGGCATCGGGGCCGCACCGAAGGCGGATCCCGGACCGGACGGCACCGACGCGGACGCCGGCGAACCGGACGGTGAACAGGCCGACGGCCCCTGTCCGGCCGGGGCGGGCTGGCCGCGCGGCATCGAGGGGCAGTGGCTGGTGGCGCAGAAGTACCGCGCGGCCCAGGAGGAGGGAACCGACCCCGTTCTCGCCGTCATGACGGCGACGGGCTTCGGCCGCCGCAAGTCACTCCGGCTGATCGGCCAGGCCCGTGACGCCGGATTCCTGACGAGGCGTCGGGCCCGCCACTGACCCGCGGGCCGCGCTCGCGCCGACGCCCGCGCTGTGGCGGTGGAACGAGGCCCACTTGGTCACCGCCTGGAGCAGGTTCGCGACGGCCAGCGCCGCCCACAGCGCGGTGAGCCCGCCGGCCTCGGCCACGGGGACGGCGACCGCCGCGAGCGCCCCGAACCACACGGCGGTGGACACGAGGCTCGGCACGGTCCGTCTGAGCCCGATCAGCGCGAAGCCGGCGACCGCCTGAAGGGCGTCGGTGACCACCACCAGCAGTACCAGGGGCAGTTGGCGCACCACCTGCGGGAGCAGCGCGTCGTCCGAGGTGAACAGCGCTACGGTCCAGTGCCGACCGAGCAGCAGGAAGGCACCGAGCACGGTGATCGCGCTCAGCGTCACACCGACGCCCGCCCGCAGGCTTCGCCGTATGCCCGCGACATCGCCCGCGCTCGCGGCGCCTGCCGTCAGCGGGATCATGGCCTGGCCGACCGCCACCGCCACGGTGAACATCACGTTCACCAGCGACTCGGACACACCGTGGACGGCCGCGCTGTCCGTGCCGATCCGGGCGGCGGCGAACGTCAGCACACCCAGGACCGCGAACTTGATCAGCACCGTCCCCGCGAGCGGGATCCCCACCGCGGCCAGCCCCAGCACCCGGCGCGGATCGGGCCGTCCGGGGTGCAGCGGACGGCCGGCCAGGACGGTACGGCGGCGCAGGGTGCGCTGGTTGGCCCACGCGCCGACCAGGGCGGCGGCGAGCATGGCGACGCCCGCCCCGGTCAGACCGTATCCGGGAAGGGGGCCGGGCGCGCCGACCAGCAGGACCGACAGCGTGACGGACGTGGCGGTGCCCAGCAGTCCGGCGCGCATCACCTGGGCGCCGTGGCCGAGGGCCACCAGGACGGAGGTCGCCGACTGGCCGACGGCGACGAGCAGTACGCTCGCCGCCAACAGCCAGGGAAACAAGCCCAGTTGGTCCAGTACGGCGACGGGCACACCCGCCGCTCCGCCGATCAGCGGCACCGAGGCGACGGCTGCCGCGCACACCCCGCCCATGGCCAACGCCAGCCACATCGCGTTCCGGACGATCGGCAGCAGCGCGTCCGGCTCGTCCTTGCAGGGCACGACGAACGGCATGACGCCGCGCAACGCGCCCGCGACGGTCGCGGTGGCCGGAGCGAACACGGCGACGGCCACCGCGAAGGCCGCGAGGGAGACGGTCGCGTGCCGTCCGAGCAGGGCCGTGTCGACGAGCGCGCCCGCCGAGGCGGCCAGGGTGCTCAGGTAGAGCGGCAGTGCCGCCCTGGCGATGTCCCGTACGGCGGTCAGAGCATGTCCCGCATCCGCGAGATCTCGCTCGTCTGCTGAGCGACCACCTCGTCGGCCATCTCCTCGATCCGGATGTTGTTGCCCTGCCCCTTCACGTCCGTGGCCATGGTGATCGCCCCGTTGTGATGGGTGATCATCAGCGTGAGGAAGAGCTCGTCGAACGCCTTCCCCCGCGCGGCGCGCAGTTTGGCCAGCTGCGCCTCGGTCGCCATGCCGGGCATCGAGCCGTGGTCGTGGCCCTCGCTCTTCTCCGACTTGCCGTGGCCCTTCAGCCAGCCCTTCATGGCGGCGATCTCCGGCCCCTGCGCGGCGGCGATCCGCTCGGCGAGCTTTCCGACCTTCGTCGACTCGGCGCGGTCCGGGGCGAGTTCGGTCATCACCAGGGCCTGTTCGTGGTGCTGGATCATCATCCGTGCGTAGGCGACGTCCGCGGAGTTGGGGGAGTCGTCCTCGGCGCGCTGCCGTGCCGCCTCCTCGGCGGGCAGCACCCGGTTCGACTCGCCCGGCCGGCCCGGCACGATCACCGAAGGCCCGTCCTGCGCGGCCGAGTCGGAGCCGGATCCGGAGTCGCAGCCTCCGAGCACGAGCACGGCCAAGGCGGCCAGTGAGGCCGTAACGCAACGCGCCCGACGGAACGGCGCCTTCGTTACATGTTCATGGCACGCTCTTGAAATGCGCATGGTGAAGACCATACTCGGGCGTGCGTGAACCGTTCCAGTGTGAACGGCACAAGGGAGGAAAACAGTGATCCTGTTCAGCAATCCTCGAACGCGGCGCAGACACCTCGGAGTTGGCGCTGCCGCCGCCGGGCTTCTCGCCGCGCTGCTCACCGCGCAGCCGGCCGCCGCGATCCCCGACCCCGGGGACGGCCCCGTCGCGGAGAAGGAGGTCTCCGACAGCACCCGGGCCGAGGTGAGAAAGGCCCTCAAGGACGGCGAGATACCGGGCAAGGACGAGATCGTCCACTCCGACAACATCCAGCATCTGGCCAACATCCCCAAGGACGCCCTTCCGGGCACGAACTCGGACCTCGCCTTCCAGGGCAGGTACGCCTTCGCGGGCAACTACGACGGGTTCCGCATCTTCGACATCAGCAAGCCCACGGCGCCGAAGACCATCGCCCAGGTCCTGTGCCCGGGCTCGCAGAACGACATCTCCGTCTCCGGCGACCTGCTGTTCCTGTCGACCGACTCCTCACGCAGCGACAGCAGTTGCAACAGCACCACCCAGCCCGCGACCGAGAAGTCCTCGTGGGAGGGCATGAAGGTCTTCGACATCAGCGATAAGCGCAACCCCCGCTACGTCGCCGCCGTCGAGACCGCCTGCGGTTCGCACACCCACACGCTGGTGCCCGAGCGCAAGAACGTCTACGTCTACGTCTCCTCGTACTCGCCGAACGCCACCTACCCCGACTGCCAGCCCCCGCACGACGGCATCTCCGTCATCAAGGTGCCGCGCAAGGCCCCCGAGAAGGCGGCCGTCGTGGGCTTCCCGGTGCTGTTCCCCGGCGACGGCCCGGACGGTGGAGGCAACCCCGGCTCGCCCACCAACCCGGGCGTCTCCAAGACCACCGGCTGCCACGACATCACGGTGCTCGCGGACAAGGACCTGGCCGCCGGTGCCTGCATGGGCGACGGCATCCTGTTCTCCATCAAGGACCCGGAGCACCCGAAGGTCATCGACCGGGTCCAGGACAACGTGAACTTCGCGTTCTGGCACTCGGCGACCTTCAACCAGAAGGCGAACAAGGTCGTCTTCACCGACGAGCTGGGCGGCGGCGGCGCGGCCACCTGCAACGCGGAGATCGGCCCGGACCGCGGTGCCGACGGCATCTACGACATCGTCGGCAAGGGCGACAAGCGCAAGCTGGTCTTCCGCAGCTACTTCAAGATCCCCCGCCACCAGGCGGACACCGAGAACTGTGTCGCCCACAACGGCTCGCTGATCCCGGTCAAGGGCAAGGACCTCATGGTCCAGGCCTGGTACCAGGGCGGCGTCTCCGTCTGGGACTTCACCGACTCCTCCCACCCGAAGGAGATCGCCTACTTCGACCGCGGTCCGCTGACCACGGACACCATCAGCTCCGGCGGCGCGTGGTCGGCGTACTACTACAACGGCTACATCTACGCGAACGAGATGGCCCGGGGCTTCGACGTCCTGAGGATCGACGACCGGCGCACGAACCCGGCCCGCTGGGTCCACCTGCGCGAACTCAACGTCCAGACACAGCCGGACTACTTCGACTGATCGTCCGGGCGGCCGGGTGAGAACCCGGTGGCGAAGAACCGCGACAGATCCGTGTCGCACGTCCCGCCGGGCACGGTCACCGAGTCCGGCGGGACTCCCATCTCCCAGTCGAGCCGGTAGCGGTCGAACAACTCGGCGCGCAGCACCGGCACGGGCATCGGTGCCCCGGGCACCAGCGCCGCGTAGACGGCGCCCATGAGGAGGGAGCGCAGCATCGGGTAGTCGGCGTCGACGTCGTGCGAGCCGGCCCCCGCGCAGACCTCCCGCAACAGCTCGGCCAGCCGTCGCTGCTCCGGGCACTGCACGAAGCCCTCGGCCTGGAGGATCCCCGCCATGTGCTGGCGCATCAGCACGGGCCGGTCCCGGGCGAGCCCGAGGATCGCGTCGATGGCCCTGGCCATCCGCTCCCGGCCGTCCTCGGAGCGGGGCTCGCGCTCCAGCGCCTCCTGCAGCGTGCGGTGCATCAGCCGGTGCACGGCGGACTGCACGAGCCGGCGTTTGCCCGGGAAGTAGTACGACACCAGACCTCGCGCCGAGCCCGCCCGGTCCGCGATGTCGCCGAGCGTGGTCGCCTCGTAGCCCCGCTCGCCGACCAGCTCCACCGCCGCCTGCAGAAGTCGCTCCCGGGAACGCCGCCGCAACTCTTCATTGACCGAGGCGCTGCGCGGGGACATCCTGTAACTCCTGCGTTGACTGGCTGCCAGCCAACTATACTCAGGGCTTCCGGCCCGGCATCGATCCGGCCTGGTCGGGGTTGCCGTCTGCTCTGGGCGACGCGGGGGATCGTCCAGAGCGGGCCCGGCCCCCTCGAATGGTCGCCGGAGGCTACTTCTTCTCCGGCATCTCCTGCCGTGCGCCGACACCGTTCGCCCGATACCCGGCGCCCACCAGATCCAGCACCGGCCGCAGCGCGTCGGGCCGCTGGTCGGCCGGCAGATGGTCCACGAAGTGCACCGCACAGCCCAGGGCCGCCGCACCGCCGTCCGCCCGCCGGTTGTCGCCGACCATCACCACCTCGCGCGGATCGGCGTCGAGCGCCGCGCAGGCGACCGCGAACAGCCGCGGGTCGGGCTTCTGGATGCCGTGCTCGTACGACAGCACATAGGTGTCCACGTACGGATCGAGGCCGTGCTCCCGGAACACCGGGCGCAGATCCCAGCCGATGTTGCTGACCACCCCCACCCCGACGCCGTGCTCGCGCAGTGTCCGCAGCACCTCGGCGGTGTCGGGGTACGGCCTCCACGCGGCCGGCGCCATGTGGCGGTCGTACAGCATGTCGTGCAACCGGTCGTCGGGGAGCCGTACGTGCCGGGAGAGCCCGGTGTAGGCGGCCCGGTGCAGCTCGGCGCTCTTGTCCCGCACTCCCCAGACGCTCGCGACGTCCTCGGGCAGCCAGGACGGATCGACCCCGCCCGGCAACGCCCCCATGGCCTCCAGCGCCTGGGCCGCGCCGGCCAACTCGGTCTCGTCGAACTCCACTTTGGCCTCGGCGAGTGTTCCGCGCAGCCAGGACTCGGTGGACTCGACACGGAAGAGGGTTCCGGAGAAATCGAACAGGACGGCGGTCATGGTCCGGATCCTACGGGCCCCGCCGCCCCCGCGCGGGAAGATCGCGCGGCCCGCGCACCGAACCGGCCGCGCGCTCAGCGCCGTTGCCGCGCGTGCACCTCGATCGCCAGCACCACGACCAGGGCGCCCAGCAGCCAGCCGCCGACGACGTCCGTGGCCCAGTGGACGCCCAGCCAGATCCGGGTCAGCCCGACACCGGCCACGGAGAGAGCGGCCACGGCGACGGCCGTGCGCCACAGGACGCGTCCGGCGCCGTAGTGGTGCAGGAGCCACAGCAGGAGGCCGCAGACCACCGTGGCCGTCATGGCGTGGCCGGAGGGGAAGGCGGCGTAGTGGGCGGAGTCGACGGGGTCGGGCCAGACCGGGCGCGGGCGGTCGACCACGGCCTTCAGGGTCTGTTGGACCAGTGTGGCGAGCAGACATGTGGCCACCAGCCATACGGCCGTCCAGCGCGCGGCTCTGCGCCACACCAACCAGATCGCGACCGCGAAGGTCAGGATGCGCATCGTCCACGGGTCCCAGACCCAGTCCGTCAGGATGCGGAACGCGTGCGTGACGCCGTCCTCCTCGACGGCCCAGCGGTGCGTGGTCTCCGCGACGTCGCCGTCGAGGGTCATCAGCGGGTACCACCGGACCGCGACCAGGGCGAGCAGCAGCATGGAGCCCACGGCCAGGGCGCCGGCCCAGCGGGCGGTCCTGCGCTCGGCCGGCGGGCGGGGCGGGGAATCGACGGACTGGGTGTGCATACTGCGATCCTCGCCGACGAACGGGGCGAGAGGCCAATGAGGGGGCGTGTTTGCGTCGCCCACCAGGTTTTCAGAGGGCGAGCAACATCGCCACCATCGCGATCCCCATCGACAGCCGGCACGCCCGCGCCAGCTCCGGACGGTCGCCCCAGCCGACGCCCCCGCCCCCGCCCACAACGGGCACCAGCCGGACCCCGGACAGCAGCACATAGCCCGTGAAGTACAGGAGCAGGGTGCCTGTCACGATCGGGACGCCCAGGTCGCCGTGACCGCCGTGACCGCCGGGCGAGGCGGCCATAGTGACCGCCATGTAGACCATGGCCGAGGCCCCCACCAGGTGATGCAGATGGTGCGCGCCCTCGCGCGCCGACCACAGGGCGTGCAGGGCCGCCGCGCCGAACACGGCCGCGTATACGGGCCAGGCCCACGCCGGCGGCGTGAACACCGCGGCGGGCACGGCCATCGCGGCCATCCCGAAGCCCATCAGCGCCTCTCCGCCCGCGGCCCGGCGCTGCTCCTCGACCTGACTGCGCATCCGCAGCAGACAGTAGGCGCCGGTCGCCGCACACAGCGCGACCAGCAGCCAGCCGTGCGAAGCCGGTCCGTGCACGCGCACCTCCCCGCTCGACGGTCCCGGACAGTGCGTCGATGCCCCGGCGATCGGGCGCGCACGCGAGCGCAAGGGTGTACACGGGGAGCATTCGACGGAGCACGGCAGGTCACCTCATATGCTTTACGAGTAAAACACTTGCTAAGGTGTTGGGTATGAAACTGGTGACGAGTACGCGCGACCGCCTTCCCCTGGCCGGAGTGCTGCGCCTCGGGCGCCCCTCGGACATCTGGTTCAAACCCGCCCTGAGCGTGGTCGCCGCCGCCGCCCCGCCCAACCTCGCCCTGCTCGTCCTCGGCCGGCTGGACCTGGCCATGTACACGATGGCCGGATCCCTGTGCGCGCTGTACGCCCACAACCGCCCCTACGCGGCCCGCGCCCGCGTCCTGGCGTGGGTGGCGCTGGGCATGCTCGGTGGCCTCGCCACCGCCCTGGTCACCGCCTCGCTCACCGGCAGTGCCGTCGTCCTCGTCACCGTGGGCGCCGTGCTGGCCGCCGCCCAGAAGGCGCTGTGCGACGCGACCCGCATCGGCCCGCCTGGCAACGTGGTCCTCACCTTCATCAGCTCCGCCGCCCTGTTCACCCCGCAGACCCCGGACCGGATCCCCGGCCATCTCGCCCTGGCCGCCGCGGCTGCCGCCTGGGCCTGGCTCGTCGGCATGGCCCCCGGGCTGCCGCGCCCGCACGGTCCGGAACGCCGGGCTGCTTCCGCCGCCCTGAACGCGACCGCCGCGTACGTCGAGACGGCCGGTGCGGGCGACCGGGCCGGGCGTGACTCGGCCGGGGGCGACCCCGGCGACACCGCCCGCGCCCACGCCGGCGCCGCCGTACAGGCCGCCCGGCACGCCCTGCTCTCCGCCCGCCGCCCCACCGAGACCCGCGCCGCCCTCGAACGCCTCGTCGTCCGCGCCGATATCGCCCTGGCCGCTCCCGCCGACGCCGACCCGGCCCTGCTGCGCGCCTGGGCCCGCCAGGTGCGCCGAAACCGCCCCGTGCCGGAGGCCGACGACCTCACCGGCCTCACGGGCGTCGCCAGCGAACCCATCCCGCCCCATGGCGCGTTGTGGCACCGCCTGCGCCCCCTGGCCCCGCTCGCCCTCCGCACCGCCCTCGGCTGCGCCCTCGCCGGATACGCCTCCCTCGCGCTGGGAATCGGCCGCCCCTACTGGGCCCTGGTCACCGCCGCCTCCCTGTACCAGGCCAACCTCACCCTCACCTGGGGCCGCGGCGTCCAGCGCGTCGTCGGCAACCTGCTCGGCGTCCTGCTGTTCGCCGCGCTGGTGCCGCTCGCCCACACCGGCGAGGTCGCCCTGGTCCTGTGCTGTCTGGCCCTCAACTTCGGCGCCGAGGCGCTGATCGCCCGCAACTACTGGCTCGGCAGTGTCTGCGTGACCCCCATGGCGCTGCTCGTCACCGAGTTCGCCGGGTTCCAGGAACCCGGGCCGCTGATCACCGAGCGGGTCGTGGACACCGTCGTCGGCGCGCTGGTCGGCCTCGTCGCCGCTGTGGCCGTACCGGACCGGCGGTGGCAGCGGGTCGTGCGCACCGCGCGGACCGGACCCCGTACGCTCGCGGCCACGGGGCGGAGTCAGGGACCACGCCCGGACCGACGCACAGGCGAGACGACGGAGGGCGCACGGCCATGACGGCGACGAACGGCGGGCCGACCGGGACGAGACAGGACACGGTGGCCGCCGTGGTCCGGCAGTGGCAGAGCGTCCACCCCGACCTCGACACCGCCCCGATGGAGATCATCGGCCGGATCAACCGCTGTGCCGCCCTGCTCCAGCAGGCCGAGGACGCTCCGCTGCGCCGGGCGGGCCTCAGCCGCCCCGAGTTCGACCTGCTCGGCGCGCTGCGCCGCACCGGCCACGAGCTGACGCCCAGTGAACTCGCCCGCGAGACCTTCTCCTCGGGCGCCGCCGTCACCAAACGCCTCAAGCAGCTCACCGAGCGCGGCCTGGTCGAACGCCGCGGTGACACCCGCGACCGCCGCGTCGCCCACGTCCGCCTCACCGACGCGGGCCGGGACCTGGTCGACGGCATCCTGCCCGAACAACTCGCCTACGAGACGACCGTACTGTCCGGCCTCCACCCGCAGGGGAAGGGTGAACTCGCCGTCCTGCTGGGCGAGTTGCTCGGCGAGCTGGAGGGACGCCTGGGCGTGCCGCGCGGCTGAGACCGACCCGGCCCGCTCGCGCGGCCCGTCACTTCTCGTCGGCCGCGCGGTACACCCCGAACACCGCCCCCTGCGGGTCCCGCAGCACGGCGATGCGCGGCCCGTCGGGGACGGAGGTGGGCTCCATGAGGACGGTGCCGCCCGCCGACGTCGCGTCCGCCGCCGTGGTGTCCACGTCCTCGACGGCGAAGTACGGCAGCCAGTGCGCCGGCACCTCGTGCGGGAACTTGTCGTCCATCGTCACCATGCCGCCGAAGTCGGCGCCGTCGAGGCCCCACTGCGTGTAGTGCTCCGAGGCGTTGACGCTCCAGCCGAACACCGTCGTGTAGAACTCCACGGCCCGCTCCGGCGCGCGGGTCAGCAACTCCACCCAGCCGAGCGCGCCGGGTGCGCTCAGCAGCCCCGCGCCCGGGAACGACCGCGCCTGCCACAGCTGGAACACCGCCCCCGTCGGATCCACGGCCACCGCGAAACGGCCCACGTCGAACACGTCCATCGGACCCACCAGCACCGTCCCGCCGGCGTCGGTGACCCGCGCCGCGGCGGCGTCCGCGTTAGGCACCGCGAACGACACGTTCCACGCCACCGGCTGGCCCTCCTGGTACAGCGGCGTCAGCGCGGCCACCGCCGCGTCCCCGAGGTGTGCGATCGAGTAGCCGCCTGCCTCGCTGCGCGGATCGGTCTCGGCACGCCAGCCGAACAGCCCCACGTAGAACCGCTTCGCCGCGGCCAGATCGCTGGTGCCCAGCTCCGTCCAGCAGGGCCCGCCGGTCACCGGCTTGTCGAACTTCATGGCGTTCCTCCCGCGGGAAAACCCCTTCCAGCACGCTAAGCCCGGCGCGAGGCCCCGGCCATCCGGCCGACGCAAGCCACTGGAGCCGGGCGCCGCCAGCGACGTACCCCCGAAGCACATCGATCCGTCGGCCTGCGGCAAGGCCTGGAGCGCCCGCTGCTGGGCCGGGCGGCCGACTGGCCGCGGCTGTGCGGGGTGGGCCGCGTCCTCGCCTACGAGAGGGCCGACGACGGCACCGCGATCGATCGTCTCACCTCGGCGGGCTTCCGTGAGCTGACCCGCACCGACCGTCGCTGGGAGCACCGCCCGGAGTGAGTCAGATCCCCGGCCGGTACCGCAGCGGATGGTCCGCCGGGACCTCCACCAGCACGATCCGCGTCCCGTCCGGGTCCGCGATCCACATCTCGATCAGCCCCCACGGCTCCTTCACCGGTGGCCGCACGATCTCGACGCCCTTGCCCCGCAGTTCGTCGTGGGCCGCCGCCACGTCCGCGACCTGCATCCACAGCTGGACGGCCGGGGACGGCGGGGTCTCGGAACGGCCGGAGACCTCCAGGAAGCCACCGCCGAGGAAGTAGACGGTGCCGCGCTCCGGCCCGGTGCCGAACTCGCGGTAGACGGCCAGGCCGAGCTGTTCGCCGTAGAAGACGCGGGAACGCTCGGGGTCGGTGGGGTGGAGGAGGGTCCGGCCGCTCAGTACGTGCACCATGCAGCCGGATCCTAGCGGCGCGTTACGCTCTGCGGTGCCGAGTCGTGCCCGAGAAGTGGAGAAGCACACCATGGACACAGCCGCGACCACCGCCGCCGACGGCCTCACCTTCCGCGACGCCACCGACGCCGACGTGGACTCGCTGGTCGCGCTGATCGAGTCCGCCTACCGCGGGGACTCCAGCCGGAACGGGTGGACCACCGAGGCGGACATCCTCGAAGGCCAGCGGACCGACCCGGAGGGTGTGCTGGAGGTCGTCAAGTCGCCCGACAGCCGGTTGCTCACGGTCGAGCGGGACGGCACGCTCGTCGCCTGCTGCCAGCTCGAACACCGTGGCACCCACGCCTACTTCGGGATGTTCGCGGTCAGCCCCGCCCTCCAGGGCGCCGGCCTCGGCAAGGTCATCATCGCGGAGGCGGAGCGGCAGGCCCGCGCGACCTGGGGCGCGACGGAGATGCACATGACCGTGATCTCGGTACGCGACGACCTGATCGCCTGGTACGAGCGGCGCGGCTACCGCCGTACGGGACGGATGACCCCGTTCCCGTACGGCGACGAGCGCTTCGGCATCCCGCAGCGCGACGACCTGCAGTTCGAGCTGCTGGTCAAGAAGCTCGCCTAATCATGTGCGGCTGGACAGTGCCCTAGAGGGGCGCGGGGAACTGCGCGCCCAGCCCCCACGAAGCCGCAGACGACCGACGGCGCAACGCGGCACCACCCACGGCCCAGCCCAGCGGAGCGCTCACGCGGTGAAGCGGCCGGTGCGTTTGATCTCCGGGTAGTCGGTCGTCGCGCCGTCCAGTTCCAGGGCCCGCACGAGACGCAGGTGGTCCTGGGTGTTGACCACCCAGCCGATGATCTTCAGGTCCGCCTTGCGGGCGTGCTCCACGACCTCCAGGGTGAGGCGGCGGATGTTCAGGCAGACGGTCGGGGCGCCGACCGCTACGGCGCGGTCCACGATGTCGGTGCCGTAGCGGCTGGCGATCAGGGCGGTCCGTACCCCCGGCACCAACCGGGCGATCTCGGCCACGGCGTCGTCGTGGAACGAGGACACCTCGACCCGGGAGACCAGATCCCGCCTGGTCATCACCTCGGCCAGCGCCCGTGCCGCCGCGACGTCCTTGATCTCGGCCTGGAGCGGTGACTTCACCGCGTCCAGGACCTCCTCGAAGACGGGCACGCGCTCGCCGCGGCCCGCGTCCAGGGCGCGCAGCTCGGCGAGGGTCTTGTCGGCGATGGCGCCGGAGCCGTCGGTCGTGCGGTCCACGTCGGTGTCGTGCATGACGACGAGGGCGCCGTCCTTGCTCAGGTGGAGGTCGAGTTCGATGACGTCGAGGCCGGCCTGCTGGGCGGCGACGAAGGAACGGAGGGTGTTCTCGGGTTCGACACCCATGACTCCGCGATGACCGATGGTAAGGAAGTTCAAGGTTCAACTCGCTTCCGTCGACGGGCGGCTCGGCGCGCGCACGAACCGGAGCGGGGTGTTCGCGCGGCAGATCCGCAGCCTAGTGGCCCGGGGGCGTGATGAACCCCACGTGTACACAGGGTTTGCGCCAGTCGACTTGGCGTGCCTGGAATGCACGCCCCGCGGTGGTCACCCTGGCGTGGGCGAGTCCCCCGCGGATTGACCGACCGTGAAGGGGCGCCGCGCCCGTCCGCGGCCCTCCGTATGCCCAGCCGTGGCGGGAGTATGCGTCTGCTCGGATGACCGACAGGAAAAAGTGCGGTGACCATGGTGGTGCGCAGGATAATTTCCTGAGGCTGCTCTTGCTGGGAGGAAGCCCGTGTGTATACGGTCTACTCACGCGAGGTTCTCCCGTGGAGGATGGGACATGACGGAAATTCTTGTGCAGGCGGCTTCGGGGGAGCGGGTTCCTCCGGCGACCAGGGTGGTGGAGCACCCGGCGTGGCCGGTGCTCAAGGATGCCGTGGAGCAGATCCGGCCATGGCAGTCCAAGGACGGATCGATCGACTTCGACGCCGAGGGCGCGCCCGGGCGCGCGGACGCCGAGGCCGCCGTACGGCGTGTCGTGGACGCCGTCGAGGAGCTCTCCCCGCTGCTCCCGCACGACGCCGCCTACCACCAGGCGCTCGTGAAGGACCTGCGCCGCTGGGCCGACGACGGCTTCCAGGTGCCCGACTTCCTCGACTCGCTGCTGGCCTTCCAGCCCGCCGCGAGCCGCGCCGACGGCCTCCAGCACCTGGTCGTCTTCGCGATGTACACGCAGAACGGCAATCCCGACCGCAACCTCGAGGCCGTCGTGCTGCGCATGGTCTGGCCGGACTGGCTGGCCGAGCTGGAGCGCACCCGCTACGACAACCCGCTGTTCTGCGGCATCAAGTTCGAGGACTTCACGGCCGGCTACGACACCAACTCCGCCGTGCTCTTCCCCGAGACGATCGCCGTGCGCGAGGCGCCCGAGCGCTTCAGCTGGGGCGGCATCTTCTGCGACCGCGAGGCCGCCCGCTTCCGCCGCGTCACCGACGCCGCCGTCGACATCCTGGGCCTCGACCTGCCCGAGGACATCGCCGCGATGGTCCACGACCAGAAGCGCTGCGAGGAGGCCTTCGTCCTGTGGGACATGGTCCACGACCGCACCCACAGCCACGGCGACCTGCCGTTCGACCCGTTCATGATCAAGCAGCGCCAGCCGTTCTGGATGTACGGCCTCGAAGAGCTGCGCTGCGACCTCACCGCCTTCAAGGAGGCCGTGAAGCTCCAGGCCGACGGCGTCCCGCAGGCCCGTGACGTGCAGTACGCCGTGCTGCTCGACCGCATGTTCCGTTTCCCGGTCACCGGCGAGCGCGTGCGCAACTACGACGGCCTCGGCGGCCAGCTGCTCTTCGCCTACCTGCACAAGCACGACGTCCTGCGCTGGACCGACAACAAGCTGCACATCGACTGGGACCGCGCCCCGCAGGTCACCAACCAGCTGTGCGCCGAGATCGAGAACCTCTACCGCGACGGCATCGACCGCCCGAAGCTCGTCCACTGGTTCGCCGGCTACGAGCTCGTCTCCACCTACCTCGCCCCGCACCCCGGCTCCCGCTGGGCCAAGGGCCCGGACGCCCTGGACCTGACCCAGCCGCCGCGCAAGCTCGTCGATGACGTGCTTCCGGACGAGTTTCCGCTGAGCATGTTCTATGAGGCCCTGTCCAAGAAGCTGAAGAACGTGATCGCCTCCACCAAGGGCATCACCGCGGACAGCGCCGAGCGGATCGCCGCGTGAGCGGCACAGTCGTCCGCGTGACCCAGAACGCTGCTCAGGAGGCGAAGAAGATGGCGGGGAACGGAGCTCTCAGCGGTGCGGTGATCGCGGTGGCCGGCGCGGGTGGACCCGCGGGCCGGGCGGCGCTGCTGCGGCTGGCCGAGGCGGGGGCGACCGTCGCCGCCGCCGACAACGATCCCGAGCGGCTCGCGGAGGCCGTGGACGCGGCCCGTTACGCGTCGGGCGGCGCGACCGTCACCGGCGAACCCGTGGACCTGCTCGACCTGCAGTCCACCCGGGACTGGGCCGACCACATCGAGAAGGACTTCGGGCGCGTCGACGGCCTGGTCCACCTCGTCGGCGGCTGGCGCGGCAGCGAGACCTTCATCAAGACCAGCCTCGACGACTGGGACTTCCTGGAGCTGCTGCTGATCCGCACCGTGCAGCACACCTCGCTGGCCTTCTTCGAGGGCCTCCAGCGCAGCGACCGCGGCCGGTACGTGCTGATCAGCGCCGCCGGCGCCACCAAGCCGACCGCCGGCAACGCCTCGTACGCCGCCGCCAAGGCCGCCGCCGAGGCCTGGACGCTCGCGCTGGCCGACGCCTTCCGCAAGGCCGGGGGCGGCGAGGAGCTCACGTCCGCGGCTGCCATCCTGGTGGTGAAGGCGCTGGTGCACGACGCGATGCGCGCCGACCGCCCCAACGCGAAGTTCGCGGGCTTCACGGACGTCAAGGACCTGGCCGACGCCGTCGTCGACGTCTGGGACAAGCCCGCCGCCGAAGTGAACGGAAACCGTCTGTGGCTGACCGAGAAGCCGTGAACCCTCCGAAGACCGACGCCCGGCGCCACCACGACCCGAACGTCCGCGGCTTCGCCAGTGACAACTACGCCGGCGCCCACCCGGAGGTGCTCGCCGCCCTGGCCCTGGCCAACGGCGGGCACCAGGTGGCGTACGGCGAGGACGACTACACCGAGAACCTCCAGCGGATCGTCCGCAGCCACTTCGGCGCCACCGCCGAGGCGTTCCCGGTCTTCAACGGCACCGGCGCCAACGTCGTCGCGCTCCAGGCGGCCACCGACCGCTGGGGCGCGGTGATCTGCGCCGAGAGCGCGCACATCCACGTCGACGAGGGCGGCGCCCCGGAACGCATGGGCGGCCTGAAACTGCTCACCGTGCCCACCCCCGACGGCAAGCTCACCCCCGAGCTGATCGACCGGCAGGCGTACGGCTGGGACGACGAGCACCGGGCCATGCCCCAGGTCGTCTCGATCACCCAGAGCACCGAGCTCGGCACCCTCTACACCCCGGACGAGATCCGCGCGATCTGCGACCACGCCCACGCGCACGGCATGAAGGTGCACCTGGACGGCTCCCGCATAGCCAACGCCGCCGCCTCGCTGAACGTGCCCATGCGGACGTTCACCAACGCGGTCGGCGTCGACATCCTCTCCCTCGGCGGCACCAAGAACGGCGCCCTGTTCGGCGAGGCGGTCGTCGTGCTCAACCAGGACGCCGTCAGCCACATGAAGCACCTGCGCAAGCTGTCCATGCAGCTCGCCTCCAAGATGCGCTTCGTGTCGGTGCAGTTGGAGGCCCTGCTCGCCAAGGACCTGTGGCTGCGCAACGCCCGGCACGCCAACGAGATGGCCCAGCGCCTCGCCGAGGGCGTGCGTGCGGTGCACGGGGTGGAGATCCTCTACCCCGTGCAGGCCAACGGCGTCTTCGCCAAGCTCCCGCACGACGTGAGCGAGCGCCTCCAGAAGCGGTTCCGCTTCTACTTCTGGGACGAGGCGGCCGGTGTCGTGCGCTGGATGTGCGCCTTCGACACGACCGAGGACGACGTGGACGCGTTCGTGGCGGCACTGAAGGAGGAGATGGCGCGCTAGGGGGTGTTCCGTCAGTTGACGACGATCCACGCCTTGTTGTTGCGCAGATTCGGGTCGAACTTCCTGATGGAGAGCTCCGGATCGTCGTTCAGGGTCTCGACGGTGGTGCGTGCCCCGCGCACCACCTCGTCGATCCGCAGCCGCACGTCGAAGGAGTGCGACGCCTTGTCACGCAGGTGGATCGGCGTCCGGCAGAAGTAGGTCGCGACGGCCGGCCCCTCCTCGGACGGCAGCTCCTCCGCGCACTCCTCCTCCGGCCATCCGACGACCGTCGTGCCCTCCGGCGCCTGGAACCGCACGGTGGCGACGGCCGCGCCCGCACCCAGCGACGCCACCCACGCCGGGCCCCGGTTGGTCACGGTGACCCGAGCGGTCACGGTGTCCCCGGCGGCCCCGCGCACCTTGCTGCCAGTGACCTTCAGGTCGGCGGTGTTGCGGGCGTCGAGGATGACGGCCCGGTAGTTGTCCGACAGATCGAGGTCCTCGTCCCCGGCGGCGGCCTGCCGTGCGGCCACGGCACGCAGATCCAGCTCGGGGCCCGTGCCAGGGGTCCAGGTCTCCCCGCCGCGCGCCTCTTCCAGCGCCGCGTCCGAGTAGGGCAGTACGGAGTGGTCGAACCGCTCGTACAGCGCCTGGCGCCCTACGCGCAGGGGGCTCGTCAGCTCGTACCGCTCGCCCGGAGCCACCGGCTCGTCCAGCACGCACAGCGCGAACGTACCGATGGCGTGGTCGCGGTACTCGCAGTTGGAGTTCCGCTCCTGGAACCGCAGCCCGTAGGACGCGTAGAGCGACAGCAGCGTACGGTCCACCGCGCGGCTGCCGTTGTTGGCGACCGTTGCCCGCACCTGGGTGTTCGTGCCGGGCCTGAGGCCCCGCTGATCCTCGGCCTGGCTGAGTCCGAGGTCCGGCCCGTCACCCAGGCTGACCACGGTCTCCGCCGGGTAGGCCGTCAGGTCCCCGGCGGCGGCCGAGTAGCGCACGTGCCCGGACGCCTCGGCCTCCGCGTCCGGCAGTGCGCGAAGTCCCAGCAGGGCGGCCGCCGTGCTGTCCGTCCCGGCGGGCATCCCGGCGAAGTCGCAGACGGCCCGGACCGCCGACTCGGGCGCGCAGTTCGCGGGCCACGACACCTGAGCGAAGGCGGCGATCTCGCCGACGTCAACGGTCAGTCGCCCGGCCGGCACCCCGTGGTCGGTGTTGTCGTGGGTGACCCGCACATCGAGGGTCCGCTCGGACGCCTCACCGCCGGCGGCCGGCACGGGCAGCACCGTCTCGGACGGGGCGCTGATCCACAACTGGTCGGACGCGGCGCGCACGGGTCCGGCCCCGACCGCGGCCAGGGCACAGCCGGCGATCGCGGCCGCGAGAAGGCGATGTCTCATGGTTCCCCCTTGTCGATGAGCGGTCGGTGGCCGAGACCCGCGGGACGGGGGAGGGGTTGTAGGCCGGCTACAGGGTTGCGGCGATGTTCAGCCGTTCCTCTCAGCCGATCCGGCGTCCAATGAGATGGACTGTGCAGTCCTGTATGCTGCACTGCATTCCGATCCTCGAGGCAAGGTGAACCATGACCCTTTCGCTGACCGTCTCCGACGAGGTGCGCGCCCTGGCGCCCGGCTTCACCCACGTGGCCGTCGAGGCGCACGGTCTGGTCAACGGGCCGAGCACCGAGGAGAGTTCCTCGCTCCTCGACGACGCGGCGCGTCGGCTCGCCGTACGCCTGGAGGGGCGCGCTCCGCACGAGGACCCGCACATCGCGGCCTGGCGTGAGGTCTACACGGCGTTCGGATCGAAGCCCTCCAGGACCCGCAACTCCGCCGAGGCGCTGGCCAAGAGGGCGCTGACCGAGGCCGGACTGCCCCGGATCAATCTGCTGGTGGACGTCTACAACGCGATCAGCGTCGCCCACCTCGTCCCGGTCGGCGGCGAGGACATCGACCGCATCCAGGGCGGGATGCGCCTGGTGCGCGCCACCGGCGAGGAGGACTTCGTGACCGTCGCCGGCGGCGAGGAGGTCGTCGAGCACCCCGACGCGGGCGAGGTCGTCTGGCGCGACGACGCGGGCGTCACCTGCCGCCGCTGGAACTGGCGCCAGGGCCCACGCACCCGGCTCACCGAGCAGACCGTCTCCGGCATCTTCCTCCTGGAGACCCTGACCCCGATGCCGCCGGCCGAGGCCGACCAGGCGGGCGCCGAACTGGCCGAACTCCTGGAGAAGTTCAGCCCGGGAGCCCAGATCACAGTCCGTCGATAGAGGCGGTCCGGAAACCTGCCTCAGGGGCGCGGGGCCGTATCGATCTGCGGCCCTGCCGCGCGGGCGCGACCAGCCCCGACGGCACCGTCCCTGATCGACAACCCGTGTCCGGGCACTACCCGGCGGAGCTCTCCGCGGCACGCACCTGCTCCGGCGTGGGCGCCGTGCCGCCGAGGTGGGCCGGCATCCACCAGGTGTCGTGCGCGTCCTTGGGGCGGACGGGATAGGCACGCTGCGCGGCCTCCAGGAGCTCCTGGACGCGCTCGCGCAGCTGCCGGGTGATCGCACCCGCGTACTTGTCCTTGGAGGCCTCGATCGCCTCGCCGACCCGGATCGTGATCGGGGTGTGGCTGCGCTTGAAGTTGCGCGGGTGGCCCTTGGTCCACAGTCGCTGCGTCCCCCACACGGCCATCGGGATCAGCGGAACGCCGGCCTCCTGGGCCAGCCGGGCGGCGCCCGACTTGAAGCTCTTCAGCGTGAACGACTGCGAGATCGTGGCCTCCGGGAAGACCCCGACGATCTCGCCGGAGCGCAGCGAGTCCAGCGCGTGGGCGTACGCCGCCTCACCCTGCTCGCGGTCCACGGGGATGTGCTTCATGCCGCGCATCAGCGGGCCGGAGATCCGGTGCCGGAACACCGACTCCTTCGCCATGAAGCGCACCAGGCGCTTCTGCGGGAGCGCCGCCAGGCCGTTGAAGACGAAGTCCAGGTAGCTGATGTGGTTGCTCACCAGCACGGCGCCGCCCGAGCGTGGAATGTTCTCCGACCCCTTGCAGTCGATCTTGAGGTCCCACGCCTTGAACAACGCCTGGGCGAAACCTACGACGGGACGGTAGACAAGCTCTGCCATGGACGGGGTGGACCCTTCTTTCTCTGCCTGGGAAGGAAGCTCCCAGTGGAAAGTTACGCAGCCGTAGGTTTACGGCTTGTCGCAGATCGTGCCCCAAGAACGGCCGAGGGCCAAGCCCAAGTGCCGGGGAACGGCGAGATCCTCGTCACGTCGGCCCCTTGATCCACCTCGGTCTTTTGTGCCGCCTTTACCCTGCGCGCACCGTCACCCGCCGCACGAGCAGGTACATCTCGCAGCCCAGGCAGTACCCGAAGACGGCGTTCAGGAAGGCGGCCGCGAGGGCCGCCCCGGTCGCGGCGAGCCCCAGCCAGTCCGGCCCGAGCGTGTAACCGACCAGCCCGAGACCCGCGAAGACCAGGCCCACCGCCTGCGCGAACCGCGGCGGCTCCGGCGCCTCGAACTCGGTCGGCGGCCCGATCCGGGGCCGTACCGCCGTGCGGAACACCCAGCCGTACGGCGAACGGCTCACCCCGCCCGCCGCGCCCAGCGCGAACGCCAGCGTCTGCCAGGCCAGCAGCCAGGCGCTCCCGGTGACCAGAACGACGGCCAGCACCGCGGTCGTCACGGCCGCCCCGAAGCGCGGCCCCCTCACATCGATGTCCATGAATCAAGCATTCCGCAATGGACAGGATTCAGGGCGTCGGGAATCTTTGCAGTCTCGTGAAGGGTTGAGGACGGTGATGACAGGACTGGTGGTGTGCGTGGCGGTGCTCGCGGCGGCGAGCGCCTACGGAGTGCTGCAGCGGCGGCGGAGCGGGAGAGTACGGGTGCGCGGGCGGGACGACGGAAAGCGGATCGCGGCGGCCGACCTGGGCGGCGAACTGGGCGCCCGCGCGACCCTCGTGCAGTTCTCCAGCGCCTTCTGCGCGCCCTGCCGGGCCACCCGGCGAGTGCTCGGCGAGGTGGCCGGCATGGTCCCGGGCGTGACCCACGTCGAGCTCGACGCCGAGGACAACCTGGACCTCGTACGCCGCCTCGAGATCCTCAAGACGCCGACCGTGCTGGTCCTCGACGCCGACGGGCACGTCGTACGGCGGGCCACCGGACAGCCCCGCAAGGCGGACGTGATCGCGGCGCTGGGCGAAGCGGTCTGAGGGGCCGTGATGCCGAGGGTGAGTCATCTCCCACATACCGGAACACACTTGACTGTGCGCACCACCTATCGTCAGCCTGACCTGATGCCTGAGGAACTCCTTCTCCACGGACGGGCCCACGTCGATCTGGCCCGCACCGCGAGCGCGCGCTGTCCGGGCTGTTGAACAGCCACCGGCCCGCACGCATCCCCTCGCAGAAGGACAACTCCATGACGGCCACGTCCGGCCTCGGCACCTCGAGGCTCGCCTCACCCGATCTGCTCCGCTCCGTCTTCCGGCGCCATGCCGCCGGAGTGGCCGTGATCACCGCCCGTGGCGAGACGGGCCCGGTCGGCTTCACCGCCACCTCCCTCAGCTCCGTCTCCGCCGAGCCCCCGATGCTCTCCTTCGGCATCGGCACGGGCGCCTCCAGTTGGCCGGCCATCTCCGCGACGGACCATGTCGGCGTCCACATACTCGGCGAGCACCAGCAGGACCTGGCGGCCACCTTCGCCCGCAGCGGCGCCGACCGCTTCGGCCCGCCCACGCTCTGGAGCGAGGGTCCCGACGGCGTCCCCGTCCTCGACGACGTGCTCGCCTGGACGGTGTGCCGCGTCGTCGCGCGCGTGCCCGCCGGCGATCACCGCATCGTGCTGGCCGAGGTGCTCCTCGGCGACTCCACCGGACCGGGGCGTCCGCTGCTGTACCACCAGGGCCGCTTCAACGCCCTGCGTGACTGAGCTCACCGGGCCTGTGTGACGAAGCCCGGCCGCCCGGTGTTCTGCGAAGCCGTCGGTTTCCGATTACGCTGCGTTGCAAAGGTCACAGTTCAAAGCGCTTGCTTAGCGGGCACGAACTGGGTGTACTGACGAGTAATATTTCGCTCGGAGCGCAGGTCGCCCCGATCGGGATCGGCCGCTTGGGGCGCCTATGCTGCCTGCAAGTAGGCAGCATAGAAATGTCGACGCAGTAGGAGAGCCGGCGTGAGCTTGAGGATCGTTGTCACCGTGAAGTACGTGCCCGACGCCACTGGCGACCGGCACTTCGCCGATGACCTGACCGTCGACCGGGACGACGTGGACGGTCTGCTCTCCGAACTCGACGAGTACGCGGTCGAGCAGGCGCTGCAGATCTCCGAGAACTCCGACGACGACGTGGAGATCACCGTTCTGACGGTGGGCCCCGAGGACGCCAAGGACGCGCTGCGCAAGGCGCTGTCCATGGGCGCCGACAAGGCGATCCACGTCGAGGACGACGACCTGCACGGCACCGACGCGCTGGGCACCTCGCTGGTGCTGGCCAAGGCGATCGAGAAGGCCGGCTACGACCTGGTGATCTCCGGCATGGCCTCCACCGACGGCACCATGGGCGTCGTACCGGCCCTGCTCGCCGAGCGTCTGGGCGTCCCGCAGGTCACCCTGCTGTCCGAGGTCTCCGTCGAGGACGGCACGGTCAAGGGCCGCCGGGACGGCGACGCCGCCTCGGAGAACCTGGCGGCGTCCCTGCCGGCCGTCGTGTCGGTCACCGACCAGTCGGGCGAGGCGCGCTACCCGTCCTTCAAGGGCATCATGGCCGCCAAGAAGAAGCCGGTGGAGTCCTGGGACCTGTCCGACCTCGAGATCGAGGCCGAGGAGGTCGGCCTGGAGGGCGCGTACACCGTCGTGGACGCCGCGACCGAGCGTCCGGCCCGTACCGCCGGCACGATCGTCAAGGACGAGGGCGAGGGCGGCAAGCAGCTCGCCGAGTTCCTCGCGAGCCAGAAGTTCATCTAAGGGTCCTGGCCCGCTCGAGGCTCAACCCCCTTACCGCCCCTCAGACTTCGCATTCCGCAGGAGAGCAATCCCATGGCTGAAGTTCTCGTCTACGTCGACCACGTGGACGGTGCCGTCCGCAAGCCCACCCTGGAGCTGCTGACCCTGGCCCGCCGCGTCGGCGAGCCCGTCGCGGTCGCGCTGGGCAAGGGCGCCGCCGACACCGCCGCCGCGCTCGCCGAGCACGGCGCCGTCAAGGTCCTCACCCACGACGCGTCCGAGTACGCCGACTACCTGGTCGTGCCGAAGGTCGACGCCCTGCAGGCCGCCGTCGAGGCCGTCTCCCCGGCCGCCGTGCTGGTGCCGTCCTCCGCGGAGGGCAAGGAGATCGCCGCCCGTCTGGCGCTGCGTCTCGGCTCCGGCATCATCACCGACGCCGTCGACCTGGAGGCCGGCGACGAGGGCCCGGTCGCGACCCAGTCGGTGTTCGCCGCGTCGTTCACCACCAAGTCCCGTGTCGCCAAGGGCACCCCGGTCATCACGGTCAAGCCGAACTCGGCCGCCGTGGAGGCCGCCCCGGCCGCGGGCGCGGTCGAGGCGCTCGCCGTGACCTTCTCCGCCGCCGCGACCGGCACCAAGGTGACCGCGCGTACGCCGCGTGAGTCGACCGGGCGTCCGGAGCTGACCGAGGCCGCGATCGTGGTCTCCGGTGGCCGTGGCGTCAACGGCGCGGAGAACTTCGCGATCATCGAGGCCCTCGCCGACTCGCTCGGTGCGGCCGTCGGTGCCTCGCGTGCCGCGGTGGACGCCGGCTGGTACCCGCACACCAACCAGGTCGGCCAGACCGGCAAGAGCGTGTCCCCGCAGCTGTACATCGCCTCCGGCATCTCCGGCGCGATCCAGCACCGTGCCGGCATGCAGACCTCGAAGACGATCGTGGCGATCAACAAGGACGCCGAGGCCCCGATCTTCGAGCTGGTCGACTACGGCGTGGTCGGCGACCTGTTCGACGTCGTCCCGGCGCTGACCGAGGAGATCAAGACCCGCAAGGGCTGATCGCCGTCGGGCACGTCGAGGCCCCCGTGACCGTCCGGCGGTCACGGGGGCCTCGTGTCATCCCAGGCTCAGGAACGCCTGCACGGGCAGATGGTCGCTCGGGAACTGGCCGTCGGCGGAGAACGTGTTGATCGCCGCCCGGTGCGCCGTGACCCCCGGCGTGGTCAGGACCCAGTCGATGCGGTCGCCGTCCGGCGTCAGCGGCTTGTAGCCGTGGAAGGTCGCGTACAGCGCGCTGCGCTCGCGCGCGGTGTCCCAGGTGTCGACGAGACCGGCGCCGAGCAGGGTGTCGTACGCCGTGTTCTTGTGGGCGGCGACGTTGAAGTCCCCGGTCACCACGACCGGTAAGGAACGGTCGAACCCGGCGATCCGGGCGGCGATGAGCGCGGCGCTGCGCTCGCGCGCGTACTGGCTGACATGGTCGAAGTGGGTGTTGAGGACGTAGAACTCCCGTCCGGCGTCGGCCAGATCGCGGAAGCGGACCCAGGTGACCATACGGGCGAAGGCCGCGCCCCAGGTGTTGGAGCCGATCACGTCCGGGGTGTCGGAGAGCCAGAAGTGGTCGTACTCGGTCGGGCGCAGCCGCCGGGTGTCGTAGAAGACCGCCATGGCCTCGTCGCGGCTGCCGTGCAGCCGGCCGGTGCCCAGCCAGTCGTAGTGCGGGCCGAGGTCGGAGTCGATGTCCAGCAGCTGCGCGAAGAGGCCCTCCTGGGTGCCGATGACGTGCGGTGCCTCGCGGCGCAGCAGCTCGCGCATGACCGGTCTGCGGACCGCCCAGCTGTGGGGCTCGGCGGTGCTGGCAAAGCGCAGGTTGAAGGACATGGCCTGGAGGTGCCCGGCGGGGGACTCGCCCGCCGAGGCGGACGACGTGGGCAGTGCTGTACTGGAGAGGGGCGCGGTGACGGCGGCGGCCAGCACGGCCTTCAGGCCCAGACGGCGCGTGACTCGGCTGTGTTTCGGCACAGGGGCTCCTTCGGTGGGAACGGCCGGACGAGTCGTGCGGGGCGTGCGTATGGAAGTGTGATACCGCGTCCTGAGATGAGCGTGAACATGACGAGATGGTGGAGTGACTCCCCGTGGACATGGTGTTGACCAGTCGGAAGGTGGCCAGATAGCTTCGTTCTACGGATTGTTGATTCCGTATAGCGGAAAATAGGAGGGTGTGGGATGGGTCAGGGCCAGCAGGAGAAGGTGGCGACGAGCCTCGCGGGCGCCGTCAGCGAGGAGATCAGTGCCTCCCTCGCGCCGGTCGACGCCGAGCTGGAGCGCCGCTACCCCGGGGACCTCGGCGGCCGCCAGCCCGTCCACACCGTCTACGTCCCCGGCGACGTCTTCGCCGCCGACACCATCCGCTCCTGGGGCGAGAAGGCCCTCGCCTCCCTCGACGAACACGCCCCGGACGCCGCCTCCTTCGCCGCCGTCCTCGGCCTCCCCGACGACCTCGCCGAGCCCGTGTACGCGCGCGTGCGCGCCAAGCTGGAGCGCGAGCCCATCGAGGACCTGCGTGTCGACTTCGAGGACGGCTACGGCCCCCGCCCGGACGCGGAGGAGGACGAGTCGGCCGCCCGCGCGGCCCGGCTGATCGCCCAGGCGTACGAGAACGGCACGGCGGCTCCGTACATGGGCATCCGCATGAAGTGCATGGAGGCGCCCGTACGCGACCGGGGCATCCGCACCCTGGACATCTTCCTCACCGGCCTGATGGAGGCCGGCGGCCTGCCCGACGGGCTCGTCCTCACCCTGCCCAAGGTGACGTACCCCGAGCAGGTCACCGCCATGGTGCGGCTCCTGGAGGAGTTCGAGAAGGCGCGCGGCCTCGAGCCCGGCCGGATCGGCTTCGAGATCCAGATCGAGACCAGCCAGTCCATCCTCGCCACCGACGGCACCGCCACCGTCGCCCGCATGATCCAGGCCGCCGAGGGCCGCGCCACCGGACTGCACTACGGCACCTTCGACTACAGCGCCTGCCTCGGCGTCTCCGCCGCCTACCAGGCCAGCGACCACCCGGCCGCCGACCACGCCAAGGCGATCATGCAGGTCGCGGCGGCCGGCACCGGCGTACGCGTCTCCGACGGCTCGACGAACGTCCTGCCGGTCGGTACGACCGAGAAGGTCCACGACGCCTGGCGACTGCACTACGGCCTCACCCGCCGCGCCCTCGCCCGTGCCTACTACCAGGGCTGGGACATGCACCCGGGCCACATCCCCACCCGGTACGCGGCCGTCTTCGCCTTCTACCGTGAAGGTTTCGAGCAGGCTGCCGCCCGCCTCGCCCGCTACGCCAACCGGGCCGGTGGCGACGTCATGGACGAGCCCGCCACCGCCAAGGCCCTCAGCGGCTACCTGCTGCGCGGGCTGGACTGCGGCGCCCTCGACATCGGCGAGGTCGCCCGGCTCACCGGTCTGACCCGCGCCGACCTGGAGGGCTTCGCGGCGCCGAGGAGGGGCGATCTGACGGCTTCCGCGAAGTAGCGGACCTGTCACTTTCGCAACCACCGGCTGGTGTTGTCACCGCCGCCCCGTAGTCTGTACGCCACGCATCGACGTGTCAGTGGTGTCACAGGAACGGGGCAGCGGTGTCATCGGGGGAGAACGGACAGGCGGACGAGACCGGTCGGCTGCTGGCCGGACGCTATCGCGTGCTGGCGCAGCTCGGACGCGGCGGCATGGGCGTGGTCTGGCGGGCCGTCGACGAGGTGCTCGGCCGCGAGGTCGCCGTCAAGGAACTGCGGACCTACTCGGACGCCGACGGCCCCGAACTCGCCGATTTGCGGCTGCGGATGCAGCGCGAGGCCCGCGCGGCGGCCCGGGTCAAGCATCCCGGCGTGGTCGCCGTGCACGACGTCGCCGAGGTCGACGGACGGCCCCTGATCGTCATGGAGCTGGTCGACGGCCCCTCCCTGGAGGCGGTGCTGCGCGAGCGCGGCACCCTCGACCCGCGGGAGGCGGCCGGGCTCGGCGCCAAGGTCATGGACGCGTTGGCCGCCGCCCACCGGGCCGGCGTCCTGCACCGTGACGTCAAGCCGGGCAACATCCTGCTCGAACGCTCCGGCCGGGTCGTCCTGACCGACTTCGGCATCGCCACCATGGAGGACCCGGCCGACGGCTCGGCCACCCATCTCACCCGCACCGGCCATCTCGTCGGCTCCCTGGACTACATGGCCCCCGAGCGCGCCCAGGGCACCGACCCGGGTCCCTCCTCGGACGTCTGGGCGCTGGGCGCCACGCTGTACGCGGCGGTGGAGGGCTCCGCACCCTTCCGCCGTACGTCGACCTTCTCCACCCTCACCGCGATCGTCAGCGAGCCCCTGCGGGAGCCCCGCAACGCCGGAGCCCTCGGCCCCGTCCTGCAGCGGCTGATGGACAAGCGGCCCGAGTCCCGTCCCGAGGCCGAAGAGGCGCGCGAACTCCTCCAGGCGGTGGCCGAGTCGGGCGGCACGGACGCTGCGACCACGGCGCTGCGGGGTCCCGTGGGCGCGGGGCCCGTACCGGACGAGACGGAGCGCGACGTCCCCTCGGCGCCGCCAGGATCCGGACCCACGGCGGGTGTGAACCCGGTCGGGCAGCAGGGCGTACCCGCCTCCGACCTGCCGGGGGCCCCGCGCTTCGGGGGCACGGCACAGGGCGCGTCGGCGGCTCAGGGACCCGGGACTCCCGGACAGGGCACACCGCCCGTCCAGGGCTTCGGCGCCGCCGGTCAGCCCGGCTCGACGGGACAGGCAGGTCAGGGCCACGGATACGGCGTCCCAGGGCACCCGTCCGCGGCCCCGTACGGCGGCCCGCCCCAACCGCCGCACGGCCCGGACGCCACCGGCCCGATGGTCACGTCCTCCGGCACCCCTGCCCGCCGCAAGGGCCGTGCCCTGCTCGCCGCCGTGGCCGTCACCGTCGTCCTCGCGGCGGCCGGCGTCACGATCGCCCTGGTGAACAACAAGGGCGAGTCCAGGACCGAGGCACAGAACACCTCGGCCACCACCTCCACCGGCGCCTCCGCCCCGGCGACCGTCAGCCCCGACTCCCGCCCCTCGGGCGAGGCCGGCCTGACCGACACGGACGACGACAAGAAGTCCCCCGACGCGTCCAAGTCCCCCAGTGGTACGACGGAGGCCGACGCCACCGACGGGCCCACCGCCGCGTCCCCGACCAGGACCTCGGGTGGTGGCGGCACCGACGGAGGCAGCACGGGCGGCGGTTCCGGCAGTGGCGGCGGCACCGGCGGGGGAGGAACCACAGGCGGCGGAACCACCGGCGGTGGCGGAACCACGGGCGGTGGCGGCAGCACCACCCAGCCCGACGCCTGCCAGTCGATCGGCGGCGGCAAGTACAACTGCCAGGTCTGGACCCAGGCCAAGTCGTACACCGCGTCCGGCACCGAGGTGGGCGTTCTCAACGCGGGCACCAACTACTTCTACTGTCAGCAGAACCTGGGCCGTCGTGAGACCTCCGGGCAGTGGACCAACGTCTGGTGGGCCAAGACGGACGACGACAGGGGCAACACCGGCGTCTTCATCAGCGACGTCTACATCCAGGGCGGCAACAACGACGAGCCGGTGCCCGGACTCCCCGTCTGCTGACCCTCAGCTCCGCCGCGCCTCGACGTACTTCTCCAGCCCGGAGGCCGTCACCATCCGCTCCTGCGCGAACAGCCGGGTCCCGCGCTCGCACAGCCGCGCGTCGGCCCGCGCCCGGGCGCAGAACTCCTCGGGGGTGTCACCGAACAGCTCCCGCAACCGGGCCGAGCCCGTGAGGAGTTCGGTGATCAGCGCCCGCTGACCGGGGTGGGTGCGCGGGGCGCCGGTGCCGCCGTGCAGGACGCCATGGCGGTTGACGTACACGAAGGTGCCCGGAAGCGTGCCGCCGTCGGCCAGGTCGATCCGGACGTCGGGCGCCGGCAGCCAGGCCCGGGCGTAGTTGCCGTACGGCAACGGCACGCCCTCGCTCGCGTCGATCACCTCGAGCTGCTCGGCGTCGAGCCAGGTGACGAACAACTCCCGTACGTGGCCCGGCGCGTGGAAGGGGGACGCGGAGACGTATCCGAGGCGGCTCACGTGTGCGGAGACGCCGACGTCGATGCCGGTGATCCGGACCTTCACCATGGGGATGGGGGAGGTGATCCCGAACGCGTCCATCTTGTGCCGCAGTTGGCCGGGACAGGCGTTGGAGCCGACCGCGAGCACGGGTACGCGGTCGTCGTGCACCAGATGGTCCAGGGGCAGCAACTGGTCCCCGTCGAGCAGGCCCGAGTCCGCGGGCCAGGCGCCCGGGTAGAGGAGCGGTCGATCGCGTGGCGCGTCGGCCAGGCCGAGCGCCTCCAGCGTGCGGCGGTGCGAGGTCGAAGATGAGGGCGAGGCCGAGGAGTGCGGCGTCCCGGTCGTGAGGTCGTCCATGGGCCGCTCAGTCCGCCGGCGGCAGTTCGCCCGAGCCACGGGTGATCAGCCGGGTGGGCAGCTCGATGCGTTCGGGGGTGACCTGGGTGCCGTCGAGCTGGCGGAAAAGGCGTTCGGCGGCGGTGCGGCCGAGGGCCGCGGCGTCCTGGGCGACGACGGTGACGCCGGGCTGGAGCAGGTCGGCGAGCTCGATGTCGTCGAAGCCGACGAGGGCGACGGGGCGGCTCTGCTCGGCGAGGACCCGGATCACGGTGACCGTCACCCGGTTGTTGCCCGCGAAGATCGCGGTGACGGGGGAGGGGCCGGAGAGCATCTCCTCGGCCGCCCGGCGCACCCGCTCGGGGTCGGTGACACCCAGGGACATCCAGGAGTCCGCCACCGGTATGCCCGCGTCCTCCATGGCGGCCCGATAGCCGCGCAGCCGCTCGGCAGCCGTGTGGATGCGGGGCATGTCACCGACGAAGCCGATCCTGCGGTGCCCGTGCGCGATGAGGTGGGCGACGCCGTCACGGGCACCGCCGAAGTTGTCGGACAGCACGCAGTCGGCGTCGATCTTCCCGGCCGGCCGGTCCACGAACACCGTGGCGACACCGGCCTTGAGCTCGGGCTCCATGTACCGGTGGTCGTCACCGGCCGGAATGATCACCAGCCCGTCCACCCGCCGCGCGCACAGCGCCAGCGCCAGCTCCTGCTCGCGGTCCGGGTCCTCGGCGCTGGAGCCGTTGATGAGCAGGGCGCCGTGCGCCCGGGCGACCTCCTCGACCGCGCGGCTCAGCGGCCCGTAGAACGGGTCGGCGAGATCCTCCAGGACCAGGCCGATGCTCGCCGTCCGGCCCTTGCGCAGCACCCGCGCGCTGTCGTTGCGGCGAAACCCCAGGGCGTCGATGGCGTCCTGGACGCGGCGCTCCGTCTCCGGAGTGACCCCCGGCTCGCCGTTGACCACGCGCGAGACGGTCTTCAGACCGACTCCGGCCCGCGCCGCCACGTCCTTCATGGTCGGACGGTTGCCGTAGCGGTTCTCGGGTGCGCGGTCGGATCGGCGGATGGTCTCGGGCACGATGCGGCGTCCTGTCCTGTCGTCCACGGGGAGGCGTCGGTCCACGGGGATGCGTCGGTCCATGGGTTTGTATGAGGATGTGGCGTCGAGCATAGAGCCTGGACAACGTTGTCAGATCCAGGGGACACTGTCCACCGCAATCTCCGGCCTGCGCCCCCACCGCGAGACCGGCTCGCCCAATTCCCGTGGTTGACGGGGAGATCCGAATGGTTGACGGGGAGAACTGACACTGATGCACACCGACCTCGTGGCTGCGCTCGACATCGGCGGTACCAAGATTGCCGGAGCGCTGGTGGACGGCCACGGCACGATCGTGGCCCGGGCCCAGCGCGCGACGCCGGCCCGGGAGGACGGCGAGACGGTGATGCGGGCCGTCGAGGAGGTCGTCGGCGAGCTGACCGCCTCGCCCCTGTGGGGCCGCGCCACGGCCCTCGGGATCGGCAGCGCCGGACCGGTGGACGCCTCCGCGGGCACCGTGAGCCCGGTGAACGTGCCCGGTTGGCGCGAGTACCCGCTGGTCCGGCGGGTCCAGGAGGCGGCCGGTGGCCTCCCCGTCGAGCTGATCGGCGACGGTGTGGCCATCACCGCGGCCGAGCACTGGCAGGGGGCCGCCCGGGGGCACGACAACGCGCTCTGCATGGTCGTCTCCACGGGCGTCGGCGGCGGCCTGGTGCTCAACGGCCGGCTGCACCCCGGCCCCACCGGCAACGCCGGCCACATCGGCCACATCAGCGTCGACCTGGACGGCGACCTGTGTCCGTGCGGTTCGCGCGGCTGCGTGGAACGCATCGCGAGCGGCCCCAACATCGCGCGCCGGGCGATCGAGAACGGCTGGCGCCCCGGCCCCGACGGCGACACCTCCGCCGCCGCTGTGGCCGCCGCCGCCCGGGAGGGCGACCCGGTCGCCGTGGCCTCCTTCGAGCGCGCCGCGCAGGCCCTGGCCGCCGGGATCGCGGCCACCGCGACCCTCGTCGAGATCGACATCGCCGTGATCGGCGGGGGAGTGGGCAAGGCGGGCGACGTCCTCTTCACGCCGCTCCGCAAGGCGCTGAGCGACTACGCCACCCTGTCCTTCGTCCAGCGTCTGGCGATCACGCCGGCCCAGATGGGAACGGACGCCGGGCTGGTGGGGGCCGCGGCGGCCGCGCTCGCGGGCAAGGCCGGGGCGACGGCGGCGGGGGTGTGAGCGCCGACGCATTGCGAGGGCGCGGCGGGGCAGGAACGTTCACTCGTCGGGGCGGGAGGGCGCGGCGGGACGTGAGCGGGGACCCGCGTGGCACACCCCCTAGCGCGGCGAGGTCGTAGCGAGCGCGGCCGACAGGTCCGGCAGGGAGTCCGCCGACACGTACACCGTCGCGGCGTCCACGAGCCCTGCCGTGCCCAGGTCGAGGCGGACCGGTGGGTCCAGGCGCAGGACCGCGTTCAGTGAGCTGCCCACGGAGCAGGCCACCGCGCCCGGTTCGCCCGGCACGGGCCGCGGGCCCCGGCCCGGAACGGTGCGCACCACCGACGACACGGAGCGGACCGCCGAGCGCGGCAACGTCACCTCACCGAGGAACCCGGTCCGCAGGACCACCCGCTCCGCCGCCACCTCGTGCGGATGTCGCAGCACCGCCGCCACCAGCCCGAGCCCGGTCAGCACCAGCAGCGCCTCGAACGCCGCGTGCACCGGCCGGGCCGCGGGCGGCAGCATCGACGACAGCAAGAAGGCCACCACGATCTCCATCGCCACCAGCGGCAGCACCAGTTGCCGCACTCCGGCCGAGTGCCGCAGCCCGGGCACCGGCCCACGCCGCAGCAACACCGCCGCCAGTGACCTGACCCAGACGCGTACGACACCGAACCTGGTCGGCCCGGCCGTCACGGAACCCAGCACCCGCCCTGTCGCCGTCACCCTTGCTCCTGTTCCCTCGCTCCGTCCTCAACTCCCCCCAGGTTCGGGTGAGTCGACGGGGCGAGGGCAGTGACAAATGTCAACAACTCATCCGCGCCGCCGCCCAGTCCGCGTGATCCGAGTCGATGCCGTCGCCGCCGTCGGTGACGACCAGCCGGACCACCCGGGCGCCGGTCACGTCGGCCGTGAGCGACCGGGCCGGCATCGCGTTGGTGAGGACGCCGGTGGCGGCGGCCCTGGTCCCGTCCGCCCAGATCTCGAAGGCGACGGTGCCGTTCGCGCCCTTCTCGTCGTCCAGGCCGACCTCGGCGGTCACCGTCTCGCACGCGCCGCCGGCGTAGTACTCGACGGCACTCTCGGCGTGGACGCCGAGCCCCGTGCCGTACACGACACCCCCGATCGTGATCGGGTTCCCGTCGCCCGCGTCGCTCTCGCCGTTGCTGGTGTCGCGCTCCACCGGTCCCCAGCCGTTGCCGGCCGACAGCCACGCGAGGTCACCGAGCCCGGACGTCCCCGAGGGCGGTGGCGTCACCACGGTCGCGGTCAAGGGGAGCGCGTTGTCGACGCGGACGCCGGACAGTGAGCGGTAGCTGGTCCTGAGGGTGAGGCCGTACGCCCCCGTCGGCGTCCCCTCCGGGGCGGTGACCTTCCATGTGGTGCGCAGGGAACGGCCCGGCGGCAGCGTGGGCGAGGTGGTCGGGGAAGTCGCCTGCACGGTCCACCCGTCCGGCCCGGTCAGGGCGGCGGACACCCGTCGGGCGGCCGTACGCCCGAGGTCGGTGACCGTCGACGTCCACACGGCCGTCCCGCCCGCCTCGACCAGCGAGTCGCCGTCCAGGCCGAGTTCGACGGCCGGCGGGTGGTGGGCCCACCCGGGGTCGGCGGAGACGCGCAGGAGAACCGTGCCGTGTGCGGGGACGGTCGCGGAGATCGCGCCGGCCGTGTTGTAGCTGCGGTGCTGCCACAGGTCGCGCAGCGTGTACGCGTCGGCGTCGGGCAGGCCGACCGCGTCGGCGGTGGTGGCGATGCGCCGGGCGGTACTGGACTCGTTGAAGAGGGCGACCGCGCGGCTGCCGTCCCGCATCTCCTTGGCGACGACCCAGCGCCCGCCCTCGGACGAGATCACCGCGCCCTGCCTGCCCAGCGGGTCCTGGTCGACCGCGATGACCTCGCGGTTGCCGAGGATCTCGAAGGTCTCCTCGGAGGCCGACCGCAGATCGGAGCCGATGAGCAGCGGAGCGGCCATGATCGCCCACATCGAGAAGTGTGAGCGGTACTCGGTGTCCGTCATGCCGCCGTTGCCGACCTCCAGCATGTCGGGGTCGTTCCAGCGGCCGGGTCCCGCGTACGGCGCGAGCGGCAGGTTCCGCTTGAGGATCGACAGCATCGAGCCCCAGTTGTCGCTGATGTCACCGGTCGTACGCCAGAGATGACCGACGTCGGCCGCCCACTCCCACGGCTTGTTCTCGCCCCACTCGCAGATGCTGTAGACGATGGGCCGGCCGGTGGCCTTCAGGGCGTCGCGCATGGTCGTGTAGCGCAGCTTGGCGTCCACACCCTGGTTGTTGCAGTTGTCGTACTTCAGGTAGTCCACGCCCCAGTCCGCGAACTGCCGGGCGTCGCTGTACTCATGGCCGAGGGCGCCCGGAAAGCCCGCCGTGTTGCAGGTCTTCGTGCCCGCGCTGGTGTAGATGCCGAGCTTCAGGCCCTTGGCGTGGACGTAGTCGGCGACCGCCTTGATCCCGTGGGGGAAGCGGACCGGGTCGGGTACGAGCTTGCCGTTCGCGTCCCTGGAAGGCAGGGCCCAGCAGTCGTCGAGGTTGACGTACTGGTATCCGGCGTCCTTGAGGCCCTTCTCGACGAAGAGGTCCGCGATCCCCTTGACCATGGACTCGTTGAACTCGGCACGGCAGTGGGTGGAGTTCCAGTTGTTGAAGCCCATGGGCGGGGTGAGGGCTAGGCCGTCGTCCACGGCGGGTGGGGCGGGAGCTGTGGGCGCGGCGGGGGCCGCGGGGGCTGGGGCCGCGACGGCGGGGGCGGCGGGGGCGGCGAGTCCCGCCGCGCACAGCAGCCCCCCGGCGAGCGCTCCGACCGCTCTGCGACGGGTTGTGCGGGTGTGAAGGTGACGCATCGTTACGTTCCTCCGTACCTGCGAGATCGGGATGACGACATGTACGCGTCATGGTGGGCTCACGGTAGAACCTGTCGGAGTCTGTTGGAAGTCGTCGGATGGCAGGCGAGTTTCCGTGACGTGGTTTTGAACACGTTCAAGAGTGTGCGCTAGGCTCGTCCCCACACGCGAGGGGAAGCCGATGAAGATAGTGATCCCCGGGGGAACCGGGCAGGTGGGCGCGGTCCTGAACCGTGCGCTGAGCGGCGCGGGCCACGAGGTCGTCGTCCTGACCAGACGGCCCTCACGCAAGGGCGAACTCCACTGGGACGGGGAGACGCTGGGTCCCTGGGCCGAGGCGATCGACGGCAGCGACATCGTGATCAACCTGGCCGGGCGCAGCGTCAGCTGCCGCTACACCGCGCCCAATCTGCGGGCCATGATGGATTCGCGCGTGCACTCCACCCGGGTCGTGGGAGAGGCGATCAGTGGCGCCGCCCGGCCGCCGCGGGTCTGGCTCCAGATGAGCACGGCCACCGTCTACGCCCACCGGTTCGACGCCCCTCACGACGAGGCGACGGGCGTCATCGGCGGCGGCGAACCCGACGTACCGGACTACTGGGCGTACAGCGTCGAGATCGCCAAGGCATGGGAGCGGGCGCAGGAGGAGGCCGACACACCGCACACCCGGAAGGTCGCCCTGCGCTCCGCCATGGTGATGAGCCCCGACCGCGGCGGCGTGTTCGACGTCCTGCTGCGACTGGCGCGGCTGGGCCTCGGCGGTCCCGTCGCGGGCGGCGGACAGTACGTCTCCTGGATCCACGACCGGGACTTCGTCCGCGCGGTCGAGTTCCTGGTGGATCGGCCGGATCTCGCCGGTCCGGTGAACCTCGCCGCTCCCGAACCCCTGCCGCACCGCGTGTTCATGCGGGCACTGCGCTCCGCGTGGGGCGTCCCCGTCGGCCTGCCCGCGACGAAGTGGATGGCCGAGATCGGCGCGTTCGCGCTGCGCTCGGACACCGAGCTCCTGCTGAAGAGCCGCCGTGTCGTGCCCGGGCGGCTGCTCGACGCGGGGTTCGTCTTCGAGTACGCCCGGTGGCCGCAGGCGGCGGACGACCTCGTACGGCGCGTGCGACGGCGCCGGCTGCGAGCGGAGGGGCCGGGGGCCGAAATCGCGTCGCCGTCCCGATCGTCCCGGGGCGGAGCGTGACTCCCGCCTCCGTTTCGCAGTTGAAACGGTCATGAAGAAGCGCAGCATGCTCGCCATCGCCTCCCTGGCCACCGGATTCGTCGTCGCGGCGGTCACCCCGTCCCACGCCATCGAGCTCCCGGTCACCGGTTCCCCCGCCACCGGAACCCCTGACGCCGGGCTGCCGGCCGGCGCCGAGACCAAGCTCGGCGGTGTGAGCGTCGACAAGGCCCTGGACACCGTAGGCCGGGCCATCAACCGTGAGACGGAGCGGGCTGTGAACGACGCCCCGCACGGGAAGAAGGCAAAGAAGGGCTGACGAGCCCCCCGACTCGACCGCGGCGCCGTACCCCCGCATCCGAGGGGGCCCGGCGCCGCTGTCATGCGCTCTCTACGGGAGCTGGTTTCCGTGGCAGGGTGGAGCGGGCAAGCCACAGGGGGCCAACAGAAGAGGGGGAAACGTGATCGTCTGGATCAACGGCGCGTTCGGTGCGGGGAAGACCACCACCGCACGCGAACTGATCGAGCTGATCCCGAACAGCACGCTCTTCGACCCCGAGGTCATCGGCGGAGCACTCACCCACCTGCTACCGCCCAAACACCTCACCGAGGTCGGCGACTTCCAGGACCTGCCGATCTGGCGGCGTCTCGTGATCGACACGGCGGCAGCGCTGCTCGCCGAGCTCGGCGGGACCCTCGTGGTCCCGATGACGTTGCTGCGCCAGGAGTACCGGGACGAGATCTTCGGCGGCCTCGCCGCTCGCCGCATCACCGTCAGACATGTTCTCCTCGCCCCGGCGGAAACGATCCTGCGCGAGCGAATAGCCGGCCGGGAGATCCCGCCCGAGCTCTCCGACGGCGAGATACGGGCCCGGCAGTGGTCGTACGACCACATAGAGCCGTACCGCACCGCGCTCGCCTCCTGGCTCACGGCCGACGCCTATCCCGTCGACAACGGCCGGCTGACCCCGTACGAGACCGCCGTCCGCATCGCCGAGGCGGTCGGCAGCGGTACGGTCCCGGTCTGCGACATCGTCCAGACACCCGAGCCCACCGCCGAGACCGTCGCCTCGGGCGTCCTGCTCTTCGACGAGGAGGACCGGGTCCTGCTCGTCGACCCCACCTACAAGGCGGGCTGGGAGTTCCCCGGCGGGGTCGTCGAACGGGGCGAGGCGCCCGCGCGGGCGGGCATCCGGGAGGTCGCGGAGGAGACGGGGATACGGCTCGACGACGTACCGCGGCTCCTCGTGGTCGACTGGGAGCGGCCCTCGCCACCGGGTTACGGCGGCCTGCGCCTCCTCTTCGACGGCGGGCGCCTGGACTCCACGGTGGCCGAACGCCTTCTGCTGCCGGGACCCGAACTGCGCGACTGGCGGTTCGTCACCGAGGAGGAGGCGGCCGATCTGCTCCCGCCGGTGCGCTACGAGCGGCTGCGCTGGGCGCTTCGGGCGCGCGAGCGCGGGGCGGCGCTCTATCTGGAGGCCGGGATTCCGACGTCCTGAACCACGCCGAACGTCTCCGCGTCCGGGTACGGGGTCAGCCTGCTCTCCTGATCCCAGCGACGCACGAAGTCGTCCATCACGGCAGCGCTTCGGGCATGGCGGGCGATCAGCGCGGCGGCGGCCTCCGGGATCCCGCCGCCGGGCAGCGCGCCGTCGGCGCAGGACCGGACGAAGGCGCTCCGCTCCTGCCCGCGGTACCCGTACAACTCGGTGACCAGCCAGATCACCAGGAACCAGCTGGTGTAGGCGCGGTCGTAGTGGCGGTGACCGGCGAGGAAGTCCCGCTCCCGCCCGGACAGCCGGAAGCGTGTGGAGAGCGCGAGGCCGTAGTCGGCGAGGTAGAGCTGCCGGCCGTCGGTGAGAAGGTTCTAAAAATGGGCGTCGAAGTGCAGGAGGCCCTGCGCGCCCAGGAAGGCGGTGAGGTCTTCGAGGCCCTGCTCCACCAGGGCGCAGGCGGCCTTTGCGTCGCCCGCCGTGAGCTGGTCGCCGAGCCAGTCGTGCAGGGTGTGCGGGAGGTACTCCAGGAACAGCGCCAGGCTCGACGTGGCCGTGCGCAGGGCCTCGATGCGCTCGCGCACCCGCGGGCCGCCGCCGAAGAAGGCGACGGCCCGCTCCACGTCCGCCCGGTCGTCCGGAAGGGGCTGCGGCCGTTGCGGCAGGACCCGCCAGTGGTGCATCAGCGGAAACCCCGCGGACCGCTCGGAGACGACCCAGTTCGTCGTCATCGTGTGCACCGCCAGCTCACGCCAGGCGCCGACGCCCGGGCCTCCGACACTGCCGACGCCGTAGTGGCAGAAGACGGGCACGTCGAAGACGTTCGCGGTGGACCTGACGTTCTCCGGGAGCAGTTCGGCGTCCGTGAGCCGGACCAGCTTCACGAAGACCCGGGCGCCGTCGACCTCGATCACCTTCGTCGGCCCGCCGATGCCGGCACCCACCGGCGTCCCCTCCGCCACGAGGTCGGCGAGCTCGTGGTCGGAGAGAAGCGCCAGGGACGTGGCGATGTCGGTGTGGGCGCGGAGGCGCTCGGTTCGGTTCACGGACCCATCCTGAGCGCCGACAGCCTCAGCTCGCCGCGTAATTGCGCAGGAACAGCGCCTCGGCGACCGACAGCCGCTCCAGCTCCTGCGGCGACACGCTCTCGTTCACGGCGTGGATCTGGGCCTCCGGCTCGCTCAGCCCGATGAGGAGGATCTCCGCGCGCGGGTAGAGCGCGGCGAGGGTGTTGCACAGCGGGATCGAGCCGCCCTGACCGGCGTACTGCATCTCCTGGCCCGGGTAGGCGACCGCCATCGCGTCCGCCATGGCCTGGTACGCCGGGCTGCCGGTGTCGGCGCGGAACGCCTGGCCCTGGCCGATCTGCTCGGTGCGCACCCGGGCGCCCCACGGCGTGTGCGCCTCGACGTGCGCCTGGAGCAGCTTGGTCGCCTCGGCCGCGTCCACGCCCGGCGGCACCCGCAGGCTGATCAGCGCACGCGCGCTCGCCTGCACGGACGGGGTGGCGCCGACGACCGGCGGGCAGTCGATGCCGAGGACCGTGACGGCGGGGCGCGCCCAGATGCGATCCGCGACCGTGCCGGAGCCGATCAGCTCGACGCCGTCGACGACCTTGGCGTCCTGGCGGAACTGTTCGTCCGCGTACTGGAGCCCCTCCCACGACGCCTCACCGGTCAGCCCGTCCACCGTCGTGGAACCGTCCTCGGCGCGCAGCGAGTCCAGGACGCGGATCAGCGCGCCGAGCGCGTCCGGCGCGGCCCCGCCGAACTGGCCGGAGTGCAGGTTGCCTTCGAGGGTGTCGATCTGCACGCGGACCAGGGTCATGCCGCGCAGAGTGGAGGTGACCGTGGGCAGGCCGACACGGAAGTTGCCCGCGTCGCCGATCACGATGGCGTCGGCCTCCAGCAGGTCCGGGTGCCGCTCGGCGTACCGCTCCAGACCGCCGGTGCCCATCTCCTCCGAGCCCTCGGCGATCACCTTGACGTGGACCGGTATGCCGCCGTTGGCCTTCAAAGCGCGCAGGGCGAGCAGGTGCATGATCACGCCGCCCTTGCAGTCGGCGGAGCCGCGCCCGTACCAGCGGCCGTCGCGCTCGGTCAGCTCGAAGGGCGGGGTGCTCCAGGCGGCCTCGTCCAGCGGGGGCTGCACGTCGTAGTGGGCGTACAGCAGGACCGTCTTCGCGCCCTCGGGCCCCGGCAGATAGCCGTACACCGACTGCGTGCCGTCCGGGGTGTCGAGCAGGGCCACGTCCTGGAAGCCCTCGGCGCCGAGCGCGTCGGCGACCCAGCGGGCGGCGCCCTCGCTCTCGCTCCTCGGGAACTGGTCGAAGTCGGCCACCGACTTGAACGCCACCAGTTCGGTGAGCTCCGCCTTCGCCCTGGGCATCAGCGAGGCGACGGTCTCGGCGACCGGATTCGACGACATGGGCACGCTCCTCGTGGGTGCGACGTTGTACGGGTGAGTGCTGTGATCCTCCCACAGCGGCCTGCGACGATGCCCGCCGTAGGATGCGGGGGACAGCAGGCGTAGGCGGCTTGATCGGGAGCAGTAGACCATCGTGAGCAGCGAGAACTCTTCGGCGGACGACGTGCAGCGGGTGTGGGACGTCGTCGTGGTGGGCGCGGGACCCGCGGGGGCCTCGGCGGCGTACGCGGCGGCCGTCGCCGGGCGGCGCGTGCTGTTGCTGGAGAAAGCGGAGCTGCCGCGCTACAAGACATGCGGCGGCGGCATCATCGGCCCCTCGCGCGACTCGCTCCCGCCCGGCTTCGAACTGCCCTTCCGCGACCGCGTGCACGCGGTCACCTTCTCCAACAACGGCCGCTTCACCCGGACCCGGCGCTCCAAGCAGATGCTGTTCGGGCTGATCAACCGGCCCGAGTTCGACCAGCAGCTCGTCGAGCACGCGCAGAAGGCCGGCGCCGAGCTGCGTACGGGCGTCACCGTGCAGCGCGTCGAGCAGCACGGCTCGGCGGTGCCGGACCGGCGCAGTGTCGCCGTGGTCCTCCAGGGCGGCGAGACGCTGCTCGCGCGGGCCGTGGTCGGCGCGGACGGCAGCGCCAGCCGGATAGGGGCGCATGTCGGGGTCAAGCTCGACCAGGTGGACCTCGGCCTGGAGGCGGAGATCCCGGTGCCGGAGACGGTCGCCGAGGACTGGCAGGGGCGGGTGCTCATCGACTGGGGGCCGATTCCCGGCAGTTACGGTTGGGTGTTCCCCAAGGGCGACACGCTGACGGTTGGCGTGATCTCGGCGCGCGGTGAAGGTGCCGCCACGAAGCGGTACTTGGAGGAGTTCATCGGGCGGCTCGGCCTTGCCGGGTTCGAACCGAGCATCTCCTCAGGGCACTTGACCCGCTGCCGTGCCGACGACTCGCCGCTGTCCCGCGGGCGCGTGCTGGTGTGCGGGGACGCGGCGGGGCTCCTGGAGCCGTGGACGCGCGAGGGCATCTCGTTCGCGCTGCGGTCGGGGCGGCTCGCGGGGGAGTGGGCGGTCAGGATCGCCGAGGCGCACGACGCGGTGGACACCCGGCGCCAGGCCCTGAACTACGCCTTCGCGATCAAGGCGGGACTCGGCGTCGAGATGAGCGTCGGCAAGCGGCTGCTGACCGTGTTCGAGCGCCGTCCCGGCCTCTTCCACGCCACGCTGACCGGTTTCCGTCCGGCCTGGAAGGCGTTCATGGACATCACCCGCGGCTCGACGTCACTGGCCGAGATCGTCCGCACCCACCCGATGGCCCACCGCGCGCTCACCGCGATGGACCGCCGTGCGGAGCCCGTGGCCGACGACGTCACTTCCTGACGGTGATCCGGAAGACCGGGTGGTCCTGGGCCGCCGCGACGATCTCCTCGTCGGAGGACTTCGCGGTGACCCCGTTGAAGTACTGGTCGACCTCCCAACCCCACTTCTCCAGATAGGTCCGCAGGATCGGGAGCTTCTCCTCGTCGGGCAGCTCCACCGCGGAGAACGCACGGACCCTGCGCCCCACGCGCAGTTCGCCACCGCCGGCTGCACGCATGTTGCGCACCCACTGGGAGTGGCCGCGGGCCGAGACGAGGTACCGCGCGCCGTCGTGGCTGTGCGGGTTGACCGGGATGCGCTGCATCCTGCCGCTCCTGCGTCCGCGCACGGACATCTCCGCGGTGCCCGCGATGCTGAGCCCGTGCCGGGCCAGCCAGCCGATCACGCTGTTGAAGCGGACGTTGAGCGGGCTGCCCTTGAGGTAGTACGGCGATGACATGGCGACCCCTTGTGTTGAGAGAGCACTGCTCTCGCTTGAGAGCAGTGTGCACGAGAACGCTGATCCAAAGCAAGAGCACCGCTCTCGAATGTGTGCACCGCTCTGTTCTTCTGGAAGACTGATCGCATGAGCAGCACCGCAAAGGGCGTACGCGCCCGTGCCCGGATGGAAGTCACCGCGGCCATCAAGGACGAGGCCCGCAGACAGCTCGCGGCCGAGGGCGCCGCCAAGCTCTCCCTGCGTGCCGTGGCCCGCGAACTCGGCATGGTCTCCTCCGCGCTCTACCGTTACTTCCCCAGTCGCGACGACCTGCTGACCGCCCTCATCATCGACGCCTACGACTCCCTCGGCGAGAGCGCCGAGGCCGCGCACGCCAAGGCCGTCGACGCCGGGCCCGTCCAGCGCTGGACGGAAGTGGCGCAGGCCGTCCGCGACTGGGCGCTGCGCCATCCGCACGAGTACGCGCTGATCTACGGCTCGCCCGTGCCCGGGTACACCGCGCCCGACACCACGGTCCCGCCCGCCTCCCGCGTCGGGCTCGTCTTCATCGGCATCCTGCGCGAGGCCCACGGGACCTCCGCCCTCACCGAACCGGCACCCCTGCCCGCCGACCTGCGCCCCGAGGCCGAGCGCATGACCGCCGACCTGGCTCCCGACCTCCCGCCCGCCAATGTCGCCGCCCTCGTCGCCTCCTGGGCCGAGCTCTTCGGCCTCGTCGGGTTCGAGCTGTTCGGGCAGTTCAACCGGGTCGTGGAGGACCGGGAGGCGTTCTTCCGGCACGCGGTGGGCCGGCTCGCGCACGGGGTCGGCCTGACGGACGGGCAGGGTTAGTAGGCGGCGTTGCGAAAGTCCCGCCTGCCGGCCAGCCCCCGGCACGCTCCCCCAGAGGGGCCACCCCCATCGCCGCACCGGACGCCGCCCGGCCCGCCCTCCGGGCGGACGACGGGACTTTCGCAACACCCCCTGGACCGGCGCGAGGCGTCAGGGGAGCGGCAGCGGGGACGGCAGCAGTTCCGGGGCCTGGCGCAGGATCCGGATGCGTGGGGCGCGGCGCGGGTCCAATCGGCGTCCGGGGTGTCCGCCGGCCGATGCCGGGCCGGCGCCGCGGCGGCTGCGCGGGCCGCGGATTCAGGCGGCCGAGACGGCGGGCGTACTTCGCGGGGAGTACGTGTGATCACCACGCACGGGTGACGCCGCCCGGACGTCATCGCGTCTAGCGTGGCGGACATGGACGAGCAGCAGGCACGCCGGGGCGGCGGTCCGCGGACGTGGTGGCGGCACGGGCCGCCGGGGTGGAACCGGTGGGCCGACGAGGAGCGCGCGCCTCGCTGGCCGTGGCGCTCCACCCTGCTGGTCACCTTCTTCGTGATGGCCGGTTCGAACTTCGCGGCCCAGGCCCAGCTCGACGACCGGGCGCGGCTGGACCCCTTCGCACGCGCGCTGCTGTTCGTGGCGCCGGCGCTGCTGCTGTGGCGCAAGCGGTACCCGGTGGCCGTCGCGTTCGGGACGGCGACGGCGGCCACGGTCTACCTGGGCGCCGGTTACCCGTACGGGCCGGTCTTCGTGGCCGTCGCGCTGGCCTGCTTCAACGCCATCGTCCTGGGGCACCGCAAGGCCGCCTGGGCGGCGGTCGGGGTGTTCTGGGTGGGGCATGCCCTGGTGGCGCACTGGCTGTACCAGTGGCTGCCGCCGTCCGGTGACTCGGCCGCGCCCTGGGGGCAGGAGGGCGTGATCGCCGCGTGGGTGGCGGCGATCGTGGCGGTGTCGGAGCTGGCCAGGACCCGGCGCGAGCAGTGGGCGAAGGAGCGGGCCGAGCGGGCGCAGGCGGCGCGGCGCAGGGCCGACGAGGAGCGGCTGCGGATCGCCCGTGAGCTGCACGACGTCCTCGCGCACAGCATCAGCGTGATCAACGTGCAGGCGGGCGTGGGCCTCGCCCTCCTCGACACCGACCCCGAACAGGCCCGCACCGCGCTCACCACCATCAAGGCCAAGAGCAAGGAGGCGCTCGGCGAGGTCCGCCAGGTCCTCGACACCCTGCGCACCCCCGGCGACGCCCCGCGCACCCCGGCGCCAGGCCTGGACCGGCTGCCCGAACTGGTCGAGCAGGCCGCGAGCGCGGGCCTCACCGTCGAGGTCGAGGGCGAGCCGCCCCGTCTGGCGCCCGGCACCGACCTCGCCGCCTTCCGGATCGTCCAGGAGGCCCTCACCAACGTCGTACGCCACTCGGGGTCGCGCCACGCGCGTGTGCGCCTCGACCACGACGACCGGACGACCCTGCGGCTGTGTATCGACGACGACGGTCCCGCGACCGGCGCCGACGCGGGCGGCAGTGGCAACGGACTCGCCGGAATGCGGGAGCGGGCGGCGGCGCTCGGTGGCACCATCGAGGCGGGCCCGCGTGCCGACGGAGGCTTCCGGGTGCTCGCCGTACTGCCGTTGAAGACGGCTCACGAGGTCAAGGAGGACCGGTGATCCGCGTACTGCTCGCCGACGACCAGTCACTGGTGCGGGCCGGCTTCCGGGCGCTGCTCGACGCCCAGCCCGACATCGAGGTGGCCGCGGAGGCCTCCGACGGCGAGGAGGCGCTGCGCAAGGTGCGCGAACTGCGGCCCGACGTCGTCCTGATGGACATCCGCATGCCGCTCCTGGACGGCCTCGCCGCGACCCGCCGGATCACCGAGGACACGGCACTGAAGGACGTCAGGGTGGTCATGCTGACCACTTTCGAACTCGACGAGTACGTCTTCGAGGCCATCCGCTCGGGCGCCTCCGGGTTCCTGGTCAAGGACACCGAGCCCGAGGAACTGCTGCGTGCCGTACGGGCGGTGGTCGAGGGCGACGCGCTGCTGTCGCCGGGCGTGACCCGGCGTCTCATCGCCGAGTTCGCCGCCCGCTCCAAGGAGCCGGCCGCCGCGGACGCCCTCGCCGAACTCACCGAGCGGGAACGGGAGGTGATGGCGCTGGTCGGCATCGGCCTGTCCAACGAGGAGATCGCCCGGCGCCTGGTGGTCAGCCCGCTCACCGCGAAGACCCACGTCAGCCGCACCATGGTGAAGCTCGGAGCCCGCGACCGGGCCCAACTCGTGGTGCTCGCCTACGAGTCGGGGTTGGTACGGCCGGGCTGGCTGGGCTGAGACGTCTGCCGGAACCGCGTCAGCACGCTGACGACCCGGGCGAAGAACAGCACGACCGCGACCGTGGCGCCCACCCCGACCAGGGCGCCGCGCACCCCGTCCGACACGTCGAAGACGTACGCCGGCCCGACGATCGCCGCGAACAGCACCGCCGCCGCGAACACCGCACTGAACAGCGCGTACCCGATCTCGACCGTGATCGCGTCCCGCTCCGCCTGCCGGCGCCGTCCCCCGTGGTTGTCCATACCCCGAGTCAAACAGGGGTGCGCCCGACGGAGCAAGCGGCTCCGCCGGACGCACCCGGGAGACGGTCCCCCAGGGGGTGTGGTGAAAGTCCCGCACAGCACCCCTAGTCGCGGAGCGCCACCCGCTCCACTTCCGTCTCCTTCGCGGTGGACTTGGCGACCACGACGGTCCGCTGCTCGCGGCGCGTCCGCAGTCCGGTGAGGGCGATGAGGAGGCCCGCGACCGCGATGACCGTGGTCACGACCAGGGCGGGCAGGTAGCTGTCGAGGACCGCTTGCGGGGACGCGGGTTCCTCGGGGCTGTTCGCGGTCAGGACCGCGGTCACGACGGCCAGGAACAGCGCGCCGCCCACCTGGACCGAGGTGTTGAGCAGGCCCGAGACCATGCCCTGCTCGTGTTCGTCGACGCCGTTGGTGGCCTGGACGTTGAGCGAGGGGAAGGTCAGCGCGAAGCCCGCGCCCACCAGCAGCATGGTGGGCAGGATGACCGTGGCGTAGACCGGGTCGAGGTCGATCCGCAGGAACAGGAGGTAGCCGGCGACCAGCGCGGCGAACCCGATCGCGATCAGCCGTGCCGTGCCGAACCGGTCGATGACCGCACCGACCTTCGTCGCAGACAGCGCCACGAGCGCACCCGCCGGCAGGAAGGCCAGCGCCGTGTGCAGCGCCGACCAGCCGAGCAGCTGCTGCATGTACAGCGTGACCAGGAACTGGAAGCCGATGTAGCTGCCGATGAACGTCAACGCGCCCAGCTGTGCCCGCACCTGGGCTCCGGAGCGCAGCACGCCCAGCCGGATCAGCGGGCTCGGGCTGCGTCGCTCGACGCGGACGAAGGCCGTGAGCAGGACGACGACGGCGACGAACGACAGGATCGTGCGGGCCGAGCCCCAGCCCGCCTCGGGTGCCTCGACGACGGTGAACACGAGCAGCAGCATCGAGGCGGTGCCGAGGATGGCGCCGGGGATGTCGTAGCCGCCGCTGGTCCGTTCGCGCTCGGTGCGCGGGAGCAGTTTCAGGCCGGCGACCAGGGCGATCAGCGCGACGGGCGCCGGGAGCAGCATGGTCAGGCGCCAACTGGCCTCGGTGAGCAGGCCGGAGAAGACGAGCCCCATCGAGTAGCCGGTGGCGCCGCAGGTGGTGTAGATCGCCAGCGCGCGATTGCGGATCGGGCCCTCGGCGAACGTCGTGGTGATGATGGACAGGCCGGCGGGCGCGGTGAACGCGGCGGCGAGGCCCTTGACGAACCGGCTGGCGATCAGCAGCGGGCCCGAGTCGACGAGCCCGCCGAGCAGCGAGGCGAGCGCGAAGACGGCGAGAGCGACGAGGAAGACCTGGCGTCGGCCCAGCAGGTCGGCGGTGCGTCCGCCGAGGAGCAGCAGGCCGCCGTAGCCCAGGATGTAGCCGCTGACGATCCATTGCAGGGTCGAGGTGGACAGGTCCAGGTCGGCGCCGATGGACGGCAGGGCGACGCCGACCATCGACACGTCGAGCGCGTCCAGGAACATCGCGGCGCACAGCACCAGGAGGGTGCCCCACAGCCGGGGGGTCCAGCGTCCGTCGGACGCGGGGGTGGTGAGCGGAGAGGTCATGACGGAGACAGTACATGCGCACGCATTGAATGCAAGTGCATTTAATGTCGGTGCAATAATTGCGGAACTCTGCTACGGTGCGCCCATGGCGGCGGAGAAGCCCGAGCAGGCACTCGTGGACCAGTGGCACGACATCCTGGCGCTGCATGCGCGCACCCAGTGCGAGCTCGACCGCGCGCTCGGCCGACACGGCCTGTGCGCAAGCGACTTCGAGGTCCTGGACGTGCTGGCGGACGCCAAGTGCCCGTCGTACCGGGTGCAGGAGATCTCCGAACGCGTCCATCTGAGCCAGAGCGCCCTGTCGCGGCTGATCGCCCGGCTGGAGAAGGACGGGCTGGTCGAGCGCGGGATGTGCCAGGAGGACCGGCGGGGCGTCAAGGTCCACCTGACGGCGAAGGGCCGCACGCTGCACGGCACGGTACTGCCCGTGCAGCGGGCGGTGCTGACGAGGATGCTGACGAACTGACCGGCGCCGGGCCCGGGTTCAGCTCCAGGTGACGGCGGAGTTCTCCCGCCACAGCGTGGCGACGGACTCGTCGCCCGTCACGTGCGGGAAGGGCTGCCGGTTCCACAGCGACAGATAGAGCTGCGCGCCCGGCCCGGAGATCTCGCAGTCGGCCCGCCCGGCGTCGCCCCGCTCGGCCGCGGGCGGCTCCTGCGACAGCCGTACGGTCCACACCGCACCGTCCGCGTCCGTCGCCCGCACCCGGAGCACCCGGGGCTCGGCGCTGCGGACCCGGCTCTTCGGGCGGGCGTGGAAGGCGCGCAGCAACTCGTCGATGCCGTCCGCCGCGAAGCCGGTGTCGATCCCGCTCGGCGTACCCCCGCGGGCCGCCTCCGCGTCGAAGCGGTGCACGGTCGTCTCGTGCGCCTGCCTGCGGGCCCAGAACGCGAGGGGTGACGGCGCGGGCAGAAAGTGCCAGCACCGCACGTCGGCCGGGGCGGCCGCGAGCGTGTCGACCAGGTGGCGGTGCCCTTCCCGGAACCAGTCGAGCAACTCGGCGCCGTCCAGGTCGGGCGGCCCGTCGCCGGGGCGGGGGGACATGTGCCCCTCGGCCACGAACGCCGCCGCCCAGCGGTGCACCATCCCGGTGTGCCGTACCAGGTCCCGCACCTGCCACTCGGGACAGGTCGGCACCTTCGCGTCGGTCCCTGCCGCCTCGGCGGCCGCCGCCAGCAGCCGGCCCTCGCGGTCGAGGGTGCGGACGAACTCGGGTGTCTCCATGGGGGGAGTGTGCCGGATGGAGTGCGGTCCAAGGGAAGCCCTGTTCGGAAGCTGGTCAGGGCGCGATGGGAAAGAGAAGAACTCGTTGCCCTCGGGGTCGACCAGGACCCAGTGGTCCTCGAACCGGACGACGACCGTCGCGCCGAGGGCGGTGAGCCGGCCGAGCTCGGCCTCGGGGCGCCGGAGACCAGGTCCAGATGGGGAGCGTGCCAGGCGTCGTGGGTCAGGCGAAACTCTGCGGACACGGCCTAGGATGGCGGCCGCACCGCTTGTTCGCGCGCAAGTCGCGTTCGTCGCAGGGAGATCGCCCATGCGCCCCGATGAGGCAGCACGTACCCCGGTCGGCGGCCGGGGCCTGGACGGGGAGTCGGCCGGGCCCGTGGTGGCGCGGCTGGTGCTGGGCGCGCGGCTGTGCGGACTGCGGGAGGAGCAGGGGATCTCACGCGTGGCCGCGGGGCATGTCATCCGGGCTTCACGGTCCAAGATCAGTCGGCTCGAAGGCGGCCGCCATGGGGTCAAACCGCGGGACGTGGAGGATCTGCTCACCCTCTACGGCGTCACCGACGAGGCCGAGCGTGCCACCTTGCTGACCCTGGCCGAACAGGCCAACACCCCCGCCTGGTGGCAGTACTACAGCGACGTCGTGCCCTCCTGGGCGCAGCTCTACCTCGGCGCCGAACAGGCAGCGAGCCTCATCCGCTGCTTCGAGGTGCAGCGCGTGCCCCAGCTGTTGCAGACCCCCGACTACGCCCGTGCCGCCATCCGCCTCGCCCACCCCGGCGCCGGTGCGCGGGAGATCGACCGGCGGTGCATGCTGAGGGCGACACGGCGGCGGATCCTGCACCGTCGGCCGACGGCGCAGTTGTGGGCCGTGATCGACGAGGCGGCGCTGCGCCGCCCGGTGGGCGGCCTCGACGTGATGCGCGCCCAGCTCAGGCATCTCATCGAGATCTGCCGACTCCCGCAGGTCACCGTGCAGATCCTGCCGTTCCTCGCCGGCGGCCACGCCGCGGAGAGCGGCCCCGTGACCATCCTGCGCCTGCCCGGCGGTCTGCTGCCCGACATGGTCTACCTGGAACGACTCGCCACCGCTCTGTACCCTGACCGGCCGGACGAGATCGAGCGCTACTGGGATGTCATGAACCGCCTGGTGGTCGAGGCGGAATCGCCGGACGAGACGCCGACGATCCTCCATCGCATCCTCCAGGAAACCTGAGCCGTCAGCGCTTGAGGGCCACCCCGCCGTACTGGTGGACCTCGGCGGGCAGCCCCCAGGCACCCGCGTCCGGACGCCAGCGCGAGCAGGACGCCACGCCCGGTTCGAGCAGCTCCAGACCGTCGAAGAAGCCCGCGATCTGCTCGGGGCTGCGCAGGATGTACGGGATCGAGCCGCCGTCGTTGTACTGCTGGATGGCCCGGACGTAGGCTTCGCTGGTGTCGGTGCTGTCGTACTGCACCAGGTAGCTGCCGGAGGGCAGCGCGTCCACCAGTCGCCGCACGATCGAGCGCGCCTCGTCGTAGTCCTCGATGTGGCCGAGGATGCCCATCAGCATCAGGGCGACCGGCTCGTCGAAGTTCAGCGTCTTACCGGCCTCCCGCACGATGGTGCTCGGGTCGCGCAGGTCGGCGTCGACATAGTTGGTGACACCTTCCGGCGTGCTGGTCAGCAGCGCGCGGGCGTGGGCCAGGACCAACGGGTCGTTGTCGACGTAGACGATCCGGCACTCGGGGACCACTCGCTGGGCGATCTCATGGGTGTTGTCCACACTGGGCAGCCCGGTGCCGATGTCCAGGAACTGCCGGATGCCCTCCTCGGCGGCCAGATGACGGACGGCGCGGGCGAGGAAGTAGCGCGCGGCGCGGGCGCCGGTCTCGATCCCGGGGAAGATCGCGCGGAACGCGTCACCGGCCACCCGGTCGACCTCGTAGTTGTCCTTGCCGCCCAGCCAGTAGTTCCAGATCCGAGCCGACTGCGGCACCGAGGTGTCGATCTTGGCGAGCGCCTCGTGCTCGGTGTTCTCCGGCTGTTCGGTCATGGGCACTCCCGCATGTGTGTGGTGTGGTCAGGACCACGAAACCGGCCAACGCCGGTCGTGGACACCCACGTTATTCCCCACGGCCCGGCTCAGGTGAATCACGAGGCCTCAACTCGCCTTTGCGACACCACCTGTTGGCCGTTCAGCGGGCCGTCGCACGCCGCGTGCCGAAGCCGATGACCGCCGCCGTGGCGGCGAGGGCGGCCACGCTCGTGAGGGCGAGCGGGAGGGACAGCCAGTCCGCCATGAAGCCGATGGCGGGCGGGCCCAGCAGCATGCCGCCGTAGCCGAGGGTGGACGCGATGGCGACCCCGTCGGGACCGGCGAGCGTGCCGGCGCGTTCGACGGCGACCGGGAAGAGGTTGGCGAGGCCCAGACCGGTGATCACGAAGCCCAGGAGTGCCGCCCAGAGGGTCGGGGCGAGCGCGCCGAGCAGCATTCCGGCCGCCGCGGTGGCGCCGCCGAGGACGAGGGTACGGGTCTGGCCCAGGCGCTCCAGCAGCCAGGCGCCGGTGAGCCGGCCGACGGTCATGGCGAGTGCGAAACAGGAGTAGCCGATGGCCGCCGCGCCCGGCGAGGCGTGCAGGTCCTGCTCCAGGTGCAGGGCGCTCCAGTCGGCCAGGGCTCCCTCGCCGTAGGCCGTGCACAGGGCGATCAGGCCGAAGGTGACGACCAGACGGCGGGTCCGGGCGTCCAGGCGGCGGGGCGCCGACTCGTCCTTCGGCGTGCTCTCGGGGGGCTCCGGCGGCGGGACGCGCAGCAGGACGCGGCCCGCCAGGGCCGTGACGACCAGCCCGATCACGGTGAGGCCGAGCAGGTGCCGCGTCGGCGACAGCGCGCCGGCGACCAGCCCGCCGAGCCCGGCGCCGACCATGCCGCCGAGGCTGAAGGCGGCGTGGAAGCTGGGCATGATGGGCCGCCGCAAAGCTCGGCCCAGGTCGACCGCCGCGCTGTTGAAGGCGACGTTGATCCCGCCGTACGCGGCGCCGAAGACCAGCAGGACGGCGCCCAGGGCCGGCGCGGAGTGGGTGAGCGGGGGCAGGGCCACGCTGAGGGAGAGCAGGACGCCGCAGACGACGGTGACGAGATGGCTGCCGTACCGGCGGCACAGGCGGCCGGTGAGCACCATCGTCACGACGGCCCCGGCGGAGACGCCGAGGAGGGCCAGGCCCAGGGCGCTGGCGGAGGCGCCGGTCTGCTGCTTGATGGCGGGGATACGGACGACCCAGCCGGCGAAGACGAAGCCGTCGAGGGCGAAGAAGGTGGTCAGGGCGATGCGGAGGCGGGTCAGGTCGTGGGGCGTACCCGGCACGGCGCTGTGCGATCGGGTTTTGTTTATTAGCGGCACAAAATCAGGCTAGGCGGGCGCGGGGGAGACGACAAGGGCAGCGCCCGCGTCGGCCGACTGTCCGGGTACCGTCCGAAGTGCGACGCTGGGACGAGAGCTGTCGGCCGAGGGAACTCGGGAGGGCACTGATGGGACGCGATGTGCCGGCCCTGGTGTTCACACGGGAGGATCGCCGTCGGTACCGGGAGAAGATGCACAGCTGTCTCGACGTGCTGGCGCAGATGCTGCGCGAGTCGACCTTCGAGAGTGAGCGCCCCCGGGTCGGCCTGGAGATCGAGCTCAACCTGGTGGACGACGCCGGACGGCTGGCGATGCGCAACACCGAGGTCCTCCAGGCCATCGCCGACCCCTCCTGGTCGAGCGAGCTGGGCCGCTTCAACCTGGAGATCAACATCCCGCCCCGGGAGCTGACGACCGGCGGCCCCGGCGCCTGGGAGCAGGCGATCCGTGACGCGCTCAACCACGCCGAGGACCGCGCCGCCGCCGTCGGCGCCCACCTGATCATGATCGGCATCCTGCCGACCCTGGGGGAGGCCGACGTCGGCGAGCGGGCCCTGTCCGGCGACCCGCGCTACCAGCTGCTCAACGAGCAGATCTTCGCGGCCCGCGGCGAGGACCTGAAGATCACCGTGGACGGCGTCGAGCGGCTGTCGACGTACGCCGACACCATCACCCCCGAGGCCGCCTGCACCAGCACCCAGTTCCACCTCCAGGTCGCGCCGAAGGACTTCGCCGACTACTGGAACGCGGCCCAGGCCGTCGCGGGCGTACAGATCGCCCTCGCGGCGAACTCGCCCTTCCTCTTCGGCAAGGAACTGTGGCGCGAGACCCGTATCCCGCTGTTCGAGCAGGCCACCGACACCCGCCCCCAGGAGATCAAAGCCCAGGGCGTACGCCCCCGGGTGTGGTTCGGCGAACGCTGGATCACCAGCGTCTTCGACCTGTTCGAGGAGAACGTGCGCTACTTCCCGGCCCTGCTGCCCCTGTGCGACGACGAGGACCCGCAGCGGGCGCTCGATGACGGCGGCGCCCCGCAACTGGGCGAACTGACCCTGCACAACGGCACGATCTACCGCTGGAACCGCCCCATCTACGCCGTCACCGACAGCGGCCCGCACCTGCGCATCGAGAACCGCGTCCTGCCCGCCGGCCCCACCGTGGCCGACATCATCGCCAACGGCGCCTTCTACTACGGCCTCACCCGCGCCCTCGTCGACGAGGACCGGCCGATCTGGACGCGGATGTCGTTCTCGGTCGCCGAGGAGAACCTCCACACCGCCGCCCGCGACGGCATCGACGCCCGCCTGTACTGGCCCGGCATGGGCGAAGTGCCGGTCCCGGAACTGGTGTTGCGCCGCCTGCTGCCCCTCGCCCACCACGGCCTCGAGCTGGCCGGCCTCGACGCGGCATGGCGCGAACCCCTGCTGGGCATCGTCGAGCAGCGCTGCGTCGTCGCCCGCAACGGGGCCCTGTGGCAGGCGGAGACCGTGCACCAGCTGGAGAAGGCCGGTGTCTTCGACCGGGACGAGGCGCTGCGGCGGATGACCAGGACGTACATGGACTACATGCACCTCAACGCGGCCGCGCACACCTGGCCGGTGGACTGACCGGCCTCGTGAACGCCTTCTTCCACGGTGCCCCGGATCAGCCGCCGCCGAGCCCCTTCCAGGTTTCCGCCGCCGTCAACGGCACCGGCGCGGGCACCTGCGCCGACGTGGTCAGCTCGATACGGCGCCCCTCGGCCGACGACCGCAGCAGCGCGCTCATCGTCTCCAGCACGTGCAGGGCGAGTTCGCCGTTCGCGCGGGGCGCGCGCCGCTCGTCGGCGGTGATGAAGTCGAGGAGTCCGACGCCCCGGGCGCCGTCGACGTAGCCCGCCGAGGGCGGGAGCGTACGCCACTCGCCGGCCCCGAGCTCGAAGAGCCGTACGTCACCGTCGAAGCGGTTCGGGTCCGGGACCGCGAGGGTGCCCCTCTCGCCGTGCACCTCGATCGGCGCCGCGGTCGTCGCCACGCCGTCGAAGCTCGTCGTGATCGTCGTCAGGGCGCCGTCCACGTGCTCCAGGACCCCGGAGACATGGCTGTCCACCTCCACCGGGATCCGCTCGCCCGCGCGCGGGCCGGACCCGATCACCCGCTCGGCACGCAATCGGCCGGCCGCGCCCGTCACGGCCCGCACCGGGCCGAGCAGTTGGACCAGGGAGGCCAGGTAGTACGGCCCCATGTCCAGCAGCGGGCCCCCGCCGGCCGTGTAGTAGAAGTCGGGGTGCGGATGCCAGCGTTCGTGGCCCGGCGTGACCATCATGGCCGTGGCGAACTGCGGACGTCCGATACGCCCCGCCGCCACCGCCGCCCGCGCCGTCTGGACGCCGGTGCCGAGGACGGTGTCCGGCGCGCACCCCACACCGACCCCGGCCTTCGCGGCGGCGTCGATCACGGCCTGCGCGTCGGCGAGGCTCGCGGCCAGCGGCTTCTCCCCGTAGACGTGCTTGCCTCGCCCGACGGCACCGAGGGCGATCTCGGCGTGGGCCGCGGGAACGGTGAGGTTGAGCACCGTGTCCACGTCCGGGCTGCTCAGCAGCTCCGCGACGGTCAGCGCCCGAACGCCGGGCACCTCGGCGGCGACCGCGGCCGACCGGGAGGCGTCCAGGTCGGCGACCGCGGTGACGCGCACCCGGGGGTGGCCGACGAGGGTGTCCAGGTACGCGCGGGAGATGACGCCGAGCCCTACGACGCCGATGCGGTGCGCGTCGCCCACAGCATGCCCCTCTCGATGACGGTGCGGACGCTCGGGTGCTCCAGGACGTCGAGGCTGTGCCCCGGTGTCGTCACCATGACGCGCCCGGCGCCCCACTGCCGGGTCCAGATCGCCGGCGAGGTGACCGGGCGGTGCCATGGCTGCCACGGCCGGGCCGGGTGGGTGGTCGTGGCCAGGACGTCGATCAGGTCGTCGTGGAGCACCCAGTACTGCTCGGTGTGCAGCTCGAAGTCCTCGATGCCCGCGGTGACCGGGTGCTCGCGGCCCAGCTCCGTGATGTCGACGGTGTGCGGCAGGTAGTTGTCCTCCTGGCCGCCCACGCGTGCGCAGGGCTCCTTGCCCGGGTGGGTCGCGAACTGCCCGCCCACCAGATGGAGATAGTCGGAGGAGGCGCGGAACGAGTCGGCGATGCCGCCGTGCCAGCCGGTGAAGCCGGTGCCGGCCACGACCGCCGCGCTCAGTCCTGCCAACTGCTCGGCGCTGATCTGCGACATCGTCACGCACTGCACGACGAGGTCCGTGGCGGCCATCTCGGCGGCGTCTGCGTAGACATCGGTGGACTCCTCGATCCGGACGGCGTATCCGTTGCTCCGCAGGAAGGGCAGGAACAGCTCGGTGGCCCGGACCGGCTGATGCCCCTCCCATCCGCCTCGGACCACCAGGGCCTTCTTCCGCGTCATCTCGTCCCTTCGGGGTCGAAGAACAGCGCCCTCACTATGCGCCAGACGTCGCCCCGGGGGAAAGAGTCGCCGGACTGCGCGAAATTTTCGCTCCGAGGCGATCGACGGCCCGTGACCGGGCAGGCTTCCGGGGTCTCTCCTGCCCTGCTCGTCAACTCCGCTCCCCGGGAGCCCTCTTGGACTTCGACGACACGACAGCCGCCTCGGACGCCCTCCGTCCCGGCCCGCTCTCCCGCCGCAGATTCCTCCAGGTCACCGCCACCGCGACAGCCGCGGCCACGGCAACGGCGGCCGCCGGCGTCGGCACACCGGCCACGGCCGCCGCCACCGGGACGTCCCTCTCGTTCACCGCTGCCACAGGCGGTTCCGCCACCCTCGCCCCGTCCGGTGACCGGCTGATCGCCGAGGTCCAGAACGTGCTCTGGTCCCTTCCGAGGGACGGCGGCACCGCGGCCCGGATCACCGCGCCCGGCCTCGAACCCACCCGCCCGCAGTTCTCGCCCGACGGCAGCCGCCTCGTCGTCTGCGCCTACCGCGGCGGAGGCTTCCACCTCTGGACGCTGCGGCCCGACGGCACCGGGCTGCGGCAGCTCACCGACGGTCCGTGGGACGACCGAGGTCCGGCCTGGTCGCCGGACGGCACCCGGATCGCGTTCGCCTCCGAACGCGGCGGCAGCGCCGTGACCGGCGCCCCGTACCGCGTCTGGGTCGTGGACGTACGCACCGGCGCCCTGACCCGGCTCACCGGACGTCCGGGGCAGCAGGGCCCAGGACAGGACGGCGGCTGGGAGGACTTCGACCCGGCATGGTCGCCCGACAGCGAGCGGGTGCTGTTCGTGCGGGCCCGCGTCACCGAGACGGGCGCCCTCAGGGCGGACACCGTCGCGTCCGTGGCCGCCGACGGTTCGGGCCCCGTCACCGCCGAGCGCACCGACGACTCCGGCGCCCAGCTCATGACCCCGGCCGTCTCGCCGGCCGGACGCCTGGCCCACCTGCGCACCACGGCTGCCCCCGCCGCCTCGTGCACGCTCGTCGTGGACGGCACGCCGGTCGCCGTGGCGGGCGACCTCCTCCCCGCACCGCCCCGCTGGACGGACGCCGAGCGGCTGCTCCTCACGGTCGACGGCCACTTCCGCCTCGTCGACCCGGACGCGCCGGGCGACGGCGAGGAGATCCCGTTCACCGCCACGCTGCCCGTGCACCGGCCCCGCCACCGCACCAAGGCGTACGACTTCGAGAGCACCGGCACCCGTCCGGTCCGCGCGCTGCACCTGCCCGCCCTGTCACCGGACGGCCGCAGCGTCGCCTTCGCCGCGCTCAACGCGCTGTGGACCGCCGGGACCACGGGCGGCCGTGCACCCCGCAAGGTGCTGCGGGTCCCCGCCACCCGCTATGTGTCGGCGCCGTCCTGGACGCCCGACGGCACGGCGCTGGTGTACACCGACGACCGCGACGGCCTGTTCGCCGTACGGAGCCGGGACCTCGACTCGGGGGAGGAGACCGTACTCGCCGAGGGCGGCCGCATCTTTCCCGCCCTCTCGCCCGACGGGAACCGGCTGGCCTGCCTGGACATGTCCGGCAGCCTCGTGGTCCGCGACCTGACCGACGGCACCGAACGCGTCCTCGCCGCGCCGCTCGGCGCGGGCGGGCTGCCGGGCCGCCCCAGCTGGTCGCCCGACGGCCGCCACCTGGCGCTGTGCGACCGCAACCGCCTCAACCAGCGCTTCCGCGAGGGCTACAACCTGATCCGCGTCGTCGACACGACCACCGGGACCGCCGCCCTGCACGCCCTCGCCCCGCACGCCTCCCTCTCCGACCGCTACGACTCCGGCCCCGTCTGGTCCCCGGACGGCCGCTGGATGGCCGTGATCGCCGAGTCCGCGCTGTGGCTGCTGCCCGTCCGCGCCGACGGCACCCCGCACGGCGAACCGCGCCTCCTCACCACCGAACCCGCCGACCACCCCTCCTGGTCCGCCGACGCCCGCACCCTGCTCTACCTCTCCGCGGGCACCCTGCGCCTCCTCGACCTCCGCGACGGCCTGGCCCGTACCGTCCGCGTCCCGCTGGACTACCGCAGACCCCGCCCGGCGGACACCGTCGTGCACGCGGGCCGCCTCTGGGACGGAGCCGGCGAGGACGTCCGCGAGGACGTCGACGTCGTGATCCGCGCCGGCCGGATCGCGGAAATCTCCCCGCACCGCGCCGGCCGCCCCGCCGCCCGCCGCGTCGACGCGAGCGACCGCACCCTGATCCCGGGCCTGTGGGACGCGCACACCCACCCCTGGCAGACCACGTACGGCGGCTGGCAGACCGCGCTGCAACTCGCGTACGGCATCACGACGGCCGTCTCGCTCGGCGGCTTCGCCTACGAACAGGCCCGCATCCGGGAGGCCGTCGCCGCCGGCACCCTCGCCGGACCCCGCTTGCTGGCCACCGGCGAACTCCTCGACGGGGCACGGGTCGCCTACAGCATGGGCCGCGCCCACCGCACCCGCGAGGGCCTGCACCGCTCGCTGGCGCGCGGGGCCGCGCTCGACTGGGACTTCGTGAAGACGTACGTACGCGCCCCCGGGTGGGTGATGAAGGAGGCCGCCGACTTCGCGCACGAGCGGCTCGGGGTGCGCAGCGGCAGCCATCTGTGCAGCCCCGGTGTGCAACTGGGGCAGGACCTGACGACCCACCTCCAGGCGACGCAACGGCTGGAGTTCGGGCACGCGACCTCCGCGACGGGGCGGGCCTACCAGGACGTCGAGGAGATCTACACCGCCACCGACTTCCACCTCGTCGCCACACCCTTCACCGCGCTGGCCCTGCTCGGCGCCGACCCCGCCCTCGCGGACGACCCGCGCGTCACCGCGCTCATGCCGCCGTGGGACACCGCGCTCGTCCGTCAGCAGGCCGGGCAGCCGCCCACCGAGGCCCAACTGACCACACTGGCAAGGGAGATGAACGTCTACCGGCGGATCCTCGCGGGCGGCGGACTGGTCGCGCTCGGCACCGACCAGCCGCTCGTCCCGGTCGGCCTGCATCTGCACCTGGCCCTGCGCGCCCTGCACCGGGCCGGCCTCTCACCGGCCGAGGCACTGCGCACCGCGACCCTGCTGCCCGCGCGGGTCTTCGGCGCCGACGCCGACCTGGGCACGATCGAGGAGGGAAAGCTCGCCGACCTCACGGTCGTGGACGGCGACCCGTTCACCGACTTCACCGAACTGGTCCGTACGGCGGCGGTCCTGCGTGGAGGCGTGCTGTTCGAGCAGTCGGACCTGGTCGACGCCTTCGCCGCCTTCGCCGCCTTCGACGTCACGGCAACGAGGCACGCGGCCGTGGAATGGCTTGAGGTGAGCCGCCGTATGCGCCGTGAGGGGTGCTGCGACCTCTGAGTGGTCATGGTCCACACACACTTCCTCGGGTATCTGCGCAGGAGCATCACTCGGGCTGCACACAGCCCGTCCAAAGCCTCGTTAGCGTTGCGAGCCGTTCGATTCTCCCGTGCGACCCCAGGAAGACCGCAGATGGACTACTGCTCCTCGTGCCGACGGCATCTCAACGGGGCCCTCGTGTGCCCCGGGTGCGGCGCCTACGCCCCGGACATCGCTCCCTCCGCGATCGGGGGCCCGACGGTGTCGGCCGCGCCCGCCGCGGTGGCGCCCGGCACGGCCGCGTGGGATTCCCCCGCCGCCGACGGCTGGCACGACGGCTACTTCCGGGACGAGACGGTGCCGTCCGCCGACCTGGACGAGACGGCGCCCGACGCGCCGGCCGCCGACGAGGAAGGCGTGCCCGTCGTCTCGGAGGGCAGGGCCGCGCGCCGTCGCCAGCGGGCCCGTTGGAAGAAGAACCAGCGTCGGGCCGTGGTCGCGACCGCCGTCGCCCTGGTCGGAGGCGGTCTGACCGTCTCGGCGATGAACCGGGGAGTCACCGACAAGGCCCAGGCGGCCACCGCGCCGGAGAACCCGAACACGGCGGTCGCCGAGCAGCAGGAGACCGAGCTCACCCGCCCGGTGTCCACTCCCGCGGACACCCGCGAAGTCCCGCGCGTCGACACGACCCCGTCGAAGACGCACCCCACCGACGCCGCCCGCGAGGCCATCACGCCGCCGCGCGCCACCCGGGAGTTCACCCGACCGGACGCCGCCGCCACCCCGAGCCCCACGGTGACCACGGCCCCACAGTCGCAGAGCGTCTCCTCCGGCGCCGGTGCCGCGAACTCCGGCAACGCGAGCTCGGGTGGAGCCCAGTCCGGCTCCGGCGACAGCGACGGCACGTCGGCCGAGCAGCAGACGCCGGCCCCGTCGGCGACCGAGGGCTCCGACTCCGGCACCTCCACCTCACCGTCCAGCCCCGCACCGGAGGCGACCTCGCCGGCGCAGCTCTGCGTGCTCAACCTCGTCTGCCTCGGCTGACCGAGCCGCCGGACCGCCACCCGACCACCCTCGCCGGAGCGCCCGCCACCTGAGATGGTCGTCACCCTCCCGCATCGCCACACAACCTCGTGGATGCGGTCATGCTGGAAGAAGCCGGACGTCACCGCCGACGCACCGGCACCGGCAGAGCAGGACGTCGTACTCAGGAAGGAACTCCCCATGGTCGAGCAGGACGAGCGCTTCGATGTCGTGGTCCTCGGCGCGGGCCCCGGCGGCTACGTCGCCGCCATCCGCGCCGCCCAGCTGGGCAAGCGGGTGGCGGTCGTGGAGGAGAAGTACTGGGGCGGCGTCTGTCTGAACGTGGGCTGCATCCCCAGCAAGGCGCTGCTGCGCAACGCCGAACTGGCGCACATCTTCACGCGCGAGGCGAAGACCTTCGGCATCAAGGTGGACGGCACGGTCAGCTTCGACTTCGGCGAGGCGTTCCGCCGCAGCCGCAAGGTCGCGGACGGCCGGGTCAAGGGCGTCCACTTCCTGATGAAGAAGAACAAGATCACCGAGATCGACGGCCGGGGCACCTTCCTCGACCCGCACACCCTCCAGGTGGCGGGCTACGACGGCGAGACCCGCACCATCGGCTTCGAGCACTGCATCATCGCCACCGGCGCCTCGCCCAAGCTGCTGCCCGGCACCCGGCGCAGCGCGCGCGTGGTGACCTTCGAGGAGCAGATCCTGGCCGAGGAACTGCCGGCGTCGATCGTCATCGCGGGCGCCGGCGCGATCGGCGTCGAGTTCGCCTACGTACTGCACAACTACGGCGTGAAGGTCACCGTCGTCGAGTTCCTGGACCGGATGGCCCCGCTGGAGGACGCCGAGGTCTCCGCCGAACTCGCCAAGCAGTACCGGCGGTTGGGCATCGACGTGCTGACGTCCACCCGGGTCGACGCCATCGACGAGTCCGGCCCGCAGGTGCGCGTCACCGTCACCGCCAAGGACGGCTCGCAGCAGGTCCTGGAGGCCGACAAGGTGCTCCAGGCCATCGGCTTCCAGCCGAACATCGACGGCTACGGCCTCGACAAGACCGGCGTGACCGTCACCGAGCGCGGCGCGATCGACGTCGACGGGCGCTGCCGCACCTCGGTCCCGCACATCTTCGCCATCGGCGACGTCACCGCGAAGCTGATGCTGGCGCACGCCGCCGAGGCCATGGGCGTCATCGCCGCCGAGACCATCGCGGACGCGGAGACGATGGAGCTGGACTACGTGATGATCCCGCGGGCCACCTACTGCCAGCCGCAGGTCGCCAGCTTCGGCTACACCGAGGCCCAGGCCCGTGAACTCGGCTACGACGTCAAGGTCGCCAAGTTCCCGTTCACGGCGAACGGCAAGTCGCACGGCCTCGGCGACGCGACCGGGTTCGTGAAGCTGATCAGCGACGACACCCACGGCGAACTCATCGGCGCCCACCTCATCGGCCCGGACGTCACCGAGCTGCTGCCCGAGCTGACCCTGGCCCAGCAGTGGGACCTGACCGTGCACGAGGTCGCGCGCAACGTCCACGCCCACCCGACCCTGGGAGAGGCCGTCAAGGAAGCGGTGCACGGGCTCGCGGGTCACATGATCAACTTCTGACCGTTCGGCCGTTCGGTCTCCCGGCCGTTCCGGCGTTCATGCGTTCAGCCGTCCAGCCACCAGCGGGCCGCCGCCCAGGCGAACGCGTAACCGAGGCTGTTGACCGCCCAGTGCAGGGCCATGGGCGGCAGCAGACTGTCCGAGCGGCGGCGCAGCTCGCACAGGACGACCCCGGCGACGGCCGTGGCGACGATCGCCGCGGCCACCGTCGGTGCCACGCCGGCCGTGCCGTCGCCGAAGACCGAGCCGACGGCGGCGTTGGAGCGATTGATGCCCCGGGCCGGCATCAGATGCCACAGCCCGAACAGCAGCGACGACCCGGCCGTGGCCCACGCCGTGCCGTGCCGCCGCCGGATCATGGCCCACAGCACGCCCCGGAAGGCCGTCTCCTCCAGCAGCACGGTCCCGAACGGCACCCGCACCAGCGTCACCCACAGCAGCCGCCCCACGGACAGGTCGGCGGCCCGGGCGTCCCGGAAGGCCTCGCGCCCGGCAGGGGCGACGAGGAGCAGCACCAGCACCAGCAGAACGATCCCGACCAGCACGGGCGTCCACCGCAGCCCCCTGCGCACGGCCGCCGCGTCGAGCCCCAGGTCGGCCAGGGTGAGCCCGTCCCAGCGCGCGACCAGCAGCAGTACCGCCGACGCGGCCACACAGACGACCACGTACAGGGCGGGGCCCCGCGCGAGCCAGTTGTTCAGCAGGTTCGCGACGGCGAGAACGGCGACAGCGCATACGATCCGCATCCGGCTTCCAGGATCCCCTGTCCCGGCCCCGCACGTCCGCCTGCCGCCCCTGTGGCGCCACGGCGCCCGCTTGAGCATCCTCGGTGGTACCGCGTCCCCAGGGAGGCCCACCCATGCCGGCCAAGAACCTCACCGCCAACCGCGCTGCCCTCGGCCATCGCGTCGCCTACGCCCTGCGCCACCCCGACCGCGTGCCCCGCCATCTGGCCCGCACCGCCCGCGACATGTGGCTGCGCCGCCGCCACCCCGACCACGTCTCCTACTACCGCGCGGTGATGCGCTCCGACACCCGGGCCGACCCGGACGCCGCGGTCGGCAGTCACAACCGGGAGCGGTGGCTCGCGCTCGGGGCGATGCAGTTCGACTACCTCGTCGGCCACGGTCTGCGCCCCGAGCACCGGATGCTGGAGATCGGGTGCGGCAACCTGCGCGGCGGCTGGCGGTTCATCCGCCACCTCGACCCCGGCCACTACCACGGCGTCGACATCTCGCCCGACATCCTGTTCGCCGCCCAGGACACGGTCGTGGAGATGGGCCTGCAGGATCGGCTCCCCACGCTGACCCCGGTGCGCGACCTGACGCTGCGGTTCCTGCCCGACGCACACTTCGACGTCGTACACGCCCACAGCGTCTTCTCCCACTCGCCGCTCCCGGTCATCGACGAGTGCCTGGCCAACGTGGGCCGGGTCCTCGCCCCCGGCGGCTGGTTCGACTTCACCTTCGACCGCACCGAGGGCCAGGAGCACCACGTCCTGCGCGAGGACTTCTACTACCGCACCGAGACCCTGGTGACCCTGGCCGGGAAACACGGCCTGCGGGCCCGCTTCATGACGGACTGGGAGAAGCTCCCGCACGGCCAGTCCAAGATCCGCGTCACGCACCCGGCGTGAACCGACGCCCCGTCAGCAGCGGGCGTCCGCCTCGAAGCAGGTCATCTGTCCCGGACTCTTGACTCGGCATGCGGGAGTGGCCATCCTCGTCGCACATTGCGCGAGGTCATGACAACTCGACCCCGCTCTCCCGCCGACCGAGGGACGTGGGCTGTGACCAGTGCCGGACGCCCGTACCGCAGACGCAAGAACGTCACCGTTGTGTCGCTCCTCCTGCTCGTGCTGTCCCTCACGCTCGGACCCACCCCGAGCTCGGCGGCCGGCACCGACTGGTGGAACCCGGCCGCACGGCCCGCGCCGGACTCCCAGGTCAACGTCACGGGAGAGCCCTTCACCGGCACCAACGCCAAGGGCGAGGTGCGCGGATTCGTCGACGCGCACGACCACATCTTCTCCAACGAGGCCTTCGGCGGCCGTCTGATCTGCGGAAAGCCGTTCTCCGAGGCGGGCGTCGCCGACGCCCTCAAGGACTGCCCCGAGCACTACCCGGACGGCTCCCTCGCGATCTTCGACTTCATCACCAACGGCGGCGACGGCAAGCACGACCCCGTCGGCTGGCCCACCTTCAAGGACTGGCCCCGGCACGACTCGCTGACCCACCAGCAGAACTACTACGCCTGGATCGAGCGGGCCTGGCGCGGCGGCCAGCGCGTCCTGGTCAACGACCTCGTCACCAACGGCGTGATCTGCTCCGTGTACTTCTTCAAGGACCGCTCCTGCGACGAGATGACGTCCATCCGGCTCCAGGCCAAGCTGACGTACGACATGCAGGCCTTCGTCGACAAGATGTACGGCGGCACCGGGAAGGGCTGGTTCCGGATCGTCACCGACAGCGCCCAGGCCCGCGACGTCATCGCGCAGGGCAAGCTGGCGGTCATCCTCGGCGTGGAGACCTCCGAGCCCTTCGGCTGCAAGCAGGTCCTCGACATCGCGCAGTGCGGCAAGGAGGACATCGACAAGGGCCTGGACGAGCTGTACTCGCTGGGCGTGCGCAGCATGTTCCTGTGCCACAAGTTCGACAACGCCCTGTGCGGCGTCCGCTTCGACTCGGGCGGCCTCGGCACGGCCATCAACGTCGGGCAGTTCCTGTCCACCGGCACCTTCTGGAAGACCGAGACCTGCAAGGGCCCGCAGCACGACAACCCCATCGGCAACGCCACGGCGGCCGAAGCCGAGAAGGAGCTGCCTGCGGGCGTCGAGGTCCCCTCGTACGGCGCTGACGCCCAGTGCAACGTCCGCGGCCTCACCGACCTCGGCGAATACGCCGTGCGCGGCATGATGAAACGCAAGATGATGCTGGAGATCGACCACATGAGCGTCAAGGCCACCGGCCGGGTGCTCGACATCTTCGAGTCCGCGTCCTACCCCGGCGTCCTGTCCTCGCACAGCTGGATGGACCTGGACTGGACCGAACGGGTCTACGGCCTCGGCGGCTTCGTCGCCCAGTACATGCACGGCTCCGAGGGCTTCATCTCGGAGGCGAAGCGCACCGAGGCCCTGCGCGACAAGTACGGCGTCGGATACGGCTACGGCACCGACATGAACGGCGTCGGCGGCTGGCCGGGACCACGCGGAGCGGACGCGCCCAACAAGGTGACATACCCCTTCAAGAGCGTCGACGGCGGCTCCGTCATCGACCGGCAGACCACCGGGCAGCGCACCTGGGACCTGAACACCGACGGCGCCGCCCACTACGGCCTCGTCCCGGACTGGATCGAGGACATCCGGCGCGTCGGCGGCCAGGACGTGGTCGACGACCTCTTCCGGGGCGCCGAGTCCTACCTCGACACCTGGGGGGCCTCCGAGAACCACGCGTCCGGCGTGAACCTCGCGAGCGGCGCGGCTACGTCGGCCAGCTCCTCCGAGTGGAGCCTGTTCACCAGCTACCAGCCGAACCGCGCCGTCGACGGCGACAGCCGGACCCGCTGGGCCAGCGACTGGAGCGACGACCAGTGGTACCAGGTCGACCTCGGGTCCACCCAGCTCGTCAGGCGGGTCACCCTCGACTGGGAGCGGGCGTACGGCAAGTCGTACCGCATCGAGCTCTCCACCGACGGGGTGAACTGGCGGACCGCCTGGTCCACGACCGCCGGCGACGGCGGCCTGGACACGGCCCGGTTCGCCGGCACACCGGCCAGGTATGTTCGCGTCCACGGCTCGCAGCGCGGCACCGAATGGGGCTACTCCCTCCACGAGGTCGGCGTCCACAGCAGCTGACACCCACGAGAGGGGTTCCATGGCACGGTTGCCGTCCGCCGAGCGGCGGCGACAGCTCACCGAGGCGGCGATCAGAGCGATGAGCCGGGACGGCGTCCCCAGGACGACGACCCGGTCCATCGCCGCCGAGGCGGGCGTTTCGCTGAGCGTCTTCCACTACTGCTTCGACTCCAAGCAGGAGCTGGTCGAGTCCGTCATCACCACCCTCACCGAGCACTCCGTGACGCGCGTGAAGGACGCCATACGGCCCAGGGCCACCTTCGAGGAGACCGTCCGGGCAGGCTTCCAGGCCTACTGGGACCACGTCCGCGCCCACCCCGACGAGCACATGCTGACCTACGAGCTCACGCAGTACGCGCTGCGCCAGCCCGGCTTCGAGCATCTGGCACGCCGCCAGTACGAGCTGTACGCCGAGACGTACGCCGAGCTCATCGACCAGCTCCGGCAGGCCATGGGCCTCCGGCTGCGCGTCCCCGTCCCCGTCCTGGCCCGCTACCTGGCCGCCATGACGGACGGCCTGACCCTCAACTACCTCGTGCTCGGCGACGACGCGGCCTGGACCGCCATCCTCGACACGGTCACCGCGCACATCGCGGGCCTGGTGGAGGAGACCTGATCGGGGGCGGTCACCCGCGTGCGACGGCTCGGTCGCCCGCCGGTTCCGCCGCCTCCCGCCGGAACAGCCACCGCAGGTCCGGCTCCACCGCAGCGCGCAGCATCCGCCGGACGGGCGGCGTGCACAGCAGCGTCACGACCACGGCCGCCACGGCAGTGACGACGACCGCGCCGAGCGGCCGCTGTACCCAGGCGGCGTCGTACCAGCCGAAGTACTTCGAGCCCTGCGCGACGAAACCGTGCAGCAGATAGCCGTACAGCGTGCCCGTCCCCAGCACCGTGCACCACAGCCGCCGCCCCGGCACCCAGGCGAGGAAGCAGGCCACCAGGACCAGAGAACAGGCGAACAGCACCGGCGTCATCACGGCCCCGTACCACGCGGGCGCCCCCAGCTCCTGGGCGCTGTCCCGGTGGTAGAACCAGCTGCCCGTCATGCGCGGCACCGCCCAGTACGCCACCACGAACGCGCCCGCGAACACGGGCACCGCGGCGATCCGCACCGCACGGCGCCGGACCATCCAAAAGTGCTCCGGCTTCAGGAGCAGCCCCAGCACGAAGTACGGCAGGAACTGCAGGGCGCGCTGGAGATCGAGGTCGTCGCCGATGGACGGCGACAGGGTGGCCAGCATCGCCATGGCGAGCGCGAGGGGCAGCGGCAGGCGCACCCGCCGCCACAGCGGCGTGGTCAGCCGCCACAGGAACAGGGCCGCGAGGAACCAGGTCAGATACAGCGGGTCGAGCAGGCTGACCGGGCGGTCCGGCTCCTGATCGGTCCATCTGGTGAACAGGGTGTACGCCGTCTCGAAGACGACATACGGGACGACGAGGCCCGTCACCAGGCGTCTGAGCTGCCGCGGGCGGCCGTCGAAGCCACGGGAGAAGTAGCCGGAGATCACGATGAACGCCGGCATGTGGAAGGCGTACACGAGCATGTACAACGCGTCCACGGTCCGGCTGCCGTCGCGCAGCGGTTCCCACGCATGGCCGACCGCCACCAGCACGATCGCCGCGTACTTGGCGTTGTCGAAGAAGGCGTCCCGTTCCTTCGAAGCCGCAGGTCGCGGCGGGGTTGCGGGGGTGGGAGCGGTGTCCACGGCTGTGACGGTGGGCTTCGGCATCCCACGCGTCTCACCACTTGTGGACGAGGCAAACCTCCCCGGCAGGACACGGCGTCCCACCTGCGCGGACGCGTCCGCCACAGGGCCATAGGGGTGTGGTCGTAACCCGTGTGATCGCTCCGAATGGTGCGACCGGGAGGAATGGCTGACGGTGGATCACGTCAGGCCTGGTCCCAGTGGTGATGAAGCGTCAGCCGCCCAGGCCGTGACGGAAGGACTCACTATGCGCTCTGTCCGCATGCTGCTCGCCACCGCGACGGCCACGGCCGCACTGGCGATCGCGCCCGCAGCGTACGCCATGACGACGGGTGACTGGGACCACGAGGACTCGTCCCACAGCAAGGACAAGGAGGACTCGTCCCACAGCAAGGACCACGAGGACTCGTCCTACAGCAAGGACCACGACAAGTCCTACAGCAAGGATCACGACAAGGAGAGCAAGCACGACGAGCCCAGTGGCGGTATGCACACGGGTGGCGGAGCGCTCACTGTCGTCACCGACGAGGACGACTGGAGCGGCTCCAAGGACGAGGAGCACGACAAGGGCAGCAAGTACGACGAGGACAGCGACTACGACAAGGGCAGCAAGCACGACAAGGACAGCGACTACGACAAGGGCAGCAAGCACGACAAGGACAGCGACTACGGCAAGGAGGGCAAGCACGAGAAGCCGAGTGGCGGTATGCACACCGGCGGCGGCGCGCTGACTCTCCTGACGGACAAGGACGACGACTGGAGCGGCTCCAAGGACGAGGAGCACGACAAGGGCGGCAAGTACGACGAGGACAGCGACTACGACAAGGGCAGCAAGCACGACAAGGACAGCGACTACGGCAAGGAGGGCAAGCACGAGAAGCCGAGTGGCGGTATGCACACCGGCGGCGGCGCGCTGGCCCTCGTGAACAACGGTGGCGACTGGGGCGGCGACAAGGACCCCAAGCACGACCCGGACAGCTACCGCAGCAAGGACGACGGGGGCTCGTGGAAGGAAGACGACGACTCGTGGAAGGGCGACCACGACAACGACTCGTGGGGCGGCGGTGACCACGACGGGCCGCGCGGCGGTATGCACACCGGCGGCGGTGGCCTCGCCAACCCGGGTGTCACCGGCGGTGGGCTCGCCATGCTGGGCGTCGCGGGCGCCGGCTGGTACGCGATGCGTCGCAAGAAGGCCGGCGGATCCGCGGCCTGACCCATGCCCTCCCTCATAGCGGCCGTGGCCGCCGCACGTGCGCCGCGCGTCGCGGCGGCCCCGTTCGTCCACCCCGTTGCCGGAATGCTCTACTTTCATCCCGTTTAGCCCATTGCCGTGTTCCCCGCAGTGCCCGAGTGAGGTGGTGCCCGATGGCCGCCGGCTGTCCCTCGTCCCCCGACCACGACCCGGCCCGTGCCGAGACCCCCTCCGCGCGCTCACGGCGGATAAGGCGCGTGGCGGGAGGGCTGCTCTGGAGCACCGTTGCCGCCGTGTTCCTGGTGGTGACCCTGCCCGGCGGCCACGACGAGGCACCCGACGGCCGCGGCGCGCCGCACGCCGCCCCGGCGATCGAGTCGCACGTCCCCCGTGCGGGCAAGTCCTCCTCGCAGGCCTCGCGACCCGTCGGCAAGCACCTGCCGCGGTCCCGGCCGGTCCGGCTGCTCATCCCCAAGATCTCCGTCGACGCCCCCTTCACCGACCTCGCCATCGGCAGCACCGGCCAGCTCGAACCCCCGCCGGCCCACGACACCAACCTCGTCGGCTGGTACGCCAAGGGCGCCTCGCCGGGGGAGACGGGCACCTCGATCATCGCCGGGCACGTCGACACGACGACGTCCGCCGCGGTCTTCGCGAGCCTGCGCGAGCTGCGCAAGGGCGACCGCTTCCAGGTGCTGCGCGCCGACGGCCGCAAGGCGTCCTTCGTGGTCGACGACACCGAGACCTTCGACAAGGACAGCTTCCCCAGCGACCGCGTGTACCGCGACACCCCCCGCGCCCAGGTCCGCCTGATCACCTGCGCCGGGGACTACGACCGGCAGGTCAAGGACTACACCGCGAACCTGGTGGTCTTCGCCCACCTCGTCTGAACCCTTCTCCCCCATCGCGGCACACCGCGCTGACCTCGTGTCTTACAGTGACTGAGACCCCCGTTCCGGTGACTGATGTGAGGTAGTCGCGAACCATGCCGACCGAGACGTTTGAGTTCCAGGTAGAGGCCCGTCAGCTGCTCCAGCTGATGATCCACTCGGTCTACTCGAACAAGGAGGTGTTCCTGCGGGAACTCGTCTCCAACGCCTCCGACGCGCTCGACAAGCTGCGTCTGGAGAAGCTGCGGGACGACTCCCTCGACGCCGACGTGTCGGACCTCCACATCGAGATCGACGTCGACAAGGAGGCCCGCACCCTCACGGTGCGGGACAACGGCATCGGGATGTCGTACGACGAGGTCGGCCGGCTCATCGGCACCATCGCCAACTCGGGCACCGCAACGTTCCTCAAGGAGCTGCGCGAGGCCCAGGACGAGGCCGGTGCCGAAGGGCTCATCGGCCAGTTCGGCGTCGGCTTCTACTCCGGCTTCATGGCGGCGGACGAGATGACGCTGGTGACCCGTCGGGCCGGCGAGAGCCAGGGCACCCGCTGGACGTCGCGCGGCGAGGCCACGTACACCCTGGAGACCGTCGCCGACGCGCCCCAGGGCACCTCGGTCACGCTCCACCTCAAGCCCGCCGACCCCGAGAACCAGCTCCACGACTTCACCTCGCCGTGGAAGATCAGGGAGATCGTCAAGCGGTACTCGGACTTCATCACCTGGCCGATCCGGATGGTCCCGGAGCAGGCCGACGGCGACAGCACGCCCGAGCCCGAGACGCTGAACTCGATGAAGGCGCTGTGGGCCCGCTCGCGCGACGAGGTGTCCGACGACGAGTACCACGAGCTGTACAAGCACATCAGCCACGACTGGCGCGAGCCGCTGGAGACGATCCGGCTCCAGGCCGAGGGCACCTTCGAGTACCAGGCCCTGCTCTTCGTCCCCGCGCACGCCCCGCACGACCTGTTCACCCGCGACTTCAAGCGCGGCGTCCAGCTCTATGTGAAGCGCGTCTTCATCATGGACGACTGCGAGGCCCTGCTCCCGCCCTACCTCCGCTTCGTCAAGGGCGTCGTCGACGCGCAGGACCTCTCGCTGAACGTCTCCCGCGAGATCCTCCAGCAGGACCGCCACATCCGGATGATGCAGCGCCGGCTGACCAAGAAGGTCCTGTCCACGGTCAAGGACCTCATGACCAAGGACGCCGACCGCTACGCCACCTTCTGGCGGGAGTTCGGCACCGTGCTCAAGGAGGGCCTGCTCACCGACACCGAGAACCGCGAGGCGATCCTCGCCGTCGCGTCGTTCGCGACCACGCACACCGACGACGAGCCGACCACGCTCGCGCGCTACGTGGAGCGGATGAAGGACGGCCAGGACGACATCTACTACATCACCGGCGAGTCCCGGCAGAGCATCGAGAACTCCCCGCACATGGAGGCGTTCCGGGCCAAGGGCATCGAGGTGCTGCTGCTCACCGACGGCGTCGACGAGGTGTGGGTCGACGCCGTGGGCGAGTACGAGGGCAAGAAGCTGCGCTCCATCGCCAAGGGCGAGATCGACCTGGACGGCAAGGGCGACGAGAAGGCCGACGAGGAGCGGGAGAAGCAGGCCGAGGAGTACGCCGGTCTGCTCGGCTGGATGGGCGAGCAGCTGGACGAGGACATCAAGGAGGTCCGCCTCTCGGCCCGGCTCACCGTCTCGCCCGCCTGTGTCGTCTCCGACGCGCACGACCTGACCCCGGCCCTGGAGAACATGTACCGGGCCATGGGCCAGGAGGTGCCCCGCACCAAGCGGATCCTGGAGCTCAACCCCGGCCACCCGCTGGTCAAGGGCCTGCACCAGGCGTACGAGGCGAGCGAGGACCGCGCGGAGCTCGCCGAGTCCGCCGAACTCCTGCACACCCTGGCGGTGCTCGCCGAGGGCGGCCAGCCGAAGGACCCCGCGCGGTTCGTGAAGCTGGTCGCGGACCGTCTGGAGCGCACCCTGTAGCGGCGCTGTAGCCCATGTGGTCGTGAGCGCGGGCCGTTGTCAGTGGCCCGCGCTACCTTCCTTGGAGTCGGCTCTCGGCCCCATCCCTGGAGGATTCATGGCCTCGCGTCTCAACCCGTACATCACCTTCGCCGGTGACGCCCGGCAGGCGATGGAGTTCTACAAGGACGTCTTCGGCGGCACCCTGGTGCTCAACACCTACGGCGACTTCGGCCAGCAGGACACCCCGATGGCCGACAAGGTCATGCACGGCATGCTGGAGTCCCCCGGCGGCCTCACCCTGATGGGCGCCGACACCCCGACGGACGACCACCGGCCCGGCAACAACATCGCGGTGAGTCTGAGCGGCGACGACGACACCGAGCTGCGCGGCTACTGGGAGAAGCTGTCCGAGGGCGCCTCGGTGACGGTGCCGCTGGAGAAGCAGATGTGGGGCGACGTCTTCGGCATGTGCACGGACCGCTTCGGCATCACCTGGATGGTCAACATCGCCGGCGAGGCCGCCTGAGCGCGGGTCCTCCCCGACGGGTTCCGGCCGTCCGCTGACCTGATCGCCCACGGGGGTGGCAACAGGGCGTAAAGCACCGAAGGGCAGGGAAAGGAGTTATACGGCAAACCGCGGGGAGTGGTCGCCGGCGCCCGGAGCGCCGGGCCCGAGGCGCTGGGGAGGGGCCGGGCATGGGCGGGCAGCCCTTGTATCTCGAACCGCGGCTGGAGTCGCGGCTGCGCTCGTTGCTGAACTCGCCGGTCCTGCTGCACACGCTCACCGAAGCCCTGGGGTCCCCGCTGAACGTGGTCGTCCCCGACCAACTCGCCGACAACCTCCAGCAGTTCCGCACCGTCTACGGCGCCCACCACCTCTCCGGCCAGGTGTTCCTCGCCCACAAGGCCAACCGCTCCAGCGCCCTGCTGCGACGGCTCGCCGCCACGGACGCCGGCGTGGACGTCGCCTCGCTGGGCGAGTTGCAGCACGCCCTCGGGGCGGGCCTCACCCCGGACCGGATCACGGCGACGGGGCCGAAGAACCCCGAGTTCCTGTGGCTGGCGGCCCGCACATCCGTCACCGTCAGCCTCGACACGCGAGACGAGCTGGAGCAACTCGCCACACTGGTACGCAAACACGCCCTGCCCAGGACCCGCGTCCTGCTCCGGCTGTCAGGGTTCGAGACGTCCGGCGTACGCGTGCTCAGCCGCCGCAGCCGATTCGGCACCGCGGTAAGGGAGCTGGAGCCCCTCCTGGAGTCCGTCGAGCGGCACGGCGACGTCGTCGACCTGGTCGGTGTCGCGTACCACCTGGACACGACCAGCCTCGCCGAGAAGGCCACGGCGCTGGAGGGCTGCCTGCGGGTGCTGGAGGAGTGCCGCAGCCGAGGGCTCAGGCCCCGGGCCGTCGACATCGGCGGCGGCTTCGGCGTCGACTACCTGGCCGACGGCGGCCAATGGGAGCGGTACACCACCGGGCTCACCGAAGCCGTCCTGGGCACCCGCCCACCGCTGACCTACGGCGGCCACGGCTACGGACTGCGCAACGAGGCCGGCACCCTGCGCGGCGCGCTCGGCCTCTACCCCGCGCACCGCCCGGTCGCCGGCGCCCGCTACCTCGACGAGCTGCTCGCGCACCCGGCCGCCTCACACGGCGGCAGCCCGCTGGCCGCCCTGCTCCTCGACCACCTCTACGACCTGCACACCGAACCCGGCCGGGCCCTGCTCGACCAGTGCGGACTCACCCTGACGAAGGTGCTGGAGGTACGCGACCAGGACGCCGGCGGCCCCCTCCTCGTACGGCTCGCGGCGAAGGCCGACGACGTGGCGCTGGAGGAACACGGGGTGCTCATGGACCCCGTCCTGGTCCCCCGGGACGGGGACGGACCCCCGGCCGCTCCCGGGGCCGGTTCCGACGCGGGCGCGGGCCCCGCCACCGAACCGGTCGGCGCGTACCTCTTCGGCAGCCGCTGCCTGGAGTCCGACCTGATCACGCGCCGCACGGTCTTCCTGCCCCGCCGCCCCGCACCCGGCGACCTGTTGGCCTTCGCCAACACGGCCGGATACTGCATGGACTTCCACGCCACCCGTGCCCAGCACCAGCCCGTCGCGCGCAAGGTCGCCGCCTGGCAGGAGGGCGACACCTGGCGCTGGTGCCTGGACGACCAGTACTGGCCAACCACACCCGTGGGGGGAGCGCAGTGAGGTACGACAGCATCACCGAGGCCATCGGCAACACACCGCTGGTGCGCATCGACCCGGCCGTGCACGGCCTGCGGAACATCGACCTGTACGCCAAGCTGGAGCTGCTCAACCCCTTCGGATCGGTCAAGGACCGCGCCGCCTGGAACATGGCCCGCCCGCATCTGGAGGCCGCCGTACCCGAGCGGGGCGGCCAGGTCGTCGAGCTGTCGAGCGGCAACACCGCCAAGGCCCTCGCCGTCCTCGCGGGCATGCACGGCCTGGCCTTCAAGAGCGTCACCAACCGGATGCGTATCCCGGAGATCAAGGACCTGCTGCTGTTGCTCGGCGCGGAGATAGAGGAACTGCCCGGCCAGAGCGAGTGCCTGGACCCGACCGCCACCGACGACCCGCTCACCCTCTTCCACCGCACCCTCTCCGCACCCGACAGCACGTATCTGCACACCGACCAGTACTTCAACCCGCGCAACACCGAAGCCCACTTCACCGGCACCGGCCCGGAGATCGTCAAGGATCTGAACGGCCGCGCCCCGGACTGGTTCATCGCCTGCGTGGGCACCGCCGGCTCGTCCACGGGCGTCGCCCGCGCCCTGCGCGAACACGACCCCGCCGTACGGGTCGTCGGCCTGGTCGCGGCGAAGTCCGACTTCATCCCCGGCATCCGCACCATCGACGAGGCGCACGAGGTGGGCCTGTTCGACCCCGGTACCTACGACAGCATCGACACGGTCACCGCGGACGAGGCGATCGAGGGGATGCTGACCCTCAACCGCCGCTGCGGCATCCTCGCCGGGCCCACGGGAGGCGCCGCGTTCTTCGGTGCGATACGCCAACTGCGGCCTGTCGACGATGAGGTGACGGAACGGCAGGCGGCGGTCTTCATCGTCTGCGACCGCGTCGAGAGCTATCTGAGCTACGTCCGCCGCCGGCGCCCCGACCTCTTCGGCCGCCCGCGTCGCCGGAACTCCCCGGCCGACCTGACACCCGCCGAGATCCGCACGGCTCCGGCCATCGGCGTCGCCGACGCCCAGGCGTGGATCGCCACCGGGGCACCGCTCGTCGTCGATCTGCGCGGCCCCCACGCCTACGCCGCGCTGCACATCGACGGCTCGATCAACATCGTCGACGAGCTCTTCGAGGAACTCCTCCACGGCGGACTGCCGTTCAGCCGTAGCCGCCCGGTCCTGCTGGCCTGCCCGGTCGGCGAGAAGTCCGCCCGGCACGCCGCCCTGCTGACCCGGATGGGGCACCCGGACGTCCGCAGCCTGACCGGCGGCATCATCGCCTGGCGTGACGCGGGCGCACCCCTCGTACGGGACTGACGCCCATGACCACACCCGGAACCGACGCCCAAGAGGCGGTCGTGATCGAGGAGTTGGGGGAGTGGCAGCAGGCCCTGCGCGCCCAGTTCCCGATCATCACCGCCCACCCGGAACTGGCCTATCTGGACAGCGCAGCCACCGCCCAGAAACCGCAGGCCGTGCTCGACGCCGTCCACACCTACCTCACCACCACCAACGCCAACGCAGGCCGCGGCACCTACCCCTGGGCCAACCGCACCACGGACCTGGTCGAGCAGGCCCGCGACCGGGTGAAACGGTTCATCGGCGATCCCGCTCCCGACCGCTCGACCGTCCACTTCACGAGCGGCACCACCGAGGGCCTGCGCACCGTCGCCCGCGACTGGCTGCCGGGGCTCCTCGCCGACGGGGACGAGATCGTCGTCCCCGTCGCCGACCACGAGGCCAACATCGCTCCCTGGCTGGAGGCCCAACGGCACCTGGCGGCGCGGGGCGTCCACATCCGCGTACGGCCGATGCCGTACCAGCGGTCGTCCGGCGACTACGACCACACCGCGCTCGCGGAACTCGCCGGCCCACGCACCCGCCTCGTCGCCGTCAGCCACGTCCACCACGTGTACGGCGGCAACATGAACGTCCATCGCATCCGCCGGGCGGTCGGTCCGGACGCGGTGATCTGTCTGGACGCCGCCCAGAGCGTCGGTCATCTCCCCGTGTCCGTCGCCGACCTCGACGTCGACTTCGTGGTCTTCTCCGGGCACAAGGCCATGGCACTGCCCGGCACGGGCGCCCTCTGGGCCCGGCAGTCACGCGGACCGCACTTCGCGCCGGGCGGCTGGTCGGGCACCCCCAACACGGTCGGCATCGCCTCCCTGACCGCCGCCCTGGACTGGCTGGACACCGCCGGCACCGACCGGATCGAGCGATGGACCCTCGCCCTGGCGGCCCGGCTCACCGAGGGCCTGCGCCACCTCGACGCGTACGAGATCCTCGGCTGCCAGAAGAGCCTGGCTGCCGACTCGTCCGTGCAGCGACGTCAGGGCATCGTCACCTTCCGCCACCAAGCCGTCGACTCCGGGGACCTCGGCTTCATCCTGTTCAGCCACGGCTTCATGGTCCGCTCCGACCAGCACTGCCAGGGCGGTGCGGGGGAGCGGACCGGCTCGGTGCGGGTGAGCCTGCACGTCCACAACACCGCTGAGGAGATCGACCGACTGCTGGAGGTCCTCGCCACGCTCGGGTGACGTACCGCCATTGGAGGGAATGGGAACCGTTTCCACCTGTAGGGTCTGGCGCAGACGGTGCGGACAGGTGCGGAACGGCGAGGTGCACGACGGGATGGGGCTGAGCCTGGCGACGGCGGAGCGATGGGTGGAGCGCTGGGAGCGCCAGCAGCAGCGGTACGCCGTCGACCGCGAGGAGCGTTTCACGGTGATCGCCGATGTGGTGGAACAGTCCGTGGCCGGCGTCCCGGGCCGGCCGTCGGTCGTCGACCTCGGCTGCGGCCCCGGCTCCCTGGCGGCCCGCCTCGCCCGCAGGCTGCCGCACGCCGACATCGTGGCCGTGGACATGGACCCGCTGCTGCTGGAGCTGGCCCGCACCCATCACGCGGACGCGGCCCGCTACGTCGACGTGGTGATCGGCGCACGGGACTGGACCCACGCCCTCGGCCTCGACGGCCCCCTGGACGCCGCCGTGTCGACGACGGCACTGCACTACCTGGACCCGGACGCCCTGCACCGCACCTACCGGCAGCTCGCGGACCTGCTGCGTCCCGGGGGCGTCCTCGTCAACGGCGACCACTTCCCGCCCGAGGACTCCGCGCTCGCCGGACTGGCCGGGTGCGTCGGCCGTCGGCACGCCGAACGAGCTCAGGCCCTGGCGCACGAGGACTGGGCGTCCTGGTGGGCGGCCGTCGCACAGGACCCGGAGCTGACCGACCTGCTCGCGGAGCGCCTGCGCCGGCAGGCGGCGGTCACCGGCGGCGGCCCGAGCGCAGGTACCGGCGGCGCCCCCTGCCTGTCCGTGTCCGCGCACGAACGGCTCCTGCGGCAGGCGGGATTCAGGCACGTCGGCGCCGTCTGGCAGTACGGCGACAGTCACGTCCTCGTCGCGATCCGCTGACCGGACCGGGACCGCGCGTTACCAAGCACAGCTAAAGGATTCATCATCCACCTTGACAGTGTGCGTGCTGTTTCGCGACGTTTGAGCTCGCCACAAAGTTCGACATGGGGGAATCAGTGGCGAGGCGCCCAAAAAGCGTCTCTTGGGGGACTTTTGGGGGGAGCGTCGCCATGCGATCCACGCACGCCATCACGATCCACAGACCCGAGGAGCTGGACGAGTCGCTGCGCCGGGCGTGGCACCGGGCCATGGACGAGTCGCCCGACTACGCCAACCCCTTCCTCGCGCCGGAGTTCGCGACCGGGGTCGGCAGACACCGCCGCGGCGCGCAGGTGGCGGTCCTGCACGAGAACGGAGAGGCCGTCGGCTTCCTCCCGTACGAGCGGGGCCCGCTCGGCGTCGGCCGGGCCATCGGCCTCGGTCTCTCCGACTGCCAGGCCCTGGTGCACCGGCCGGGCGTCACCTGGAACACCCGGGAACTGCTGCGGGCCTGCGGACTGTCCGTGTTCGAGTTCGACCACCTCGTCGAGGAGCAGAAGCCCTTCGGCCCGTACGTCACGGGGACGTTCGCCTCTCCCGTGCTAGACCTGAAGCCCGGCGACGGCAGCTACGCCGAGTGGCTGCGCGCCACCTACCCGGGGCAGGCCAAGACGACCCTGAAGAAGGAGCGGCGCCTCGGCCGTGACGTGGGCGAGGTGCGGTTCGTGTACGACGAGCGCGATCCGCGCATGCTGCGCACGCTGATGCGCTGGAAGTCCGCCCAGTACCGCAGGACGGGGCGGATGGACCGGTTCTCCAAGCCGTGGATCGTCGACCTGGTGGACGATCTGTTCCAGGTCCGCGAGGAGCACTTCACCGGCATCCTGTCCGTGGTCTACGCCGGGGACCGGCCGGTCGCCGCGCACTTCGGGCCGAGGTCGCGCACGGTGTTCGCGGCCTGGTTCACCGCGTACGACCCCGCCTTCGGCTACTACTCGCCCGGACTGATGATGCATTTACGGCTGGCCGACGCCGCCGGCCGGGACGGTGTGACGCTCATGGACATGGGGCGCGGCGAGAAGGAGTACAAGGACTGGCTCAAGACCCGTGAGCTGCGGGTGGCCGAGGGGTTCGCGATACGCCCGCACCCGGTGGCGGCGGCGCACCGGCTGTGGCGCAGACCGGTGCGCGGCCTGAGAAACACCGTCCTGGCCCACCCGAGGCTGCGCGAGCCCGCCGACCGGCTGCTGAAGACCGTCGGCACCCTGCGCACCTCCGGCCTGGCCCGCTCGGGCGAAGCAGGAGCCCGCGCCCGCTGAACGGGGCTGCCTCTGCCCGCCCTCGCGGTTCTGTCCGTTCTTCCCGCGCCTCGGTGCCGTGCCGCGATGACCCCTCGCGGTCCCCGTCACCCCGAGCGGCGTCCTCGAACGACGTTCGCGAACGCGCACACAGCCCGCCCGGGCGACCCTTCGTCGGACCCTTCCACGGAAGAGGTGACCATGCCGTACGGATCGCGGCTCGCCGCGATGATGACACGGCGCATCGGACGCGAATGCGTCTACACGCCCTCGGCCCGACTGGCCCTGTACCTGGCGCTGCGCCGCTGGTGCCGGCCCGGCGCACGGGTCCTGATGTCCCCGGTGAACGACGACGTGATCCTCTTCGTCGTCCTCGCGGCCGGCCTGCGCCCCGTCCAGGCCCCCGTCTCCCCCTGGGACGGCAACATCGACCCGGCCGCCGTACCCGAGTCCACCTGGCGCGACGTGGACGCTGTGCTGACCACGAACCTGTACGGCCTGCCCGACCGGGTGGCCCAACTGCGCCGCCGGTGCGACCAGTTGGGGATCCCGCTCATCGAGGACGCGGCGCACGCCATCGGCACCCACGTGGACGGACAGCCGATCGGCACCTTCGGGAAGGCCGCCGCCTTCAGCCTGTCCAAGCATGTCGCCGCCATGGCCGGCGGCTTCCTCGCCGTCGACGACGCACGAACCCGGCGCGAGCTGGAGCTGCTGCGCGACGACCTGCTCACCCCACGCCGCCTCCGCGACGACCTCGCCACCACACTCCGCCCCCTGGCCCGCTCCACCGTCCGCAACCTCCGCCTGGTGCGCCCCGTCTGGCGCACCATGCAGCGCCTCGGCCTCCTGGAACGCGACGCCTTCCGCATGGCCCTGCACGCTCCCCGCCTGACCGACAGTGCTCGCCACGCCCCGAGCCTGGCGGCTTACGAGCCCTGGGTACGGGTCGACCTGCACGGCTTCCGCTCCCGCCACGGAAGCCTGGTCCGGGGCCAGTTGGAGCTGCGGTTGGCCCTGCTCGACGCCGACCTCGCCCGACGCAGGGCCGGCGTCTCGCTGCTGTCCGGCACCACCTGGGCCACCCCGGCCCTGCGCGGTCGCACCGGCGACGGCCCGCCGTGCCTGTTCCGGGTCCCGCTGCTGGTCAACGACCGCGATGCCCTGGTGGAACGTCTGGTCGACCACGGCATAGTCACCGGTTACATCTACGACCCACCCCTCGACGACTATGCGGGCACCGAGTTCGCTGAACCGTCTCCCGCACCGGAGGCGGCCCGCTGGTTCGCGTCCCACACATTGCCGGCCGACCCGTGGACGGCCCGCAGGATCGCGGCCGCCCTGACGAAGGAAGGCGCAACCCCAGCCCACCCACCGGCCTGGCGCAACGGAGAACGGTTCGACCACGCCCCCAAGGGGGCGCGGGCCTGAATCGATATGCGGCTCCGCCGAGTGGGCGCGACCAGCCACATGGCACCCGCAGACGATCAACAACACATCGCGGCACCCCCCTCCCCCGCCTACCCTGAAACCGTGGCTCGGTCCAACGACGAGGTCGCCGCCCTGCTCCAGGAGTACGCGGACCTGATCTCCATCACCGGAGGAGACGCGTTCAGGACGCGTACCTACGAGAAGGCCGCCCGGTCGGTCGGCGGCTATCACGCCGACGTCTCCACCCTCGACGTCAAGGGGCTCCAGGAGATCCCCAACGTCGGCAAGTCGACCGCCCAGAAGATCATCGAGTACTTCACCACCGGCAAGGTCTCCGCCGTCGAGGAACTGCGCGCGAAGATCCCCGCCGGCGTCCGGCAGCTGACGGCGATCCCCACGCTCGGCCCGAAGAAGGCCCTGGTCATCTACGAGGAGCTGGGCATCTCCACGACCGAGGAACTGGCGGACGCCATCCACGAGGAGCGGCTGCGCGACCTGAAGGGCTTCGGGCCGAAGACCGAGGAGAACATCCTGCACGGCATCGGCCTGCTCCAGTCCTCCGGCGACCGCGTCCTGATCGACGTGGCCATGAGCCTCGCCGAGGACATCGTCGCCGAGTTGTCGCAGGTCACCGGCTGCGAGCGCTGCTCCTACGCCGGCTCGCTGCGCCGCGTGCGCGAGACCGTCGGCGACATCGACATCCTCGTAGCGGCGAAGAAGCCGGAGCCGGTCATGCGGGCCTTCACCGAGCTGCCGTATGTCGCGGAGGTCATCGCGCACGGCGCGAAGAAGACGTCGATTCGCACCAGCAAGGGACTTCAGGTCGACCTGCGGGTCGTACCGCCGGACTCCTGGGGCGCGGCGATGCAGTACTTCACCGGCTCCAAGGCGCACAACATCCGCACCCGGGAGATGGCCGTCCACCAGAAGCTCAAGCTCTCCGAGTACGGGCTCTTCGACACCGAGACCGGCAAGAAGATCGTCTCCGAGACCGAGGAGGAGGTCTACGCCCGCCTCGGCCTGCCCTGGATCCCACCCACCCTGCGTGAGGACCGCGGCGAGATCGAGGCCGGGCTGCGCGGCGAGCTGCCCGAGCTGATCCAGGAGCAGGACATCCGGGGCGATCTGCACACCCACACCGACCTCACCGACGGGCTCGCCCCGCTGGAGGAGATGGTCGCCGCGGCCGCCGAGCGCGGCTACGCCTACTACGCGGTCACCGACCACGGCCCCGACATGGCCATGCAGCGCATGACCGACGAACGGATCCTGGCCCAGCGCGAACGCGTCCGCGAGCTCGACGGGGCGTACGGCAAGCGGGGCAAGCGCGCCGGTCTGCGGCTGCTGCACGGCGCCGAGCTGAACATCGGGCCCGACGGCGACGTGGACTGGCCGCCGGAGTTCCTCGCCGGCTTCGACCTGTGCGTGGCCTCGGTGCACTCCCACTTCAACCAGGGGCGCGACGCGCTGACCCGACGGCTCGTCCGGGCCTGCGAGAACCCGCACGTGCACATCATCGGCCACCCCACCACCCGCCTCCTCGGCAAGCGCCCCGGCATCGACGTCGACCTCGACGCCGTCTTCGCCGCCTGCGCCCGCACCGGCACCGCCCTGGAGATCAACTCCCATCCCGACCGGCTCGACCTGCGTGACGAGGACATCCTGCGGGCCCGGCGGCACGGCGTGAAGTTCGCCGTCGACAGCGACGCCCACGCCGTCGTCCACCTGGCCAACCTGCGCTACGGCGTCGGCACGGCCCAGCGCGGCTGGCTCACCAAGGACGACGTGATCAACGCCTGGCCACTGACCAGGCTGCGGCACTTCCTGGACAAGGGCTGACCTCCGGCGACAGGCTCCGGAGGGCGTCGAGGGCGGTCCGTTCCCGCTCGTGTGCGAGTCGTGCAGGTTGAAATTCGTAGGAATCAAGGTCTTGTAGCGAGATTTGACGAGGGTTAATTTAACCGTCACTCGAAGCCGGGCCCGGGCTCCCGAGGGCTGTTCCCTGCGTGTTCGCCTTTTCATCGAGGAGTCGTGCCATGCCAGTAGACAAGGTCCAGATGTCGCGCCGAGGGTTTCTCGGTCTCGGAGTGGCGGCCGGCGTCGTGACGCTCACCGCGTGCGGTTCCGGCAGCGGCAGTTCGAGCGGCCCGCTCGTCATGACCGTCTGGGGCGGCGACGCCGACCGCAAGACGTACCAGAAGCGCATCGACCTGCTGGTGAAGAAGTACCCGGAGCTGAAGGTCAAGCTCCAGCTGATCCCCAGCGACGCGTACGCGCAGAAGGTGCAGACGATGATCGCGGGCGGCAGCGGCCCGGACATCATGCAGGTCGCCGAGAGCGTCAACACCTACTCCAGCAAGAACCAGCTCCTGCCCCTGGACGACCTAGCCAAGAAGGCCGGCCTCGACACCGAGAAGCGGTTCGGTCCCGTCGGCTCCATCTACACGTACGAGGACAAGCTGTACGCGATCCCGGACCGCTCCGGCGCGATCACCGTGTACTACAACAAGGACCTGTACGAGAAGAAGGGCATCAAGGCCCCCACCGCCGAGTGGACCTGGGACGACGCGCTCGACGCCTTCAAGGAACTCACCGTCCCGGGCAAGCAGTGGGGGTACACCGGCGCCGAGTGGTTCCCGCAGTGGTGGAGCCTCGCGTACCAGAACGGCGGCACCATCATCGACGCGAACGGCCGCCCCGCCGTCGACAGCGACGAGGTCGTCGAGGCGCTCCTGTGGGCCGGTGACCTGGTCTTCAAGCACAAGGTGGCGCCCAGCAAGGCCGACTACGCCGACATGGGCTCCGAGGTCGGCGGCGACCAGGCCTTCCCGATGCAGAAGTGCGCCACGCACGCCAACGGCTTCTGGGTGACCGCCGGTCTGACGGACGCCAAGTTCGCGTGGGACATCGCGCCGATCTGGCGCGGCAAGAAGCAGGCCGTCTCCGCGTTCGGCAGCGGCCTCGCCATCTCCCGGACCTGCAAGCAGCGTGACAACGCCTTCAAGGCGATCGACTTCCTCACCTCCGACGCGGCGCAGCGGCAGATCATCGACGACGGCGAGGACGTACCGGCCAGCCTCGCGGTGCAGCAGAGCGAGGCGTTCCTCAAGCCCGCGTGGATGAAGTCGGACGTCAACATGGGCGCGTTCGCCGAGTCCAGCGGCTTCATCTTCCGCGCGCCGTTCATCCCCGAGTGGAACGAGATGATGTCGGCCATCGACTCCGGTCTCGCCGACTTCTGGCTCGGCAAGGAGAGCGCCAAGAAGGCGCTGACCGCCCTCCAGAAGGACCTCGAGTCCCTCATCAAGTCCGCGGGATGACCGGCGATGGCGACCACCACCACGCGGCGGCGCCGAGAGGCGCTCTGGTTCTATCTGTTCGTCTCGCCGTGGGTGATCGGGTTCCTGGTCTTCCTGTTCGGGCCGATGATCGCGTCGGTCTACTACTCGATGACCGACTGGGACTCGTTCACCGCACCCACCTGGGTCGGACTCCAGAACTACGTCACGCTGCTCACGGACGACCCCAGGTTCTGGCGGACGCTGTGGCACACCTTCTACTACGCGGCGGTCTCCGTCCCGCTCGGTCTGGTGCTCGGCCTGTGGCTGGCGAACCTGCTCAACAAGCAGGTGCGGGCCCGGAAACTGCTGCGCACCCTGATCTATCTGCCGACCCTGGTGCCGCTCGTCGCCACGGCGATGATCTTCCGTCAGGTGCTCGCCCCGAACGGCCCCCTCAATGACGCCCTCGGCCTGGTCGGAGTCTCGGGACCGGCCTGGCTGCTCGACGGCGACTGGGCGATCCCCGCGCTGGTCGTGATGTCGGCGTGGAGCGCGGGCGCCGCGACGGTGCTGCTGCTCGCCGCCATGAAGGGCATCCCGAAGGAACTGTACGAGGCGGCCGAGGTCGACGGCGCGGGCGCGGTTCGGCAGTTCTGGAGCATCACGCTGCCGCACCTGACCCCGATCATCTTCTTCAACCTGATCATGGGGATGATCGGCGCCTTCCAGGTCTTCGCCCAGGTGTACATCCTGGTGCCGAAGGGCAAGCTGCGCGCGGCCTACGACGGGGCCGAGACGATGGTGCCGTACCTCTTCGACGAGGCCTTCGGCAACTACCACATGGGCTACGCCTCGGCGATCTCCTGGCTGCTGTTCCTCGTGGTCCTCGTCTTCACACTGATCGCATTCCGCACCGCCCGGCGCTGGGTGTTCTATGAAACCGAGGTGAAGTGATGACCGGCCTCCTGACCACCCCGGCGCCGCAGCGGACGAAGGGAAACGGCCCGCAGCGCAAGGCCCGAGGGGGACCGGGCCCCGGCACGGTGCGGGCGTTCCGGGCCACCCCGTTCACCTACGCGACGCTGATCATCGTGGCGGCGATCCTCACCATGCCGCTGGTGTTCGTCGGCTCCATCGCGCTCTCCAGCGACGCGACGGTGAACACCAACTCCTTCACCCTGTTCCCGACCGAGTTCCACTGGGAGAACTTCACCCGGGTCTTCGGCTCCGAACTGCCGATGGGCCGCTTCCTGATCAACTCCGTGATCATCTCGCTCTGTTCGGTCGCCGGGCAGATGCTCTCCAGCGGACTGGTCGGCTACGCCTTCGCCCGGCTGCGGGCCCCCGGCAAGAACGCGCTGTTCCTGATCGTCATCGCCACCATGATGATCCCGACACAGATCACGATGATCCCGCAGTTCATCCTCTTCCGGGACCTGGGCTGGGTGAACAGCTATCTGCCGCTGATCGTGCCGAACTTCTTCTCCAACGCCTTCAACGTCTTCCTGGTACGGCAGTTCGTCTCCCGGCTGCCCAACCAGCTCGACGAGGCGGCCATGGTCGACGGCCTCGGTTTCTTCGGCATCTACCGGCGGATCATGCTGCCGATGCTGTGGCCGGTGCTGATCGCGATCGGCATCTTCACCCTGACCCACACCTGGGGCGACTTCATGGGCCCGCTGATCTACCTCAACGACGAGTCCAAGATGCCGCTGTCCCTGGGCATCCAGTACATCACCAGCACCTCGGCGGCGGGCCAGTCACCGGCGTGGAACCTGGTCATGGTCGGCTCGGTCCTGCTCGCCCTGCCCATGATCATCGTCTACTACCTGGGCCAGAAGTACCTGTACGAGATGGACATCAGCGGCGGAAGCGCGGGAGTGAAGTGACCACCATCCACGTAGACGGCCAGGGCATCTGGATCGACGGCCGTCCCCGCACCCTGCTGTGCGCGTCCCTGTTCTACTTCCGTCTCCCGAGGGAGCAGTGGCGCGAGCGCCTCGCACAGGTCCGGGCCTCGGGATACGAGTGCGTCGACGTCTATCTCCCTTGGAACTTCCACGAGTTGGCACCCGGCCGCTGGTCCTTCGAGGGCCGCCGGGACGTCGCCGCCTTCCTCGACCTGGCGCGGGACGAGGGCCTGTACGTCATCGCGCGGCCGGGCCCGTACATCTGCTCCGAATGGGACGGCGGCGCGCTGCCCGCATGGCTGGGCCTGGACCCGGAGCTGAGGGTCCGCCAGAACGAGCCGCGCTTTCTGGAGCAGGTCACCGCGTGGTTCGACCAGGTGCTGCCGCTGCTGGCGGAGCGCCAGTACGGGGCGGACGGCTCGGTGATCATGGTGCAGTTGGAGAACGAGCTGGACTTCTTCGACTGCGCGGACCGCACGGGCTATATGACCGCCCTGCGGGCCACGGCACTTCGGCACGGCATCACGGTGCCGCTCATCGCCTGCTCCGGACAGGGCGACCTCGCGGGCGCCACGGGTGACGTGGAGGGAGTCGTACCGGCCTGCAACTTCTACCCGGACGACGACTCCCCGGACATCGAGGCCGAGGTGCGCCGTTACGCGGCCCTGGTCGCCAAGCGCGGCGTGCCGCTGCTGGTCACCGAGACCAACCGGCGCCACCGCACGCTGCGCCGGCTGCTGGCGAGCGGCGCCAAGCTGATCGCGCCGTATCTGCAGTCGTCCGGCTGGAACTTCGGGTACACCCCGTCGAGCGGCAACTGGGGGCGCCCCGGCAACTTCATGAGCCACGGCTACGACTTCGGCGGATACGTCAGCTCGACCGGCCTGGAGCGCCCGGAGTACGCCGAGGCGCAGGTGCTGGCCCGGGTCGTGCAGACCTGGGGTTCCCGACTGGCCCTGGCGACAGCGGTGTCGTACCCCGAACTCGACTGCGACTTCCCGACGAGCTCGCAGCCGTCGGCGCTGGAGCTGGACGGGGGTGGCCGGCTGGTGGCCGTACCGCATCTGGGCGGTGAGCCCGGCACGACGGTCGTCGAGGGCGTGCCGGTCGAGGTCGCTCCGGGGTCGTGCCCGCTGATGGCCGTGGACGTGCCGCTCGACGGTGCCACCCTGAACCTCGCCTCGGCGGACCTGGTGGCGCGGGCGGACGGGGTGCTGGTGTTCTCCTCCGACGTGCCGGTCACCGTCGTACTGGACGGGACGCGGACCGAGATCCCGGTGTCCGGACGGGAGACGCTGGCCGGGACCACGCTCGTGGTGCTGCCGTCGGCCGAGGCCGCACGGCTGAGGTCGGTCGACGCCGAGGGCACGGTTCGACTGGTGGCTGCCTCCGAGAAGGCCGGCGCCCGCGAACCGATCGCCGTGCGCGAGGTGCGACGGCGGGCCGAGGCCGCCCCCGAGCAGCCCGCCGGGCGGCACGAACTGCCGCCGGACCTGGAAGCACTCGGCGTGTACCGGGGCCGCGGCACCTACCGGACCACCACGGACCTGACCGCCGTCGACGAACTGCTGCTCACCGGAGCCGCCGACATCGTCGACCTGACCGTCGCCGGCGGGGCGCTCCCGACCGTCGCCGGATTCGGTGCGGCCCGCCGCATCGATTGCCAGGACGTGACGGGTGCGGTCGCGATCGAGGCCCTCGTGGAGATCTGGGGCCACGCGAACTTCGACGACGCCCGTCTGCCCGCGCTCCGCCTCGGCGCCCTGCGGGGTCTCGGCACCCTCTGGAAGGTCCGGGACACCACGGACGTCTCGGCCCTGTGGACGGTCCACGGCCACTGGTCCGGGACACCCGCGCCCACCCGGGCGCTCGGCGGCTGGAGCAGTACCCGCGTCGGGGAGCCGGTCACCTACACCCGTACCGTCCATGCGTCCGCCCCGTCGGCGCTGTATGTGCGGGGGGTCGTCGAACCGCTGAGGGTGAGCGTGGACGACACGGAGCCGGAGACCGTCCACGCCGAGAACCCCTTGGTGCTGCTGACCGCCGGCACCCACCAGGTCTCGGTCACGCTGCCGCACCATCCGAGCGGTCCCGGCCTGCGCGCCGAACTGCTCGCGCTGGAAGCCGTGCGGGACTGGTCGTGCGCGGTGCAGGACGACGAGTTGCTGACCGCGTTCGCCACCGGCTCCGGCCGCACGGAGGAGGTACGGCTGCCGCTGGTGCTGAAACCGGGGGAGGAGGCGTGGCTCGACGTGGACCTCCCGGCCTCGCCGGACGGACACCTGGTCCGGCTGGACGCCACACAGGTCCGGGTGACGGGATGGGCCGGCGGGGAGTGCGTGGGGCGCGTCTGGGCCGGCGAACGGCCCGACTTCTCGGGCGGTGACCCCGACGCCCTCTGGGTGCCGCCGAACTGGCCGGGCCTGACCCTGCTCGCCCAGGGGATTGAGGGGCGTGGGACGCCGGAGATCCGTACGCTGTGGCTGGGGGGACCGACCGACTGAGGGGGAGCACCGGTGGCCCGGCACACGGCCCGAGACGTCCGCAGCGAGAACCGCTTCGCGGTGCTGCACGCGCTGTTCGACCTCGGGCCGTCCTCCCGCCAGGAACTCGCCCGGCACACGGGCCTCAGCCAGGCCACCGTGACGACGCTGGTCGGCGGATTCCTGGCGGAGGGCGTGCTGCACATCGCCGCCGTGGAGCGCAACGCCGTGGGACGGCCCTACGAGCGGCTCACGATCAACCCGGACCGCGGCCGCGTCGTCGGTGTCGACGTCGCCGAGACCCACGTCGACGCCACGGTCTACGACCTCGCGCTCGGCGTCCTCGCCCGGCACGAGGTGCCCCTCGACGAGCACCAGAACGACCAGGCGTACGTCGTCGACGGCATCGTCGGCGCGATCGAGGCCGCCCTGGGGGCGGACGGGACCGACCGCGACCGGATCGTCGGAGTCGGCGTCAGCATGCCGGGCCATGTCCACCACGACGCCGGGGTCTCCGTCTTCGCGCCGAACTGGAACTGGCACGACGTCCACATCGAGGAACTGCTGGCCGAGCGGCTGCGGTTGCCGGTGTACGTCGACAATCCGCTCAAGGCGGCGATCCTGTCCGAGATGTGGTTCGGCGTCGGACGCGTCGTCGACAGCATGGCCGTGGTCAACATCGGCACCGGGGCCGGAGCGGGCATCGCCATCGAGGGCACCCTGGTCCGCGGCATCACCAACAACGCCGGCGAATGGGGGCACACCCTGCTGATGCTGGACGGCCGCCCGTGCCGCTGCGGCCGACGCGGGTGCGTGGAGGCGTACGTCGGCGCTCCCGGCCTGGAGACGACGCTGGCCGAGATCGACCCGTCCCATCCGGCGCTGGGCCGGCCCGGGCAGCGGGACTTCGTCGCGTCCGTCGCCGCGGGCCTGACCGCGGGGGACCCGGCGCTGCGGGAACTCGTCCGGCGCACGGGCCGCTGCCTCGCCGCCGCCCTCGGCGACCTCGTCAATGTGCTCAACGTTCCGAAGGTGACGCTCACCGGCTGGCTGCCCGGCATGCTGGCCCCGTGGCTGGTCCCCGCCGTACGGGACGAACTGCCCCGTCATGTGCTGCCGGGTTCCCTGCCCGGCCTGACCGTCGAGGTGTCCGAGGTGCCCGGCAACGCCGTGGGCCTGGGCATGGCGGCCTTCACCCTGGAGCAGTTCCTGGCCCGGCTCGGCCTGGTCAGCCAGGCCCGGACCCGGCCGCGGCCGGGTGCCGAGAGCGCCCAGCCGGTCGGCTGACGGACCCGCCCGACGGCCCGCCGCCGCGCCGGGTCGCGCAAGAGATCGCACTTCGGCGGTTGGTGATCTTCATCCCGTTTGGGTGCCCGCCCGGAAGGGGAGCGTGCCGGGGGTGAGCCGGGCCGAACAGTCAGGCTTTGCTCATGTCGCCGCACAGGGGTTGTCCTGACATTCGCTCCCTGCCTAGGGTCGCCCTCGAAGTGCAAGCGCTTTCTGAGCGGGCTGTCCGCCGGCCGTCCGAGGAGAACTGCATGTCCACACGCCCTGCCCGCCGCCGCGTCGCCGTCATCGGCACCGGCGCCATCGTCAGCGGCAGCCATCTCTCCGCCCTGAGACACCACGCGGACCGGGTGGAGCTGGTCGCCGCCGTCGACGTGGACCAGGCCCGGCTGGACGCCTTCCGGGAACTCGCGGGCGAGGACCTCACCGGGTACACCTCGACCGGTGAGATGCTGGACGCCGTACGCCCCGACCTGGTCCTGATCGGCACGCCGCCCTCCCTGCACCGGGAGCAGACGGTCGCCGCGCTCAAGGCGGGCGCCTGGGTGCTGTGCGAGAAGCCGCTGTGCCTGTCCCTCGCCGAGTACGACGACATCGCGGCGGCCGAGGAGGCGTCGGGCGCGTACGCCTCGGTCGTCTTCCAGCACCGCTACGGCTCCGGCGCCGTGCACGCCCGCGAGCTGATCGCGAGCGGTGAGCTGGGTGCCCCGCTCGTCGCGCACTGCCAGACGACCTGGCACCGTGACGCCGCCTACTACGCGGTGCCGTGGCGTGGACGATGGGCCACCGAGGGCGGCGGGCCGACGATGGGCCACGGCATCCACCAGTTCGACCTGCTGCTGCATCTGCTCGGGCCGTGGGCGGAGATCCGGGCCATGGCCGCGCGCCTGGTCCACGACACCGAGAGCGAGGACGTCTCCACGGCCCTCGTCCGGTTCGAGAACGGCGCCCTCGCCACCGTCGTCAACAGCGTGCTCTCCCCGCACGAGGTCAGCCGCATCCGCGTCGACTGCGCCGACGCCACGGTCGAACTCACCCACCTGTACGGCCACCGCAACGACGACTGGGTCTACACCCCAGCCCCGCACGTCCCCTCCGAGCGCGCCACCGCCTGGCGCACCCCGGCCGCGGACCTGCCCAGCTCGCACACGGCACAGCTCGGCGCCCTCCTCGACGCCTACGACAACGGTGTCCGGCCCCCGGGCAGCGGCCCCGACGCCCGGGCCACCCTCGACTTCGCCGCCGCCCTCTACAAAGCCGCCTTCACGGGCAGCCCGGTGCACGCCGGCGAGATCCGGCCCGGCGACCCCTTCTACCCGGCCATGCACGGAGACCACCCCCACTGGGCCCCCAAGGAGCGCGCATGAGCATCCGCGTCACCCACGCGCACGGCGACCACATCGCCGTCACGGCCGCGAACGGCACCGAGATCCTGCGGTACGTCTACCGCCCCGACCCGGAGGCCTTCGAGTCCCGCAAGCCGTACGCCCACCCCGTGCGCACCCTCGCCGGACACACCGTGACCGGCTACCGGCCCAGCGACCACCGCTGGCACAAGGGCCTACAGATGACGGCGAGTCATCTGTCCGGGCAGAACTTCTGGGGCGGCAACTGCTATGTCCACGGCCAGGGTTACCTGCCTCTGCCCGAGCGGGTCGGCTCCATGCGGCACGACGGGTTCGGCGAGTTCACCGTCGAGGACGACCGGCTCGCGTTCACCGAGGAGCTCACCTGGGTGGAGAACGGCGGCGAGGAGTGGGCGCGCGAGACACGCGGACTCACCGTCCACTCGGTGGACGAGGAGGCCGGCGCCTGGGCGCTGGACTGGTCGATCCGGCTCACCAACCTCCGGGCCGAGCCGCTGCGCTTCGGCTCCCCGACGACCGAGGGCCGGGAGCTGGCCGGATACACCGGCCTCCAGTGGCGCGGCCCGCGCGACTTCACCGGGGGGACCGCCTTCGCACCGGAATCCGACGCCGACGCAGACAAGTTGATGGGCAGTCAGGGCCCGTGGCTCGCCTTCACCACCGAGCACGACGACATCGACGGCCACTCCACGCTCGTGTTCGCGCACGCGCCCGAGAACGCCGACGCCGTTCACGAGTCCCACTGGTTCGTGCGCTCCGAACCGATCCCCACGGTCGCGTTCTCCTGGGCGTTCTTCGAGGAGTTCGCGCTGCCGCCGGGCGAGTCCTTCGCCTACCGCTACCGCGTCGTGTTCGCCGACGGGGCCTGGGACCGGGAACAGGTGGCCGCCCACCTGGAGGGGCTGCCGTGGTGAAGCCGAACCTTCCGCACCCGCTGCCCGGCGCCGTCGGCCTGTCCCACCTCAGCGCCTACGACTGGGAGGCCGCCGACGGCGTGTGCGGCGGCAGCCCGCATCTCCACCTGGTCTGCACCGAGGCGTACGTCGTCACCGGCGGCCGGGGTGCCGTGCAGACGCTGAGCCCCGACGGCTACCGTGACATCCCCCTGGAGCCGGGCTCGGTCGCCTGGTTCACCCCCGGGACCGTGCACCGCATGGTCCAGGGCGGCGATCTGCGCATCACCGTGCTGATGCAGAACAGCGGACTGCCCGAGGCCGGGGACGCCGTGTTCACCTTCCCGCCCGAAGTGCTGGCGGACCCGGAGCGGTACGCGGCGGTGGCGGCCCTGCCACCGGGCACCGGCCCGGACACGGCGGCCGCCGCGCGCCGCCGCAGGGACCTCGCGATCGAGGGCTACCTGGTCCTGCGCGAGGCGCTCGTCGCCGGTGACAGCGGCCCGTATCGGGAGTTCCAGCAGGCGGCGGCCCGCCTGGTGCGCGCCAAGGTGCCGAACTGGCGGGAGCTGTGGCGGGCGGGCGCACTGGCCACCGCCGAGCGCACGGGCGCCCAGCTCGACGCGCTGGAGGCGGGCGAACCGGCGTATCTCGCCGACGCGACCGCGCACGAGGCCGGGCCCACCAGGCTCGGCGGGTTCGGGATGTGCGGCCGCCGGGACGAGTACAACCTGCCCGGGGTCACGCTGCCGTACCAGAGCGAGTAGCTCGCCCGGGGGAGCGAGGGGGGGCCGAGGGGGGCCAACAGAAGGACCGAGGAGAGAAGAGGTGACCTCGGCATGCCCGGACACGGGACAAAGGGGTTCTGCGCGTCGGCCGCCGCACTCGTGCTCTGCGCGATGCTGGCCGGCTGCGGAGGATCCGGGGAGTCGGTCGGCGGCGGCAAGGTCGTGCTGCGCTACACGTGGTGGGGCAACCCCGACCGCGCGGAACGCACCGAGCAGGCCGTCGCCCTGTTCGAGAAACAGCACCCGAACATCCGGGTGCGGACGTCGTTCTCGTCCTACGAGGCCTACAAACAGAAGCTCGCCGTCCAGGCCTCGGGCGGTGACGCACCCGACGTGATGCAGCTCGACTACCGGCAGATCGACCAGTACGCCTCCGGTGGCGTCCTGCTCGACCTCGCCGAACAGAAGGCCGTACTGCGCACCGGTGAGATCGACCCGGGGCTGCTGGCCACCGGCCGGCTGGACGACACGCAGTACGCCGTCCCGCAGGGCCGCGGCACCGAGACGGTCGCCTACGACGTCGAGGCGTGGAAGGCGTCCGGCGTGCCGCTCCCGGGACGGAGCTGGACCTGGAGCGAATGGGCCGACGCCATGCGGGCGTTGGCGAAGAAGACCGGCAAGCCCGGCTCCACCGACCCCGGCCAGAGCGAGGACTGCTTCGAGGTCTGGCTGCGCGGCCAGGGCAAGTCCCTCTACACGAAGGACGGCGGGCTCGGCTTCACCGCCGACGACCTGACCCGCTGGTGGACCTTCACCGACGAGCTCCGGCGCGAGGGCGCCGTCTCGCCCGCCGAGCAGACGACGCAGCTCGACGGCTCCGTCGAGAACACCCCGCTCGGCCGCGGCAAGGCCGTCTCCGACCCCAACTGGGACGCCCCGGCCAGCGGTTTCCTCGCCCTCATACCGACCGGCGTCGCACTCGCCCCGATGCCGTCCGGCGAGGACGGGACCCCCGGCCAGTACTACAAGCCGTCGATGTTCCTCGGCGTCGGGGCCACCACCGGTCACCCGAAGGAAGCGGCCCAGCTCGTCGACTTCCTCGTCAACGACGAGCAGGCGGCGAAGATCCTCGGCGCCACCCGTGGCATCCCCGTCAACGAGTCCATCCGCGAGGAGACCGAGCCGCAGCTCAAGGACTTCGACAGGACGATCGCCGACTACCAGTCCTCCCTGGAAGGCGCCCTCAAGGACCCGCCGCAGGCCCCGCCCTCCGGCGACAACGCCCTCCAGGCCACCTTCCAGCGCGACTACGACCAGGTGTCCTACGAGCGCATGTCGCCCCGCGAGGCGGCCCAGAACTACGTCACCGAGGCGAAGGCGGAGCTGAGGTCATGACCACCACCGACATCCCCGCGCCCGCCGCCAGGAAACCGGGGGCCACCGCCGCCCCGAAGCGCCGCCCCAAGCGGGAGAGCCAGGGCCCCGCCTGGGTGTTCCTCTCCCCGTGGGTGCTCGGCGCGATCGTCCTGACCCTGCTGCCGATGGCCGTGTCGCTGTACCTGTCCTTCACCGACTACGACCTGTTCAACCCGCCGCGCTGGGTGGGCCTGCGCAACTACGTCCAGATGTTCACCGAGGACCCGCGCTACTGGCGCTCGGTCATGACCACCCTGACCTACGTCGTCATCGCCGTGCCCCTGCAACTGGCCCTCGCGCTGGCCGTCGCACTCGCGCTGAAGTCCATGAAACGCGGCAAGGGCTTCTACCGTTCCGCCTTCTACGCCCCCTCGCTGCTCGGCGCGTCGATGTCGATCGCGCTCGTCTGGCGCGCGGTCTTCAACGACGGCGGCACCGTGGACAATCTGCTCGGCACCGGCGGCTGGGTCAACAAGCCCGGCTGGGCGCTGCTCGCCGTGGCCCTGCTGACGGTGTGGCAGTTCGGCGCGCCCATGGTCATCTTCCTCGCCGGGCTCCAGCAGATCCCGAGCGAGCTGTACGAGGCGGCGGCCGTCGACGGGGCCGGGAAATGGCGGCAGTTCCTTTCCGTCACGGTGCCGATGCTGTCCCCGGTGCTGTTCTTCAACCTCGTCCTCCAGACCATCCAGGCCTTCCAGGTCTTCACACCCGCCTTCGCCATCGGCGCCGGCAAGGGCGGCCCCGCCGACTCGACCCTCGTGTACACCCTCTACCTCTACGACCGCGGCTTCGTCGCCTCCCACATGGGCTACGCCTCCGCCATGGCCTGGGTCCTGCTGATCGTCATCGGCGCCGTCACGGCGGTGCTGTTCCGCACCTCGCGCTCCTGGGTCTTCTACGCCTCCGAGGGGGACCGATGACCAGTACCACGACTCCCGTCGTCCGCAAGCCCGTCGCCTGGGGCCGGATCGCCCTGCACGTCGGCTGTCTGGCCGCGCTGCTGGTCATGCTGTACCCGCTGGCCTGGCTGCTGGCGACCTCGCTCAAGCCCGCCGACGAGGTCATCGCCAGCCTCGATCTGCTGCCCGGCCGTCTGGAGTGGTCGAACTACGCCACGGCCCTGGACGGCGTCAACGACGTGTCCATCTGGCGGCTGCTCGGCAACTCGCTGCTGATCGCGGGCGGCGCGGTCCTCGGCAACGTCATCAGCTGCTCGCTGGCTGCCTACGCCTTCGCACGCCTCAGGTTCCGCTTCCGCGGCCCGCTGTTCGCCTTCATGATCGCCACGATCATGCTGCCGCACCACGCGGTGCTGATCCCGCAGTACATCATCTTCAACCAGCTCGGCCTGGTGAACACCTACTGGCCGCTGATCCTGCCGAAGTTCCTCGCCACGGAGGCCTTCTTCGTCTTCCTCATCGTCCAGTTCATGCGCGGGCTGCCCCGCGAGTTGGAGGAGGCGGCCCGCATCGACGGCTGCGGTCCCTTCCGCAGCTTCTTCAAGGTCGTCCTGCCGCTCACCCGTCCCGCGCTGATCACCACGGCGATCTTCACCTTCATCTGGACGTGGAACGACTTCTTCACCCAGCTCATCTATCTCTTCGACCCGGACAAGTTCACCCTCACCCTCGCCCTGCGGTCGTTCGTGGACGCGTCCAGCACCTCGGCGTTCGGCCCGATGTTCGCGCTGTCCGTGATCGCGCTGCTGCCGATCGTGCTGTTCTTCCTCGCCTTCCAGCGCCTGCTGGTGGAGGGCATGGCCAGCTCCGGGCTCAAGGGGTGAGCGGCATGGGAACACGTGAGCCGGGCGAGGTCTTCGGGCCCCGGCTGACCCTGTTCGCCGACGTGCTGAGCGTCGGCCTCGCCACGGCCGTGGCCTGCCTTCCCCTCGTGACGCTGCCGGCCGCGCTGTCGACCGCGTGCGCGGTGTTGCGGGGAGCCGGGGAGGGGCGACCGGCCACCGCCGGGCGGTACTTCGCGCTGCTACGGCGACGGCTGCGGGCCGGAGACCTCGTGGCGGGAGCCGTCGCCCTGCTGGCCGCGCTGCTGTTCGCCGCCGATCTCGCGCTCGCCGGGGCGGGGCTGCCGGGGGCGCCGCTGTTCGCGGTGGTGGCCGGTGCCATGGGCGCGGCCGCCCTGGTCGTGGGCCTCGGGGCCTGCGCCCGCCCCGAGTCGCTCGCCGACTGGCGGGCGGCGCTGCGGGAGGCCGCCCGGGACTCGGTGCGGGATCCGGGCGGCAGCGGACTGGTGCTGCTCGCGGTGGCGACGGCGGTGCTGTGCGCGTGGATGCTGGTGCCGCTGGCGTTCCTCGCCCCTGGGCCGCTGGCCTTGGCGCTGACTGCCGTTCACATCCGACGGGCCGGCATGTCCAAGAGTTAAGGGCGCATTTGAGGTAGATGCGGTGTGAAGGACGGTTGGCGTGCCCATCATCTTGTCATGAACCTGCGACCCGACGGACGGGTCGCAGTCTCATGGAGGTGTGGAATGCACCGCAGACTCGCCACCGCACTGACCACCTCGACCCTGGCCCTCGGCACGGTCCTCGGCGCCGCCTCGGCCGCCGGGGCCGCGCCCGCCGACAAGCCCCAGGTCCTCGCCGGCTGGACCCAGACCAGTGCGTCCAGCCACAACGCCTGGGTCGCCGCCCGCGGCAACCAGTCCGCCTGGTCCGCGTACGGCTTCGACTGGTCCACGGACTACTGCTCCTCCTCGCCCGACAACCCCTTCGGCTTCCCGTTCTCCACGTCCTGTGCCCGCCACGACTTCGGCTACCGCAACTACAAGGCGATCGGCGCCTTCGACGCCAACAAGTCGCGTCTGGACAGCGCCTTCTACGAGGACCTCAAGCGTGTGTGCGCGGGCTACAGCGGCGGCACCAAGACCGCCTGCAACAGCACCGCATGGACGTACTACCAGGCAGTGAAGGCCTTCGGCTGAGAGACCGGCAAAGGGAAGGGGGCGCCGCGGCAGGCGCCCCCTTCCGTACGGCGGACTCAGTCCAGGGCCCGGAACGACCGCAGCCGCAGCGAGTTGCCGACCACGAACACCGACGAGAACGCCATGGCCGCCCCGGCGATCATGGGGTTGAGCAGTCCGGCCGCGGCGAGCGGCAGGGCGGCGACGTTGTAGGCGAAGGCCCAGAACAGGTTCGACCGGATGGTGCCGAGCGTCCTGCGGGAGAGCCGGATCGCGTCGGCCGCGACGTGCAGGTCACCCCGGACCAGGGTCAGGTCGCCGGCCTCGATCGCGGCGTCCGTGCCGGTGCCCATGGCAAGACCCAGGTCGGCCTGGGCCAGGGCGGCCGCGTCGTTGACGCCGTCGCCGACCATCGCCACCGAACGGCCCTCGTCCTGCAGTCGCTTGACGACATCCGCCTTGTCCTGCGGCAGCACCTCGGCGACGACGTGCTCCGGCGCCATCCCGACCTCGCGGGCGACGGACTCGGCCACGGCCCGGTTGTCGCCGGTCAGCAGGATCGGGGTGAGACCGAGGTCGCGCAGCCGCCGGATCGCCTCCGCGCTGGTCTCCTTGACCGCGTCGGCGACCTCCAGGACCGCCCGCGCCTCGCCGTCCCAGGCGACCGCGATGGCCGTACGACCGGCAGCCTCGGCCTCGGATCTGGCATGCGCGAGCCGCTCCGGCAGCTCCATGGCCCTGCCCCCCTCTCGGCTTCGCTCGAGCGGAGGGACCCCCATCGCCAGGAGCCGCTCCCGGCCCACCAGCACCGCGTGCCCGTCCACCACGCCCTGCACTCCGAGCCCGGGCACGTTCGCGAAGTCCTCCGGCGTGGGCAGCGAACCCAGCTTCTCCAGTGCCCCGTCGGCCACGGCACGGGCGATCGGGTGCTCGGAGGCGTGCTCCAACGCCCCGGCGAGCCGCAGGACTTCGCTCTCCTCGGCGTTGTCTCCGGTGTGCACGGCGAGCAGCGTCATCCGGCCGGTGGTCACCGTGCCCGTCTTGTCGAGGACGATCGTGTCGACCTCGCGCGTGGACTCCAGCACCTCCGGCCCCTTGATCAGGATGCCGAGCTGCGCGCCCCGCCCGGTGCCCACCAGCAGCGCGGTCGGTGTGGCCAGCCCCAGGGCGCACGGGCAGGCGATGATCAGCACGGCGACCGCGGCGGTGAAGGCGGCGGCCGGTCCGGCGCCGTTGCCGAGCCAGAAGCCGAGGGTGCCCAGTGCGAGGGCGATCACGATCGGCACGAAGACGGCGGAGATCCGGTCCGCGAGCCGCTGCGCCGCGGCCTTGCCGTTCTGCGCGTCCTCCACCAGCCTGGCCATCCGGGCGAGCTGGGTGTCTGCGCCGACCCGGGTGGCCTCGACGACGAGACGGCCGCCCGCGTTGAGCGTGGCGCCGGTGACCGCGTCGCCCCGGGCGACCTCGACCGGCACGGACTCACCGGTCAGCATCGACGCGTCCACCGCCGACGAGCCCTCGACCACCGTGCCGTCGGTGGCGATCTTCTCGCCGGGCCGGACCAGGAAGCGGTCGCCGGCCTTCAACTCCGAGACCGGTATGGTCCGTTCGGCGCCGTCCGCGCCCAGCACGGTGACGTCCTTGGCGCCCAGCTCCAGCAGCGCCTTCAGCGCCGCGCCCGCCTTGCGCTTGGAACGGGCCTCGAAGTAGCGCCCGGCCAGGATGAAGGCGGTGACTCCGGCGGCCGCCTCCAGATAGATGTTCCCCGAGCCGTCACCGCGGGAGATGGTCAGCTCGAAGGGGTGCGTCATGCCCGGCTCGCCCGCCGTGCCGAGGAACAGCGCCCACAGCGACCACAGGAACGCGGCCGACGTGCCGACCGAGATCAGCGTGTCCATGGTGGCGGCGCCGTGCCGCAGATTGGTGAACGCCGCCCTGTGGAAGGGCCAGGCGGCGTAGGTCACGACGGGCGCCGCCAGCGTGAGCGACAGCCACTGCCAGTACTCGAACTGGAGGGCCGGGACCATCGCCATCGCGACGACGGGCACGGCGAGCGTGACGGCGGTGATCAACCGCTCCCGCAACGACCGCAGTTCATCGTGCCCGTCGCCACCGCGGGACGAGTCCCGCGCTTCCTGCGCGTCCGGCACAGGCGGGGCGGGCTCCTGCGCGGTGTACCCGGTCGCCTCGACGGTGGCGATCAGGTCCTGGACGGAGACTGCGTCGCCATAGCTGACCTTCGCCTTCTCGGTGGCGTAGTTGACCGTCGCGGCCACGCCGTCCATGCGGTTCAGCTTCTTCTCGATGCGCGCCGCGCACGAGGCGCAGGTCATGCCGCCGATGGCGAGCTCTACCTCGGCCGTGGGGTGGGACGCGGTGGTGGTCATCGCTGCTCCTGGTACGGGGTGCGGGCGGAGCCGGGCAGGGCCGGGCTCCTGCGGGGCGGGGTGCGGGTCAGGCGGCGCGGCCGGTCAGCTCGTAGCCGGCCTCGTCGACGACCTCGGCGATCAGGGCGTCGTCGGGCTCGGCGGCGCTGGTGACGGTGACCTGGCCGGTCGCGAGGTCGACGCCGACCTCGGTGACGCCGTCCAGCTCGCCGATGGCCCTGGTGAGGGTGGCCTTGCAATGGCCGCAGGTCATGCCGGAGACGGCGTACGTGGTGATGGACATGGATTCCTCCTGAGGGGTGGGGCCGCGGTCGACCAGGATACGGGGTAGGGGTATCCTTTCCGGTGTTCATGTATACCCCCAGGGGGTAGGTAAGGCAAGTGTCGATCCGAGTTGACTTTATACCCCCCAGGGGTATGGTGAAATGCAGTGAAGGACCGTATCGAGAGACCGACCCGCAGGAGACCGCCATGCATGCCGGACTGAGGATCACCGCGTTCGCCGCCGCACTGGCCGCAACCTTCGGCACTGCCTACGGCGTGGGCGAGGCCGTCGACCCCGTCGTCGAGGACCCCGCGCCCGCTCGCCACGAGAGCCACGGCGAGACGTCACAGGGGCCGAACGAAGACGGCGGACAGGGCGGACACGGCGGGCACCGGACCGAGCCGGCCGGCGGGCTGGAGATCTCCGACGGCGGCTACACCCTCGACCTGCGCACCCAGCGCGTCACGGCCGGCGAGCGCACCGACCTGAGCTTCGTCATCCGCGACGACGACGGCCGCGCCGTCACCGCCTACCGGCGCGAGCACGACAAGGAACTCCACCTCATCGTGGCCTCCCGCGACCTGGGCACCTACCGCCACCTGCACCCCACCCGCGCCGCCGACGGCACCTGGAGCATCCCCGTGGACCTGCCCCGCGCGGGCGGCTACCGCGTCTTCGCCGACTTCACCCCGGCCGTGAAGGACGCCGAGAACCTCACCCTCGGCGCCGACCTGGCGGCTTCCGGCACCTACGAGCCCCAGCGACTCCCCGCCCCGAACACCACCGCCGACATCGACGGCTACGACGTCCGACTGGACGGCGGACTGCGCCCCGGCAAGGAGACCGAGCTGAAGCTCAAGGTCTCCCGCGACGGCACCCCCGTGACCAACCTCCAGCCCTACCTCGGCGCCTACGGCCACCTCGTCGCCCTGCGGTCCGGGGACCTCGCCTACCTCCACGTCCACCCGAACGGCGACCCCGGCGACGGCACGACCAAGCCCGGCCCGGAGATCTCGTTCACGGCGACGGCGCCGAGCAGCGGCACGTACCGGCTGTTCCTCGACTTCAAGCACGAAGGGAAGGTGCACACGGCCGCGTTCACCGTGCGGGCGGGGACGGCGACCACGGGGGAGGTGCCTTCGGAGGCGCCGTCGGGTTCGGACTCAGGGGAGCACGAGGGCGAGCCCGGTCACGGTCACTGACCTCAGATCCGCCCCGCCCGCCGCTGCCTGCGCAGCAGCACTCCCAGGTACACCCCGCCGACCACCGCGGTCACCACGCCGACCGGCAGCTGGGCCGACTCGTGGATGCGCTGGGACGCGAAGTCCGCGGTGACCACGAGGAAGGCGCCGGTGCAGGTGGCGGCGAGGAGGTTGGGGCCGGGGGAGCGGGTGAGGCGGCGGGAGAGCTGGGGGGCGATCAGGGCCACGAAGGGGATGGGGCCGGCCGCGGCGGTGGCCACCGCGCAGGCGGCCGTGGCCAGCACCAGGACGACCAGTCGGGTGCGCTGGACCGGGACACCGAGGCCGCCGGCGACGTCGTCGCCCATCTCCAGGATCTTCAGCCGGCTCGCGGCGAGCGCGACCAGCGGGAGGACGACGAGGAGGCCGAGGGCGGCGGGGCGTACGTCCGCCCAACCCCGGCCGTTGAGGCTGCCGTTGAGCCAGACCATCGCCTGGGCGGCCTGGGTGAAGCGGGCCTTGGCGAGGAGGTAGGCGTTCACTCCCTGGAGGAGGGCGCTCACCCCGATGCCGACCAGGACGAGCCGGTAGCCGTGGATGCCCTGCCGCCACGCCAGCAGATGGACGAGGACGGCGGTCACCAGGCCGCCGCCGACCGCGCCGACGGCGATCTGCCCGCCGGTGCCGCCGACGAGCAGTACCACGAGCAGGCCCCCGGTGGCGGAGCCGTAGGTGAAGCCCACGATGTCGGGGCTGCCCAGCGGGTTGCGGGTCAGGCTCTGGAAGAGGGCCCCGCTCAGTCCGAGCGCGGCGCCGACGAGGATGCCGGTCAGCAGGCGGGGCAGCCGGAGGTCGTTGACCACGAAGTCGGTGCGCGGGCTGCCGTTGCCCAGCAGGGTGCGGACGACGTCGGCCGGGGAGATCGAGTACTCGCCGGTGCCGAGCCCCAGGACGCCGACCGCGGCGGTGGTGGCCAGCACCAGGACGCAGACGGTCACCGCGCGCACGTCCACCCGCAGGGAGAAACGGTGCGAGCGGCTTCGTACGACATGCGAGCGGGCGCGTGAGCGGCCGGTGGCCCCTGTCGGTACCTGGGGCGGTGCCTGGGTCGTCATGCCGTCACCGCCCTGCGACAGCGGACCAGAGCGATGAACACCGGGGCGCCGACCACCGCGGTGACCACGCCCGCGTCCAGTTCGTCGGGGCGTACGGCGACCCGGCCGAGGACGTCGGCGAAGAGCAGCAGGGCGGGGGCGAGGAGCATGGACAGCGGCAGGGTCCAGCGCTGGTCGGCTCCGGCGATCATGCGGGAGATGTGCGGGACGGCGAGGCCGACGAAGACCAGCGGCCCGACCGCCGAGGTCGCCGCGCCGCACAGCAGCGTCATGGCCGCGAGGCCCAGGAAGCGGGTGCGGTCCACGTGCGCGCCCAGTGCCCGTGCGCCGTCGTCGCCCAGCGCGAGGGCGTTCAGCGGACGGACCAGCGCCAGCGCGAGCACCAGGCCCACGGCGACGAACGGCGTGATGGTCGTCAGGGTCTCGTCGTCGGCGCGGGCGAGCGAGCCCACGCTCCAGAAGCGCAATTGGTCCAGCGCCTGGGCGTCCAGCAGCATCAGCGTCTGGCTGATGCCGGTGAACACGGCCGCGATCACCGCACCGCCGAGAGCGAGCCGCTCCGGGGTGGCGCCGCCGCGACCGCCCGAGGCCAGCGAGTACACCAGCAGACCCGCCACCACCGCGCCCAGCATGGCGAACCACACCGACGCCCACAGGCTCGTGATGCCGAGAGCGGTGATGGACAGCACCACGCCGGTGGCGGCGCCCGCGTTGATGCCGAGCAGCCCCGGGTCGGCCAGCGGGTTGCGGGTGAGCGCCTGGATGAGCGCGCCCGCGACCCCGAGGGCCGCCCCGGCCGCGATGCCCGCCAAGGTGCGCGGCACACGGACGTCCCAGACGACCGAGGCCGCGGTCGACCCGTCGTCGTCCAGCAGCACGGCCCACACGACCCCCGGCGACAGGGCGCGCGAGCCGACGGCGAGGCTGAGCGTCGCGGCGGTGATCAGCAGGAGCAGGGCGCCGAGCACGGCCAGGGTGCGGGTCGAGTTGCGACGCCCCGGGGACTGCGTGGACTGCTCGGACCGCTTGCTCGTCCCGTCCGTTCGTACCAGAGGGGCCGAACCGGCCTCAGTTGCCACCACTGCCCTCCGCGCGGAGACGTTCGGCGATCAGCAGGCCGAGCGCCTTCTTGTCGATCTTGCCTACCGAGGTGCGGGGAAAGGCCTCGACGACCTCCACCCGGTCGGGCAGCTTGTACGCGGCGACCCCGCGCTCGGTGAGGAACGCCGCCAACTCCCGCTGTGCCGGGGCCTGTCCACGCGCCACGAGGTAGGCGCAGGTGCGCTCGCCCATCGTCTCGTCGGGCATGCCGACCACGGCCGCGTCGTGCACACCGGGGTGGGCGAGGATGTGGTTCTCCAGCTCCTCGGCGGAGATCTTGTCGCCGCCTCGGTTGATCTGGTCCTTGGCCCGGCCCTCGACGACCAGATGCCCGGAGGGCAGGACCCGGACCAGGTCGCCGGTGCGGTAGTAGCCGTCGGCGGTGAAGGCGCGGAGGTTGTGCTCGGCGGCGCGGTAGTAGCCGCGCAGTGTGTAGGGGCCGCGGGTGAGCAACTCGCCGCTCTCGCCCGGCCGTACGTCGTGATCGTCCTCGTCGACCACGCGCACCTCGTCGGCGGGGGACAGCGGGCGGCCCTGGGTGCCGACCACCAGCTCGGGCGGGTCGTCGAGCCGGGTGTAGTTGAGCAGTCCCTCGGCCATGCCGAACACCTGCTGGAGGGTGCAGCCCAGGGCCGGTGCGACCCGGGCGGCGGGCTCGGCGCCCAGCTTGGAGCCGCCGACCTGGAGCAGGGCGAGCGAGGAGAGGTCGGCCTCCTCCCACTCCACCGCGTCCAGCCACAGCAGCGCGATCGGCGGGACCACGGCGGTGGCGGTGACCTTCTCCCGCTCGATCAGCGCGAAGGCGTCCTCGGGGCTCGGCGTGGGGGAGAGCACCACGGTGCCGCCCGCCATCAGCGTGCCGAGCAGGCCGGGGCAGGCCAGCGCGAAGTTGTGCGCGGTCGGCAGCACCACCAGATAGACGGTGTCCCCGCCGAAGCCGCAGACCTCGGCGCTCGCGCGGACGTTGTAGGCGTAGTCGTCGTGGGTGCGCGGGATGAGCTTCGGCTTGCCGGTCGTGCCGCCGGACAGCAGCAGGACGGCCACGTCCCGGGGGTCGGGCACGGGCAGCGGGACCGGTTCGGCGTCGAGGCCGGCGAGCGCGGTGAACTCGGCGGCGTCGCCCGCCACCAGGACGTGCTCGACTCCGGGAACGGTCTTGCGCAGGGTGCGGGCCAGCACCCGGTGGTCGAAGCCGTCGTGCACGTCCGGGATCGCGTAAGCCGTCGCGCCGGACACCTCGGCGACATGCACGATCTCGCTCTCGCGATGCGCGGGCAGCGTGAGCACCGGTACCGCGCCCGCCCTCAGCAACGCGAAGAACAGCACCACGAACGCGTCGGTGTTGGGGAGTTGGACGACCACCCGGTCGCCGCCCCCGATGCCGAGCCTCCGCAGCCCCGCCGCCGTCCGGTCGGCGCGCAGATCGAGTTCGGCGTACGTCCACCGGTTGCCGTCGGCGTCGACGAGTGCGGTACGCCCCGGCGCCCGCTCGGCGCTGTCCCTCAGCAGCCGGTCCAGCGGCCGGCCCTGCCAGTAGCCCTCTGCGCGGTACTTCTCGGCCAACGGCTCCGGCCAGGGCACCCACCCGTCGAGCATCCTCAACTCCCGCCTGCTGTTTAGGAAAGGCTTGCCTAATCATTCATCGGGGTCAAGCCTGGCGGGGTGATCTGGACGGCAACGCGCTGTGGAAGCTAGGGTCTTGGTGAATTAGGTTAGGTTAACCTAAGTCCAGGGAGGTAGGTCCTTGCTGCGTTATCGGAGCGCGGAGACGGAACTGCCGGGAGACCCCGTCCAGTTGGCGGCAGAGCTGGCGGAGTCGGGCTTGTTCGACCAGTACGTGATCTACGAACAGAACGGCGACTTCTGGTTCGCCGGCGGGGCGCTCGGCGAGATCCGGGTCGACCGCTCCGAGATCCGCCGCCGATGGCTCGACGAGGAGACCGCCGCCCCGCTCGGGCCGCACCCGCTGCGCCAGGTCCACGAGGAACTGGACCGGACGGCCGCCGAGGGCTGGAACGCCTACGGCTGGATGGCCTTCGAGTTCTCCCATCTCCACACCGCCCGCCCCGACCGGGCCGGCGACGACGAACTGCTCCATCTGATCGTCCCGCACAGCGAGGTGAGGCTCGGCCGGCACGGTGTCCTCGTCCGCAGCGCGGACCAGGAGACGCTGGAGGCGCTGACCGGGTTACTCCAGCGCGCCCCCGCCGAACGCGCGGCCCTGTCCCGCCCCGTCGAGGTCGCGGACGGCGAGGGCCGCTACCCCGAGATGGTGGCCCAGGCCATCGAGGAGATACGGACGACCGAGCTGCAGAAGGTCATCCTCTCGCGGACCGTGGACGTGCCCTTCCCGGTCGACTTCGTCGCCACCTACGTCCACGGCCGCTCGCACAACACCCCCGCCCGGTCCTTCCTGCTGGACCTCGGCGGGCGCCGGGTCGCCGGCTTCAGCCCCGAGACCGTGGCCGAGGTCGGCGCGGACGGCGAGGTCGTCACCCAGCCCCTCGCCGGCACCCGCGCCCATGGCTTCGGCGACCAGGAGGACGAGCGCCTGCGCGCCGAACTCCTCGCCGACCCCAAGGAGATCTCCGAACACGTGCTGTCGGTCAAACTCGCCGAGGAGGAGATGGCCACCGTCTGCCGGCCGGGCACGGTCTCCGTGCGCGACCTGATGACCGTCCGCCGGCGCGGCAGCGTGCAGCACCTCGGCTCCAGCGTGCACGGCCTGCTGGCCGAGTCCGCCACCGCCTGGGACGTGCTGCGCGCCGTGTTCCCCGCCGTGACCGCCTCCGGCATCCCCAAGGCGCCCGCCTACGACTGCATCGCCCGGCTGGAGAAGGAGCCACGCGGCATCTACAGCGGCGCGGTGCTCCGGGCCGGCAGTGACGGCGCCCTCGACGCGGCACTCGTCCTGCGCAGCGTCTTCGAGGAGGGCGGCCGCACCTGGCTGCGGGCCGGCGCCGGCATCCTCGCCGGATCCACCCCGGCCCGCGAACTGGAGGAGACCTGCGAGAAGCTCCGCAGCGTCGCCCCGTACATCATCCCGGCACCAGGGCAGGGGCGCGCGTGAAGCTGGGAGAAGTCGTCGTCGACGTAGCGCCGTTGCGCTCCAGCAGGAACTTCAGACTGGTCTTCGCCACCCAGGCGATCTCCATGGTCGGCACCCATCTCACCTCGGTGGCGGCCAGCCTCCAGATCTACCACCTCACCGGATCATCGGTCCAAGTCGGCCTGATGAGCCTGGTGTTGGGCCTGTCCCTGCTGGTCGGCCTGATCACGGGCGGCCTGCTCGCCGACCGGGTCGACCGGCGCGGGGTCATGCTCGTCACCCGCGCCGCGACCGCGGTGGTGATCGCGGGACTCGCGGTGAACGCCGCGCTGCCCGACCCGCGGGTGTGGTTCGTCTTCGTGGCGGCCGTCCTCGCGGGCTTCACCGCCGGACTGGGTGGTCCGGCCCTGATGGCGGCCACGCCCGCCCTGGTCACCCCCGGGCAACTGGCCGCCGCCGGCGCGCTGACCACCCTCACCGCCCAGCTGGGCGGCATGATCGGACCGTCCCTCGCGGGCGTGATCGCGGCCGGCCCCGGCGTCGCCTGGTGCTTCGCGATCGACGCGGCCATCTACGTCGTGGGACTCGCCCTCCTCGCCCCCCTGCCCAGGCTCGCCCCCGAGGGCACGGCCGAGGCGCAGCACCCGCTGAAGGCGATGGGGGAGGGACTGCGGTTCCTGCGCGGCAACCAGGTCGTGGCCGGACTGCTGCTGATCGACGTCTGCGCGGTGGTCTTCGCGATGCCGTACGCCCTGTTCCCCGAACTCGGCACCGAGCACTTCGGCGGCGGCCCGTCCACCGTCGGACTGCTCTACACCGCCCCCGCCGTCGGCTCCTTCTTCGGCGCGCTGACCAGCGGCTGGACGGGCAGGGTGCACCACACGGGGCGGGCGCTGATCGGCGCGGTCGCGGTGTGGGGCGTGGCGATCACCTGCTTCGGGCTCAGTCCGAACCTGTGGCTCGCGCTGGCCTTCCTCGCCCTGGCCGGACTCGGGGACACCGCCTCGGAGATCCTGCGCCGGGCCCTGCTCCAGCACTACACGCCGGACCGGCTCCAGGGCCGGGTCGGCAGCCTGTGGCTGGCCCAGGCCACCGCCGGCCCCTCGGTCGGCAACGTCGAGGCGGGTCTGGTGGCCAGGGCGCTCGGTTCGTCGAGCGGAGCGGTCGTGGTCGGCGGAGTGGTCTGTCTGGCGGGCGTGGGCGCCCTGGCCCTGGCCATGCCGGCCCTGCGCAGGGCCACGCTCAGCCGGCCTCCGGATGCCGACGCGAACGACCGGGAGGCGCCCGCCGAGTCCTCCCCGGCTGCCGACTGACGCGAGACCTCCCCACGACAGGGCGGAGAACCATGCCGAGCGCGCGCATCAACGGAATCCGGCTCCACTACGAGGACACCGGCGACGGGGAGCCGGTGGTCCTGGTGATGGGCCAGGGCGCCGCGGGCCGGGCCTGGCACCTCCACCAGGTGCCGACCCTGGTCGACGCCGGGTACCGGGTCGTCACCTTCGACAACCGCGGCATTCCTCCGACCGACGAGTGCCCCGAGGGCTTCACCGTCGGGGACCTGGTCGCCGACACGGCGGGCCTGGCCGAGCACCTCGACCTCGCGCCGTGCCGGTTCGTCGGCGTCTCCATGGGCGCGTACGTCGTCCAGGAGCTGATGCTCGCCCGGCCCCGGCTCGTCCGGCAGGGCGTGCTGATGGCCACCCGGGGCCGTACGGACGCGCTGCGGGCCGCGATGACCCGCGCCGAACGGGCCCTGTACGACAGCGAGTCGAAGCTCCCGCCCGCCTACTCCGCCTGGATCCGCGCCCTTCAGAACCTGTCCCCGGCCACCCTGGACGACGACCGGCGGATCCAGGACTGGCTGGCGCTCTTCGAGTTCTCACCGGAGCCCGCCGGGCCCGGCGTCCGGGCCCAGTTGGACCTGGAGGTCCCGGAGGACCGGCTGACGGCGTACCGGGCGATCGACGTGCCCTGCCTGGTCGTGGGCTTCGCGGACGACGTCATGCTGCCGCCGCACCTCGGGCGCGAGGTCGCCGCCGCCATCCCCGGCGCCGTCTACCAGGAGATCAAGGGCTGCGGGCACTACGGCTACCTGGAGCGGCCCGACGAAGTGAACCGGGTGCTCCTGGAGTTCTTCCGTGACGGCTCTTCCGCGACCGTTCTTCCCCACCCGGCCATGTTGAATTAGGTTAGCCTCGCCTAAGTAATCTCCTCAGGGGGTCATGGTGCACCGCACCTTGCTGAACGGCAAGATCCACCGAGCCACCGTCACCCAAGCCGATCTCCACTACGTCGGGTCCCTGACGATCGATCAGGACCTCATGGAGGCCGCCGACATCGTCGAAAGCGAGGCCGTCCAGGTCGTCGACATCGACAACGGCGCCCGACTCACCACCTACGCCATCACCGGCGAACGCGGCAGCGGCGTCATCGGGATCAACGGCGCCGCCGCCCATCTCGTCCACCCCGGCCACCTGGTCATCATCATGTCCTTCGCCGCGCTCGACGACTCCGAGCGCGCCACCCACCGGCCCCGGGTCGTCCACGTCGACAAGGCCAACCGGATCGTCGCGCTCGGCGCCGACCCCGCCGAACCGGTACCGGGCGCCCCCGACCAGTTCACCGGAGCCTTCACCAGCACCGCGCCACGCCCGTCCGGCGAGCAGGAGAGGAACTGAGCCATGGCCAACCCCTTCGACGACGACAGCGGCGTCTTCCGTGTCCTGGTCAACGACGAGGGCCAGCACTCCCTGTGGCCGGACTTCGCGCCGATACCCGCCGGCTGGTCGTCCGTGCACGGCCCCGCCGCCCGGGAAGCCTGCCTCGAGTACGTCGAGCGGCACTGGACGGACATGCGCCCGCGCAGCCTCGCCGAGGCCATGCGCCGGGCCGAGGGCTGATGGCCGGCCGCGCGGCCGTGGAGGACGTTCTCCCCCTGTCGCCGATGCAGGAGGGGATGGTCTTCCACGCGCTGTACGACGCACAGGGCCACGACGTCTACACCGGACAGATGACCCTCCGCCTGGAAGGGCCGGTCGACGAGCTGTTCATGAGCGTGGCGGTCGCCAAACTGCTCGCCCGCCACGCCAACCTGCGGGCCGCGTTCCGCACCCAGCGCTCCGGGCGACCCGTCCAGGTGATCAGGAGGGCGGTGCGGACCCCATGGCAGGTCACCGACCTCTCCGCGCTGACGCCGCCGGAGCGCGACGCGGCCTTCGAGCGACTGCTCGCCGACGACCGCGCCGAACCGTTCGACCTGGCCCGGCCGCCCCTCGTCCGCTTCCGACTGGTCACCTTCGACGAACGCGACCACCGCCTGGTGATCTCCTCCCACCACCTGCTCTGGGACGGCTGGTCCGCACCCGTCCTGGTGCGCGAACTGTTCCAGCTCTACGCCAGGGGCGGCCACGACCTCGACACCCTGCCCCGCGTCCGGCCCTACCGCGACTACCTCGCCTGGCTGGCCCGACAGGACCGCGCCGCCGCCGAACGCGCATGGCAGGCCGCCCTGACCGGACTTGACGAGCCGTCACTCATCGCACCGGAGGCCCGCGACCTGCCCGCCGAGGAGCCCGAGCGGCATGCATGGGAGGTCCCCGAGCAGGACACCGAGGCCCTCACCGCCAACGCACGCGCCCACGGAGTGACCGTCAGCACCGTGCTCCAGGGCCTGTGGGCCGTCCTGCTGAGCCGCCTGACCGGTCGCACGGACGTCGTCCTCGGCGCCACCGTCTCCGGCCGCGACGCCGACGTCCCCGGCATCGAGTCCATGGTCGGCCTCTTCATCAACACCCTGCCGGTCCGCGTCCGGCTCCGCCCCGCCGAACCCCTCACCGACCTGCTCACCCGACTCCAGTCCGAGCAGTCCGCCCTCCTCGACCACCGCCACCTCGGCCTCGCGGACATCCAGCGCGCCACCGGCCACACCGTCCTCTTCGACACGCTCCTGGTCTTCGAGAGCTACCCCGTCGACGACGAGGGCATCGCCCAGGCCCTCGGCTCCGAAGGCCTCCGCATGACCGACGTCTCGGTCCACGACGCCACCCACTACCCCCTGACCCTCACCGCCCTGCCCGGCCCCCGGCTGACCCTGACCCTCAGCCACCGCCCCTCCGTGCTGGACAGCGAGGCGGTGAGCGCCCTCGCCGCCCAACTCAACCGTCTGATAAGGGAGTTCGCCCAGGTCCCGGCGACCCCCGTCGCGCGACTGGCCGGCACTCCGGCCGACGGACTCCCCACCCCGGACGAGGCCCCCCTCGCACACCCCACGGTCCGCGCCCTCTTCGAGGACCAGGCGACCCGCACCCCCGATGCCCCCGCCGTCCTCCACGGCGACATCACCCTGACCTTCGCCGAACTCGACACCCGAGCCGACAGGCTGGCGGCCGCCCTCACCGCACGAGGCGCCGGACCGGAAGCCGTGGTCGCCGTCGCCCTGCCCCGCGGCCCCGACCTTGTCACCGCACTCCTCGCGGTACTGAAGGCGGGCGCCGCGTGCATGCCGGTCGACCCGGGCTACCCGCCGGACCGCATAGCGCTGATGCTCGACGAGGCCCGGCCCCGGCTGGTGATCTCCGATACGTCGACGGCACAACGGCTCCGTATCCAGATGGAGTTGGTGTGCCCGCCGAACGCGGAGGCAGCCGTACCGCAGCGCCGGCGCCCACCCCTGTCGCCCGACCATCCGGCCTACGTCATCTTCACCTCGGGCTCCACCGGCCGCCCCAAGGGCGTCATCGGAACCCAGCGGGCCCTCGCCAACCGTCTGCACTGGGGCCGGGAGCTCGGGTCCCCCGGAGGCGTCCGCGTCTCCAAGAGCCCGCTGAGCTTCATCGACGGTCTGACCGAGCTGCTCGGCGCCCTCGTCGCGGGCGAGGCCGTGGCGCTCGCCGACGACCAGGCGACCGGCGATCCGAAGGCTCTCGCCGCACTGGCCGACCGACACGGCGCCACCCTCCTCACGGCGGTCCCCAGCCTCTACACCACCCTCGTCGAATCCGCCCCGCCGGACGCCTTCGCCACCGTCCGCACCTGGATCTCCAGCGGCGAGACCCTCCCCGGCGAACTCGCCCGCGCCCTCACCCGCCGCTGGCCACAGGCCCGCCTGGTCAACCTCTACGGCTGCTCGGAGGCGGCCGGCGACAGCCTGGTCCACGTCCACGCCCCCGACGGAGACGAGGGCGCGGTGCCGCTCGGACGGCCGATCGCGCACACACGCGTCCACGTACTCGACCCGTTCCTGCGCCCGTCCCCCGTCGGCGCGGTAGGCGAGCTGTACCTGGCCGGAGCCGGACTGGCCCGCGGCTACCTCGGCCAGCCCGGCCGCACCGCCGAACGCTTCGTCGCCGACCCCCTCGGCCCACCGGGCGGCCGCCTCTACCGCACCGGTGACCTGGCCAGGATGCGGCGCGACGGCACGGTGGAGTTCCTCGGCCGGGCCGACGACCAGGTGAAGATCCGCGGCTTCCGGATCGAACCCGGCGAGATCGAGGCGGCCATCCGCGCCCTGCCGGATGTCAGCCGGGCCGCGGTCGTGGCCACGCCGGGCGGCCCCGGACAGGACCGCTCGGCACCACGACGCCTGGTCGCCTACGTCGTGGCCGTCCCCGGCGCCGCCCTCGACGCCCTCGCCCTGCGCCGTGCCCTCGCCGAACGGCTCCCCGCCCACCTCGTCCCCTGGGCGGTGGTGATCCTCAAGGAACTGCCACTCACCCCCAGCGGCAAACTCGACCGACGCGCCCTGCCCGCCCCGGACTTCACGCAGACGTCCACCTACGAACCTCCCCGCACCGAACCGGAGAAGGTGCTGTGCGGACTGTTCGCCGAGGTGCTCGGGCTGGAACGGGTCGGCATCCACGACGACTTCTTCGAACACGGCGGCGACAGCATCGTCTCGGTACGCCTGGCCGACCGAGCCCGCAGAGCCGGCCTCACCGTGTCCCTCCGGGACGTCTTCACCCACCGCACCCCGGCCGGACTCGCCGACGCCCTGCCCGACGAAACCGCCGCAGCGCCCGAGGAGTTCACCCCGACCGGCGCCCCGCTCGTGTCACTCAGCCAGTCGCAGCTGGACAACGTCAAGGCGAGGTGGAGGACTCGATGAGCAAGGCACCCGGGGACGACGGTTCCCTGGTCGAGGACGTTCTGCCGCTCTCCCCGCTCCAGCAGGGGCTGCTGTTCCACGCCCTGTTCGACGAGAGCGCCCAGGACGTCTACACCATGCAGTCCCTGGTGGAGATCGAGGGCCCGCTGCGTCCCGCCCTGCTGCGCACCGCAGCCGAGGAACTCTTCGCCCGCCACGCCAACCTCCGCAGCGCCTTCCTCCACGAAGACCTGGACGAACCGGTTCAGGTGGTGCTCAAGCAGGTCCCGGTCCACTGGTCCGAGGCGGACGCCACGGACGAGAACGAGGCGGCCCGGCTGATCGCCGAGGACGCCACCGCCCGCTTCGACCTCACCGACCCACCCCTGCTCCGCCTGACCCTGCTCCGCCGCGCCACCGACCGCTGGCTGCTGATCCTCACCAACCACCACCTCCTGCTGGACGGCTGGTCCATCCCCCTCCTCGTCCGCGAACTCCTCCAGCTCTACGCCGCCCAGCTCGCCCCCGGCGCCACACCCCCGCTGCCCGCCGTACGCCCCTACCGCGACTTCCTGGCCTGGCTCGCCTCCCGGGACCGCGAGACCTCCGCCGACGCATGGCGCAAGGCCCTGGCCGGGGCGACACCGACGGTGCTGTCCCCGTCGGCCGCCGGCCTGGTCCCGGTACTCCCCGAGCTGCACACCCTGCGGTTCACGGAGGAACTCACGGACCGGACACAGGAGTTCGCGAGGCGCCGTGGCGTCACGGTCAACACGGTCGTGCAGGGCTTGTGGGCCCTGCTGCTGGCCCGCCTGACCGGCCGGAACGACGTGGTCTTCGGCGCCACGGTGGCCGGTAGGCCCGCGGAACTCGCCGGTGTGGAGTCCATGATCGGCCTGTTCATCAACACCGTGCCGGTCCGGGTGACCGTGGCGCCGGGGGAGCGGCCGGGAGCCTTCCTGCGCCGCGTCCAGGACGAACAGTCCCGCCTGATGGACCACCAGCACCTCGGTCTCACCGAGATCCAGCGCCTGGTGGGCACCGGTGACCTCTTCGACACCCTCCTGGTCTTCGAGAACTACCCCGTCGACGAGGCGTCGGTCGCACAGGCGGAGTCATCGGCCGGGCTGCGCATCGCCGACGTCAAGGGCTCGGGCGCCACCCACTACCCCCTGACCCTGGCCGTGCTGGACGAGCAACGGCTCGGCGTCGTCTTCGAGTTCCGCCCCGACTGCTACGAACGTACGGCGGTGGAGGAACTGGCCGCACGCTTCGAGCGCCTGCTGCACTCGGTACTGGCCGCCCCGGACGCCCCCGTGGCCACCCTGGACGTCCTCGCTCCCGGCGAGCGGGCCGCCCTGCTGGCGCGAGGCCTCGGCAAGAGGCTCCCGACCCCGTCGTACCGCACGATGCCGGAGGTGTTCGAGGCCCAGGCGGCCCGAACCCCGGACGCCGTGGCGGTGGTGGGGGAGGGTCGGCATCTGACCTTCGCCCAGCTGAACGCCGCCGCGAACCAACTGGCCCGACTCCTGGTCGAGTTGGGTGCGGGCCCGGAACAGATCGTGGCGTTCGCACTGCCACCCACCCCGGACACCATGACTGCGATCCTGGCCATCCAGAAGGCGGGCGCGGCCTACCTGCCCTTGGACCCGGAATGGCCAAAGGAGCGCATCGCCGGGATGCTGACGGACGCACGCCCGGTAGCCCTCGTGACAACGTCGCCCGCAACGCCGTCAAAGGGGCGCGGGGCTGTGACATGTGCGGTTCCGCCGCGTGAGCGCGACCAGCCACGGACAACCCGCAGCCGCCAACCATCGTTTCCACCCGAGCGCTCCGTCTTCCTGAACGCCCCCGACACTCAGCGGCGCCTCGCGAACACCCCCGTCTCCAACCTCACCGACACCGACCGCCCGGAACCCCTCCTCCCCGAACACCCCGCCTACGTCATCTACACCTCCGGCTCCACCGGCCGCCCCAAGGCCGTAGTCGTCCCCCACCGAGCCATCACCAACCTCTTCACCGCCCACAACAACGCCCTGCACCAACCGGCCTCCACCGCAACCGGCGGAGCCCTCCGCGTAGGCCACGCCTGGCCCACCGCCTTCGACGCCTCCTGGCAACCCATGCTGTGGATGTTCGCCGGTCACGAACTCCACCTGGTCCCGGACGACATCCGCCGTGACCCCACCGCCCTGCGTGACTTCCTCGCCCGGCACCGCATCGAGTTCATCGAACTCTCCCCGTCGCTGCTGGGCGAACTCGTCGCCCAGGGCGGCGACTGGCAGGCCGAGCTGAAGGTGCTCGGCGTCGGTGGCGAGGCCGTGCCCCCGGACCTGTGGCGCACCCTGCGGGACACCCCCGGCCTCGCCGCGCACAACCTCTACGGCCCCACCGAATGCACCGTCGACTCGGCCGACTGCGACCTCGCCCTCACCGAGCGACCGGCGATCGGCCGCCCCGTGGCCGGCGGCACCCTCTACGTCCTGGACGGCCACCTCAACCCCGTGCCCGTCGGCGTCGAGGGTGAGCTTTACGTGGCCGGCGCGGGCCTGGCGCGGGGCTACCTCGGCCGGCCCGGGGCAACCGCGAACCGCTTCGTCGCCGACCCCTTCGCCGACAGCCCAGGCGCCCGCATGTACCGCACGGGCGACATGGCCCGCTGGACCGCCGAGGGCCTGGTGGAGTGCCTGGGCCGGGTCGACGACCAGGTCAAGATCAGGGGCTACCGGATCGAACCCGGTGAGATCGAGGCGGTCCTGCTGGAACATGAGCTGGTCGAGCGCGCGGCGGTCGTCGTCCGCGAGGACACGCCCGGCGTACGGCGTCTGGTGGCTTACGTCATCCTCTGCGAACCCACGCCCTCATCCCCGCCTTCACAGCCGTCCGCACCCCCGGCCGAGGACACGACCGAGGACACGGCCGAACTACTGCGCCGCGCCGTCGCCGCCGTCCTCCCCGACTACATGGTCCCGTCGGCCTTCGTCCCGGTCGACGGCTTCCCGCTCACCCTCAACGGCAAGCTGGACACCGCCGCCCTCCCGGCACCCTCCCGCACCGCAGGGCCGGCCGCGCAGCCGCCCCGGAACCCGGTCGAGGAACGACTCGCCACGCTGTTCGCCGAGGTGCTCGGGCTGGACGCGGTCGGCGTGCACGACAGTTTCTTCACGCTCGGCGGCGACAGCATCGTGTCGATGCGGCTGGTCAGCCAGGCGCGGGCGGCCGGGCTCGCGATCTCACCCCGCGACGTCTTCGAGCGGCCCACGATCGCGGAACTGGCGGAACTCGCCGACCACGCGGCCACCACCGGGCGCCTCGCGGGCAGCGCTCAGCACCGCACGACCGACCCCGACGCGGGAACCGGCGACATCCCCCTCACCCCCGTCCTGACCTGGCTCACCGAACAGAACGGTCCCTTCCGCGCCCTCAGCCAGGCCCGCTTCCTGCGCACCCCGCCCGACATGGACCTCGACGGCCTGCACCGCACCGTCCAGTCCGTCCTGGACCGGCACGATTTGTTGCGCTCCACCTTCGCCCGGGCGGCCGACGGTTCCTGGCACTTCCACGCCGCACCCCGGGGCACGGCCGGCGCCGCCGACTGCCTACGCCGGATCGACGCCGAGCGTCTGGACCACACGGCGGTCGGCACCCTCGTGCCGGAGGCGATGGACGAGCTGGTCGCCGAACTCGACCCGGCCGCCGGGGCGATGGCGCGGTTCCTGTGGTTCGACGCCGGAGGCGGTCGCGAGGGTCGGCTCCTGGTCGTGCTGCACCACCTGGTGACCGACGCCGCGTCCTGGGGTGTGCTCGGCGCCGACCTGGCCGCCGCCTGGGAGCGCCGGGACCTGTCGCCCGTCGGCACCTCCTTCCGTGAGTGGGCGCAGGCGCTCCAGGAGCTGGCGCCGACCCGGTCCAACGAACTCGCCTTCTGGAAGGGCGTGCTGGACCGACCCGAACCACCTCTCGGAGCCGGCCCGCTGGACCCCGCCCACGACACCCGGGCCACCGTCCGCAGGCACTGGACCACCCTGGGACCCGACATCACCGAGCCCCTGACGGCCACCGCCTCCGTCCAGGACGTACTGCTCACCGCGCTGGCACTGGCCGTACCGGCTTGGCGTGACGCATCCGGACCCGCTTCCGTATCCGCACCCGACCCCTCCGTGCTGATCGCCCTGGAGGGCCACGGCCGCGAGGAGCACCTCCTCCCCGGCGCCGATCTCTCCAGCACCCTCGGCTGGTTCACCAGCGTCTTCCCGGTCCGCCTGGATCCCGGGCCGCCGCCCGCCGCGGACCAGGTGCGCCGCGTCCGCGACCAGCTCGCCGCCCTGCCCGACAAGGGTGTCGGCTACGGCCTGCTCCGCCACCTCGACCCGGAGGCGAACCGGCAGCTCGCTCAACTCCCCGAGCCCCAGATCCAGTTCAACTACCTGGGCCGCATGACCATGGGCGAACGGCGCGACAACGCCGTGTTCACCAGCGCACCCGAGACCGGAGCCATGGGCGGCCGCGCCGACCCCGAGATGCCCGCCCCCTACGCCCTCGTCGTCGGCGCGGTGATCACCGGAACCGAACTCTCGGTGTACTGGCACTGGCCGCAACGGCTCTTCCCCGAGCCGGAGATCCAACGGCTCGCCGCGCTGTGGACCACGTCCCTCGAACTGCTCCTGAAAGGCGGCGACCAGTGACGCGGACCCCCACCGCCGACCTCGCGGCACGCAAGCGCGAACTCCTGCGCCGCAGGCTGGAGAGCGCGGGTCTGACCGACACCAAGGACCGCTCCGAGCGGATCCCCCGGCGCCCGGCGGACACGGACCGGCTGCCGTTGTCGTACGCCCAGTCCCGGATGTGGCTCCTCCAGCAACTCGACCCGGCCAGCCCCGCCTACAACGTCTGCCTCGCCATCCGCCTGCGCGGCCCCCTCGACGCGCCCGCACTGCGCACGGCCCTGCAGGGTCTGGTCGATCGCCACGAGGTGCTGCGCACCCGCTACCCGGCCGCCGAGGACGGAACCCCGGAACAGATCGTGGACGCGGGCGCGGAGCTGGAGTACGCCACGGCCGACCTGCGGGGCCTGCCCGAGGAGGAGCAGGACCGGCAGGCGTCGGACCTGGCCCGGACCGCCTCGGCCACCCCCTTCGACCTCGCCGCCCACCACCCCCTGCGCACCCTGCTGATCCAGCGGGCGGAGCAGGACCACACCCTCGTCCTGACCGTGCACCACATCGCCTGGGACGGCGGCACGTTCAACGTCCTCTCCCGCGACCTGACCGCCCTCTACCGCGCCGCCACCGGCGGGTCCGCCACGCTGGAACAACCACCCCTCCAGTACGGCGACTTCGCGCACTGGCAGCACACCACCTGGACCGACGAACGCCTGGCCGGGCACCTCGACCACTGGCGCACCGCCCTGACGCCCGCGCCCCGCCCTCTCGCCCTGCCCACCGACGCCCCGCGCCCCATCCGCCCCACCGCGCACGGCGACCGCCGCTTCCACGCCTTCGCCCCCGACGTCACCGAACGCCTCACCACCTTCGCGCGCAACGCGGGCGTCACCCCCTTCATGGTGCTGTTCGCCGGCCTCGCAGCCCTGCTGCACCGCACCACCGGCGCGACCGACATCCCCATCGGTTCCGCCGTCATGAACCGCGACCTCCCCGGCCTCGAAGAGCTGATCGGCAACTTCGGCAACACCCTCGCCCTGCGCGCCGACCTCGAAGGCGACCCGGGCTTCGCCGAACTGGTCGAGCGAGTTCGGCAGTTGTGCACGGACGGATACGCCCACCAGGACATGCCCTTCGACAGGCTGGTCGAGCGGCTGATGCCGGAGCGGCAGCCGGGACGCGCCGTCTACTTCGACGTCATGCTCCTCTTCCTCACCCAGGGACTCGAAGGGCCGCAGCTCCCGGGAGTGATTGCCGAATGGGAGACCGTCCACAACGACACCACCCAGTTCGACCTGTCCCTGGAGGCGTTCCTCACCGGTGGCCGTCTGCGGATCGAGGCCACCTACCGCAGCGCCCTGTTCACCCCGGACACCGTCGACCGGCAACTCCGGCACCTGGAGACACTCCTCGCGGCAGCCCTGGCCGAGCCCGAACTCCCCGTCTCACGACTGCCGTTGATGACGGTGATCGAACAGCGCCAGGTCCTGGAGGAGTGGAACGCCACCGACCACCCGGTCCCGGCCGCCCCCCACCTCACCGACCTCCTGGCCCAGCAGGCCGCCCGCACCCCCGACGCCCCCGCCGTCATCGCCGACGACGGCCGGCCCGCCCTCGACTACGCCGAACTGCACGCCCGCGCCAACCGGTTCGCCCGGCTGCTGGTCTCCCATGGCGTGGGCCCCGAGGACCGCGTCGCCGTTGCCCTCGACCGCGGAACCGACCTGGTGGTGGCGCTGCTCGCGGTGCTCAAGGCCGGCGCCGCCTACGTGCCGCTCGACACCGGATATCCGGCCGAGCGGCTGGCGTTCATGGTGGAGGAGGCCGAGCCGTCACTCGTCCTCACCGCCCCGGACACGGTACGGATCCTGCCGCCCGGCGTGCCCCTCCTCCTGCTCGACACGGACACCACCGCCTTCGACCCCACCGAACTCACCGACGACGACCGCCTCCAACCCCTGTGCCCCGAGCACCCCGCCTACGTCATCTACACCTCCGGCTCCACCGGCCGACCCAAGGGAGCAGTCGTCCCGCACGCCGGGATCGTCAACCGGCTGGTGTGGATGCAGGACACGTACCGCCTCGGCCCGGACGACAGGGTGTTGCAGAAGACGCCGGCCGGCTTCGACGTCTCCGTGTGGGAGTTCTTCTGGCCGCTGACCTCCGGGGCCGTCCTCGTGCTCGCCCGCCCCGGCGGCCACCGCGACCCCGGCTACCTCGCCGAGCTGATCCACGACCGACGCGTCACGACCGCGCACTTCGTCCCCTCGATGCTGCGCGTCTTCCTCGACGACCCGGCCGCCGCGCGGGCACGCGGAGCGCTCCGCCGACTGGTGTGCAGCGGCGAGGCCCTGCCCACCGAACTCGCCGACCGCTGCGCCGAGTTGCTGCCCGGCACCGAGCTGCACAACCTGTACGGCCCCACCGAGGCAGCCGTGGACGTCACCGCCTGGCCGTGCGCCGCCGGGACGAGGTCCGCCGCCGGATCCGTACCGATCGGCCGCCCGGTGTGGAACACCCGCACCCTCGTCCTGGACGGACACCTGCGCCCGGTACCGCCCGGCGTCTCCGGCGAGCTCTACCTGGGCGGCGCCCAGCTCGCCCGCGGCTACCTCGGCCGACCCGGCCTGACCGCCGACCGCTTCGTCGCCGACCCCTACGGCCCACCCGGCGCCCGCCTCTACCGCACCGGTGACCTGGTGCGCTGGAGCGCGCGGGGGGTGCTGGAGTTCCTCGGCCGGTCCGACGACCAGGTGAAGATCCGTGGCTTCCGCGTCGAGCCCGGCGAGACCGAGGCCGCCCTGGCCGCACTGCCCGGCGTGTCCCAGGCCGCCGTGACGGTACGTCAGGACCGGCCTGGCGAACCGAGGCTGGTCGCCTACGCCGTACACCGACCCGGGGCCCAGCTGGAGCCGTTGCGGGTCAGGCAGGACCTCAAGGCGAAGCTCCCGGAGCACCTGGTGCCCGCCGCCGTCGTCCTCCTCGCCGACCTGCCCCTCACTCCCAACGGCAAACTCGACCGCGCGGCGCTGCCCGCCCCCGACCTCTCCGAGCTCGCCACCGCCACGGCTCCCCGCGACGAAGCGGAGGCGACCCTCTGCGCCCTCTTCGCCGACCTGCTCGGACTGCCCTCGGTCGGCATCCACGACGAGTTCTTCGCCCTCGGCGGCCACTCGGTCCTGGCCACCCGACTGGTCGCCCGCGTCCGGGCCGAGCTGGGGGCCGTCGTCCCCCTGCGGGCGGTCTTCGACACCCCGACCGTCGCCGCGCTCGCCCCGCTCCTGAAGGTCCCGGCCGCCGAACAGCGCCCCGCGCCACGGCCGGCCCGCCGCCCGGACCCGGTGCCGCTGTCCTCCGCGCAGGCGAGGCTGTGGTTCCTGTACCGGCTGGAGGGACCGAGCCCCACGTACAACATCCATACCGCCGTACGTCTGACGGGACCGCTCGACGCGGCCGCCCTGCGCACGGCCCTGAACGACGTCGTCGCCCGCCACGAGGCGCTGCGCACGATCTACCCGGACGACGACGGCACGCCCCACCAGCGGATCCTGCCTGAGGCCACCGTGCCCTTCGAGGTCGTACAGACCCGGGCCGGGGAAGTCGACGCCCTGCTGCGCGAGGCCGCCGCGCACTCCTTCGCCCTGGACGCCGAGATCCCCGTACGGGCCACGCTGTACGCCCTCGCCCCCGACGAGCACATCCTGCTCCTGCTCGTGCACCACATCGCCACCGACGGCTGGTCGACCGAGCCCCTGCTGCGCGACCTGGAGACGGCCTACGCGGCCAGGCGGCGTGGCACCCGCCCCGAATGGCCGCCGCTCGCCGTGCAGTACGCCGACTACACGTTGTGGCAGCGGCAGGTGATCGACGAAAGTGACCTCACCTACGCCGAACTGGACTACTGGACACGGCAGTTGGAGGGCATACCCGAAGAACTCCAGCTCCCGGTCGACCGCCCTCGTCCGGCCGTCGCCGGCCACCGGGCCGCAGCCGTGGACTTCGCCCTCGACGCCGAGGCCCACCGCACACTGCGCGACCTCGCCGCCGAGGCCGGCGGCACCGTCTTCATGGCGCTCCAGGCCACCCTGGCGGTCCTGCTCCGCCGCCTGGGCGCCGGGGACGACATCCCCCTCGGCACCCCGGTCGCCGGACGGGGCGACGCGGTCCTCGACGAGCTGGTCGGCCTGTTCGTCAACACCCTGGTCCTGCGCACCGACGTCTCCGGCGACCCGACGTTCCGGACCCTGCTGGCCCGGGTGCGCGAGACGGACGTGGACGCCTATGCCCACCAGGACCTGCCGTTCGAGCGGCTGGTGGACGCGCTCGCCCCGACCCGTTCCATGGGCCGGCATCCGCTGTTCCAGGTGATGCTCGCCCATCAGCAAGCCCCGCCGGAGACAAGGAACTTCGCGGGGCTGACGCTGAGCGAACGGCGCGTCGACTTCTACACGGCGAAGACCGACCTCGCCTTCCACGTCTTCGAACAGCCGGGCAGCGACGGCGTCACCGGTGCGCTCGTCTACAACCGCGACCTGTACGATCACGAAACCGCCCAGGACATGGTCGAACGGTTCGTGCTGCTGGCCCGCGACCTGGCCCGGCGCCCGGATCTGCCCGTGTCCCTCGCCGACGTCCTCACCCCACGTGAGCGAGCCCTGATGCTGGGGGAGTGGAACGACACCGCGCACCCGGTGCCGGCCACCACCCTCACCGCACTCTTCGAGGAACAGGCGGCGAGGACTCCGCGCGTCACGGCCGTGGAGTACGGCATCGAGGGCGGGACGCGACTGACGTACGCCGAGCTCAACGCTCGCGCCAACGGCCTCGCGCAGCAGCTGACTTCGCTCGGTGTCGGTCCCGAGCGCCGCGTCGGGATCCATCTGGACCGCTCGGTGGAGATGGTCGTAGGACTGCTCGCCGTGCTGAAGGCGGGCGGCGCATTTGTGCCGCTGGAGCCGTCGTGGCCGGCGCGTCGGGTCACCGAGGTGTGCCGGAGCGCGGCGTTGACGGCGGTCCTGGGGAAGCAGGGCGACGGCGCAGTGCTCGGCGAGGACGTCCCGCCGTTCGTGGAGGTGGGCCTGGACGGCGAGGAGCAGCCGGAGAACCCGGACATCCCCGTCGACCCCGAGGGACTCGCCTACGTCATCTACACCTCCGGCTCCACCGGCGTTCCCAAGGGCGCCATGATCCGGCACCGGGCCATCGCGCACCGCCTGTTGTGGCAGCGCGCGCTGCTCGGCTTCGGGACCGACGACGCCGCCCTGTTCAAGGCGCCGCTCGGCTTCGACATCTCCATCAACGAGATCTTCCTGCCGCTGGTGAACGGCGGCCGCGTGGTGATCGCCGAACCGGGCGGCGAACGCGATGTCGACTACCTCCTCGACACCGTCGAACGCCACCGGGTCACCTTCACCTACCTCGTCTCCTCGATGCTCGATCTGCTCCTGGAGCTGGACGGCTTCGCCCGCCGGGCCGGCTCGCTGAGGCATGTGTGGTGCGGCGGCGAGGTGCTCACCCCCGAGCTGTTCGCCCGCTTCCGCGCCGCGAGCCCGGCCGTGATGTACCACGGGTACGGGCCGGCCGAGGCCACCATCGGCGTCAGCCACGTCGTCTACCGCACCGGCGCCATCCGCAGCGCCGTCTCCATCGGCCGGCCCAACGGCAACACGCGGCTGTACGTCCTCGACGACCGTCTGCAGCCGGTGCCGGTCGGGGTGCCCGGCGAGCTGTACGCCGGGGGCGTCTACCTCGGCCGCGGTTATGTGAACGACCCGCGCCGTACCGCCGACCACTGGGTGGCCGACCCGTTCGGCCCGCCCGGGGAGCGGCTCTACCGCACCGGCGACCTGGTGCGGTGGCAGCGCGACGGCACCCTGGAGTTCCTCGGCCGGGCGGACAACCAGGTGAAGATCCGCGGCATGCGGGTCGAGCTGGAGGAGATCGAGGCGATCCTCGAACAGCATCCCGGCGTCCGGCGCGCGGTGGTGGTCATCCGCGAGGACGCTCCCGGCGTCAAGCAGCTCGCCGGGTACCACCTGGCCGCCGACGACCTCGGCGACCTGCATGGCTGGCTTCGCGAACGGCTCCCCGAACACATGGTGCCGCGCACCCTCACCGCCCTGGACGCCTTCCCCCTCCTGCCCTCCGGCAAGGTCGACCGGGCCTCCCTGCCCGCGCCCCGAACCCCGGCCCTGGGCGCACCGACCCGAGCACCCGCCGATGAACGCGAGCGCCTGCTCTGCGAGTTGTTCGCCTCCGTGCTCGGGTTGAGCGGAGTCGACGTCGACGACAACTTCTTCGAGCTCGGCGGCGACAGCATCGTCTCCATCCGGCTGGTCACCCTGGCCCGCAAGGCCGGCCTGGCCCTGAGCCCCCGGCAGGTCTTCCAGACCCCGACCCCGGCCGGCCTGGCGGCGGCAGCCTCAGCGGATCGCACCGACACCACCCTTGCCGACGAGCCGATCGGCGAGGCGGACCTGACCCCGATCATGCACGGGACGGCAGGCCCCGACGGCACGTACACCGGGCTCGCCCAGGCGGTACTGCTGGTGACCCCGCCGGATCTGACGTACGACACCGCCGTCGACGTACTCCAAGCGGTACTGGACCGCCACGACATGCTCAGGGCCCGGCTGACGGACAAGCTGGTCGTGCCGGCCGAAGGGGCGGTCCGTGCGGGCGATCTGCTCAGCCAGGTGCGGGACGCGGCACTCGACGACGAGCCGGCGGCCGCGGTGGCCCGGCTCGACCCGGCGGCCGGGCGCATGCTCCAGGCCGTCTGGTTCACCGACTCGCGACGGCTCCTGCTCGTCGCCCACCACCTGGTCGTCGACGGTGTGTCCTGGCGGATCATCCTGGCCGACCTGGCGGAGGCCTGGCAGTCCGGCCGCCCTCTGCCTCGCGGTGGCACCTCCTTCCGCACCTGGAGCAGGCTCCTCGGCGAGGAGGCCCGCCAGCCCCACCGGGTACGCGAACTCGCCTGGTGGACGCGGGCGTTGGACGGCGTACGTCCGCTGATCGACCGCGACCATGACGCCGGGGCCGCGTCACAGGAGCGCAGCCTGGTGCTGCCGCCCGCCCTCACCAAGCCCCTGCTGACCGTCGTGCCCGCCGCCTATCACGCCGCCGTCCCCGACGTCCTGCTCACCGCCCTCGCCCTCGCCGCGTCGGCCTGGCGGGAGCGGCGTGGTGATCTGACCGGCCGTGCGCTGCTGGTCGGCCTGGAGGGGCACGGGCGCGAGGACGGCATCGCCGAGGGCGTGGATCTGTCGTCCACCGTCGGCTGGTTCACCACCTTCCACCCCGTCGGCATCGACCCCGGCCCGCTGGACGTGGACGAAGCGCTGTCCGGAGGGCCGGCCGCGGGCATCGCGCTCAAGCGGATCAAGGAGCAGTTGCGTGCCGTACCCGACCACGGGATCGGCTACGGCCTCCTGCGCCACCTCAACCCCGACACCGCGCCCGCCCTGGAGAAACTGCCGCAGCCGCAGATCCTCTTCAACTACCTGGGCCGCTTCACCGTCTCCGGCCCGGAGGGGGAGCCGTGGGAACTCGCTCCCGAAGTCCCCGTGCTCCGGGTGCCGACTTCGACCACCGTCTTCGGCCTGGAGATCAACGCCGTCGCCGTCGAGGAGGAGACGGACGGTGCCCGGCTGCACATCTCCGCCTCCTGGCCGGACTCCTTCCTGACCGGGGCCGAGGCACGAGACCTGCTTGACCTGTGGGAACTCGCCCTGCACGGCCTGGCCCGGCACACCCCGGCCGGCGGCCTCACCCCGTCGGACCTCCCCATGGTCGAACTGACCCAGGAGGACATCGACGACTTCGAGCACGATTTCGACGACTTCGAGCAGGACCTCGACGAATTCTGAGCCATCACGGACGACTTCGGAGGAACCGGTGACGCAGCACCACCCGACCGCGGACGAGCTGCTCCGTTCGGTCACCGACACATTCGGCTCGGAGGCGGCGCCGAGCGACGACGACAGCCTCATCGCCTGGGGCCTGGACTCGATCACCCTGATGAAGATCGCGGGCGGCTGGCGCAAGCGCGGCGTCCGGGTCAGCTTCGCCGAACTGGCCAAGGAACCGACCCTGCGCGCCTGGCGGGAGCTGCTCGCGGCCCACGTCCCGGCCGCCGAACGGACCCCGCCCCCGGCGCTCCCCACGCCCGAACCCCGCGAGCCGTTCCCGCTGGCCGTGATGCAGCACGCGTACTGGGTCGGCCGCGGCGACGAGACCACCCTCGGCTCGGTCGCCGCCCACCTTTACGTCGAGTTCGACGGCACCGGCGTCGACCCCGACCGCCTCGACACGGCCGTACGGGCCCTCGCGGCTCGCCACGGCATGCTGCGCGCCCGCTTCACCGACGACGGCCGCCAGCAGATCCTGCCCGACCTCACCGGCCCCGCGACCGTCCTGCACGACCTGCGCACGCTGGACGCCGACGCGGCCGCGGCCGCGCTGGAGGACGTCCGCCACGCCTCCTCGCACGCCCGCCTGGACATCGCGGCCGGTGAGGTCTTCTCCGTGCGGCTGTCGCTGCTGCCGGACGGCACGACCCGACTGCACGTCGACGTCGACATGCTCGCCGCCGACGCGCTCAGCTACCGGGTGCTGCTCTCCGACCTCGCCAAACTCTACGAAGACCCCGGCACACCGCTCCCGACGATCCGCACCAGCTATCCCGAGTACCTCGCCGAGCGCGCGGACGTACGGCGGCTGAGCCGCGACCAGGCACAGCGGTGGTGGCAGCAGCGGATACCCGAACTGCCCAGCGCGCCCGAACTGCCGCTCGTCCCCGAGGCCGAGCGCACCGACCCGACGCGGGTGACCCGCCGGCACCACTGGCTGCCGCCGGACGAGAAGCGGAGGCTGACCGCCCGCGCCCACCAGCACGGGCTGACCCCGGCCATGGCGGTCGCGACCGCCTTCTCGGAGGTGCTGGCGGCCTGGAGCGGTCAGCCGCGCTTCCTGTTGAACGTCCCGATGTTCGACCGCAGGGGCTCCCACCCCGACGTCGACCTGCTCGTCGGCGACTTCACCAGCTCGGTGCTGCTCGACGTCGACCTGACCGAACCGGGTTCGTTCACCGCGCACGCACGGCGCCTCCAGGACCGTATGCACACGGATGCGGCGCACTCCGACTACTCCGGTGTGGAGGTGCTGCGCGATCTGTCCCGGCACAGCGGCGAACAGATCCTGGCGCCCGTGGTGTTCACCAGTGCCCTCAACCTCGGTGAGCTCTTCGACGCGGGCGTACGGAAGTCCTTCGGCAGGCCCGTCTGGATCATCTCCCAGGGGCCGCAGGTGCTCCTCGACGCCCAGGTGACCGAGGTCGACGGCGGACTGCTGGTCAACTGGGACGTCCGCGAGGACGCCTTCCCGGCCGGCCTGGTCGACGCGATGTTCGCCGCCTTCCACGGGCTCGTCACCCGGCTCGGCACCGACGACACCGTCTGGGAGCGGCCGCTCCCCGCCTTGCTGCCCGTCGAGCAGTCCGCCGTCCGCGCCAAGGTGAACTCCACCGAGGGCCCGCGCAGCCACCGGCTGCTCCACCAGGGCTTCTTCGAACGCGCCGCCGAGCAGCCGGATGCCCCAGCGCTGCTGTGGGCCACCGGAGAAGCCCTGCCCTACGGCGAGTTGGCGGACCGCGCCCTGCGTACGGCAGCCGCCCTCGTGGCGCATGGCGTGCGGCCCGGCGACACGGTCGCGGTCAGTCTCCCCAAGGGGCCCGACCAGATCACCGCGGTCCTCGGCGTGCTGGCCGCGGGCGCCGCGTACGTGCCGATCGGCGTGGAGCAGCCGCCCGCCCGCCGCGACCGCATCCGCACCACCGCCGGGTTCCGCGTCGCGCTGACCGACGGACGCCCGTTCGAGGACGTCGGTGTCGACGCGCTGCCGGTCACCGATGCCCTGCGCACCGCCGCACCTCTCGCGCAGCCGGTCGCGGTGGACGAGGAGCAGCCCGCGTACGTGCTGTTCACCTCGGGCTCCACCGGCGAACCCAAAGGCGTCGAAGTCCCGCACCGGGCCGCCATGAACACCGTCGACGACCTCAACGACCGTTACGGCGTGGGCACGTCCGACCGCTGTCTCGCCCTGTCCGCCCTGGACTTCGACCTCTCCGTCTACGACGTCTTCGGGCTGCTGAGCGCGGGCGGCGCCGTCGTGCTGGTCGACGAGGACGACCGGCGCGAGGCGAGCCAGTGGGCCGACCTCGTCCGCACCCACGGAGTGACGGTCGTCAACTGCGTACCCTCGCTTCTCGACATGCTCCTGCTCGCCACCGGCCCCGGTGAACTAGCCGGCCTGCGGACTGTGTTGCTCGGCGGCGACTGGGTGGGAACCGACCTGCCGGGGCGGCTGGCCGAGCGCGCCCCGGGCTGCCGGTTCACGGGGTTGGGCGGGACGACGGAGACCGCGATCCACTCCACGGTCTGCGAGGTGACGATCCGTCAGATCCCTTCGCACTGGCGGGCGGTGCCGTACGGGACCCCGTTGCGCAACGTCCGCTGCCGGGTCGTCGACGGCCATGGGCGGGACTGTCCGGACTGGGTGCCGGGGGAGCTGTGGATCGGTGGGGACGGGGTGGCCCTCGGCTACCGGGCCGACCCGTTCCGTACGGCCGAGAAGTTCACCGAGGCGGACGGGCTGCGCTGGTACCGCACCGGTGACCTCGCGCGGTACTGGCCGGACGGCACCCTGGAGTTCCTCGGGCGCCGGGACCACCAGGTCAAGCTGCGCGGCTTCCGGATCGAGCTGGGCGAGGTGGAGTCGGCGCTCGCGGGTCACCCCGCCGTACGTCGTGCCGTCGCCGGGCTGACCCGGGGGCAGGGCGTCCAGCTGGCGGCCGCCGTGGCCGCCGACGCCGGCACGGCCGAGGACTCGCTGCGGGGCTGGGCGCGTTCCGTGCTGCCGCCGCACATGGTCCCGTCCCGGATCACCGTGGCGGAGGAGCTCCCACTCACCTCCAACGGCAAGCTCGACCGCCGTGCCGTACAGGAGCTGTGGCAGGTGGACGAGGCGGAGCGGCACCGGGCTCCCGGCACCGCCCTGGAGGCGGTCGTGGCCCGGGTCTGGCAGGACGTCCTCGGCGTCGAACGGGTCGGCCTCGACGACGGCTTCTTCGCCCTCGGCGGCGACTCGGTCCTCGCGACCGTGATCGTCGGCCGGCTGCGGGAGGCGCTGGACACCTCGGCGGTGTCCGTACGCTGCCTGTTCGCGACCCTCACGGCCGGGGGCATGGCCAAGCGGCTCTCCGCCGAGGAGGAGACGGCCGGGCGGCTCGAACAGATCGCCGCGATCCACCTGGAGATCGAGGACATGTCGGCGGACGAGGTCGACTCCGCGCTGCGGGACACCTGAGGAGACACAAGGAGGAGGGGCGGAGTGCCCGCAGGCCACCGCCCCTCCTCCTTGTGCCCCCCTCGGGCGGTCAGTCGAGCTTCTCGAAGCCCGGCTCCAGGTTGTTCAGCGCCCACGGGATGCCCAGCGCGGACGGGCTGCGGAGCTGGCTGATGGTCGCCACGTCGGTGACGACGTACCGGTCGTCCTTCACCGCTGCCATGTTCTTCACCAGGTCACTGGACTCGAACGCCTTCTTCAGGTCCGGTGTGGTGAACGCGATGACGACCAGGTCGGCGTCGAGCTTGTCGAGCTGCTCGAAGGACAGCTCCCCGGTCGGGCTGCCGTTGACCGTCTTGATGTTCTTCACCGACGGGGTCAGGCCCATCCCGACCTGGCTCATCAGCTTGGCGGCGAAGTCGTCCTCGGAGGCGATCGTGAAGATCTTCGCCGGGGTGTTGCCGATGGACAGGCTGTAGGTCCTGCCCCGCAGCTTCGGGTGCTTCTCCCGCACGGCGGCGATGCTGTCCTCGGTCTCCTTGACGACCTGCGCGCCCCGCTCCTCCTTGCCGACGGCCTGCGCGACCACCTGGACGTGCTCCTGCCAGGTCTGCTGGCCCCAGGCCGTCTCGTAGCCGATGGTCGGCGCCACCGCGGCGAGCTTCTTGTAGTCCTTGTCCAGGGTGAAGTCGGAGGTGGCGAGGATCAGATCGGGCTGGAGGGACGCGACCTTCTCGTAGTCGACGGCGGTCAGCGTGTCGAGCAGCTCGGTCTTCTCGGTGTCGATCCTTTCCTTCAGCCAAGGGTAGACACCGTCCTTGCTGAAGGCGTCCTTGGAGATCGCGACCGGTGTGACGCCCAGGGCGTACAGCGCGTCGATGTCGTCGGTGCCGCCGTTGCCGATCACCACGATCCGTTCGGGCGCCTTGGCGATCTTCGTGGTGCCGAACTTGTGCTTGATGGACACCGGGAAGGCGGACGAGGAGTCCGCCTTCGCGTCTGCGGAGGTGTCGGAGGAGGTGTTCGAGTCGTCCTTGACGGAGCCGCAGGCCGCCAGGGCGGCGGCCAGGGCGGCGGTGAGAAGGGTGCTGAGGAGCTTTCTCGACATGCGCGCCAGTAAAGCAAGGTAAGCCTTGCCTTAGCAATGAGTTTCGGACAACTTCTTTGCTTTTGGCGGCAGTTGGCGTTCTCTGATCACGGGTGGGTGGTGAGGTAGCCCCCCATCGTGCGGAAGTAGTCCCTCGCCGCGTGCTCCGTGCCGTCGTCGGTGCGCAGCCGCCGGATGACCAGACCCGGGTGGCGTCCGCTGTGCGCGTCCGCGCCGGCCACGATGACCACGCCGTCGCCCTCGGGAATGAAGACGCGGCCCGGAGTGCCGCCGTAGCGGCCCTCGGAGACGGCGGCCGAGACGATCCTGATCCGCTGTCCGCGATGGAACGTGTACGCGTTGGGGTACGGGTCCGACTGGGCCCGTACCAGCCGCTCCAGGCGCTCCGCGGGCCAGTTCCAGTCGATGCGGCTGTCCTCCAGGGACCGCTTGTGGAAGAAGCTCGCGCGGCTGCGGTCCTGGGGCTGCCAGTGCGAGGCCGCCCGGCCGGAGTCGATGAGGTCGAGCGACTCGCGCACGATGGGCGCGATCAGGTCGACCGTGCGGTGGAACAGGTCCGTTGCCGTGTCCGTCGGACCGACCGCCACCGAGCGCTGCACCAGGATGTCCCCGGCGTCCAGTTCGGCGTTCATGCGGTGCGCGGTGACGCCGACCCGCTCCTCGCCGTTGACGAGCGCCCAGATGATGGGGGAGAAGCCGGCGTAGGACGGCAGCAGCGAGTCGTGGATGTTGAGCGTGCCGTGCGGGGGCAGGTCGAAGAGTTCCGGCGGCAGCCAGGTGCGCCAGTTGTTGGCCACGAGGATGTCGGGCCTGGACTCGCGCAGCGTGGCGAGGAGTTCGGGGTCGTCGGGTCGGTTGCGCAGGAGGACGGGGACGTCGTGCTTCTCGGCCAGTTCGGCGACGGAGTCGCCCCAGATCTTCTCGTAGGCGTGGTCGCTCTTGGGGTGGGTGACGACGAGGACGACCTCGTGGTCGGAGTCCAGCAGGGCCTGGAGTGTGCGGTGGCCCCAGGTCTGGTAGCCGAACATGGCGACGCGCATGCGGTTCTCCCCTTCGGCGGGCTCCATTGCAAGGTAAGGCTAACCTTATCTAACATGTGGCTGCCTGAGGGAGGCGATGCCACGGTGAAGTCACCGCTCACGGGATCGGACACCACCTACGACGTCCTCGGAATCGGCTTCGGGCCGTCAAATCTCGCCCTGGCCATAGCGATTGACGAACACAACGCGAACCTTCCGGCGGACCGTCGGATCAACGCCCTGTTCCTGGAACGGCAGTCGGGTTTCGGCTGGCACCGGGGCATGCTCATCGACGACGCCACGATGCAGGTGTCGTTTCTCAAGGACCTGGTCACGCTGCGCGATCCGGCCAGCGACTTCAGCTTCCTGTGCTTCCTGCGCGAGCGCGGCCGGCTGATCGACTTCCTGAACCAGAAGACCCTCTTCCCGCTCCGCGTGGAGTTCCACGCATACTTCGAGTGGGCCGCCGAGCGCGTGCGGCACCTGGTGGCGTACGACCATGTGGTGACCGCCATCGACCCCGTCCGCGACGACACGGGCACGGTGACGCACTTCGACGTGGTCTGCCGTGACCCGGAGCGCCCCGGCCGGACCGTCACCCGCCGGGCCCGCGACATCAGCGTCGCGGTCGGACTGGAACCCCATGTGCCGCCCGGCGTCGAACTCTCCGAACGCGTCTGGCACAACAGCCAGTTACTGCCCCGGGTGACCGAACTCGCCGCCACCGGTGCGCCGGTGCGCCGCGCGGTCGTCCTCGGCGCCGGGCAGAGCGCCGCCGAGACCGTCGACTACCTGCACCGCTCCTTCCCCGAGGCCGAGGTCTGCGCGGTGTTCGCCAAGTACGGCTACACCCCGGCCGACGACAGCCCGTTCGCCAACCGCATCTTCGACCCGGAGGCGGTGGACGTGTACTTCGGCGCGCCCTCCGAGGTCAAACAGTCCCTGTTCGACTACCACCGCTCCACCAACTACTCCGTCGTCGACATGGAGTTGATCGAGGCCCTGTACGCCCAGGCGTACCAGGAGAAGGTCACCGGCCGGGAGCGGCTGCGCTTCCTCAACGTCTCCCGCATCCGCGACGTCCACGAACGCGGCGACGGCGCGCTCGACGTGGCGGTGGAGTTCCTGCCGACCGGGGAGCAGCAGGTGCTCCGGGCCGACCTGCTCGTGCACGCCACCGGCTACCGGCCCCGTGACCTCACCGCCCTGCTCGGCGAGGCGGCGAAGGTCTGTCTGCGGGACGACGGCGACGCGATCCGCGTCTCCCGTGACCACCGCGTGGAGACCGCGAACGACGTCACCGCGGGGATCTACCTCCAGGGCGGCACCGAGCACACCCACGGACTCACCTCGACCCTGCTGTCCACCACCGCGATCCGCGCGGGGGAGATCCACCGCTCCCTGCTGGCCCGTCGCACGGCGTCCGTCTGAGCGCGGTCAGACCGCTTGCGCCGCGGGCACGGCGGGGTCGAACACCGCCACCACGCCGTCGGTGGACGTCACCGCCCCGCACGTGTCCGCGACCCACTCCGGCGTGAGCTCTGTGAACGGACTCATCCCAGGGCGCGGTCCAGATTGAAGGCCGCGCTGATCAGGGCGAGATGGGTGAACGCCTGGGGGAAGTTGCCCTGTTGCTCACCCGTGTGACTGATCTCCTCGGCGTACAGGCCCAGATGGTTGGCGTACGTCAGCATCTTCTCGAAGGCCAGCCGTGCCTCGTCGACCCGGCCGGCCCGGACCATGGCCTCGACGTACCAGAACGAACAGATGGAGAACGTGCCCTCGTCGCCGCGCAGCCCGTCGGGGCTCGCCTGCGGGTCGTAGCGGTAGACCAGGGAGTCGGACACCAGGTCCTCGGTGAGGGCGTCCAGCGTGGACAGCCACTTGGGGTCGGTCGGCGCGATGAACTTCGCCAGCGGCATCATCAGCACCGCCGCGTCCAGCACGTCGTCGTCCTCGTGCTGGACGAAGGCCCGCCGGGCCTCGGACCAGCCCCGCTTCATGATCCGCCGGTAGATCGTGTCCCGGCACTCGCCCCAGCGCAGCAGATCCGCCGGCAGCCCACGCCGGGTCGCCATCCGGATGGCCCGCTCGATCGCGACCCAGCACATCAGCCGCGAGTAAAGGAAGTTCTTACGGCCGCCGCGGGTCTCCCAGACGCCCTCGTCCGGCTGGTCCCAGTTGGCGCAGACCCAGTCCACCAGCGCGCACACGTCGTCCCACTGGTCGCTGGAGATCGGCTTGGCCCACTTGTCGTAGAGGTAGATCGAGTCGATCAGCGCGCCGTAGATGTCGAGCTGGAGCTGGCCGGCGGCGGCGTTGCCGACGCGCACCGGCGCCGAGCCCATGTGCCCCTCCAGATGGCCGAGTTCGCGCTCGGGCAGCTCGGCGCGGCCGTCGATGCCGTACATGATCTGCAGCGGGCCGGTCCGACAGCCGTCGCCCCGGCTGACGTGCTCGGTCAGGAAGTTCATGAACGCCTCGGCCTCCTCGGTGAAGCCGAGGCGCAGCATCGCGTACACACAGAAGGCGGCGTCGCGCATCCACACGTACCGGTAGTCCCAGTTGCGTTCCCCGCCGAGCTGCTCGGGCAGGCTCGTCGTCGGAGCGGCCACGATCGCGCCGGTCGGCGCGTAGGTGAGCAGCTTCAGGGTGAGCGCGGAGCGGTGCACCATCTCCCGCCAGCGGCCCCGGTACTGGGAGGCGGACAGCCACTTCCGCCAGTACGCCACCGTGCTGTTGAACTGCTCCTCGGCCTCGGTCCGCGCACACCGGCGCAGCGTCAGCTCGGCACCGAGCCGGTCCAGCGCGAACACCGCCGACTCGCCCTGCGCGAGCTTGAACTCGGCGCGCACGTCCGGTCCTTCGACCGCCAGCGGCACGGTCGAGGTCAGCCCCAGCGACAGCTTCTCGGACTCGAACACCGCGACCTCGCCCACCATCCGGACGGTGTGCGGCTCGGTGCCGTACTCGAAGCGCGGCGCGACCCGCGTACGGAACGGGATCGACCCGCGTACGCACACCACCCGCCGGATCAGCCGGTGTCGTTCGGACTCGACCGAGCTGCCGTCCACCGGCATGAAGTCCTGCACCTCGCCGACGCCGTCCTCGGTGAAGAACCTGGTGATCAGGACGTTGGTGTCGGGGAAGTAGAACTGCTTGGTCCTGGCCGGCACCGTCGCCGCCAGCTCGAAGCAGCCGCCCCGCTCCGCGTCCAGGATCGCCGCGAAGACGCTCGGGGCGTCGAAGGAAGGGCAGCAGTACCAGTCGATCGTGCCGTCCGTCCCCACCAGGGCCACGCTGCGCAGATCGCCGATCAGCCCGTGCTCGGCGATCGGCAGATAGCGCGATGCCGTGGGTGCGTCCGTACCGATCGGGGTTGTGCTCATCGCAGCCTCCCTGGCCCGCCGACTCCCTGACCGCAGTGCGCCTCGCTCCCAGCGTAGGTGGAATCTGACGGGAGGGAGCCGGGGTCCGGGGCCGGGACCGCCAGGCCGTGTCCGCACGGTCCCGCCTGCCTCGCGACGCCTGGTGCGCCCTCTTGCGTCAGCACCGGGGGCCTGCCCTCCGCGCGGACGACGGGACCGTGCGGACACCGCCCAGGGCTTCAGACCGCGATGACCCGCAGACCCGCCTCCTCGAAGAGCCGTACGGTCTCGGGCGTGGCCGCCGTGTCCGTGACCAGCGTGTCCACCGCGTCGGCCGCGCAGATCCGGGCGAACGCCCGCCGGCCCAGCTTGCTGGAGTCGGCGGCCACGACCACTCGCTCGGCACGCTCGCACAGCAGCCGGTTGATCGCCGCCTCCGCCTCGTCGTGCGCGGCGGCGCCGTGTGTGGCGTCGAAGCCGACGACCCCGAGGACCGCCACGTCGAGGGTGATCTGGGACAGCACCCCGTCCGCGAGTGGCCCGATGAGCTCGTACGACTGCGGGCGCGCGACCCCGCCGGTGAGCACGATCTTGAACTGGGGGCGGACGGCCAGCTCGTTGCCGATGTTGAGCGCGTTGGTGACGACGGTCAGCGCGGGCGTGCCGGACACCAGGTCACTGCGCACGGCCAGGGCGCGCGCCACCTCGGTGGTCGTCGTGCCGCCGGTCAGCCCGACCGCCTCGCCGGGCGCGATGAGGTCGGCCACCGCCTTGGCGATGCGCTGCTTCTCGGAGGCGTGCCGGGCGGTCTTGTAGCGCAGCGGCAGTTCGTACGACACTCCGTGCACGACCGCGCCGCCCCGCGTGCGGACGAGCATCTGCTGCTCGGCGAGCTGATCGAAGTCGCGGCGGATCGTCGCGGCCGAGACCGCCAGCTCGGCCGCCGCCTCCTCGACGTCCAGCCGGCCCCGCTCCACGAGCAGCTCCAGCAGCGCCTTCCAGCGGGCGTCGCGCGACATCCGCCCTCCATTCCTCGATCTTTCCCCGATCTCCGGCGACCTTAGCGCACCCCTCTCCAGCGCAATGCTTGATTCTGCTCGAAAACTAGCGATATCTTGCAAGAACAATCACCATCATGGCGATGCTCATCGAGAGCGTGAAGGACGGCGGCATGACGCATGTCGAGGACGAGCTCAACAGCCAGCCCGAGTGCTGGACCCGCGCGGCGACCGAGGCGACCGGCCTCGGCGGGGCCCTGCCCGAACCGGGGGAGCGGGTCGCGGTCGTCGGCTGCGGGACGTCGTACTTCATGGCACAGGCCTTCGCCGCACTGCGCGAGGGATGCGGCCGGGGAGAGACGGACGCCTTCGCCGCCTCGGAGTTCCCGCAGGGACGCGCCTACGACCGGGTCCTCGCCCTGAGCCGCTCCGGCACGACGACCGAAGTGCTCGACCTGCTGGGTGAGTTGAAGGGACGTACGCCCACCACGGCACTGACCGCCGACCCGGACACGCCCGTCATGACGGCCGCCGACGACGTCGTCGTCCTCGACTACGCCGAGGAACGCTCCGTCGTGCAGACCCGCTTCGCCACCACCGCCCTCACCCTGCTCCGCGCCCACCTCGGCCTGCACACCGACGCCGTCGTGGCCGACGCCCGCACCGCGCTCGCCGACGACCTGCCCGACGGGCTCGTGGAATGCGGGCAGTTCACCTTCCTCGGCCGGGGCTGGACCGTGGGACTCGCCAACGAGGCCGGGCTGAAGATGCGCGAGGCGTCCCTCGCCTGGACCGAGGCCTACCCGGCCATGGAGTACCGGCACGGCCCGATCAGCATCACCACGAGCGGCACCGCCACCTGGATGTTCGGTGAGGCACCCGAGGGACTGGCCGAACAGGTGCGATCCACCGGCGGACGGTGGATCGAGGGCCGCCTCGACCCGCTCGCCGAACTGGTCCGTGCCCAGCGCCTCGCGGTCGCCGTGGCCGCGGCCCGAGGCCTCGACCCGGACCGGCCACGCCACCTCACCCGCTCGGTGATCCTCACCCCCTGACACGCGCCTCACCCCGCACACGCCGAGAAAGGACAGGCCGTGCCCCTCGTGACCACCGGCGAGCTCATCACCCGCGCCGCCGCAGCCCGCTCCGCCGTCGCCGCCTTCAACGTCATCACCCTGGAGCACATCGAGGCCGTCATCGCCGGTGCGGAGTCGGTGGGTTCACCCGTCGTCCTCCAAGTCAGCGAGAACGCCGTCAAGTTCCGCTACGGACGCCTCCTCCCGCTCGCCCGCGCCGCCGTCGCCGCCGCCGAACACGCCGCCGTGCCCGTCGCGTTGCACCTCGACCACATCCAGAGCGACGACCTGCTGCGTCAGGCGCCGGACGCCGGGTTCAGCTCCGTGATGTACGACGCGGCCAGACTGCCGTACGCCGACAACCTCGCCGCGACGAAGACCGCCGTGGACTGGGCGCACGCCCAAGGGCTGTGGATCGAAGCCGAGTTGGGGCGGCTGGGCGGCAAGAACGGTGAGCCGCCCCTCGATGCCCACGCCCCGGGCGCCCGCACCGACCCGGCCGAGGCCCACGCCTTCGTCGCCGGCTCCGGCGTCGACGCCCTCGCCGTCGCCGTCGGCAGCTCGCACGCCATGACCACCCGCACCGCCACCCTCGACCACGACCTCCTCAAGCGCCTGGCCGACGCCCTGGACGTCCCCCTCGTCCTGCACGGCTCCTCCGGCGTCCCCGACGGCGAACTGACCGCGGCCGTCGCGGGCGGCATCGCCAAGGTCAACGTCGGCACGGCCCTCAACATCGCCATGACGGGAGCGATCCGGGACTTCCTCGCCGCCCACCCCGAGGCGGTCGACTCACGCAAGTACCTGAGCGTCGGCCGGGAGGCGATGGTGCGGGCGGTGGCCGACATCATCCGGGTCCTGGCGCCGGAGACCGTGACGGCTACCGCTTGACGGCCCTGAGCACCACGAACTTCGGGTCCCCGGCGACCAGTTGACTGTTGCCGAACAGCCGCCGCAGCTTCACGTGGTAGCCGAGATGCCGGTTGCCGACCACCCACAGCTCGCCGCCCGGCCGCAGCGCGCGCCGCGCCCCCGCGAACATCCGCCACGCCGTCGAGTCGGTCGTCGCCTGGTGGGAGTGGAACGGCGGATTGTTCAGCACGAGGTCCACACTCCCGGCCGGCACCCCCGCCAGCCCGTCCCCCACCCGGAACTCGGCGTGCCCCGGCACCCCGTTCGCCCGGTACGTCGCCTCCGCCGAGGCCACGGCCTGGAACGACTCGTCCACGAACAGCACCTCGGCGTCCGGATTCGCCAGGGCCATCGCCGTACCGACGACACCGTTGCCGCACCCCAGGTCCACCACGCGCCGGCCGCCCCGGCCGCCGGGCAGATGTCCCAGGAAGAACCGCGTACCGATGTCGAGCCGGTCGGCACAGAAGACACCCGCGTGATTGACGACCGTGCGCCCGGAGACCGGGCCGATGCCGTCGGGGAGGCCGTAGACGTACGGCCACGGGTTCGCGGGCCGCTCCACGGACGGCTCGGGCGTGCAGAAGATCAGCCGGGCCTTCCGCTCGGCGAGCGAGGTGCGGGTGGGGCCGAGGATCCGCTCGAACAGCTGGAGCGTCGAGGTGTGGATCTCCTTCACCATCCCGGTGCCGACCACCACCGTGCCCTCGTGCACCGCGGGCGCCAGCCGCAGCAGCTGGTCCTCCAGCAGCGCCAGGCTCTTCGGTACGCGCACGAGCAGCACATCGACCCGCTCCGGCGGTGGGTCCTGCGTGGTGCGGAGGCGCACGGTGCCGGGCTCGACACCGTGCCGGTCGAGGTTGGCCCGGGTCGCCTCCTGGGTCAGGTAGGAGTCGGTGATCTGCACCGGGCCGTGCGCCGCGAGCGCCGTGACCAGGGCGCCCCAACGGTCACCGACGACCACGACCGTCCCGGACAGCGGCACCTCCCGCTCGGCGAGATGCCTCAGGAGGTACTCGTCGGAGGCGTCCCAGGCGCGCAGCCTCTCACGGGGGTCCTCGGGGAAACGGGTCAGCGCGAGCTCGCCCCAGGGCGTCGTCATACGGTCGTTCATCGTGCGTCAAGGCTAAGCGACCCCGGCGAAGGCCAGGCACGCCCCGGGCCGCGGCTCGACGCCGGTGAGGGAGGATGGGAGGCATGGAGGCCGAGCTGTTCCCCCGGGAGCGCACGCAGGTCGCGCCGGGCGCGGTCCATGTGCCCGACTGGCTGGATCCGGGCCTGCAGCGCGAGCTGCTGGAGGCCTGCCGCACCTGGGCCCGGCCACCGGCCGGACTGCGCACGGTGCGCACCCCCGGCGGCGGCACCATGACCGCCCGCCAGGTCTGCCTCGGCTGGCACTGGTACCCGTACGGCTACGCCCGTACGGTCGTCGACGGCGACGGAGCCCCGGTGAAACCCTTCCCCGACTGGCTGGGCGAGCTGGGCCGCCGCGCGGTCCGCGACGCACTGGGCGAGCCGCGGGCCGCGTACACGGCGGCCGCGTACGACATCGCCCTGATCAACTTCTACGACGCCGACGCCGCATGGGCATGCACCGCGACAGCGACGAGCACTCCGACGCCCCGGTGGTGTCCCTGAGCCTCGGCGACACCTGCGTCTTCCGCTTCGGCAACCCCGAGACCCGGACCCGGCCGTACACGGACGTCGAGCTGCGCAGCGGCGACCTGTTCGTGTTCGGCGGCCCGGCGCGGCTGGCCCACCACGGTGTGCCGAAGGTGCAGCCGGGCACCGCACCGCCGGAGTTGGGGCTGACCGGGCGGCTGAACATCACGCTCAGAGTGAGCGGCCGGTAGGCCCCGGCACCTGCGGATCATGGGAGACTCGCCCTCATGAGCGGCAAGGCGGACCCCCGGACGGCGGGGGAAGGGACCACCTCGAGGACGCGGCTGGACCGAGGGCGCGGTGCGCTCGGACCCGCGTTGGAGCTCGTGCACACCGGACGCGCCCCCACGCGCGCCGTCCTCACCGCCGAACTCGGCGTGACCCGGGCCACCGCCGGCGCGGTCGCCGCCGAACTGGAGGCCCTCGGGCTGATCCGGGTCGACGCCCGGCCCGGCGCGGCCGCCGGCTCGCAGGGGCGGCCCTCCCACCGGCTGGCGGTCGCCGAGGACGGCCCGGTCGTCCTCGCCGCACAGGTGCACGCCGACGGGTTCCGGGCCGCACTGGTCGGCCTCGGCGGTCGTATCGTCGCCACCGCGCCCGGCCGCGAGACGATCGACGCCGATCCGGCGAAGGTCCTCGGCTCGGTGGTCGAGGCCGGCGCCGACCTGCTGCGCGCGACCGGCCGGCGCTGCGTCGGCGCCGGACTCGCCGTCCCCTCCGCGGTCGCGGAACCCGACGGCCTGGCGCTGAACCCCCTCCACCTCGCCTGGCCCGCGGGCGCGCCGGTACGCCGGATCTTCACGGAGTGCGTCCGCGCGGCCGGCATCACCGAACCGGCCTTCGCTGCCAACGACGTCAACCTCGCCGCCCTCGCCGAGCACCGGCACGGCGCCGGGCGCGGCTCCCGCGACCTGCTGTGCGTGGCCACCGGGCACCGGGGTGTCGGTGGCGCGCTGGTGCTGGACGGCCGTCTGCACACCGGCAGTTCGGGCCTGGCACTGGAGGTCGGCCACCTCACCGTGCACCCCGAGGGGAGACCCTGTCACTGCGGCAGCCGCGGCTGCCTGGACGTCGAGACCGACCCGCTGGCACTGCTCACCGCGGCCGGCCGTGAGCCCGGCCCCGAGGGCTCCCTGCTCCAGCAGGCCAAGGACCTGATCCGCACCCAGTACGACGACCCCGCGGTCCGCACGGCCACCGAGGCCCTCATCGACCGCCTCGGCCTGGGCCTGGCCGGCCTGGTCAACATCCTCAACCCGGACCGCATCATCCTGGGCGGCCTGCACCGCACCCTCCTCGACACCGACCCCGACCGCCTGCGCGCCGTCGTCGCCGACCGCAGCCTGTGGGGCCAGAGCGGCGGCGTCCCGATCCTCGCCTGCACCCTCGACCACAACAGCCTGGTCGGCGCGGCCGAGTTGGCGTGGCAGCCGGTGCTGGACGATCCGCTCGGGGCGCTGGTGCCCTAGGGGGATCAGGTCCTGGGTCACCGCTCGTCGGCGGTCTCCAGGATCCGCGTCCGGGGCGACCCGGCCAGCGCCGGCGCGTTCTCGGACGACGACCACACCCTCGACCTCAGGAACCCCAGGAACCGCTCGGCCTCCGCCACGTCGTCGAAGTCGAGGTCCACGACGACGTACGCGGGGTCGTCGACCGGCTGCTGGACACGGTAGTGGCGTACACCCGCGTCCGCGCGTGCCGGGGCGAACCGGTCGAAGGCCGTCTTCCACTTGGCGAAGTCCGTGATCGGATGCTCGATGTGCAGGGTCGGCATGGTTCCTCCTCGGCCGTTCCCACCGCTCCTCTCCATGCTCGGCCGCAGGCCGGGCGGGCGCATGCCCAGCGGTAGGCTCGGCACATGCGGATCTCGGTCTCCTCGGACATGGACGAACCCGTCGCCCGCCTCCTCGTCACCGAGCTGCGCGGCCGCGGCCACGACGTCGTGACCCACGGCGCCCTCAGCCCCGGCGCCGACCCCCAGTGGGCCGCCTGCTCCGCGGCCGCCGCCCGCGAGGTCGCCGACGGAAGCGCGGACCAGGCGGTCGTGTGCTGCTGGACCGGCACGGGCGCGTCGATCGCCGCGAACAAGGTGCCGGGCGTACGGGCGGCCCTGTGCACGGACGCCTACACGGCGGACGGCGCCCGCCGCTGGAACGACGCCAACGTGCTCGCCCTCAGCCTGCGCCTGACGTCCGAGCCCCTGCTCAAGGAGATCCTCGACGCCTGGTTCGCCGGCGAGGCCAGCGGTGACGCGGAGGACCGGGAGAACGTGGCCCGGATCGGACGCCTGGACCTCAGGGAGACGTGAGGTCGGCGGGGGCGGGGGAGTCGACGGGAGCGGGCGAGTCGGCGTACTGCGCCACCCCGTCGCCGAACGACCAGTTGATCGGCTCGTTCTCGATCAGGTTGACGAACACGTTCCGTGGCTCGGTCCCCGCGTAGTCGTGGGCGAGTTCGGCGATCCTCCGGTACAGGGCCTGCTTCTGCGCGGGGGTCCGCCCGGAGCGCAGGGTGATCGTGACGTAGACGAGGCCGTCGTCCCGGTGGATGCCCAGATAGTCGGGGTCGTAGCGGAGCGTGCTGTGGGTGCCGTCATGGCCGACCAGTACCTGGAACCGGTCGTCGGACGGGATCCCGACGGCCTCCACCAGGGCGTCGTGCACGGCACGGCCGAGCGCGTCCAGCCGCTCGGGATCGGCTCCCAGGGCGTCGATGCGAACGAAGGGCATGTCCGGGTCTCCTCGCTGTGAACTTCCTTGTCAGCCCCGCGGCCGTTCCCGCCCGGGCGCGGAGACGTGCAGCACCTCGTACCTGTCGCCGTCGGCCTTGGGCGTGTCGTTCTCCCAGAGGGAGAAGTGGATCAGCTCCCAACGGCTCGCGTCCACGGCAGCCGCCGACAGCACCGAGCCGCCCTCGCGGGCGATCCGCTCGGTCTCCCGCGCCGCCTCCGCCATGACGTCGCTCAACTGTCCGCCGTCCGGCACCTGTTGGCGCCGCAGCACCGCGACCCGTCCGGGGGAGCCGGCGGCGCCGCCCTCCTCGTACGCCAGCCCGGACCACTGCCGTACCGACGGCCGCCCGAAGTCGTCGACGATGCCCTGGAAAGGGCCTCCCCAGAGGAAGGCGTTCATCCCCGCGACGGTGTTCCACAGATAGAACGGCGCGTACTGGTTGACCGGCGATCCGTGCACACCGCGCTCGCGCGTCAGGTACGCCTTGAGGCCCAAGCCCGGCCAGTCGTCGAGCAGATGCCCGCGGCTCGCGACGCGACGGCGGATGATCCGCATGTCGTAGTCGGCAGGCAGTGTGAGCTCGTACTGCATCGCGTGCATCGGGCGCCTTCCTAGCGGTCACGGTGCTGGTACGGGTCCTGGTCCTGGCCTTGGTCCTGGTGCGGCGCGAGAAGGGACAGCAGCCCCCGGACGCCCACGTCGAACGCGGCGGGCGAACCGGACGCCCGGGCGAGGACATAGCCTCCCTGGACGGTCGCGACGATCGTCGCCGCGATCGCCTCACCGTCGAGCCCGGACGCGAACTGTCCCCGCTCCTTGCCCTCCTCGACGATCCCGGCGAGCCGTTCGCGCAGCCAGTCGAGCGTCTCGTCGACCGGGGCCCGCAGTTCGTCGCTGGCGATCACGTCCGGGTCCATCGTCAGCCTGCCGACCGGACAGCCGCGCAGCACATCGCGCTCGCGACGCAGGTACGCCTCGATGCGCTCGTACGGCGTGCCCGGCCCGTGGAGTACTCCCGCGGCGGTAGCCCGCATCTCCTCGGCGGTACGGCGGATCGCGGCCAGTGCGAGATCCGGCTTCCCCTTGAAGTGGTGGTACATGCTGCCCTGCCCGGCGCCCGAACGCTCCAGGATCGCCTTGGGGCTGGTGCCCACATAGCCGCGCTCCCACAGCAGTTCGCGGGTGGACTCGATCAGCCGGTCCGGGGTGTCCGAGGTGCTCATGCCCTCACTGTACATACTAGTAGTTACAGAAGTCGAGCCCCAGGGGAGCAGAGCAGTCCGCCCCGCCTACTCCCCACGAGGTACGCACACTGCCGCTGGCCGTACGACGACTCGGACCCCCTTCCGGCGCGAGCCTCGAAGCATCACCGAACGAACCATCCGAACTCGGGAGATGACTCGAGATGCAGACCCTGGCTCACTTCGCCGACGGCGGCCCCGGCCCGTGGATCCTCCTCTTCCCGCTGATCTGGGCGGCCGTCGTGATCGGCGGCATCACCCTGCTGCGACGCACCGTGTGGCGCGGACGCCGCGGCCCCTGGCGGCCCGCCGCCGACGACAACTCACCCATCACCGTGCTCGGCCACCGCTTCGCCTCCGGCGAGATCGACGAGGACGAGTACTGGCGCCGGCTGTCCGTCCTGGACGAGCAGTTCGGCCGCAGCGGCAAGGGCGGTGCGGCATGACGACCGCGACCGTCACGACCACCGTGCCGACGGCCGCCCGCGTAGTCGACGCCGTGAAGGTGTACGGCACCGGCGACACCAGCGTGAGGGCCCTGGACGGGGTGAGCGTCGACTTCCCGGTCGGCCGCTTCACCGCGATCATGGGGCCCTCGGGCTCCGGCAAGTCCACCCTGATGCACTGCGCCGCCGGCCTCGACACGCTCACCTCGGGCACCGCCCACATCGGCGACACCGACCTCGGCGGCCTCGACGACCGCCGCCTCACCCTTCTGCGCCGCGACCGCGTCGGCTTCGTCTTCCAGGCCTTCAACCTGGTGCCGACGCTGACCGTCGCGGAGAACATCACCCTTCCGCTGGACCTCGCGGGCGGCAAGGGCGACCGGGAGTGGATCGACGCGCTGATCGACGTGGTCGGCCTGCGCGACCGGCTCCACCACCGCCCCTCCGAACTCTCCGGCGGCCAGCAGCAGCGCGTCGCCGTGGCCCGGGCCTTCGCCGGGCAGCCGGACGTCGTGTTCGCCGACGAGCCCACCGGCAACCTCGACTCCCGCTCCGGCGAGGAGGTGCTCGGCCTGCTCGGCCGCACGGTGCGCCAGACCTCCCGCACGGTCGTCATGGTCACCCACGACCCGGTGGCCGCCGCCCACGCCGACGAGGTCGTCTTCCTCGCTGACGGACGCCTGGTCGACCGTATGGAAGCCCCGACCGCCGACAGGGTCCTGGACCGCATGAAAGCCTTCGAGGTGCCCTCATGAACGCCGCGAACGCCATGAACGGCATGAACGCCTCCGTCCGCCTGAGCGTCTCCTCCCTGCGCGCCCACAAGCGCCGCTTCGCCGGTACGTTCCTCGCGGTCTTCCTCGGCGTGGCCTTCCTCGCCGGAACCCTCGTCATGGGCGACACCCTGCGCGCCGGCTTCGACACCATGTTCGGCAACGCCACCAGCGGCACGGACGCCGTCGTCCGCAGCGCCGACGCCGTCACCACGCCCGGCGAGAGCGAGGGCGTACGCGAACCGGTCGGCACCGATCTCGTCACCACGATCGAGCGGGCCCCCGGCGTCGCCGCCGCCGCGCCCGACATCCAGGGCGCCGGTCAACTCGTCGGCCGGAACGGCGACCCCATCGGCGGCCAGGGCCCGCCCACCCTCGCGGGAAACTGGATCACCGACCCGCAGCTCAACCCGTACCGCCTGGCCGAGGGCCGCGCCCCGCAGAAGTCCGGCGAGGTCGTCGTGAACCGGGGGACCGCCGAGCGCGGCGACCTGAGGATCGGCGACACCACGACCCTGCGCACACCCGACCCGGTCAAGGTGACCATCGTCGGCCTCGCGACCTTCGGCGGCGAGGACGGCATGGCACAGGTGACGTTCACCGGTATGACCCGGGCCGACGCCGAGAAGTACCTCACGGCTCGCCCCGGGGAGGCCGCGAGCATCCAGGTGCGGGCCGCTCCCGGCACCAGCCAGCAGGAGCTCGTCGACGAACTGACGACGGTGCTGCCCGACGGTGTCGAGGCCATCACCGGCCAGGAGTCGGCGGCCGAGAACACCGACATGATCTCCAGTCAGTTCCTGAACCTGTTCACCACCTTCCTCCTGGTCTTCTCCGGTGTGGCCCTCCTGGTGGCGACCTTCTCGATCCACAACACCTTCGCGATCGTCGTGGCCCAACGCACCCGCGAGAACGCCCTGTTGCGTGCCCTCGGTGCCTCCCGCCGCCAGCTCACCGCGTCGACCCTCGTCGAGGCGACCGCCGTCGCCGTCGCCGCGTCGGTGGCAGGTCTCGCGGGCGGCATCGGCATCGCGGCCGGCCTCCAGGCCCTGTTCCCGGCGATCGGATTCCCCTTCCCCGAGGCCGACCTGGTGCTGAAGCCTCTCTCCATGACCCTGCCGCTCGCGGTCGGCGTCGTGGTCTGCCTCGGCTCCGCCCTGCTCCCCGCCCGCCGGGCCGGCCGCACCGCACCCCTGGCCGCCCTGCGCGAGACGGCCGTCGACACCTCCGGCGCCTCCAGGACCCGAGCCGTCACGGGCATGGGCCTGATCGCCCTGGCGCTCGGCGTGACGCTCGGCGGAGTCCTGCTGACCCCGTCCCTCTGGCTGGCGGGCACCGGCGCCGTCCTCGCCCTGGCCGCCTTCGTGGTCCTCGGCCCGGTCGCCTCCACGACGGCCGTACGCATCCTCGGCGGCCCTCTCGACCGACTGCGCGGCGTCACCGGCGGCCTCGCCCGGCGCAACGCCCTGCGCAGCCCGAAGCGCACGGCCGCCACCGCCGGCGCCCTGATGATCGGCGTGGCCGTCGTGTCCCTCTTCACGGTCTTCGGAGCCTCGCTGAAGGCGACGATGGACCAGACGGTCTCCCGGTCCTTCGCGGGCGACGTGGCCGTCAGCACCCCGTCGTTCGGCGCGGGCGGCAGCGGCCTGAGCCCGCGCCTCGCCGCCGCGGTCCAGCGGCTGCCCGAGGTGGACACGGCCGTCGGCCTCGGCCGCGGAGTCGCCGAAGTGGACGGCAAGGGAAGGGCGTTGACCGTCACCGATCCGGTCGCCCTGGAACGCACCTTCGACCTCGGCACCGTCCACGGCTCCCTCACCGACCTCGGCACCCATGGCATGGCCATCACCCGGAAGGAGGCCGACAAGCAACACCTGACGACCGGCGACCAGGCCCGCCTCACCTTCACCGACGGCCGTACCGAGACCTTCACGGTCCGAGCGGTCTACGGCCGCTCCGAACTCGCCGGCGACTACGTCATCACCCGCGAGGCCTGGGCCCCGCACCGCACCCAGGACGCCGACACCCTCCTCGCCGTCTCCTTCAAGGACGGCGTGAACACGGACACGGGCAAGGCGGCGGTGGAGAAGGTCGCGGCCCGGTACGGCAACCCCGAGGTCCAGACCCGGGACGAGTACGCGCGGTCCTCGGCCGGCGGAATAGACATGATGCTCACCCTCGTCTACGCGCTGCTGGCCCTCGCGGTGCTCATCGCCCTCCTCGGCATCGCCAACACCCTCACCCTCGCCGTCCACGAACGCACCCGCGAACTCGGCCTCCTGCGGGCCGTCGGCCAGACCCGCCCCCAACTGCGCGCGATGGTCCGCTGGGAGTCGGTCCTCGTGGCGGCCTTCGGCACGGTCGGCGGCCTCGCCCTCGGCGCCTTCCTCGGCTGGGTCCTGGTCAAGGCCTCCGACGGCGCGAGCGACAGCGCCTTCGCCTTCGCGATACCACCCCTGCAACTCCTGGTCGTAGCCCTGGTGGGCGTGACCGCAGGAGCCCTGGCAGGCCTACGCCCGGCGCGCCGAGCCGCACGACTGGACGTCCTGCGCGCCATAGCCGCCGAGTAGCCCGTCCGCGCGACAGCGGCCCAGCCCGCTCACCGCCCGGCCGTCAGGCCACACCAGGTCAACCGACAACCCCCCTCACCGCCCGGTCAACCGACAACGGCCGACCGGGCGGGAGCATGCTCGGGCCGGCGCAGGTCGACCCGCGCTCCGACCTCCGCGAACCGCCGCGTGGGCTCCTCCACCGCGACGGCCACGGTCGCCGTGCGCTGCGGGGCCCGCGCCCGCGTGCCCCGTGCCGCCACCGGCGTGGGCAGGGCGAACCACACGACCTTGCCGGACTCGCCGTCCGGCCGCACGCCCCAGCTCTCGCTGACGGCGGCCACCATCGCCAGCCCGCGTCCGCAGGTGGCGAGCGTGTCGGCGTCCTTGGCCTCGGCGGCCTTGACGTCCGCCACGACCGGCAACCGCGGGTCGTGGTCGCGCACCGAGACCATGAGCCGGTCGAGCAGCAGCTCGATCTCGACCGTGCACGTCTTGTCCGGCTGGGCGTGCTGGTGGACGTTGGTCAGCAACTCGGTCACACCTAGCGCGGCGCGGTCGATCAAGGCGTCCAGATGCCAGTAGCGCAACTGCGCAGAGACGATTCTGCGGACCTGGCCGATCCGCGACGGCAGGGCTTGGAGCTCCACCGTGCAGTGCCTGCTTGGGTAACTGATCACGGCTGCGACTCCCCGACTGAAGAGGTCCGGAAGAACACGGAGTACGGATCCAGCAGAGCGCTTGAGGAAAACGGCCGCCTGCTGTCGTGGCCGGCGGGCTGGTTCGCAGCGTTATCGCCGGTAAACCCAGAGTGACGTGAGACCAGCGTGACGCAGGGCGTGCGGTACCGCAACTCGCGGTGACTCAGGCCTTACGCCCCGCGGCCTTGCGCACGGCCTCTATGAACCGGCGCGCCGCCGGTGGCCCCGGCTCGCCCGGGGCGGGGTCGTGATCGCCGAGGGTGAGCGAGTAGCGCTTGCCGTTGAGGTCCGCCAGCGCCCGGTCGTCCGAGAACCAGGGCTTGGACGCCCGGACGGCCTGCACCGGCGCGCTGTCGATCTCACTGCCGTAGCTGGTGAGCAGCTGCACCCTGCCGTCGCTGATGCGCACCTGTCCGGCCCGGGTCAGCGAACGCAGCCGCTTCCCGATCCGCACGCCAGTGGCCCTGAACTCCGGCTCCGCCATGCCCCGCCCCCTTGTGCGCGTCGGTGTGCCGGCTCGTCCTGCGCGGGTGCCGGCTCTGGTCGTGATCCAGTGTGCACCCCGTTCGGGATCGCGTCCCGTCCGCTGCAGTCTGCCCGCGTCCCGCGTGGAGCACCAGTGCGCATGTCGCCGCTGAGCGGGCCGTTCGGAGCACTCGCGCGAATGCGCCCCCAAGCACCGGGTGACACGGCCGCCCCAGTGGTGCCTTTGAGGCTCTCAAAGGTGTGTTTATGCAGGTGAGAAGCGTGCGAAAGGTGTTTATGCTCGAAGCGACGGCCGTGTGAGTCGCCGTCGCCGCACAGCATGAGGAGCAGCGCCGTGAGCACCGTCCAGCAGACCCCGTCCGGCGTGACCCTCGACGTCGACCACAGCGACGCCACCTATCGCACCTGGCTGAAAGAGGCCGTACGCAAGGTCCAGGCGGACGCCAACCGTTCGGCCGACACCCATCTGTTGCGCTTCCCGCTGCCGGAGCAGTGGGGCATCGACCTGTATCTGAAGGACGAGTCGACCCATCCGACCGGCAGCCTCAAGCACCGGCTCGCCCGCTCCCTCTTCCTCTACGGCCTGTGCAATGGCTGGATCCGGCCGGGCCGCCCGGTGATCGAGGCGTCCAGTGGTTCCACGGCCGTCTCCGAGGCGTACTTCGCGAAGCTGATCGGCGTGCCCTTCATCGCGGTCATGCCGCGCACGACGAGCGCCGAGAAGATCCGTCTGATCGAGTTCCACGGCGGACAGTGCCACTTCGTGGACGACTCACGGAAGATGTACGAGGAGTCGGCCCGTCTGGCGGTGGAGACGGGCGGCCACTACATGGACCAGTTCACCTACGCCGAACGGGCCACGGACTGGCGCGGCAACAACAACATCGCCGAATCCGTCTTCCGTCAGCTTGAGTTGGAGCGGTTCCCGGAGCCCGCGTGGATCGTCGCGACGGCCGGCACGGGCGGCACCTCGGCGACCATCGCCCGGTACGTCCACTACATGCAGTACGACACCCGCATCTGTGTCGCCGACCCGGAGAACTCGTGCTTCTTCGAGGGCTGGACCACCGGCGATCCGGACGTCACCTGTGACTGCGGCTCGCGCATCGAGGGCATCGGCCGGCCGCGCATGGAGCCGAGCTTCGTGCCGGGCGCCATCGACCGCATGATGAAGGTGCCGGACGCGGCGAGCGTCGCCGCCGTGCGCGCCCTGGAACAGGCCATCGGCCGCAAGGCGGGCGGCTCCACCGGCACCGGTCTGTGGAGCGCGCTGAAGATCGTCGCCGAGATGGTCGCCGAGGGACGTCAGGGCAGCGTGGTGACGCTGCTGTGCGACCCGGGGGACCGGTATCTCGACAAGTACTACTCGGACACCTGGCTGACCGAGCAGGGCCTGGACATCGCGCCGTACTCGACGGCCATCGAGCACCTCCTGGCCACCGGGGTCTGGCCCGAGTGACCGGCGACGTCCGGGCGGGTGGTGGCGGATCGGGTCGTGCGGATCGGCCCGCCGCCCGCCTGAACGGCGTTTGTGCGGGAGGCCTTTGGAAGTGCGTGGACAGCCCACGTCCGTCATGCAAATATATGCGACATGCCACATGATCATTCATCGACTCGAGACTCAGACCCCCTGGCATGGCCGACCGGCTTCCGGGCCTACACCGGGCACGGCGGACTGCGTGAGCACGGCGACGACATCTCCGTAGTCGTGTCGGACCGCCCGGCCACCAGTGCCGCGATGTTCACCCGGAGCCTCTTCGCGGGCCCGGCCGTGGTCCTCAGCCGGGTGCACGCCGCAGGGCAGAAGCTGCGTGCCGTGACGACGCTGGCGAACAACGCGAATGTCGCCACCGGCCGTCAGGGCGAGGAGAACGCCGCCGAGGTGGTCCGCCGTGTCGCCGGGATCGTGGGCGTCCCTCAGGACGAGGTGCTGGTCGGCTCCACGGGCGTCATCGGCCGCCCCCTGCCGATGGACACCATCCGCGCCCACTTCGACGAGACCGCCCAGCAGGGCCTCGCGGCGTTCCGGGCGACACCGCTGGACGTGGCCCGCGCGATGATGACCACCGACACCCGGCCGAAGACCGCCGTACGGACCGTCGGACAGGCCTGCATCGTGGGCGTGGCCAAGGGCGTCGGCATGCTGGAGCCCAACATGGCCACGATGCTGGCCTATGTGTTCACCGACGCCGAACTGGCCCCGTCCGACCTGGATGGCGCCCTGCGCACAGCGGTGGACCACACCTTCAACTGCCTGAGTGTCGACACCGACACCTCCACCTCCGACACCGTGGCGGTCATCGCCAACGGCGCCGCGGGGCCGGTCGATCCCACTCGGTTCGCCGAAGCGCTCGCCGACCTCTGCCTGGACCTCACCCGGCAACTGGCCAGTGACGGCGAAGGCGCCACGAAGCTCCTGCGGGTCACGGTCGGCGGGGCCGGCGACCCCGCGCAGGCCAAACGCATCGCCAAGAGCGTGGTGAACTCCCCGCTGGTCAAGACCGCCGTCCACGGCGCCGATCCCAACTGGGGCCGCGTCCTGATGGCCATCGGCAAGAACACCGACGACACCACCATCGTGCCCGGCAAGGTCACCGTGAGCTTCGGCGACATCGAGGTGTATCCCGAGGAACCCGAGGCCGACACCCTCGACCGACTCGTCGCCCTCATGCGCCGGGACGAGGTCGACATCGTCATCACGCTCGGCCTCGGGTCGGCCGAAGCCACGGTCTACGGCTGCGACCTGTCCGCCGACTACGTCCGCGTCAACGCGGACTACACCACATGACCGGGCACGACCGCGGCAACGGATCCCCCACGGTGCTCGTGATCCCTCAGTGGCAGGGATCGGCCGCCCGCCACCCCCGCCGGCTGGCCGAGGGCGCGCACCGCCTGAGCGCGCTGCTCCCCGCGGCGGCACGCACCGTCGTCGACGTCGATCCCAGCCCTGGACAGGACCACGACGGCGTACGCTACCTCGACGCGCTGAGCCGCTCACTGGAGGCGACCAGGACCGCGCTGCGCCGGACCGGCGACGACGAGACACTCCTCGCCGTGGGAGGCGACTGCGGCATCGAGCTCGCGCCCGTCGCCCGCGCCGTCGCCCGCCACGGCGACAGCCTGGCCGTCGTCTGGTTCGACGCCCACGCCGACCTCAACACCCCCGACACGTCCCCCTCCGGGGGCTTCCACGGCATGGTCCTGCGCACCCTGCTCGGCCAAGGGCCGTCACCACTGGTGCCCGAGCCGGGGGAGCGGCTTTCCGCCCGGCAGATCGTGCTCGCGGGCGTCCGCGCCCTCGATCCCGCGGAGCGGGACTTCATCGACTCCGAAGGAATCGGGGCGCTGTCCGTGCGGGCCCTCCGAGAGCCGGACCCACTGCTCGCCGCGGTGGCGGCCACAGGGGCCACGCACCTCTACATCCACGTGGACCTGGACGTACTGGACCCCGCGCACTTCACCGGCCTGTCCTGCCCCGAACCCGGGGGCCTGCACCCCGACCAGTTGCGCACCGCACTGCACGCGCTCACCCGGCGCTTCCACATCGCCGGCATGGGGATCACAGAACACGCCCCAGCCGCCGATGCGGACGACAGTGACCGCGTCCTGAGCAGGATCCTCGACGGCATCGGATTCCGGACGTCAAACGCCAGCGGGCCGTCCTAGGCCCTGTCGTCAGATTCCCGCCCGCCGCGCGGCTAGCGCGCCGCGGCCGAGAGCCGCCGGTCCAGGGCGGTCACCGCGTCCCGGAACGCCCGGCCCAGACCGGGCCGGGCGATACCGAAGGCGAACCGGAAGGGCGCCGTGCCGTCCACCGCGAACGTCCATTGCACCCGGGTGCCCGCCCCCGCCGGGGCGAGCCGCCACTCCTCGACCATGGCCCGCGCTCCCGGCGCATTGGTGACGTCGACGCGGTAGGCGTACACCTCGGGGCTCTTCGCCGCGAGGATCGTCTCCTCGAAGCGCGTGCCGCCCTTGAGTCGGATCTCGCGCCGGGCTCCGTCGTCCAGCGGACGGGCCAGCGTCACCGCCGGGAACCACTGCGTCCAGCCCGGCACGTCCTCGGCCAGCGCGCGGTACACCGTCTCCGGGGGAGCGGAGACCTCGCGCGCGAAGACATGCCGTACGGGCGCGGTCCCGACGAAGTCGAGCCGTACCTCACGCAGCAGGTGAGCCATGGGCGAAACCCCCTATGCCGACGCCGCTCCGAGCAGCGTCACCATAGCTGGCGCCCCGTCAGATGTCTGCACCCTCATCGGGCTCGCCCGCCACCACCAGCCGACGCAGCTGCTCGGAGATCTCCGAGCGCGCCTCGCTGTCGAGGCCGGCGTCCGTCACCAGCGTGTCGACCTGCTCCAGCGCCGCGAACGAACTCAGCCCCACCACACCCCACTTGGTGTGGTCGGCGACCACCACGACCCGCCGCGCCGACTGCACCAGGCGCCGGTTCGTCTCGGCCTCCGCGAGGTTCGGCGTGGACAGGCCGGCCTCCACCGATATGCCGTGCACACCGAGGAACAGCACGTCGAAGTGGAGCGCGGCGATCGCCTGGTCGGCCACCGGACCCACCAGCGAGTCGGACGGCGTGCGCACCCCGCCGGTCAGCACGACCGTGGCCGCGCCCTGCCGGGGGCCCGTGGTGCGCTGCGCCGCGTGGAAGACGTCGGCCACCCGCACCGAGTTCGTGACCACCGTGAGGTCGGGCACCTCGACCAGCTGGTGGGCCAGCGCGTACGTCGTCGTGCCGCCCGAGAGCGCGATCGCGCTGCCCGGCGCCACCAGCTCGGCCGCCGCCCGCGCGATGTCCTCCTTGGCCGTCAGCTCCAGACCCGACTTGGCCTCGAAGCCCGGTTCGTGGGTGCTGGCCTCGACCACCGGGACCGCGCCGCCGTGCACCTTCTCCAGTACGCCCTGCCGGGCGAGCGCGTCGAGATCGCGCCGCACGGTCATGTCCGACACGCCGAGCTTGCGGGTCAGCTCGTTGACGCGTACCCCGCCCCGGCGCCGAACCTCGTCAAGGATCAGGGCGCGCCGCTGCTCCGCGAGGAGGTTCTGATTCTCACTCACGTACGCTCCGGTCCTTTCGCCTCAAGCAGTCCGCCACGCCCGCGCACCTGCTCTGATGAGGACATTCTCACCCCTCCCGGCGCACGGGAGGTCCCATACTCGCACGGGCAGGTACCCCTCGCGCCACTGGCTGTCGCGACGCGCGCATGCCACGACCACAACTGCCCTTCCCCTGTTCTTCACACGGATCGGGGAGATTGCGTGACGAGAGGTGTAGGGGACCCTCTTTGCGGAGATCCTTGTGCCCGCACGGACAGAGGCCAACGGCTCGTCACGGGGGAAGTGCGAACAGTGGAACGTGCGCAGAGACACGAGAATGCCGGAATTGCCCTGGAACTCCTGGTTCACGGCGTCGGCGGGACCACACCACAGGAGATGCTCGACGATCCACGGACCGTGCGGATCACCGGCGACGACACCGCCGCCGTGTTCCGACGGGCCGACGACGTCGACGCCGAGGAGCGACCGGACGACTACCGGGGCAGACCGGTGCCCGAGGCCTACGTCTGGTGCAACCTCACCTCGGGAAACAGCGCCCGCGCCCTGTGGCTGCTGTTACTGCCGTTCATGGTGGTCAACCTCGCCCACTGGATGCGCCCCACCACGCACGACCGCGCACGGACCGTACGTCTCTACGGCCTGCTCGTACGGCTCGCGGGTCTCACCCTGACCGTGCTGCTCGTCGCCGCCGCCTGCGAGGTCGCCCTGGACCTCGCGGCCTGGCAGTGCGCGGGCACCCCCGCGTGCGCCGAGCGCAACAGCTGGCTGGGCTTCCTCTCGCCCACGGTCCCGGACGCGGGCTGGTGGAGCCACCCCGGCCGCAGGCTCGCCCTCGCGGCCGTGGTCCCCGCCGCGCTCACCGGCCTGCTCTGGTACCTGTCCCGCCGCACCTGGAGCGCCTACGAGTCCCAGCAGCCGATGTCCCGTGACACCGAGCCCGACGAGGAGTCCGGCGGCACCTCGCTTGGCCGCCCCGGCTTCTGGTACGGCCGTCGCCTGGTCGCCCGGCTGCGCGCCGCGCACACCGCCGCCGGCCTGCTGACGGTGGCCGCGGCGGTCGGCTCGGCGGCGGCCCGCTTCGACCGAGGGCCCGGTGGCCCCGCGCTCCTCGACACGCTGGGGTGGCTGCTGGACGCGGCACTCGTCGCCTGCGCCGTCGTCGTCGTGTGGGTGGTCTGCCGCCGGGGCCGCAGCGAGAACCGCCTCGACCAGGAACTCGACGAGCACCTCGTACGACGCCTGCCGCTCGCCGCCCTCGTCCTGCTGGCGCTCGCCCTGGTCTACGCCGGGTGGGACCGCCCCGGCTGGCATTCGACCGGCCGCCTCCCCGGTGACCCCACCTTCGGGGCCATCGCCTTCTTCCAGGGCCTGCTCGTCATCGTCCTCGCCGTCGTCGCCCACGCCCTGCACCGCACCCGGCCCGACCCGCGCGCCGCCATGCGGGGCCTGGGCGGACCGGCCGTGGTGATGCTGGCCTGCGCCCTCGGCGGGGTGATGTCCGGCGGCGTCGCCCAGCGGGTCGCCGACTGGCTGAACGGCACGGGCGTGGCCATCGCCGGCCCGCCGGTCCTGCTGACCTGGCAGGCCTCCGTGATCCCCCCGCTGCTGGTGCTGCTGCTCGCGCTGTGCGGCTGGCTGGCGTGGCGGGCCTGGCTGCTGCGCCGCACCGAGCTGGGCACGGTGGAGCTCGACTACGCCGGCGAGCCCCGCGACCCGGCCCGCACCCGCCGTATCGCCAGTACCCGCGCGATGGCGACACTCACCGACCGCGCCCCCCTCTTCGTCGCCGTCACCTCCACCGCGACCCTGCTCCTGGGCGCCGGAGCGCTCGTCGGTGCCCTGACCGACGAGACCCCGAGCGAGGCCGCCGAGGGGGCGTACGCCTTCGTGCACGGCGCCGCCGAGACCGCGCAGGCGCTGGGCTCCTGGCTGATCGGCTTCGGCTTCATCCTCTTCGTCACCTGGGGCAGACGCGCCTACAAGGACGCCTCCGCACGGCGCACCATCGGCATCCTCTGGGACGTCGGCACCTTCTGGCCACGCGCCGCCCACCCCTTCGCCCCGCCCTGCTACGCCGAGCGCGCGGTGCCCGACCTGACCTGGCGCATGGCGACCTGGACCCGCGCCGAGGACGGCCGCCGCCTCGTCATCTCCGGGCACTCCCAGGGAAGCGTGCTCGCCGCCGCCGCGGCCTGGCAGCTGACCCCCGCCGACCGCAAGCGGGTCGCGCTCCTCACCTACGGCTCACCCCTGGAGCGTCTCTACGGCCGCTGGTTCCCGGCCCACTTCGGCCCGGCCGCCCTTGCCTCCCTGCACGCCGAGGTCGACTGCTGGCGCAATCTGTACCGCGTCACCGACCCCATCGGCGGCCCGGTCCGGCTGCCCGGCAGCTGCACCCCCACGGTGGACCGCGAGCCCCTCAAGGACCCGCTGGCCTACGGCCGCACCCCCGCGCACCCCCTGCCCGCCCCCATCCTGGGCCACGGCGACTACCAGGCGGATCCGGCGTTCGCGCAGGAACGGCAGCGGCTGCTGAAACGGCTGCGGCCCGAGGTGCCGGCACAGCGACCGGAGTCCGACATGCAGAGCTGATCCCGGGCCTGCCGAGTCTGCCGGGTCTGCCGGGTCTGCCGGCCGCCTCAGGGCAGCTCCGGCAGGTCCTCCTCGTACAGCAGCGTCAGGTCGTCCGTGCTCGGCTCGTCGAGCTGGGCGACCCGGCCCGCGTGGCGCTCCACCATCGCCTCGAAGGTCTGACGTGCCGTACGGCCGTTGCCGAACGCCGGGCCCTTGGGAATCTCCGCGAAGTACTTCTGCAGAGCCTCGGCCAGGCCCGGACCGAGCCGGTACTCGTGCTCCTCGGCCTGCTGCTCCACGATCCGCAGGAGTTCGTCGGGGCCGTAGTCGCTGAAGGTGATGGTCCGCGAGAAACGGGACGCCACACCGGGGTTGACCGAGAGGAACCGCTCCATCTCGGCCGTGTAGCCCGCCACGATCACCACGACCGCGTCCCGGTGGTCCTCCATCAGCTTCACCAGCGTGTCGATGGCCTCCTTGCCGAAGTCCCGGCCCGAGTCCTCCGGCGACAGCGCGTACGCCTCGTCGATGAACAGCACACCGCCGCGCGCCTTGTCGAAGGCCTCCTGCGTGCGGATCGCGGTGGAGCCGATGTGCTCACCGACCAGGTCGACGCGGGACACCTCGACCAGATGACCCTTCTCCAGCACACCGAGGGAGGCGAGGATCTCGCCGTAGAGCCGGGCGACCGTCGTCTTGCCGGTACCGGGGGAGCCGGTGAAGACCAGGTGGCGCTTGACCGACGCCGCCTTCAGCCCCGCCTGCTGGCGGCGCCGCCCCACCTCGATCATGTCGGTGAGGGCGCGCACCTCGCGCTTGACGCTCTCCAGGCCCACCAGCGCGTCCAGTTCACCGAGGACGGCCTTGGAGGTCCGCGCCGGCTGCTCGGGCTCCGCCGGGGCGATCAGCGGCTCCTGCTCGGTGCTGCGCTGGCCGGGGATCGCGCCGAGGAGACCGGGGGACTGGTGCGCGGTCTGTACGGCGGGCTCGGTAGCCGGGGACGGCGGCCTGAGACCCGCGCTCTCGTCGCTGGTGCAGTCCTCCACGTCGGGGCCCGCCCCGGAGGCCGCGTCCGGGCCGCCGTCCGCGAACTCGTACCCACCGCGCGCGCACCGCTCCGTGCGGCACTTCCTCAGCGTCGTACGGCAGCCGTCGATCACATGGAAGCCGTACCCGGCACTGCCCCGCACCCGGCAGTTCAGGAAGGTGCCGCGACCGCCCGCCGAGACGTAGAACCCGGCCTCCGCGGGCGAGTCGACCGTGCAGCGCTCGATCGTGGGGTCGGCGCCCTTGGTGACGATCACGCCGGTCTGGTTGCCGTCCAGGGTGCAGTTGTTGAGGGTGCCGCCGCTGCCGTGGTCCCGGAACCACGCGCCCGTCGCGGCGTCCCGGATCCGGCAGTCGTCGAGCTGGGCCGTGGCGCCGTCGCTCACCGACACCGCCGTGTTGCGCACCTGGAACAGGTCGCTGTCGACGACGTCCGCGCGTGAACCGCGGTCCAGGACGAACAGGGCGTCCGGCACGTCGTGCACCCGGCAGGAGTCCAGCACCGCCGTGGCGCCGTCGCTGACCCACACCGCCGGGTAGTCGCCCGTGCTGTCGAAGATCTCGCACTGGTTGGCGTCCACGCGCGTGCCCGGATCCCACACCGAAAGGCCGTTGCGTCCGAACTGACGCACCGTCGTGCGGGTCAGCGTCAGCACCGAGCGGGACCGCAGGTCGACCGCGTTCTCCGGGATGTCGTGGATACGGCAGTCGGCCAGGGTGAGCACGGCGTCCGTGTCGAGGGTGACCCCGTCGGCGGTGGTGCGGTGCACATCGCAGTCCGTGAGATGGGCGGTGGCCCGGCCGGTGATCTGGACGCCGGAACCCCGGACCTCGTAGACCTCGCAACCCACGGCCTCCAGCGCGGAGTTCTCCCCGGTCGCCGTCAGCCCCGAACCCGACGCGTGGTGGACCCGGCAGCGCTCCAGACGCGGGTGCGCGCCCCCGCGTACGGCGATGCCCGCCTGGCCGGCCGCGACGACCTCGCACTCCTCGAACACCCCGCCCCCGCCGTCGAGTACGGCGATGCCGATGCCCGCGGGATTGTCCACGGTGCAGCGCCGCACCGTCGGCCGCGCGCCGCCCCGCACCTCGATCCCGGCCGCCGAGCGCGTGACGATCCGCACGTCCGACAGCTCCGGGGTGCCCTCCTCCACGAGCAGTGCGGGCGCCGCCGCGTCCTGGCCCTCCACATGCAGGTCCTGAACCACGGCCGAGGCGCGCACCGTCAGCGGCACACCGTCGAGCGGTGCGATCCGCACCGAGCCCGGAGAGCCCTCCGGGCCGCGCAGGGTGACCGCTCGCTGGACGACGAGGTTCTCCCGGTAGGTGCCGGGGGCGACGGTGAGGACGTCACCGTCGGCCGCGGCCTCCAGGGCGGCGGCGAGCGACGCGTACTCACCCGTGCGGCGCCGCCACCGCGATGTGCCGGTGTGCGTCACCTGGACCGTGCCCTGTGCCATGGCGTTGATGTGCCCCCACCTCGTAGTACGCGGGTTCTGCTGCCGAAGAGTTCGGCCGGTCCACCGTAGCGTGCGCGCGGGCGGTGGGTTGACCAGAGCCGGAAGGCCGTCAGCTGCCGGTGCCGGTCCGGCCCCAGTCCGGACCCGCCTTGTCCCAGGCCTGGTCCCAACGGGCGTACCGGCGACGGACCATGCGCCACACGATCAGCCGTCTGCCGCCCTCGATCAGGCCGGCGGCCAGCAGCGCCGCGCCGAAGCCGGCGAGCACGGCATGTGTCGCCGCGGTCGCGGAGTCCAGCGGGCGGGCCACGGTGTGGCCCTGCTCGTCCGTCCACATCCGGAACCGGTCGCCGGGCTGGGGGGTGTCGAGGCTCGTCATGACCGGACCCTGGTGCACGGTGCCGTCCGGTGCGGTCCAGTCGGCCACGACCCGGGTGCGCATGGTCCGGCCGGTGGCGGCCTCGGGGTCGACGTCCAGCGGGGTGCCGTCCAGTTTGCGGACCACACTCGCCGTCACCATGTGCCGCGACGCGCGCTGTTCACGCACGGACTCCTGCAAAGCGCCCTGCGCGAGGCCACCGATGAGCGAGCCGGTCACGGGCACGACGACGAGAATCAGCAACAGGGCCGCGAGGGCGAGCCAGGCCTCGGCCAGATCGGTCGCACGGCGCAGCGGATTGTCCCGCCAGCGCCAGAGTCCGCTGATCGCCCGCATGGTCCGGCCACCCCCTTCCCGCTCCGTGATAACCCCGTACGGAGCAGCGCACTCGCGAGTCCGGCGGAGAGAGAGCGAAATCACCGCCGCCGGGCCTCTCATGAACTTCTCACGAAACGCCCAACGCGCGGGCCCCCACGCCCGGTTCCCGCGCTCCGCCGCCCGCAGGGGTGAATTCTCAGCCGAGGATCGTGACCGGGTCGCCGACCCGGATCGTGCCGGGGGAGAGGGGCACCATGTTCTGGCCGAAGATCAGCTTGCCGTTCAGCCGGCGGTGCCGGCCCAGGGTGTGCAGGGGCTCCCGGCCGCGCTCGGCGGTGGCCTGGTCGGTCGTGGTCACCACGCAGCGCCCGCACTTCTTGGGGACACGGAAGGTGACCTCGCCGATGGCGATGCGCGACCAGTCGTCCTCGGCCCAGGCGGCGGTGCCCGACACGACCACGTTCGGGCGGAAGCGGTTCATGGGCAGCGGGCCCTCGTCCGCGTGATCACCCCGCGCGATGAGGGAGTTGAGGGCGTCGAGGGAGGCCGTGGTCGTGACCAGCAGCGGGAAGCCGTCGGCGAAGCTGACCGTCTCGCCGGGCAGCGCGTACTCCGGGTCGACGGGGCGGCGGGTGCCGGGGGCGTCCATGTGCACGAGGCGCGTGTCGACGCCGAGGAAGGCGGAGCACCAGGCGTGCGCGGAGCCGTCCTCGGCGAGGACCGCTTCGACCTTGTCGCGGAAGAGCTGCATCGGCACGGTGCCGGACGCGGTCGGCACGGGCACGGTCAGCGGGTCCATGCCGGGTGCGGACAGCCGGACGCCGCCGCCGGGCAACAGCTCGGCGGCGGCCAGCGCGAGGCGCGGTTGCTGGCGCTGTGTAACGACCTTTCCCCCGTCGTCGATCAGCGCCCAGCGGCGGTCTCCGGCCAGCCCCCAGGGCTCCACGACGGCCTCCCGGGGCGCGGTGCCCCGGAACGCCTTGACCGGATGAACATGTATCGACTGCAACTGTGCGTTCCCCATAGGGTCATCGTGCCAGGTGGCACCGACAGTCCGGGGGTAATGGCTCAGTAGCCGCGATATTGCTGGTTGTTGTACGGGTCCTGGTAAGGAGCGGCAGCGGGGCGGGGAGCCGCGGGACGCATCGCCTCGTAGCCCATGCCGCCGGGCGCCACCGGGCGAGGCTGCTGCGCCTGCGGACCCGGATAGCCGCGCGGCGCGGCCGCCTGCTGCGGGATGTACGCCGCGGGCGCCTGTTGCAGCGGAGCGGGCTGCTGCGCCTGCGGATAACCGTAGGAGGGCTGGGACGGGGCCGCCGGGAGGGCGGGCAGTGCCGACGGCAGCGCGGGCAGATTGTTGCTCGGCATGTCGTACGCGGCGGGGACCCGGATCGGGGCGATCTGCGGGGTGCCCCGCTCGGCCACGAGCGAGTCGTAGATCGGAGTGTCCGGGAAGGAGGCGGAGTAGTAGCCGCCGCCATAGGTGGAGCGGGGGGAGGTCATGGCGCATACGTTAAGCCCACGATGTGCTGGTTGGGGAGACCGATAAGAGGGTTGTTTTATGTGTCCGCAGTGACGCCGGATCCCCAATGCGAGCGAACTTGGCAAAAAGGGACGCCAATCCGCGCTCGGATCGTGTAAATGCCGAGTTCCGGGCGGGTTACCGGGGGTTGACCCTCGGTGTCGCCATGCCCCTCAGGGGAGTTCTCCGGCGCGGGGAATAGGTTGACCCTGTAGAAACCCGATGAGCTGCCGGGACATCCCTGGCGCGGTGACCCGTGATGGGGGCGGACATGTCAATGCCGAAAGGATCCAACGTTCCGGTGCCGACCACGGCGCTGAGGGTCGAACTGGGCTGGCGTTCCGGGCCGGGCGTGCCCGACGCGGACGCCTCGGCGCTGCTGCTGGTCGGCGGAAAGGTCCGTTCCGACGGGGACTTCGTCTTCTACAACCAGCCCGCACACTCATCGGGCGCAGTCCGCCACGAGGGCAAGCGGGATGCCGGCGGCCGGGTGACCGACAGTCTGCTCGTCGACCTCGCGCGCGTGGAGCCCGCGATCGAGACCGTCATCATCGCCGCCTCGTCCGACGGTGGCTCGTTCGGTCGGATTCCCGAGCTTTATGTCGAGGTGAAGGACAGCGCGCAGGGCGCCGTAGTCGCTCGTTTCGACAGCACGGGTGCCACCGTAGAAACCGCTTTCGTGCTCGGTGAGTTCTATCGCCGGCAGGGCGCCTGGAAGTTCCGCGCCGTCGGTCAGGGTTACGACAGCGGCCTGGAAGGCCTCGCCACCGACTACGGCATCACGGTCGACGAACCCCAGCAGGCGACGCCCGCCCCGCCGGTCGCCGGCCCGATGACCCCGCCCCCGCCCGCGGCTCCTCCGGCCCCCGTGCGGCCGCCCGCCATGCCACCGGTCCCGCCGTCCGCACCCCAGGCATCGCCGGTCAGCCTCAGCAAGGTGACGCTCACCAAGGCGGCCCCCTCGGTCTCGCTGACCAAGCAGGGCGGCACCTCCGGCGCCCTGCGCGTGAACCTCAACTGGCAGGTCCGCAAGCAGTTCTCGGGCTGGGCCGGCAAGCTGGGCCGCCCGGTCGCCATGCACAACGACCTCGACCTCGACCTGTGCGCCCTGTACGAGCTCACCGACGGCCGCAAGGGCGTCATCCAGTCCCTCGGCAACGCCTACGGCGCCCTGCACCAACCTCCGTACATCCACCTCGACGGCGACGACCGCACCGGCGCCGTGGCGAGCGGCGAGAACCTCACCGTCAATCTCGACCACCAGCGGGACTTCCGGCGCATCCTGATCTTCGTGACCATCTACGAAGGAGCCCGCTCCTTCGCCGACCTGCACGCCACGGTCACGCTCACACCGCAGCACGGCGCACCCGTCGACTTCTCACTCGACGAGTGCACGGTTCCTTCGACGGTCTGCGCCCTCGCCCTGATCACCAACACCGGAAGCGATCTGGTCGTCCAGCGCGAGGCCCGCTACCTGGTGCCCGAGCGGGGGGTGAGCCCGCAGCGCACGGTCGACTACGCGTACGCGTGGGGCATGAACTGGACGCCCGGCCGCAAGTAGTCAGCCCTCGTCGGGCACCGCGTCCGGACGCGTGTAGGTGCGGCCCTTCCAGGCCGCGCCGCGCCCCCGGTAGTGCTGCACCGCGGAATCGACCGTCATGAGGAGATAGAGGAACGCGGTGAACGGCAGCACGGGAGCGAGCCACAGCGGCTGCCGGTAGTAGCGGAGCATCGGGACGTACGTCCCTGTCATCACCAGCCACGCGAGCCCGCCGGCGAGGGCCGCTCCCGTGTCCCCGACGGCCGCACCGGCGATCAGGGACACGGGCGGCACCAGATAGACCAGAGCGAGCCCGGCGACCGTCCCGGCCAGCAGCGCGGGGTTGTGCCGCAACTGTGCGTACGCGCTGCGCGACACCATTCGCCACAGGTCGTGCAGCCGGGGGTAGGGGCGCACGCTGTCCACGCGCTCGGCGAGCCCGAGCCAGATGTGGCCGCCGCCGCGCTTGACGGCCCGCGCGAGGGCCACGTCGTCGATGACGGCGTGCCGGATGGCGTCCGGAATCCGCGCCCGCTCCGCGGCCTCGGCGCGCAGCAGGACGCAGCCGCCCGCCGCGGCCGCCGTACGCGCACCCTTCCTGCCGATCCGGCGGAACGGGTACAGCTGCGCGAAGAAGTAGACGAAGGCCGGCACCACCAGCCGTTCCCACACGCTCTCCACCCGCAGCCGGGCCATCTGGGACACCGTGTCGAAGCCGCCGGCGCGCGCCGCCGCGACCAGCTCCCGCAGACTGTCGGGCGCGTGCGCGATGTCGGCGTCGGTCAGCAGCAGGTACTCGGGGCCACGCGCGCGTGCCAGCCCGATGCCGTGGCGCACGGCCCACAGCTTGCCGGTCCAGCCGGCCGGCGGTTCACCGGGGGAGGCCACGGTCAACGGCAGCCCGCCGTGCCGCCCCGCCAGCTCGCGCGCCAGCTCTGCGGTGCCGTCCGAACTGCCGTCGTCGATCAGGAAGATCTCCGCACGCCCCGGATAGTCCTGCGCGAGCAGCGACGGCAGGCTTGCCGGGAGTACCGCGGCCTCGTCGCGTGCCGGGACCACGACGCAGACCGACGGCCAATCGTCCGGTTCCGTCCGCCGGGGAAGCCTGACGTCCGTACGCCAGAAGAAGCCCTGGCAGAGCAGCAGCCACAGCCAGGCGGCGAGTGATCCGGCGGCGGTCCACACGATGGCGCTCACGCGCGCAGTCTGCCCCATACGGAGGGCCCGCAAGGGTCCATCGTCTATCGTGGCCGGGTGAAGATCGCGCTGATGGACTCCGGAATCGGCCTGCTCGCGGCCACCGCCGCCGTACAGCGGCTGCGACCCGACGCAGATCTCGTGCTCTCACTCGACCCCGACGGCATGCCCTGGGGCCCCAGGACCACCGAAGACCTCACGCGGCGCGCCGTCGCCGTGGCGGAGGCCGCCGCCGCGCACCGGCCTGACGCACTGATCATCGGCTGCAACACCGCGACCGTGCACGCCCTGCCCACCCTGCGCGCCCGCCTCGAACCCGGCATACCGGTCATCGGCACGGTGCCGGCGATCAAGCCGGCCGCGGCAGGCGGCGGCCCGTTCGCCATCTGGGCCACACCCGCCACGACCGGCAGCCCCTACCAGCGCGGACTCATCAAGGACTTCGCCGATGGCGTCACCGTCACCGAAGTGCCGTGTTTCGGGCTGGCCGAGGCCGTCGAGCACGCGGACGAGACGGCGATCGAGGCGGCCGTCGCCGCGGCCGCCGCGCTGACCCCCGACGACGTGACGACCGTGGTCCTGGGCTGCACGCACTACGAACTCGTGGCCGAACGCATCCGCGCCGCCGTCCAGCGCCCCGGCCTCCCCCCGCTCGTCCTGCACGGCTCCGCCGGGGCGGTCGCCGCGCAGGCCCTGCGCCGACTGGGCGAGAAACCCGCCCCCGCCGCCGCGGCGACCGGGACGCTGACCGTGCTCCTGAGCGGCCGCGAGGGCATGCTTCCCGAGCCCGCCCTCACCTACGAAGAGGGTCGTCTCCTCCAGGCGATCAGCCCCGCACGCTGACCCGCGGACCCGAAGCGGACGCCCTTGATCCGCCATGGCCCGGTCGGCGCAGTCACCCTGTGCAGCCCAGTACCAGCGCAGCGAAACCTGAGTAACCTCATAGGCATGAGGGACCACCCCCACGGCAGGAAGACGCACCCCGATGTCTGGACCGGGCGGGCGACCAACCGGGTCCAGTGGCTGTTGGCGCTCGTCGGCGCCGCCTGCATGGCGCTCGGGATCGAGCTCGCCATCGACTCCGCGTGGACCGGCGGCGTCGCCGCGCTCGCCATGGCCGTCGTCGGCTGCATCGCCGCCGGGTTGCTGGTCCTCTTCGGCACGCTGGCCTTCGTGCATGTCGCGCTGAGGGTCGACCAGGAGTGCCTCGAGGTGCGCTGCGGCCATCTCGGTGTGCCGCGCCGCCGGATCCCCCTGTCCGAGGTCGTGGGAGCCGACTTCGTCCCGCACGTCACCCCGCGCCACTGGGGTGGCTGGGGCTACCGGTGGCGGCCCGAGAAGGGCACCGCGGTCGTCGTACGACGTGGTGAGGGCCTGGTCCTGCGGCTGTGGGACGGCCATACGTTCACGGTCACCGTGGACGACGCCGAGGCCGCCGTGACGATCATCAGGGACCGGTTGCGCGCACGGACGGCCGACACGGCGCTCTGACCGCTACCCGTCAGGGGCCGATCGATCGCCACGCGCGCGTACGTCGATCTCGTGCCGCGCCGACTCGTAGGCGATCGGCCGTGCCGTGGCCAGTCCCGCCAGCAGGCCCGCGCCCACCGAGACCATGGTGAAGCTGAGCGCGTTGCCGACCGCGGCGATGGCCGCCAGCGCCGTCAGGGCCGCGCCCGCGGTGAGCGCGACCGGCGTGGGGCGCGCCGTGCGCCACAGCGCGAACAGCATCCAGCAGAACGCCGCCGCCAGCAGCAGTACGCCGACGACACCCTGTTCCGCCACCTGCTGCAAGGGCGCCGAATGGGGTTTGCCGTCGGACGGCAGCGTCGTGGCGGCCGTGGCACTGAGCTCTCCGAAGCGGCCCGGGCCCACACCCAGGGCGGGCTCCCGGCCCGCCATGTCCAGGGCGTCGTGCCAGAGCTCGACCCGATGGCGTGTGAGTTGAGCCTCCAGCCAGGCGGCGAGTCCGTCGGGCACCGCGTTCGCGGCGACCGTCCAGGTCAGCCCGGTGACCGAGACGGCGGCCAGGGCCAGCCCCGCGATGCCGACGCCGCGGCGGTGGAGGTGGCCCGCGGCGAGCGAGCACAGCAGCACGGCGGAACAGGCCACGAAGCCGGTGGTCGAGCCCAGCACCGCCGCGGTCACCGCGATCCCGGCGGCCAGCAGACGAAGCCCCAGGCGCAGGGCCGGCACCGACGTGACCCAGGCGGCACAGCACGCGGCGCCCGCCGAGAGAGTCAGTACGGCGGCGGTGGCCCCGGCGTGACCCAGCGGGGCGACGATCTGCGGGCCGGGCGAGAGGTGCGGAACGCCCAGTGTCAGGCCCACGCCCGCCAGTGCCCCCACGCAGGGCGCGGCGACCGGCAGCAACGCCCCGCTGATCCGCCCCGCGGCGTAGCCGGCGGCCACCGCGAGGATCGCGAGCAGGACCCCTTCCGGCCGTCCGTCGTGCACGGCGGCCGAGATCAGCGACCAGGCGGCGCAGGCCCCCAGCACCACTACACCGACCGCATCAGAAACGTTTCGTCTGTCGCTGTCCTCATCCGGACCTGCCGCAGACGTCATCCCCGTGACATCCACCCCGCCCCCCGAACCCGGTCCCCCGACCTGTGACGGACCCCGGCCCTCCGGACCTGACCGGCCGGTACGACTGAGGCTCCGGCTTACCGTAACGGCTGATGGTCGATTTGTGGACGTGTCGTGCAGGAACGACAGTCGACGCATCCCACAGGGCAGGACCGGTCCCCGGCGCCGACAGGACCGGGCCCCCGGCATGGCGCACCGAGCCCCCCTGCCGGCACGGACCGCGCTGTCCGTGCCGAGGTCAGCCGCCGTACACTCCCGGAGTGACCGTCACCGCAACTTCCGTGGGCGAGTCGGACCAGCTGCCGTCGCAGTCAACGCCCGCCTCGCGCGCGGCACGGCTCGTACGCCTGGTTCCCGCCCTCGCCGCCGCGCTCTCCGGAGTGCTGCTCTACGTCAGCTTCCCGCCGCGCACCCTGTGGTGGCTGGCCCTGCCCGCCTTCGCCGTCTTCGGCTGGGTGCTGCGCGGCCGCAGTTGGAAGGCGGGCCTGGGCCTCGGCTATCTCTTCGGCCTCGGCTTCCTGCTGCCCCTGTTGGTGTGGACCGGAGTGGAGGTCGGCCCCGGCCCCTGGCTCGCGCTGGTCGCGATCGAGGCGGTCTTCGTCGCGCTGGTGGGCGCGGGAGTCGCCGCGGTGTCGAAACTGCCGGGCTCGCCCCTGTGGGCGGCGGCCCTGTGGATCGCCGGAGAGGCGGCACGCGCGCGTGCGCCCTTCAACGGCTTCCCCTGGGGCAAGATCGCCTTCGGCCAGGCCGACGGCGTCTTCCTGCCGCTGGCCGCGGTGGGCGGCACACCCGTGCTCGGTTTCGCGGTCGTCCTGTGCGGCTTCGGTCTGTACGACGTCGTCCGGCTGCTCCTGGAGCGGCGCCGCACCCGGACCGTACAGCGGTCCGCCGCTGCCGTGGCCCTCCTGAGCGTGGCCGTACCGGTGGCGGGCGCCGTGGCGGCACGGCCGCTGGTCAGCGACAAGGCGGAGAACGGCACCGCGACCGTCGCCGTCATCCAGGGCAACGTCCCGCGCGCCGGACTGGACTTCAACGCCCAGCGGCGAGCCGTGCTGGACTACCACGCGCGGGAGACCGAACGCCTGGCCACCCAGGTCAAGGCGGGCAAGGTCGAACAGCCCGACTTCGTGCTGTGGCCCGAGAACTCCTCCGACATCGACCCGTTCGCCAACCCCGACGCCCGAGCGGTCATCGACACCGCCGCCAAGGCCATCGGCGTACCCATCTCCGTCGGCGGCGTCGTGGAACGCGACGGCAAGCTGTTCAACGAGCAGATCCTGTGGGACCCGGCCAAGGGCCCCGTCGACACCTACGACAAGCGGCAGATCCAGCCGTTCGGCGAGTACCTGCCGCTCCGCTCGATCGTCGGGGCGATCAACGAGAACTGGACCTCGATGGTCCGCCAGGACTTCAGCCGGGGCACCGAGCCGGGCGTGTTCACCATGGACGGCGCCAAGGTCGGCCTCGTCACCTGCTACGAGGCGGCCTTCGACTGGACCGTGCGCTCCGAGGTCACCGACGGCGCCCAGATGATCTCGGTGCCGAGCAACAACGCGACCTTCGACCGCAGCGAGATGACCTACCAGCAGCTCGCGATGTCCCGCGTCCGCGCCGTCGAGCACAGCCGAACTGTCACCGTCCCGGTGACCAGCGGCGTCAGCGCGATCATCATGCCGGACGGGACGATCACGCAGAAGACGGGCATGTTCGTCGCCGACTCACTCGTCCAGAAGGTGCCGCTGCGCTCCTCGGAGACGCCCGCGACCCGGCTCGGCACCCTGCCGGAGATCGCCCTGCTGCTGGTCGCGGCGGGCGGTCTCGGCTGGGCGATCGGCGCCGGGCTGCGGGCACGGCGCCCCGGTGACGTGTAGCCGTACGCCGGGCGCACGCCCCCGGAAGTCACCGAACGCGCTGTCATCGGCCCGTTAGGGTCGTGGTCATGGCTACTCCTGACTTCATTCGTACGATCCGGGCCGCCGCCGGTCACCAACTGCTGTGGCTCCCCGGTGTCAGCGCCGTCGTCTTCGACGACGAAGGGCGGGTCCTGCTGGGGCAGCGCGCGGACAACGGCAAGTGGACGGTGGTCAACGGCATCCCGGATCCGGGCGAGCAGCCCGCGGTCGCCGCCGTGCGGGAGGTGTACGAGGAGACGGGCGTCCGCTGTGTCGCCGAGCGGGTCGTCCTCGTCAGGGCGGGCAGCGAGGTCACCTATCCCAATGGCGACACGTGCCAGTTCATGGACATCACCTTCCGCTGCCGTGCCGTCGGTGGCGAAGCCCGCGTGAACGACGACGAATCCCTTCAGGTGGGCTGGTTCGAGGTCGACGCGCTGCCCGCGATGGACGAGAGTCAGCTGTTCCGGATCAAGCAGGCCCAGTGCGATGAACCCACGTGGTTCGAGCCCATGAGCTCGGACTGAAGTATGGGCTGTGACCATATGTGGCCTGGCGAGGGTGCTGCCTAGGGTCGAGCCATGACCCTGCCCAGCATCCTGCCGGCCCAAGGCTCGCCCTCGCCCGTCCCGCTCGACCTCGGCGGCCGCACCGCCCTCGTCACCGGCGCCGCCGGCGGTATCGGCCGTGCCTGCGCCCTGCGGCTCGCGGCGGCAGGGGCCAAGGTGAGAGCGGTCGACCGGGACGCCGCGGGGCTGGAGGAGCTCGCCGAAGCGGCCCGGGGCCTCGCCGGGGCCGTCGAACCGCACGTCCTCGACCTCACCGACCTGGACGCCGCCGAGCTCGCCGCCGCCGGCACCGATGTCCTCGTGAACAACGCCGGGCTTCAGCTGGTGCGTCCCCTCGAGGAGTTCCCGCCCGAGGTCTTCCACACGGTGCTCACCGTGATGCTGGAGGCGCCGTTCCGGCTCATCCGCGGGGCCCTGCCCCATATGTACGGGCAGGGCTGGGGCCGGATCGTGAATGTGTCCTCCGTACATGGGCTGCGCGCCTCTGCCTTCAAGTCGGCCTATGTGGCCGCCAAACATGGTCTGGAAGGACTCTCCAAAACCGCCGCCCTGGAGGGCGCACCCCATGGCGTCACCTCGAACTGTGTGAACCCCGCCTATGTGCGCACACCACTGGTCGAGAAGCAGCTCACCGACCAGGCGCGGGCCCACGGCATCCCCGAGGAACGGGTGCTGTCCGAGGTGCTGCTCCAGGACAGCGCGGTCAAGCGGCTCATCGAACCGAAGGAGGTCGCCGAGGCCGTGGCGTATCTGTGCGGCCCGCACGCCTCCTTCGTGACCGGCACGTCGCTCGTGCTCGACGGTGGCTGGACCGCGCACTGACCGGCCTGCGCCGGTGGAGTCCCGAGTTTTCCACAGGCCTGACGGAGTGGCGGTGCGATGAGCAATCCTGTCGGCATGTCTCGCGATCACGTGCACCCCGCCGAGCGCTCCGCAGCCCCTGCCGGAGCGCCCCTGAGCAGCGCGGAGACGCCGTTCCTCGAGCTGCTGGCCCGGGGCGCGTCCGCCGACGCCTATGAGCAGCCGGTGCTGCTCGCCCGCGCCGAGGGCAGATCCACCGAGCGGATCGTCGCCCTCGAACAGGCCAAGCTGCTCGCCCTGCGCGTGCGCTCCGAACTGGAGGGACGGCGCAGGCGCGAGGCCGAACTGTCGGCCCTGTTCGAGACGGCCCACGACCTCGCCGGGCTGCGCGACCTCGATGCCGTGCTCCAGGCGATCGTGCAGCGCGCCCGGTCGCTGCTCGGCACGGACGTCGCCTATCTCAGCCTGAACGACCCGGCCAGGGGCGACACCTACATGCGGGTGACCGAGGGATCCGTCGCCGCCCGCTTCCAGCAGCTGCGGCTCGGCATGGGGGAGGGCCTGGGCGGCCTCGTCGCGCAGACCGCCCGCCCCTACGTCACCGACGACTACTTCAAGGACGACCGCTTCCAGCACACCCTCACCATCGATTCCGGCGTGCGCGACGAGGGGCTGGTCGCCATCCTCGGCGTGCCGTTGATGCTGGGGCACCATGTCATCGGCGTCCTGTTCGCCGCGGACCGGCGGGCCCGGGTCTTCGAGCGGGAGCAGATCGCGCTGCTCGGCTCCTTCGCCGCCCTCGCCGCGGCCGCCATCGACACCGCGAACCTGCTCACCGAGACCCGCTCGGCCCTCGCCGACCTGGAGCGGGCCAACGAGATCATCCAGGACCGCAGCGGAGTCATCGAAAGAGCCTCCGACGTGCACGACCGGCTCGCCGAACTCGTGCTGCGCGGCGGCGGCGTGCACGACGTGGCCGCCGCGGTCTCCGAAGTCCTCGACGCCACGGTCGAGTTCGCGGAGGCCACCGCAGCACCGGCCGAAGCCCTGGAGATCTCCCGCGTCGAGGGCCACGCGGTACGGCACGACGACGACTGGATCGCCGCCGTGGCAGCGGGCGGCGAACTGCTCGGCGCCCTGGTGCTGCGCGGCCACCCCGGCCTCGATCCCGTCGACCAGCGCACCCTGGAGCGGGCCGCGATGGTCACCTCCCTGCTGCTGCTCGCCCGCCGCTCCGCCGCCGAGGCCGAACAGCGGGTCCGGGGCGAGCTGCTGGACGACCTGCTCGACGCCCGCGACCGTGACCCGCGTCTGCTGCGTGAGCGCGCGGCACGGTTGGACGCCGACCTCGACGCCACCCATGTCGTTCTCGCCGCCCGCCTCGACGCGAAGTCGGCCGACGCCGACCAGGAGGCAGCGGCCCGCAGACGCCTGTGGTCCGCCGCGTCCCACCTCGCCGCGACCCGCCACGGCCTGGCGGCCGCCCGCGACGGCGGCACGGTCCTGCTCCTCCCCCTCACTCCCGGCGACACCGCCACCACCATGGCCCGCAGCACCGCCCGGCACCTCGGCACGGCCGTGCACGAGGCGGTCACCGTCGGCGCCTCCGCCCCGGTCGAGGCCCTGGCCGCCCACCCCGACGCCGTGGCCGCGGCCTACGAGGAAGGCCGGCGCTGCCTCGACGCTCTGCGCCTGCTCGGCCGCTCCGGCGACGGTGCTGCCGCCGAGGACTTCGGGTTCGTGGGACTGCTGCTGGCGGGGGACCGTGACATCGCGGGCTTCGTCGACCGCACGATCGGGCAGGTCGTCGCGTACGACGAACGCCGCGGCACCGACCTGCTGCGCACCGTCGACGCCTACTTCGCCAGCGGGATGAGCCCGGCCCGTACCAAGGACGAACTGCACGTCCATGTGAACACCGTCGCCCAACGCCTGGAGCGCGTCGGCCGCCTCCTCGGCGACGACTGGCAGAGCCCCGCCCGCGCCCTGGAGATCCAACTGGCCCTGCGGCTGCACCGGTTGACGGCACCGACGCAGCGCTGACCCCCGTACGCACGGGGTGTACGGGGGCCGCTACTGAGGGGTCGGTGGACCCTTGGGGTGCCGGGAGGTCGGATCAGACGATGCGTGCGTCCGCCGCCCGGGCCGCAGCGGGCTCCGTGTCGGTCGGGGAGTCGATGTCGGCCAGGTCCCGGTGGCGGGTCTCCTTGGCCACGCCGACCGCGATCAACGTCAGGACGGACGCGGCGACGACGTACAGGGCGATCGGCGTGGAGCTGTCGTAGTCGGCCAGCAGCGCGGTCGCGATCAGCGGTGCGGGCGCGCCCGCCGCGACCGAGGCGAACTGGGCACCGATCGAGGCACCGGAGTAGCGCATCCGGGTCGCGAACATCTCGGAGAAGAAGGCCGCCTGGGGTGCGTACATGGCGCCGTGCAGCACCAGGCCCACGGTCACGGCGAGGATCAGGTTGCCGAAGCCACCGGTGTCGATGAGTGAGAAGAACGGGAACATCCACAGCCCGACGCCTGCGGCACCCAGCAGGTAGACGGGGCGGCGGCCGATCCGGTCCGACAGCGCGCCCCAGGCCGGAATGACCGCGAAGTGCACGGCGGAGGCGATCAGCACGGCGTTGAGGGCGGTCTGCTTGGAGACGCCGGCCGAGGTGGTGGCGTAGACGAGGATGAAGGCGGTGATGACGTAGTAGCTGATGTTCTCCGCCATCCGCGCGCCCATCGCCACCAGCACATCACGCCAGTGGTGCCGCAGCACCGAGATCAGCGGCGGCTTCTCGGCGTCGGCCGTGGGGGTGGCCTTGCGTGCCTCCGCCTGCGCCAACGCCTGCTTGAAGACGGGTGATTCATCGACAGACAGACGAATCCACAAACCGACGATCACGAGCACGCCGGAGAGCAGGAAGGGGATGCGCCAGCCCCAGCTGCCGAACGCGCTCTCCGACAGCAAGGCCGTCAGCAGGGACAGCACTCCCGTCGCCAGCAACTGCCCCGCGGGTGCGCCGGTCTGCGGCCACGAGGCCCAGAAGCCACGCCGCCGCGCGTCCCCGTGCTCGGACACCAGCAGCACGGCCCCGCCCCACTCACCACCGAGCGCGAAGCCCTGCACCAACCGCAGCACGGTCAGCAGCACGGGCGCCGCGGACCCGATGGTCGCGTGCGTCGGCAGCAGCCCGATCGCGAACGTCGCGCCGCCCATCAACAGCAGGCTCAACACCAGCAGCTTCTTGCGACCGAGCCGGTCACCGTAGTGCCCGAAGACCAGCGCGCCCAAGGGGCGGGCGGCGAATCCGACGGCGTACGTCAAGAACGACAGGAGCGTGCCGACGAGCGGGTCGGAGTCGGGGAAGAACAGCTTGTTGAAGACGAGGGCGGCGGCGGAGCCGTAGAGGAAGAAGTCGTACCACTCGATGGTGGTGCCTATGAGGCTGGCGGCGACGATGCGCTTGAGGTTGCCGGGGGGTGGGGGAGCGGTGGTTCCGGAGGCCATGTGCGCCACTTCCTCGTGTGCGGTGGGGACGGGTGGGTGTTCGCACACGGTAGGAATCTGCAGGTCAGGGGCACATGTGGTGGGACTACATAGTTCGGGGGTGGGGTGTGCGTGTTGGCCCTATGCCCGTGCTTCGAGGGCCGTATCCATGGCTCAGTCAGCTTGGGCTGGTCGGGCAGCAGCTGGTACACGGAGTTCGACCGGGGGACCGAGGCCGAGGCGACCGGGTGTCACCCGGCTGTCCCCCGACTCGCCGCGCGGAAAGCGCGCACGCACCAACGGGCTTTGGAGGCACGTACTCTCGGTTCACGCTGTCCGATGCGAGGCGCCGTGCGCCGACGGCCGGGCACCGCACTCCGGTCCGGGTGACCGGTCCTTGGCGCGGCCGCAGAGGACCGGCGAAGCCAGGTCGCCGAAAGGGCCGAACCGGCCCGATGCACAAGGTCGGTTCGGCCGCTGCTCCGCCGTCACATGTGCACGACGGGGACGGCGTCGGGGTTTTGCTCCGGTACGCCGCGCCGGTAGAGGACGACGCTGATGGCCAGGCCGACGGCGAAGAAGACGGCCGACCACCCGTAGGCGGTGGAGTAGGCCTCCAGGCCTGCGTGGCCCTGCACGGCGGGGTCCCTGGGGTCCTTGCCGGCCAGGTAATCGGTGGCGGCGCTGGTGGCGAGGGTGTTGAGCAGGGCGGTGCCGATCGAGCCGCCTACTTGCTGCATGGCGTTGACGGTGGCGGAGGCGACCCCGGAGTGCTCGAGGTCCACGCCCTCGGTGGCCAGGGCCATGGCCGGCGGCATCACCAGGCCGAGGCCGAGTCCCGTGACGACCAGTGTCGGCAGGACGTCCGTGACGTAGGAGCTGTGCAGGTCGAGGGCGGTCATCCAGGCCATGCCGGCGGCGGCCAGACCCATGCCCAGCGGCACCACCGGCTTGGGGCCGATGCGGGGGAGCAGCACGCTGGTGGCGAGGGTGGCGGTGATCATGAGCGCGCCGGACATGGGCAGGAAGGCCAGCCCGGTCTGGACGGGCGTGTAGCCGAGGCTCTGCTGCAGGTAGTAGGTGAGGAAGAGGAACACGCCGAACATGCCGGCGCCGCTGATCAGCACGGCGATGAAGGAGGCACCGCGGTTGCGGTCGAGCAGCACGCGCAGAGGCAGCAGGGGGTGGGAGGACCTGGTCTGCCACACGGTGAACGCGGCGAGCAGGACGGTCCCGGCGACCAGCCATCCCCAGGTCTGTGGCGAACTCCAGTCGTGGCTCTCGGCGTTGGCGAAGCCGTAGACCAGGCTGAACAGGCCGCCGCCGACGAGTACGGCGCCGGGGATGTCGAGGCTCGCGGTCTTGTCGCGGGCGGTACGGCGTAGCAGGAGGGCACCGCCGATGAACGCGGCACCGGCGAAGGCGAGGTTGACGTAGAGAGTCCAGCGCCAGTCGAGGTGCTCGGTCAGCACACCCCCGAGCAGCAGGCCGATGGCACCTCCGGCGCCGGCGATGGCGCCGTAGACGCCGAAGGCCTTCGCGCGTTCCTTGGGGTCGGTGAACGTCGTGGTCAGCAGTGAGAGCGCGGCCGGGGCGAGGAGGGCTCCGAACAGGCCCTGGCCGGCGCGCGCGGCGACCAGCATCTCGAAGCTCTCCGCGGCGCCGCCCAGGGCGGAGGCCCCGGCGAAGCCGACCAGCCCGACCAGGAAGGTGATCTTGCGGCCGAAGAGGTCGGCTATGCGTCCGCCGAGCAGCAGCAGACTGCCGAAGGCGAGGGCGTAGGCGGTGACGACCCACTGCCGGTCTGCGTCGGAGAAGCCCAGGTCCTTCTGGGCCGAGGGCAGGGCGATGTTCACGATGGTCGCGTCGAGGACCACCATGAGCTGGGCCACGCCGATGACGACGAGGATCCACCAGCGATGGCGAGGTGACGCGTGGCTGGACGGGAGCGGGGACACGGTGGCCGTGCCCGTCCTGTCGAGGGAGGTTTGGGACATGACGAGGTCTCCAGACGACATGGTCGAGGACAAGGAAGGTGCGGTGGCGCGACGCGGACAGGCTGCTTCGTCGGAGCTCGTCACGTGATGCGTTCAGTGATCGCGTAGCCGTCAAGCCGCCGGCGTACTTGAGCGGCGCCGGAGAGCGACGCCGAGGGGAAGGACTGCCGCGATCGGTTCGGGTTCGGGCCCGGGTTCTTCGGCGGCCTGCCGGCGAGCTGTCTGGGCCGTGGCGAGGAAGAAGGTCTGCCAGTACCGGGCTTGGCGGTTCAAGGTCTTGTTCAGCGGCATGAGGCCGGCAGCGGCCGCGACGTCGGGGATGCCCAGCCGATCTGCTGCCGTGCCCCCGAGGGACCGCCGGAGCAGGCAGTGGATGAGGTCGCGCAACTCGTCCTCGTAAAGAGCCGCGCCCGGCGCGTGAGCAGTCGCGTGGGCGTGCGCGCCGATCACGGCAGCGGTAGCAGTGCGTGAAGTGCCGTCGGGTGCAGGTGCCATGGCGTCCAGCAGGTCCCGCAGGTGGCAGGCGCCGGCATGGTCGACGACGGGCCTGTACAGGATCTCGTCGAGCCCCAGGAGATGGGCGACGCACGACCAGTACCGGTAGAGGTGGCGCTCCTCCTCGGACGTGGTGCCGATGCCTACGGCTGCCAGGGCATGGTGAGCGACGAGGGTGAAGCCGAGCCAGGTGCGTGCCACGTCGAGCCGGCCGATCGGCAGAGCCGGGCCGCCCGAGTCCCAGTCGGTGAGGGCGGTGGCCCGCAGACGGGCGTGTCGCAGCCGGGCCCCGACGGTGGTCACGTACCCGGGCTCTCCGCGCAACAGCCCGCCGGGCCGGATGGTCTGCCGCGCCCACACCCTGGACTCCGCGAGTCGGCGCGCAACGGTCTGCCTCGGCTTGTCGGTTCGCCTCAGCAGCCGGGCGGTGGCCGGGGAGGCGTAAGTGTGGGTGAGCGCACTTGTGATCGCGCGGAGACCGAACCACATGGGCGTGATGGACAGGCTCACGGCATCGCCGCTGTGGAGCATCAGGGGGTCGACCCAGGCAGGGGGCGTCTCCACCTGCTCCAACAGTGCGGTCACGGCGTCGGGGGGCGCTGGTCGAGACCTGCCAGCCCTTTCCTCAGACCGGTGTCGAGGGCCTGCCGTGCCTTGGGGCCGTAGAGGTCCAGTTCGGCGATGACGGCGTCGGCGAGCAGATCCCCGGCGGTGAGCAGCGAGGCCATGCGGTCGGCCTCTATGGAGGGCAGGTCGCCCACGGGTTCCAGGTCGATCACTCGTTCGGAGGGTGTGTGGGGTGTGTGGGGCGCGTTCATGTGGCTCTCGCTTCCGAGAAGGCGCGACCGGGGCGTTTGGGCGCACGCGGTTCCCCGAGTCGGTCGGCAAGGTGGGGATGTCCGTCACAAACGCACTCTGACACCTGTCAGATTAGAGGCAATCTGACAGGTGTCAAGTAAGCTGTCTCTCGTGGGCCCGGAGCCGGGGTACGGGTAACCCTCGTGGGCCGCCGAGGCAGGAGTCTCTTCGGGGAGGCGCGAGGAATCGCCGGCGTACGACACCTGTGAGGTACACGCCGCGCAGCCACGAACCAGCAGTCATGGAGGCGTGATGGGAGTACGAACCGAGTCCGCCAGGCGGCCAGGGCGCCCCGGCGCAGGCACTCCTGCGGTGCCCGGGGAGGAGAGCATCCTCCAGCGAGGCCTCGAGGCCTTCGCGGAGCTCGGCTACGACCGTGCCTCGGCACGTGAACTGGCCCGCCGCCTGGGCGTCAGCCACAACTTCATCAACGACCGGTACGGGTCGAAGGCAGCCTTCTGGCGGGCGGTGATGGACCATGCGATGGGGCCGCAACTTGAGCGCCTGCCCCAGGCGGACTCCGGGACCGACGACGCCGAGCGGCTGTGCCAGATCATCACCGGCTTCTACCGCGCCGCTGCGGACACACCGTTGATCGGACGTGTCCTCGTGGACGAGTCGTCCCGGGACACCGAACGGTTGGACTACCTGTACGAGCGCTACCTCGCTCCGACCCTGCAGCTCATGACGCCCAGCATCGAGCGCCTCGTCGCTTCCGGAGACATGGCACCCATTCCGATGGACGTGCTGTTCTTCGCCGTAGTCCCGCCCGTTGCGGGAATGGTGGACGGCCCTCTGGCGCGACGCCTTGGCCGACCCGAACCCGTCTCGTCGCAGCAGCTCACGGACACAGCTCAGGCGCTCGCGACGCTCGTGGTCAACGGACTCCTCGCGACGGGTACGCCAAGAATCCGGTGAGCTCGGCCGGTGCCCTGTCCGCCGGATCCTGGTAGCTCGCGTCAGGGCCGATGCGCAAATCGGCCGGGACGAGCTGCTGTAGCCGGCACCGACGGCCGGTTCACCCCTTCAAGGAGGTCATGCCGTCCCGCTCATGCTGGCGTCGGGGCGCAGATGACGTACCCGGGCGGCCGCACTGTGTGCGGACGGCGCCGCCCCGTTGGGCGGGTCTCACCCGCCGCTGGTGCGGATCAGTCGCGATCGGCGACGCCGAACACCTCGCCGCCATCTACCCCCGCTTCGGAGAGTTCACCGACTGCGCGTCAGGCTGGACCCCGACCGGCGCTTCACCACCCCGTACCTGCGCCGGGTGCTCGGAGTGATCGCGTCTCGCCCAGCCGGTGATTTTTCATATCGGTTACGGTGTTGCTGTCATGGTGCTGCTCGAGGAGGTGGGACGATCCGTGGCAGAACCTGGGCGTGCGCGAGCGGGCGCGACATCGACTCGGCGTTCTCCGGGGCGGCCTCCGGTGCCGTTGGAGCGCATCGTCGCTACAGCACAGTTGATCGTGGACGAGGAGGGCTCCGACGCTCTCTCGATGCGGACGCTGGCCCAGCGCCTGGGCTCGGGGACGGCGACGCTGTACCGGCACTTCGACAACCGCGCGGCTCTGGTCGCACATGTCGTGGACCGCATGTTCGGCGCCGTGGAGCTGAACGGCGACGAGCTCCTCGCGATGGGCTGGGAGCGGGCGCTGCGGACGGTGGCGCACACCATGTTCGACGCCTTGGCCCGACACCGGAACGCGGCGCGTCTGCTGGTCGAGCAGATTCCCGTGGGGCCGAACGCCATGGCGCTGCGGGAGCGCTGTGTCGCGGTGCTGCTCGGCAGTGGTTTCCCGCCACGAGTGGCCGCGTACGCGTATGCGACACTGTCCCGCTACGTCCTCGGGTTCGCGGTACAGGCCAGCGGGCATGGTGGCGCTGGACAACCTGACGATGCACAGCCGACGGCCGTGTTTCAGAGTGCGGATCCGCACCTGTTCCCGGCTACCGCGGCCGTCGCCGGGTCGATGCCGGTTCCGATCGAGGACGAGTTCTCCTTCGGCCTCGAACTTCTTCTCAGCGGGCTTGCCCGCCTGCGCGACGAGGTCTGACCGAGCGACATGGTCACGCGGACACGTCCTGGAGACGGACCGCTCCTTCGGGCAGATCCCGTTCCGCGGCCAGTGGCAGCTCCAGGGAGGTGAGCATGTCCCGGTAGCGTTCCGCCAGCTGGGAAGGGGTGTCTCTGCTGAACACCACCAGCTCCCGAAAGCAGCCGGACCCGATCCGCCGTGCGTGGCGGACCAGTGCAGGGGTACCGCGGTCTCCGGTGCCACCGTCACACCGATCCCCTCGACCGCGAACAGGAGCGCCGCCGACACCTGACCGGTGCGCGCCACAGCACGGGAGTGAACCCGAAGTGGCCCGCCAGGCGGTCTACCACGACGATCGGCAGGTCGAACTTGCCCTCCCGCTCGGCCTTGGCCCGATCCAGGAACCCCGTCCGCTGGGTACCGATCCGGCCGGGAACGACCACGTTGCAGGTGACGCCGTCGGCCGCCACTTCCCGGGCCAGCGTCTTGGACCAGCCGAGGAGGCTGGCACGCAAGGCGTTCGACAGCCCCAAGTCGGGGATGGGGGCGATCACGCCGGAACTGGCGCTGGTGATGATCCTGCCCCAGCCGCGGCTCCTCATCAGCGGCGCAACCCTGTCGATGATCGCGATCACCGGCACCACCATGGACCGAAGTGCTTCAGCCAGGTCTCCGGGGGCAACGCCATCAAGGTCATGCTGGACATCTCCGAGGACCTGGAGCCGGCCCGTGCCCGGTGACGGAGCAGCCCCTGCGCCCCACGTCCCGGTAGCCGGACGGGAGAACGCGGCGACCGCCATGGCCGAGGCCGCCACCTGGCTGGGACTGAGCGAGGACCAGCTCCCGCTCGCTGCCAATGACTGGAGAGCCTGTGGGTCGTGAAGACCGTCCGCGGTGTCGAGCGCGTCGCTCGCAGGAGCGGGTTCGGCGTGCCGGTGTCGGAGTTCGGGCTCCATGACACGGCGGCCAGGACCATCGACGACACGACCCGGCATGGGCGCATCGCCATGATCAGCAGACAGGATCACCCCTTCTGCCGTGCCTGGCTGTCCGGCTGTCCGGCTTTGGATCGTCCCCGATGGCCCCGAGGCTCTGAGCCGAGTTGATCCGCACCGGCCCCTCACACGGGGTGCACGCCCAGCACGACCCAGCGATCGGGAGCGCTCCCAACGTCCTTGGCGGCTGTCTCCGATTCGGGTCGCCAGGCGGGCGCCGACGCTTTTCACGCCGATTCACGGACCTGCAGCTCCGTGCGGAGGATGACGTGACGGTAGGCCACCGACGGCTCTTCCATGTCCTCCATCAGCAGCCGGATCATGGCCCGCCCCATCTCCTCCAGCGGCTGACGCACCGTGGTCAGGCGTGGCTCGGTGCGCTGAGCCAGCGGAAAGTCGTCGAAACCGATCACTGCGACGTCCTGCGGTACTCGCCGCCCTGCCGCACGCAGTGCATGCAGAGCGCCCACCGCCGTGGTGTCCGACGCGGCGAGTACGCCGTCGATCTCCGGGTGCCGCTCGAGCAGCTCCACCATGGCGCGGCGCCCGCTCTCCTCCGTGAAGTCGCCCTCGACGACCAAGGACTCCTCGTACGGCAGGCCGGCCAGCGCCAGGGCATCCTGATAGCCCCGCAGCCGGCACTGGGCGACGTACATGTCCAACGGCCCCGCGATGGTGGCGATCGCTCTGCGGCCCCGTGCCAGCAGATGGGAGACGGCGCTGCGGGCACCGCCCACGTTGTCGGCGTCCACGTAGCTGACATATTCGTCGCCCGAGCGGCGCCCCAGCATCACGGTCGGCAACCGTGCCTCGGCAAGCATGTCGGGCAGCCGGTCTCCCGCGTGCACGGACAACAGCAGGACTCCGTCGACACGGCCGCCGCGGGCGTATTCCAGAAAGCGCTTGCGCTCAGTGTCCGAGCGGACCAGGGTCAGCATCAGTTGCATCCCGGTGTCCGTCAGCGCGTCCCCGAGTGAGCCCACGATCTCCGAGAAGAACGGCTCGGCGAACACCCTCCAGTCGGGTTCCGTCAGAACGAGAGCGACGGCGTCGGTGCGCCGTCCGGCCAGGGAGCGGGCCGCGAGATTGGGCACGTACCCCAGTTCCTGGATGGCTCGCTGCACGGCTTCGCGCGTCGACTCCTTCACGCCGGCCGCGTTGTTGATGACACGGGAGACTGTGCCCCGCCCCACCCCGGCGCGAGCGGCCACCTCTTCCAGCGTTGGCGCACCGGGGCGTCGCCTGCCCATGACCACCTCCCCCACGAGATCATCCGATCTTACGGGGCGAGGGAACGGGGCACACGGCTTCGAGGGTGACCTGGGCTCTGTGGGCCAAAAGACGTCTGGTTCGCCTCATTCATGAGCGATTGCGCTCTGCAGAAGGGAGGACCCGCCCCTCAGACAGCAGTCCGGCGGGCGGGTCCGGGTGGCGGGCGCGACTCGGGTCCGGTGTGTGCTCGGCAATGGGCGGCCGGCCGGTGTCTCGGGTCGGGTGAATCATCCTGAATACGTCATGCGGTGGTGCAGGCAGTGCCGTTCAGGCTGAAGGCGGACGGCTTGGCGAAACTGCCGCTGTAGGAGGCCTGGAAGCCGAAGGAGGCCTGACCGCCGGGTGCAAGGGACGCGTTGTGCGCCAGGTTGCGGGCCGTTACCGCTCCGGAGGACGGTGAGATCCCGGCGTTCCAGGCGCCGGTGATCGCCTGCCCTGCGGGCAGCGTGAACGCGAGGTTCCAGCCGTTGACCGGCGAGGAGCCGGTGTTGGCCAAGGTGATATCGGCGGTGTAGCCGCCCTGCCACACGCTGGTGCTGTAGGCCACCTTGCATGCCGCGGGTCCGCTGGGAGTGCCGGGGCCGCCGGGGGTGCCGCCACCCAGGTTGACGGTTGAGGAGAAGGAGTTCACCGCCAGTCCAGCACCGTTCCGCCAAGGCTCGAAGCCTGCCTGAACGCTCGTCAGGTACCAGTCGTTCTGTGCGAGTCCGCGGGAGACGGCCTGCCGGACGAAGTCCATCGCGTTGAAGCTCCAGCTGTCGATCGCCGATGGTGCGACGAAGGACAGCACGTCGTTGGAGCCGTTGCTGCCCGACCACACCTGCCAGGTGCGTCCGCCCACGCTCGCCGTGCCGACCTGAGAGCCGATGGGCTGGATCGGTCCCACCTTGTTGAACCAGATCATGATCTCGGTCCGGTTCACGCCGTCGGTGCGGGGTGTCGGGTCCAGCCAGATGTCGTACGAAGCGTTGTACGCGGCGTCGCCGCCCACGTAGCTGTAGGAGATGCCCGTGGGCGCGTCGGCGATGGAGCTCAGCCGGGCCGGGAGGTTCGTGCCGGGGGAGCAGTTGGTGTAATGGCAGCCGTTGTACACGGACGGGTAGGACTTCGGAGCGCCGTTCGTGGGGACCGAGCCGTCGGCCTGGGCAACTCTGAAGCCCGAGTCGGTGACAGTGATGCACTGGGGCTGGCTGATCCCCCAGCGGTTGTTCTGCACGACGTAACGGCCCTGGATGGTCGTGGAGCCGAATTGCTCGCAGATCGTCGTGTCGGCGTGCGATGTCGAAGCGCCGGTGAGCAGCGCTGCCAGCGCGGCGAGTGAGGTGAGTAGCGCACCGGACAAGGCGCGCACCCGGAGGGCTTGGTCACGTAGTGGTTGCATGCGGCTCCTCCGCAATGGATGTGTGTGGGGGAAGAGAGACGAGCGCCCAGGAAATGGGAGCGCTCCCAATGCATTCTCCGGGGACTGTAGGAGAGGATCATGGACCTGACAAGACGTTGTCTCGTAGACCCCTCGAGCGACTCCCGTTACCGCAGGTCATCCAGGGGAAAGGCGAATCGATGCCCTGGTGCTCGGCCCAGCGCCGTGACGCGTCGTTCTGGCCGGGTCTCATCCATGCCGCCTCCTTCGATGCGGCCTGCCGGTGCGGAGTCGCGCGCGGCAGGCCGGCGACGCTCCTGGGTGCCTCACCCCGCTCACGGCCGACAGCTCAGGGAGCGGCGGGAGAAATGGGTGGTCACCGGGCGGCCCCCGTGCAAGTGGGGGCCGCCCGGCGGGTGACCCCGTCTCCTGGTGACGGGGTCGCGCACGCGGAGCCTCAGCGGGGGGGGTCTACTCGAGGAGTTCCGCGTACGAGCCCATGGCCAGGGCGATGTCCGCCTGAGCCCAGAACCGGTGGTACGTGAACGACGGAACCGCACCGCCCGAGAGATAACTCTCGATCTTCGACCAGGCCGGGTCGTCCTCGTAGAAGGACCGGATCGAGTCGAACGTCGACGACGAGTTGATCGCGTCACCGTTCGGCATCGTGCCCGTCCAGCCGCTCGGGATGTACACCGGGTCGTCGAACCGGTTGTAGTCGGCCCGGTTCTCCGGGACCGCGATCCCGAGCGCGTCCTGGTGGTTGTCCCACATGCCGTCCAGCAGCTTCTTCGCCGCCGTGCCGGCCTCCGTGTCGCCGGAGCGGTCCGCGTAGTACGTCAGGGTCTTGGCGTACGCGGCCGCCACGCCGACGTCGTTGGTGTAGTCGGCGACCGTGACGTGCAGCCCGTTGTTGTCGCCCGGATTCGAGGCGTTCCAGGTGTCGGGCTGGCCCGACCACTGGAGCGTCGACGGGATCCGGTAGGTGCCGTCCGGGTTGAACGTGGTCTCGGACAGGGCCCACTTGACCCACTTGTCGAGGACCGTCTTGGCCGCGGCGTTGCCCGTCTGCTGGTACAACTCGGCGACGCGCTCCATGGACCACGCCTGGAAGCCGAACCACTGGTTGGACGGCGGGTCGTGGTACACGGGCTTCTCGTCGTAGTACATGCCGTGGAAGGTCGACTTCCCGGCGGGCGGGGTCGCGTACCGGCCCGCCCAGCTGTTGGTCGCGCCGCCGGCGATGGCTCCCTCGCTGGACTGCAGCCAGCGGTAGAACTCCAGTTGCCGGTCCATGGACTTGGCCCAGTCCGCGGCGCCCGTCGCCGACTTGGGCTTCAGCGGGGCGTAGTTGCCGAGCGCGTACGCGGCCAGCGGGTTCTGGTAGCCGCCGTGGGCGTGGCTGGAGCCGATGCGCCAGGCCCAGCCGGCATTCGTGTCCGTCGCGCCGCCCCAGGCGTAGTACCAGGACATCAGGTACATCGAGGCGTCCTTGCCGGTGCCCGCCGGGCAGGTGGAGGGACCGACGCAGTTGCCGACCTTCTTGAAGTACTTGTCGAACATGGAGTAGCGCAGATAGTCGCCCATCTTGGCGGCCTTGCCCACCGTCGCGGAGACGGCGGAGCCCTTGCCCTGCTCCTTCGCCCACAGGTCCGCCCAGTACGCGGCCTGCACCGCACGGGCGTCGGCGTCCGGGGCGTTGGTGAACTTCCACTGCTTGGCGTAGGAGGCGTCACCGGTGAAAAGGTCCAGGTAGCCGTTCTTGCCGCCGTACTTGAAGGCGTCGCAGGTTGGCTGCGGCACCGTCTCCCACACCGACTCCTGTGGCCCGCGCTGGAAGGTGTTGATGTACGACGGCCCGGTGTCCGACGGACCGGCCTCGCACTTGCCTGGCGAGTTGCCGAATCCGTAGACGTTGTCCACGTCCTGCAGCCAGTGCATGCCGTAGACGTCGTCCGTGCCGTACGCGCTCTTCAGCTCGGCCGCGATCGGGTCCGAGCCGGCCGCGACGGACGGCTCGAGCTTGGCCGGGTACTCGTTCGGGGTGTCGTGCTCGGGCGCGTAGGTCGCCGGCTTCGAAGGGTTGTAGAAGGAGTTCGTCGGCTGGTCGGCCTTGGTGGGGATCATGTACTTCTCCATGATCTCCCAGGCGCCGTTGAACTTGGACCAGTCACCCGTCACCTTGCCGTACATGGCCTGGAGCCACAGGAGGTAGCTGTACGCCTCCGACGTGGTCTCATGGCCGTGGTCCGGCGCCTCCACGATCAGCGTCTCCACCGAGTGGTAGGGGATGCCCTCGGGGGAGAAGTAGCCGTTCGCCGGGTTGGTGATCTTCCCGTACAGCTCCAGGAAACGGGCGTCGTACACCTTCGCCGCCGCCAGCTGGGTCACGGTGACCGAGGCCTTCGCATGGCCGTTGGCCGTCGACTCGAAGGTCGCCGCGCCGGTACCGGAGCTGTCTGCGGCGATGGTCACCTTCTGCGCGGTGTTCCAGTTCGACGGCGTGAAGGTGAGCGAGGCGCCACCCGTCACCGACAGGCCCGTGTTACCGCTCGCGCGAGCGGTCGCCACCGTCACGTTCGCGCTCGGCTGCTTCGACAGTTTCACCTCGTACGTGCCCGTCTTGCCCTGCTGGACGCCCAGTTGCGTGGGCGTGGCGACCACCGTGGGCCCTGAGGCGACCCTGATGCCGACCGGCGTGGACGATGCCGACGCGCCCAGGCTGTCGTAGGCCTTCGCGACGAGCGAATGACTGCCCACGGTCAAGCTGGAGACCGAGAGCGAGTACGGCGCCGTCGTGTCCGTGCCCAGCAGTGCGGTGTCGTCGTAGAACTCGACCTTGCTGATGGAGGCGCTGTCCGCGGCGGCGGCGGTGGCAGCGAGCGGGACGGCGTCGCCCTGCGAGTAGACCGCGCCGGCCGCCGGGCTGGTCAGAACGGTGATGGGGGGCTGGTGGGCGCCGGTACAACTGGTGCCGTTGAGCGCGAAGTTCGTGGGTGCGGCATTGGAGCCGCTGTAGCTGAACTGCGCACCGGTGCTGACCGCGGCTCCGGCGGTGATCCGCCCGTTGTAGCCCGCGTCCTTCACGGTGACGGACTGGCCCGACTGGGACCAGGTGCCGTTCCAGCCGTTGCTCAGCTTCTGGTTGCCCGCGTAGCTGTACGTCAGGGTCCAGCCGTCGATGACGTCCGTACCGCGGTTGGTGATCGTCAGGTCCGCCGTGAAGCCGGAGCCCCAGTCGTTCGTCTTGTAGTCGACACTGCACTGAACCGGGGCCGCCTGGGCGGGAGTCGAACTCGCGGCCAGTAGTGACAGGGGCAGGGCTAAAGCGGTCGCCACGGCGGTCCACGCCCGCCGAACGGCTCTGTGTTTGCGTCCGGGATCCATGAACTGGTTCCTCCTAGCGGCTTGCGGCTCGGGGAAGGACAAGTCTTGGCCAGTGGGAGCGCTCCCATAATGAGGACGCGGGTGACGGCGGTCAAGACGCTTGAAGACTCGAAGGCTCAGAACGGTTTAGTTCAACGAAAGTTTCGGCGACCCTCTGGGCAACCGCGCCACTCGGCGCTACCGTCCTTCGCACCAGTGGGAGCGGTTCCAATCAGGCGACGCGTCGGTCACGGCGCGCTCAACTGCAAGGAGTCGCTCATGCGACACCCCCCACCTGCGTTACTTTTGGCCGCTGCAGGCGCCGACGCGCTCGTCGCCACCGTGGTCGTCCCGATGGTCTTGGCCCAGGGAGCAACGCGTCCTGGGCCGAGGGAGCACACCGTCGACGACCAGCGGGCCAACGGCTTCCACGGATCATTGAGAAGTACCGGCGGGTCTGCCGCGCCGAGCGGTCAGGCATCGTCGTTCGGTCTTCGTCGAAGGCCAAAAACTCACGTGGGACCGGCAGGCCGCCTGGTCCCGGTCCGGCATGACGGTGATTGCCACGACCGTCCGGTTCGAGTCGACCGGCAGCGCGGAGCGCCGACTCCGCCTGTCCGACGAAAGACCGGATCACCTGGGCGAAGAGACGCCGCGGCCGACAACAGCCTGGTGGCTCCCATCGAGCCGCACGCCATGACGTGGATCATCGATCAGCACCGTCCCCGCGTCAGGTGCACCGGCATTTCGGCAGGGTGCTCCGACGTCCCCTCCACCTGCCGGAAGCCCATTACGGGCGCGCAGTCCGCGCTGTCAGTCCGGGCAGCTGTCGAAGAGCGCAGAACGTGATCCTTGCGGGTGGACCGACATGCTCCGGTGATCTCGGTCAGTGGCTGTCGCACGAGCCCACCGGCCCGGCGGGCAATCCGATCGCCCCCAGCGTGTCCACAACTCCAACACCAGCACCGACACCTCCACCGACGAGAGCCGGCGGACGTCCACGCTTGCTCCCGCCGCCGCGCAAGTGCCTCTGTTTACAGGGGAGATCGGCTAGGGCGCCTCCACCTACAGGGTCACCGACCAGGTCATGCACTGGTTCGGCGACCGCACTCCGTCCCACCTGGGCTGGAGCGGGATGCCGGGCACTGCTCCTGCTGCCTGTCCTCGGTCTCGCACCACGACGGTAAGCCCACCCCCGTACGGCATCGGACCGCGCGAGCGTCGGCGCGGCCGTAATCGGTAGAAGGATCTCGAAGGAGAAGGAACCCACACTCATGAGTCGCACCAGGACCTCACTGCTCACTGCCCTCGCGCTGCTCACCGGAAGCTCAGGGGCCGCGCTTCTCACGGCGCCGGCAGGTGCCGCCACCGCCTCCGTCCCCTGCACGGTGGACTACAAGGTGCAGAACCAGTGGGACAGCGGCTTCACCGCTGCCGTCACCATCACCAACAAGGCTGCCGGCAAGTCGAATTGGTCGGTGAAGTGGTCGTACGCCGGCAACCAGAAGATCACCAGCGGATGGAACGCGAAGATCAGTCAGAGCGGGAGCGCCGTCACCGCCACCAACGAGAGCTACAACAGCACGCTCGCCACGGGCGGTTCGGTCAGCTTCGGCTTCCAGGGCACCTACAGCGGCACCAACGCAGTCCCGGCCACGTTCACCCTCGACGGCGCGGCCTGCAACGTCGATGACGGCAGCGGCTCGGGCGGCGGAGGCGACGACGGCGGGGACGGCGATGGCAACGGCAGTCGTGTCGCCAACCCCTACGTCGGAGCCAAGGCCTATGTGAACCCCGAGTGGTCGGCCAAGGCCGCGGCCGAGCCGGGCGGCAGCCGTATCTCCGACCAGCCCACCGCCGTCTGGCTCGACCGGATCGCCGCGATCAACGGCGTCAACGGCGGAATGGGGCTGCGCGCCCACCTCGACGAGGCCCTGAAGCAGAAGGGCTCAGGCGAGCTCGTCATCCAGGTGGTCATCTACGACCTCCCGGGCCGTGACTGCGCCGCCCTCGCCTCCAACGGCGAGCTCAAGCCCGACGAGATCGACAAGTACCGGACCCAGTACATCGACCCCATCGCCTCGATCCTCTCCGACTCGAAGTACGCGTCCCTGAGGATCGCCACGATCATCGAACCCGACTCCCTGCCCAACCTGGTCACCAACGCCGGCGGCACCCCCACCACCACTGACGCCTGCGTGACCATGAAGGCCAACGGCAACTACGAGAAGGGCGTCTCCTACGCCCTCGACAAGCTCGGGGCCATCCCGAACATCTACAACTACATCGATGCCGCGCACCACGGCTGGCTCGGCTGGGACAGCAACCTCGCCCCGGCCGTGCAGCAGTTCCACAAGGTCGCCACCACCAACGGCGCGAGCGTGAACGACGTGGCCGGGTTCATCGTCAACACCGCCAACTACAGTCCGACCAAGGAGCCGTACCTGAAGATCACCGACACGGTCAACGGGCAGACCGTGCGCCAGTCGAAGTGGCTGGACTGGAACCAGTACGCGGACGAGCAGTCCTTCGCCCAGGCGCTGCGGGACAAGCTCGTAGCGGCCGGATTCCAATCCGGCATCGGCATGCTGGTCGACACCTCCCGCAACGGCTGGGGCGGCGCCGCCCGGCCCACCGGCCCGGGGCCGATGACCTCCGTGGACGACTACGTCAACGGCAGCCGCATCGACCGGCGCATCCACGCCGGCAACTGGTGCAACCAGAGCGGCGCGGGCATCGGCGAACGGCCCACCGCGGCACCGGCCGCCGGTATCGACGCCTACGTGTGGGTCAAGCCGCCGGGGGAGTCGGACGGCTCCAGCGCCGCCATCCCCAACGACGAGGGCAAGGGCTTCGACCGCATGTGCGACCCGACCTACGGCGGCAACCCCCGCAACGGCAACAACCCCACGGGGTCCCTGCCGAACGCGCCCGTGGCGGGACACTGGTTCTCCGCCCAGTTCCGGCAGCTGATGCAGAATGCCTACCCGCCGCTTCCGTAACCCCTTGACGCGGTGAGCGTCCCGCCGGGGTCGGTCCGCCTTCCCGAACAGGCCCCGGCGGATGGCGCTTTGTACCGGCAGCGCGGCTTGTCTGGACCGCCTTGCCCTCCACGCCGCCGGTGACATCAGCCGGCAGGTCGATGACCGCGACGGTGCACATGACTACAACGGTGGCGCCGCACCCATGGCCCAGCGAACCTCGACAGCTCCACCGGCTACATCGGCGGCAGCGCGCCAACGGCAGCCACGGGACCCGCAAGTCCACGACAACCGCGATTGCAGCACCATCATTTCGAGACCCCGCAGGCTTCCACGGCGCAGACGCGCGACCGGGTCAGCAACACCGGTGGCTGGTCCAAGCTGCGCGACGAAACCCCGGTACCTGCTGGGAGGCCGCTGCAAGGTGTCAGCCCTGACGGCCTGCGGGACCGATGCTGCGCAGCAGCCGCTCTCCGGACTCGCGGAGCCGGCCCTTGACGTCGTCGAGCCGGGACGTGAGGAGGGCGTGATCGCGTTTGCGCCAGGTTCCGGCGACCATCACCGCTTCGATGTTGGCGATGTCGGCGTGCAGAGCCGTAGCGACCGGGTCGTGTGCCGGCCACAGGTTGAATGCCCGGGCGTCGACGGCGACCAGGTCGGCTTGCATGCCCACCTCGATCCGGCCCACCCGGTCGGCCAGGCCCAGCGCCTTCGCCCCTTCGACCGTGGCCCACGCCAGTGCCTGTTTGGCGGTGACCGAGGGTGTGTCGGCGTACCTCCCGGTCGTCTGCCGGTGCCGCGCGTGGTCCAGGCTGCGCTGGTGGGCCAGGGCGATGCGGGCGGCGGTGAGGAGATTGCCGGGTACGGCGGTGTCGATATCGGTGCCCAGGGAGGGCGCCGCGCCCGAGCGCAGCAGCGACCCGGTGATGGGCGTGCCGTGTCCCTGGCCCAGTTCGTTCTCGGGCGTGGTGGTGAAGGTGACACCCGCCTCGACGAGCGTCTTGATCCAGTCGTCGGGCAGGCCGGATCCATGGACGATGTTCGTCCTGGGACCGAACAGTCCGGCTGTGCGCAGCGCTTCCCAACCGGGTGAGGGTTCTCCGCCGCTCTGGTGCATCGAGACGACGAGGCCGCGTTCCGCGCCGGCCTGGAAATCGGCCACCGCGGTCTCGACGGAGGAGTACTGCGGCCCCTGGAGCGCCATGCCCAGGGTGAGGAGAGCATGGCCCCGTACGGGGCCGTCGAGCAGCCGGTCGATCTCGGCGAGGGGGTGGGGGATGTCCGGCGACCGGTAGGGGGTGCCGTGCAGGAAGGCGGCGCGGATTCCGGCTTGAGTCAGGCCCTCGACCGCGGCGTCGGCGTGTTCGGGCGACAGGACGTTGTGACAGAAGTCGCCGAGGGTGGTCGTCCCGCAGTTGAGCTGGTTCAGCGCGCCGGCGAGATTGCTGATGTGCATGTCGCCCGGGGTGTAGTGCTCGACGCACTCACCGTGGAGGTGGGTGAGGTACTGCATCAGCGTCCAGTCGGCGCCGACCGAGCGCAGCGCCGTCTGCCAGGTGTGCAGGTGGGCGTTGATCAGGCCGGGCATGAGGATACGACCGGAGAAGTCGACGACTTCGGCGTCGGGTGCCTCGATGTTTTCGCCGAGGGCGGCGATGCGGTCGCCGTCGACGAGGATGTCGAGGTGTTCGGCGTCGGGCCGGTCCGGGGCCATCGTGATGACCTGCGCTCCGCGCAGCAGGACGCGGCTCATGCGGTGGCTCCCCGATCGGGGCGGATGTGGCCGTGTTGGGACATGGTGCGGCTCCTTGCCTACGGCGTCATGGCGCGTACGGCGGTGTGTGTGGTGGTGAGGAAGTCCCGGGTGGCGATGTGCCCGATGTAGCCGTCGGGACGGATCAGCAGCAGCGTGTCGCCGGTCAGTCCGTAGGCACGCCGCAGCGTCTTCCCGGGGTCGGAGAGGGCGAGGCCGTCGAAGGCGGACGGACCGACGAATAGCCGCTTCAGCCTGGCGCCCGCCGTCGGCCAGGCGAACTCTTCGAGGTCCCGCGCGGCACCGGGGCCGTAGGCGATGGCAGTGAAATGCGGCCCGCGCAGGACGTCGAACAGCCGGGTCTCGGCGCCCTGGGCGTTGAGCAGTCGGGCGTCCGGGGCGCGGTCACCCACGCGCAGGGTCTCGGTACGCATGCCGTCGGCGGGAGCGAGGGGTCCGCCGTAGTAGGTCAGGCCGAGCTGCTGTTCGTCCTTGCCCCGCTTCATGCTCGACGGGTCGAGCTTGGCGATGCCGCCCCACTTGTCCGTGGACAGGCCCAGGACTCCGGCGGCGATCGGCTGCCGCTCGGTCTCGTAGGTGTCCAGCAGCGCCGGGTCCGCACCGGCGAGGACCTGACTGATTTTCCAGCCAAGGTTGTAGCCGTCCTGTATGCCGGTGTTCAGACCCTGGGCGCCGGCCGGAGTGTGGACGTGCGCGGCGTCACCGACGAGGAAGACACGTCCTCGGCCATAGTTCTCCGCCAGGCGGATGTTGGGCCGGAACACCGACGTCCAGTGGATGTCGTGCAGCTGAATGCGCTGGTCATGGGTGTGGGAGTGGATCCGCTGGATGATGGCGTCCCTCTTCGCGGGCGGCTCCTCGTCCGGTGTGAGTCGGATCATCCACTGGAACATGTCGCTGTCGGGCAGCGGGCAGGCGCCGATGAACCTGCCGCCGCGGCCGGGCCACATGTGCCACCGGTTGCGGGCCAGACCTGTCACCGAGGCGTCGACGATGAGCATCCGGTCGCTCTCGTCCGTCGTCCCGACGAACCCGACTCCGAGCTGCTTGCGCACCGCACTGGAACCGCCGTCGGCGCCCACGACGTAGCGGGCCACGATCTCCTGCGCGCCTTCCGCGCCCGACACCTTGGCCACCACCGTGTCCTCGTCCTGCGTGAGCTCGGTCAGTTCCTTGCCGAACTCGATCTCATGGCCGAGCTCGCTGAGCCGGGCGTGCAGGGCTCGGTCCGTGCGGAACTGGGGGATCAGCCAGGTGTTCGGGTACGGGACGGCGGGGGTGATCTCCTTGTGGGTGAACATCTTCCACGGCAAGGCGAGGGGTCCCGCATGGAGCCCGACCTTGGGATAGACGCTGCCGCCGGCCAGCACCTCGTCCAGGGCGCCGAGGTCTTCGAGGACTTCGAGGCTGCGAGGCTGGACGCCCTTGGCGCGGGAGCCGTCGAAAGCGTGGGGAGATCTTTCGACGATGCGAATGTCGAGTCCCCGGCGTACGAGGTCGATCGCCAGCGCGGAGCCCGAAGGGCCCGCACCGACGACCAGTACGTCGATGACCTGCGGGTTGTTCATGAGTCGAGCCTTTCGGTGCGTGCGGCCACGAAGGGGACGATCTGATCGGCGACGTGGCACGGACGCTCGAATGGGGCCATGTGGCCACACCTGGGAATGACGTGATGATGCTGGGGCTTCAGCAGAGTGCGAGCCACGTCGAGGTCGGTCAGTGGCGTGACGTTGTCCTCGTCGCCCCACAGGAGCAGCGTGGGAATGCCCAGTGCGCCCGTTCGTCGGAAGAGGTCGTCACGCCCCGAGACCGGCAAGTGCTGAAGCGTGTCGAATACCGCGTACAGCGAGCCCTCGAAGCGGAAGGCGTCGAGGACCATGTCCGTCAGTCTCGCGCCGAGCCCGGGGTCACGGACGTTGTGCCCGAGGTGCTCCTGGAGTATCCGGTGGCCGCGCCGCCGGGCGATGACACCGGCCAGCAGGTCGCTGCGCAGCAGCCGGTGAGGTGAGGTGGGCCGCGGTTTCGCCAGACCGGCGGGTCCGACGATGGTGAGGGTGGACACCGACGAGGGGTACTGGGCGGCGTAGGTCATGGCGACGAGCGCGCCCATGGAGGTGCCGACGAGGTGCAGTGGGCGCGTCGTCAGTCCGAGCCGCTCGGTCAGCTCGGTCAGCTGCCGCGCGAAGAGGGTTTCGTCGTATCGTGCCCGCACCCGGTCCGAATAGCCGCGGCCGTAGGCACTGTAGGCCAGAGTCCGCAGCCCGCGGGCGTTCAGCTCGGTGACGAGGCCGTCCCAGTAGAAGAGCGGGATGGTCAGGCCGCCCGTCAGCACGACCAGCTCCCCGTCCTCGGGGCCCTCCAACTCGTAGTGCGTGACGCCGTCGGAGAGTGCGACGAAACTGCCGCGCAGGGCTTGCCGCGATTCGGCGGTGAGCCGTCGGTCCTCGCCCTGTGCGACGAAGTACTTCATGGAAATGGCCTCCTTGGCCTCAGTGCGTGGGGGTGTCGGTGGAGGAACGGAGGAACTTCGCGATCGCGTCCGAAACCCACTGAGGCTCCTCTTCGGGCAGCAGGTGGCCGCTGTGGGGGTGCACCAGTTCCTCGGCGCCGGGGATGTCGCGGGTGAAGTGCTGGCCGTCGACGCCCGCGCTGCGCAGCACGAGCGTGGGTGCCGTGATGCGGGGGATCTGCGCGCTGCGGTCGGGCTGGTCGGTGTTGCAGAAGTCGACGAAGGCCGAGCGGTTCCCGGGTCGGCTCATGAGCTGATAGGCCCGGTCCACCATGGCGTCGTCCAAGATCGTGGAGTGCGGGCCGACGTTCGAGCGGAGGCTGCGCGCGATGGCGCCGCGCGGCATCACCCGCCGCAACACCGGGCGCAGCAGAGGGTGGCGGGTCAGGCGCATGCCTGCCGGCATCTCCTTCTCCGGGTACCCGGTGGCATTGACCAGCACGAGGCCGGTCAGCCGCTCGGGGCGATCCAGCGCGAGGTTCCAGGCGATGTTGCCGCCCAGCGAATTGCCGGCCACCGCGTAGCGCGGCACGCCCAGTGCCTCCAGGAAGTCCGCCACCGTCGCGGCGTAGACCGGGACGCGGTAGTCGCGGTCCTCGCGAGGGCCGGTCAGGCCGAAGCCCGGCAGGTCGGGGCGGATGACGTCGAACGAATCCGACAGCAGGTCCGCCGCACGGTCGAAGTGCTGGAGCGACGAAGCGCTGCCGTGCAGGAGGACGAGTGCCGGGCCGCGGCCGGCGCGTTTGTAGTGGATCCGCAGACTGTCCACCGCGACGAACCGGGAATCGGGCTGGGGCTCGGACCAGGTGCTCATAATGGCTACACTGTTACCGATAAGGTGACCGTGTCAAGTGGAAGGCCCCGGGCCTGTGGTCATGCGTGAAAGCGCGCCATGGCATCCTCAAGGCCGGCGCGGCGGCGGTGCCGTTTCATGTGGTGCACAGAGCCTCGGAGCCGCGGCGGACGCGGCGGATGCCGCTGCCGCCGAGTGGGCTTCGCGCCTTCGCCCGGCGGGAGATCTTCCTGTGCGCGGCGGGCATCTTGAGGGGATCATGGGCATCGCCCGGTACTTCGGCGCACACCGAGACTCGGCTGAGGGTCCGAGATGAGAGTCAGGTCAGGGCGGAGACGGTGACGTATCGGGCCCCCGGCACAGGTCGGGCGGGTCGGCTGGCCCGCCTCCCCCTGTCGCAGGCCTCGCGTCGCGAGATCTGACGATCACTGCCGGTGATCATCATGCCGACTGCGCGGCGGCCCACCCCCCCGGCGGGGGGCATGTGCGCGATCCTGTGTGGTGCGACCCACGGCATCGCGAGACAGGGCATGGCGGCGCGGAGGATGCCGACGCCGGCCATCCGCCCCTACCGGTCGGCATAGTCGGGCGGGCGGCCCCGGCGCGCGAGACGCGGTCGGCGTCGGCTTCACCGGCCGCTCGCTCACCCTCCGGTCGAGCCGGCCGCTCTCCGCGTGGGGGTGGCTGGTGAGGCGGGGTCAGGGAGGGGGCGCCGGGAGACCTCGTGAGCGTCGTCCGGTGGGACGCCCAGCATGCGCAGAACCATCTCGGCGAAGTCGATGGCGGCCCGGTCGCCGTCCACGTCGGGTCGGGCGAATCGCAACTCCACGAGGGAGAGCAGGGATCCACCGAGGGCGGACAGGGCGACCGCGGGGTCGACGGGGGTGAAGCGCCCGGAGGCCAAGCCGGCCTCGAGGTCGCGCAGTGCCCGCCGGGCCAGACCGTTGTCCGAATGGATATGACCGAGACCTCGGCGGCGCAGGACCTGCATGAGCTCGGGGTGTGAGTCGGCCATGAGGGTGCTGAGCCGGAAGCCCGCCGCGACGAGTTCCGCCGGGTCGTCGATCCCCGCAAGGCGCTCGTCGAAGTTCTGGCCGAACTCCTCCAGGGCGTCCACCACGGCTGCCTCGAACAGTTCCGTCTTCGACTCGAAGTGGTTGTAGAAGGAGCCGAAACCGACGTCCGCTCGCTCCGCGATCGCCTGGATGCTGGCGCTGGTGTCCCCCGTCTCGGCGAGGATCTGCCGGGCGGCGTGGATGAGGGCGCGACGGGTCTCGGCGCGGCGCCGCTCGAACCGGTTGCTGAGTGGGGCTGACGTAGGCATCCACGGAGTCTAACCGCGGTGGCGATGACGACAACAGCTCTGATGAATTCATCATTTCTCCTGGCGTATCTCTTGACGACGATGATATCAACCTTGATGATTTCCTCATTATGGTGATGTCGCTCGGAGGGCGCCATGTCTGAAACCCGCATGCACAGGGCCGATGTCAAGACTGCTCACCAGGACTTGCACAGCGAACAGGGCGCCCTGCGCGGCGAGCATCCGGGCCGCTCCCGGAACCCCTTGATCAAGGTGGCGGACCTGGCCTGGCTGGAGTTCGAGAAACCGGACCTGGACCGGGCGGAGGTCTTCGCCCGGGACTTCGGCTTCCAGGTCACCGCACGCACCGAGAGCGAGCTGTGGCTGCGCGGCACCTTCGCGGGTTCGCCTTGCACGGTGATCCGGCGCGGGCGGACCTCCCGCTTCATCGGTCCGGCGTTCCGTGCGGCGGAGCGCGCCGACCTGGACCGGCTGGCGAGGGCAACCGGGTCCGACGTGCGGGAGACGGACGTGCCCGGCGGTGGCAGGGCGGTCGATCTGCTCGACCCGTCCGGCTTCCCGGTGCGGGTGGTGCACTGCGGCGAGCAGTTGCCGTCCCTGCCCGAGCAGCAGCCGCTGCTCCTCAACTTCGGCACCGCTCACCGTCGTACGAACACCACGCAGCGCCCGCCGCGCGAGCCGTCCCGGATCCAACGGCTGGGACATCTGGTGCTGGAGACAAGGGTGTTCGCGCGGGCGCTGGACTGGTACCTGGACACCTTCGGGATGATCGTGTCCGACTTCCTGTTCCTGGACGGGCAGCGCGACCGTGGCCCGACCATGGCGTTCATCCGCTGCGATCTGGGCAGCGTGCCCGCCGACCACCACACACTGGCCCTGCACCTCGGCCCCGGTACCGGGTACGTCCACTCCGCCTACCAGGTGACCGACCTGGACTCGATCGCCGCGGGTGGCGAGTACCTCAAGGAGCGCGGCTACCGGCGCAGTTGGGGCATCGGCCGACACATCCAGGGCAGCCAGCTCTTCGACTACTGGCGCGACCCCGACCACTTCATGCTGGAGCACTTCGCCGACGGCGACCTGTTCTCCAGCGACGTCGAGCCCGGCTGGGCGCCCATGTCGACCAGCGGCCTGGCTCAGTGGGGTCCACCCGCCACACGCGACTTCCTCGGCGCGAGCCCCTCCCCGCAAAGGGTTCGCGACGTCATCGAGGCTCTGCGCGGCGCCAACGAGATGGACCCGGCGCGCCTGCGGGGCCTGCTAAAAGCCGCCAGGTCCTGAACCCCCCAGCCCCCTGACGAAGGAACTGTCATGAGCATCAATGTCCTGCGCACCGCCGACGGATGGTGGGTCGTTCGCGGCGAGCGGGCCGTCGCCGTCGACACCAAGGCCGTCACCACCGCCGAGCTGATCGCCGACCGTGACGCCGTACGGGAGGCGGCACGGTCGGCCGACACGGGCACGCCCGTCGCCGACCTGGCCGCCCTTTCACCGGTCACCACCCCCTGCCGGGTGGTCGCCCAGATGGTCAACTACCGCAGTCACGCTCGCGATTCGGGTTTCACCGGCGACATCCCGCCCACCTTCTTCCGCAAGGCGTCAGGGTCGGTCAGCGGCCCCTGCGAGGCAGTCGTCCGGCCTTCCCACGTCAAGTTCCTCGACTACGAGATCGAGCTCGGCCTGGTCCTGGGGGCGCCACTGCCCGTCGGCACAATGGTCGAGGAGGGGGACCTGCCGTCGTACGCCGCCGGGCTCGTGCTCACCAACGACATCAGCGCCCGTGACGTCCAGCTGACCAAGACGCAGTTCTACGAGAGCAAGTCGTATCCCACCTTCACACCGACCGGGCCCTACCTGGCGCTGCTGGAGCCGGACGACTTCACCCATCTCCTCGACTTGCGGCTGAAGTTGTCCGTCAACGGCGAGCTGCGGCAGGACCGCACCCTTGCCGACATGATCGTCCGCCCCGCGCGGGCGCTGACCCTGCTGGCCCGCTTCCAGACCCTCGATCCCGGTGACCTGCTGCTGACCGGCACGCCCGGCGGCACCGCGCTGAAGGCCCCGCCCAAGCCGGTCGAGAAGATCGGCGCGCTGCTGCCGCCCGCAGTGAAATGGAAGGCGTTCTTCAAGTCCCAGGCGAAGAACCCGCACTACCTGCACACGGGCGACGTGATCACGGCGACGATCGCCACCGCGGACGGCCGGATCGACCTCGGCGAGCAGCGCACCCCCGTCACGGACGCTGGATGGGACCCGGAGAACCGCACATGACCCTCGAACGCAGTGGGGCGGATGTACCGGTAGCGATCATCGGCGCCGGACCGGTGGGCGTGACCGCCGCCCTCCTCCTCGCGCGGCGCGGAGTGCGCACTCTCGTCCTCGAACGTCACCGGGACGTCTACCCGCTCCCGCGCGCCGTCGCCACCGACGACGAGGTCCGCAGGATCCTCCAGGCGGCGGGAGTGGGGGAGGAGTTCACCGCTGTCGCCCGCCCGGCGAAGGGGCTGCGGCTGCTGGATGCCCGGCACCGGCTGATGGCCGAGTTCCGCCGCAGCGAGCTGGGACCGCACGGCTATGCGCAGACCAGCATGTTCGACCAGCCCGAGCTGGAACGGCTGCTGCGCGACGCCCTGGCACGGAGCCCGGAGTGCGAGCTGCGAGGCGGCGTGGAGGTCACCGGCATCGGCCCGGACACCACCGGACCCGTGCGCGTGACCTATCGCGACGACAACGGCGAACACGAGCTGTGGGCCGAGGCGGTCCTCGGCTGCGACGGCGCCAACAGCCTCACCCGCGAGGCCATCGGCGCCGTGTGGGAAGACCTGCGCTTCGAGGAACGCTGGACCGTCATCGACGTCCGCACGAGGGCCGACGTCCGCTGCTGGGAGGGCGTCGACCAGGTCTGCGACCCGGAGCGGCCGGCGACCTTCATGCGCGTCGGTGAGGACCGCTACCGCTGGGAGTTCCGGCTGCGGGACGGCGAGGAGGCGGTCCGCGACCTGGTCGCGCCGTGGCTGCCTCCGTCGTACGACGGGGACTTCGATGTCGTCCGCGAGACGCAGTACACCTTCCGCGCGCGGATCGCCGACCGCTGGCGCAGCGGACGGGTCTTCCTCCTCGGCGACGCGGCCCACCTCACCCCGCCGTTCATCGGGCAGGGGTTGTGCGCCGGCCTGCGGGACGCCTACAACCTCGCCTGGAAGCTCGCTCGTGTCCTTGGGCAAGGCGGCGACGAGCGGCTGTTGGACACGTACGAGAGCGAGCGCAAGCCCCACGCCCGGCATGTGATCAAGCTCGCGGTCGCCACGGGCTGGGCCATGACCGGCGGCCAGGACGGTGCCGCCGCACTGCGCCGCGGACTCCTGGCCGCCGCCTGCCGGATCCCCGGCCTGACCACGCTGGCCGGCCGCGCCCTCAGCCCGCCCCTCACCCCCGGGCCCCTCGTCCGCCGCAGCCTGCGCAGGGGCCTTGCGGGCACCCACTGCCCACAACCATGGATCACCGCCGACGGACGGACAGCCCGCCTCGACGAGGTGCTGGGTGACTCCTTCAACATTCTGAGCGCCGCCGACCCCTGCCCCTGGCTCAACGCCCTCGCCCGCGCGCTCGGCACCCGGGCGATCCCCGTGACCGGTCTCGGCGACGACGGCACGCTCACCGCCTGGATGCACACCGGCCGGGCTGACGCCGTCCTGCTGCGCCCCGACCACGTAGTGATGGACGTCGTCCCGGCAGGGGCGCGCGCCTTCACCGACAGCGCCACCTGGGCGTCGCTTCTGCACACAACGCACAGCCCACTGCCAACCCGACGGACCGCCGAGAGCAGCCTGCTGAGGAGCGCCACACGATGACCGTGCCCGAGCCTTTCATGACGCCTGATCCGCAGGCCGTCGCGGACAGCAACATCATGGACTTCGCCCGCCACGTCGGCATGGCAGCAGCCGACTACGCCGACTTGCACCGCTGGTCGGTCACCGACCTGGAGGGCTTCTGGGGCGCGGTGTGGGAGTACTTCGACATCGACGCGGACACCCCGTACGAACGCGTCCTGGCGGAGGAGCGGATGCCCGGTGCCCGGTGGTTTCCCGGCGCCACCCTCAACTACGCCCAGCACGCGCTGCGCAACCTCGCCGACGACGCCGTGGCGGTCGTCGCCCTCGACGAGACCGGCTCCTGCTACGAGGTGACCGCCGACCGCCTGCGCGCCCAGGTCGCGTCCGTCGCGGCGACCCTGCGCGACCTGGGTGTCGGCAAAGGCGACCGCGTGGTGGGCTACCTGCCCAACACCCCGCACGCGATCGTCGCATTCCTCGCCACCGCGAGCCTGGGCGCGGTGTGGTCGATCTGCGGGCAGGACCACGCCCCGAAGGCCGCCGCCGATCGCCTCGCCCAGCTCGAACCCACCGTCCTGATCGCCGCCGACGGCTACCTCTTCAACGGCACCGCTCACGACCGCCGCGACGCCACCCTCGAACTCGCCGACACATTGCCGACGTTGAAGGCGACGCTGCTGGTGGATCACGTGGGCCTCCCGTGGCCCTCGCAGGCGTACCCGTCGCTGGTCGTCCCCTGGGAGGACGCCGCCACCCGCGTCGAGGAACTCACCTGCGCCCCGGTGCCGTTCGAGCATCCCCTGTGGGTCGTGTTCTCCTCCGGCACGACCGGGCTGCCGAAGGGCATCGTCCACGGCCACGGCGGCGTCCTTCTGGAGCACCTCAAGACCCTGGGCCTGCACTCCGACCTCGGCCCCGGCGACCGCCTCCTGTGGTACACCACCACCCACTGGATGATGTGGAACCTGGTCGCCTCCACCCTCCTGACCGGTGCCACCACCTGCACCTACGACGGCAGTCCTGCACCCCTCGCCCAGCCCGACACACTGTGGAAGCTGGCGGCCCGCCACCGGGTGACCGTCTTCGGCACCAGCCCCCAGTACCTGCTGGGCATGGCCAAGTTCGGCATCGACCCCTCGGTGCACGACCTGTCGTCGATCCGCGTGGTCGGCTGCACCGGCTCCACCTTGCCTGCCTCCGCCTACTCCTGGGTCCGCGACCACGTCGGCGACCGTGTGTTGCTGGCATCCATCAGCGGCGGCACGGACGTCGTCTCCGGCTTCGCCGGCAGCGCACCCAACACCGCGGTCTGGGCGGGAGAGTTGTCAGCGCCCCACCTGGGCGTGGCGCTGGCCGCCTACGACACCGAGGGCTTCCCGGTCGTGGACCGGGTCGGCGAGCTGGTCGTCACCCGCCCGATGCCGTCCATGCCGCTGTACTTCTGGAACGACCCCGACGGCACCCGCTACCGCGAGGCCTACTTCTCCACCTACTCAGGGGTGTGGCGGCACGGCGACTGGATCACCTTCACCTCGCACGGCTCGGTGATCGTCCACGGCCGCTCCGACAGCACACTCAACCGCAACGGCGTACGCCTGGGCAGCGCCGACATCCACGACGTCGTCGAGCGCCTCCCCGAGATCAACGAAGCCCTCGTCATCGGCGCGGAGGAACCCGACGGCGGCTACTGGATGCCCTTGTTCGTGGTACTCGCCGCCGGAACCGAACTGGACGACACTCTGCGCGACCGCATCCGTGAGGCCATCCGCAGCGGTGCATCACCGCGGCACGTCCCCGACGACATCCTCGAAGTACCGGGCATCCCGCACACCCGCACCGGCAAGAAGCTCGAAGTCCCCGTGAAACGCCTCCTCCAGGGAGCCCCGGTCGAGCAGGTCGTCACCCCGGCCGCTGTGGATGCCCCCGACCTCATCGACTACTACGCCCGCCTGGGCGCTGAACGCAGGGACCGAACGGCATGACAACCGCACAGACCGTCCTCGCCGTCGCGCTGTCACTGGTCTTCCTTCCCCTGGGGCTGGCGAAGATCGCCGCGCTGCGGTTCATGCGCCAAGCCGCAGCCCACCTCGGCATGTCGCCGGGCCGCTACCGAATCATCGGCACGCTGGAGACCGCCGGAGCCGCCGGGCTGCTGCTCGGCCTGGCTTCGGTCCCGCTGGGGGTGGCCGCCGCTGCCGGACTGGCCGTTCTCATGGTGGCCGCCGCGGTGGTTCACCTGCGCCATGGCGACCCGCCCGGGCGGGCCCTGCCCAGCGCGGTCCTCGCCTTGACGGCGGTGGCGTACTTCGGGGTCGCGATCGCCGCCGGCTGACGACCGGGTGCGCGCCGCCCGGAGCGGGGACCTGTCGATCCCTGACGCTTCACGAGCCTGGTACGGGGCGTACCGTCAACAGTGGGGAGTACACGGCCGCATCCCTTGTGTCCCGTGTCGCATGCGACCTCGGGCCGAAGGCGGACGAGGTGATCGCCGACGTGCTGCGGTGCCTGCGGCGTGAGGTTCCCGAACTGTGGAGCAATCCGGATCTCGTCCGCATGACGTCCGAGCACGTCGACGAGTATGTCGTCGGTGTGCTGACCGGCCTGGAACACGGCATCGACCCGGGGGAGACAGATCCACCGCCGGCCGAGCTGGAACGCGCAAACCGTCGCTCTGCTGCTGGCCCGCACCCGCGCCCTCGGGGACGGTCAGGTCCCAGCCTGGGACGTGAACGCCGCCCCGGCAGCCGTCGCCCGGGCCCGTTCGAGCACTGCCCGGCAGCTGGCCGCGTGGGGACTGGAGGACCTCGAGTTCGTCACCGAACTGGTAGTCAGCGAACTGGTCGCCAACGCCTTCCGCTATGGCCGCCCCCTGTCCGCCTGCGGCTTATCCGTGACTGCTCCCTCTGGTGCGAGGTGTCCGACGCCGGCAGCACCACGCATCACCTACGCCGGGCCCGAGCCTTCGACGAAGGTCGGCGCGGCCTGCTACTCGTCGCCCAGCTCGCGGAGCGGTGGGAAGCGTCACGCCCGGCAGGGCAAGACGGTCGGGGCGGAGCTGCGTGACCGGCCGACCAGCGACTGACCGCGGCCTGCAGGAGAGAATCCGCAGTTCTGTTGGAATCATCGTCTTCCTCTGCCGCGACCCTTGACTGCGCATTCCATCAAGCTTGAGTATTTCATCATCAAGGCGGTGTCACGCTGACGGCGCCCGTCCGCGCGATGGGACGGTGAGCGGGGACTCACCGAGGCTGCGCTCTCGTCAACCGTCCACGGACCAGGCCGACGCACACGGACCGTCGTGCCCCTTTCTTTCACGACGACCTGTACGCGGCGGCGGCCATCCGCGACACGTATCCGCACTACGCCGCACTGCGAGGCCTCGGCCCTGTGGTCCGGCTCAGCAAGCACAAGGTCTACGCCCTGCCGCGCTACGCCGAATGCAAGCAGGTGCTGCTGGACGACGAGGCCTTCGTCTCCTCGGGTGGGGTCGCCCTCAACCCCGTCGCCAACCGTGTGGGTCAGGGCACCACGCTGTGCAGCGACGGCGAAGAACACGCCCGCCGACGCTCCCTCCTCGCGCGTCGCCTGACCCCCAGGGCGCTGCGCACGATGCAGGACACGGTCGAGCAGCAGGCGGCCGCCGTGGTCGCGGCCGCCGTAGCCCGGCGGACGGTCGATGCGGTGGAGGTTGCCACGACGCTGCCGATGCCGGTCGTCCCCGACCTGGTCGGCTGGCCCTGGCAGGGCCGTGAGCACCTGCTGCGCTGGGCCGGCGCCACCTTCGATGCGCTGGGCCCGCTCAACCGCCAGGCGGTCCGCACACTTCCCGCGTCCCTCGGCATGCTGCGCGACGCGCGAAATGTCGTCCGCGACCGGTCCGTACTGGACGGCAGCATGGGCTACGACCTGCTGCGCGCGTCCGAAGAGGGCCGGATCACGCCGGCCGAGTGCGCCACCATGATGATCGACTACCTGGCCCCGTCCCTCGACACCACGATCAGCGCCATATCCAGCGCTCTGTACCTGTTCGCCACCCACCCCGAACAATGGCGCCTGCTGAAGGCGGACCCCGACCTCGTCCCGAAAGCGGTCAACGAGGTCGTTCGCTACGAATCCCCGATCCGCGCCTTCTCCCGCACAGCCGCCCGCGACACGGAACTGGCGGACGTCCCCCTCCCCAGGGGCTCCCGGGTTCTGGTCCTCTACGGCTCCGCCAACCGCGACCCGCTGGAGTGGGACGACCCGGACACGTTCGACATCCGCCGTAACGCCGCCCGCCAACTCGGCTTCGGGCAGGGCACCCACGGCTGCGCGGGCCAGGGCCTGGCCCGCATGGAGACTTCCGCGATACTCCGCGCCCTGGTCGAACGCGTCGACCGCATCGAGGTAACCGGCACACCCGAGTGGGCCGTGAACAACGTCATCCACCGCCTCGAGCGTCTGCCGCTCGAGCTCGTCCCGGCCTGACACCCGCCGCTCGCCCGCTTGAGGACTGCTGAGGACAGCACCATGAAGATCTCCGTCGACCATCCACGCTGCGAAGGCCAAGGCTTGTGCGCCGACCAGGCCCCCGGCATCTTCAGCCTGGACGACGGCACCGAACTCACCTACCACTTCGAGGGCACCGAGGTCCCCGACGAGCATTGGCTCGCAGCCCGCGCGGCCGTCAACGCCTGCCCGGTCGCCGCCCTGCGCGTCCTGTCGTGACCGCACGGCGCTCGGTGCTCGTCGTTGGCTCCCCACTGGTCGAAGACCTGTTCTTCAACGCGGTACAACCTGGCTCGTTGCACCGGCACGCCATCAAACCGGTGCTGGTTGTGCGATGGGGGAGGGCTGCGGTGATCGTGGGGCCGTGGCGGATGTCCGGCCTGGCGGTGACCTGCGAGGGCAGGGTGTACGAGCGCCGGATGCAGCTCACCGAGCAGGCCGCGAGGGCGGAAACGTCACCGACCCGCCAGGTGCTCTGCTTCTCACGTAAGACCTGGTCCCGGCTCGGGGAAGAACCCCGAACCGTCGGGCCTCCAGGAGGCACGAAGATGCCGCGTCGCACATCCTGTGCACCGCCGAGGCACGGACCGGCGCGTTTCCCTTGGTCGGCTGCCATCCTGCTGCAGATCCACAGGCACCCGCGTCGCCGCACCGGCCCCGGCCTGACAACGAACGGCACCATCGAGACATCGACCTGTCACCGCTCCCGTGAGCCGGGAGCGTGAGCAGGGAGAGGCATGGCATGGCTGCGAGGTCAGGGAACCGGCGGAGGTATAGTCGACAAACGACCAAGTGGTCGGCAACCGCTGAGGGAGGGTCACGGGGTGGACCACAAGTTCGAGTGGCAGGAGCAGCGGATGACGACGCCGGACGGCGTCTACCGCACACTGCGTGCCGCCATTCTCGATGGGACCGTGCCTCCTGGTGGCCAGCTGCGCGAGGCGCACATCGCCGCGGATCTCGGCATCAGCCGGTCCCCGCTGCGCGAGGCGCTGACCAAGCTGGAGGAGGAAGGCCTCGTCGTGAAGATCCCCTACCGTGGGGCGTTCGTCGTCGAGGTGAGCGCTCGGGAGGTCGCCGAGATCGACTCGGTCCGGCTGCGTGTCGAGCCGTACGCCGCCGAGCTCTCGGCCGAAGCACTGCGCGGTCCTGAGCGGCCTCAGTTGCTGCAGGCCGTCGAGGATCTCCGCCGGGCCATGGAGGAGGACGACATCCCGGCCAGCATCGACGCGCACCTTCGCTTCCACAGGCTCTTCTACGATCTCTCGGGCCACGGTGTCCTGCAGGGTCTTTGGAACGGCTGGGAGACCAAGCTGCGCCTCCACCTCAGCGTCGACCACCGCACCTACAGCGAGGACCCGCAGCAACTGGTCGTCGAGCACGAGAGGTTGGCCGCCGTTGCCCTGGGTGGCGACACAGAGGCGTTCCGCCGGGAACTGGCTGCCCATTTCCCCATGGGGCTGGGGGCCAAGACGGAAGATCCGGGGGAGCCTGCGTCCCGGCATGCATGAGGCCATGCCGCCTGCGTGAAGTGTCCGAAGGCAACCTCATTCACGAGGTGGACGCGAAGCGGCACGGCTCGGCGCGGCTGGTGCCGTCCAGCCAGATCACCGTCATCACCGAAGACACCACCCGCCCGGACATCACCTGCCTGCGTACGTGAGTTGCCTCAGCATCACGGTCGTCTTCCTGCCGGAGCCCGATCGGCTCGACCGCAGAATTGCCGAGCGGCTACCCACGAGCCGTCCCTTGAATGAGGTTTCACTGCTCGCGTCAGTACGCCCTGTTCGGGTCGGCGCCGTCGCGCTTGGGCACGACCGGAGGCGCTCCGCGTTCAGGCGAGGTCATGGCGGCCTTCCCGGAGTTGCGCGATGACGTGGCCCAGGGGTACGGCCATGGCCCGCCCGACGTTGGTCCAGTCGTCCTTGGCGTGGCCGAGGAGGTAGTCGCGTCGTTCTGGTACGCGCTCCGCGCGCCAGTTGGTGATCAGCGCGCGCAGCGTGAGTCGTGCCAGCGCGGCGATCGGCAGCAGCGGAAGTTCCCAGTCCTCGATGGGGCGTGCCCGTTCGTAGCCGACGACGAAGGCGCAGGCATCCCGCCAGGGGTGCTCCGGCGCCCGGCCGAGCAGGTTCGCCAGGGAGACCGCAGGGTCGAAGATCACGGCACTGCGCATGGTGTCACCGAAGTCGATGACGCCGGTGACAAAGCCGTCGCTTTGCGGATCCACCACAACGTTGTAAGGGCTGTAGTCGCCGTGGATCACTTGCGTTTCGAGATCATTCAGCCTCGGCACGATGGCTCTGTCAAAGAGCCGGAAGACTTCCTGAGCCAACTTACGGTGCTCGGCGTTCGGCGTGTGTTCGACGAGTCCGGTCAGCTGGTGGAAATGCCGAATGTCCCATACCAGCCCTCGTCGGTCCGCAGGGTGCTCAAATGCTTTCAGCGCCACGTCGACCCGTCCCAGCATCTCGCCCACCTGGGCGAGCTGTTCCGCGGTTGGATTCGTTCGTGCCAGGACCGTACCTTCGACGAAGTCGAACACCCGCAGGACTCGAGTCCTGCCGTCGTTCGTTTTGATGGCCACGTGGTCGTGTCCGTCGACGGTCAGCTTCACCCGCTGGACCGGCAATTCCGGAGCGGCGCCTTGGAGAAATCGGATCACGGCGGTCTGCAGAGCGACTACCCTCTCTGCCTCGTCAGGGGGTGAAACCTTCACGAGGTAGTCGTTCGAGTCGGTCCTGAGCCTGAACGTGTCGTCCTTCTCCGTCGCCAGTCGATCGAGGCGTCCGCCGACGTGGTAACACCTCTCAAGGAGGGCGCTCACCAGCATGATGTCGATGGACTCGTGAGGCGATGCCAGGCCGCTCTCCTCGAAGAGCCGTTGAGCGATTCCCGTTGCCGGTGAGTTGTTCATGATCAGTTCCTTGGCCAGCCTGCTACAGACGGTCCTTCGCGACCTCGGAGAAAGTCTCCAGGAATCGGGTCACATCGGCGGAGGTGAAGGCCAGCGGGGGACGGATCTTCAGAACGTTCGCCGCTTTGCCCGTGCCGCTGATGAGGATCCGACGCTCGCGCATGTCGTTGATGACGTCCTCGGTGCGTGAGCGGTCGGGCTCGAGCGTCTCCCGGTCCTTGACGAGCTCCACACCGACGTAGAGACCGCTGCCGCGCACCTCAGCCACGTAAGGGGAAACCTTCGTGATCTCCTGGAGCCCCGCGCGCAGAGCCGTACCGTTCTCGAGAGCGCGCTGCTGCACGTTCTCGTTCTCGAAGACATCCAGGACTGCGGCGCCGGCGGCCACGGGGATCGAGCTGCCGGCAAAGGTGTTGAAGTAGCGAACGTTCTGTCCGAACTCCTCGCAGATCTCGGGTCGGAAAACCACACCGGAGATCGGCAATCCGTTGCCCATCGGTTTACCCATGGTGACGATGTCCGGCAGCACGGCGTGGCGGGTGAAGCCCCACATCGAATCCCCGAGCCGAGCGAATCCCGACTGCACCTCGTCCGCGATGTAGACACCGCCGGCCGCGTGCACCTCCTCCACGACGGCCCCCATGTAACCGACCGGGTCCGTGAAGATTCCATCGCTGGAGTAGGCGCAGTCGGTGATCAGCGCCGCGAGCCGGTAACCGTGGCGCTCGAGGTCGTCGATCGCGCCGCGCACCTGGCTGCGCATGTGCTCGGCGAGCGTGGATCCGGGTGCGACGAGGCGCGGGTCGGGAGGATCGATGAGCCGGACGTTCGGTCCCAGCGGTGATCCTGTGCCCAGAGTCGGCGAGAAGCTGGCCACTTCACGAGTGAGGCCGTGGTAGGCCCAGCGGGTCACGATGATGCCCTCACCGCCGGTGTGGAACCTCGCCACCCGCACCGCGAGGTCGTTGGCCTCCGACCCGCTGCACGCGAGACTCAGCTTCGACAGCTCCTCGGGGAAGGTCGCGAGGAGCCGCTCCGCATAGTCGACCAGCGACTCCTGGACGTAGCGGGTGTTGGTGTTGACTGCGGTCATCTGGCGGGAGACGGCCTCGGCCACGTGGGGGTGGGCGTGCCCGACGCACGGAACGTTGTTGTACGCGTCGAGGTAGTCGTAGCCGTCGCGGTCGATCAGGTGGGCTCCGTGACCGGAGACGAACTCGACCGGCTCCTTGTAGATGAGCGTGTAACCAGGACCGAGCACCTTGTTGCGGCGTCGGATGGTCTCCTGGAGGTGTTCGGGGAGCTCGCTCAGGCCGCCCGGGTCGAACCGGTTGGGATAGTGGGCGAGGGCTCGACTCAGCGTCGAAGTCATCGTGGACACACCTTTCGGCCTGGTTCCGTCGCGTTGCTCGCTGCTGTGGCTGAGACCCTACCCATTATTGGTTCCAGTTCCAACCTGAAACAAGAAGTCGTCGACGCTGAACCTGGCCGCGGCGCTTGGAGGCAACTTGCCCGCGCCAAGGCACTGACCATGAGCGTCGGCTCGGCGGCGTTCGGGCAGGTCGCTCTCTGAACGCAGTGGGTCCAACGCTGTCAATGTCGTTGAGGTCGTCCACTGCGGCCGACCGCAAAGGGGGTCGTCGCCTCCGAACCGGGCCCGGCTCGCTCGGCGTATCGGGCTCGCTATGGTCATGAGGTGACCAGCAACCCCACATCGCGCGACCACAACAAGGCCTCTGTCCTTGATGTAGTCCTGACCCGGGCGCCCTTGACGCGGAACGAACTCATCGAGCTCACGGGCTTGAGCAAGGCCACGGTGTCCCGAGCCGTGGAGGAGCTCCGGGCGGATGGCTTCGTCGTCGACGGCGGAGTGGATGAGGTTGCCGGCCGCGGCCGCCGGTCCACCTATCTGGACGTGCCCGGCACGGCCGGGCACGTCGTGGGTATCAGCTTCGGCGCGCGGACCACCGGCGTCCTCGTGACCGATCTGAGGGGCCGCGAGGTCCACCACGTGACGGTTCCCACCGAGGACCACGACGAGGTCAGGGCCGGCGCCGAATGGCTGGTCGGCCTGATTGCGAAGGCCGGCGAATCCGCACAGGGACCACTGCGCCAGGTCGTCGCCGCCGTGCCGGGCCGGGTCCGGAACGGCAAGGAGATCTTCGGCCCGGCGGAGTCGATGAAGGTCTTCACTGGCTCTGATCTGCAGCGAGCCATCGAAGACCTGGTCAATGCTCCCGTGCTCCTCGACAGTGACGCCAATGCGTCCTTGCTCGGCATCCTCACCGCCGACGCCGCCGTCAGGAACGCCGCGCTCTTCAGTCTCAGCACCAACCTGAACTTCGCCAGCTGCACAGATCATGAGCTCGCCCGCGGGCGGACGCCTGCCTTTGGGGACATTGGTGTGCTCTCCTCCGGGGTTGCCGACGAGCTCCTCGATGAGCTGCTGAGCACAAGCGGTCTTCTTCGCTTTGCCCGTGGGCGCGGACTCGACCTGGAACGCATCGAAGACCTCTGGCTGGAACCGCACGAAAAGACGGCGCACGCCGAGGTGCTGGAGGCGTTCACCACGGCAATCGCGACTGCTGTCAGCGTCGTCGCCGTGATGCTGGACCCTGAATCGGTCTATTTCGTGGGTCGATTGCGTCCGCTTGTCGAAGAAGTGCTTCCCGAGGTGCGCAGGCGACTGGATCAGAGCCTTCCGGCGGTCCCAGAGGTAAAGGCGGTGACGCAGGTGATGGGGCTGTCGACGGCGGAAGGAGCGGTGCACGCGTGCCTGACCATGGCTCAGGGCCGGCTACGAGACGCTGTGCTCGGGGCACGTCGCCAGAGCCAACCTACAGAGCGATCCGCACCAGCCTTCTGATTCGGCCACCAAGCCAACCCACGCTTCATGCCGAAGCGAGATTCCCCCGCCGCGCCGGGGTGGCTGTTCGTGGCGACGACTCCGCCTGTGCCGGCCCTGGCCGCCCGGTCCGTGCAAACCCCAGGGCTGCAGCCGTCGGAGGCCCGACGCCGGGTGAAGGGGCGCCGTTCTGAGAACTGCCGACCGCGAGGAGCGGGGAGTTGGCGCAGAGTTCAACGGAGCTCCATGCCACAACGACCGCACGGCATGCCGATCTGCAGCGTCGTAGGGCGATTCGCCCACCCCAGGTCCGGTGGCACCCGGGTCGTTCCAGCCGATGGCGGAGGGCTGGGGAGGACGAGGTGCCCCCAAAGGCGAGCAGGACCAGAACCTTCGGTGGCTTGCTGCCGCAAGTGCCGGTACGGCGGCGAGGAGAAGGCACGGCACGGCGGCAGGGAGGCCCAGGTCGAGCAGGGAGCCGGTGGCCGAGCCGCAGATGAGGACGATCAGGCCGGAGACGGCGGACAGCGCGCCCCGAGCGCTGCGTGGACGGCATCGCCGCAAACACCGAGGCGCTGCGCCGCAGCGTGGAGAACTCCGTCGGCCTGGTCACCGACCTGAACCCGCACATCGGGTACACGGCGGCCACCGACATCGCCAAGGAGGCCCTCGTCAGCGGCCGGGGCGGGGGTCGAACTCGTCCTGGAGAAGGGCCGGAGGTGTGCACCGGCCGATGGTCAGAGCGGTCACCAGTCCGCGTCGGTCCATTGGTCCAGCAGTGCGTCGGCCGTTTCCGCGGCAGGCTCGATCGCCGAGCTGTTGAGTGACTGCTCGGTCCAGATCACTTTGCCGCGAGGCACGTAACGGGTGCCCCATCGCTGCGTGAACTGGGCCACGAGGAACAAGCCCCGCCCGCCCTCGTCGGTGTCGGCCGCCCGGCGCAGGTGCGGTGAGGTGCTGCTGCCGTCGGCGACCTCGCAGATCAGGCTGGTGCCGTCCCGCAGAATCCGCAGCTGTCTCGGCTCGGTGCCGTAGCGGATGGCATTCGTCACCAGCTCGCTGATCACGAGTTCGGTGGAGAAAGCGAGCTCCTCCAGTCCCCATTCTTCCAACCGGTGGGCGACCTGGGCTCGGATACCGGCGACGAAGGCGGGATCACCGGGGACGTCCCAGCTGGCGACCTGAGAAGGATCCAGCAGGCGGGACCGGGCGACGAGCAGGGCGATGTCGTCGTTCGGGCGGGCAGGCAGCAGGGCGTCGAGGACGGCCTGACAGATTTCCTCCGGGCTGCGGCCGGGGCCTTGCAGGGCGTCGCGCAGAATGCCGAGGCCGATGTCGATGTCCCGGTTCCGGTCCTCGACGAGACCGTCGGTGTAAAGAACCAGCTGGGAGCCCTCGGACAGGGTGAACTCGGCGCTCTCGAAAGGAAGACCGCCGCCCAGCCCCAGGGGCGGGGAGACAGGTACCTGCAACTGCTCGACCGTGCCGTCGGGGTGTACCAGGGCCGGTCCCGGGTGCCCGGACCTGGCCAGCGAGCACAGGCCGGCCACCGGGTCGTAGACGGCGTACAGGCAGGTCGCACCCGTGATTCCTTCGCTCTCGTTCCCCTCGCTGTCGACCCGGGCGACCAGCTCGTCCAGGTGTCTGATCAGCTCGTCCGCGGACAGATCGAGGGACGAGAAGGTGCGCACCGCTGTACGCAGCCGGCCCATGGTGGCCGCGGCGTGCAGGCCGTGGCCGACCACGTCGCCGACCACCAGAGCGACCCGGGCACCGGGCAGCGGGATGACGTCGAACCAGTCGCCGCCCACGCCGGCCCGGGCAGGCAAATAGCGGTAGGCGACCTCTACGGCGGACTGCTCGGGCACGGAGCGAGGCAACAGGCTGCGCTGCAAGGTCACGGCCAGGGCATGCTCGCGGGTGTAACGGCGGGCATTGTCGATGGCCACCGCGGCGCGAGCGGCGAGCTCCTCGGCGAAGGCCCGGTCCTCTTCCTCGAAGGACCCCTGCTCGACCCGCCAGAAGTTGACCATGCCCAGCACCACACCGCGGGCCTGGAGCGGCACGGTGATCAAGGAGTGGAGGCCGGAATCCAGGATCTGCCGGGCACGCTCGGGGTCCTGGACACGCCAGCCGTGGGACGCGGCCAGGTCGGCAGTGAGTACGGGGTGGCCGCTCTGGACGCTGAGGCCCACGGGGTTGCTGGGCACGAAGCGGATCAGCTCACCCACCGGGAACAGGGGCCAGGCCCCCTGGATGCTGTGAACCGCTGTGCGGCGCATCTCGGGGGTCGGGCCGCTTGGCTCATCACCTTCCAGGACGGGATTCTGCAGGTCGACGGTGACGACGTCGGCGAATCGGGGGACCGCGACCTCGGCCAGTTCCTGGGCGGTGCGCACCACATCCAATGTGGTGCCGATCCGCACCCCTGCCTCGTACAACAGACGCAGTCGCTCCCTCGCCACTTCTGCCCGGCCCGCCAGTGCCCGCAGCTCCGTGGTGTCGCGCAGCGTGGCCACGCTGCCCTGGCCGCCGCCGTGGCGGTCGACCGGTCGTATGTTGACCGCCAGCAGATGGTCGCCGCTCAGATGGACCTCGTCGGTGGCTGCCCGGCCCGAAGCCAGCAGCTCGGCGGTGCTGGCCTCCAGGCCCAGATCGGTGACGCGGCGCTGCTCGGCGTCCGCAGGCAGATCGAGCAGTCGCCGAGCCTCGTCGTTGGCCAGCAGCAGCCGGCCGTCACCCCCTACGATCAGGACCCCTTCCCGCACCGCGTGCAGCACCGCGTCATGGTGCTCGTACATACGGGTCATCTCGGATGGATCCAGGCCGCGGGTCTGCCGTCGCAACCGCCAGGAGACCAGTGCCGTCCCACCCGCGGCGACCGCCAGAGCGCCGCCGGCGAATCCGAGCAGCTTCGGGAATTGCTTCCGCACCACGTCGTTCACGGTGTCCACCGTGATCCCGACCGCCACGAACCCCACGATGGTCTTCCCACCGGTGTCGTAGACGGGGATCGTCGAGTCCACGGAGAGGCCGAGACTGCCCTCGAAGGTCTGGGTGAAGGGCCTGTCGACGGTTCGGCCCTCGCGGAGGGCGAAGATGTGCTTCCCGATCAGCTTCGGGTCGGGGTGGGTCCAGCGGTAGCCCTGAGGATCGAACGCGACGACATAGTCGACACCAGCCTTCTTCCGGGCTTCCTCCGCCCGTGGCTGCAGCAGCGCACTGGGGTTTCTGGATTGCATGGCGGCCACTGTTCCCGGGGCTTGGGCGAAGCCCTCGGCTACTCCGAACGTCAGGTGCCGGGCGTTCTCCATGGTCGAGTTCCGGGCCTGCACCACGAGTGCCACTCCTGCGGCCGCGGCGAAGAGCACCATGATGACCAGCTGCAGCAGGAACACCTGGCCCGCGACGCTGCGTACTTTGGGGGAGCTGAAGCGCGGCCCCGAACGTCGCCCGCCGGACTCCTCGTGCTGCTGAGGGGCACCCGCCGAACGGCGACGCGAGCCGTTGCGTGCGTGGCGTCGGAAAGCCGAGAAGCGACCAAAGTGCCTGGTCATATCTCTTTATCTCACACAGGTACTCCGGGCATAAGGCCGTGGGACCGGGAGCGGTCGATCTTGCCCGCCCGCCTCCTCTCGTGAGGTGCCATGTCGCTCGGGGTGCCCGCCGGCTGCCCGCCCGGTCGGTGGCCGTCGCGAATCCAAGCGGCCAGGGAGTGGCGCCGCGCTGCTACCTGGACCGTGACCCGACAGCGTCAGCCACTTCCCGTGGCTGGCGAAGACGCTGCCATGACCCGCGGCTCAGAGATCCGAACGCGCGTCGGGTTCAGGCACGCAGCCACTCCTGCCAGCGCTTGGTCACGGCTTCCATGTTCGTCACCCACCAGTCGACGTCCAGGTCGAAACCGATGTAAAGGTGCTCCGGGGAGCTGGCCAGGTCCGCGGCCTCTCTGGGCAGGTACCTGTAGGCGGCGGGCACGACCGGGCCATTGGGATAGGCCTCGGCGAAGTCGGACTGCACCTCGGGGCGCAGGGCGAAGTCGATGAGCCGGTAGGCGGCGTCGACGTGACGGGCGCCCTTGGGGATGCCGAAGCCGCTGCTCTGGCGGCGGGCGCCGTTCCACTGGTACGCGAGCGGTGCGCCCCGCTTGATGAGCGCGTTCGGGCGTCCGTGCCAGACGCTGGAGAGCAGGACCTCTCCGCGTTCCAGCAGGTCCCCCGGCGTGGCGCCGTCGACCCAGAATTCCCGTACGTCGTCCTTGACGGCGTCGAGGACGCGGAAGGCGCGGTCGACGTCGAGCGGATAGAGCCGGTCGAGGGGGACGCCGTCGGCGAGGAGGGCGAACTCCAGCTCCGGCGGGCCCGCGTCCGGGCTCTGCAGGGCACGGCTGCCCGGGAACGTGCGCGTGTCCCAGAAGTCCGCCCATGACCGGGGCGCTCTCCCGTCGAACTGGTCGGTTCGGTAGGCCATGACGCTGGCCCAGTAGTTCTTGCCGATGCCGTGGGAGGTGAGCAGGGACTTGGCGATGCCCGCGTTCCTCGCGTTCTCCAGCCGGTCGTAGTCGAGCTCCTGCGTGGCGTCGGCCCTCTCGAAACGAGCCAGCGCGCTCATCTCGATGTCGATGAGGTCGAACTGCGGCCGGCCCTCCTTGATCTGCGCGAGCATCTGCGCGTACCGGGGGATGTGGACCACATCGACCTGGATACCGGTCTCTTTGCTGAACGGCTCGTAAATCGCCTTGCGGTTCGCTTCACCGTAGGCGCCGCCGATGTCGCGGACGACGAGCGTCTTGCTGCTCCTGGGGGCGTTCCCGCTTTGCCGGGCGTGGTCGCTGCATGCGGCGACGGAGGCGGCGGCGGTGCCCGCAGCCACTCCGCCGACCGCGCGTAGGAATGTCCTGCGGCCGATGCTGGCGTCCGTCACCGTCTGCCTCCGAAGCCCGGGTCGCGGCGCCCACCGACGGGGCTGTTCACGGGGGGCGCCGCCACGCCTGCTGCAAGGGCGGAAGCCGGCTCATGGGTCAGCCAGGGCGAGGGTGAGCCCGGTCATGTCATGGTAAAGCCATCCGTCGTGGATGGCGTGACCTCGTCCGACCTCCTTGGTTGAGGATTCACTTACCAGGGTGGATCAAGTCAGGCTTGCGGTCCGTGGGAGCAACCACTCCCGCCCTCGGCCGCACACCCGTCGGGCACGGACGCGCTCGGCCGCGATCTGCTGGCCCGCCTCGGCCAAGGCGCGCTGCGCACGGTGGGCGTGGCCCTCGCGGTGACCGCGGTGTGCACGCTCATCGGCCTGTTGCTCGGCATGGCGGCGCAGGTCGGCGCGGTGCTCACGCTGGTGTCGACGAGGCCGGCGGTCCTCGCCGGACTGCTGACCACCGCGGTGACCGGCCCGTCCGCCTCGGGTGCCGCCCTCGCGGTCTGCATGGCCGGCTGGACGCCCTACGCAGCCCGGGCCGCGGCGTTGCTGGAACACGAGCGGGCCAGAGGCCACATGCTCGCGTCCGTCTCCTTCGGCGCCGGCCCCGGCTATCTCCTCCGCCACCACCTGCTGCCCGCTGTACTGCCTCCCGTCCCGCGCAACGCCCTCCTGCGCCTGCCCACCACCGTCCTCGTACTGGCCTCGCTCGGCTTCCTCGGTCTCGGAGAGCAGCGCCCACCGCGGAGTGGCGCCGCCTGCTGTCCTGGAACCAGCCGTACGTAGAACTGGCGCCCTGGACCGTGCTCGGCCCGGCGTGCGCACTCGTCCTGCTCTCCGTTCTTGAGGTCGGGACTCGGGCCGAAGGACCGTCCGGTGCACGGGACCCGGCGGTGCGCTGTCGGTGCGGCCCCAGCTGACACGTGATCACGACCTGGCGCTCAGGGCCGCCGATGCGGTGCCGGGCAGACCATGGACGGGGATCTCGTGTGCGCGGCGACGATCACAGGGCGACCAGTCGCCACTGCTGGTTGGTACCGTCACCGACGGGCCACTGGATGACCGGGGCGCCGTCGTCGGCCGATCCGCTCTGCACATCCACGCACAAGGCATTGCGGACGTTGACGAGCCGGACGTATCCACCGCCCGCGTCGACGAGCTTCCAGTGCTGGTTGTCGCTGCTGGTGTCCCCCCACTGGATGAGTTGGGCACCCTGGCCGGCGGCCCCGGGGCTGTCGATGACCCTGCCGCTGTGGCGGGCGACGAGGCGGAAGGAGCCGTCGGCGTCGGGCTGGAGCCGCCACTGCTGGTTCTGGCTGCCGGACCAGGTCCACTGGATGATTCCGGCGCCGTCGCCGGTACTGCCGCCTGTGACGTCGAGGACCTTGCCGCTGCGCCGGTTGACCAGCCGGAAGAAGCCGCTGAGCAGGGAGACGGTGATGTCCGTGCGCTGCCCTGCGGCCAGCGAGACCTTCTTGGCGTGGGCACCGACAGAGGAGGGCGTGACGGTGGCCGTGGTGGTCACGGAGTTCATGCCGCGGCGGCTGATCAGGGTGACGTCCTGGTTGACGGCGGAGGTGACGGACAGCTTGGCGGTCCGCGCGTTCAGGTCCCAGTCGAAGCTGTGGATCCGGATCCGGCCGCGGGCCCGGACCCCGGTGATCGTGCCCTTCGGCAGCTGTTCGGGCAGCGCGGGGAGGATTTCCAGCACCCCGGGCCGGCTGTAGATCAGTGCCTCGGCCAGCACGCCGGGGATGGCGTTGGCGGCGTCGGCGTTGTAGATGTCGAGGTTCGGGTTGTGGGAGGTCATCAGCGACTTGAAGACCATGTTGTTGCCGAGGATCTTCCGCAGGTTGCCGTAGACCTGCCCGCCGTCCTTCAGCCGGGCCCCGGCCAGGGCGCGGTGCAGGCTGCCGTGGGCGGAGATGTTCTGATCGCCGCGCACCTCGAGGGCCCGCTGTGCCGGGCGGACCAGGGAGGGCTCGTCCTCGGGGTTGATCTCGTGCAGCGGCCAGGCGCCGTACAGGTGCTGGACATGCCGGTGGTTGTAGCGGTCGGTGAGGCTCGGCCAGGACCATTCGGCCAGTGCGTTGTCCCCGTTGACGCGGTAGGCCGGGATCTTCTTCAGCAACGCCGTCCAGCGGGCGACGCCCTGGCCGCTGCCCTGTTCGACACCGAGGGCGCCCGCCGCGTCGATCGCGGCCTGCAGGGCGTGCTTGCCGGCCATGATGTCGCCGGTGGCGTTGATCGAGAAGCAGACGCCGGTGTTGCCGGGGGAGTTCTCCATGGAGAAGGACGGCACGAAGACCGCCTTGCCGTTCGCGTCGGTGCGGGTGAGGAAATCCTCGTAGAACAGGGCCAGTTCCATCAGGGCCGGGCCGAGCTTGTCCCTCAGGAACGTCTGCTCCCCGGTGACCTCGTAGTACTCCAGGAGCGGGTGGAGCAGCCAGTCGGCGCCGCCGGTCCAGCAGTGACCGGGGAAGCCGCCGTTGTTGAAGTGGAGCATGTGGCCGTACTCGCCGTCGGTGCGCGAGGGGGCGAGGAATCCGCGAGCTCCGTAGAGGTTCTTCGCGTTGGTGCGCCAGTCGTCGAGCTGGCCGAGGACGAGGTTGAAGTAGCCCTCCATGGCCTCGGGGAGGTCGAGGATGTTCGCGCCCGCCACCTGAAGGTTGATGTTGGCGTCGGTGGTGAAGTCGTCGGCCCAGGCGGCACCCCACGATCCGGCCCAGATGCCGGTGAGGCGGGGTGGCAGGATGCCGCTGGAGCTGAGGAAGAAGTAGCGGCCGGAGTCGTAGAGACGCTCCAGCAGCGTCGTGTCGATGACACTGCGGTCGGTGTTCTGACGGGAGATCAGTTCGCTGACGGAGAGCTGCCGGTCGGCGGCCGGGACGTTCAGGTCGAGGCGGGAGCGGTCGTAGAGACCGGTGTGCACGGCGGTGTGCCGCGAGCACAGCGCGGTGTAGTCGGTGCCGAGCGCGGCGAGTTGGGCGTGCAGGGGCTCCGAGTCCCAGTCGGTGGAGGACTCGTAGCGGCCCAGCTTCGTCAGCAGCAGCACCCTGGCCGCCCTGGCCACCACGATCGTGGAGCCGTTCACGGTGACCGTGGCGCCGGTGCCCGAGGCGACGACGCGGGTGACGCCCTCGTAGCCGAAGGCGCCCCGCCCCGCGGGGTAGGTGCCGCGCAGGTTGAGGTAGCCGGAGCCGCCTGTGACGGTGGCGCGCGTGGTGAAGCTCAGGCTGCCGGGCAGACCGTCGAGTGCGGTGTGGGCGCTGAGTGTGGTGTCGACGGTACGGCCGGAAGCGGGTGTCAGCTCGTGGACGATGACCTTGTCGGCCCGGGAGACGAACGCCCGGCGGGTCCAGGTGCCGAACCGATCGGTCCAGCTCGAACTCACCTCGCCGGTACGGAAGTCGGTGACCCGCCCGTAGTCGTTGACCGTGGTCATGCCCGGGGTGTCGATGCGCAGTTCGTACGCGGGGTGGTAGGCCTGCGTCCAGCGCAGCGACCAGCCCGCGGCGAAGTCCTGGTTGGCGCCCGCGTAGTCACCTGCGAGCGCTTTGTCGCGTGCGCCTTCCAGACGGCCGGAGAGCACCGGCGGGGCCACGTCACGGGTGCCGTTCGGCAGCACCAGCCGGTGGTGGTTGAGCACCACCTTCTCCAGGGCGGGAGCGCCGTACAGCACTGCCCCGTATTCGCCGTTGCCGGTGAGGAAGCCGTCGGTCCAGGAGGTGGCCGGGGACGTGTCGTGGATGCCGCGCTCGGGGAGCGTGATCTGCGGTGGCACGGCCGCTTCCGCCCGACCCGAGAGCGGGCCGCCGGGCAGGGCGGCGGCTCCTGCGGTCAGGGCGGCGGCGGTGAGGAAACGTCTGCGGTCGATGGAGCTGTCCGTCACGAAGACTCCTTGGTGCCGTCGGCGCGCCGTGCTGTGGTGGGGGAGGGAGTGCAGTGGTGACTCACCGCTGTGGTGACCCACCGCCGCCCGGTCGACTCGGAACGGAATCCGGGCGGCGGCGGGGGTCCGGGGAGCAGGGATCAGACGGGCGTGACGGCCCACAGCAGGTTGGTGCTGCTGCCGTACGTCCACTGTTTGGTGACGGAGCCCGAGTTGACGTTGCCTCCGCCGTCCAGGACCAGGCCGGTGGTGCGGTTGGCGAGGGAGTAGCGGTCACCGCCCCGGTGGGTGATCTTCCACTGCTGGTTGGTGCCGCCGTTCCAGGGGGCCTGGCGGGCCGGAGAGCCGTCGGCAGTGGCGCCCCAGCCGTCGGCGACCATGCCGTTCGTGCGGTTGACCAGCCGGTAGTAGCCGCCCCCGACCGCCTCCGCCTGCCACTGCAGGTTGGCACTGCCGTCCCAGGTCCACTGCTTGAGGTCGGACCCGGAGGACACGTTGCCGCCGCTGTCCAGGGCGAGCCCGTTGGTGGCGTTGGTGATCCGGAAGTACGTCGCCGGGTTGAACTGGACCCTCAGCGACGTGATCCGGTCGTTGTTGCCGGTGACCCGCAGGTCGGGGTTCTCGGTGGTGAAGGTCCAGGAGGTGCCGGTGAAGTTGTCTCCGGAGTAGCCGATCACCTGGTAGCCGGGCGCCGGCCGCAGGGAGGAGAGCGTGCCCGCGCCCAGTCCGGCCGCGGTCAGGTCGGCCGCGGTGTAGTCGCCGACGGCGAACACGCCCGCGTTGCCGGTGTAGTTGACGTCCGTGAAGGCGACGGCTCCCGCGAGCGGCCGCAGCGCCGGGATCGTGCCGGAGAAGGCCAGCTTCAGGACGTAGGCGTTCGCACTGTACGGCGCCGAGGAGGGCAGAGTCACCGTCAGGCCGGAGGAGTTCTGGGTCGGTGCGGGCAGGTCGATGTAGGTGCCGGCGGTGGTGCCGAGGAGCTTCACCGAGGTCAGCGACGAGAGGTTGATCCGGTCCGAGCTCAGGGTCTTGATCGTCAGCGAGCTGCCCGGCCAGCCCAGGACGGTGGCGTACAGGACGGTGTTCGCCTTGTCACGGGTGAAGCGGATGTCCTGCGGGGTGCCGGCGTGCGGGGTGGTGAACGAGCCGCCGCCCATCTTCGTCGGGCCCTCGCCGTACGCGGTCCAGGCGCGGGTCGCGTACACCGACTCGCCGAAGCGCTTCAGATGGTCTCCGATGCCGAGCAGGATGTCCTTCTGCGCCTGGGGGATGGTGCCGTCGGCCATCGGCGCTATGTTCAGCAGCACGTTGCCGTTCTTGCTGACCCGGTCGATGAACGAGTGCAGCATCTGCTGGATGGTGTAGTAGCCGATGCCCTGCGTGTAGCACCAGCTGCTGCTGGAGATGCTGTCGTCGGTCAGCCAGTACGGGGTGGTCAGGTCGGCCGGGCCGCCGCGCTCGTAGTCGAAGACCTCGCCCTTGCCGTTCATGCCGTCCTTGTACGTGGCGACGACCTCACGGCCCCAGGCGTTGGCCTGGTTGTAGTAGTACGCGAGGAAGTTCAGGCGCTGTTGCTCGTCGACGGCGTCCAGATTGAAGTCCTGCCACAGGATGTCGGGCCGCGCGCGGTCGACGACCTCCTTGAGCTTGTCGAACCACAGCTGGTTCTCCGCGGCCGAACCCAGCTGTCCGTAGAGCTTCTTGAGGCTGGGGTCGGTCTGGGTGGGGGCGTGTTCGTAGAAGCCGGTGAAGTTGTACGCGTGGTGCATGGCCACCAGCAGCTTCAGGCCCTTCGCGCGGATGGCCGTGGAGAAGAGCTTCAGCAGGTCCAGTCCCGGGCCCTTGTCCACCGAGTTCCACTCGTTGACCTGGCTGTCCCACATGGAGAAGCCGTCATGGTGCTCGGCGACCGGGCCGGCGAACCTGGCGCCGGCGTCGACGAAGAGCTGGACCCACTCGTCGGGGTCGAATTTCCCGCCGGCCGACTTCAGCTTCGGCGCGAAGCGTACGAAGTTGCCCGCCAGGTCCTGAGCACCGTTGATGAAGTTGTGGTACGGCCATGTCGAGGGCTGGCCGTAGGTCGCGATGTGGTGCTGGTTGGCGTCGTTGCCCGCCTCGTACATGTTCCGCGGGTACCACTCGTTGCCGTAAGCGGGGACGCTGAAGACGCCCCAGTGGAAGTAGACGCCGAACTTGGCGTCCTGGAACCACTCCGGGGCCGGCGGGTGCTGGTCGACGGAGTTCCAGTCCGGTGTGTAGGTGCTGGGCGCCGCCTGGGCGATGCCGGCGCCGAACCCACCTCCGGCAACGGCCGCCGCGGCGACGCAGGTGGCACTGGCCAGGAAGTGGCGTCTGTTGAACGAACTCGGCATGGGGACATCCCTTGTGCAGAAGGGGACAGGAGAGCGGGGGAGGACACGAGTCGGCGTGGCTGCTGTGCATGGGGCGCCGCTTGTTACGCATGAAGGTCCGCCATGTCTCCCTGGGATGTCAACCGGCGTGCAGGGATGAAAAGCACCGGGCGGTCAGGCTAGTTGCCCCATTTAGTCCATGTTTGTAGTGGGTTTCGATTGGTCAGACATGGCATGTCTGTCAGGCGCTCATGGCTGATTGCGCCTATCCGACGGCGAGGATTGATGGGATGGATCTCATCTGCAGTGGCATCGCCGCTCTGTCGCTGGGTGCGCGATGAACTGGCATTTTGTTATAAGTCGAGCAGGAGTCTAGACAGCGCATCGGGAGCGGGCCTATAAACATCCCATCTCTGTTGCACGACGATATGCAGATGTCGTCGAGGCGAAACATCTCCCGCTACGGGACCGGCGCGAGGAAGCCCGATGAGACTCAGAACCGCCCTCTGTTCCGCCGTATCCGCCCTGTCCGCACTGGCGCTGCTCAGCGCGTGCGGCAGCGGCTCCGCCACGTCGGCGTCGTCGAGTGGCATGCCCCTGGTCGGCGTCGACTACCCGCGCTCCGACACCGACTTCTGGAACTCGTACATCAAGTACACGCCCCAGTACGCCAAGGAGCTGGGGCTGGACCTGAAGACCACCAACTCGCAGAACGACGTCGCCAAGCTCACCGCCAACGCGCAGACGTTCATCAGTCAGGGCGTCAAGGGTCTGGCGATGGCGCCGCAGGACACCGCCGCCATCGCCCCGACCCTGGCGCAGCTGGAGGCGAAGAAGATCCCGGTCGTCACCGTCGACACCCGCCCTGACACGGGCAAGGTGTTCATGGTCGTGCGCGCCGACAACCGTGCCTACGGCGAAAAGGCCTGCCAGTACCTCGGGACCAAGCTCGGCGGCAAGGGCAAGGTGGTGATGCTGCAGGGCGGCCTGGACTCCATCAACGGCCGTGACCGCACCGAGGCGTTCAACGACTGCATGAAGAAGCACTACCCGGACATCAAGGTGTTCGGCGAGGCCACCAACTGGGACGGCGCCGTCGCGGCCCAGAAGCTGCAGACCGACCTGACCGCCAACCCGGACATCAAGGGCATCTACATGCAGTCCAGCTTCGCCCTGTCCGGAACGCTCCAAGTCCTGAAGCAGAAGGGTCTGTTGGTGGACCCGAAGGACAAGAAGCACGTCTTCGTCGTGTCCAACGACGGCATCCCCGAGGAGCTGAAGTCCATCGCGGAGGGCAAGATCGACGCCACGGTCTCCCAGCCTGCCGACCTCTACGCCAAGTACGCCCTGTACTACCTGAAGGCCGCGATCGACGGGAAGACGTTCAAGCCCGGCAAGACCGACCACGACAGCACGATCATCCAGGTTCGTGACGGCCTGCTCGAGGATCAGCTCTCCGCCCCGCTGGTCACCGCCGACGGCGGCACCTACGGCGGTGTGCCCAGCGTCAAGAGCGACGACACCTCCCTGTGGGGCAACAACCTCGGCTGACCTGCCCTGTCAGGCACCCAACGGCTAACGAACACAAGGCGGTTGTGATGAGCGACGGGGAGCGAGCAGTCACCCCCGTGCCCGCCCCGGCGGACGACGGACGGGCACCTTCGGACCTGCCCGTCGTCGAGGCGGCGGGCATAGTCAAACGATTCGGTCCGACGGTTGCCCTCGATGGCGCCCGGATCACCATCAGGCCCGGTGAGACCCACGCGCTCGTGGGCCGCAACGGAGCGGGCAAGTCGACGCTCGTGTCGGTCCTCACCGGCCTTCAGGCCCCCGACGAGGGAACGGTCACCTTCGGCGGCAGCCCTGCACCACGACTCGCGGACCGCGACGCCTGGCGACAGCGCGTGGCTTGCGTCTACCAGAAGTCGACGATCATTCCCACGCTGACCGTGGCCGAGAACCTCTTCCTGAACCGGCACGACCATGGCCGATCCCGCCTGATCAGCTGGCAGGGGGTGCGCCGACGGGCGCAGGAGTTGCTGTCGACGTGGTCCGTGGACGTCGATCCGCAGACCCCGGCCGGTGATCTGAGCGTGGAGCAGCGGCAGTTCGTGGAGATCGCCCGGGCGCTGTCCTTCGGTGCCCGGTTCATCATCCTCGACGAGCCGACCGCCCAGCTCGACGGGGCGGCCATCAACCGCCTCTTCGACCGGATCCGCGACCTGCAGCGCCAGGGCGTGACCTTCCTGTTCATCAGCCACCATCTGCAGGAGGTCTACGAGATCTGCGACGTGGTGACGGTGTTCCGGGATGCTCGGCACATCGTGACCGCCCCGGTCGCGGAACTGCCCCGCGCCGAGCTGGTTGCGGCGATGGCCGGCGAGGCGGCGATCGACCGGCTGCAGGAGCGGGCGAGTTCCCACGACACCACCGTCACGCCCGCGCTGTCCGTGCGCGCGCTGAACAGTGGCGCCACCTACGGCGATGTCAGCTTCCAGGTGGGCGCCGGGGAGATCGTCGGCCTCGCGGGGGCCGCCGGCAGCGGGCGGACCGAGGTCGCCGAGACCGTCGTGGGGCTGCGGGCGGCAACGGCGGGCGAGGTGGAGATCGCCGGCAGGCGGCCCCGGCCCGGCAGTGTGCCCGCGGCGCTCGCCGCCGGCGCCGGGTTCGTCCCCCAGGACCGGCACCACCAGGGCTTCGTTCCCGACATGTCGATCGCGGACAACGCCACCCTGTCGGTGCCCAAGCGGCTGGGCCAGGGCGGGTTCCTGAGCCGTGGCCGCCGCGACCGGCTTGCCGAGGGCATGATCGAGCGCCTGGCGATCAAGACTCCCGGTCCCGAACTGCCCGTCTCCGCCTTGTCCGGAGGCAACCAGCAGAAGGTCGTCATGGCCCGGGCCCTGGCCGACGACCCCCGGCTGCTGGTCCTGATCAACCCGACCGCGGGCGTGGACGTGCGCTCCAAGGAGTTCCTCCTCGGCAAGGTCGAGGAGACCGCGCAGACCGGCACCGGCGTGCTCATCGCCTCCGACGAACTCGACGACCTGCGCATGTGCGACCGGGTCCTGGTGATGTTCCAGGGCCGTGTGACCTCAGAGATCGCCCGCGGCTGGCACGACCACGACCTCGTGGCCGCGATGGAAGGAGTGGACCTCGATGCCTGAAACCGCCCTCGCGGACACGCCCGCCCTCGAGACGGAAGCGGCCGGCCCCAAGCGGACCGCTCTGCTCGGTGGCCGGATACCCCTGGCCCGCCTACGCGACCTCGCGCTTGTCCCGGCCATCGTGGTCATCGCGATCGTCGGACAGATCGTCAACCCGGTCTTCCTGCAGGCCGACAACCTCATCAACGTCCTGCAGACCATGTCCGAGATGGCCCTGCTGGTCCTCGCCCAGACGATGGTCCTGATCGTCAAGAAGATGGACCTGTCGCTGGAGTCCACCATGGGTCTCGCGCCCGGCGTCGCGGCCTGGCTGGTGGTCCCGGTCGGCGCGGGCCACGGACTCGGACTGCTCTCCGGCGCGTGGGCCATCCCCGTCACCCTCGCCGTGGGCGCGCTCGTCGGCGTGATCAACTCCCTGCTGATCATCCGCTTCGGCCTCAACGGCTTCATCGTCACCCTCGGCATGCTGATCGTGCTGCGCGGTGTCCTCACCGGTATCTCCGGCGGCCAGACCTTCTTCCAGCTGCCCGAGTCGATGCTCTACCTCGGCACCGCGGAGTGGTTCGGGATGCCCGCCTCGATCTGGATCTGCCTGGTGCTGTTCGCCGTCGCGATCGTGGTGCTCGGCTGGACCAGCTTCGGCCGTTCGCTGTACGCCATCGGGGGCAACGTCGACGCCGCGAAGGCGGGCGGCATCCGCACCGACCGGGTGCTGTGGATCGTCATCGTCACCGGCAGCGTGTTCGCCGCCCTCGCCGGACTGATGCTGTCCGGACGCCTGGCCTCGGTGGCCTCGGCCCAGGGCAACGGGTACATCTTCACCGTCTTCGCCGCCGCCGTCATCGGCGGGATCAGCCTCAACGGCGGCAAGGGCACCATGTTCGGCGCCTTCTGCGGCATCCTCCTGCTCTTCATGATCCAGAACGTCCTCACGCTCGGCGGCGTCCCCGCCCAGTGGATCGGCGCCCTCAACGGCCTGATCATCCTGGTCGCCCTCGCCATCTCCCGCATCACCGGCGGCAAGGTCCAGGAGTGACCCGGGCGGCCGTCGCCGGCCGCCCGACCTCCGCCGCGTTCATGTCTCGTCGCAAGGGGACCGATTCTCCCTTGCCCCTCACAGGAGTTGCCGCCATGTCCTCCACCGTGCCCTCATCCGCCCGCATCACCGCTCTGGACGTCCTGGACGTGCGGTTCCCCACCTCCGAACACCTCGACGGCTCGGACGCCATGAACCCCGAACCCGACTACTCCGCCGCGTACGTCGTCCTGCGCACCGACGCCGGCGACGGACTGGAGGGCCACGCTCTCGCCTTCACCACCGGCCGCGGCAACGACGTGCAGGCGGCCGCCATCGCGGCCCTGGCCCCGCACGTGGTCGGCCTGTCCGTCGAGGAGGTCTGCGCCGACCTGGGCGTGTTCTCCCGCTCCCTCGTGCACGATCCCCAACTGCGCTGGCTGGGCCCGGAGAAGGGCGCCATCCACATGGCCACCGGCGCCGTCGTGAACGCCGCCTGGGACCTGGCCGCCAAGCGGGCCGGCAGGCCCGTGTGGCGCTTCCTCGGAGAGATGTCGCCCGAGGACCTTGTCGCGCAGGTGGACTTCCGCTGGCTCAGCGACGCCCTCACTCCCGAGGAGGCCCTTCAGATCCTGCGCCGCGCCGAGGCCGGCCGCGAACAGCGCATCGGCCGCCTGCTCGACCAGGGCTACCCCGCCTACACCACCACCCCCGGCTGGCTCGGCTATTCCGACGAGAAGCTGGCCCGTCTGGCGCGCGAGGCCGTCGCCGACGGCTTCACCCAGATCAAGCTGAAGGTGGGCGCGGACCTGGAGGACGACGTACGGCGCATGCGCACGGCCCGCGAGACCGTCGGCGACTCCATCCGCATCGCGGTGGACGCCAACCAGAGATGGGATGTCCAGCCCGCGATCGACTGGATGAGCGCCCTGGCTCCCTACCGGCCGTACTGGATCGAGGAGCCCACCTCACCCGACGACATCCTCGGCCACGCCGCGGTCCGCAAGGCTGTCAGCCCCATCAAGGTCGCCACCGGCGAGCACATCGCCAACCGGGTCGTCTTCAAGCAGCTCCTCCAGGCCGGCGCGGTCGACATCGTGCAGATCGACTCCGCCCGGGTCGGCGGTGTCAACGAGAACATCGCGATCCTGCTGCTCGCCGCGAAGTTCGGCGTGCCGGTCTGCCCGCACGCCGGCGGGGTCGGCCTGTGCGAGATGGTCCAGCACCTGTCGATGTTCGACTACGTCGCCGTCTCCGGCACGACCGAGGACCGCGTCATCGAGTACGTCGACCACCTGCACGAGCACTTCGTCGACCCGGTGCGCATCGTCGACGGCCACTATCTCCCACCGACGCTGCCGGGACTGAGCGCACAGATGCACCCCGAATCCCTCAAGGAGTACACCTACCCGGACGGCCCTGTCTGGACCGCTCGTGCCTGACGTCCAGGCCCTCGTCGACGCCCACCACCACATATGGGACCTGGACATCCGGCCGCAGCCCTGGCTGGACGAACCGGGCCACGAGCCGATCCGCCGCAACTTCAACTCCCACGCCCTGCGATCGGCCGCGACCCGGCCGATCGCCGGACGGCGACTGACGAGCACGGTGGTCGTCCAGTGCGTCGCGTCCGTGCCCGAGACACGCGATCTCCTCGCCCTGGCCGACAGCGACCCGCTGATCGGCGCCGTCGTCGGCTGGGCGGACCTGACGTCCCCCGCGATCGGCGACGTACTCGACGACCTGCGGGGCGGGCGCGCGGGCCGGTACCTGCGGGCCGTACGACACGTCGTGCAGGGCGAGTCGGAGCCGCACTGGCTCCAACGACCGGACGTCGAGCGAGGGTTGCGAGTGGTCGGGGAGCGCGGGCTCGGATATGACGTGCTGATCCGCAGCCATCAGCTCCCGCAGGCGATCCGCCTCGCGGAACGGCTCCCCGAGCTGCCGCTCGTCCTGGACCATGCCGGCAAGCCGCCCATCGCACGGCGGGAACTGACCGACTGGGCACAGCAGTTGCGGGCACTGGCCCGCTATCCCCAGGTCCGCTGCAAGGTGTCGGGTCTCGTCACAGAGGCCGACCACGAGAAGTGGACGGTCGAGGACGTCCGCCCGGTATGGGACGTCCTGCTCTCCGCCTTCGGTCCCGACCGGCTGATGTTCGGCTCCGACTGGCCGGTCTGCATCCTCGCCGGCGGCTGGAACCGCTGGGCCGCCACCGTCGAGGAACTCCTGGGCGGCTGCTCCGCCACCGAGATCCACGCGGTGCTCGCCGGCACCGCGACCGCCTTCTACCGCCTGACCCCCGCCCCCACGAAGGAGGGGACACCGTGCTCCTGACGGAACTGCTGCACCCCGGCATCCTCGAATCCCTGGCCGGAGCCGGCCACGGCGCCCGTGTGCTGCTCGCCGACGGCCACTACCCCGCGAGCACCGCCACCGGCGAGCGCGCCAGAACCGTCCACCTCAACCTGGCCCCCGGCCTGCTCGACGTCACCACCGTCCTCGACGTCCTGCTGCGCGCCCTGCCCGTCGAGTCGGCCCACGTGATGGTCCCACCCGAGGGCGAACCCGAGCCGCCCGCCATCGCCGAGTACCGCTCGATGCTGGCGCCAGTCCCGGTCGACACGCTCGGCCGCTTCGAGTTCTACGACGCCGCGCGCTCGCCCGACCTGGCCCTCGCCATCGTCACCGCCGACACCCGTACCTACGCCAACCTGCTGCTGACCATCGGCGTCCGCGCGGAAGGGACCCTGACCACACGATGACACTCGCCGTCCGTTACACATGCGCCCGCACCCTGGACACGGCTCCCGCCACGCCCTCCACCCCTGGTCCCGGTGAGGTGGAGCTCGCCCCCGCCTATGTCGGCATCTGCGGCACCGATCTGCACATCTTCCACGGCGACATGGACGCCCGGGTCGCCGCACCCGCCGTCCTGGGACACGAGATGTCCGGCCGGGTCGTCCGCGTCGGCCCCGAGGTGGAGGGCTGGCAGCCCGGGGACGCGGTGACCGTGATGCCGCTGCGCTGGGACGACACCTGCCCGGTCTGCCGCGCGGGCCACCAGCACGTCTGCCAGCACCTGGACTTCATCGGAATCGACTCCCCGGGTGCGATGCAGCAGCGCTGGACCGTGCCCGCCAAGACGCTCGTCCGGCTGCCCGATGGCCTTCCCCTGGACCGGGCCGCGCTCGTCGAGCCGACGGCGGTCGCGGTGCACGACGTGCGCCGGGCCGAGGTCGCCGAGGGGGAGAAGGTGGTCGTGGTCGGCGGCGGCCCGGTCGGCATCCTCATCGCGCTGGTCGCACGAGCCGCGGGCGCCGAGGTCCGGGTGGTGGAGCTGAGCGCCCACCGTCGGCTGCTCGCCGAGGAGTTGGGACTGACGGCGTGGAACCCGGCCGCTGCCGACGTGCCGGCGCTGGTCACGCAATGGACCGGGGACGCGGGCGCGGACGTCGCCTTCGAGGTGTCCGGCGCGGCGGGCGGCGTGAACACGGCGGTCGACGTGCTGGGTGTGCGCGGCCGGCTGTGCCTGGTCGCCATTCACCCGCGGCCCCGCGAGGTGAACCTGCACCGCTTCTTCTGGCGCGAACTCACCCTGGTCGGCGCCCGGTTGTACGACCTTTCCGACTTTGAGAAGGCGGTGGCCCTCGTCGCGGCCGGCACGATCCCGGCCGACCGGCTGATCAGCAAGGTCGTACCTCTCACGCAGGCGCCGGCCGCCTTCGAGGCCCTGGAGGGCGGCGGTGACGTGATGAAGATCCTCGTGGACTGCACCGACGACGCCCAGGGAGCCGCCGTATGAACGCCTTCGACCTCACCGGGAAGCTTGCCGTCGTCACCGGTGCCCGCCGCGGGATCGGCCGGGCCATGGCCCGCGCGCTCGCCGAGGCCGGCGCGGACGTCATCGGAGTGAGCGCCTCGCTGGAGGAGTCCGGCAGCGCGGTGGAGAAGGACGTCCGCGCCGCGGGCCGTACGTTCGAGGCGATCCGCACCGACTTCGCTGACCCCGAGGCCGTACGGGCCCTGGGCGCGAACCTCGCCGGGCGGGAGCGGCCGGTGGACATCCTGGTCAACAACGCGGGCACGATTCGCCGGGCCCCGGCCGCCGAACACACCGAGGCCGATTGGGCATTGGTCCTCCAGGTCAATCTCAACGCACAGTTCGCCCTGTCCCGCGCGGTGGGCGCGTCGATGGTGGCCCGCGGCCGAGGGAAGATCATCTTCACGGCCTCCCTGCTCAGCTTCCAGGGCGGCATCACCGTCCCCGGTTACACCGCCGCCAAGCACGGCATCGCCGGACTGACCAAGGCACTCGCCAACGAATGGGCCCCGCACGGCGTCAACGTCAACGCCATCGCTCCCGGCTACATCGCCACCGACAACACGCAGGCGCTGCAGGACGACCCCGTCCGCAGCAAGGCGATCCTGGACCGCATCCCGGCCGCACGCTGGGGCAGTGCGGACGACCTGGCGGGTGCCACCGTGTTCCTCGCCTCGGACGCCGCCGCCTACGTCCACGGCGTCGTCCTGCCCGTCGACGGCGGATGGCTCGGCCGATGAGTGACAGCGACCCGGCCTCCGTGCTCGACGGCGCCCGCGTCATTCCGGTACTCACGGTGCGGCGCGTCTCGACCGCCGGCCCGCTGGCCGACGCGCTCGCGGCGGGGGGTGCCCGGTGCGCCGAGGTCACCTTCCGCACACGCGACGCCGAGCAGGTGCTCAAGGAGATGGCCGCTCACGGTGGCCTGGCCGTAGGCGTCGGCACAATCCTCACGCCCGAGCAGGCGGAGCGGGCCGTGGCGGCCGGAGCCCGCTTCGTCGTCTCCCCCGGCTTCGGCGAGGAGGTCGTCGCGAAGTGCCGCGAGCTGGGGGTGCCGGTGGTGCCCGGCGTCGCCACCGCGACCGAGTTGATGCGGGCCCTGAAGGCGGGCCTCGACACCGTGAAGCTCTTCCCCGCCGAGCCGCTCGGCGGCCTGCGGACGCTGCGAGCGCTCGCGGCTCCCTTCCCCGGGGTGCGCTTCATACCGACCGGCGGGATCGCCGCCTCCCGCCTGGCCGCCTACCTCGCCCACCCGGCGGTCCTCGCTGTCGGCGGCAGCTGGATGGCCACCACCGACCACCTCGGTCGGGGCGACTACGAGGAGATCCGTCGGCTGACCGCCGACGCGGTGGAGAGGAGCAGGACGTGATCGACGTGGTGGCCCTCGGCGAGGTGATGCTGCGCTTCGACCCGGGCGAGGGACGCATCCGCACCACCCGTACCTTCCAGGTCTGGGAGGGCGGCGGCGAGTACAACGTCGTCCGCGGCCTGCGCCGCTGCTTCGGCCTGCGCACAGCCGTCGTGACCGCCCTCGCCGACAACGCGGTGGGCCGGCTCGTCGAGGACCTGATCCTCCAGGGTGGCGTCGACACGGCACTGATCCGCTGGGTGCCCGACGACGGCATCGGCCGCACTGCCCGCAACGGCCTCAACTTCGTCGAACGCGGCCATGGAATCCGCGGCGCGCTCGGCGTCAGCGACCGCGCCCACACCGCCGTCTCCCAGCTGCGCAAAGGCGACGTCGACTGGGACGCCGTGTTCGCGGCCGGGGTGCGTTGGTTCCACACCGGCGGCATCTTCGCCGGCCTGTCCGACACCACGGTGGACGTCGCCGACGAGGCCATGGCGGCGGCCCGTCGGCACGGGGTCACCGTCTCCTACGACCCCAACTATCGCCCCAGCCTGTGGGCCGGCCGGGGCGGCGCCGACGCCGCCCGCGAGGTGGATCTGCGGCTCGCCCGGCACGCCGACGTCGTGGTGGGTGCCCTCGGCCTGGCCGGGACGTGTCCGGGCGACGTGCGGGTCAGCGCCGACGAGGTGCCCGACGCACTCGCCGGCGTCACCGTCCTCCTGCCTGACGCGAAGGTCCTGGCGACGACCCTGCGCGAGGTCCCGTCGGCCGGCGTCAACGACTGGTCCTCGGCCGCCTGGTCCGCCGACACCGGCTTCGTCACCGGCCCCCGCATGCCCGGTCTGCAGGTGCTGGACCGCATCGGCTCCGGCGACGGATTCGCCGCCGGCCTGATCCACGGTCTGCTCGACGGCGTCGGTCTGGAGCGCGCCCTGGCCTATGGCACCGCCCACGGCGCCCTCACCATGACCACGCCCGGAGACGTCTCCATGGCCTCGCTCGCCGAGGTCGAGGCACTCATCGCGGGCGGCTCGGCCGACGTCAGACGCTGACCGGCCCACCTCACCCGCATCCCCAGGAGCACGACTTGCACCAGCGGAAGATCCAGAACACGTCCGTGTCACTCACTGAACTCGGCTTCGGGGCGTCTGTGATCGGCAACCTCTACCGCGTCACCCCGGTCGACGACGCGACCGCCGCCGTCGACGCAGCGTGGGAGGCCGGCCTACGGTATTTCGACACCGCACCGCACTACGGCCTCGGCCTCTCCGAGCGCCGTCTGGGCGCTGCCCTGCGAGGCCGCCCACGTGACGCGTACGTCATCTCCTCCAAGGTCGGCCGGCTCCTCGTCCCCAACGAACGTCCCCAGGGCGTCGACAGTGAAGGCTTCGTCGTACGGGACGACCTGCGTCGGCAGTGGGACTTCAGCCGCGACGGCGTTCTCCGCTCCATCGAGGACACGCTCGAGCGCACCGGCCTGGACCGCCTCGACATCGTCTACCTGCACGATCCCGACGACCACTGGCGGCAGGCCGCCGAAGAGGCCGTGCCCGCCCTCGCCGAACTGCGCGACCAGGGCGTGATCGGCGCGATCGGCGCCGGCATGAACCAGTCCGCCATGCTCACCCGTTTCCTGCGCGAGACCGCCGCCGACGTGGTCATGCTCGCCGGGCGTTACACACTCCTCGACCAGTCGGCGCTGGACGACGTCCTGCCCGCCGCGCGGGACCTGGGCAAGAGCGTGGTGGCGGTCGGCGTGTTCAACTCGGGGCTGCTCTCCCAAGACCGGCCCGTCGAAGGCATGAAGTACGACTACCAGGACGCCCCGCCGTCCCTGGTGGCCCGTGCCCGGGCGATCGCCGAGGTCTGCGAGGCGCACGGGACCACCCTGCCCGCCGCCGCGATCGCCTTCCCGTGGACGCACCCCAGTATCATCAACATCACCCTCGGCATGCGGACCCCGGAACAGGTCGTACGGAACGTGAAACTCCAAGATCAGCGTGTGCCTGTCGGTCTCTGGCACGATCTCCGCGCTCAGGGGCTGATCAGGTCGGACGTGCTCTCGGGGCACGACGGGGGGAGGGAGGCGCGGTGTCTCTGACGGACAAGGCCATCGAGCAGATCCGTGAGCTGATCCGGACCGGTGCCCTGCCGCCGGGCTCGAGGCTGCCGCCGGAGCCGGACCTGGCGGCCCAGCTGGGACTGTCGCGCAATCTCGCCCGGGAAGCGGTCAAGGCCCTGGCCGTCGCGCGGGTCCTGGAAGTCCGGCGAGGCGACGGCACCTATGTGACCAGCCTCCAGCCGAGCCTGCTGTTGGAGGGGCTCGGCGGCGCGGTGGAGCTGTTGCAGGGCGACTCGGCCGCGCTTCAGGACCTCATGGAGGTGCGGCGGCTCCTGGAGCCGGTCGCCACGGCGCTTGCCGCCACCCGGATCTCCGATGAACAGCTGGCCGAGGTCAAGCGGCACCTGGACGCCATGCGTGAGGCCCGTGACGACGTCGAACGGCTCAACGCCCACGACGCCGCCTTCCACCGGGCCGTCGTCTCGGCCACGGGCAACGAAAGCCTCCTCACGCTCCTCGAAGGGATCTCCGGCCGTACCCTGCGTGCCCGCATCTGGCGTGGTCTGGTCGACGACAAGGCCGCGGGCCGCACCCTCGCCGAGCACGAGGCGATCTTCAACGCCCTGTCCACCCGCGACGCAGGCCTCAGCCAGGCCGCCGCACTGCTGCACGTGAGCAACACCGAGCAGTGGCTGCGGGAACACCTGCGCTCGGGCGAACTCCTTCCCTTCGGGACGACAGCGCGGAAGTGACGGGCGGGCGCGCCGCCCGCGGCGGAAGAAGCCGGCGTCGGCCATCCGACCCGCGCACGGCGAACTCAGATGCCCGGTCACCTGGCCGACGGCCCATGAACCGGTGGTCGCTTTCGGGCTGTTGCTCGCCAGGAGGTCAGCCGAGCAAAGCGGCGACGTAGGCCCCCTGGCGGACGAAGACGGGAACCCGCTCCAGCGGGGCGTCCACCTCGCGTGTCGTACTGCCCTCCAGCACGTGTCCGGTGGCCGGGTCGAACCACTGCGCGCCGACCGGCAGATACACGTGGCGGGTCCGTGCGCCCGCCTCGTACACGGGTGCCACCAGCACGTCGGGGCCGAGCAGGAACTGGTCGTCCACGTCCCATGCCTGTTCGTCCTCGGGGAAGTCGAAGAACAGCGGGCGCATCGGCGGGGCGCCGGTGTGGTGGGCGTCCTCGGACAGCTGTGTCAGGTAGGGGCGCAGTCGCTCGCGGAGCATCAGGTGGTCGCGGAGGATGCCGTACGCCTGCTCGCCGTAGGACCAGACTTCGTTCGGTCCGCCGGTGATGTCCGTGGAGAACGTGGGGTGGTTGGGCTGTCGGTCCCCGTGCAGCCGCATGACGGGGCTGAAGGTGCCGTACTGGAACCACCGGATGAGCAGTTCGCGGTAGGCGGGGTCGTCCGGGTCGCCGCCGTGGAAGCCGCCGATGTCGGTGTTCCACCAGGGGATGCCGCTCATCGCGACGTTGAGGCCGGCCCTGATCTGCCGTGCGAGGGAGTCGAAGGTGGTGGGGATGTCGCCGGACCACAGCAGGGCGCCGTGGTGCTGGCTGCCCGCCCACGCGGAGCGGACCAGGGACAGCGGCCGGTCCTCGCCCGCCGCGCGCAGCCCGTCGGCCACCGCGCGGGTGTGCAGCAGAGGGTAGAGGTTTGCGGCCTCGGCGGCCGGTCCGGCCGCGTAGACGGCGCGGTCGGCGGTTTCCCGGGGCAGATCGGGTTCGCAGGCGTCCAGCCAGAAGCAACTCACACCCAGCGAACGGTAGTTGTCGTTCAGCCGCTGCCAGAGCGCGGTGCGTGCGCCGGGGTGAGTGGCGTCGTAGTACGCCATCGGGAGCGTCAGGGCCTCTCCGGCCTCCCGGGACGGCCACGCAAAGGTGAGCAGACCGCCGTCCGCGTCGCCGACGAGGTGTCCGGAGGTGCGCAGTTCGTCGTAGGTGTCGCTGTCGGGTTCGACGGTCGGCCACACCGAGACGGCGAGCTTCACCCCGAGGTCTGTCAGCTCCTTGACCATGGCGGCGGGGTCGGGCCACTCGCTGTGCTCGAAACGCCAGTCGCCCATCTTCGGCCAGTGGAAGAAGTCACAGACGATGACGGACAGCGGCAGTCCGCGCTCCTTGTACTGCCGTGCCACCGCGAGGAGTTCCTCCTGGGTGCGGTAGCGCAGCTTCGACTGCCAGAAACCGGACGCCCACTCGGGGAGGAGGGGCGGACGTCCGGTGACCAGGGTGTAGGCATCGAGGATCTGCGCCGGGGTGTCGCCGGCGGTGATCCAGTAGTCGACGCGCCCGCCGCCGTCGGCGGTCCACCGGGTGGTGTCGGCGCCGAGTTCGACGCGGCCGGTGGCGGGGTTGTTCCACAGCAGTCCGTAGCCGCGCGAGGAGTGCAGGAAGGGGATGGCGGCCACGGTGTTGCCCTGGACGAGGTCGATCACACACCCTTTCTGGTCCAGGCGCCCGTGCAGATGCTGCCCCAGGCCGTGCAGCCGTTCCCCGTCGTACGCCTCGAAGTGCTGCTCCGTCCGGCCGCCCGCCGTATGGACGCGAGGGCCGGCATGGTGGCTGTAGGGGATCTTGTCGGCGAGCAGTTCACGGCCGGAGACCGCGTGGCAGAACCTCAGCCGTCCGTCGGCCGACGCCTCGACGACGAGACGGCCGTTGACCAGGTGAGCGGACCCGTCGTCCCGTACGGACGATTCGGCGTCGGGGGAGGGGGAGAGGGAGGGGTTCTCCAGAGCTCCGGGAGCGGCGGGATCGACGGCCCCGGCCGAGGACCGGACCCGAACCGCGTGCGGCCCCCAGGGCTCGATGCGGAGGACTTCTTCGGCGGTGTGGCGCTCCAGGCCGCCTGAACGGACGCTGTAGGTCAAGACGCTCCTCTGTTCATCTCAAGGACCGGACGCCTGCATCCGTGCGAGCGTCCTGCCACGGTTGCTCCCGGGGCCTGAGCCGGGCTCGGGCCCCGGGCGTGGGGTTCATCCGGTGGTCAGAGTGGTCCACTTCTGGTTGGAGGCGCCGTTGCAGTCCCACAGCACGAGTTGCGTGCCGTCGGTCGTGGAGGAGCCCGGAACGTCGAGGCAGCGGCCGGAGGCGGGGTTGCGGTAGCCGCCGTTGTAGGGCTGCCAGACCTGGTTGGCGCCGCCGTGGCAGGTCCAGAGCTGCACCTTGGTGCCGTTGGCGGTGTTGCCGCCGGCGGCGTCGAGGCACTTGCCCAGGGAGCGCAGGGTGCCGTCGGTGTAGGCGGACCAGTACTGGTTGGCGCTGTCGCCGCAGCTCCACGTCTGGACGGCGGTCCCGTCGGCGGTGCCGGCGCCGTTGACGTCCAGGCACTTGCCGGCGATGCCGGACTGCACGCGGGAGGGGGCGGGGGCGGGGTTCTGCAGCCACCCGGCGCTGTCCGCGGCCTGGACGCCGCGGCGGAAGGCGTCGGCCATCTTCTGGTAGCCCGAGTCGTTCGGGTGCAGCGTGTCGGCCAGGTCGGCCGTGGTCAGGCCGCTCATGTCCACGAATGCGACGCGCTTGCCCGCGGCCTGTGCCTCGCTCACGATTTGTCGGGTGGCCTGGTTGTACGCGGCACGGTACTGCTCCTCCGAGCCGCTGGTGGACACGACCAGGGAGGCCACGAGGACGGTTGCGTCGGGGACGTCGGCGGTGACCTGGTTGACCAGCGACTTCAGCCGGTCGGCGGCGGTGGAGGGCTGGTAGTTCCCGTTGAGGTCGTTGGTGCCGATGTGCAGCGTCACGACGTTGGGTCGGTAGCGGGTCAGTGAGGCGTCGGCGAGGGCGGCGATCTGGTCGATGCGGTACCCGGAGTGGCCTTCGTTGTCGGGGTCGGACATCGAACCGCCCCGCACCGTGCCGACGAAGTCCAGAGGGTGGCCGTCCGCCGCGAGCTGGTTCCACAGCGGACCCCGGTAGCCGTTGCCCGTGCTGCTGCCCACTCCCCAGGTTATGGAGTCGCCCAACGGCATGACCCGCAAAGGGGTGTTGGGGGCGGCGGAGGCAGAGGTCACACCTGCCGTCGTCGCCCCGAGCGTGGCGGCGACAAGCGTGAACAGGGGTACGATCCAGGACTTTCTCATGCAGGCGTCCTCTTCCACGAGTGATGAGTGATAGCCGAATCAGCGGGGGTGATCGCCGTTTGTGCCTGGAGCTCGGCCGCAGCGCCTTCACTTCGGCGTCGGCGGCCGCCTGACGTACGAACAGAACGGAGTGGGTGGGGGCACGCACCGAGCGGGTCGGCTCGATCCCGTCTCGCAAGCGCATCCGTATAGATACCACGATCACGGCTGGAACATCCCATGAAAGACAGAAATCAGGGATCGCTGGCGCGAGGGTGAGTTCTGCGTTGTTTCGTGTCGAGGTCGCTGATGGGGGACTTGCTAGCCATCCTGGGCATCGCTGATATCAGCGCACGAACATCCTATGTCTGACACTGAAGGTGTTCAGTTCGCCGATCGCGCCCACTCGGGATCGGCAGCTCGTCGTGCGGTGGTTCACCGCATCGCACGGATCGAGCAGGTGGTGCCCGTGGTAGGGCAGGCTCTCCACCGCGAACGTGTTTCAGAAGGTGTGCGCGAGGCATTGACACCCGCACGGTCAGCTCCTAATTTCCTTCACGCGAACCGGTTCGACGCTGACCGGCGTGCCATCTCGCCATCTGTACCTGAACCTGCCCCTTCCTCTCGGGGAGTTGACGAACCGGTTCGATGAAGGAGGCCCGAGGAACTGGACAGCGCACGCCTGCCCTGCACGTCCGCCGAGACCTTCGACGCCGTCGTGGCGAGGGCCGAGCAGGCCTCAGCCGCCTTGGTCGACGCGGTGGCACCCTGGCGCTCGTCCGCCACCCCGGCCGTCGAACTCGCCGCGTATGTCCCGTGGTCGGCGACGGTCCGCCCGGCGGGGCTGGTCACCCGGCCCGCGGTGCTGATGTCCGAGCACTGGGATGGACATGGACTGGAGCTGGGACCACTGCTTCAACGCCCCCGCCCTCGCACCCGGTTGCCCCGAACTGGCCCAGGACCAGTTCCACCTGCCCTTCGACCACCAGGACGAGAGCGGCGCCCTGCCGGACTCGGTCACCCACTCCGAGGTCCTCTACAACTTCGTCAAACCGCCCATCCACGGCTGGACCTTCGGCCACCTGCGCCGAAGACTTCCCGAACCCCTCGGGTGGGCCGAACTCACCGAACTCTACGGCCGGTTGGCGCGGTGGACGGACTTCTGGCTCACGGCCCGCCGCGCACCGGGCGCCGCCCTGCCCCACTACCAGCACGGCAATGACAGCGGCTGGGACAACGCCACCACCTTCGACCCCGAACGCGTGGTCGTCACCGCCGACCTGGCCGCCTTCCTCACCCTCCAGCTCCACGAACTCGCATCAGTGCCCGCTTCCGCGCCCTGTGCGAAACCCGCGGCTTCGCCGAGAACCTCGACGCCCTCACCGGAACCGGCCTGCGCGACCGCGCCTACACCTGGACCGCCGCCTGCCTCCTCCTCGCCGTAGCCCACGTACACCGAGGCAGCCGCTGACGGCCGCCTCCCCTGGACCCCGGGACCGATCGGGCCCCGGTTCTTCCCTCTTCCTCCACTCCAGGAGCCGCAGAATGAAGCCGCTCACCACACCCTCAGGACCCGCACCCCGCACCAGACGCCGAGCAGTCGCGTCCGTGGCCGTCCTCTTCGCCACCCTGGCCGCGACCCTGGTGCCCGTCACCTCGTCACAGGCCGCGGACACCACCGTCTCCGTCGACTTCGGCTCCGTCGGGGGCGCCCCCACCTACCGTGCCTCGGGCACCATCTACGGGATGTCCGAGGACGGTTCGCTGCCGCAGGAGCACTTCTACAAGGACATCAAGTGGAAGTTCATGCGGGCCGGCGGAGCCCAGCTGGACAGCCCTGGCGGCTGGGTCGCCGGCAAGTACGACCGCCGGTGGAACTCCACCCTGGCCCAGTACAAGCGCACCAAGGCGCTGGGCGGCACCTTCGTCATCCTGCCGCACGACCTGTGGGGCGCCGACGGCACCACCAGCCCCACCTTCCCTGGTGACAACGGCAACTGGTCCAGCTTCGACGCCTTCTACGACCGTCTGCTCTCCGACGTGCGCGCGGCCGGCATGACCGACATCCAGTGGGACATCTGGAACGAGCCCGACTGCCCCGGGTTCTGGAACTCCGGCATGCCCCAGTACCTGGAGATGTGGAAGCGCGCCTACCGGAAGATCCGGGCCGCCATCCCCGGCGCCGTCACCGTCGGCGCGAGCACCTGCGGCCACCCCAATGTGGACAACGGCTGGTGGACCACATACCTCGACTACGTGAAGGCGAACAACGTCGAGCCGAACATCTACAGCTGGCACGACCTCCCGGGAGACCCGGTCGCCCACAGCAACTCCCTCAAGTCCCTGCTGGCGGCGCGGTCGATGACGACGAGCCGCCCCTTCCAGGTCAACGAGTACGGCGCCAGCAGCGAGCAGAACCCGGGCCGCGGCGGCTGGTACATCTCCCGTCTGGAGCGCGCCGGAGCGGACGGGCTGCGCGCCAACTGGGCGTGGGGAGCCAACCTGCACGACTTCGAGGCGAACCTGCTCACCAGGACCGGCAGTCAGTATCTGCCACTGGGCGAGTGGTTCCTGTACAGGTACTACGGCTCGCAGACCGGGAACGTCGTGGCGGTCACGCCCGGTACGAACACCGACGGGCTGGCGACCAAGGACAACACCGCGCGCAACGCGAAGATCCTGCTGGGCAGCAACGGCAACACCGGCAACGTCACCGTCAGCCTCAACCGTCTCGACACCACGTCGGTGGTGGAGAACAGCCGAGTCCGCGCGATCGTCCAGCGCATACCGAACAACGGCGGCGGCGCGGTGACGGGGCCGGTGACGGTCTCCGACCAGACGCTGACCGTGAGCGGTAACTCGGCTTCGGTGAGCGTGCCGTGGGCGGATGCCGCCGACGGCTACACGGTCACGCTGCTGCCCCCGTCGAACACGACCGTCTCCACGATCGCGGTGGCCCAGAACAGCGGTCAGTGCCTGGACGACACCAACCTCAGCACGGCCGACGGCACGCAGTACCAGCAGTACCACTGCGAGGGCGGCTACCAGCAGATGCTCGACCTCAAGCCGGTCGCCGGCCGGGCGAACACCTACACCATCGTGAACGAGCACAGCGGCAAGTGCCTGGACGTCTCGGGCGCTTCCACGGCCGACGGCGCCGCCGTCATCCAGTGGACCTGCAGCGGCACCACGAACCAGATGTTCACCCTCAAGCCCGTCACCGCACTCGGCAACAGCAAGGACTACCAGCTGGCCGCCGTGCACAGCGGCAAGTGCGTCGACGTCAGCGGGATCTCGACCGCGGCCGGTGCCAGTATCCACCAGTGGACCTGCGACCCCGCGAGCGCGCTGAACGACAAGAGGAACCAGATCTGGCGCCTCCAGGGCATGAGCTGACCTGCGTCCGAACAGCGGTCGGGGGCGGTCACCCATATCCCGGGTGCCGCCCCCTCCGTCGTTCGGGAGAGCCCGCTCGGACCCCAGCGCGGCCGGACATCGCTCACCCTCGGGGAAACCCCTGGGAAGGCTCGCGGTTAAGGCACCATACCTCCGGTCGTTGCGGCGCCCTCAAGGCGAAGCTGAACCGCAAGTCGGAGGACACCGTCGAGGCCACCGCGCAATAAGCCAGCAGGATCATCACTGGCCGCAAACCTTCTGGTAAGGCATGTCGCCGACGTACGTCTGCCACTGGGCCCGCGTCAGTTCAGCGTGCCCCGCGCGGGCACAGACCTCGGCGACCGCCCGCCCCGGATCGATGACGTAGCGCTGCAGCGGGACATGTACGCCGGCCGCGTACACGGTCGTGCCGTCCGGGCTGAAGGTCAGGGAGGCGACCGCGTCGCCGGGTGTGGTCAACGCCTCGCCGAGAGGCTGCTGGGTCCCCGTGTCCCACAGTTGGAGCGTGCCCGCGGTGCCGCCGACGGCCAGGGTGCGGCCGTCGGGGCTGAACGCCACCGCGCTCACCGATTCCGGGACGGTGCCGAGCGAGGCGGGGAAGACGTTGCGCAGGATGCCGGCGCGCTGTCGCAGCCGCCCGTCCCACAGGGCGACTTTGCCCGTGCCGCCGCCTGCGGCCAGCCGCGCGCCGTCGGCGCTGAAGGCGAGGGCGACGGCCTCGTCGCCGGAAACGAGGTCCCGGTCGGTCACCGGACCCGAGGGCAGGGTGGCCTCGCGGTTGCCCATGAGCAGAAGGCGTTCGCCGGGGCGGAGGGCGAGTGCCAGGCCGGTCGAGTCGGCCGGTCCGGTGACCACCCGGACGCGGCGGGCGCGTGCGGTGTCCCATACCTCGGTGTCCAGGTCGCCGAGGGGCCCGACCCGGCCCGCGTAGACGGTACGGCCGGACGGACCGAGGGCCAAGGTCACCACGGGGCCGGTCGCGGCGGGCGCCAGGTCCAGCTCGGCGCGTGCGCGGCTCTGCCGTACGTCCCAGATGGCCAGACGTTGGGGTGACGCTTGACTGCCCGGGGCCGAGACGCCGTAGGCGAACGTCGTGCCGTCGGCGTCGAACGCCATCAACGGCCGGGTGTCCGCCGGGTCGACCGGTTCATGAGGGGCCCGGGAGACCGGTAGGGACGGCGTCGGCAGAGTGCGCAGGACGTGGCCGTCGCGGGTGGAACGGAGCTGAACGGTGTAACGGGTCCCGGAAAGTCGGGCAGTGGCCAGGGTACGACCGTCCGGGCTCAGCAGGACTTCGTCGAACGGGCGGTCCAGCCAGGCGGAAGTGACCGCCGGGCCCAGGTCGAGGGAGTGGACCGTGCCGCCTTCCAGGTAGCGCAGGACCGGGCGGGAGGGGTCCCAGCCCAGGCCGCCGTACGGCTGCTGGTTGTTCAGGTGGCGCCGGAACACCGGGGCGTCGGGGGCCGACAGCCGCCAGACCCGTACCTCGCTGTCGTCCGCTGTGGCCAGGAAGGCGCCGTCGGCACTCATGGCCGCGTGCCGCACGCCGGAATCAGGCAGCTCGGCCACTTGACGGCCGGTGCGGGTGTCCCATACGCGGACGTCCGCCGATGAAACGGTCAGCAGACGGTCGCCGGACGCGCTCAGGCTCATCGTTGTGTCGGCGTACATCACGCCGGTGGGCTCGTCGGTCCAGTCGCACAGGCCGGAGGTGTCCTCCCAGGCGCCGGGCAGCCTGCGGCGGCTGGTGACGTCCCGGACCTGCGGTGTGCCGTCGGCGGGACAGACCGCGACGAACCGGCCGTCGGCGCTCAGCACAGGTGCCACGCCACCGGGTGACCGGGTCTCGAAGAGGACGCTGCCGTCGCTGACGGAACGCAGTCGCACCCGGTCGTCGTCCGTGTCCCGGACCACCGCGCCACTGTTGCCGATCTCCACCGTCGTCCACGGCGGCATGGGCTTCGAACCCCCCGTCCACCGGCCGGCCTTCGTGTCCCACAGCCGTACACCGCCGCGCTGGGAAACGGCGACGACGCGGCCGTCCGGGGCTGCGGCGATCACGTCGCCCTGCGGCAACCTGCCCGTCCCGGTCTTCGCGTGTGTGGCCACGTCCCAGGTCGCCCAGCGGTCGGAGGAGGTGCTGAGCAGGGTACGGCCGGAGTCGGTGAGGAATCGGCGTGGCACGGTACCGGAGGTCGGGTCGGTGAAGGCGTCCTGTTCGGGCTGGGCGAGCGAGCCCAGCAGGGCGCGGCGCGACTCGGGCAACGCGGAGACACGCCAGGCGGCGACGCCGAGCAGCATCGCGGTGCGCGGGTCGGTGGTGCGCAGACCGTCGGCGACGGAGGCGATGCGGCGAGCGGCGCTGTCCGTGGCCTGCCGCTCGTTGTCACGGTGCTGGCTCCAGGCGGCCAGGCTCACCACCAGCGCGGTGGCCAGGACGGCGGACAGAGCCGTGAGCAGTGCGCGAGACCGGCGAGCGGTGCGGGTGGCGGCCTGCTGTTCCGCTTCGCGGGCGTCGAGCGCCGCGGTGAGGAAGGCCTGCTCCGTCGCGGTCAGCAGGTCGCCGTCCGGGACCAGTTTCTCGGCACGGGTGAGCGCGTTGCCCCGGTAGAGGGCGCCGGGGTCGCGGCCGTGCTCCTGCCAGGCGTGAGCCACCTCGGTCAGCCGACGGTGGAGGCGCAGCCGTTCACGTTCCTCCTCGATCCACTCGGACAACCGTGGCCAGCAGGTGATCAGCGCCTCGTGGGCGAGCTGCACGCCGTCTTCGTCGGTGGTGACCAGGCGGGCGCGGGCGAGCCGGTCCACCACCAGCCGCACATCCGGATTCGGGTAGTCCTGGAGCTCGGTCAGGGTCAGCGGGCGCCGGGTGTCGGGGGTGGTGCCGTGGCCCGGTTCGACCATGCGGAGCAGCAAGTGCCGTGTGGTGCGCGCCTGATCCGCGGTGAGCTGCCCGTACACCTCCTCGGCGGTCGCCGCGATCGCGCCGCGTACCCCGCCGGCCGCCTCGTACGCGGCCAGGGTCAGCAGCCGGCTCCTACGTCGCCGCCACGTCTCCAGCAGGGCGTGCGAGAGCATCGGCAGCCCGCCGGGCCGGCCGTCCACCTCCTCGACGATCCTCGTGGTCAGCTCCCGCTCCACCAGGAGCCCGACTTTCTGCGCCGGTTTCACGACCGCCTCGCGCAGTTCGTCGGCCGTCATCGGACCAAGCAGCAGCCCGGCGTGGCACAGCGCGTCCGCGAGGTCCCGGTGTTCGGCACAGCGGGCGTAGAAGTCCGCTCGTACGGAGATGAGCACCTTCAGCCGGCTGTCCGGGTCGCGGGCGGCCAGCAGCATCTCGATGAAGCGGGCCCGCTCCCCGGTGTCCCGGCACAGCGTGAAGACCTCCTCGAACTGGTCGACCACGACCCAGCTCTCCGGCTCGTCCTCGGCGGGGGCGAGGAGACGGCCGTATGTCTCGGCCGGCCGCGCCCCGGGAGTGAACACCCGCAGTACCGCCGGATGCCCGTGCCCGGCGATCACCTCCCGCAGCCGCGGAATCAGCCCGGCCCGCAGCAGCGAGGACTTGCCGCTGCCGGACGGCCCGAACAGCACGGCGAGCCGCTGGTCGCACACGATCCGCCTCAGGTCCTCGATCATGCGGTCACGGCCGAAGAAGAGGTGCCGGTCCGCAGGTTCGAAGCGGGCGAGACCCAGGTACGGCGGTGCCGCGTCCGCTTCTTCCTCGCGGACCGCGCCCGTGGTCGCCGCCTCGGCTTCCTTCCAGCGTGGCTCCCAGTCCGCGGGGTCGCCCCCGCAGGCCCGGACATACCCCTCGATCACGGCCCAGGACGGCAGCCGCTCGCCGGCGGCCGCCTGGGACAAAGTGGTCGGTGCGAAGCCGGCCTTCTTGCCCATGGCCCGGTACGAGGGACCGCCGACCGCCCGTCGTAGCTCCCGCAGCTCGTGCGCGAGCCGCTCGACAGGACCGGCCTCGGGGTCCACGGGTCTTTCAGGACGGCCCATGGGGTCCACCTCCTACGGAGCGTGACTGGAGCGAACGGCATCGCGGGGTTCCCCCTGCCGTAGCAGCAGATGCGTTCTGCCCCTGGTGGGGTTCCGATGTCCGATGACTTCGACGCAACATTCCGGCAAAGACCGGACGGGCTCCAGGGCCGGCGAACGCCGAGGTAACGCGCGGTTCATGGGCATCGACGCGGAGGTGATCCATTCGTGGCTGGTCAGCCTCCCTTCCCCGGTGGTTGATTTTCGTGATCGAACCGGGGTGCTGATCAACTCCGAGCCGGGCAATGTAGGCCTCGCCAGCCCGGACCTCCGGCGTCGACCACGCCCGGTGGCCCGGTGAGCGGGCACCCAGAGCCCGACGGCGGCACGCTCCCCCCTGTGCCGGCCCGACGGGCGTCCAGAGCCTCCGGCGGCACGCTTCCCCCCTGTGCCGCCGGAGGCCCTCACTCACCGCACGGTTTCCGCCGCCGATTCGTTCGGCGGTTGCTTCCTCCTTTTGCTGATCGTCCCCCCTCAGGGAGTTGTTCATGGAATCCGCACGTCGCAGAATCAAGTCCGTCAAGCGTCTTTCCCGGACGGCCGGGGTCGTCGCAGCTCTCACGGTCGGCGCCTCGTTGCTCGCGGCCCCTCAGGCCTCCGCCGAGGACACCCCCAGCACAAGGCAGCTGCTGGATGCCTGCAGCTGGGCCGACCTCTGCGAGTTCCACCCGCAGAGCTACTCGACGTACACCGGTCCGAGGCACCAGGTCGGAAGCACCGCGTACAACTGCGCGAGCCAGACCAACCCGCACAGGATCGACTGGGCGGACACGACCGGCACCACCAACTCGGTCGGCGTCTCGATCGAGGCGGGCGTCAAGTTCTGGGGTGTCTACGAGGCCTCCGTCGAGGCCACCTACCGGCACGACTGGACCGTGTCGCACACCGACACGGAGAGCGACACGGTCAACGTCCCGCCCGGGTACAAGGGTTGGCTGGAGCGAGGCACCGCCACGCAGACAGCCACGGGCTGGTACGAGATCCACTTCCCGAGCAGGTACTACGGTCACTACATCTGGTACGTCAACGGCTACCAGTCGTCCGGATACACCGGTGACCGCCCCGACCTGAGCTACGTCAACCATAAGGACGCGCCGATGACGGAGGGCGAGCGCGCCGCCCACTGCTGAGCCACCCCGCAGTCCGGTGTGCGGCTCCGTGAGGCCCGCCGTTCTCGCGGAGCCGTATGCCTTGCCCCACTGACGACGGAAGTGGTGTTCCCGTGATACCAGGAATGCGGCCCGCGCTCCGCCGGCTCGCTCTCGCCGCCTGCTCGTTCGTCCTGCTGTCCGGCTGCGCGGGGGCGGGGACGAGCAAGACGAGCGTGAGCGCCGCGGACACGCAGGAGGTGACGGTGATCGGCACCGACTGCTCTGCGGAGAGCAGGGTGGTGGCGGCACTCTACGGCGAACTCCTCACCGCCGCCGGGCAGAAGGTACGGACGGCGCCCACCGCGTACGCATCCGCCGCGGACACCGTCAAGGCGGTGCTGGCGGGCGACATCGGGCTCACGCCCGCCTACGAGACCGCCATGCTGCGTGCGTTGCCCGGAGGGGACAGACTGCCCGGAAACATGGCGGCGACGCTGAGCATGGCGCTGCCGCCGGGGATCGTGGCGTTGAAGCCGGCGGCCGCGGAGCGCGGTGTGGTCCTCGTCGTCACCCGGGCCACCGCCCGGCGCCACGCGCTGCGCAGCCTCACCGACCTCAGCAGAGCCGGCGGTCGCCTTACCCTCGGCGGTCCCGCGTCCGCGGACCCGGACGCCCCGTCGGCCTCGTCGCTGAAGAAGACCTACGGCGTCACGCTCGCTCCCGCCGGTACCTCGCGCACCGCCGATGTCCTGGTGCTGCGTGGCACCGCCCCCTCGATCCGCAAGGACGCCCTGGTCGTACTGACCGACCCCAAGGGCGTCATACCGCCTGAGCACGTCTTCCCTCTGATCGGCGCCCCCAACGCGGACTCGACCGCTCGGAAGGCCCTCGCCGGTGTCAACGCCCGGCTGACCACGGAGCAACTGGCCGTGCTCGTCGCGTCCGTCGAGGCCGGTCGGGCGCCCGGCGAAGTGGCCAGGACCTGGCTGCGTGCCGAGGGTCTGCTGAGCTGAAATCCGGATCCGCTTCCGGTCACCGCCGACCACACCGCACGAGAAAGAGATGGCATCGTCATGCGTACTGTCATGAACAGACTCACCGCGTCCGCTCTCGCCGTGGGCGCCCTGTGCCTCGGCCTGGCGTTCCCCGGAACGGCCAGTGCCGACCAGGTGGACGCCGTGCAGCTCCAGGTCTGCAACAACAACCCCCGGCTGATGACGTTCTTCGTCGTCGGCTTCAACCAGTACCACGAGCAGACCGGTTCACCATTCTGGGAAGTCCCGCCCAACTCCTGCACCACGGCGTGGAACTACTGGTGGCAGTCGAACCGTTCGGTCGAATTCAACTACCAGCGCTCCGACATCGGCTGGCGCAACACGATCGTGTACATCCCTGCCCAGGACGACGGCGCCACCTGGACCTATTCGACCTCATGACGGCGCCTCGCCGTGCCGTTCCCGGTCCCGCCGACCGCATGCCGGTCGGCGGGACCGGCCGGCTTTTGCCACGGCGTCGGATCTCAATCTTCTTGATGTGAGGGGGAGCCGAACGCCGCGGCAGCCCCCATGTCCGGAGAACGGAGCGCATGATCCAAGCAGATGCCACGCCGCCGGCCGATGGGGACCCCGCTTGCCGGGCGATGTCACGCAGGGTCAGCTCGGGGCGGCGCAGCAGCTGCTCGACCCGTTCGCGGCGCGCCCCGTCGACGATCGCCTCGTAGGTGGTGCCGCACTCGGCCAGCCGACGACGCAGCGGCCTGGTGGTGACGTCGAGCAGGTGATCCAGGGTCCATGGCGGAAGAAGCGGGACCGGATCGCGGCGAAGCCGTAGCCCCGAGGACGAACGTGAGAGGCGGAAGCCGCTTGTGACCGTGCTTCACAGGCACGGTCACAAGCGTTCTGGTCGTGTGCCCTCGGGTCAGCGCTGCAGGGTGAGCAGGCCCGGCCGGTACGGCAGCCGGATGTAGGGGGTGCCCGACGGTGTGTCGGGGGACAGGCCCTGGTACAGGAACTGCAGGTTGCAGGGGTCGATGGTCATGGTCTGGTCGGGGTTGTCGCGGACCAGGTCACCGTGGCTGATGTCGTTGGTCCAGGTGGCACCGCTGTTGGCCTTGCCGGCGAAGGGGTTGCTCTCGGTGGCGGCCTGCGGGGTCCACGGGCCGTTCAGGCTGGAGGCCGTGAACGAGCGGAAGAAGCGGTGCTCGGTCGCACCCCGAGCCTCAACGATCATGAGGTACTGGTTCTGGCCCTGGACCTTGTAGACCTGCGGCGCCTCGAACAGGTTCTTCACCGTGTCGCTCATGATCGTCTTGTATGACGAGCCGAAGCTGGCCGGGAAGTTCCCGATCGGCATGGTCGACTGGTAGATCTCGCCGTTGTCACCGGCGAAGAACATGTGGATGTTCTGGCCGTCGGCGATCAGCGTCGGGTCGATCGCACTGCCGTTGGGGACGCTGCCGGTGAACAGCGGCTGCGCCGCGGACCAGCCGTTGGGGTTGGTGGGGTCGCTGGACGTGCGGTAGACGAAGGGCCATTGGGTGCCCCACCCGTTCGAGGCCAGCACCCAGATGTTCTTGGGCGCGAAGTAGAACAGCGTGGGAGCCACCGCGCCCTGGGTCATCTGGGTCTGGCCGGCCGATGCCATGTCCGACCAGTTCGTGAAGGGACTGAACCCCATGGACTTCCACGACGAGCCGTCAGAGGCGGTCGCGTAGACGAGGTGCTTGCCGTTGTACGTCGTGGTGGTGAAGTCCTTCAGCGAGGCCCACCCGTTCGCCGGCTGCGCCAGCGGGCCGGTGGAGGCCCACTTGTATGTCGAGGGAAGGGGGCACGAGTTGGGCGTCCCGGTCAGGCCGGTCCACTTCTGGTTGTTGGCGCCGGTGCAGTTCCACAGTTGCACCGCCGTGCCGTTGGCCGTGGCGCCGCCGCTGACGTCGAGGCACAGCCCGGACTCCACGGCGACGATCGTGCCGTCGGCGTTCACTCGCCACTGCTGGTTGGTGCCGCCGTTACAGGACCAGATCACCGGCCGGGTACCGGCCGTGGTGGCGTGGCCCGGTACATCCAGGCACTTGTTGCCGTACACGGTCAGCTGGTTGTTGTCCGTCAGAGTCCACTGCTGGTTGGTCCCGCCGTGGCAGTCCCAGATCTGCAGGTTCGTGCCGTCGGTCTGGTTGGCGCCCGGCACGTCGAGACACCGGCCGGAGGCAGCGCCGCGCAGGGCGCCGCTGGTGGCCGCCTGGGCCGGGCTGGCGACGAGCGTCGCCGCCAACGCGGCCATGGCCGCAACCGCGGCTGCGAGCACCGTGGACGGGCGTCTGCGGCTGAGAACATGTCTGAGCATGGGGACCTCGTTCCGTGAGTGAGCGGTTCCGGTCGGCCCCGTCAGAGGCGGTCCGGACTGTCGGGGCTTCGCCCACCGACCTTGATGTTCGTCATTCCGAACGATGGTCGAAGCGTCGAGCAGACTGAAGGGTGGGGAGCGGCCAAGGCTTGCTTGCCGGGCGGACCTCAGTTCCTCACGATGCGCCACCGGTTGTCGGCGGTGCCGTTGCCCGACCACTGCGGGGCGCGTCCGCCGTCGGCGTTCCAGTAGACGGTGCAGTTGTGGCCGTGCGCGTCGTGGAACGGGCCCAGGTTGACGGTGGACCGTTGGCGTTGGCGGTGGTGGCCCCGGCGTGCGATTGCCTGGTCGTTGGTGCGTTGGCTCGTATGTCCGGCGGCCGGGTGCGGCACGTCAGGGACAAGTCTGGTGCCGATGGGGTGTCGTACATCCAGCAGGGCGACGACCTCGCAACCGAGGCGTCGGTGGCGGCCACCGTCTGGCCGCCATGCCGGCGAGAAGTGAGGGGCATGCGACTCGTTCGGCAGCCCGGCTGGGCAAGGAGGCCTGGGGCCACAGGAGTCTCGGTCCCATCGATCCTCTCCTCTGATACATGGGATGAATTAACGGATAGAACGTTGCCTCTGTCTAGTCCTGCGACACGAAATACTTGGCTGCCTCCGGATGTGTGTCCGACCGCCCCCTGGCTTTGAGCCAACCATTGGATGTGCCAAGAAGGAGTGTGAGGAGCGCGAGTGCTGGACAAGGTCAGCTCCAAGTGCCTGACGGGGTTCCCGCCACGCCTGCCCGCTCCAGCTGAACGCGCATCAGGAATCATCCGGTGCAGTGCCTGCAGAGGTTGCCGGTGGCTGTGAGGGAGAGCGTCGGTGCCGCCGGCGTGTGGGCGGGGCGAGTGAAGGCCGCTCCGCCGCGGGTCGTGCCCGCGACGGCACTAGGGGGTGTCCAGTCGCGGCTGCGGCGGCGGCCGTGTGGTACGTGGAGCCGACCTTGACGATGAAGGTGTCGATGTAGTTCGGGCCCTGGTCTCGTTCCACCCGCCGCAACTCATCGGCTCGGATCAGGAACCTCACGGGAGCAGCACCGCGGGCGAGCAAGTGGGGGAGCGGAGTGGCGGCGTTCTCCCCTCGCATGAGGCTGTTCACCGAGCGCTCCGCCGAGTACCGCGCCACGGTAGTCCGTGTTCGAGCGGCCGGCCCCTCGGCCGCCATCGGGTGCGCGCCGACTCGCACCGGTGCGCGGTCCGTGGCCGCGCCGCCCGGCCTGCCCGAGAACCTCGTCCCCGACGAGCCCTGGTTCCGGCTGGAAGACTCCCACCGCTGACGGTCGGCGGGCTCGACGGGCGGATGCCATGTCACCGCCGCCGCACCGCCGCCATCACCGGGGCCGTGGCCCTCGACCACGGCCCCGGCCAGGGGCGCGGGGTTCTGACCCAGTGAGGTACTGCTGAATGGCTGTCTCGTTCAGCGGCGTCAGGAGACGGTGAACATCTGGTGGTCGGCGCCGTCGAACGGGCGCTGCTCCAACTGGTCGCCCTCGGCGCCGCCCGCAGTGAGGTACAGACCGCTGTGGCGGTTGAGAAGGCGGATACGGCCGTTGCCCGCGTCTTCCGCCAGCCATTCGTCGTTGGTGTTCGCGTTGGCTTCGTACGTGTACTGGACGGCCTTCGCGCCCGCGTCGCGGGAGGCCCACCGGATGACGATGTCCTTGCCGCTCTCCTGGTTGACGATCCGCGTGTATCCGTCGCCGAGGGGTACGAACGCGAAGCGCTGGTTGGCGCCGCCGGTACTGGTCCAGCGGATGATCGCGGCGTCGTTCGCGAGGCTTCTGCTCTTCACGTCGAGTACGTGGCTGCTGCTGGCGATGGTCACCGTGCGGTTCCCGGTCGGGATGGCCGGGACCTTGGTCAGCTTGACCGCATGGCCGCCGCCCGCGACCGCCGGAACGCTCAGCGTGTCACCGGCCTGGATGACCTTGCTGGTGCGGGTCAGACCGTCGGTGCCGTCGGTGGTGATCTCCGCGTGCCAGGTACCGGAGCCGAGGAACGTGGTCGGGTAGCTGATGGTGGTGGCACCGCCGCGCCTGAGAGCCCCGACGAACCACCGGTCGCCGTCGCGGCGCGCGATGACCACGCCGGTGAGCGGGTCGCCCGAGACGTACTTCGTCTCGTCCCACACGGTCGGCAGCATGCGCAGCCACCGCTGCGCCTCGGGCCGTGCCTGGTAGTCCGAGACGCGGCCGCCGGGCAGCATGATGCCGCTGTCCAGGAGTACGCCGAGGGCGAGTTCGGCGGCGTCGCTGTTCGGGTTGCCCTGCTGGAAGCTCATCGGCGAGTAGTCGGCCGGGCCCAGTGCGGCGCGGGTGAAGGGGAGCGCGGCCACGTGCCCGATGTCCCGGCCGCCGGGGTACTCCTCGCCGCGGACGGCCTCATTGGTCAGCACGTGCGGCCAGGTGCGGTGGACACCGACGGACAGGCGCGAGCCGTGCAGGTCGACCATGAGCTTGTACCGGGCGGTGTCGGCCAGGGTCGCGTCGTACCACTGGTGACGGGCCTGGGCCTCGGAGCCCATGAAGTCCATCTTGACGCCGACGACACCCCACCCGGTGATCTTGGTGAACTGGGCTTCCCGCTCGGCGGCGGTGTCCAGGTCCTGCCAGTGGTACCAGAGCATGATCCGCACACCGCGCTCCCGGGCATAGGCCACGAGCTCGGGAATGATCGCCTGGTTGTCCTTCCACCCGTCGTCCACCAGAAGGTAGGGCCAGCCCTGCGAGGAGGCGTAGTCGGCCCACTGCTTGAGCTTGGTCAGGTCGCGCTGGGTGTTCCACATGCCGTCCAGCCACGGCCACGCGGCGACACCCGGCTTGATCCACGAGGTGTCGGAGATCTTCGACGCGGGCGCGACGTCGTCGACCAGCGTGGACTCCACGACCGTCGCCGTGCTGCCGATGGTGGCGGTGCGCCACGCTGTGGTGAACGCGCCGGACCGCACGATCTGCGCGTCGGCCAGCGCGACGGTGAACCGGCCGGTGCCCTGGGTGTGGGTGAACGAGCCACCCGAATAGCCGCCGTCCACGCCGGATTCGGCGAGCAGCACCCGCGCGCCGTTGGTCTGCTGGGCGAACATGCCCATGTCGTAGGAGCCCGTCGGGACGTCTGCGACCGCAGAGGTCGCATAACCCCGCTCGTGATCGGGACTGAACACCTGCCGGGACAGCTGGGCGTCGGCCGGCAGTTCGAACGACGTCGCCTCTCTCAGCACCGTCGCACCCGACGGCAGTTCGTAGCGCAGCGCCATACCGTCCGCGGACGTGCGCACGTGCACGGTCAGCTGCGCGGAGCCCTTCGCGAACACCAGTCTCGTCTCGGTCGCGGACCGCGTCCGGACCCGGGACTTCCCCGCTTCGACCTCGTAGTTGTACGAGATGGGCGTATCCGTGCGTCTGACGAACTCCAGTCCGGTGGTGAAGTCGGCCTGGCTGGTCACCAGCCCGATCGGGGCGGGTATCAGGGCCTGACGGCAGTTCCAGGTCGCGCCGAGCGAGAGGGCGCCGTTCGCGTCCAGCGCCACGGTGGCACGCACGCCGTCACAGCCGGTCTGTGCGACACCGGGCTGGACCGAGGTCCAGTTCCCCGGCGTGGCGGCGGATGCGGGCACCGCGGTGACCGAGCCTGTGACGGCGAGGACGGCGGCGGCCGTGCCGGCGACTCGAATCCCACTTCGTTGGAGGAGTTTCATGCGGCCTTCCGGGGGGTTGCGGGTGGCCCGCCGCGCATCGCTCGCGCCGGGAGTCGGAGGGGAGATTGCCTTTAACATCCCATCACTGTCAAGGAACTGGCGCATATAGTCCGAAAGTTACCCGGCTGCCGAGCTTATGATCCGCACTTTTATGGGATGTCTGGCCTCGGTTGGATGACTCGACCGGCGTCGCTCGGCCAGGCCAGCGGCCCGCACGGCTATGCGGTGCGGGCCACTTGGCGAGCGCGGGATCGGTCAGGCCCAGGGGCTGACCGCCGTGAAGGAACTGTCGGCGCGGAAGGTGGCATCGTCCTGGTTGCGGTCGATGCGCAGCTCGTAGAAGTAGTGGCGGAGGTAGCGGCCGGGGTAGTTGTACGACTCCAGGCTGACCTAGCCGGTGGTCGTGCCCGGACGCGTCATGGAACGAGTAGCAGCTTCCGTCGGCCGGGCCGGGGACGACGGTGAAGGTGGCGCTCTGCTTGACCGCCGTGGTGCTGGAGGACGTCACCGGGTCGAGGTGGCCGCGGCCGTCCGAGCGCACGACGGCGTAACGGCCGGGGAAGTTGACCGATCGGAGCGAGCGGGTGGTGTTGATCGGGAGGGTGGTGCCGTTGGTGACCGGGTCGATGCTGCTCAGGGTGGGGACGGCCTTCTTGATCAGGCCGTCGGAGGCGAACTCCAGCTGTGGTGCGCAGGTCGCCCTACCGGCTCCGCCGGGCCGACCTGGCCACGGCCAGGCTGGCGTGTGAGCGCAGTCCGCCTGGCCGGAGCCGGTGGGCCCATCCTTGTGGGTGTCGGGTCAGTTCGTCACGCGGAAGGTGGCGTCACCCCGTGCTGTCGCGGAGGTGATGGTGTCGAGGCGGAGCTGGTAGGCGTAGTGGCGGATGTAGCGGTCCGGGTGGTTGTACGACTGGAACGAGGACCAGGTGGAGTCGGCGAGGCCGGCGACCTGGCGGAAGGTGGCGTCCGCGGCGAACTGGGTGGTGCCGTCGTTGCGGACCAGTTGGAAGTCGTTGTTGGCGTGCCGCAGGAAGTAGCCGGGGTAGTTCACCGACTCGAAGGAGACGGTGCCGGAGCCCGCAAGACCGGGCCGCAGTCGGAACTGGGCGTCCAGGTTGGTGATGTTCTGGTCGATGCGCACATCGAAGTTGGCGTGGCGCACGTACCGGTCCTGGAAGTTGTACGACTGGAGCCGCTTGGCCGGGATGTCGCTCCAGCGTGCGAGCACGCGGGAATCCTCGGCGGCCGTGAGGTTCAGGATCGAGCCGTGACGCTTCTTGGTGGCGCCCATGTCGTAGCTTCCCGACGCCGGCATCTGGTAAGTGCCGGAGGCGGAGGGGTTGGTCGTCCTGACCGGCATGTACCCGCGGCCGGAGGAGTACTGGTCGAGGTAGAGCGCCCACTCGTTGCGGTCGCGGAACTTCATCCACATCGGGCCCTCGACCTGGGCACCGGTCAAACCGATGCCGGAGAGGTTGCCGAGGTTGGTCCAGGTCCCGAGGATCGAGTTGCTGCCTTCGAGGGTGATCTGGCCGTCGCCGGAGGCGCGTACGTAGCGGTAGTTGCCGACGCCGGTCGGCATTTCGACGATCTGGGTGTCGATGATCTCCTGGGTGCCGGGGCGCTCGATGTAGGTCTGCGGCGTGGTGGTGGTGCGGAAGTCGCTGGTGCGGGCGTAGTAGATGCGGTGCTTCGTCTTGCCGTCGAGGGGCACGTTGGTCGCCCAGTACAGGACGTAGTCGTTGCTGGCCGGGTCCCAGATCGCTTCCGGAGCCCAGGCGTTGCGTCCGTCAGGGATCGCGCCGGCGACGTTGAGCAGCCACGGCTGCGACCAGTTGATCAGGTCCGTCGACTCCCACACCACGAGGTTGCGGCTGCCGTTGTTGATGGCGTCCGACCACGACTGCCCGCAGCTGATACACAGGTCGGTCGCGATGATCCAGTACTTGCTGCCGTCGGGCGAGCGCACCAGTGCGGGGTCACGCACCCCCTTCGTGCCGACCGTGGAGCGAAGGGCTATTCCACCGCCGTTGAGATCGGTCCACTTCAGGCCGTCCGTGCTGTACGAGAAGTAGATCTGCTGATTGTTCGAGCCTTCCCCGATGAAGTGTGTCATCAGGTAGCCGGGGTCGGCGGCGGCCGCCCGGTCCGGTGTGAGCAAGGCCTGGGATGTGAAGAGCAGGCAGGCGGCGAGCAGTATCGCCGACAGCCGGGCCCGAAGCGCGGACATCTACATCTCCTGTTGTACTGACAGTGCCACCATGGAGCGAAGCGGGGCACATCGGGTTGGCGGGGAACTTCGGTCTCGGTGTGGGAGGGACAGGTCGGCTGGCGGGCGCCGTGGAAGGGACCGACTGGATCCGGGCAGAGGTGTGTCGTCCCTGTGTGTGGTGTGCTTCGCCCTGGGTGGCGGTGGGCCTGGGCATGCGATGCCGGTGCGTTTGTGGTGACGGCTTGTGGGGGTGTCGACGCGGTTGTCGTCCGGGTGGGGCGGTCGTGGTGCGGGGGCCGGCCGGGCGGTTGTCGGTTCGAGTGCGCGTGGGCGCGCTGCGGCGAGACGGTCTGTGGTCTTCTCGGCGTCTGGGAGGCGGTTCTTCGCTTGCGCCGCTTCTCACGTCCTGTCCTCGTACGACCCCCGTTTCTCCCTCGTCCGGCCCCTGAGGGCGTCGAAGTACGGCGAAGTCAGCGGTGGTCGACCGTGACTGCGCCTCCAGGTCCTGACCACTGGCGCGTCGTGCGTGTGGTGCCTCCCAGCGTTCGGCCCGGGGGAAGCCTTCGTAGCAGACTCCCTGTCCGCCGAAGCGAGTTGTCCGATAAATCGAACGGCGTTCGTATAGTCGGGCAGACGTTAAGTGTGGGAAGCGGGAGGCGTCAATACTTCCGGCAGCAGTGGTCCGTTGGACCTGAGGGTCTCGAGCAGACCCCTTGCCGAGCACGAGGCGATCTTCCGGGCACCGTCTGTCCGCACCACTTCCCTCAGTCAGGACGCCGCGCTGCTGCACGCCAGCATCACCGAGCCGTGGCTGAGACCGCCCGCGTTCGGGAGAAGCCCTCCCGTGGGGTCCGCTTGAAGGAAGGCGACGTAGGTGTCACACGGCCGGTCACGCAGAGCCGCGCCCAGGCGCCGCTCGTAGCGCCCGAGGCCGTGGTGGGGTGCGCCCTCAACCGCGTCACCAACCCCCGCGCCAGGGAGTTTCGTCCGCGTCACGGTGGTCGCAGGCATCCGGTGCGGCCTGCCCGGCCTTGCTCCGGCAGCAACGTCATGCGGGGCACATTCGCCGACCGTGACCAGCCTTCGCGGGTCCAACAGAACTACTGCTGCCGGAAGTATTGACGCCTCCTGCTTCCCCTACTTAACTTCTGCCCGACCATACGAACGCTGTTCGATTTCTCGGACAACTTGCTTCGGTGGACAGGGAGTGGGGCACGGAGGCTCCCCGGCTGAGTGCTGAGAGCCGCCTCGCAGACGCCGAAAGAACCGCAGACCGTCTCGCCGCACCGCGCCCACGCGCACTCGAACCGACAACCGCCCGGCCGGCCCCCACACCACGACCGCCCCCCGGACGACCACCGTGCCATCACCCCACAAGCCGTCATCGCAAACGCACGGGCATCGCGTGCCCAGGCCCGCCGCCACCCACGGCGGAGCACACCGCACACGGACGACGCACCTCTGCCCGGATCCGCCCCCTTCCGCTTCGTTCGGTATCCGGCCTGTCCCTCCCACACCGGGACCGAGCTTCCTCCGCCACCCCGCTCTGCCCGACGGTGGCAATTGCACAACGACAGGAGATCCACATGTCCGCGCTTCGCGCCCGACTGTCGGTGATAGTGCTGGCCGTGTGCCTGCTCTTCACAGGCCAGGCCCTGACCACACCCCAGCGGGCGGCCGCCGCCGACCCCGGCTACCTGATGGTGCATTTCACCGGTGACTCCGCGACCGGTCAGATGCTGTACCTCGCGCACAGCACGGACGGCCTGCACTGGAACGACCTCAACGGCGGAGCGCCGGTCCTCAACTCCAAGATCGGCACGAAGGGGGTGCGCGACCCCGCACTGATCCGCTCTCCCGACGGCAGCAAGTACTGGATCGTCGCGACCGACCTGTGCATCCGCTGCGGCTCGACGTACACCAACGGCAGCCCCAACTTCGTGGTGTGGGAGTCGACCGACCTGGTGACCTGGTCGAAGCCGTGGCTGCTCGGCGCCGCCGGACTGATCCCCGGCGGCAAGAACGCGTGGGCGCCGGAGGCGATCTGGAACCCCCAGACCAACGACTACGTCCTGTACTGGGCGACGAACGCCACGGTGAACGGCATCTTCAAGTACCGCATCTACTCCGCCCGCACCAAGGACTTCCGCACCATCACCACCCCGCAGATCTGGATCGACCCGCCCGGCAGCACGCCGGTCGTCGACACCCAGATGACCGAGGTGCCCGCCGGTGCCGGCCCCTACCGGTACCTGCGGGTATCCGGCGACGGCCAGAACAACGTCGAGGGCAGCAACTCGATCTTGGGGACGTGGACCAACCTCGGCAACCTCTCCAGCATCGGCCTCACCGGCAACGTGGTCGAAGGCCCGGTCTGGATGAAGTTCAGGGACCGCAACGAATGGGCCCTCTACATCGACTACAACAACCCGCAAGGCGTACGCGAATACAGGCCGATCCTGACGACCAACCCATTCAGCGTCAGCTCCTACCGGCTTCAGGATGCGGCGAGCTACGACATGGGCGGGACCCCGAAGCGCCACGGCGCGATCACGACTCTCACCGCCGCTGAGGAGAGCCGCGTGCTCGCTCGCTGGCCCAGCACCCCGGCCAAGCGGCTCCAGTCGTACAACTTCCAGGACCGGTACGTGCGCCACGCCAGCATGGACGTGCGCATCGATCCCAACGTCAGCCCCGCCGACGACGCCCAGTTCCGGCCCAGGCCCGGCCTGGCGGGCACCGGCACCGTCTCCTTCGAGTCAGTGAACATGCCCGGCTACTTCCTGCGGCACTCCGGCTTCGACTTCCAGTTGGCCTACAACGACGGCACCGCCCAGTTCGCAGCGGACGCCACCTTCCGGCAGGTCGCCGGCCTCGCCGACTCGAGCTGGTCGTCGTTCCAGTCGTACAACTATCCCGACCGCTACATTCGCCACTACGCCTATCAGTTGCGGCTCGACCCGATCACCACCGCGACGGGGCGCGGCGACGCCACCTTCCGCGTGACGAGCTGACTCGACTTCGACGACATGAAGGCGGGCAGGGGCAGGACACCAGTTGGCTCACTGCCTCTCCCCGGAGCGACAGGGCCTGGGAGGGCGAACGGTCGTTGGCGTCGCGGGCGTTGCACCGCAAGGCGGAACGGTGTTGGGCCAGGCGGCCCCGCAGACGGCCGATCCTGCGAGCCTTGCCGTGCGGCGCCCGCGTCGCTCAGCTGTGCCGCCGTTCGGCGTGGACGCCTGTTCTGCCAGCCGTGAGCGACTCATGACAAATGATGACAGAAGCAGGACGCCACCTTCCACAAGACCGCCGGGCTCGCCGACCCCGTCCTGGTCGTCGTTCCGCTCTCATGACCACCCGGATCGCTACATCCGGCACTACAACCATGTGCTGCGCATCGACCCGATCTCCAGCGCCGTGGGCAGGGCCGACGCCACGTTCTCCGTCTGGTACTGAGGCCACACGCCAACCGCCGGCACCGTGGACGGCGCGGACGTCATCCAGCGACCGTGCAAGCTCGACGCGGCGGACGCCAACGGATGCGGCGGTGCCGTTCAAGCACCGCCGCATCCGATGTGACTGTCCCGCAGGCAACTCAACTGCCGTCGCAGCCGGCTCGTAGGCGCCCGCAGCCGAAGACTTCAGGCATGCCACCGGGGTGGCGCCAGTCAGGCGACCGGGCTGAACGTCCACAGCAGGTTGGTGCTCTGCTGCCACGTCCACTGCTTGGTCACCGACCCTGAGGCGACTCTTCCGCCGCCGTCGAGGACCAGTCCCGTGCTGCGGTTGGCGATCGAGTACTGGCCTTGGCCTCGGTGGGTGATCCGCCACTGTTGCGTGTCACTGCCGTCCCAGGTCTTCTGCCGGGCAGGGTCACCATTGCTGGTGGCGCCCCAGCCGTCGGCGACCATGCCGTTGGCCCGGTTGACGAGCCTGTAGTAGCCGTTTCCGAGTTCGATCGCCTGCCACTGGAGATTGGCGTGGTTCATCGCTTCCCACTGCTTCAGGTTCGAGCCGACGGCGACATTGCCGCCGCTGTCCAGCGCCAGGTGATTCGTGACGTTGGTCAGGCGGAAGTACGTGGCCGGGTTGAACGTCACCTTCAGCGAGGTGATGGCGTCATTGTTGCCGGTCGCCACAAGGTCGGGGGTGTTCGAGGCGAACGTCCAGGCGGTGCCGGTGAAGTTGTCGCCGGAGTAGCCCGTGACCTGGTAGCCGTCGGGTACCAGGATGGAGGAGGCCGTGGCGGGCACCAGGCCGGCGGCGGACAGCTGGGAGGAGGTGTAGCTGCCCAACGGCAGAACGGCGCCGGTGCCTTGGTAGTTGACGTCCTGGAACACCGCCGGTGAGACCCTTATGGGCATGCCCTGGACCTCGACGCACACCACGGAGACATTGGCGTTCGGCGCGGTGGCCGGCACGGTGACGCTGATGGTGCCGCCGCTGACGGTGTACGAGAGCGAGGCCGAAGGGTTGTTCAGCAGGTAGACACGGCGGATCGTGTTGTCGAGCGCCGGGATCCGCAGCTGGCCGTTCGTGGGCCAGGCGAAGACATGGGCGAACAGCTTGTTGTTCTTCTTGGTGACCTTCCCCCACGCCGGCTCGGTTGCGAACGGGCTGCCGCTGGTCCCGTGAATGGCGTCGCTGTACGTCGACATCCACGAGGCCAGGCCGTTCAGGACGGTCTCAGTTCCGGCGGTGACCAAGCCCTCGCCCGTGGGACCGATGTTCAACAGGTAGTTGCCGTCCCGGGAGACCACCGTGACGAGTTCTTGGACGATGTCCTTCAAGGATCGGTAGCGGGTCTCGAAGCTCGCGTTGTAACCCCAGGAGCCGTTCATGGTGGCGCACTTCTCCCACTGCCGGTCCATCGGCTTGGCGGGTACCCCGAACTCCGCGACCGCGTAGTCACCGAGACCGAGGTCCCGCTTGACCCGCTCGTTGACGATGAGGCCGGGCTTACGGGCGATCAGCCAGTTGTAGAGGCCGACGCCGTCCGATTTCAGCCACCAGTCCTCCAGGGTGGGGCTGGAAGGCTCGCCGGACCAGTCGCCGTCGAACCACAGCAGCGCCGGATCGTAGCGGTCGAGCAGTTCCTGCAGTTGCGCCTTCATGTCGGCGATGTAGGTGGTGCGCGCGGCCTGCGAGGACATCGTGGTGAGACCGCCCTCGTGACGCTCCGTCTGTGAAGGATGGTTCCAGTCGAGGATCGAGTAGTACAGGCCGAACCTGATCCCACGGCTTTCGCACTCCGTCTTGAGGTCCCTGAGCAGGTCGGCCTGCATGCCGCTGTAGTCGTGCAGGTTGTACAGCTTGGTGCCGGTCGTGTCGGTGAAGCTCGCCACGTCGGAGTTCCACATCGCGTAGCCCTCGTGGTGCTTGGCGGTGATCACGAGGTACTTCATGCCGGCGTTCTTGGCCAGTTCGGCGATGGCGGCGGCGTTGAACTGGGTCGGATTGAACTTCTGGCTGACCTGGGTCTGGTAGTTCGCCTTGCTCCACCGCTGCTGCGCAAACGCCCACTCGCCCTGGCCGAGCTGCGAGTAGGACCCGAAGTGGATGAACATCCCGAACCGCGCCTGGTACCACCAGTCCATCTTCGAGGGGACGGTGTACGCCGCGGCGGTGGAGGGCCACAAAGCCTGCGGCAGCCCGAAGGCGGCCACTCCCCCGGCCAGGGCTGTGGCCTTCATCAGAGAGCGTCTGCTGAGGGAGGCAGAGGACATGGGGGCTCCATTGGTCAGGGGGAGGATTGGCAGGGCGCTGGGAGCGGAACGCCGGCATGGCGGCCATACTCCGCTCACCTACTGAAGACATCGGATGAATTTATAGGAGAACGGTCTGGCCGCGTCTATAGCTGGGACGAGGTTGGCCCAAAGCTGGAGGGAATTGGTGGCTCCTGGAGGCGCATTGAGTCCGGAAGGTCACCCATTCCCTCGAGTGAAGAGTTATACATCGGATCTCTTGAGGTAGGGCTCTTCCCGATCAGAGCTCAGCGCCGGACAGGATCCACCCCGAGGGCGCTCTACGGGGATGGCCCCGAGCACGGCGCGCATGGTTCTACGCCCAGCGACTCGCCCGCGCCCGCGCCCGCGCAATGCTGTCGGGGGCCGGATGCGATGCCCAGAACGTCAGCAGCGTCGCCCTGCACGTAGGTTCAAAGATGCGTCTCCCTTCTCCCAGGCGTTCGAGTCCCACTTCGGGACCAGCCCCGGCGCCTACCGCAGGGCGGTCGGCAAGGCGCCTTCGCGGAAGCCCTGACCCGAACGCAGCCGTGGCATACGCCCGCAACATCCCGCAGATCGCCGGCGACTCGATACGCGCCCCTGGACGGGACGGAGTGGTTCAGGCCGGAGAGGCCGGCAGGGAAAGGGGATGTCGGCGGCCTCTCCCAGAGGCGTCGGCATCCCGTCGGTGTCGGGTCAGTTCGTCACGCGGAAGGTGGCGTCACCCCGTGCTGTCGCGGTGGTGATGGTGTCGAGGCGGAGCTGGTAGGCGTAGTGGCGGATGTAGCGGTCGGGGTGGTTGTACGACTGGAAGGACGACCAGGTGGAGTCGGCGAGGCCGGCGACCTGGCGGAAGGTGGCGTCCGCGGCGAACTGGGTGGTGCCGTCGTTGCGGACCAGTTGGAAGTCGTTGTTGGCGTGCCGCAGGAAGTAGCCGGGGTAGTTCACCGACTCGAAGGAGACGGTGCCGGTGCCGGCCAGGCCGGTCTGCAGTCGGAACTGGGCGTCCGGGCCGGTGATGTTCTGGTCGATCCGTACGTCGAAGTTGGCGTGGCGCACGTACCGGTCCTGGAAGTTGAACGACTGGAGCCGCTTGGCCGGGGTGCTGGCCCAGCGGGCGAGCACCCGGGTCTCCTCGGCGGCCGTCAGGGGCAGGATCGAACCGTGGCGCTTCTTGTTGACGCCCAGGTTGTAGCTTCCCGACGCCGGGAGCTTGTAGCTGCCGGGGTCGGACGGGTTGGTCGTGGTGACCGGCATGTACCCACCGCGGGACGCGTACTGGTCGAGGTACAGGGTCCACTCGTTGCGGTCGCGGAACTTCATCCACATCGGGCCCTCGACCTGGGCGCCGGTCAGGCCGATGCCGGAGAGGTTGCCGAGGTTCGTCCACGTCCCCAGGATCGAGTTGCTGCCTTCGAGGGTGATCTGGCCGTCGCCGGAGGCCCGTACGTAGCGGTAGTTGCCGACGCCGGCCGGCACCTCGACGATCTGGGTGTCGATGAGTTCCTGGGCGCCGGGGCGGTCGATGTAGATCCGCGGGGTGGTGATGGAGCGGAAGTCCTTGGTGCGGGCATAGAAGATGCGGTGCTTCGTCTTGCCGTCGAGGGGCACGTTCGTCGCCCAGTACAGGACGTAGTCACTGGTCTCGGGGTTCCAGATCGCCTCCGGCGCCCAGGCGTTGCGGCCGTCGGGGATCGCGCCGGCGACGTTGAGCAGCCACGGCTGCGACCAGGTGACCAGGTCCGTCGACTCCCACACCACGATGCTGCGGCTGCCGTTGTTGATGGAGCCGTCCACGGTCGACCCGCAGCCCCAGCACAGGTCGGTCGCGATGATCCAGTACTTGCTGCCGTCGGGGGATCTCACGAGTGCGGGGTCACGCACGCCCTTCGTGCCGAGCGTGGAGCGAAGGATCGGCGCTCCGCCGTTGAGGTCGTTCCAGTGCAGGCCGTCCGTACTGTGCGCGAGGTACATCTGCTGACCGGTCGACCCCTCCCCGGTGAAGTGCAGCATCAGGTAGCCGGGGTCGGCGGCGGCCGCCCGCTGGGGTGTGGTCAGGGCCTGGCCTGTGAAGAGCAGGCAGACGGCGAGCAATACCACCGACAGCCGGGCGCGCAGGGCGTACATGTACATCTCCTGTTGGTCTGCAAGGGCCACCACCGGGCGAAGAGCGCCCGAATCGGGATGGCGGGGGGAGCTCGGACTCGGAGTTGGAGGAACATTCGAGCGTGGGTGGGCGCGGTGCGGCGAGACGGTCTGGTGCTTCTTTCGGCGCCTGTGAGGCGGCTCTTCGCCTGTGCCGCTTCGGCGTCCTGTTCTCGTGCGGCTCCTGTTGCTCTGTTGTCCAGGCCCGACAGCCTGCGGAGTACGTCGCAGTCGGCGGCGGTCGACCGGGTCTCCGTCTCCAGGTCCTGACCGCTGTTGCGCCGTGCGGTGTGCCTCCCAGTGCTCGGCCGGGGAAGCCTCCGTAGCCGACTGGCCGCCCTTCACGCGAGTTGTTCGGTAATTCGAACGCAGTTCGTAGTCTCGGGCAGCAGTTAAATGTGGGAAGCGGAATGCGTCAATACCTCCGGCGGCTGTAGGCCGGTGGGCGGCGCGGAGCTGCGGAAGTCGACCTGGGTGACCAGTTCCTCGGGTGGCATCTCGCCGAGGAAGCGCCCATACGGGCTTGCCGGCCCGCTCGGCGGCGAGCTTCCCAGGCGGCGTTGCCGACGGCGTCGGTGGCCATGTGGAGGGCGTCTTCTCCGGTGCCGGTCAGCGCAGTTGGGCATCGTGCACGAGGGAGCGGGAGAAGGCCCGAGGTCGGCGCGGCCCTCCTCGACGAACAGGCCGACCACGTGCGGGGCGAGGGCCGCGATGGCGGCGGCCTGCATGTCGCTGCCCCGTCCGGTGGTGAAGGCCGGGGCGTGACCCCTGGGGTCCGTGGACCGCAAGGTCTGCCCGCCGGGGTGACCGGGTGCTGCTGTCGGAGCCGGTGGCGCGGGTGACGGCGTCGACGCCACCTGCGCCGCTCCTGAAAACGCTGAGGCGTTTCCGGAGGCTGCCACCAGCTTCCGCGAAACATGGCATGTCTAAGGCGGAACGAACGTGCCCTTAGGGGGATGAAATCGTCGATTTCACGAGCCGTGGAAGCACTTTCATCCTCTTACCTGTTGACACGGGGCAGCTACGTCATCGAACTTCATGCGTAACATCCGGCCCTTTGGAGCCCACAGGGAGGGCCGCGCCCGAGGGCCTGGAGACCGCGCGCCCTCGGGCTGCCGCTCCCAGCCGCCTCGCCCCGACCATCCGAGCCACTCCGAACCGGGAGTACACCCATGTCGTCAGGAAGACTGTCCCGTCGCACGCTGCTGGGTGCCGCGGGCGCCGCTGTGGCCGCGACCGCGCTGCCCGTGGTGCCCGCCCTGTCGCCCTTGCTGGCACGGGCGGCGGCCGCGGATCCCCAGACCAACCTGGAGAACCTGGTGGACATGCGGTTCGGCATGTTCAACCACTTCAGCCTCGGCACGTTCACCAACGAGGAGTGGGCGGCGCCGAACCAGGACCCCGCCAAGTTCGCGCCCCCGACCGTGGACTGTGCCCAGTGGGCGGCCGCCGCCGCGGCGGCGAAGATGAGTTACGGCCTGCTGACGACCAAGCACCATGACGGCTTCGCCCTGTGGCCGAGCGCCTACGGCACCCAGAACGTCGCGAACAGCTCCTACAAGCACGACGTGGTGAAGGCGTACTGCGACGCCTTCCGGGCGCAGGGGCTGAAGGTCGGGTTCTACTACTCGATATGGGACCGCACCTACGGCGTCCAGGCGTGGGAGAGCCGGCACAAGAACGTCGGGCTCGAGCCCACCGATGCCATCCAGCCCAGCGACATGACCTTCATCCTCGGCCAGATCACCGAGCTGCTCACCAACTACGGCACCATCGACATGTTCGTCACCGACGGTTGGGCGTGGCAGATGGGCCAGCAGGCCGTCTCCTACCAGCGGATCCGTGAGCTGGTGAAGTCGCTCCAGCCGAACATCGTCATGATCGACCACGGTGCGCTGTCGCAGCCGTGGCTCGGCGACGCGATCTACTTCGAGGCGCCGATGGGCATCACCGCGCCGGCCGGGAACACCTACGCCGCCACGCAGGGGCAGACGATCAGCAGAGGCTGGTTCTGGCACCCGCACACGCCGATCGAGAACCCGATGAGCAAGGAGACGATCCTGGCCAACCTGGCGGACCTGGAACCGAAGTACACCTCGTTCATCCTCAACTGCCCGCCCAACCGCAACGGCAAGCTGGACACCAACATCGTCAACCGGCTCGCCGAAGTCGGGGCGGCATGGAGCCCCGACACCTCCAGGCCGCCCCTGCCGGCCCAGCTGCCGCGCCCCCAGTACCCCGTGACGCCCGTCAGCGCCTACGCGACCGGATTCCGCGACGGCGAGGGACCGCTCCACGCCATCGAAGGACTCAGCGACAGGGACTACGAATTCTGCTGGTCGACGTGGGGGCTGGCCTCGCCCCTGCCTCACTCGATCACGATCGACCTGGGCGGGGTGTGGAGCAACGTCTCCACCCTGGAGTACCTGCCCAAGCAGTGGGGCCGCAACAACTCCACCGACGGCGACATCACCTCGTACACCATCTCCACCAGCACCGACGGCACGAACTTCACCCAGGTCGCCTCCGGCACCTGGGCCGGCAACCAGACCCTCAAGGTGGCCGAATGGCCCGCCCGGAACGTCGGCTTCGTGCGGCTCCAGGCGAAAGCGGCCACCGGCGGCTACGCCAACGTGAGCGGCATCCAGGTCGGCGGCCGGACGGCCAAGCCGGCCCTGCTGTCCACCACGCTGCCCGGCGACGGCACCGTCTACAGGCTGGTCGCCCGGCACAGCGGCAAGGCCGCCGACGTGCAGAGCGGGGGCACCGCCAACGGCACCAACGTCCTGCAGTGGCCCTGGCTGAACAAGGCGAACCAGAAGTGGACCTTCGCCAAAACCGGCGACGGCTACTACGAGATCAAGGGTGTGGGCAGCGGCAAGCTCCTGGAGGTCACGGGACTCTCCCGAGCCGACGGCGGCAACGTGGCCATCTGGGGGGACGCCAACGCCCCCCAGCAGCACTGGGCCGTCACACCCACCGGCGACGGCCACTACTTCCTCATCAACCGCTTCAGCGGGCTCTGCCTCGCCGTCGACGAGGGCAGCACCGCCGACGGAGCCAACATCGAGCAACAGCCGTACGCGGCACTGACGCGGCAGCAATGGAAGATCATCGCCCTCTGACGATCCGGACGACGGGCGGCGCCTTCGTCAGGCCATCTGACCTGCGCCGCCCGCCCGGCGTAGCCAGCCGGCGACTTGAACAAGCGGGCGGGCCGAGTGTGGTGGCGGGGATGCGGATTCCAGCGGAGACCCGCTCGCTCGACGCGTGTCACTCAAGGGCGTTGGGGCGGGAGAGAAGCCCTTTGTATGGAGGGCCGGGCGGTACTTCCCGGCAGAAGGGCGGCCGGTCACCGGTCCGCCCTTCTGCTTGTGGCGGCGTCAGAAGCCCACGGCGCCCCAGGAGTGGGCGGTGTAGTCGCCCGGCCCGAATTCCCAGCCGGCCATGACGCTGTTGAGGTAGTGGTCGTTGGTGTAGAGGCCCTTGCTCAGGCCGTAGTTGAAGAACGGCGTGAGGCTGCCGGACCACCAGCCGGACCTGCTCCTGTCCAGGAAGCTGAGGGTGTGGTCGCCGTTCGGCCAGTGGTAGTCGTAGATGTCCCAGCTGCGGCCGGCCAGGCTGACGTTGGTCGCGGTCGGGATCGCTTCGCCGTTCGCGTCGTAGCGGTCGGCCAGCGGCCTGGTGTTGTGCCAGTTGAGCCAGATCATCAGCTCGGTCTTGGAGTTGCGGTTGTTCGGCTCGGGGATCGGGTCGATGAAGATGTCGTACGTGGCGTTGTAGCGCGAGCCGGACTTCGGCCACGCCGACTGGCTGAACCACGAGTTGTTGTTAGGGCTGACGGCGCCGATCTTCTTGGGGAGTGTGGTCACCGGGGACGACCAGCCCCAGTCCTTGCCGTTGACCATGGCGACGAAGCCGGTGCCGGCCGAGGCGTTCACGCCCCAGGAGTTGTCGTTGGCGTACCACGTCGAGGCGTTGCCGCCGGTCGAGTAGTGCTTGAACCAGTACGTCTGTGACGCTGCCACTGCCGAGTTCGGCAGGGTGAAGACGAGAGCCATAGCCGCGAGAAGAGCGGCCCAGCCGATACGGATTTTCATCAGCCCTCCGGAATGTGTGCTGAGTGGGGGGATCACACAGGAGAGGAGAAGTCGGTCGTCCTGCCCGAACGGCAGGACTACGTCGGTCTCCCTTTCGGGACCGGGGGTGCGGAGCGCGGTGACTGGGAGTCAGACCTCACTTCGGGTCGCCGTAGATGACTCCGCGTCCGTTGGTCCCGAAGTACACACGGCCGTAGACCCGGGGGTCTCCGGTCATGGTGTTGCCGGTCCAGGCGTACTGGTGGCGGTCGTCGTTGATGCGGGTCCAGGTCCGGCCCGCGTCGTCGGAACGGAAGATGCCACGCACGCCGTGGATCTTGGAGCTGGTGTAGACGGCGGGGTACTTGGCGCCAGGCGCGGCCTTGCCGAATCCGACGACGTCGCCCTCGTCCACGGCCCTGAACCTGGTGAAGGACGTTCCGGAGTCGGTCGACCGCCACAGCCCGTACGGTGTGGGGGTGGTGGGCTTGGTGGTGCCGCCGGCCAGCCAGATGTCGCCCTCGTGGCCCGGTACCGGCTTGCACCGGACGTTCCCCGCGGAGGGCAGACCGGTCGCCGCTGTGGCCTCGAAGCTCTTGCCGCCGTCCGTGCTGAGGTAGAAGACGCCGGCGTCGTAGGCGTAGAACTTCGCCGGGTTCACCCGGTCGGAGCGCACGGGGGCCCCGGCCGGCAGCCCCTTCGACGCCGTCCAGGTCGCTCCGTGGTCGTCGGACCAGCTGACCGGCGCACCGGAGGGGGACCAGACGATCCGTCTGCCGTCGGCGCTGATGGCGACGGCCTGGTCCTCGACGCCGGGCCCGGTGACGCCGGCCGGCTCACTGCGCGACGGCGTCCAGGTGCCGCCGCTGTCGGTGGAGATGGCGAAGTGCTGGGTCCAGCCGCTGGTGGGGTGGCCGACCCGCACGAGGGTGTGGGGCGCCAGCTCGGCGTAGTCCAGGGCCGGGGTGCCGCCGAAGGTCGGGCTGTCGTACATGTTCGGCGCCTTGCGGAAATCCGTGTGCCGGAAGCCGCCGACATCGCCCACGCCGGAGAAGAGGTGCGCCGCGCCCACGGGCGGGCTGATCAGACACATGACAGCGGTTTCCTCGAGCCCCTGGGCCCGCACGGACAGGTGCACCGTGCCGCCGCTGTCCCAGTCGGTCAGGTTGTCCGCGCCGTAGATCGTCGCCCCGGTTCCGTACATGAAGTGGTCGGAGTCGAAGGGGTCGATCTGGACGGACTCCATCATCCAGCCCAGCTTGGGGGTCATCTCGGGCAGCGACGGCGAGGCGTTCCAGGTCAGCCACGGGGCGTCGGAGATGTCGATGTCGTAGCGCAGGGTGCGCTGGGAGTTCTCGTCCAGGTCCCACGCGCGGGTCCAGCTCGCGCCGCCGTCGGTGGAGCGGAAGAGGATGCAGTCGGGCCACCACTTGAGCTGGGTGGACACCATCAGGGTGTCCGGGTTCTGCCGGTCGATGGTCAGACCGCTGTAACCCCACTCGTTGTCGGCACTGGTGGACGGGACCGGGCTGATGCGGGTCCAGGTGTCGGTGGCGGTGTCCAGCTTCCACACGTCGCCCTTGAAGCCTTCGTACGGGCCGGCGGTGTCGCTGGTCGCCAGGTACAGGTAGCCGCCGACACGGTCGAAGACCGCGTGGTGCGGGATGAAGCCGGTGGGCTGCCCGGGGACACGTTCCCAGGTCGCTCCCGCATCGGTGGACCGGTACAGGATGTTGTCCTTGTCGGCCACGGTGACGTAGATGGTCCGGGTGGCCCTGCCCGCTCTGCCGGTGCGCTTGTCGAAGACGACCTGGAGCACGCCCAGGTTGTCGCCGTTGTAGCCGTCGGGGGTGCTGGGGTCGATGACGAAGTTGCCCGCGTTGGGGAAGCTGGTCACCTTCTCGAAGGTCTTGCCGTGGTCGGTGCTGCGCCACAGCCCGTGGCCCCCGCGCACGCCGAGGTAGAGGATCTTGTTGCGGTTGGGGTCGATCACCAGCCGCTCGCCGATGCCCCGGCCGGGCATGTTGCCGCCCAGCCGGAACGGCAGGGGAGTGGTCTTCCACGTGCGGCCGCGGTCGGTCGAGCGCAGGATCGCCGCCGTGGTCGGGTCCCAGTCGGGAAGGGTGTAGGTGCCCGCCGCCAGGTAGACGCGGTCGGGGTCGACCTCGTCGGTGGCGATGCTGATGATGCCGGTGTGTCCCCACTCGTCCCAGCCGATCCAGTCGGTGAGGGGGATCCACCGCTTGGTCGCCGTGTCGAGGCGGTAGGCGCCGCCGATGTCGGTCCGGGCGTACACCAGTCCGCGTTCGCTCTGGTTGAAGACGATGCCGGAGACGAAGCCGCCGCCGACCAACTCCGCGTTGCGGAAGGTGTAGGGCACGCGTCGGACCTTCCCGGCCCCTGGGGTGGACGCGGCGGAGGCGGCGGAGGGGGCCAGCGCAGGGAGTGCGGCCGCGGCCGCGCCGGCGGCCAGCAGACCTCTGCGGGAGAGGTGCGAGGCATGGGTCATGACGGGTCCTTGGCTCTCGGGTGCGGGTCCGTACGGAGCCGGTCGACAAGCAGTGCTCCGGTCGGCTCCGGTGTGGTCGGGGAGGGGGCGGGATGGTGTCAGCCGTGGTGCGGTGCCCCGGCCAAGGCGGGAGTGTCAGCCCGTCCGGGCCGACGGGGCTCGTCCGTGATCCGTCCTGGCCGCGAAATCGCCCCGCGGCCGGACTTTCGCAGGTCGAGCACCTGGTACGCGGGCGGCATCATGGTGCTGGTCCGGGGTGTGATCCGGGCCTGTGGTGCCATTGGGTGGCGCGGGGCGGGGGAGCTGTTCCCAGGAGCCGTGGGGTCGTCTCGACAAGCCGCTGCCGCAGGCCCCGTCCGACGCGTCGAGGGTGCTGTGCCGTACCGGTGGCGCGGCCGGAGTCGGGAGACAGCCGAGGCGGTCGGTGATGTGCCGCATCATGCGTCCCCCGGCCCTTGATCGCGCCGGTGAGTGTGCCCTGAAGAGGCCGCGGAGCGGAGCCGTCAGTGATCTTCCGTCGCCGAAGCCGTCGCCGAAGCCGAAGCCGAAGCCGAAGCCGAAGCCGAAGCCGAAGCCGAAAGCGGAGTCGGTCCGGCCCGGCATGGTGAAGCCCAGGCCGACGGACCGGTACAGCACGTACTGCTCGCCGGTGCCGTCCGTCTGGGCGGCGCCGATGCGTCACCGGACAAGTAGGGCGTGGGGTCGGCCGGGCGGCGGGCGCACCGGCCCACCGGTATGGGCCTGCCTGTTCATCCGGCTCGGGATGGACGCCCGGTCCGGGAGGCCGCCGGAGACGGAGAGTGCGGCCGGGGACGTGGTGGAGATGCTCCCGTTGGCGAGCTGCATCTTGATCGTGGTGCCGAGCGCCTCCATGGCGTGGCAGTACCGGTTGCGAGCGGGCGGGCGGAATGGTTTCCGTAGCGGCGTAACGGATGTGTGGTGACCGCCCTTGCCCGACGTCTTCTTCACCGTGGTCACCGGCTCGGCGTGAAGAGTGGGGCAACCCGGCCGCGTGACCGCCCCGTTGGGGGATCCGACGGACGCTAAGTCCGGCCTCCCGACCGTGCCGGGCGCGGAGGCGGGCAGCGCGGCGGCCAGACCTTTCCCGCTGTTGGCGCCGCCCTTGCCTGCACCGGAGGCGCTGCCAGCGCAGGGGGCCGGCAGCGATGAGGGAGAGGCGGCGCCCGCTACGCCGACGGCTGTTCGCGGGACGGCTCGGCGGTTCATCGGCTCACTCCTTCGTGGATACCCCGACGGTGCTCATGTCGTTTGTGGAGGCCGGTCGTTTGTGTGGATCCGGCCGGCGGGCGGGCCGACGCCGCATCGTCCATGGCCTGGTGTCGGAAGGACGGGAAACTCATGTCGATGCGCTTCGACGTTCCGGCGACACTAAGGCCGTGTTTCCAAGCGCGACAATGGGCCGTCCAGGTCACTTTCCGGTAACAGGCGTGGTCGAGAGTGACGGTGTGCTCCACCCGGCATATGTCTTTGCCCCAGGTGATCTGCCTGTCAGGGTGCACTGTCGGAGAGGTGCACCAACGCCGGAGAAACGACCCCCGACGGCTGCGTTTACCTGTGATTGACACACGGCTCAGCGCCATGCCATCGTCGAAGCGCTTCGACTGCACCGTCGACCGTGCGATCCAGGAAACCCGTATACGCCCGGGCCCGCAGCCGCCCTCGTCTCCCGGCTGACGCTCGACCAGCGCGTCGAGTTGCTCCACCAGCACTCAGTAGGTGTTTTTGAACATCCCGTTCATGATCAGTGGAAGCGTCATCTACTACAGTGGTGCCTGGGCCGTGGACTGGTGCTGACGTGGAGTAACACCAGGGAGCGGTCTGAGATGGCACGCCTACACATCATCCGGCCGCGGCGTGCCAAGGCGTTGCGGTTCGAGGTGGGCCAGCCGCGCGGTGTTCGCCAAGGTCGTCCGCCACCCTGGTACGCAGCCCAACAACTTCATGGCCCGTGCCCTGCGCGAGGGCCGGTAGTGACGCGCGGCGGCAGTAAGTGCTATTCCACTCGGGGCACTTGATGGTCATGCAGTCCTTCGAGCGCGTAAGATCGCCCTCCTACCAGGCAGTTGGAGGTGGGTAGGCGCGGTGGGCCACGAAGACAGAAGGACACGCTTACGGCTTGTTCGACGGCCCCGCACGCACCACCCCAAACGCATCCGGGAACGAGAGCGAGCGCCGGGGCCTGTCCTGCCGCCTGCCCCTCCGGACGTGTGGAGACGCATTAAGGCTGTCGACTGGATCAAGTGGGCCACGGTTGCTGCGACCCTCGTCGCTGGCTTCGGGCTCATTGCGACTGCGATCTCCACTTACTACGGGGCCTTGGTCGCAAAGCTTCAGCTTGAGCAATCAAGACAGGATAGCGAGAAGGAGGTGGCGGATCAGGCGTCGCGCTTTGCATTCTGGAAAGAAGGCGACGGTGTTGTTATGGCGAATCGCTCTCTCTATCCCGCAGATGTGATCCGTGTGTTTGCGTCCAATATGTGGACTGATTCAAATGGCAACCTAGCGCACACCTACATGGACCTCTTCACGGGTACCATCCCGCCATGCACGAGCATGACGTTCAAGCCGTCAGGGGTCCGTTGGAATGAAGGGAAGCGTCTGCCTGCAACGAGTTCATTCTTCCCCGAAGTGCTTGTCATCGACGATCATTTAGGGGTTACCTGGGCAGTTTCCGAATTCAACCTTCTTAAGCTTGACGGTAACGACCAGGAATTCCCGAGAGGGTTCCCTGGAAACCGCGATGATATGAATCCATTTGATTGGCTGGATAAGCATCTCGATGAGACCGTGACGCTTGAGCCAGTGGAGAAAGACGGGCTTACGAACTGCGGCTAGAGGGCGTCTGAAAAGCCGGTCAGTGGGCAAGTCACCTGGTAGCGGGGCAGAGGCGCACTTTCGGGGGCTGGGGTGTGCGGGCTGCGTACTCGGCCATCGTGACGACCGCGAAACGGGCCGACTTCGACATCATCCATGAGAAGCGCCAGATCAGGCAGTTCATGGACTTCGTCATTGTTCGCGAGGACTACGAAATTGCCAAGCCGCACCCGGAACCGTACCTGGCCGGGCTGAAACACTTCGGCGCTGCCAGGGAAGAGACCCTGGTCGTGGAGGATTCGGCCAGAGGACTGGCCTCGGCTGTGGCGGCCCGTATCGACTGCGCCGTTGTTCACAACGAGTTCACGAAGGACAACGATTTTTCCCAGGCAAGGAGCCTTTGCCAACCTCAGTTTGAGCAGGTCAGGTGGAGGGCGAGGACGGCTTGGACGTGGCTGGTGATTCGTGTGGTGCTGCAGCGGAGTTTCCGCAGCAGGCGCCAGGTCTTCAAGGTCGCCATGGCCTGTTCGCCGAGGGCGCGGATGCGGGCCTGCGCGGTGTTGACCGCGCGTTGACCTGCCGAGAGCCGGTCCCAGCGGCCGCGGAAGGGCATCCGCACGGTGCCGCCCGCGCCCTGGTAGCCCTTGTCTGCCCAGCAGGCCAGGCCCTCCCTGCTGAGGGCGTCGATGATGCCGTGGGTTCGGGCGGCCTTGATGTCGTGCACGGCGCCGGGCAGGGCGGGTGAGGCCCACAGCAACTTCCCGTGTGGATCGGCTATGACCTGCACGTTCATGCCGTTCTTCTTGTGTTTGCCGGAGTAGAAGGGCCGGTCGGCGGCGATCCGGTCGATCGGCAGCAGTGTCCCGTCCAGGATTACAAACGCCTTGGCCGAGGCGGCTGTCACCGCCGTGGCCAGGTCGGCCGCCCGCGCCGCGAGCAGACCGACGGCTTCCGCGATGTACCGGTACACCGTGCTCACGCCCACCTTGAACCCAGCCGCGAGCTGCGCGTAGGTGTGCCCCAGACGTAGGTGCGCCAGAACCAGCAGCGCTTGGCGGCCTGCGGACAGCCGGCGCCACCTGGTCCCGCAGGCCACCCGATGCGCGGCCAACCGGTCGGTCAAGAACTGCAGGTGCCTGGTGGACAGGTCGAGGGCAGACGGGTAGACAAGCACATGAAGCTCTTGGCGGCACGGGTGGTCTTGGTCGTGAACCCGTCTACCAGGAGCTTCATCGCGTGCGCAGGCCAACCGGCTGCTTCGACAACCAAGTTGGCCGTCGACATCGTCGCTGCGGGCTAGGCTGGTGCGCGTGGATGTGACGGGGTGTCTTGGGTGTGACCTGCTGACCGGGCGCCGGGAGTTGCCCGGAGGCATCCTGCATGAGACCGCTGCTTGGGTGGTGAACCACGTCGTCGGTCCGATGAATCTCGGCACCTTGATCGTCGGTCCGCGGGAGCACGTCGTGGCCATTGCGGAGCTCGACGACACGGCAGCGGCGGAACTCGGCCCCTTGCTGCGCGATACCGCCCGTGTTGTGGAGACGTTGTGCCAGCCCGAGCAGACCTACGTCTGTATGTGGTCGCACGGCCGCGACGCACGCAAGCACCTGCACATCGCCGTCCAGCCGGTGACCGCTGAGGTGCGGGCCCGCTACGGCGGGCTGCGCTCCGAGCAGCTTCAGGCCCGGATGCTGGCTGACGGTTACGAGCCGGACATCACGGAGGTCGAGCAGTTCTGCGAGCGGGCTCGTGAGCTGTTCCGGTCGATCACCGACAGCAGCGCCGAACACAGCAGCTGATCACCGCGCGGCCTCAACGTGAGGTTGGCAAAGGCTCAAGCTACCGGATCGACCGGCACCGACGGCCGGTACGACTGGCGCACGGTCAGCGCGCCGAGGGCGACGGACGTGACCGGGGTACACGATCTGCATCTCGTACTGCGGGGCAGTGTCCACCTGACCGCCATCGCGGGCGAGGTGCGACAGGCTCCCCGTGGGACGCGGTCACGAAGCGGTCCGACGCCGCGTTCCCCATCTTCGGAGCGTTGACGCGTGTGGTCCGCGCGGATCTATCCTTTGCCTGAGCATGGGGCGACCGCGCCCCGGCCGCGTCGTGGTACCGCTGGACGGCGTGGCGGGTCGAGGGGTTGCCGTCGTCCGGTCGGTGAACTCTGCCACGCGCGGTTCGCGAGACATGGCGCGTGGCCGACGTACCGGAGGAGGGCCGGGGCTACCGGAGGAGGGCCGGGGCGAGTATGCGACAGATCGCACGCCATGACGTCGTCTTCGTCGCCGGCACCGCCGGAGAGCACGAACTGACCTGGTCGCAGAAGGCTCATGAACGCGAAGGATGCCAACCCCATCTTCCCGGGCCCCGCAACAGGAACCAGCGGATGGCGCGGGTACTCGACGGCACCCCCGACATGGCCGCGGTGCTTCGCGCCTTCTCGGCGGTCATGGCCCACTTCGAGGCGCTGCGCACGCTGTATCCAGGAAGCGCGGACGGGCGGCCGCGCGCAGTCGTCGTGGCTTCCGGCGTGCTCCAGGTCGACGAGTACGCCTCCGAGGTCCCCCCGGCGAACGACGAGTTGAGCGCCCTCACCCTCCGACTGGCCGTGCCCGGATTTGCCCCGGACGACCTGCCGTTGCGGGCCGCTGTCGTCACCGTGGACGGCAGGCCCACCCACATCGCGCTGTCGGTGCACCACTTCTCGGCGGACACTACGGCCGCCCGGATCCTGGCCGAACGCCTGGCCCGACTGGCCGCCGATCCGGGGGCCGACCTCGGTGCGGGGTGGCAGCCGCGGCAGATCGCGAGCTTCGAAGCCAGCCCCTCGGGGCTGCGGCACGCCCATCGTGTCGACATCCACGACCGGGCCATGCTCCGTCAGTCCGCCATGCCCGAACTCCAGATGCCCGCGAGCCATGGGGACGCCGCCTACAACTTCGTATGCCTCGACTCGACGGCGGTCGCGCTCGCGGCAGCCGGTCTGGCGAAGCAGTACCGGACATCGGTGGCTGCCGTCCTGCAAGCCGCGTACGCGAGCGCGCTCGCCGAGCACCTCGGCATCGTGACGTGTGTGTTCAACACCGTGATGGCCAACCGGCAGACCACCTCCGCCCGCGCGGCGGTTGCCCACATCGCCGGCAGGGTCCTGGTGCCGGTCGACACGTCCCTGGGCGGCGACCGGTTCCCGGCACTGAGCCGGGCCGTCGACGCGACACTCGTCAAGTCCTCCTCCGTCAGCCTGAGAGAGCCCGACCGCTACGCCAGAGCCCTGGACGAGGCCTCCGCCGAACTGGGCCGCTCCGCAGACAATCCGTACGTGGTCAACATCCGTCCCATAGAACCCCGCACCCTGATCCGGGCTCGCGCGGAGGGGGCACGGCAGGACCTCGAGCGAGCCATGGCATCCAGCCGTTACGGACGATTCCCGAAAACCGTCGACGCGTACTCCGGCAAGCTCTGCTTCGTCGTGTGGGACATGACCGAGACGGCCGGAATCAGCCTCGGGACGGATGCGACGTCGTTCGACGCGACGGATCTCGAACGGATACTGCGGTCCTTCGAGAGTCGGCTGGTCGGAGCCGCGATCCGCGGTCACGCCGCACGGAGCGGCTCCTTCGCCGGCCCGTAGAGACGTGGCGCGGTGCGGATGGCCGACGTGGAGATCCGGCGGTCGGCCCGGTGGAACGGGTCGGATCGAGGCCGGTGCTCAGGGCTGTCGCGCAGGTCGGCCTGGGCGGTGAGTGTACGACTGGGTAGTACGCGCGGTGCTGGTCGAGCGCCGCAGGCCGGGCGTGTTCGTCGATGACGGGGCCGTGGCCCGGCACCACGTGCCCGGTTGCGAAGAGGCGACCAGCCCAGGGAGAGGATCGGCGACCCGGACCTCAACCTGTGGGCGATCCTGGTCGCCGCGTCCTGGCGCCACACTGGCTACATGATGATCCTTCACCTGGCCGGCCTGAAGGGTGTCGAGCCCTCGCTGCGGGAGGCGTCCGCGCTCGATGGGGCCCTGTTCTGAGCGCCCGCCTCGGGCGCATCGATGAACCACCCCGGATACGCCGCTCGTTCGACGTCGATGAGGCCGGCGGCGACGATGCGACGGAGGTTCGCGGGTGGTGGGGGAGCGGTGGTTCAGGAGGCCATGTGCGCCACTTCCTCGTGTGCGGTGGGGACGGTTACGGGTTCGCGCAAGCACACCTTGCCGCCGGGAACTTGTCGTTCGAGGCCCGACGGCGAGGTGTGCGTTGGGGAATCGCTCCGGCGTTCGTCTCCATGCGCGGACGGAGTGCACCGTCGTGTCGCGCGTATTGCGGCTAGATGCTTGATCCGCCGCCGGAGGTGTTGTTCCACCAGGCGCTGTAGGCGTTCAGCGAGTACCGCTTCTGCACACCACTGGTCGAGGTGATCTCGAGGCCGAACTGCATCGTGTCGAAGGTGGTGTTGCGCAGGAGGTTCTGCGACGCGGCCCATCGCCAGACCGCCGCGGCGTCGATGGTGCCGGTGTTGCTCTGCTGGGCGGGTATGAGCTGCAGGACGTTCCAGCCGGGGTCGGCCTGCCAGACCGATGCGTACCGGACGCCGCCGATGGTCACGTTGGACGCGATCTGCCTCCCCCAGCCGCCTGCCGTCCCCCCGGCCCAGCTGGTGAAGACCATGATCTCGTCCTGGTTGCCGGTCGACCAGAGGTCGCTCGTCCAGTTCCAGTGGTCACTGCCGGCGACGGGAGCCGACGACGTGTTGTACCAGAAGCCCGCCGAGTTCAACTGCGACAGCGGCGTCTGGGGCCGGACCGACGTGTTCGGGTAGGTCTTGATCCCGCCGCCGGAGTGGTTGGCGTCGACGTACCAGGACTTGATGCTGTTGACGGTCAGGCACTGCGGGCCGTGGTTGTCGCCCCAGATGTTGTTGTAGATCGTCCAGGTGCCCTGGGTGTACTGACCCCATCGGTCGCAGGTGGAGTACACCTGGGCCTGCGCCGGAGAGGCGAAGCTCAGGAACCCGGCGATCACGGCGACGATCAGGGCCAGCCGACCGAACCCGGCCGACTTGCTGCTGATGGATTTACGGGCGTGCCATCTCATGTGTCCCTCCAAGGACGGCGATAGGTTGTCCGGCCCCCCGGTCTGGTAGCGGACTCCGGCGCGGCGAGGTGTCGCTCGCCGACGAGTCCGGGCTCGGGACGGCGCGACTCAGCACCGTCCGACGTACTTGCGCGGTCGGCCGACTGATCGGCTTGCGGCCGGCCTGGGCGAAGTGGTTCCTTCCACTGCTCGCAGTGGGAGTCCCCACCGAAAGCGATGCGGCCGAGACGGTCGATCAGCTGGCGTGTTGGCGCCTTCGCTCCGTTCGCATGCGGTGCTGCTCGCGATCGCGGGTGGCTCGTGTCGTCGAGGTGGCGCGCTCAGGAACTGCATGAACGGTGCTTGGTCCCCATTCCTTTCAAGCGCCGGGCCTGTCAGACGTAGTGGCGAAGTGTCGAAGCGCTTGCGTCTGCGTGGGACAGTAATGATGGGATGTCTGAACAGCAATGCTCTGCGCAGGAAAACACACTTCTTTCACCTGCGGAACGCCATTGTCGAAGCGCGTCGAATAGCGTCGATCGCGCCCGCCGCCTGGCCGTTAGACACCGCTAGTGGGCCTGGTGGATGTGGTGGAGGGTGCCGCTCCCTAGCGTGGCGCCGATGGAGGCGTCCGCCGACGCCGACTTCCGTGCCTCGTACGACGTTCTCGTGCGGCCCGCCGGTGCACGGACCGGGCGCGAGGAGTCCGTCGGGCAAGTACGGCCCAGTTCTCTGTCCGGGCAGTTCGGTGGGATAACTCCCGGTCAATGGCGGGAGATCGTCGGCCTACGAGGAGCGGAGGTCGCTGCTCCCGTGGCGATGCTCGGTTATGTGCAGGCCGGGACGCACGCCCAGGTCGATGTGGCCGGGCACCTCGACCTCGCAACCGGCTTGTAACTGCTGCGGCTGCGCAACACGTGGACCACGGGATCGTTCGCTGAGCAAGGCCCGGTACCCGGGGTGCGCCGTCGCTGATCTCGATCGGCCCCAGGATGCGTGACAGCTGTGCCTGCACCTGCGCCCCCTTGTGACACGTGGCCGACTTGGGCGTACACCGCATGATCGAAGCACTTCGAAAGTAACCCTGTTGAACATCCAGTGGTTTGAAGGCGCTTTACTCGATGCTGAGTTGAAGAGACGTCTGATCGTCGAGGCGTTTGCTCGCTTGACTTGTCCCCAAGGGACTCGGCGAAGTTCCCTCCGGATGCAGGACGAGGCCCTGGCCCGGAGGTGGGCATCCCCTCCGGGCCAGGGCCCCTGCGCGCGGCGGCGGATCCGCCGGGTGCGCGGCCTGTTCAGGAGACCGGCTCGGGCTCCTTGTGCTCTGCCTCCGGGGCCTGCTGGAGGCGCGTGCCCTCGACGTCGAGGTCGGGCAGGGCGCGGTCGAGCCAGGCGGGGAGCCACCAGGCGTGTCGTCCGGCGAGGGCGAGGACGGCTGGGACGAGGGTCAGGCGGACGGCGAAGGCGTCGACGGCGACGCCGACGGCGAGCGCGAAGGCGATGGGTTTGATCAGGGCGTCGTCGAGCGGGAAGAACCCGGCGAAGACGGTGAACATGATCAGGGCGGCCGCGGTGACGACGCGGACGCTGTGCCGCGCGCCGTCGGTCACCGAGCGGCGGGCCACGCCGGTGTGGACCCACTCCTCGCGCATCCCGGAGACGAGGAACACCTCGTAGTCCATGGCGAGTCCGAAGAGCACGCCGATCAGGATGATCGGCAGGAAGCTGACGACGGGACCGGTGTGGGCAAGGCCGAGGGTTTCCGCCAGCCAGCCCCACTGGAACAGGGCGACGACCACGCCGAGCGAGGCCGCCACCGAGAGCAGGAATCCGACGGCGGCCTTCAGGGGGACGACCAGCGAGCGGAACACCATGGTCAGAAGGATCAGACTGAGTCCGATGACGATCGCGACGAACGGCAGCAGGGAGTCGCTGAGGCGGTTGGAGACATCGATGTTGACGGCGGTGGTGCCGGTGACGGAGACCCTCGCTCCGGTGGTTTCGCGCAGTTCCGGGGCCACGGCACGGATGTCGCGGACGAGCCGGTCGGTGCGGACGCTGTCGGGGCCGCTCTCGGGGACGACCTGGATCACGGTCTGCGCCGAGTCACGCGTGGGAACCGCCGGCAGCACCGCCTTGACCCCCTTGAGGTCCCGCAGCTCGCGGGCGACCTCGGAGCCCGCCTGCGCGCCGGGCCCGTCGCCGGTCTCGGTCAGCACCAGGAGCGGGCCATTGAAGCCGGGGCCGAACTTGTCGTCGATCGTGTCGTAGGCCTTGCGCTCGGTGGAGCCTACCGGGGCCGACGCGTTGTCCGGCAGGGCCAGGCGCAGGTCGGCGGCCGGGAGGGCGAGCGCGAGGAGGAGGCCCGCGACGGCCAGGACGGTGAGCAGGGGCTTGGCGACGACGAACTTCACCCAGCGGGCGCCCAGAGTGGTTCGTCCGGCGACCCCGTCGGGGTCGGTGGCCTGCCGGGCGGCCTTGCTGCCGGGCTTCGGGGTCAGCCGGGTGCCGGCGAATCCGGCGAGGGCCGGGACCAGGGTGATCGCGGCCAGGACGGCGACGAGGACTGCTGCGGCGGCACCGAGGCCCATCACGGTCAGGAACGGGATGCCGATGACGCTGAGTGCGGCCAGGGCGATGATCACGGTGCTGCCGGCGAAGACCACCGCGCTGCCGGCCGTGCCGGTGGCCAGCGCCACGGACTCCTGCGGATCGGTGCCGCGGGCGAGCTGCTGGCGGTGGCGGGACAGGATGAACAGGACGTAGTCGATGCCCACGGCCAGCCCTAGCATCAGCGCGAGCGTGACCGCGGTGGAGGAGATGCTGACCGCCGGAGCGAGGGCGAGCAGCCCGGCGAGTCCCACGGCCACACCGAGCAGGGCCGGCAGCAGCGACATGCCCGCGGCGAGCAGGGAGCCGAAGGTGACGACGAGGACGAGCACGGCGACGGCGACGCCGATGATCTCGGACGGGCCTATGTGCACGCCGTTGCTGCCGTAGACACTGCCGCCGACGGAGGTCTTCAGCCCGTTCTTCTCCGCGGACTCGGCCGCCCGCTCGATGGCGTCCAGGGACGAGGCGCGCACCTCCGCTCGCTGAACGGAGTACTGCACCTGCATGATCGCCGTGCTCCGGTCGGCCGAGACGGCGCCGGTGGCGGCCGGGCCCATGACGGCGCTGACCTGGGGCGCCTTCGCGGCCGCCACCTCGGCTCCGGCGATGGCCGCGGTGAAGCGGGCGTCGGTGACCCGGCTGCCCTCGGGTGCGGTGAAGACGATCTGGGCGTTCACTCCGGAGGCTTCGGGCAGCGTCTTGCCGAGCGTGTCCAGAGCGCGCTGCGACTCGGTCCCGGGCACGGTGAAGCGGTCGTCGAGCTTACCGCCGAAGACCCCGACGCACGTGATGAGAGCGGCGAGGACGACGAGCCAGATGCCGAGCACCAGCTTGCGATGACGGAAGGCACTGCGGCCCAGCCGATGGAGCAGGACAGCCATGACGAACTCCCAAGGTCTGTAAGGGATTCCCGCACGTCGCGTCGCGGACGCGGAACGAGAGACGGAACCGGTCGGCCCGCGTCGGCGAGCGGCCACGGGCATGAGGCATTCCGGTGCGGTGGGCGGCGGCCGGGCTGCTTCGAGCACTGACTTTATCACTTGCTCAAGTCGCACGCTCAAGTCGATTAACTTGAATTGCTGACATTGTCAGGCGACCATGTCATCTGTATGGTGATGGCCACCGGAGCACACCGCCCCCGGGAAGGGCCAGGTCACAGGCCATGTGCCTGTGCCGCATCCCCCCACGGAGCACTTCCGCAGCGCCGGGACCCCCCATTGGCAAGGAGTGATCATGAGCAGCACGCAGGACAAGGACATCGCCACGTCGCACCGGGCCCGCAGGGCAGATGTGGTGGTGATCGGCGCGGGACTGGCCGGTCTGACCGCGGCACGTGAACTGGTGGCGGCCGGCAAGTCGGTGGCCGTGCTGGAGGCCCGGGACCGGGTCGGCGGCAGGCTGCTCAACCACCACCTCGGCGACGGGCAAGTGACCGAGATCGGCGGGCAGTTCGTGGGTCCGACCCAGGACCACATCCTGGCGCTGGCCAAGGAGGTCGGCGTGGACACCTACCAGGCCGCCGTCCCCGGCGAGACCGTCTACGTCAACGACGGCAAGGCCAAGCGGTTCACCGGGCACACCCCGCCGGACCTGTTCGCGCTGCCCGACATGGGCATCGCCCTGGCCCGCATCGGCCAGGCCGCGGCCAAGGTGGACCCGGCCGCCCCCTGGCGGGCCCCCGACGCCCGCGAACTGGACGGCATGACCTACGAGACCTGGCTGCGCAAGGCCGAGATCACCGGCGACGCCGTCGACATGATCAACCTCTTCCTCAACTCCGCCTACGGCGGCGAGGCCCGCGACGCCTCCGCCCTGTTCAGCCTCTGGTACGTCTCCACCTTCGGCAACGAGACCCACCCCGGCACCATGGAACGCGGCACCGGCACCACCGGCGGCGCCCAGGACAGCCGGTTCGTCGGCGGCTCACAACTCGTCGCCCAGCGCCTCGCCGAGGAACTCGACGGCCGGGTCCATCTGTCGGCGCCCGTGCGGCGCATCAGCCAGGACTCCACCGGCGTCACCGTGGTCTGCGACGCCGGCGACTGGCGGGCCGAGCGGGTGATCGTCGCCGTACCGCCGCTGGTGGCCTCGCGGATCGTGTGGGACCCGCTGCTGCCCGCCCAGCAGGACCAGCTCTTCCAGCGGCTGCCGTTCGGCACCCTCATGAAGTGCGTCGCCGTCTACGACAAGCCGTTCTGGCGCGAGGACGGGCTGTCCGGCATGGGCCTGCTGCGCGGCGGATCCCCCATCCGCGAGATGTTCGACAACACCCCGCCCGACGGCGGACCCGGCGTCCTCATGGGCTTCCTCGGCGGCAGGGAATGGCGCAAGTGGGCCCACCGTCCGGCCGTCGAACGCCGCGGCGCCGTCCTGCGCTGCTTCGCCCAGGTCGTCGGGGACCGCGCCTTCGACACGGTCGACTACGTCGAGCAGGACTGGACCGCCGAGCAGTGGACCCAGGGCGGCCCCACCTCCGTCGCCGCCCCCGGCGTGCTCAGCGACTACGGCCAGTGGATGGGCCGCCCCCACCACCGCGTGCACTGGGCGGGCGCCGAGTTCTCCCCCTACTGGAACGGCTACATGGACGGCGCCGTCCGCTCCGGCCGCCACACCGCCACCGAACTCCTCCACCAGATCTGAGCGCAAGAAGCACCGACAAGCAAGGGAACCCTGCCATGAACCGTTTCGTCGTCACCGAGACCACCGTCATCGACGCCCCCCTCGGACGGGTCTGGGACGTCATCTCCCGCACCGACCGGTACGCCGAGTGGGTCGCCGGAGCCATCGAGGTCACCGACCACCACGGCGTCGCCACCGTCGGCAAGACCTACTCCGAGCGCAACCGCACCCTCGGCCCGCTCAAGACCGACTCCGTCTGGACCGTCAAGGAGATCGAGCCCTTCAAGCGCCGCGTCGACACCGGCACCGGCTTCGCCCCCCTCCAGGACGTCACCAACATCTTCGAGTTCCGCCCGGTGCAGAGTGCCGACGGCCGGGAGGGGACGGAGATGCTCTACCAGGTCGAGTACACCATCGGCCTCGGTCCGCTGGGTCTGCTCCTCGACTCCATACAGCAGCCCGCGATGCGTGCCGGCATCCGCACGTCCATGGCCAACCTCAACACGCTGCTCCGCTCCGAGGCGCAGAGGACCGCCCTCTGACGGGCGGCGCATGCTCCGGCCGGGGGCCGGTGACCAGTGGCGGGTTCGCCCGGGCCAAGTGGCCCCGTCCGACCGGCCGCCGGCCCCGGAGCGGCCGATGTCATGTGCCGTTGCTCTGCCGAGCGAGCTGTCCGGCAGTCTGAGTCGAAAAGGATCGTGTCATGGCCCATGTGTCCGCGGCGGAGCGCCGTCCACAGCTGGTCAAGGCGGCAATCGCTCTCATGGCCAGGGAGGGTGTCGCCGCCGGCAGTACCCGCGCCATCGCCACCGAGCTCGGGGTGGGACAAGCGACCGTGCACTACACCTTCGGCAGGAAGCGGACGAACTGGGTGAGGACGGCCGGGTCGCGTTCCTCGCTGAACCGCAGTACTCCCCCTGCCGCGGCCACCGACCGTCGGAACGAGGTCCTGCTCCTGGCCGTCCTCACCGCCAGTGTCCTCCGGCACGTCTTCGCCACCGTCGACGTCGTTCTCGGAGCGCCAACTGCCGCTGCGCAGACGGGGATGGCAAGCGCCTCGACACCGACCAGGCCATGGGGGACGAGACGCTGGAGTTCGAGGCGGGCCGGGAGATGGCGGAGGAGATCGCGGGACCGCTGGGAATTACCGGTACAGGACGATCGAGTTGATCGGGGTCAGGTTCAGGTACTCCCCGTAGCCGGGACCCAGCACTTTGCTGCAGTCGCCGGTGCCGTTGTAACCGGTGCACAGCTTCACGTACGCGTCCTCGAACGGGCCGTTCTGGTTGTTCAGGACCCAGTGCTGGTTGACCTGGTTCGACAGGTTGTAGGTGCCGTAACGGAAGTACTTGTTGGTGATGTCTCCGGCGCCGATGTTGCTGTAGCGGCCCTCGGCGTAGATGCAGACGTTGCCGTCCGGGCAGCCGGCCCAGTCCGCCTGAGCGGCGGCGGAGGCGCCGGTCGCGCCCGTGAGCACGGTGGCGCCGGTCGCAGCGGCGACGGCGGCCACGGCCAGCAGGTTGCGGAGCTTGTTCCTCATGGCGGTTCCCTTCCTGGCTCTGTTTGACATGTCACATGCCTACCAGGGGGCGTTGCCGGGCGGGCACCTGACAGATGTCAGGGTGAAACGTGGGAGTTGTCCGGAGCGAACGACGCCGTCGGCACCGCCACCGTGATCGCCGACGGCGGCTACCGCGGCACCGGCCTGGTCATCCCGCACCGCCGCGAACCTGGCCAGACCGCACTCCCGCCCTGGAAAGAGGAACACAACGCGTCTCACCGCAAGGTCCGTGCCCGCGTCGAGCACGCCTTCGCCCGGATGAAGACCTGGAAGATCCTCCGCGACTGCCGTCTCAAAGGGCGAGGGCGTCCACCACGCGATGCTCGGCATCGCCCGCCTACACAACCTCGCCCTCGCCGGGTGACGAAGGGGCAGGCAGGTCAACGAACCCGTCGTAGATCATTTATGGGACAGCGCTCAGCCGATTTTGACCGGCCGTCAAAGTGCTCGTACCGCTCATCGATGAATTCGATAAGGCGATCTCGAGTGGATCTGCCGTGTGTTGCCGTCCCTGGCCGTGGAATGGGTCGGCCGGTCGGACCTCCGGAAGAACTTTCACCGAACGCGGCTGTTCGGTCCGCCGAACGAAAGGGGCGACCGTGGTGCTCTCCATCAGCCCCAAGGGTGGTCGGTAGCCGACCGTAGAGTCTGTGCTCTTTCCGGAGTGGCTCGGTTCGTGCAGGTGGTCGGGCTGCTGCGAGGGAGATTAACTGCTTGGTTGATCACTCAATGAATGGCTACGGGTGAGTCTCGTGACCAATTCCCGACCGCTCGAGCCTTTCTGGTGGTTACACGTGTCTTTGTTATCGTCACGTTGTCGATCTCCCCTGCCCAAGTTGATGTCGGCCTTGCTACGTTGACGTCCACACCTCCGAGGCGAAGTCGGGCAGATCCCGCGGGCCGCGGAGGGAGAATTCCCCCCAAGCCTTCACCAGGCTTTCTTTTGGTGCCCGAAAACCGTTGCGGCTGAGTTTCGCTGCTTCCAGCCATGCTTCATGCCAATCCGTTTCGGCACGCAAACCCCCCAACAACTGGAAAGCGCACGTAAGTGATGAGATCTTTTCAGCGTTTCGCTGCCCCGTTGGCCGTCTCAGCTGTGACGGTCGTGCTGAGCACGCCCGGGCTGGCTGCCGCCGACGAGGCGACCAACGTCAAGGACGCCACGTACTACATCTCGCTCGGTGACTCCCTGGCCTCCGGTTACCAGCCGGACGTGGACAAGGACACCGACGTCGCCTACACCGACCAGCTCTACACGCAGCTCAAGCAGCGCACCCCCGGGCTGAAGCACATACGCCTCGGTTGCACCGCCGAGACCACCGAGTCCCTGATCCAGGGCGGGAAGTGCGACTACCCGAACGCCAAGTCCCAGCTGGACGCCGCCCTGAAGGCCATGGCCCAGCACCCCGGCAAGGTCGCCTACGTGACCGTCAGCGTGGGCGCGAACGACATCCTGCTGAACTGCGTCAGCCCGGCCGGCACCCTCGACGGGGCGTGCCTCAACAGCCGGAGCCAGGCCATGGCGAAGAACCTCGCGCAGATCGCGGGCGCGCTCCGTAAGGCGGGTACGGAGAACACCCAGTTCGTGGGCTCGACGTACCAGAACCCGTTCCTGGCGGCCTGGTTGCAGGGCGCCCCGGGGCAGCAGGCCGCCAAGGAGTCGGCAACCCTGGTCGGGGCCGCCAACGCCGGGATCGCCCAGGTGTACAAGTCCACCGGTTTCAAGGTGGCGGACGTGGCCGGGGCCTTCTCCTCGGACGACTTCACCACCCAGGTGAACGTGCCCGGCGCGGGCGAGGTGCCGGCCAACGTGGCCAAGATCTGCCAGCTGACCTGGGCGTGCACGAAGAAGGACCCCCACCCCAACGCCGACGGCCACCAGGTGATCGCAGCAGCCTTCGCGGCGCAGCTCGCTGCGAACGACGCGCCCGGCGCGGGTGAGTCCCCGACGCCCGGCGAGCCGGCCTCGCCCGGCGCGGGTGAGTCCACCATCCCCAGCGAGTCCGCCACTCCGGCGCCCGGCACGGGCACGGGGGCGAACAGCCTGACCGCGAACGGCGATCTCGCCGAGACCGGCGCGTCGAGCAGCACGCCCGTACTCGCTGGTGCGGGCCTCGCGGTCGCGGCGATCGGTGCCGCCGCGGTGTACTTCGCGCGCAAGCGCCGTACGAGCGAGGCGAGCTGACGGTCAATCAGTAGATCGAACCTGAGGAGCAGGCCGCCCGCGGTGTCGCGGGCGGCCTGTTCGGCTCCTCCTGACTTCCCTGCACGCCTTGCCGGTGAGGTGATGCCGCTTGCGTCCAGGGCGGGGTCCGGTGACGTCCTTGACGGTGCCGAGGGCCTGGGCCGTCCGGCCCCGCAGGGGCAGCCGCACGTACGTCACGTGGGCTCGCGCCGAGTTCACGGCGGCAGGCCTTGTTGAAGGCCTGGAGATCGGCGATGCCCACGGCCGCCGCGATGGCGGTGATGGACAGGGTGGAGGACAACAGGAGGTGGCGGGCGCGTTGAAGGCGTCGGTGCCGGATGTACGACACGACCGTGAGGCCGGTTTCGGCACGGAACACGCGCGTGAGGTGTGTGTGGGAGATTCCGACGGCGTGAGCGATGTCCGGTACGGACAGCGGTCCGGCCAGGTGCTCCTCGACGTAGGCCTGGGCGGCTGCCACGAAGGGGTGGCGGCGCCCGGCTCCATCGCCCCTCGGCAACTCGGCGACGCGCCACAGAGCGGCCCAGACCTCGGCCGTGGCCCTCGATGGAGAGGTCGGCATGGCCGTCACGGCGTGTCGGAGCAGATCGGCCAGGCGTGTGCTCTCGGCCGCGGCGTCCTGCATCAGCGGCACCACCCGCGCGGTTCCGCCGTCGTGCAGCCGCAGGTGGACGTAGAAATGCTCCGATCTGCCCCGGTAGTGGAAGTGCACCTCCGTGTTCGGCGGCACGAGGCTGACGTGGCCGGGGCGTAGGGGGTGGACCGACTGCCCGAGGGACAGTGCACCCTCGTAGTTGTAGAGGTGCAGCTGCCACAGGTCGGGCAGCCGGAAGACGTCGTGGGCGGTGGAGACGCCGTGCACCCCGATGCCGGCGTCGACCACGGTGGGCGCCTCGTCGAGCCGTAGTGTCACGTGCTTCACGAGGACGGAAAACTACCAGCACTGGACGATTTCAGCCCACGACGGGCCCGGACGTGACACGTACGTTCGTCGCATGTCAACCAGCAAGCAACTCCTGACATCGGTTCAGGTGGCGCGCTTCGTCGCGCAGGGATTCCTGCGCCTGGACGGGGTGGTGCCGCAGGAGATCAATGAACGGGCCATCGCGGCCTTGACCGAGGCCCTGCCGGAAGTGTCCTACGGCACTGCGCTGGGCGAGGCGTTCGCGCGGGACACCTTCGTCCACGAGCTGCTCGCCCTGCCGGTCGTCGCAGGCGCTGTCGAGAGCCTGGTCGGCCCCGGGCCGACCGTCGACCATCATGCGGTTCATGTGCGCGAGCCGCACGAGGGACAGGCGCAGCCGCTCCACGGAGACGCGATCATCGACGTGCGGCCGGATGCGTTCGACATCCAGCTCATGTACTACCCGCACGAGGTGACCGCCGAGATGGGCGGCACCCTCAGCGTGCCCGGAAGCCATCTGCGCAGGATCAACGAGACGGACGTCGGCCGCGTCCAGAACCTCAGGGGCCAGACCCGGCTGACCTGCCCGGCGGGCACGGTCGTTCTCGTGCACCACGGCATCTGGCACAGTGGCCGCCGCAACGACACCGCGGGCCGTCGCTACATGTACAAACTCCGCCTCAACCCGACCGTGCCGCAGGTGCGCCTGTGGGACGTCTCCGACCTGAACGACCCTGCGGTGACCGCGGAACTCAATACGTACCTCCCCTGGTACGAACAGGCCACGGCCCGACTGGAGATCTACAACCGGGTTCTCCTTTGGCGCGCCCTGACCGGTGACGACTCGTTCGATGTCGACTACTGGGTCACGCGCGTCAGCAACCGGCCCACCCTGAGGAGTCACGCATGAGGCAGCGGGTTCTGGTCCTCTATCTCTCGACGTCGACGCTGGACTCCCACGTCGTGGGCTGGTCCCAATACGACGGGACCGGCCGGACCCAGCCGACGACCGGTGACAGCGACGAGCCGCCCTATCCCACGGGGCTGGCCGCCCTGCTCGACGGGTGGCGCCTGTTCCAGGCCTCCCAACTGCTGCCCCCTCAGGCCGGTCACGAATACGACGTCTCCTTCCTCAAGCACGAGTTCTTCTTCGAGAAGATGGAGGACGGCTCTCGTCCTTGACCCGGCGCTGGAACTGCTGAACGGCCGAGGGCGCCGGCGATGACGTCCTCGCGCTCGTCGATGTCGGCCTGGGACGTGCAGACGTAGTCCGGGAGGGAGTCCGGTGCGATGAGGAAGTCGGCCGGGCGGTTGGCGACCCGAGGGCGAACTGCGCGATCCAGGTCGCCTGGGCGGACGGCGAGGCGGCTCCGCCCGGGGAGCGCCTGCTGGACCTCGGCGGAACATGGGAGACGACCGACCACCTGGTCGCGCGCGGCCGGACTCACGTGGCGTGATCTGCGCGTTTCCGGACACCGCGGTTGTTCGCCCGCAGCGATGCCGATGCGTGCGTCGCGCAACGCGACAGACGTGCCGCATCGTTTGAGAGCCCGGATCAAGTGATCAAGCGCCACGACACCGCCCCGCCGATCGTCCGCCGTACCTCCATACCTACGGATCTGAGATCGAAGCGTCGCAGCCGGTTACATTCGAAGCGCTTCGACAATAGGGTGTGCGCCGGAGAATCGCGTCCGGAGCGCCTGGAGTGACCAGACGTCTCAGACGTCTTCTCCGAGCCGACGGCGCGTCACCCCGGGAGGGCACGTGCGGGCACCGCCGATACGCATGGTGGGAGCGCGATCGAGATCCGCGACGGCGCCAACTCGGGGCTGCTCCGCGGTACTGAGCCGAGCGCGCTTCACCCCGCTCGTGCTCCGGGCGTCAGGGACGGCGACTCATGGCGGCCATCCGAAGGCCTCGCCGTTGACGCGTGATCGGCGGTGACCGCCGATGAGGCCCGCCGCTTGCTGGTGATCCGTGACCAGGCGCTGACGCACTCAGTGAAGGAGACGAGGATGCAGGGCACGTATACGACACTCAGCGTTCCGTGGCGGCGACGCGGGAGGCGAACGGCCGTGCTCGCCGCGGTGACCGCTCTGATGGCAACGCTTCTGACCGGGTTGGGTGCCGTCGGGACGGCACAGGCGGCCACCGTGGACACGAGCGCGTCATATGCGCTGGTCAACCGCAACAGCGGCAAGGCGGTCGAGGTGCCGAACGCCTCCACCGCGGACGGCGACAAGGTCGGGCAGTTCGCCGACCGGGGCGGCGCCAACCAGCAGGGGCAACTGGTCCGCCCGAGGGGAGTGCTCGCACAGGTCCACACCGCGGGGCGGGTCAAGGACGCCGGGAACAGGGTGCAGTACAGCTGGCCCGGCGTGTACTTCGAGGGCCGCGTCAGCGGCACCGGAGTGGGCATCGTGCTCAATGACCCGGTCGCCGACTACGACGTCCAGATCGACGGAACCACCGTCGCCACACTCGTCACACCCGGCAACACCACGCACTGGATCAACGGCCTGTCCAACGGCACCCACACCGTCCGGCTCGTCAAGCGCAACGACACCCCATGGGACACCAGCACGTTCGGAGGCTTCGTCGCCGCGCCCGGCGGTGCCGTCCTGAGCGAACCGGCCGCCCGCAACCGCCAGATCGAGTTCATCGGCGACTCCCTCACGGTGGGCTACGGCAACCTCTCGACCACCCGCATCTGCACCGGGGACCAGGTCAAGCGGACCACCAACGCCGACGTGAGCTACGGTGCCCTCACCGCCCGGCAACTGAACGCCGATTACCAGATCAACGGCTACTCGGGCCTTGGCATGGTCCGCAACTACAACGGAGGCTCCCCGGACGTCACCTACCGGACCTTCTACGATCGTGCCCTGCTGAACGAGCCCGGCGACGTCTGGCAGAACCCGGGCACCTGGCGCCCCCAGGTCGTGGTGGTCAACCTCGGCACCAACGACTTCTCGACCGCCATCAACCCCGGTGAGCCGTGGACGTCCGACAGCCTCGCGGCCGGCTACCGCGCCGCCTACGGCGACTTCATCCAGAAGCTGCGATCGCGCTACGGGGCCGGCACGACCATCGTGGCGGTCGGCGCCGGCCAGTACGCCGGTCATGTCCAGCAGGTGGTCAGGGCGCGCAACGACGCCGGCGACAGCCGGGTCCGCTACTGGTTCCTCGACGACTCGGGCCTGGACTTCCTCGGCTGCGACTGGCACTACTCGGCCCGTGACGACCGACTCATCGCCGACCGGCTCACCTCGTTCATCGCCGGTCTGCCGACAGGGTGGTGACGGCACCGAGCCACCAAGAGCAGCACGGATCCGACCAGGGACTCGCGAGGCTGCGGGCTCCCGCGCCGTACGTGCAGTGCCGTTGCCGTGCCCTGCCGCGCGGCCGGCGACGGTTCGTGGGCTTGGCTCTCAGCGTGGCTCAGGCTGGGGGAGGGTCTGCGCGCACCAGATCGTCTTGCCGTTGGTCGTGTGCCGGGTGCCCCACCCTTGGGTGAGCTGGGCGACGAGCAACAGGCCCCGGCCGCCCTCGTCGAAGGCGCGAGCCCGGCGCAGGTGCGGAGCTGTGCTGCTGGCGTCGGACACCTCGCAGATCAGCGAGGTGTCGCGAATCAGCCGCAGCCTGATCGGCGGCTCGCCGTATCTGATGGCGTTGGTGACCAGCTCGCTGACGACCAGCTCGGTGACGAACGCCGCCTCCTCCAAGCCCCAGGCGTCCACCTGGTCGACGGCGAACTTCCTGATGCGCGGCACCTGCGCGGGTTCGGGCTCGACGTCCCAGTCGGCGACGTGATGGGGATCCAGTGCGTGCGTGCGAGCGAGCAGCAGGGCGGCGTCGTCGGTGCGGTGTTCGGGGAGCATGACGTCCATCACCGTGTCGCACAGGGCCTCCAGCGAGGTCGCCGAGTGTTCCAGGACCCGCTGCAGTTCGGTGATCCGCTGGTCGACGTCGAGCTCGCGGCTTCCCACCAGCCCGTCGGTGTAGAGGGCGAGCAGGCTGCCTTCGGGCAGCTCGAGTTCGGTGGCCTCGAAGGGCAGCCCACCGATGCCGAGCGGCGGTCCCGGCTGTGCGGTTACGGGTGTCCTGGTGCCGTCCGGAGAGACGATCAGCGGCAGCGGATGGCCGGCGCTCGCCAGCGTGAAGCGCCGGGAGACAGGGTCGTAGACGGTGTACAGGCAGGTGGCACCGGACTCGCCGCTGGGCTGGAAGTGGCTGTCGGGCTGGAGGTCGCTTGCGAGGTGGAGTACCAGGTCGTCCAGGTGGGTCAGCAGCTCGTCCGGCGGCAGGTCGACGTCGGCGAGGGTGCGGACCGCCGTACGCAGCCGGCCCATGCTGGCCGAGGCGTGCAGTCCGTGACCGACGACATCGCCGACGACCAGGGCGACCCGTGCACCTGACAGCGGAATGACGTCGAACCAGTCACCGCCAACTTCCGCCTCGGTCCCGCCGGGCAGGTAGCGGGAGGCCACCTCGACCGCCTCCTGGACGGGCAGCCCCTGCGGCAGAAGGCTGCGTTGCAGGGTCAGCGCGGTCGCGCGCTCGCGCGAGTACCGGCGGGCGTTGTCGATGGCGACGGCTGCCTTGGCGGTCAGCTCCTCGGCGAGGATCAGGTCGTCGGCGGTGAAGGCCTCGGGCCGGTCGAGGCGGGAGAAGGCGACGACGCCGAGCAGCGCGCCGCGCGCCCGGAGCGGCACGGTGATCCGGCCGGTCAGCCCGTCCGCGGCGATGGACTCGTCGATCACCGGGTTGCCCGGTGGCCAGTGGGCCGGGTCGGCGGCGAGCCCAGGCCCGAAGGCCCACTCGCCGCCCTGGCCGGGGTCAGCGGCGAGCTCGACCGTGGACCTGCCGGTGGCCATGCAGCGGGCGGCGACGGAATCGGGTCGGTGCGTGACGGGCTTCGTGGGCCCGGGAGCCCGGTCGGCGCCGTCCTTCGCACTGTGCTGGGCGGCACGGCTGAGCCTGATCGTCTCGCCGGGCGCGAACGCGGACACGGAGGGCGGTTCCTCACCGTGCAGTACCTCGTCGAAGAGATCCACGCTGACGAGGTCGACGAATCTCGGCACCGGGGTCATGGCCAGCTCCTGGGCCGTGCCGATCACGTCGAGTGTCCGGCCGATGCCGCCGCTGGCCTGGTTGAGGATGAGCAGGCGTTGCCGAGCCCAGTACTCGGCGCTCATGTCGAATCCCCAGTTGGCGATCCCGCGTACCCTGCCCTCGGCATCCCGGACGGGCCAGATGCTGGTGGCCCAGGCGTTGGCGTAGTCGCTGCCGCGCGGGCGGAAGACGGTGATCAGACGCGTGGGCTCGCCCGTCCTCGCCACTTGGGCGAGAGCGTCGGTGTAGGGCTTGTCGTCCCTTTCGGGAAACAACGTGCGGTCGAATTCGGGAAGCACCTCGCGGTACTTCTTGCCGAGCACCTGCTCCTCGGAGTGCGCGATCACCCGGCACGAGGAGGCGTTGATCCACAGGAACCGCAGCTCAGGGTCGTATACGCCCAGAGCGAAGGGAGACTGCTCGAATGCCCGGTCGGCGATCACCGGACGGCGTCCCCAACGCTGGATGGTCATTACGTGGCCCAGCGCCCGCCCGTCGGGGCCGAGCAGCGGGTGAGCCGTCACCACGGCGTCCACCGTGGAACCGTCCCGGTGGCGCAGGGGGATGAACCCCGTGGGGTCGGGGCCGGCGCCGTAGCCCTCGGGGAAGCCGGGGGGCGGGGGATCGACCAGCAGGTCGGTCACGGGGCGCCCGACGGTGTCCTCCGCCGTCCAGCCCAGCAGCAGCCGGCCCCCCTCGCTCCAGCCGCTCACCAAGCCGTCCGGGTCCACCACGACAGCGGCAGTGGGGGCATCCTGCTTGTCGGCCATCTCCACACACCACGCCTCCGTCCGGACAGCCGTGCCCGTCAGGGCTGGTTCCAGCGGCTGCTTCCAGCCTAGATCGGCTCCCGCTCCATGGCGCTTTGGCTGGTGCGTTCGGGGGGGGGGCCGGGTGGCCGGGTGCCGGAGCGACCGGGGGCGGGGCCTGCGCGTCCTCGGTCGACAGCAGCCGCAGTGCCTCCGCCGATGTGGGCCCGCCTCCGTGCCATACCTCACGGGACACCCGTGGGGACGGCGGGTCTCGAAGGTCGGGGCCCGCTCGTCTTGAACGGGTGACGCACCGCGCAACGAGGTCCAGCCCGCTACGCCGGCCGTCAGGACGGCGGCCGGGCCGCACTGCTGTCTCCCCTCCAGCGCAACAAGAACCGCCCCTGCTGCGTGGACGGTCTGGTTCACAAATATGGCAAGTCCATCTCCCCGGGGCGGCCGCAAGCTGCAAGCCGTCGGCATTGCACCGGGCGAGAACGCCACGTCCGGGCCCCTGCCCGAGCGCACCAACGATGTGTCCCGGCGGGGTCGTGCGTGTCCAGGCGCCGCCGGGATGGTGACGTTGTCTGCCCGTGCACGGACATCAGTCACTGCCTTGCATCCTGTAGACGTTGCCTGCTTGGAACAGGGCGTATCTGTTGGAGTCCTGGGCTGCGATGACGGTGTCGGAGAAGCCGTTGGTGAACTGGTCGACGGCCGTCTCGGATCGCTTCAGGTGTCCGTTGCCGCTCGCCGACCTGTGCCCGTTCATGGGCTCCTTGGACACGGCAACGGCGGGGCCGTTACGAAGCCGTCCGAGCAGCGGTGCGGAGGTGGGTGACGGCGATGCGAAGAGAGACGTGCCCCCGAAGGAGAGGTACGGCCGTCGGGGGCCGATTACGTCCTGGTCGAGGAGGTCGGGCGGGACGGCGTCGTCGGCCTATCCGGTCTGCGGGAGACGGTCCGCGGGGGAGAGGTCGCTGGTCGAGGCTTGAGGGAGGCCGGTGCCGGCCGCCTGCCGTGCGGGCCTTCCGGGCCATGCACAGGAGCGCTTCTGAGGAAGGGCGGGGAGGGCCAGGGGCGTACCTTCCTCGGAACGCCGCGACGAGGCGCCCGACGGCCGGGGCGAACCGATGCGAAGCGCTTCGACTAGGCATCCTTTCGAAGTAATGGGGTGTCCGCCTTCAGCTCGGCAATCCAGTCACGACACCGCAGCCGACGGCTCACCGCCGGGTGTCCAGGTGCGCCATGAAGGGTTGACGCATCTATACCTTGCTCGCGACCACCATGTAGTCCTCGGCCTCAAGATCGAACGTGCTCACTTCCGTCCGGAGTCCGACCCGGTCCAGCTCGACTTCGAGTTCCTCGTACCGGTAGGGCCAGCAGGACAGCAGTTCCGAGCGGACAAGAACCAGCCCGGTCGCATCAACTTGGGCGATCGCGATCTCGATGTGGTGCTCATCCTCCCAATGCGGCGCAATCTCCCAGCGGTAGACCACGACGGCATCGCGACCGTTCCGTCGGACGAGTCGGTCCCTGATGTCCAGCCGGGAGCCTCTGGCCCTCACGAGTTCCCAAGTGCGGGATGTGAGCACCAAGCGCCCGCCAGGGCGCAGAAGCCGTGACATCGACTCCAGAGCAGCACCCCTGCCTGTCGCGCCCGCGGCATGGTGAAGCGAGTTGCCGACGCAGAACACCATTTCGAACGTGGCGTCCTCGAAATGATCGGGCAACTCTTCCCAGCTCGCCCGCACGGTTCGGACGGAGGCCCCGAACTCCTCAGACAGCTCCGCAGTCCGGCGAACCATCGCTTCGCTGGCGTCAGTTGCGACAACCTGCATGCCACGACCGGCGAGGCCAACCGCCAACTGTCCGGTTCCGCACGAACAGTCGAGGACGTGAGCGTTCGACGGCAGGAGACTGAGGACGTCGTCGAACGACGCAGCGAACTCGGCGGGAGGCAGCTTTGCATCCGAGATGAGCCATTCGTACACCTCGGCAAGCACGTCATATTCCGTCACAACCACTACCTCCGTCACACAGCAGGCTCACGGCGGGACGTGAGTCCATCAGAGGAGCAAGCCGGGCACCAATGGTTTTCGCAAGGAGAACCCGTCCCCACCCATGCCGCGGATAGCGCGAGCCGATCCACTCCGAGGGCCGCCTCGTAGTGTGCTTCGGCCAGAGCAGGTTCCGGGCGAAACCGCTTGGCCGGGACCGTCGTCTTTGCGCCTCGGCCCGCGGAGCCGCGCCCGAGCGGCTCCCGGATCAGTAGCCGTAGATCATCTTGTAGGCGACCTCCGGAAGGAACTGTCCTGCCGAGGAGCCGGTTCCCACGCCGCAGTTGCCGTCGGACTCGCCCGGAACCTTGATCCACAGGAGCATCTCGGCGCCTCCGCCCAGCTGCGTGGGGGTGCCGATGCGCCGGCCCGAAGGGTTGCACCACTGGCCGTTGGAGCCGTTTCCGTTGCGGCTGGTGTCCACGACGAACGGCTTGGTGTAGCCGAACCGGGCGGCGAGTTCCCTGTTGACGGCGTTGCCGTACGCGGTGTTCTCGGCCGTGGTCAGGTAGTTGGAGACGTTGAGCGAGAAACCGTGGGCCTGCCGGACGCCGGCTTCGTGAAGGCGCACGGCCATGGTCGCCGCGCTCGCCCAGGCCGGGTTGCCGGCGTCGAGGTAGACCCAGGTGTTGGGAGCCTGGCGGTTGAACTCGGCGAGTGCTCCGGTCAGCATGCTCTCGCGTTCGTCGATCTGGGCCTGGGTCATGCAGCCGTAGTCCCCGAGAGAGTCGGGTTCGAGGACGACGACGGCCGGACGGCCCGCGATCCCGCCCGCGAACTGGGCGATCCAGTTCGCGTAGGCGGCCGGCGAGGTGGCTCCACCCGCGGAGTGCCCGCCGCAGTAGTCGCGGTTGTAGATGTTGTACGCGACGAGGAGCGGCAGCTTGTCCCGGGCGTCCGCGGCGCCCACGTACGCGCCGGTGGCGGTGCCGATGGTGCCGCTCCAGGAGCCGAACCAGCGGGCTGTCGGCGTGTTGGCGATGGAGGCGTTGATCGCGGGCGTCCGGCCGTCACCGGGGTTGGCGGCGGCCCACCGCTTCGCGCTGGAGTCAGGGTCCGCGTAGAAACCGCTGGTCATGGTCGTCGGGTCGGCCGCGTGGGCGGTCGGGGCGGTGGCGAGCGCCAGCGGCAGCGGCAGCGAGGAGAGTGCTGCCACCAGGGCGAGGAGTCTGCGGCGCATGAAGGGTACCTCGGCTTCTTTTGACGGGGGTGCGTCCGAAGGTCGGCGGTGAGGATGGGGAGCGCTGCCATCGGAAGCGCTCCCCACGGCAGGGCCGGTCAGCAGGTCGAGTTGGTCTGGGTCAGGAGGCCGAGCCGCCACGGGAGGAGGTTGTAGTCTCCGCCCGCGTTGGGGTTCATGCCCTGGTAGACGTACTGGAGCCGGCATGCGGGAATGGTCAGCGTCTGGTCGTAGCCGGCACGGATCATCTCGCCGTGACTGATGTCCCGGGTCCAGGCGCCCGACGGGAAGGAGACATTGCTCGCCCGTGCGAACGGGTTGCTCTCGGACGCGGCCAAGGGGGTCCAGGAGCCGGCGAGACTGCCCGAGGTCCAGGACCGGAAGTAGCGCCGGCCGTCCGATCCGATGGCTTCGACGAGCAGCAGATACTGATTACTGCCCTGCACCTTGTACACGTTGCTCGCTTCGAACAAGGCGTACTTGGAGTCCTGGGCCGCGATGACGGTGTTGGTGAAGCCGTTCGGGAACTGGCCCACGGTGGTCTGCGAGCGGTACAGGTGTCCGTTGTCGTCGGAGGAGAACAGGTAGCAGTTGGCGCTGTCGCAGATCACCCACATGTCGACCCAGTGACCGTTGCCGATGTTCTGACGGATGATGTCGGGCATCGACGAGTAGAAGTTGCGCGGCGCGCTCCACCCGTTCGGGTTGCTGATGTCGGGGTTGGTGGAGAACGAGGCATTGCCGGTCTGGTACACGAGGTACCACAGGCGTTGCGGCGCGTAGTAGAAGACCTGCGGTGCGGCTCGGTACCCGCGGCCGATGGCGCTGCGGTCCAGGTAGTGGTGCGTGGCCGAGCCGGCCTGGGACCAGTCACTGAAGTTCAGGTACACGAGGTTGTAGCCGGAGGAGCTGGCGACGCTCGCGAACACGTGGTACTTGCCGTTGTACTGCACGACCGTCGGGTCCTTGATCCCGGCGATGTTGTGGGTGGCGTCCGACTTCGGCGAGATCAGCTGGCCGCTGGAAGTCCACGAGTAACGGCTGGGCAGAGCAGCGGCGTTGGTGGTGCCGCGCGGGCCGGCGGGCGTGCCGCTGGTGGTGGCGGGCGTCGTGGTGGGCGTGCCGCTGGTGGTGGCGGGCGTGCCGCCCAGCGTCGTCAGCACCGCGTTGTACGCAGACTTCTTGTTGCCGCTGCGGTCGAACAGCAGCGGGTTCTCCGAGGCCCGCCAGGAGTCGCTGTCGCGGATTCCCCAGACCGTGATGCCGCTGCAACGGGCGACGTTCATGCAGGCCCTGACCGTGTTGGCGTACGCGGTCGGCGACGCCTGTGCGATGTCCAGTTCGGTGATCTGGACATCCACGCCGAGGGCGGCGAAGTTCGACAGCGTGGTCGGGAAACTGGCGGGCGGGCCGCCGGCGCCGAAGTGGGCCTGGAGGCCGACGCAGTCGATGGGTACGCCGCGCGCCTTGAAGTCGCGGACCAGGCGGTAGACACCCTGGGTCTTGGCGTCGCTCCAGTTCTCGATGTTGTAGTCGTTGTAGCAGAGCTTGGCCGCCGGGTCGGCGGAGCGCGCGGTGCGGAACGCCTGCTCCAGGAATCCGTTGCCCAGCACGTCCCGGAAGACCGAGCCGCGGAGCTGGCCGCTGGGGCCGTCGGCGAAGGCCTCGTTGACCACGTCCCAGGAGTGGATCCGGCCCTTGTAGCGGTTCATCACCGTGGTGATGTGGTTGTTCATCACGCCGCGCAGGGTGTTCGCGTCCCTGATGGAGCTGACCCAGCCGGGCAGTTGGGAGTGCCAGACCAGGGTGTGGCCCCGCAGGCGCTGACCGCGGGCCTGCGCGCGGTTCGCGATCTGGTCGGCCGGGCCGAAGTTGAACGAGCCGCGGGAGGGCTCGGTCGTGTCCCACTTCATCTCGTTCTCGGGCGTGACCGAGTTGAACTCACGGTCCAGGATGCCGGTGTACGTGCCGTCGCCGAGCCGGCCCGCGGCCACGGCCGTTCCGAAGTACCGTCCGGACTGGGCCGCCTGGGCGCCCAGCGTGGAGGCCTTCACGGCGTCGGGCGCGCCGGTCGCGGTCCCGGGTGTCACCAGGAGAGTCGCGGCCAGCAGGCCTAGGACCGAGGCCCGGCGACAGCCGAGCCGTTTCTTCAGCGGGTTCATGGTTCTCCTCGTGGAGTGGGTGGGGGGTGTGGTTGCGGTCGGCGGACCTCCTCAGGCGTGGTGCGGTCGGTGGGCTCCACAGGTCGGAGTGCGACCGGTGGTCCGCTTCAGGGCGTGGACAGCTCGAAGCGCGTGACGCGGACCGCGCCGCCCAGCGCCCGCGTGGCGTGGTTGAAGAGGGCGAACCGGTAGCCCATGAAGAACCGCCAGTCGTTGCCCAGGGAGAAGGCGGGGCCGAGGCGGGTGAAGGTGGTGCCGTCGGTGCTGTAGGAGAAGGTGCCGAGGCGTCCGGTGCCGGGGCGGATGTCCGCGGTCGCGCGCAACCAGACGCGGCTGCCCGAGAGGGCCGCGCTCGCGGCCTCTCCGCCGGTGCCGGTCGTGTTCCAATTGCCGTCCATGGTCAGCCCGTTGACCATCACCACCCGTGACACTCCGCCGTCGCGCTTGACGCCGATCCAGGCGGAGGAGTCGCGCAGCAGCGCGAGTCCGGCGCGGTCGCCGTCCCGCATCGCGGAGTGGTCGAGCTGGACCGTGGCGGTGGAGGTGGGGCCCTGGATGCGGTGCGTCAAGGTGTTGCGGGCCCAGTAGAGGTCGTTGGTGACGGTCGCGGTCCGCAGGGTCAGCCCGTTGCCGGCCGACCACTTGGTGTTGTCCGGGTTGTGGTTCCACTCCCATCGCGGTTTCAGGGCGGGCCCGTCGAAGGTGTCGACGCCGGTCATGGGAGTCACCGGGCGAGGCGGAGGTGGCACGGCCGGGCTGGGATACGAGGTGCCCCATGCGCCGTCGACGAGCTGCACGACCGGCCAGCCGTCCGAGGTCCAGGTGACGGGTGCCAGGGCGGGCATCCGGCCGCCGGGGTAGGCGTCGACGAAGGCCATGTAGTACCAGGCGCCGTTCTGCGTCTGTACCAGCCCGCCCTGGTGCGGGACACCACCGCCGGGGATCGGTCCGCGCAGGTCGAGGAGGACCTGTCGCATCGTGTACGGACCGAAGGGGCCGCTCGACGACTTGAGGATGTACTGGCCGTTGGCGGGGCGGGTCAGGAAGATGTAGTACTGCCCGTTGATCTTGTAGAAGCGGGCGCCCTCGAGGGTGCCGACACTCGACGGTGTGGTGAACACCTGCTGTGTGCGCACCTGGTTACGGCCGTCGGGTGAAAGCTGGGCCACGCTGATGGTGGTGTTGCCGTACGCCACGTACAGGGTGTCGTCGCTGTCGACGAGCAGCCCCGCGTCGTAGTACGGAGTGCTGATCGTCGTCAGCCTGCTCCACGGCCCCTCGGCTGCGGTGGCGGTGTAGACGTACGTCCGGGCGAAGTCGATCTGGCCGAGCCAGTAGAAGGTCCTGTTGCTCGGACGGTAGGCCAGTGACGACGCCCAGATCCCTCTGACGTAGCCACGGGCACCGTTCAGGTCGTACTTGCCGCCGAAGTCGAGCACGGGCACCGAGTGACCGGCTATCTCCCAGTTCACCAGGTCGTACGAGCGCAGCACGGGTGCGCCCGGCGAGTAGTGCATCGTCGAGGCCGAGGCGTAGAAGGCGTCACCGACGCGGATGACGTCGATGTCCGCGAAGTCCTGCCAGATCACCGGGTTGATGTACTGCGCGTCGGCGGTGTGGACCGGCGACCGCGCGGGAGCGGAGGCGGCGGTGGGGGCGGGGCCCGCCAGAGCCAGGAAGGCGCCGGTGACCAGGCCGCCGCCGGCGGTCAGTGCCCGGCGGCGATCCAAGTGTTGATGAGGGCATGACATATCCATGTGTCGTTCTCTCTGCGAGGGAGCGCTGTGGGGGTGGGTCGAGCCTGCTCGTTCGAGAGCGTGAACGCCGACTGGGAGTCGAGCATCCAGGATGCTAGGAGGCTGGTACATCCCGTCAATGCTTCTCGCAGGATTCGTTGAGATCATCGAAATGTTTCGATTTCGGAGTGGCCTCAAGATCGGCGGAGAGTCTGTCTGACGGGCCATCGGAGATGGTCGACCACGGTGCCGATGGTGAGCTGACTGGCCATACGGTGTTGACATGTCCAGGACTCCCTCTAGCATCCGTGGAGAAATTACGATCCGAAAGTCGACCGAAATTTCGAACGCACGGGCAAGTGTCGAATACGCGCCATGGCTCAGTCCTCCCCATCGGTCATCCGCTGTCTGTCACGGCCTGTCGACGAACGCGTCAAGCGCCGAGCCGCTCGCGGGGCGCCTTCGGTGGGCAGGTCCGCGGCGCCCTCCCCGAAAGGAGCCCACGGTGCCCCGACCCTCAGGCAGACGACTGCTGCGTGTCTTCGCGGCCACCGCGCTGGCGGTCGCCGCGTCCCTCACGGCCTCCGCCCACTCCACCGCTTCGGCCGCCCCTGGCAGCCCCGCACCCACCCCACCCCTGGGCTGGAACAGCTGGAACAGCTTCGGCTGCGGGATCACCGAGACGCAGGTGCGCCAGGCCGCCGACGCGATGGTGTCCTCCGGTATGCGGGACGCCGGCTACCGGTACGTCGTCGTCGACGACTGCTGGTTCGACCCGCAGCGCGACGCGGCGGGCAACCTGCGGGCCAACCCGACGAAGTTCCCCAGCGGCATGAAGGCGCTCGGGGACTACCTCCACGGCAAGGGCCTGAAGTTCGGCATCTACCAGGCGCCCAACGAGAAGACCTGCGCGCAGGGCGTGGGCACCTACCCCGGCTCCACCGGCAGCAAGGGCCACGAGGTCCAGGACGCAAACATGTTCGCCTCATGGGGCGTGGACTACCTCAAGTACGACTGGTGCTCCGGCAGCGGCACCCTCGCCGAGCAGGTCGCGCGGTTTACCCTGATGCGCGACGCCCTGCGTGCCACCGGGCGCCCGATCGTCTACAGCATCAACCCCAACAGCTTCCACGCCCCCACCGGCGACAAGCACAACTGGGGCGAGGTCGCCGACCTGTGGCGGACGACCGAGGACCTGCTCGACATCTGGCAGAACAGCAACACCAACAGCTACCCGATGGGCGTCGGCAACGTCCTGGACGTCACCGCGCCACTGGCCGCGCAGTCGGGCCCGGGACACTGGAACGACCCCGACATGCTCGTCGTCGGACGTCCCGGCCTGTCACTGACCGAGTCCCGCTCCCACTTCGCCCTGTGGGCTCTCATGGCCGCCCCGCTCATGGCCGGCAACGACATCCGCACCATGTCCGCCGACGTCAGTGCCATCCTGCGCAACCCGCGTCTGCTGGCCGTGAACCAGGACTCGCTGGGCGCGGGCGGACGTCGGGTACGCGACGACGGCGACACCGAGGTGTTCGCCAAGCCCCTGTCCGACGGTTCGGTCGCCGTGGGCCTGTTCAACCGGGGAGGCAGCGCCACCACCATCACCACCACTGCCGCCGAAGCCGGCCTCTCCGGCGGGCCGTTCACCCTCACCGACCTGTGGACCGGCGGGACGTCCAGCACCTCCGGGCAGATCTCGGCGAGCGTCCCCGCGCACGGAGTGGCCGCGTTCCGCCTGACCGGTGGCAGCCCGCTGCCGGCCACCACCTCCCGGCTGCGCGGCAACGCCTCCGGACGCTGCCTGGACGTCGACAACGCCTCCACCGCGGCCGGGGCCACGGTACTGATCTGGGACTGTCACACGGCCGCCAACCAGCTGTGGACCACATGGGCGGGCGGCGAGATCAGAGTCTTCGGCGACAAGTGCCTGGACGCCTACAACCAGGGCACCGCCAACGGCACCCGGGTCATCACCTGGCCCTGCAACGGCCAGAACAACCAGAAGTGGACCATGCAGGCCGACGGGTCGATCCGCAACGTCCACGCCGGCCTGTGCCTGGACGTCAACGGATCCGGCACCGCGAGCGGAACCCCGCTGGTCCTGTGGACCTGCAACGGTCAGGCCGGGCAGAAGTGGAGCCGCACGTGAGGGACGTCGCGCACCGGTCAACAGCTCAGCCGCCAGCCCGCGTTCACCGGAGGTCTTGATGAGCACGGCTCGACCGTCACGCACCACCGGCACGAGGCTCACCCGGGCAGCCGCCTGGGTGCTGGGCCTCCTGCTGGCGTTCGCCGTCGTTCCCGCCGCGGTACAGCCCACCGCGGCCCGAGCCGACAACCCCATCGTGCAGCACGTCTACACCGCCGACCCGGCCCCGTTGGTCCACAACGGACGGGTCTACCTCTACACCGGGCACGACGAGGACGGCTCCACCTACTTCACCATGAAGGACTGGCGGGTGTGGTCCTCCGCCGACATGGTCAACTGGACCGACCACGGCTCCCCGCTATGCCTGGCCACCTTCAGCTGGGCGTCCGCCGACGCGTGGGCGGGACAGGCCGTGCAGCGCAACGGCCGGTTCTACTGGTACGTACCCGTGAAGAACCGGGCGACCGGCCGGATGGCCATCGGCGTGGCGGTGGCGGACAGCCCCACCGGCCCGTTCCGGGACGCCCTCGGCCGTCCCCTGTTGGAGAACGGCGAGATCGACCCGACCGTCTTCATCGACGACGACGGCCAGGCCTATCTGTACTGGGGCAACCCGAATCTGTGGTACGTCAGGCTGAACGCCGACATGACCTCCTACTCGGGCAGTCCCACCAGGATCCCGCTCACCACCGCGGGGTTCGGCACCCGCGTCGGTGACCCCAACCGTCCCACGCTCTACGAGGAGGGCCCCTGGGTCTACAAGCGGAACGGCCTGTACTACATGGTGTTCGCGGCCAAGTGCTGCTCGGAATTCATCGCCTACTCCACGGCGCCCGGCCCGACCGGGCCCTGGACCTACCGCGGGACCGTCATGCCCACACAGGGCAGCAGCTTCACCAACCACCCCGGAATCGTGGACTTCAAGGGCAGTTCGTATTTCTTCTACCACAACGGCGCACTTCCGGGCGGCGGTGGCTACACCCGCTCGGTCGCGGTGGAGAGGTTCTCCTACAACGCCGACGGCACGATCCCGACCATCACCATGACGAACACCGGCGCACCCCAGGCCGGCACGCTCAACCCGTACGTACGCCAGGAGGCCGAGACGCTCGCCTGGGGATCCGGGATCGAGACCGAACCGGCCGGCGAAGGCGGAATGAACGTCGGCTGGATCGAGAACGGCGACCACATCAAGGTCAAGGGCGTGGCCTTCGGACAAGGCGCGTCCTCCTTCACCGCGCGGGTGGCCTCGGGCAGCGGCGGTGGCACCGTCGAACTGCGTCTGGGTTCGCCGAGCGGGACGGTCGTGGGCCGGTGCGGTGTGCCGAACACCGGGGGCTGGCAGGCCTGGACGACGGTGACCTGCCCGGTAGGCGGCGCGGCCGGAACGCAGGACCTCTATCTGCGGTTCACCGGCGGCAGCGGCTACCTGCTCAACATGAACTGGTGGCAGTTCACCCCCGGCACCACCCTGACGGCACCACGCTGACCTGCGGCGCCGCACGTCCCCCAGGGTGACGCGGCGCCGCCTGCGCTGTCGCGGGGAGTTGACGGATCGCCGCGGCACGGCGTGCGTCCGACCCTCACCTGCACCACCTCGCCACTGACTGTCACAACTGGCGGTGTGGCAGGAGGGAGTGCACCGGTCAGCTGTCCAGGGGCTCGTAGTCGAACCAGTCGAAGTGGACAGTGCCCTCAGCCGCGTACATGCCGATGACGCGGCCGGTGAAGCCGCCGGCGACCTCGGTCGACAGGTAGCGGCCGTCGAGAGCCGCGAGCTCGGTGAACATGCCGTCGGGTTGTTCGATGCCGAGGGAGACGGTGTCCGGGCCGGTGCACGGTCCGAGCGGAGGCTGCGGATCCGTGATCGTGACGCCGAGGACCAGTGGCCCGGTGGGCACGGAGAGTTCGGCCACGACCGTGCGCAGGGAGCCGACGCGCGCGATCACCCGTACGTCGGTCCCGGACGCCTCGATCGCGTAGTGGTGCCGCTCGTCCAGCCGGACGGCGAGGCCGCCGCGCCCCTGCCCCGGGTCGACCAGGGTGCGTGCCCGGCAGGTGAGGTGCTGCTGGCGGCGGCCGGTGAACACCACGTCGGGCTCGTCCAGGGACCCGCCCCGCGCGCGGAGCGTCAGCCATCCGGGGCGCTCCTTGGTGGTGCAGAGCTCGGCGGGGCGGTCCCGTACGGAGATCCAGGTCGCCCCGAGTTCGCTGAGCTCGAAGTCGTCGTGCCGTTCCTCAGCGGGAGCGGGGGAGAGGGGCCAGGGGAGCGCGGGTAGGTCCAAGGTGACTTCCCCGACGACCGGCCAACCGTCCTCCCAGGTCACGGGAGCCAGGAAGGTCTCCCGGCCGAGCGCGTGCCAGCCGGGTGTGCCGCCGCGCGGGCGTACGCCGAGGAAAACCATCCACCAGGAGCCGTCGGGCGCCTGGACCAGGTCCGCGTGCCCGGTGTTCTGCACGGGGTGGTCGGTGCCGCGGTGGGTGAGGATCGGGTTGGCCGGGCATGGCTCGAACGGGCCGGTCGGCGTGAGGCCACGGGCGACGGACACGCCGTGCCCGCGTTCGGTGCCGCCCTCGGCGATGAGCAGGTACCAGTAGTCGCCGACCCGGTACAGGTGCGGCGCCTCCGGGGCCTTCGCGCCGGGGCCGCCGGACCAGACCTCGTGCGGTGTGCCGTGCGTCTCGCCGGTGGCAGGGTCGAGGCGGACCTGCGACACCCCCGCCACCGTGCACCAGCACCTGCCGTCCTCGTCCCACGCCAGGTCGGGATCGATGCCGGGCACGCCGGGCGCCCAGATCGGATCCGACCATGGTCCGGCCGGGTCGGTGGCCGTGACGATCAGGTTGCCGCCGCCCTCGCTGCAGTTGGTGACGATCAGCCAGAAGCGGCCGTCGTGGTGGCGCAGGGTGGGGGCGTAGATCCCGCCGGAGGACGGCATGGAGGTGGGCAGACGCAACTGCTCCGGTCGGTCCAGGACGTTGCCGATCTGCCGCCAGTGCACCAGGTCACGGCTGTGGAAAAGGGGTACGCCTGGGAAGTACTCGAAGCTGGAGCAGGCGAGGTAGTAGTCGTCGCCGACCCGGCAGATGCTCGGGTCGGGGTGGAACCCGGGGAGCACGGGATTGGCGGCGCGGGCGGGTTGGTTCTGAGCGGGCACTCTTGGGCGTCCTTTCGTCGGGTGGGCGGCAGGGACGGCGCTCAGGAAGCGTCCGGCTCTGTGCGGGTGATGCGGAACAGCGCCGCGGAGGGCGCGGTGGGCAGGGTCACGGTGAGGTCGGCCGTGTCCGGGTCCCAGACGGCGACGGCCTGGTGTGCTGCGGGGTACAGCACCTCGATGTCGGCCGCACCGCCCGCCCGTTCGGGCAGTTGGAGGGTGGTGACCTCGCTGCCCGAGCGGCGCCATACGGTGAGGTAGGTGGTGGCGGGGGTGTGCAGGGCGAGAGCGATCCAGGGGTCGTCCCAACCGGGAAGGCCAAGTGGCCAGGAGGGCACGGCCCGTGGCAGGTCCGCGCGGATGGACTTGTACACGCTTACCGCCTCGTGGACCAGGGCGCGGGCCTCGGGCCCCAGCTCCGACAGGTGGCCGGAGAGGTGGATGCGGCCCAGGAGTCCGCTCGCCATGGTGAAGGCGACCTCGTCGAGGGAGTCCTCCGGCTGCGGGTAGGCCCAGACGGCGCCTTGCTCGGGAGTGACAGCGGTGGGTGCGGAGGCCGCGATGGGCGCGTACAGGTGGAGGTTCTGCTGGTCGCTGGTGGACTGCAGCTGCAGTCGCGACAGCAGGGCGTGGTCCCAGCGCATGCCGCCCGAGGAGCAGTTCTCCAGCACCAGGTGCGCGTAGCGGTCGAGGATGCCGTCGAGCCAGTCGAGATGCGCCCGGTTGTGGCCGAGCAGGCCGGCGCCGGGACTCTCGCCGGGGTGGGCGCTGGTGCCGGAACCGGGGTCGATGTTGTGGTCGAGCTTGAGATAGCCGACGCCCCACTCGCCGACCAGGCGGTCCACGACCCGGTCCAGGTGGGACCGGGCGGCGGGGTGGCGCAGGTCCAGGTGGTACCGGCCGACTTCCGAGACGCGGGCGCCGTCGCGGCGGAAGAACGCCTCGTCGGGCAGGGTCTCGGCCATCGGGCTGTCGACGCCGACGACTTCCGGCTCCAGCCACAGCCCGGGGACCATGCCGCGCTCCCGGATACGGTCCAGCACCTCGTGGATCCCTTTCTCGCCGGGGAAGCGGGAGGTGGCCGGTTCCCAGGCGCCGACGGTGGTCCACCAGCCGCCGTCATCGTCGTCGTACCAGCCGGCGTCGATGACGAAGTACTCGGCGCCGGCCTCGGCGGCCTCGTCGATCAAGGGCAGGAGCTTGTCGGTGGTGGGGTCGCCCATCAGGCAGTTCATGTAGTCGTTGAAGATGACCGGCAGCCCTCGGTGGTCGGAATGCGGGCGGCGCTGAGCGCGGCGGTAGCGGGTCAGTGCGGCGAACGCCTCATCGGGGCCGCCGTCGGCGCTGAAGGACAGCGCGGCCGGTACGGTGCGGAAGGCGGCGCCGGGTTCCAGGGGGTGCCGCCAGCCGTGGTGGGTGTCGGTGGGCCCGAACAGCGCCGCGTAGGCCGCCCGGTCGTGCTCTTGGCACTCCCAGCGCCAGCCTCCGCCGTTGTGCTCGATCTGCCACACCCAACTGCGGCCGGTGTGCCGGTCCGTCAGGCCGCCCATGGGCAGGTGTCCGCAACTCGACCAGGTGCCCTGGCCGTTCAGGGCGAAGCCGGCCTTGCCATGCCCGTACTGCACGCGTCCGCTGACGCCTGGCGTGGTCCGGCGCAGAGGCTGGCGCTGCCAGCGGCACTCGGCGAGCCAGTCGTTGTCCGCCCACAGCAGGTCGGTGGCGTCGACGGCCGCCGGGTCCTGCGGGGTGAGGCAGCCCACCGTGAGCGAGCTGACCGACTCCAGGTGCAGCGTGGTCTGCCCTTCGTTGCGCAGGGTGACCTCGCTGCGGAGCACGGGGATGCCGTCCCGCGACCGGTAGGCCACCTCCGCGACCAGCCCGGTTTCCGGGTCGTGGAGATGCACGGTCAGGGTGTGCCAGTCACCGTCGCGGGCCGCGCGGTGGGCCCGATGGCGCAGCCGCCCACCGAGAGCGGTCCCGATCAGACGGCTGCCCGACCAGCCGCGGCCGTGACCCGCGGCTGTCACCTCCACCAGCGGCAGGGACGCACCGGTGTCGCTGCCCGCTTCGCCGGGCAGTCCGAGGTGTGTCAGACGGGCGCTGCCGTCGTCGCCGAGGACGAAGTCGAGTCGCAGGGCCTCGTGACCCCAGCTGAAGCTCCGCTGTTCATTGTCCATGGTGTCCTTCTCCAGGTCAGTGACCGCGCAGGACCGCGCAGCCGCCGGGCGGGAGTTCGTGGGCGGTTGTGCCGGTGAGCAGGGCATGGGCGGGATCCGGCAGAGGCGCGGCGTCCGCGGTGTGGTTGATCAGGACGTGCCAGCGGCGGCCGTCGGCTGCGTGCCGGGTGACGGCTTCGGCACCGGCCGGCAGGCCCGGCGGCTCCGGCTCGACGCCGCCGTCCTTCGGGAGCCGTCCGACCAGGGCGCCGTAGTCGGAGTCGTCGAGGCGGGTGGAGAGATACCAGCCCTGTCCGCTGCCGAAGCGGTGCCGGGTCAGTGCCGGGCTGCCCGTGAGCAGGTCGTGGGTGCCGTGCTCCATCAGCAGCCACGGGCGGCCGCCGGCCAGGGAGCGGGAGCGGTCGGCGTAGTGGGCCACATGTGCGGCGCCGTCGAGGCCGTTCGCGTCCGGGTACTGGTCGCAGCCGACGACGTCGAGTTCGCGGGCGAACGCCCACCCGTCGAGCCGCAGACAGTAGGGCAGCATCAGGTTCGTCGTCACCGGACGGTCGCTGTGCTCGCGGATCGCGTCGCGCTGCTCGCAGTAGGCGGCGATGATCTCGTCGCCCCAGAAGCGCGCTGCCGTGGACCAGGCGGATGCCGTCGGCCATGATCGCCAGCGCCTCTGGGTGGGCGATGGTGAACCAGGGCGGCGGTCAGCCGGCCGATCATGTGGTCGGTCGGCTGACCGGCTCAGTTCCCGCCTCGGGCCGGACCCGAAGGTGAGCGTGGGCCACGAGGGCGAGCCAAGGTCCTGCTGCGCCGCCGCGCCTACGAAGCTCTGGCGGTTCGACTCCGTGCGTCATGGAACAGCCCTTCTTTCCGATGTGTCGAAGCGCTTCACTAGATGGGGAAGTTAACGGACAGGTTTCGTGCGAAACAAGAGACTCGGCATGAAGAAAGTCACTCCATCCTTGTTAGTTGACGGACTGTGGGCGGAAAGGGCGGCGTCGATGCGCTTCGACAACCTGCCTCTCAACCGACATCCGGTGCGGCGCACCCCACGACCGCCCGCTATGCGGCCGAGGTGCCGACATCCGCGCGCCGACGACCAGCACCTGGTCTCCGCCCTGAGGGTGCACGCCTTCACCGGCGGCGCGCGGCCCACGGTCGTGATGCCGCGCACGGACCGCCCCGGTGGGACGGCCCGCCTCGCCGTCCACCGAGGGAGCCTGCTCCGCGTCACGACCGCCAGCCAGCACCCATGGCGACTGCGGATCGGCGGCCCCGACGGCACCGTGCACACCCATACCGCGAGGCGGGCGACGACCGACGTGCGCCACGAGGACTGAGTGTTCCTGCCATCAGCCCCCGCCCCGGGATTCCGCGTCAGTCGGCTCGCAACACGTCGAGTGCCGTGAGTGCCACATGGAGCTCGGTGCGCTGGTCGCCCGATTCGAGGTCACGGGCGAGGAGACGCTCGATGGTGCGCAGCCGCTGGTACATCGTCTCGCGGGAGAGGCCGCCCCGGCGCGCGGCGGTCGTCTTGTTGCCGGCCGCGTCGAGGTAGTGGCGCAGGGTCGTCAGCAGGTCGGTGCCGTGCTGGGTGTCGTGGTCGATGAGGCGCCGGAGCTGCCGTTCGGTGTACTCCTGGATCCGGGCGTCCTCACGGAGCGCGTACAGCAGGCGGCGCAGACCGATGTCGGACAGTTCGTGGAAGGAACGGTCCGGAGGGAGGGGCTGACCGGACGGGGTGGCCTCGGCGACGCGGGCCGCTGCACGGAACGAGCGGGCGGTGTCGGTGAGGTCCGTGACCTCGGAGCCGACACTCACGACGGCTTCCGGGGCCAGGCCCAGTACCGTGCCGGACAGGCGCTCGACGATGGGACGCCAGGGCTGGGAGGTGCGCAGAGCCAGCAGGATGCCGAGGCGGTCGGGGGCCAGTTCGCCGACGAGGGCCGGGACGCCTGCCGTTCTCAGCTCCTGCAGCAGACGGGACTCGGTCTCGGCTCTTCGCTTCTCTGCGCGCAGGTCCACCAGGGCGGCGACGAAATGGCTTCGATCAGTCGGCAGGCCCAGTGCGGCGCAGCGGGCGCGGGCGTCCTGCGCGGAGCGGTGGCGCTGTTCCACGAGGTCGAGAAGGGCGTTCCGGTGTGCGGTGCGTTCCCATGGGGTGGGGTGGATCAGGCGCGCGACGGTCAGTGCCATCGCGGTCCTCTCCAGCAGGGTGATGTCCTCCGGCCCGAACGTCGGTCCGGCGGTGCGCGCCGGGAGCATGGCCACGCGACCCCAGCGCTCGCCCTGGTACTCGACGGAGGCCGTGAGCCAGCCTTCCGGGCCGCGGATCGCCGTGTTGTCGCCGGGCCCGGTCGCCCTGGAGCGCTGTTCCCAGTCGGCGAGTGCCTCCTCGACGGTGAGCCCGGACGGTTCGCAGATCAGGGCCTGGTGCACCAGGTTCTCCAGGACGACCGTGCGGCCGCACATCTCCGCCGCCGCGCGCACCACGTCCTCCGGGCCGGCGCCGCGCAGGGTCAGGGCGGTGAACGCCTCGTGGATGCGCTGGGCGCGGCGCATCGCGTCCGCCTGGTTGCCGAGCAGCAGGGTGTGCACGACCTGGGTGACCTCCAGGAAGTTGACGTCCTTGGCGAGGGTGACGAGGGGGAGGCCGCGCTGGCGGCAGGCGTCGACGAGCGCGTCCGGCGGTCGGTGATAGCGGCGTACGAGTTCGATGACCAGCGCCGCGGCCCCGATGCCGGCGAGTTCGTCGACGTACCGGCGCACACCGGCCGCGTCCTCCGGAAGCGGCATGCCGGTCGTGAGGACGAGTTCGCCGCCCTTGAGGAAGGACGCGGGGTCGGTCAGTTCCGTGATGTGGACCCACCTGACCGGCCGGTCCAGGTCGGCCACACCGGTGACGACCTGGGGGCGTCCCGCGGCCAGGACCGGAAGGGCCAGGACGTCGGCCACGGTGAGCGCACGGGCGGGCCCGTGGTCGGCCGGGTGGTTGTCGTTCACATGTCTCCATGGGGTCCCTGCCGAGCACGGCCCAGCGCCCGGGAGTGCCCGGCCACTGTGACAAGCGTCGCTGACCAGCGCAAGTGCGGTCCGTGAGCGAAGAGCACCCGGCATGCCTTCGAGGAGGCTGACACATCGTCCGGATGTCGCGGCCCGGCCGGACAGATCGCAGGTTGGCGCACCCCCCGACCGCGGAGATGCTCAGGAGACCGCAGCAGACCGAACACCGAGGCCGGGAGACGAACATGACCGCACTGTCGCCGCACCTTCGCCAGGCCACGCCCGTGGTGGCGGCCCGAGGCGAGGGCGTCCACCTCTTCGACCAGGACGGCCGCCGCTACCTCGACTTCACCGCCGGCATCGGCGTCACCAGCACCGGCCACTGCCACCCCAAGGTCGTCGCGGCGGCCCAGGAGCAGGTGGGCTCGCTGATCCACGGCCAGTACACGACGGTCATGCACGAGCCGCTGCGCCACCTCGTCGAAAAGCTCGGTGAGGTGCTGCCCGCTGGCCTGGACAGCCTGTTCTTCACCAATTCCGGCAGCGAGGCCGTCGAGGCCGCGCTGCGCCTGGCCCGCCAGGCCACCGGTCGGCCGAACGTCATCGTCTGCCACGGCGGCTTCCACGGTCGTACGGTCGCAGCCGCCGCCATGACGACCTCCGGCACCCGTTTCCGCTCCGGTTTCTCCCCGCTGATGAGCGGCGTGGTCGTCACTCCCTTCCCGGCCGCCTACCGGTACGGCTGGGACGAGGAGACCGCCACCCGCTTCGCCCTCAAGGAGCTCGACTACACACTCCAGACGATCTCCTCGCCCGCCGACACGGCCGCGATCATCGTCGAGCCGGTGCTCGGTGAGGGCGGTTACGTGCCCGCCAACCGCGCCTTCATGGAAGGCCTGCGCGAGCGCGCGGACCGGCACGGCTTCCTCCTCATCCACGACGAGGTGCAGACCGGCGTCGGTCGCACCGGCCGCTTCTGGGGCCACGACCACTTCGGCGTGACACCCGACATCCTCGTCACCGCCAAGGGCCTGGCCAGCGGCTTCCCGCTGTCCGGCATCGCCGCCTCCGAGGAGCTCATGACCAAGGCGTGGCCCGGCTCGCAGGGCGGGACGTACGGCGCCAACGCCGTCGCCTGCGCCGCGGCCTGCGCCACCCTCGACGTCGTACGCGACGAGAAGCTCGTCGAGAACGCCGAGGCGATGGGCGAGCGGCTGCGCCAGGGCCTGGAGGCGGTGGCCGACCGGACGCCGGGCATCGGAGACGTGCGCGGCCTCGGCCTCATGCTCGCCACCGAGTTCGTCACCGAGGACGGCAGCCCCGACCCCGAGACCGCGGCCCGTGTCCAGCGCGCCGCCGTCGACCAGGGCCTGCTCCTGCTGCTGTGCGGCGCCTGGAACCAGGTCGTCCGCATGATCCCGGCACTCGTCATCGACGAGACCGCGGTGGACGAGGGCCTGCAGGCGTGGGCGACCGCGGTCGAGGTCGGCACATCGGGAGCGGCACGGCGATGACGGACATCACCACGGCCCTGGAGCCGCTGGTCGCGCGGCTCGGCGAGACCGCTCCCGGCCTGCGGGTGGAGACCGGCCCCGGCTCCACGGGTCTCTACGCCTACGACGCCTCCAACTACCGGGTCCCGCCGAGGGCCGTGGTGTTTCCCCGCAGCGCCGACGACGTCGTCGCGGTGCTGCGGGCCTGCCGTGAGACAGGCATTCCGGTCACCGCGCGCGGCGGCGGCACCAGCATGGCGGGAAACGCCGTCGGACCTGGCGTCGTGCTGGACTTCTCCCGGTACCTGAACCGGATCCTGGACATCGACCCGGTGACCCGCACCGCGCGCGTCGAGGCCGGAGTGATCCTGGACGCGCTGCGGTCCGCGGCCGCCCTGCACGGGCTCACCTTCGGCCCCGACCCCTCCTCGCACAGCCGCTGCACCATCGGCGGCATGATCGGCAACGACGCGTGCGGCAACCGATCCGTGCGGCACGGGCGCACCAGCGGCCACATCGAGGCGCTGGAGATCGTGACGGCCGACGGCGTGCGGGCCGTCGCCGACCGCACCGGACTGCGCGCCGTCGACCCGGACGACACGGAAGCCGTCCGGCGTGTCGCCGCTTTGGAAGCAGACGTGCGCCGCCTGATCGACGGCAACCTGGCGTCGATCCGCACCGAGCTGGGCCGGGTACCGCGCCAGGTCTCCGGCTACCAGCTGCACCACCTGCTGCCCGAGCACGGCTTCGACATGGCCCGCGCACTGGTGGGCACCGAGGGCTCCTGTGCGGTCGTCACCGCAGCGACGGTCCGCCTCGTGGCGACCGCACAGGCTTCCACCCTGCTCACCCTCGGCTACGACGACGTGGTCGACGCCGCCGAGGACGTCCCCGAGATCCTGCGCCGGAACCCCACCGCCGTGGAGGGCATGGACGAGGCGATCGTCGCCACCATGCGCGCCCGGCGCGGCCCGGACTCCGTCACCGGCCTCCCCGAGGGGCGTGCCTGGCTGTACGTCGAGCTCGACGGTGACGACCAGGCGGCCGTCGACGCCCGCGCCGCCGAACTGCTGGACGTGCTCAAGGCGCAGGGCCGGATGACCGGTGGGCGGGTCGTGCACAGTCCGGCCGAGCGGCGCTCGCTGTGGCGGGTCCGCGAGGACGGGGCAGGGCTCGCCGCCCGCCTGGTCGACGGCGGGGAGTCCTGGCCGGGCTGGGAGGACGCCGCCGTCGCGCCCGAGAACCTGGCCGCCTATCTGCGCGACTTCCGCAAGCTGCTGGCCGCGCACGGTCTCACCGGTGTGCTGTACGGGCACTTCGGAGCGGGCTGCGTCCATGTGCGCATCGACTTCGACCTCGCCACGGACACAGGGCGGGCCGCCACCCGCCGGTTCCTGACGGAGGCCGCCGCCCTGGTCGTCGAGCACGGCGGAAGCCTGTCCGGCGAGCACGGCGACGGACGGGCCCGGGGCGAGCTGCTGGAGGTCATGTACAGCCACCGGCTGATCCGGGCATTCGCCGGCTTCAAGGAGATCTTCGACCCCGAAGGGCTGCTCAACCCGGGCGTCATCGTGGCCCCGGCCTCCCTCGACGCCGACCTGGCACTGCACACGCCCGCCGAGGTGCTGCCCGTCGAGACGCTGTTCTCCTTCCCCCACGACGAGGACGGTTTCGCGGGAGCGGTACGCCGCTGTGTCGGGGTCGGCCGCTGCCGCAGCGACGCCGGCGGAGTGATGTGCCCCAGCTACCGGGCCACGGGGGAGGAGAACGACTCGACGCGGGGCCGGGCCCGTCTGCTCCAGGAAATGGTGCGGGGCGGAACCGTCCAGGACGGCTGGCACTCCACGGAGGTGCGTGACGCCCTCGACCTGTGTCTGTCCTGCAAGGCCTGTTCCAGCGACTGTCCGGTCGGCGTCGACATGGCCACGTACAAGGCGGAGTTCCTGCACCAGCACTACAAAGGCAGAGTCAGACCCCGCTCCCACTACTCCCTGGGCTGGCTGCCCCTGACGTCCAAGCTCGTCGGATACGTGGCCCGCCCGGTGAACGCGCTGCTGCGCGGCCCCGTCGGGAAGCTGCTCGCGCGCCTCGGCGGCGTGACCACCAAGCGCCGGATCCCGGCCTTCGCCTCCCGCCGCGCGGTGCGCCGGGCCCTGCGCGCGTCGCGGACCGGCGAACCGACGAAGACGCTGCTCTTCGTGGACAGCTTCACCCGCGCCTTCCGCCCCGAGGTGGCCGGGGCCGCGAGCCGCGTACTCGCCGACGCCGGCATCCCCTGCACGGCCGAGGACGATCTGTGCTGCGGCCTGACCTGGGTGAGTACCGGACAGCTGTCCCTCGCGCGCCGCATCATGGCCCGCACCGTCGCCCGCCTGGACAACGGCGACGAACGGCCCATCGTCGTGGCCGAACCCAGCTGCGCCGCGGCGCTCAAGCGTGACGTGCCCGAACTCCTCGGCACCGACGCCGCCCGGCGCGTCGCGGCCCGCGTCCACACCCTCACCGGAGCCCTCACCGACCTCGCCGCGCCCGGCTGGACGCCCCCGGAGCTGCCGGACAACGTCGTGCTGCAGACCCACTGCCACGAGTACGCCACCTTCAAGGGCCGCCACCCCCGCGACCTGCTCGGCCGCCTCGGCGTGCGCAAGGTCGACGAGGCCGAGGGCTGCTGCGGACTCGCCGGCAACTTCGGGTTCGAGGAGCAGCACTACGACACCTCGATGGCAGTCGCCGACCTCGCCCTCAAGCCCCGCCTCGACGACATCGACCCGGGCGCACCGGCCGTCGTCGTGGCCGACGGCTTCAGCTGTGCCACCCAGATCGACCACCTCGCCGCAGACCGGGGCATCCGTGCCCTGCACCTCGCGGAACTGCTCGACCCCGCCGCCGACCGACCCGGACAACCAGGAGAGAACTCATGACCGACACACCCACACAGTTGTTCATCGGTGGCGCCTGGGTGGATGCCGCGGACGGTGCCACCATGCCCGTCGACGACCCCGCCACCGGCGAGGTCCTCTGCCACGTGGCCGACGCGGGCGCGAAGGACGCCAAGTTTGCCGAGGAAGCGGCCGTGCAGGCGCAGGAGGAGTGGGCGCGTACGGCACCCCGGGTGCGCAGCGAGATCCTGCGCCGCGCCTACGAGATCATCATCGAGCGTACCGACGAGCTCGCCCATCTGATGACGTCCGAGATGGGCAAGCCGCTCGCCGAGGCCAGGGGCGAGGTGGCGTACGCGGCCGAGTTCTTCCGCTGGTTCTCCGAGGAGGCCGTGCGCATCGACGGCGGCCTCGCCACCTTGCCGGACGGCCGCAACCGCATGCTGCTCTCCCGCCGCCCGGTCGGCCCCTGCCTGCTGATCACCCCGTGGAACTTCCCGCTGGCCATGGGCACCCGCAAGATCGGCCCGGCGGTCGCCGCGGGCTGCACCATGGTGCTCAAGCCCGCCCCGCAGACCCCTCTGTCCAGCCTTGCCCTCGCCGCGATCCTCAAGGAGGCCGGGCTGCCGGACGGCGTGCTCAACGTCGTCACCACCTCCCGTGCGGGGGAGGTGTGCGAACCGCTCCTGCGCGGCGGGCGGATTCGCAAGCTTTCCTTCACCGGCTCCACGGCCGTCGGACAGCTGCTCCTCGCCCAGAGCGCGGAGGCGGTCGTACGAACCTCGATGGAGCTGGGCGGGAACGCGCCGTTCATCGTCTTCGAGGACGCCGACCTGGACAAGGCCGTCGACGGCGCGATGGTCGCCAAGATGCGCAACATGGGCGAGGCGTGCACGGCCGCCAACCGCTTCTTCGTGCACCGCTCGGTGGCGGAGGAGTTCGGGCGGCGCCTGGCCGAGCGCATGGGCTCGCTGATCGTAGGCCCGGGCACCCGGGACGGCGTCGATGTCGGCCCGCTGATCGACAGGACGGGGCGCGCCAAGGTGGCGGATCTGGTCGCCGACGCGGTGGAGCGCGGGGCGCAGGTGCTCGTCGGAGGCCGTACCCCCGAAGGCCCCGGCTGCTTCTACCCGCCGACCGTGCTGGCCGACGTCGATCCCGGCAGTCGGCTGATGGAAACGGAGATCTTCGGCCCGGTCGCCGCGATCCTCACCTTCGACGACGAGGACGAGGTGATCCACCGGGCCAACGACACCCCTTGGGGCCTGGTCGGCTACGTCTTCACCGAGGGCCTCGACCGTGCCCTGCGGGTGAGCGAGCGGCTGGAGGTGGGCATGGTGGGGCTGAACACGGGTCTGGTGTCCAACCCGGCGGCACCCTTCGGCGGCGTCAAGCAGTCGGGGCTGGGCCGCGAGGGCGGCCGGGTCGGGATCGACGAGTTCCTGGAGTACCAGTACCTCGCGGTGCCCGTGAGCTGACGGCGGTCATGCCCTGACCGCGCCGCAGCGCGCACCGTGACGGGCCTCACCCGTGCCCGGTCCTCCACGCCACCGGGCGCGGGTGCACGGCCCGTGATCTCTCCTCGGCGACGGCCTCGGCAACCTGCGAGTCCGGCAGCCTCTCCTGCCCGGGCCCGGGGATCGACGCGGGCCGCGGCCGTCAATTTCTCGACTCCGGGACTCGCACCCAGGAAAGGAAACACCATGTCGTTCCTGAAGACCATCGACAGCAATCCCTCCGTCGCGCCGCACAAGTCCGGCCCGCTCCCGGAACGTCTGGTATCCGGCGACCCGGCGTTCATGACCTGGCCCCAGGACATCGCCCGCGGGGAGATGATCCATACGGGAGTCTGGGAAGCGACGCCCGGCGAGACGCGCTCGATCAAGGGTGAGACCTTCGAGTTCTGCCATATCCTCGCCGGCGTCGTCGAACTGACGCCGGACGGGGGTGAGCCGGTGGTCTACAAGGCGGGCGACAGCTTTGTCATGAAGCCGGGTTTCGTCGGTGTCTGGAAGACCATCGAAACCGTGCGCAAGATCTACGTGATCGTGAAGTGATGCCGCAGCCGTCGTCAGGCCAGGTGCCGGGCGGTGATCTCCGCCGCCGTCTCGGCGACCAGCCGGCCCAGCTCGGGCAGTCGGCCGGACTCGAAGCGGGAGTCGGGCATGGAGACGGCCACGGCGGCCAGCGGTGTGTCCTCACCGTCGAGCACGGGTGCCGCGATCGCGCAGACACCCTGCAGGTACTGGTTGTGGTTGACGGCGTAGCCACGCTCTCGAACGCGGTGGAGCTCCGCCCGCAGTCGCCCCGGCTCGGTGATGGTCTCCTCGCCGTAACCCTCCAGCCCGCCCGCGGTGACCTCGTCTATCTCGGACTTCCCCAGATGGGCGAGGACGGCGTTCCCGGCGGCGGTGGCGTGCAGGGGCGAGGTGTCGCCGATGGCGTGGAAGGTGCGTACGGCGTGGTCGCAATCGACGCGGTCGACGACGACCATGCCCTGCAGGGCGTCCGGCACCGACAGGTGGATGGTCTCGTTCAGCTCGTCGCGGAGCCGGATCATGGGTTCACGGGCGGCGGCGAACAGGCTGGAGCCCTGTAGGGCGGCGGGTCGTACGGCCAGGACGCGGGCGCCGATCTCCCAGCGGGTGGTGTCCTTGCGGTTCGCCCGCAGCCAGCCCGCCTCTTTGAGGGTGACGAGGGTGCGCTGCACGGTCGACTTCGGCAGGCTGAAAATCCTCGTCAACTCCCCGACAGTCACGGGCTGATGTCGGGCGACCGCCTCCAGAACCCGCAGCGACCTGGTGACGCTCTTCATTTCCATTCGATGCCCCCTCAGACCTGTGGATTCCCGGTTCTCATTTCGTGACTCCAGAACGGAGTCTCGATCGCGATTCGTGCCGGACTCTAGCATAGCGTTCCACAATGCGGCATGACGCTGAAGTTCGGCTGATCGGCGGACCGGCCTTGAGGTGCGCCGGGAGTCCCGATTCCCCGCGGCAACGGACAGCGGTGGTGCCTTGACCAGGCCTGCCGTGCCGCGTGGTGCGGCCGCCCCGCGTCCGGCCTCCCCCCGGCGGGGCGCGGGGCGGTGGCTGCCGTGACACAAGACTGAGGGCCGGCTCGCGCGCTGACGCGTGCGAGCCGGCCCTCGGTCGACGGCTTGCGGGTCGTCGTCCGCCGGTCAGGCGCCCAGGCGGCGCTGTGAGATCTCCGCGGCCGTGTCCGCGACGAGGCGGCCCCACTTGGGCGCCCGTTCCTCGTCATAGCGTGCCTCGGGCATGGAGACGGCCACGGCTGCCAGTGGGGTGCCGTCCTCGTCGAGCACGGCGGCGGCGACGGCGCAGACGCCCGGCCGGAACTGGTTGCGGTTGACCGCGTAGCCGTCGGTGCGGATGCGGTCCAGCTCGGCGCGCAGGTCGTCCGGTTCATCGGGAGTCGTGTCGCTGAATCGCTCCAGCCCGGCAGCGATGAGGTCCTCGACGTCCCGCCTCGGCAGGTGCGCGAGAACGGCGCGCCCGACGGCTGTGGCGTGCAGAGGTGAGGTGTCGCCGATCGTGTGGAAGGTCCGTACCGGATGGTCGCAATCGACGCGGTCCACCACGACCATGCACTGCAGGGCGTCGGGCACCGACAGGTGGATGGTCTCGTGCACCGCGTCCCGAAGGCGAACCATGGGTTCACGGGCGGCGGCGAACAGGCTGGAGCCCTGTAGGGCGGCGGGTCGTACGGCCAGGACGCGGGCGCCGATCTCCCAGCGGGTGGTGTCCTTGCGGTTCGCCCGCAGCCAGCCGGCTTCCGCCAGTGTGACCAGGGTGCGCTGCACGGTGGACTTCGGCAGTCCGAAGAGCTTCGTCAACTCCCCCACGGTCACGGGCTGATGCTGGGCGACCGCCTCCAGGACGCGCAGCGACCTGGTGACGCTCTTCATTTCCATCCGGTTTCCCCCTGTTAATCCTCGTAATTTCTGCTGGACACCCTCTTGACTCCCCTCGGAATCCACTGTCATTCTCTGTGCCAGATTCTAGCACAGCATTCCACAATGTGGCACGGCCCTTGGTGGAGACCCCCCCGAAGTGAGCCGGACTGCGAGACGCGGCGGTTGCGAGCCTCAGGTCCACAACGAGGACCTGGCTCCCGCCCAAACCATCTCGAATCGAACAGCCTCACGTCGAAGGCCCAGCATGCGCCTCGGCGATACGAAAGGAAAGTCCTGTGTCAGCTGCCAGGAAGCGCGTCGCGGTGGTCGGCGTCGGAACGATGGGCAGCCAGGCCGCCTGGCGGCTGGCGGCCCGCGGCGCCGAAGTCGTCGGATACGACCGCTACGCACCCGGCCACGACCGTAGCGCCGCCGGCGGCGAGTCCCGGATCTTCCGCAGCGCGCACTTCGAGGACTCCCGCTACGTCCCGCTCCTCAAGCACGCCGACGCTCTCTGGGAGCAGCTCCAGCAGGAGACCGGACGCGAGCTGCGCCGCCTGACCGGGTGCCTCCTCATGGGGCCGACCGATCACCAGCAGATGGCCACCGTCCTTCAGTCCATCGCCGAGCATGACCTCGACCACGAGGTGCTGGACGCCGAGACGCTCGACAAGCGCTTCCCGCAGTACCGCATAGAGGACGGCGACGCGGCCGTACTCGACCGCCGCGCCGGCTTCATCCGCCCGGAGCTGACGATCCAGACCGCCGCCCGCCGCGCCGAGCAACTGGGCGCCGTGATCCACCGCTACACCACGGTCCGCGAGATAGTGCCCGTCGCGGGCGGTGTGGAGATCCGCACCGACTCCGGCAGCGAGCGCTTCGACACCGCCGTCGTCACGCCCGGCCCCTGGGTCAACGACCTCCTGCCCGACCTGCCGTGGGAGGTGGAAGTCCGCCGCCTTGTCAGCGCCTGGTACGTGCCCACCGCCCCCGAAGCCTGGTTCGGCGAGGAGCGTCCGGCGTTCATCCGTACGGCACCCACCCACTGCTACGGCCTGCCCTCCCCGGACGGCATCTCGGTCAAGCTCGGACTGTCCCGCGCGCTGCACCGGCTCGCCGACGACCCCAACCAGCTGGACCGCACCGTGCGGCCGGACGAACTGGAGGTCTTCTCCGAGCTGATCGGGCGCTACCTGCCCGATCTGCACCCGGACCCGACTCGCCTGTCCGTCTTCATGGAGGGCTACACGGAGAGCAGCCGCCCCCTGGTCGGCCCGCTGCCCGGCGCCGAGAACGTCATCCTCCTCGCCGGATTCTCCGGTCACGGCTTCAAACTCTCGCCCGCCTTCGGCGACATCGCCGCGGACCTCGCGCTGGACGGCGCCTCGCCCCAGCCCATCGACTTCCTGTCCACCATCGGCCGTACGGAGGCATGACCATGAACGACACCACGCTCTCCGTCGGCACCCTGGTCGCCGAGCCGGGCGCCAAGGCCCGCGGCACCGTCCGCGCCGACCTCGGCACCCTCACCGCGGACATCCCGCTGACCCTCGTCAACGGGGCCCGCCCCGGCCCCCGGGTCGTCATCACCGCGGGTGTGCACGGCGGTGAGTTCCCGCCCATCGACGCCGCCGTGCGACTGGCGGACGGGCTGGACCCCGGTGAGGTGCACGGACAGGTGATCATCTGTCCGGTTGCCAACCCGCCTGCGGTGTACCAGGGCCGGCTCAACATCTCCCCGGTCGACGGCGTGAACCTCAACCGCGTCTTCCCCGGCGACCCGGCCGGCGGCCCCACCGAGCGGCTGGCCGCCTGGCTCTTCGCGAACCTGGTCGACGGCGCCGACGTCTACATCGACCTGCACTGCGGGGGCATCGACCAGGTCCTGCGGGACTTCGTCGGCTACCGGGTCACCGGTGACCCGGACCTGGACAAGGCGACGGCCGAACTGGCAGGCTCCTTCGGCATCGAGGACGTCATCATCGGGCTGACGCCCGAGGGTGGCAACAGCCACGCGGCCGCCGCCCGCAGGGGCGTCTCGGCGGTCCTCGTCGAGGTGGGCCAGCTCGGCCAGCGGGACGAGGCCACCGCCCTCCGCCGTGTCGACGGCCTGCTGAAGGCACTGCGCCACCTGGGCGTCCTCGACCAGGACGGCTCCACCCCGGCACCGATCCGCGAATGGGTCTGGTCCGGCGGCGCCACCGCCGAGGCCACCGGCCTGTGGTACCCGGAGTTCTCCTTCGACGCCGACATCATCGGCGAAGTCACCGAAGGCGACCTCCTCGGCCGCATCATCGACCCCGTCGACGGCCGCGAACACACCGTCCACGCCCCGGCCGACGGACGGATCATCTACGGCATGCACGGCCTCACCGTCGCCCCCGGCAAGGAACTGGCCGCCCTGGCCGTCCCGTGGGACCCCGACACGGCAGCGCGGGCCGACACTCTCCGGCCTCCCGGCCTGGGAGCCGGATCCGACGAGGTGGATCCCCGCCCCTAGACCTCTATTTCAGCCGCCCCCCTTCCCACGTCCCCAGCCGCCCCTTCTCACGGCCAGTACCACCAGGAGGCACCAAATGAAAGATGCCCGAATAGACCGCAGACTGTTCCTGCGAGGAATAGGCGGGGTCACTGCGGGTGTCGCCGCTGCGACCACCCTCTCTGCCTGTGGTACCGGCACCAGCCGGTCCGGCGCCGGTAGCGGTGGCAAGGGCGGGAAGACGGTGGTCGTCCGTGACAGTGGCGGTTCCTATGGTGCGGCTCTGCAGAAGGCGATCTACACGCCGTTCACGCAGGAGACCGGCATCCAGGTGAAGGTGCTGAACCTGGACGACGCTCCGCTGCTGGCCCAGATCAAGCAGGGCCGGCCGCAGTGCGACCTGATCAACAACTCGATGATGTCGCACACCAAGTACGTCCAGCAGGATGCGCTGGAGAGGCTGGATCTGGACCGGGTCAAGAGCGTGAAGAGCGCGAAGATCCCCGAGGCCCAGGTCACGGACCACGCGATCGGCAGCAGCTTCTACGGCGCCTGTATGGCGTATCGCACGGATGCTTTCGGGGGTAGGAAGCCGCAGTCGTGGGCTGACTTCTTCGACACGAGTGCCTTCCAGGGCGGGCGTTCGATGTGCAACCCGGACGGTGACCTGCCGGAGCTGGAGTTCGCGCTGCTGGCGGACGGCGTCCCCGCGGACAAGCTGTATCCGCTGGATGTGGACCGCGCGTTCGAGGTGCTGACGCGGCTGCGGGGCGACATCAAGAAGTTCTGGGACAGCGGCCCGCTGCCCGGCGTTCTGCTGAGCCGCCAGGAGGTGACGATGTCCACCGTCTGGGA